>CAZBRD010000007.1:0-259451 GCA_964494205.1 uncultured Phycisphaeraceae bacterium | reverse complement strand
TACCAGAGAATCAAAGAGTACCTAAGAGCAGCCTAAAACTGCTCAGTTTGAGTAATTAGTACCCGTGCAAATTACAAAGAACAACCTGCGAGCCTCTCCTGCGAAGGGCGACTGGAATCGATAAAGAATTATCCCAACTTGAACCGACTAACGCAGGCATGGACGCCGTCGCACTAGATAGGCCAGCGCAGGAGGTTTATCCCGGCTGGGTCATTGCCATCGCTTTGACCTTGATGGCTATTGGTCTGGTTATCGTTGGTTCGTCAGCCGCCAATCTTGATCGTCCGGTCATCGGGGGCGAGTTGTGGAACTCAGCCATCGGTCGCCAGCTCGTATTTTCGGGCATGGGAATAGGCGCGTTGCTGGCGACGGCGTGGGTCGCTCCGACTTTCTTGAGTTCATCGGGCTGGCGACAGGGGCTCGCGTGGACGTTTTTCCTCATGGTTGTCCTGTTGCTGGTGGCTGCCCTGATTCCCGGGTTGACGGACTCACACCGAGGATCGCAGCGCTGGCTCAAACTTGGAGTTGCCGGACTCAGCTTCCAACCGTCTGAACTAGCCAAGCCTGCTCTGGTGGCTGGTCTCGCGGCGTTTTTCTCGCGAATCGCAGAAACCGAGCGATCATTCTGGCGGTCGTTTGTCCCGTCAGCTGGAATCGTTGGCATCATTGTGCTTCTGGTGGGAAGCGAAAACCTTGGGACAGCCGCTCTGCTTGGGACTGTCGGGTTTGGCATGCTGATGGTCGCCGGAAGCAGAATCTGGCATCTCGGGCTGCTATCGGGGATCGGAGCTACTACACTGGTCGGTCTCCTCTACGCCGAGCAATACCGACGTGACCGCTTGCTTGCGTTCACGCGAATGTGGGACGAAGAGTTAGCCGGTGGGTATCAACCGCTGCAATCGCTGGTCACCATCGCCTCGGGAAGTTGGTGGGGCACCGGGTTGGGCGCCGGAATCCAGAAATACGGCTATCTGCCCGAAAGTCGAACGGACTTCATTTTCAGCGCGCTTTGCGAGGAAACCGGATTCCTCGGTGCGTGTGTTGTGATCGGGCTTTTCGCAACCCTAATCTGGCTGGGGATTAAGATCGCGTGGAACGCCCCGACGCAGTTCGAGCGCCTTCTCGCGTTCGGTCTGACGCTGGCGATGACTCTGCAGGCTGCCATGAACATTGCCGTCGTCACCGTCCTTACGCCGACCACCGGCATTTCGCTGCCGCTGATTTCCGCAGGCGGAAGCGGTATCATGGCCTACGGTTTTTCCATTGGCCTTCTGGCCGCGATCGCGTCGCGATGCGGCACCGCTGAAAGCGAACCTGCCTGACATGATTCACGAACCGCCGCTGTTTGTCTTCGCAGGTGGAGGGACCGGCGGACACCTGTACCCGGCGCTGGCGGTGGCTGAGGCGCTTCGCCAAAAACTGGGCCGCGTCCGATTCACGTTTTTCACCTCGCGGCGAAGCATCGATAGTCAAATCCTGGCAGACCATGAAGCCGAGGTGCAAACTCAGAATCTGGCTCCGTTGTCTCCGCTTCCGTGGCGATGGCCCCGAATCTTGTTACGCATCCGGGCCGAGCGTGCCCGACTGCGGCGGTATTTGCAGGTACACAGACCAGCCGCAGTCGTCGGTACGGGGGGTCTGACTTCGGTTCCTGCTATTCTTGCGTCGCGCGACCTGCGTGTTCCTTCGGCGATTTTCAACCCCGACGCGGTCCCCGGCAAAGCCAATCGCTTCCTCGCCAAACGTGCCGACGTTGTCCTAACCCAATGGGCTGACTCAATCGCCCACTTTCCCAGCACTGCGAAAGTGGAAACACTGGGCTGTCCTGTTCGATCGGGCTTTCTGACCAATGATCGCGAATTGGCAGCAAACACATTTGGGCTCGATCCATCGCGGCGAACGCTGCTGATAACCGGCGCATCGCAGGGAGCACGAACGATAAATGAGGCTGTCATCGCCAATCTCGATTTGTTTGAGTCAAAGGGCGGTGCCAACTGGCAAATACTGCACCTGACTGGGGCTGCTGATCATGAGTTAGTTCAAGCAGCCTACACGAACAAGTGCGTGAAGGCCGTTGTTATTCCTTACACCAACGAAATGCCGGCTGCAATGTTGCTGGCTGACCTGGTCATCTCGCGTTCCGGCGCATCTACCTTAGCTGAGATAACAGCCGTCGGCAGGGCGTCCATCCTCATGCCCTACCCGTTCCATCGCGACATGCACCAGGTCTCTAACGCGTTGTGCCTGGCGCGAAACAAGGCCGCAGAGATTGTGAACGACAGCAAGGATGTCGCGATCAACGCGCCAGTATTGAGAAAGGCGTTGGAGCGGCTTGTTAGCGACGACGCGTTGCGCGACAGCATGGCTGCAACCGCCAGAAAAATCGGTAATCCGCACGCGGCTGAAAACATTGCCCGGCGCTTGATTGATATGGCTGTTATGCAAGGAACGTTGGAACAGCCGCGAATCAATGAGGCGTCACTAGTATCGTCGCGAAGCGATCGCGTGTTCGCCGATAGCCTATGATTTCTCCAACGCAATTCGCTTCGCGAGTTGTCAATTCACACGATCAAGAAAATCTCGTTCGCGCGCAAACTGTCACTGGTGAATCTTTGCAGCAGTTCTTATACTATACCCGATACAAAGCAAGATCGGCCTCACTGGAAATGCGGAACCGAGCGGTCTAGAGTTCCTTGCACAACCAGGCATGCTTGGCCGATTCGCGCGAGCGTTTTGGATTCCTCCGCGATTTTGCTTTTTCATGGATGTGCTCACTCGGAAAATGTGAGGGATCACATGGCTCAATCGGTTGCGCATCGCGTCAAATCAAATTCCGCGACGATTTCATCAGTTCGCGGTCTGCGCGTTCACATGATCGGGATCGGCGGGTGTGGAATGATCGGAGCGGCGCGAGTTCTCCTCGAACGCGGCGCGATTGTTTCAGGTTCCGACCTATCCAGTTTTGAAGGACTCGGCGAACTAACCACCAGCGGTGCGAGAATCGGCATCGGGCATCGCGAAGAGCAGTTGGCCGACGGCGTTGATCTCGTCGTCGCTAGTGCAGCCGTGCCCGAGACAAATCCCGAAATGAAAGCCGCGCGACAGCGTGGGCTTACCGTCATCAAATATGCGGAGCTGGTCGGCGTGCTGATGAACGGTTGTCGCGGTGTGGCGATTGCCGGCACGCACGGCAAGAGCACGACGACTGCCATGACCGCGTTTCTGTTCAAGGAGAGCGGGCTTCAGCCGTCGTTCATCGTCGGCGCGCGTTCGGAGCAGCTTGGCGGCAGCAGCGGTGCGGGCAGCGGCCCGCATTTCATCGTGGAATCGTGCGAGTTCGATCGTTCTTTCCTGAATTTCCATCCGCACACGGCTGCGTTCCTGAATATCGAGCCCGATCATCTCGATTGCTATCGCGACCTGAGTGACATCATCGATGCGTTCGGCGAGTTCGGGGCGCAGGTCGCCCGCGATGGCTTACTCGTTTGCAACGGCGAGGACGCTGCCGTTCGCGAAGCGTCGCGTCGTGCGGTTGCGCCGATCGAGACATTTGGATTTGGCGACGGCGTCGATTGGCGCGCGACGAATCTGCGTGTGGATCGCGGTCGATTCGCCTTTGATGTGATCTTTCAGTCGACACGACTGTTTGCCACGGAACTGACGATTCCCGGCAAGCACAACGTCGCGAATGCGTTGGCTGCGATTGCGCTCGCACATCATGCGGGCGTGTCTCCACGTGAGATGGCTGAGTTGTTGCCGTTGTACAGCGGCGTCAGTCGGCGCATGACCTATCGCGGCAATGGCGGTGGCGTCACCATCGTGGATGACTACGCTCATCACCCGACGGAGATTCGCGTGACGATCGATGCCGTGCGGCGTCGTTATGAGCCGAAGCGCATGTGGGTTGTCTTTCAGCCGCATCAGCAGTCGCGCACGCGTCATTTCATGGATGATTTCGCGGCTTCATTTGGCGAGGCGGATGAGATCATCGTGCCTGATATTTATGGCGCCCGCGAGACGGACGAACTGGATCGTCAGGTTGGCGCTCAGGAACTTGTCTCCCGAATCCAGCGGCGCGGGGGGCGTGCGACGTATTTTGCCTCTCTCGATGCTATTACCGAGCATGTGGCCAAGTGTGTGACCGACGGCGACATGGTCTTGACCATGGGCGCGGGTGATGTGTGGAAGGTGGCCGATGGATTGGTCGAGAGAATTTGCTGATCGCATCGAATCCGATGTGCCCATCGCACCCCTGACGTGGTTTCAGCTTGGCGGCTGTGCGCGACATGTTTTTCATCCACGCGACGTGGACGATCTGTCTCAATTTCTGAAACGAGCCGAAGAGGTCGGTATTTCCGCGAAAGTTCTTGGCGCGGGTGCGAACGTACTGGTGGCTGACGACGGCTTCGATGGGGTCGTCATTCGTCTCGATTCCGATTCCTTTCGGCAGGTGAGTAAGGAAAAGGACGGCGTGCGAGTGGGCGGCGGCGTTGATTTGATGCCGTTCTGCAAGACCAGTAGCCGTCGAGGGCTGTCAGGATTGCAGGGGCTGGCGGGCATTCCCGCGACGATCGGCGGGGCGATTCGCATGAACGCCGGCGGGCGGTTCGGCGAGATGAAGGATATTGTTCGCGAGGCTCGGGTCATCGATCGCAAGGGCAATGTCGAAACGTGGTCGAAGGAACGACTGGGTTTCACGTATCGACGTTCACAAGTGGGCGATCGAATCGTTCTCGACGCTGTGCTCGGTCTAGCAGAGGATGACCCCACGAAGGTATCCGCGGAGCATGATGAGTGTTTCGCGTACAAGCGGCGCACGCAGCCGCTGGCGGACCAGAGCGCGGGCTGTATCTTCAAGAACCCCACCGGAAAGTCAGCCGGTGCGTTGATCGACCAGGCGGGTCTAAAAGGCGCGCGTCGCGGCGGTGCGCAAGTCTCCGAACATCATGCCAACTTCATCATTGCTAACCGCGAAGCCAGGGCGCGAGACGTCGTGGATCTCATCGAACATGTGCGCGATCGAGTGCGTACGGAATTCGGCATGGAGCTGGAAACTGAAATCGATATTTGGTGATCGCGCTGGTGGTTTCGTTCGCTTGAGTGATGTGTGCAAGAAAAGTTCGCCACGGCCAAGCTGTGGCTTGACCGTGCAACCCGTGTAATGCCACCAATGAACGAAGTGATCAAGAGTTCGTTAAGCAGAAGGGGAAACTGAAATGACAACACTGGAACTTGAACGACCGACGGAAGCGCGGAAAACGAATTCGCGCAGCACGCTCGACATCATTGTGCTCGCCGGCGGCCCCGGTCTGGAACGCGAAGTCAGCCTCAACAGCGGTCGCTCGGTGTATGAAGCGCTGATTCGATTGGGTCATCGCGTTGAACTTTGTGACATTGGTCCGACAGACCTTTCGGCGCTCGAACGCGAGTGCGACATCGTTTTCATCGCCCTTCACGGTGAGTTCGGCGAAGACGGGGCGCTGCAGGCCGAGTTGGATCGTCGACGGATCAAATACACGGGCTCCGGTGCGGACTCATCGCGAACGGCCATGGACAAGGTGACAGCCAAGCGAAAGTTCGAGCATGCGGGCGTGCCCACGCCAAAGTTCTTCGCGGCGGACAAGGCAAACGTAGCGAAGGCAGCCGCACAGTTTTCCGTGCCGGCTGTCGTGAAACCGGTTTCATCCGGCAGCAGCGTGGATACAACCATCGTTCGCGATGCGGTTTCCCTTGACCGATCTGTCCGCAAGCTGGTTAGCAAATACGGCACGGCCCTTGTTGAGGATTACATTCAGGGCCCGGAGTTGACGGTCGGCGTGCTTGGCGATCGTGCGCTGCCGGTGTGCCAGATTCGCACGCCTCGCGAGTTCTACGACTACGAAGCCAAGTACATCTCGAACGACACCGAGTATCTTTTCGAAATCGATCTGCCAGCAGACCTGTTGCAACGCGTGCAGTTGCTTTCGTTAAACGCCCATCAGGCTTTGGGTTGCTCCGTCTTTTCGCGCGTGGATTGGATGATCGATCGCAAGACGATGAATCCCTACGTGCTCGAAGTGAACACGATCCCCGGGTTTACGGATCATTCGCTGCTGCCCAAGTCGGCTGCGCGCGTGGGACTTAGCTTCGACGCGCTTTGCCAAAGAATCATCGACTTATCACTGGAGCGATTCAGCTAACATGGGAAGAAACAAGAAATCGAAGTCGCAGTCAGCGACCTCTGCGTGGCTCGCCGATCTGGGTGAACGTGCGCGACGAGCGATCGTCTCGCGCCTCATCGCGCTGTTTGTCATCGCAGTCATTGGTGGAGTTGGCGCGTTCGGCTTATCTCGACTCGAAGCGCACGTCGATCGGGAAGTGTGCAGCAAGAAGGCTCCTTCGATAGTGCTGGTCGATCTTCCCTCTCCGCTCGTGCCGCTGGCATCGAACCTACTTCATGAGAACCTCAGCGAAATCGTTCGCTCAAGCCCATCATGGACGGACGATGCGGTGTGCCGCGCGATGGTGTCGCGTCTCGAATCAACCGGTTGGGTTTCGTCCGTGCAATTTGTTCGCCGCAACAGCGACGGATTGTTCGAAGTCAGTTGTCGCTATCGCGTGCCCGTGGCCATGGTGCAACAGGACAACGGCTATTTCATGGTGGACGGATCCGCCGTGCGAGTTCCGGGTACGTATTCCTATGACGCGAGTTACAAGTCCATTCAGGGTGTGCGGGCGGCGGTGCCCCGACCCGGTGAAACGTGGGCGGGTGATGATCTTCGGGCGGCTTTGAAGCTCATCGATGCGCTTTCTATTCAACCGTTCGCACATCAGGTTTCGGCGGTCATCGTTGACAACATGAACGGCCGCGTGGACCCGCGCGCTTCGCACGTGGTGCTGGCGACAGACCGCGCCGGGGGCAAGATCCGCTGGGGCTCTGCGCCGGGCAAGGAGATTGAGGAAAACTCGGTCCAGCGAAAGCTGGCGATTCTGGCGGATAATTTTCGCCGAACTGGCCGTTTGGACGCGAATTACATTGAGATCGAAATCTCGACTTATCCTGATCGTTTTACAGTTCCCGGATAGTTACAGCGTTGGAACACAAACTCCCGAGTGTTCGACAGAATATTACGAAACCGCAAACGAATACCACGTTACAATAGGGAGGGCTTTAGTAGGCGCTTCGGCCCTGTCGTGCCGTAGCGCGGGTTGAACAGTTCCCCTCCAAGACAGGTGCCGCAATGTCCGATTATGCCAGTGTCTTCGAGCAGCTTCGTCAGGGTTTTTCCCAGCACGTCAATAACGGAACAGCCACCAACGCGATGGCCATCGCCTTCGGCGTGCTGCTTGTCGGCGTCGTGATCAGCTCGCTCGGTGCGAAGTTCGCGCGTCTGGGTATCACTGGCGCGTTTATCGCACTTGGCTTGTACGGCGGATATCATTTCGGAGTATCTGCCGGATTCCAGCCGGCGCTTTGTGCCGCCATCGGCGCGTGCATGGTCGGTGTCATTTCTTTCCTCACGTTTAGACTTTGGATGGGTGTGGCCACCGGTTTAGTGCTTGCGTCAATTTCGCTCGGCGGCTTCAGCTATGACCGTGTGCTGCCTCACGCACAGACATTCAAATACGAGGCTACCAATTCGCAAGGGTTTTCGGTCCCAACACCCGCGGGACAGCAGGCTTATCAGCAACGAAACGTTGATCAGTATTTGCAGGATTTGAGATCGCACGTGAAGGGTCATGACGCCACGGCCGAGCGCGACGGACAACTGCTCGCGGTCGGTACGTTTCTAACGGGCGTATTGCTGGGCGTGATCGCGGTTCGCTGGATGGCCATACTTTCGACCTCGCTCGTCGGAACTATCCTTGTGTCCGCTGCTTCACTCGCGATACTCGCTCAAATGGTCCCCTCGGCTTATCAGGCGTTGGCCAGCCGCCCGACGGTAGCGGGCATTGCTATGGGCGCTTTTCTGGTCAGCTCGCTGATCGTGCAACTTATGGTCACGCGAAAAGCGGCCGCGCCCGAGAAATCCTGACCTCCTGCGTGTCAGTCAGGTCTCATATCGCGGCGTCACGAATAACGCCGGCGCGAATCGTACACTTCACCTAAGTCCTCGATCTGTTCGTCCGAGGACCTTGATTGAATCGACATCGCTAGAATTCAGTTGAAGCGGCGGATGATATGGTGGGGCGCCAAACGTTCCAGCCTGAAAGGCTGCTCGTGAATAGCCGTGGGTTGAGTCCGCGGTAGCGAACGAAACCCACGGGGGGAAAGAAACGTAACGGTCAGGACCCTGAAGGGGTCCTCTTCGGCGTGCCTTCGTCGACCCTTTCAGGGTCGCGAAGGATTGGGATATTCAACCGAGGGTCTCGCAGCGCTCGACCCCCGGCTATGGACGATGAGCCTTTCAGGCTCAAATCGACTCGGGCCTAAGGCTTCGGCGCTTCAGACTGACGGATTCGATGAGTTCGGTGCTTCAGGCTAAACCAGTCTAGTGCTGTCATGTTTAGTACCGGTATCCGAAGCGGGTTTCGGGCTCGCTCACCGCGCGTTCGGCGGTGAAGCCCCCGCGATCCATCACTTGTTGGAGTTTTGCCATGATTACATCCCTGCGCGATTGGCTTGTCGTGTTGCGTGAAATGCAATCCATCATCGGGTTTCCTTTATTGGTCGGCGGGTTGATCCTGATGCTGTTTGGCTGGCGCCTATGGAAACCGTGCGTTGGCATATCCTATGCCTTGATCGGTGCAGCCGGCGCAACATTGGTCGCGCGCTACCAGGGCGAGGAAGTGGAGCCGTTCGTCGTTGGCGCGAGCGCTTTGGTGCTGGCGACGCTTGGTTATTATTTCGCTCGTGCCGCTCTTCCGCTTTTGGGCGGATTGATCGCCACCGGTGCAGTGTGGGAGTTGTGCGGCAATTTCAAAATCACCGGTCCTACCCAATGGATTATCGCCGCGACGGGTCTGATCGGAGGCTGTGCACTCGCGCTGATTAACCGTCGTTACCTCATCATCGGGATTACCGGTTTTCTCGGCGCGGTCGTGTTCATGTCCGGCGTGGCGGCGATCATCATGACGATGGGCAGTTTCTATTCCACTGTCCAGCAGATGGCCATGGGCAGCATGATCGTCGTTCCGTTCATCTTGCTGGTGCCGTCAGTGATGAGCTTTTTCTACCAGGTGTCCGAAGTTCGCCGCGTACAGGCTGAGTTGTAGCCACACAATTCGATCGAATCTGCGTCATTGGCAACACGGTCAGGTTTCGGCTTGGCCGTGGCGGATGTCCCAATGACTGACGGTTTCGTATGCATCTAAACGGAGCCAGGCAGCGAACTCGTGCAGTTTCTTCGTTGACATGGCAGGTAGTGAATGTTGTGATGGCGCCGTGCCGAACCAGATCGACGATCGCACGCAAGCCTCGACCACGGTGACACTCTGCCTCGAGGCCGATGCATATCGTCGGCTGGGACCGGTCCTGCGTTTTCTCATCATAGGGCTGGTCGACCAGGCCTTTCAGGTACAAGTCGTTTCAAGCGCCCCCGGCGTTTCAGGAATCGCTCTCGGGCCAGTCCGCGCAATCATTTACCCGCCGCTGTCGTGGCCGTTCGCCGCGCGGCGCACCGACCAGCTGCTCGAGTCGCTGGCGGAGCAATCACCTCAGATCGTGCACTCATTCTCGAATGAGTCGATCGAGCTCACCACCATTATTGCGCAGGAGTTTGATGCAGACGCGGTGTTCACGGTCACCTCGCTGGCCGATATTGATGCACTCGCCCAGTTCGATCGACCGTCATCCGCACGCGTGGTGGCGTTGACCGAACCGCTGGCCACCCAGTTTCAGTCGCGCGTCCGGATCGCGGCAGAATCGCTTGAGATCATCCGCCCTGGGTTGCTGGTCTCCGACAAGATCGCCTGCTTTTCTTTTCCGGAGCGAGCGCCGACGATCCTCTGCGCAACGACGCTGGATCAGACGGCCCACGTCGAATTGCTGCTTCATGCGCTGGCGCTGCTCCATCAACGGGAAGTAAATGCTCAGTGCTTCATTCTTGGTGATGGCCGCGCCGAGTCGTCGTTACGCCAACTGGCTCGCACAAAAAACCTGAGCGCGAGCGTCACTTTCGCCCAGCCGGCCGGCGACATCAACAACGCGTTTCGTAACAGCGACATATTCGTAGATACCTCTGATGACGAGTCCTTCCACGTAAACACATTGCGAGCATTGGCAGCGGGCATGTGCGTCGTTTGCGTGAACAAAAACGTCTCCGATTTCATACGCGATGGTCAGACCGCGATGGTTTGTCCGCGATCTACGCCCGAATGTCTGGCTGACCTGCTGCAATACCTGCTCGACAAGCGCGAGGACGCGCGACGGATAGCCACCGGCGGCGCTGAGTACATTCGAGCGAATCACACCATCAGCGCAATGGCTGACGCCACCGTGAATCTTTATCGCAAGCTCTCGTTTGTCCGCACAACATTTTCCATCGATCAGTGAGTTTCGCGTGAACGACGTCTCTCTTCCCACCGTTCGCGCGAGCGCACCTTCGACGGAACTGGAGCGCGCCCTGAAATCGTGCGTGAAAGGCGATGTTCGCTTCGACAAGCTCTCTCGCGCGCTCTTCGCCACCGACGCGAGCATCTACGAAATCGTGCCGACGGGCGTGGTGTTTCCGAAAGACGCACAGGATGTCGCGAACACGGTAAAGACATGCGCGGAGTTTCAAACGGCGGTGGTTCCGCGCGGGGCTGGCACGGGCTTGGCCGGTGGGGCGGTGGGATCGGGAGTGCAGATCGATCTATCTCGATACATGCACAAGATCGGCCCTCTGGACGTGGGCAGACGCACCGTCGTCGTCGAACCGGGCGTCGTGCTCGACGAGCTGAATCTCTTCCTCACGCCGCATCGACTTTTCTTCGCGCCCGATGTCGCCACCAGCAGCAGAGCAACCATCGGCGGCATGATCGCCAACAACTCCTGCGGAGCGAGATCAGTTCGATACGGCAGGACCGTCGACCACGTGCTGGAGCTTACGGTCGTTCTGGCTGATGGTCAGATAGTTTCGTTTCAGCGAGGTGACTGGGCAGGGGAAGTGACTCCTACTCGCGCACCGCGCGTGCAAGAGATAGAGCAGGGGCTGGGCCGCATTCGCGACGATTACTACGATGAAATACAAGCGCGATTCCCCAAAGTCATGCGGAGCAACGGCGGCTACGGTTTGGATCGACTCGGTCCGCGCGGCACGACCATCGACGCAACTAGAGTTCTGTGCGGATCGGAAGGCACGCTGGGTGTCGTCGTTGCTGCCACATTGAATCTCGAACCATTACCCAATCACACGTCGCTCGTCGTGCTGCATTACGATGATCTTCTAAAGTCGTTGGCGGCCGTTCCCGGAATCCTGAAGCATCAGCCCGCCGCCATTGAGCTGATCGATCGCATGATCATCGATGCGGGCCGAGCAAACTCAGTCATCAGAGATCGCTGCCGGTTTCTGTCAGGTGACCCCGAAGGAATACTTGCGGTCGAGTTCTTCGCCGATGATCCCGCAGCGCTCGATCGACAAGTGAGGGCTTTGCTGGCTGATCGCGAAACAGTCGGTTCCGCTTATGCAGCCGTGCCGGGTTTGGATGCCGCGATACAGGCAGATGTCTGGAACCTTCGCAAAGCAGGTTTGGGTTTGATGATGTCCAAGCCGGGCGACGATCAGCCGTATTCATTCGTCGAAGACACAGCCGTCGATCCCGCGCGACTTGGCGATTACATCGAACGATTCGAAAGCATCTTGAAACGCGAAGAGGTTGTCGCCGGATATTACGCCCATGCCAGTGTAGGTTGCCTGCACGTCAAGCCGGTACTCAATCTCAAACGAAGCGCCGATGTCGATCGCATGCGACGCATTGCGGAAGCAGTGTGTGACCTCGCCGTGGAGTTCGGCGGAACCATGACTGGCGAGCACGGCGACGGTCTCGTTCGCTCCTGTTGGCTCGAGCGAATGTACGGACCGCAGATCATGCGGGCGTTTCGCGAAGTCAAAAATCTCTTCGACCCCGACGGCATTTTGAATCCGAACAAAATCGTCGACGCACCGCCGATGACCGATCACTTGCGCTACGGTCTCAACTTTCGCTCCTTCGAGCCGAAGACCGCGTTTGATTTTTCGTCGCAAGGAGGCATGTCGGGCCTGGCGGGCATGTGCAGCGGGGTGGGTCAATGTCGGCAAAAAGAGATCGGCACCATGTGCCCCTCGTACATGGCTACGCATGATGAAATGCACACGACCCGCGCACGGGCCAACGCGCTTCGGCTCGCGATGTCGAATCGCGGCTTAATCGACGGTCTAGGCGACCCGGCGCTGGCGGACGTCATGGACTTGTGCATTTCGTGCAAAGCCTGCAAGACCGAGTGTCCAACCGGCGTCGACATGGCGCGACTCAAATCGGAATGGCTGTCGCATCGCAACCTGCTTTATGGTGCGAGCGATCGTGCGCGGTTTCTGGCTGACGTGCCACACCGTCTCAATCGTATGAAGCGATTTCGATCCATCTCCGGCGCGATTTCGCGAAGCGGGCTGTTCCGTCGCGTGCTGGCCAAGCGATACGGTCTGGATCATCGCATCGACCCGCCGCGGCTTGCAAAGCAGACCTTTCGAGCATGGTTCCGAAGGCACGTTCGAGCGAAGACCTGGCCTACGCCGCCGCGAGGCCGCGTTGTCTATTTCGTCGATACGTGGATGAACCACTTCACGCCGGAAGTCGGTCGCGCGGCCGTTTTCGTGCTGGAGCACGCCGGTTATCAGGTGTTGTGTCCACCGACCGAATGCTGCGGACGTGTCGCGATCAGTCAGGGGCTGCTGGCGGAAGCAAAGCAGTTGGCACAGGAAAACGTCGATTCGCTCGCGACTCTAGTAGCATCAGGAGTGCCAGTGGTTGGCACTGAACCAAGTTGCGTACTGATGCTGGTGGATGAATACCCGCAGTTAGTTCGCGGTCCGATGGCTGCAACGCTCGCCCGCCGAACGATGATGATCGAGACGTTTCTGGTGGACGCTCTGAGACAGAATCCCGAATCGCTCCGTTTCAATCCATCGACTTCCCGCGCCCTTTTTCATGCCCATTGTCATCAGAAGTCGTTGATCGGCACGACCGATCTGCACAGACTGCTCAGTCATACATACGATGGAAAAGCCTACGAAATCCCCAGCGGATGTTGCGGAATGGCAGGTGCTTTCGGTCACGAGGCCGAGCATTACGACATTGCCCGGTCCATCGGCGAGGACCGACTCTTCCCGGCGGTGAGAAGTCGCGGAACTGCGGAGATTCTCGTGTCCGGGTTCAGTTGTCGCCAGCAGATTGAGCATCACACCGATGCCCGAGTGACTCATTACATCGAGCGAATCGCGACGGCGCTGGGGTACAGCGCTCGTGTCCACTAAGGGCACGGCGAAGGACCGGGGTAACTCCCGCCGGCGAAGGCTGTGAGAAACGCGGTCAAATCGCTGAGGTCAATGACATGGTTTGGCACAAATCCCATCATGTCCGCTTCATACCAGGCGCAGAGATTGAAGTTTCCCGACGAGGCGTTGAGCATGCAACTCAGGTCATCGAGATCGAGGTCGCCGGAGTCGTCAAAATCGCCCCACGCCCAAGTCCGAGCAGAGACCGGCAGCGACAGCTCCGGATTGCCCACCTCGCCATAGTCGGCGTACGCGCGATAGGTGGCTTCAGGAATGATCTCGGAATCGGATAGATACATGCTTGCCCATACGGCGGGCAGCAGAAAGACGGCGTTCGGCCCAAGACTCCCATCCGCCTGCACATAGGCGTCTACACAACTTACTCTCGAATCACTCGCGTCGCCGCGAATACGAATGGCCAGCTGGTGCGTGTTCGGAACGGGGACAATCGAGAGGTAGCGGCATCCTACGGCGCTCACCGATAGCGTCGGAAACTCGCATGGATCTGGGATCTTATTCGCGTTTACGTCAAGCATTGCGCCCGATTCAATGTCGCATTGGTCGAGCAGGCCATTGCCATCACAATCGAAGGCCTCGCCGCGAGCGAGTTCGCAGAAGTCCAACTCAAGATTGTTGTTGCAATCGTCCTGCGATTCGCATTTATCAAGGATTCCGTTCAGATCGCAGTCGAGTCTCGGTTTCGCATCGATCTGGCAGATGTCCTGCTCGCCGTTGTGGTCGCAATCAGCCGTCGATTCGCAGTCGTCTGGAATGTTGTTGTCGTTGCAATCCTTGCTCGTTCCATCGGCAAAATCGCATTCATCGGGAACAGCGTTCGCGTTGCAATCGTCGCTCGTCCCGTCGGCAATGTCGCACGAGTCGATTCTACTGTTGGCGTTGCAATCGATGGCCGGAGCATCGTCTAACTCACATCCATCGGGAATCGCGTTCGCGTTGCAATCAGTATCAATGCCGTTGGAAATATCGCAGCTATCACGGATGGCGTTGAGGTTGCAATCGACGAAAGGTTCGCATTCATCGGGCTTGCTATTCTGATTGCAGTCCTGTGACGCGCCCGAGGCAGTTTCAGCGGGATCGGAAATCCCATTGCCGTTGCAATCGTCGACGTTTTCGTAAGCCCCGCGATCAACTAGCGGCGTGCTGCCCGGCGAACCGTTCGGCGTGTCGGGCTGATCGAAAAACCTCGGCTTGCGCAGAACATCCAGCGGGATTCTCTCGCTCGTGCTTCCATCGCTGTCGATGTCGAACATGTCGAGCGGCACCAGATTGTTCGTGCCCGAGTCAATACATGGAGAGCCCTGGTGCATTGCAAACTGATCGTCCGCGGTGCCAATCGCGCCATCGTGACCCGCCGGCGCACCAAACATCGGATTCGCGCTGATGTTCCCCGTGCCGACAAGCGAACCGGTCAGATTCTGCACGCATGAAGAATGAATGGTGATGTCCCCGCCAAGCAGTTGAGCAGCCTGAGACTGTCCCGATTGCCCGCTGTTTCCCCAGAGAATGGAGTTGGTAATTGTCGCGGTTGATTCGGCTTCGCCAAAAATACCACCCGCGTCCTGAAAGGCGGAATTGAACGCGATCGTGCAATTGTGAAACGTGCTGGTCACACCCGGGAAGTTGATCACCGCCGCCCCGCGACCGGACGTCTGGTTTCCGCTGAACGCGCAGTTGATGAACGTCGGTGTCGCACCGATGACGCCTCCGTTTCGCACAGCCCCGCCGGATGGCGAACTATTCCCAAAGAATCGACAATTGATGAAGGTGGGGGCGCTCTCAAGATTGTTCCCAACCGCGCCGCCGCTGCCGCTCGCAACATTCCCTACGAAAATACAATCAACAAACAACGGCGAGCCGCCATGATTGTTCACCGCGCCGCTGTGGCCGAGGATGGTCGGACCGCCCGCGTCGTGGTCGCGGAACACGCATCGCGAAATACGTGGGCTCCCGCCGGAATTGAAAAGTCCCGCTCCACCGTTGTGAGGAAACGCCGCATCGGCGTGGCCTCCACGGATCGTGAACCCATCGAGCACCGCCGTCGAAAGAGTGTCAGTGCTTGTCACCACGTTGTAGCTGTTGTCACCGCGGTTCCCAAAAGAAGGCACGTCGTCGGAATTCAAATCTCCGCTGAGGATCGTCTCGTACATTTCCGGGTTTCGCTGAGTTCGACTTGTCTCACCGCCCACAAACCCGCCATATATCCCGACGCCGCTAATTAAATTGAACGTCGCCTCGCGACTTCCCTCCGGACCCGTTGGCGTGTATGTGCCCGCTGCCACCCAAATTTCGTGCACCGCTCCCTGCGATACCGCGGCCGTGGCCAGCGCAGCCTGCAAATCGCGCGACGCGTTGATCCAGCTTGTTCCCGTGTTCAGGCCCTTGGCGTTGATATCCACATAGATGATCGGCGGTTCGCACGTGTCGGGAATCTGATTGTGATTGTTGTCCGTCGCATTGCCCGAGAGGATGTCGCATGTGTCGACGATTCCATTCTGATTGCAGTCAGGCTCACACTCATCGGGAATTCCATTGTGCGCGCAGTCTTGACTGGTTCCCATCGCGATATCGCACTGATCGTGTCGCCCGTTATGGTTGCAGTCCAGCTCGCAAGAGTCAGGCCGTCCATTGTGATTGCAATCCTGACTCTGGCCGCTTGCGATGTCTTCCTCATCACAAATACCGTTGCCGTTGCAGTCGCGATTGCGGAAATTGGCCACGACCGCGCCGGTGTTGTTGATAGCCAAGGAGTTGTCAGCGGAATTGGGCTGCCCCGGCGGAATTCCCAGCGGAAGAAAGTTGAAAGTTAGCTCTGAGTTGGAAAAAAAGGGAATGCGCGGCACCCCTTGCACCAGCACAGCCATGATCGTGCGGAACTCGTTCGAGGGATCACGATAACCATGTGCATAGGGAAACGAACCGAGATCGCTGTTATCGGCCCCGCGATCGTGACGACATCCCTGGTTGTGCCCAAGCTCATGTCCGAAACTGAAATTACCTGTTGCGCAAGTGTCCTTAACCACGTTGAACGCGAGCTGCGGGAATGGCGTGCTACCCGACTGAACGGAGAAGGCCGCCCGCCCGCACACTTCGAGATTGTGCACGATCAGACTGACCACGTCCGCGACGTACTCATCGCGCAGCAGATGCACTTCGTCCATCTCGCCGTCGTTCGGCAGATACAAATGTTCACGGTCGATCTGCGAGTTCCCGCTCTCCTGATAATTCACTTCATGCGTAGCCACCACGCGAACTCTTGGCGCGATTTGGCTGAATAAGTAGGCCGAGTTAGTCTCGGCCTCAGCCAGATTGATCAGGGACTGAATCGCCGACGTGCCGCCCGCGAACACCCGCGCGCTCTGCGTGTACACCACCAGCATGTCGATCTGCGATCCGTCATCCGCGCACGCACCAGCCGTGTTAGCGATGGGTTGAGCCAACGGCGGTGGGATCAGAAAGTCATCCGCAGGCACGGTTCCGCACGGTGGAAACTTGCTTTCGTCGATCTGCCGAAGCACATGCGCGCCGGAAGGCATATACCGTATCTGGTACACGCCGAGCGCGGGCGACCTCAGATTGGCGGCTACGATTCCATCGCGAAAAACCAGCGTAAACCAGCCAAAATCCGGAGCAGCCAGTTCCCCGAACATCGCCCAGCGTGCGTCCGATGTCCATTCCATCCGATTGACATCGATCACGACACGCCGGCCATCGAACAACGGCATTGAAATAGTCTGTGGGCTCTTGCGGTCTTGCGCGATCCGAACCAATACAGGGCCTGCCAGCTCGACGCTTCGCTGTCGAATGACTGTCGGATCGTCGGTGGGTGTGACCACCAACAAATCACCCACCGTCAGAAACGGCAGCGGCGTTTCGCGCACCGGGACTGCTCTATCGTAATCCGGATTGTTACTCTTCTCGCCACCACTTGCGGCGCGATGATCGCGGGAAATGTCTCTTCCCTCAGGGCCGATTTCAACCTGTTGGCCGTAGGCGGCGCTTGAGATGAGAGAAGCAGTCAGCCAACCAGCCATCCACAGACGGCAGATCAAGCGTCTGCGTCTGTTGCGCGGACCAATCCGAATTGGTTTGCAAGGCATACTTTCCCCCGAACGCTCCCTCCAGCTATCATATCGCCCAGCCATCCCGTTTGCGAAGCCCCATTATTGGCGGGAGTATTCGGCTTCGTGCTGTCCAATTGTGCCGGGAAGGAGGAAACCATGCCGTATTTAGTTGCGTTGCTCTTTTTGTTTGTGCAGTCCCCCGAGGGCAAGAAAAAGGCCGGGGGCACCATCAAGGCACTTCAGGAAAACGAAGCGACTCCCAAGTGGCTCGTTGGTCCGGCCCATCTGAAAAGTCCGGGCGGGGAGTTGCCGTTCGTTCTGGAAATCGACGTTACCAGCCCGCATCCTGTCGCATGGGTTGTAAACGGCGAGGAACGCATTCGAGTTCCGTCTTGCACATTCCCAAGGTGGACCGATCTTCAACGATCCAGTGGTCCCAAGGGCCAACCACAGTCATTTGAGATCAACTTCGAACATTTCGATGCAACCCTTACCGGGACCGTCAAGATCGCCGGGGACGCACTACCAACTAACGTGGCTGTGATGCGCGCGGATGAGAAGTTCGAATTGCGCGGCGAGTGGCGAAAGCGCCGCGGCGCCGATCAATGGGCGACATTGCCGTTTTTCGCAGAGCTCAACCTCAAGGGCACGCCATCGCAACAACTTGCAAATATCCCCGTAGACAGCCCCATCGCCGGAAAATGGTCGGTCAAGTTTGGAAGCGAGACGACCCCAGCCGTGGGCGATTTCAAGACACACTCGCCCGATCGCGTCAGCGGCACGTTTCTCAGCAGCACGGGAGACTACGGATTCCTGAACGGCGTGTTCGACGGCAAGAACCTGCAGCTATCGTCGTTCGACGGAGCGCACGCGCTGCTGTTCAAGGCTGCGCTCCAGAGTGACGGAACGCTGTCCGGCGATTTCTGGGCCTCCGACAAGCATCACGAAAAATGGACAGCCAAGCCTGACCCCAGCGCGACGCTACCCGACCCGCTCAAGCTTTCGAAAGTGAACGAGTCGGTGAAACTCGCCGACCTCGTATTTCCCGACGTGGAAGGGAATCGCAAATCACTTAACGATCCGGCGTTTGCCGGCAAAGCGCGCATCATCGAAGTTTTTGGCACGTGGTGCCCAAACTGTCACGATGAAGCGCCGTTCCTCGCCGAACTCGACGCGAAATACCGCGATCGTGGCCTGCGCATCGTCAGCCTAGCGTTCGAACTTACCGGCGATGAGAAACGCGATGCAAAGCAGGTTAAGACTTACGTCGAACGACACAATATTAAGTATCCCGTCCTGATCGCCGGAACCCGCGACAAAGAAAAGGCCGCAGCCGCATTTCCATTGCTCGAGCAAATCGTCGCTTATCCAACTACGATATTCCTTCAAGCAGACGGCAAGGTGAAGGCCGTGCACACAGGATTCTCCGGCCCTGCCACGGGCGAGGAACATCAGAAGCTGCGGAAGGAATTCGAGCGAATTATTGAAGAGCTGCTTGGCCCACCCGGCAAGTAGTCTGATTCGATTCGCAGCGGTGTAACAATTGACGCCTTCGGTGAAATACAGTGCAAGGAAAACGCCGCGACTGAGATGAGTAGCAGTAGAGTGTCTTATTTGTCCTCCGTTTGATTTGAGGAGACTTGATAAATGTTCAGTTCCAACTGTTTGAAGTTTTCAGCGTTGATCGTCGGATTCACAGTGAGCTGCGGCGCTTTGGTCGCAAACGCCGAAGAGAAGGCCCCGTCAACGACTCCCAAGCTCACTGACGCCAAATCCACGCTGCCGAAATGTCCGGTAACGGGCGAGGCGATCGATGTTTCGTTTAGCGTCTCGACCAATGACGGGCCGGTTTTCTTTTCCAACAAAGAAGGCATCGAAAAGTATCAGGCTGACCCGCCGAAATTCGCTGACGCCGTTGCCGCCCAACGCAAAGCGCTCGCGGACAAACCAAAGGTGCAGGTTCGTTGCCCGGTGATGGCGTCCAAATCAGCCGACGCAAAGTTCTCGTTCGATGTGGAGGGCAAGAAGGTCTTGTTTTGCTGCAACGGTTGTCCAACGCGTTATCGGAAAGACCCCGCTCAATATGCAACTGCTTTGGCTAATGCGTACACATACCAAATCAAGTGCCCTGTGACGGGTTCTGAAGTCGTCGGTCGAAACTCCGCGAAGCTGGTCAGCGGTCAGACGATTTACTTCGCCACACCCGAAGCCAAGAAGAGCTTCCTCGAATCGCCCGACAAGTACGTGGCCGCCTTGGCCGAGCAGGGCATCAAGCTCGACCCCGCCAACGCGAAGGAAGAGAAGAAAGAGTAACCATTGGTAAATGGTATCTTCAATCGGCGTGACCTATGAGGGCTCAGGATCATCAACCAGGTCCATGGAAAACATGCCTTCCCTTTCATGCCTGATCTTTAGCCAAATACGCTCTATTGACCATATACTGCCTTTCATGAACTCTTCGGACCCACAATAAATTCTGACGAATCTCGTCTTATACTCGTCTCCTGGAAGATCGAGTAATACTGTGAATACTACGGATTGAAATAACGTTGGAAGACCATTCGCGCTGATCGCCTTACAGAGTCGGACCACAGTTTCTAGGCATTTCTCTGCATTAGCTTGTGTCGGGTATCCTTCCGCACCTACGAACGTAATAAAGAGCAAATCCTTGTTAGGATCCTTATCGGGTTTATTCAATATCGTATTCGGAACGGCGCCCAACGTTAGCAACGAATGCTCACCCGCAATTGCGCGAAGTCTTTCTTGCAAGGACTCGATGCTATCCATTTTTGCCAATCTCCCAGTTCAATTTCTCTGTCTGCGATGAGTCGACGTCTCATCTCTTATTGGAAACTGAGGGAGGGCGATTACGGTAGATGTGTTGAGCTGGTTCAAACTCAGTCACCCAGCTCAGCCCTCGTCGCATCTGCACGGCGTTGAAACACAACGATCGACTCCGCTTCCATTTGCTTCTTGTAATCAGGATCAGCCAGTATCTTGTCCACCGCCTGCGGAAGTCCTGACCTATCCCACGCGTCAATGCGATCAATGATGATGTAATCCACAGGTCGCAACCCGCCCGTGTAGATGCGGCGGTAATCCCAGAAGTGGGCCGCCATCCTCTCCGTAGCGAGTACAGTCTTACTTCGCGCAATGTCGCGACGTAGTTGCTCCACGACGGCAAGTCGCGGGTCGGCACTATTCATGAAACTGTCAGCCGCAACGACCGCATATGGTCGACTCACCGGCGAAAAACCAAAGAAATAATGGGCGAATAACGCGGCCATCAAGATCGCGCCTGCGCGTCCGGCATGTTGCTTCCGCACGGGTGAGACTTCGAGATCATTCTCTCTATCGGGGGTCTCCTCCACATTGCCCGACTTCTGCGCTGCGACCACCATTCCCGCAAAAAACAGGAACGGCAGAAATGTCGAATGATGCCAGAACTTGATACTCAGATATTCCGGATTCTGCATGAGCAGGATGAGGACCAATCCCGGCAGGGATGCCATCGCCATTCGCCACCCGCGAAGCGGCAACCCGGCCAACGGGACGAGCATCATTCCCAGGTAAAACAAAACCTGCCCGCGACTTAGCTTGGCCCAAACCTCGCGCGGGTTAGTGAACGGCGATTGAATCACGTCCGCGATGGTTGGACCGAGCGACCCGAAAAGGTCAAACCGCTGATACGCAATTCCGTGCGAGTAATAAGGAATGATCCACTTCAAGCATACGATGAGGTAAACAACGGCCACTGCCGCAATGGCAAGACCAAAAATCCGCCGTTTCGTGAAGATCGCAAGAAACAACCCCCAACCTACCACACTGGCTGCGTTCGTCTCCTGCGTGAGCAGGACCAGCCCGGCCATGATGGCTGACGCCCATAGCCGTTCCGCGTACCAGAAGTAAATCATCAATCCCAACAGCGGGATAGCTACGCACGTCCACTGGAATCCGTACGTGTTGCTGAAGACCATCCGCCCAACAGACGGCAGCAGCAGCCACGCTATTCCCCAACACAACGCACAGAAGACGGAACCCGTCACGCGCTTGGCGAATACATAAGCAATGAGCGCGGTCGCGTGCATCGTGAACGCACCGAACACCATCCAGAACGTCTCTGTCGGCCACAGCCAAAAAAACGGGACCACGACATGAAACAACGGAACAAAGTGCCAACCATGCCGTACGAAGTCGAAGCTGTCCGACCGCAACCCGCGACCCGCGAGGCAGTTTTTCATCTCCTCCAGATAGTGGCCAATGTCCGCGTGCCCGAACATGAAGTGATCGTAGTAGTTCCGCTGGATGCCCGTATGAACGAGGGTGAGCGCGATCACCAGGGACAATATGACTGCAAGCCCAATCCAATAAGCAGACCGAGAGGATCTTCCGATCGAAACGATCGATCCCAATCTCCAACCGGTCCAACCGGCTGCTGCAATGACGATGAAACTCAGCACAAAGGGAACGTGGTGAGCAAGACGCGTGTATGCAGCCACGGGCACGCAAATGATCAAAGGCAGGCAGGCGCCACCAAGTGATACAATCGGGCTTCGTGAACCAATTAGACTCCGGTTCACGGCCACGACGGCGATGGTGATGAGCAACCCGCCAAGCACAAAGACCAACGACGGAAATAGCGGCAGTTTGGGCGAGAGCTGCACCGTGTAGTTTGCGACGTTGAACTGATTCCGACTGAGCAGCCACAGGCAAAGCGGAAGCGCCAGCAACCCGAGCAAGCCCGCCGTCGCCACCAAGAGGCGGATACCGTTGCTGGGCGGTCTTGTTTCGTCCGATGTCATAGGGTTTCGTCGAATCCGATCAGGTTCGATGACGCATTTCCGAGTGGTTGAACTATAATAGAAGGTCGGCGGATCGCGAGACCCCATGAGGGCCGACGATTAAGTGATTCGCCGCGCACGATTCGATTCGGAGTAATTCACTGCATGAATGACGTCGCCAACGTTCGATCGCAACTCAAGAGCCTCGGCATCCCCAAGGAGCAGCGACCGCGAAGTCGCTCAACCGGAGTGGGGCGTTGGGTCACGCGCCTGCTGATCCTCGGCGTTTTCGCGGGCCTCGCCTACGCCGGCTGGGCGAATCGTTCAAAGCTCAGCGGCCTGAGCGCTGCCATTGTTTCCAGCGAAGACGAAAATAAATCACAGATTCCGCTGGTGACCGTCACGGCCCGATCTGATTCAGAAGCACCGCCTTTGCTAACAGCCACAGGCAAGATCGTTTCCGATCATCGCGTCGAGGTGGCCACCAAAGTCTCCGGTCAGATCGTCGCGATGCATTTTGAGCAGGGCGATCGAGTCGAAAAAGGGCAGGTCCTCGCGCGCATTGAGGATGTCATCTATCGCGCTCGACGTGACGAAGCGACCGCAAACCTCGGCAAATCGCGCGCAAACGTCGCATATCAGCGAGTCAACTACGCGCGCATCGAAGGCTTGAGCAAGGAGAGCAACGCCCAGCCGATCGAATACGCCGACGCGAAGCGCTGGCTCGACGACGCCGTCGCCCAAGTCGCAGCCGATGAAGCCGCGCTCGACTTCGCCCAGAAAGCGCTCGACGATTGCGAAGTCGTCGCACCGATTTCCGGCGTGATTCTCGAGCGTAACGTCGAAGTCGGTGACTTCGTGGCCGCAGAAGGCGGCAGGGGGGCGAACGCGAACGCTCAGTTCGGCACCATCGCCGACATGCGCAAGCTGCGAGTTGAAGTCGACGTGAGCGAACTAGACATCGCCCGCTTACGCAAAGAAATGCCATGCCTTGTCACCCCCGATGCCTACAAAGATCGGAAATACAAGGGCTCGATCCTTTGGATCGACCCCGGCGCGAATTACTCCAAGGCCACCGTACAGGTCAAAGTCCGCATCAACGAACCCGACGACTTCCTGCGAATCGAAGGCTCCGCCCAGGTCGCGTTTCTCAACTCGGCAGCCGAATCGACATCGTCGCAGAAAGCCATTTGGATTCCCGAGAGCGCGGTATTGACCGACCAAACCTCGCAATCGGTTTCCGTTTTCGTGGCCCGCGAAGGGTTCCTTCGGAAAACCGCGGTTCAAACCGGTCGACGAGTCGGCGCACAGGTCGAAATCACATCGGGTCTCAAAGAAGGAGATCGCATCGCGTCAGATGGCGTCGCCAAGCTATCCGACGGACAACGGATCAAAACCGAAAAGTAACTTCCAACTACCTGCCCGACGCAGTGCAAATGATTTTCTCTTGACACTCCAAGTTCATATATTTACACTGATCACTAGTTAGTCAACCAACTATAAGGCGATTATGGCAGAAAACACGACAGATACGCGTGAGAAGCTCATCGAAGCGGCCATGGAGCTGTTTGTGTTCCAAGGGTACGGGAATACGGGCCTTGCGGAAATCGCCAAGAGGGCGGGGGCACGGCCAGGAAGCCTTTATTACTTCTTTCCCACCAAAGAGGACCTGCTCGCGGCCACGCTCGAACGGCGAAAGCTGTCGCTTTGGCCCGAGGTCTTGCAGCCGATTTGGGATCGCATCGATGACCCGATCGAACGCGTGTTCGGGCTGATGGCAGGGTATCGCCAAATGCTGATCATGAACGAGTTCTCGCACGGTTGCCCGATCGGGAATCTGGCGCTCGAGCTGGCTGAGACACATCCAAACACGCGACGACTACTGGTGGAGAACTTTGACAATTGGCTCAAGGCTGTCGCGGAGTGCTTTCGCGAAGCTGCGCCGCGGCTGCCGCCGGAATTGGACGCGGACCAGCTCGCGATTTTCGTTCTCACAACAATGGAAGGGGCCGTGATGCTGGCGCGCACGTATCGCGATCTCCGCGCCTACGACGCAGCCATTACGAGCTTACGCGATTACGTGGAGCGATTGCTGGTCGTGGGGACGGGCTGGGAAAAACCAAAATCCTAAATCCGAAAACCTAAGACCAAGAGTCAGTTGCCAAACTTGGAGACAGGTTGCCTGGCTAAAAGTGCCATTGTGTGTCACTAAATCCAATAAGTTGATAATTCGAAAGGAGATCATGTATGGGAGCACCGATTATTCACTTTGAGATCGGTTGTCGGGATTCGGCGAAGTCGGCTGGGTTCTACAAAAAACTGTTCGGTTGGACGACGTCGGCGTATGGCCCGGCGGAAATGATCGATACCGGAGCGAAAGAGGGCATCATGGGGCACTTCACCGCGTTGGGCCACGAGCCGCACAACTACATGCTCGTGTATGCGCAGGTGGATGATCTGGAAAAGTATCTCGCGAAGGCCACTGAGTTAGGTGGAAAGATCGTGGTCCCGCCGCAGGAAGTACCGAACATGGGCCACTTCGCGTGGTTCAGCGATCCGGAAGGCACGGTGTTCGGGCTTTGGAAGCCTGTGAAGCAGGGATAGTCGTTGCTGCCCGAGTGATTTGTCATCTATCCACGAAAGTAAGAAGGTTTTGCGAGAAAATGCATGTCGCTTCCGAACCGCCAGCGATACTTAGTCGCGCTCGTGTCCGTCTTATCGATGCCAACGATTGGCACTCAAGGGCTTGCTGCTGATCGGGCATGCCTGGAGGAGAAGCCCACAGGAGAGAGCCGAGAGATTAGCTCGGAAGCTCAGGCAGCAAGAAGCGAAGCCCTACATGCCAAGATGCAAGAGCTGCTTGCTAAACAACCGCACGTGTTCCAAAAGGCAATGCGAGAAAATCCGGAATGGCAATCCTATCTCGCTCACATCGGGGCGGCAGAAGCGTCGTTGCGGCTGAATGAGATTTCTGCAGCTAAACGGTGGTTGGCAAAGGCTCCCGGATCATTTCGTAACTGGGAGTGGTCGTACTTTAGTTCGCAGGTGGACCAGAGCCTCGGCGTACTCGCAAACGTGAACACGACGGTGTTTGAAATAGCGGTGTCGCCGGATGGCACAATGCTGGCGCTGGCGCGCGACGATGGTGTCTTGTGTGTTCTCGATGCGTTAACGGGTAAGGAACTGCTCAGCAAGAAGGCGCACGAAGGTCAAATGTTTCGCACGGCCTTCTCGCCTGATGGATTACTGATCGGCACCACAGGTCGCGACAACGTCGCGAAGCTGTGGGATGCGAAAACAGGTGAGGAACGCCTCGTATTTCGCGGGCACGATAAGCCTGTGACGGGAATCGTGTTCAGCGGGGACGGCCATCGCGTGGCTACTTCGTCGTATACGGCGTTGTCCGAAGCTCCGTATGTGCTGGGCACGATCAAGATCTGGGATGCAAAATCAGGCGAGGTGATCGCGACGCTCACCGGTGGCGAGAAGCCGATCAGCATGATCCGGTTCAGTCCCGACGGTAAACGCGTTGTCGCGTCGACGTGGCACGGCCAAGTGGATGTGTGGGAAACCGACAAACCGGAGCGAACAACGTCGCTGAAAGTGCCCGAGGAGGATTTGTACACGGCGCTCAATTGCGTGGACTTTAGTCCGGATGGCGAGAAGATTGTCGCGGGCTCGAAGGATCACACCGCGCGAGTTTGGGATGCGATCTCGGGCGAATTGCTGGGGACGATGAAGCACGATGGATGGGTGACGGCCACGACCTTTAGCCCCGACGGACGCCGGATCGTGACGGGCTCGCATGACAATCTCGTTCGCCTTTGGGATCTCACGACCTTCAAAGAGCTGGCAGTGCTTCGCGGGCACGAAGCCGGTTTGTGGTCGGTCGTGTTCAGTCGCGATGGCAAGCGGTTGATTTCGGCCGGCGTCGGCGGCGAAGTTCGACAATGGGATGCGACGTTTGAGGACTACGGCGACGTACGGCTGATGAAAGCTTCCGGCTGCTATGCGGTGCAGTTCTCCAAAGATGATCGTGTGCTCTACTCATGCAACCACGATGGAACGATCACAACGTGGGACACTGCGACGAACAAGGTTCTGAAGTCGTGGATCGCACACGAGGGCAACACGACGAACACGGTTTCGGCGGCTGACGACGGACGGGTGCTGTCGTGTTCGTGGGACAAAACCGCGAAGGTTTGGGATGGTGCGACGGGCGAATTGTATCGAAAGTTCGAGCATGATGTTGGCATTTACTACGCGGCCATTAGTGCCGACGGGCGAAGAGTCGCAACTGCGCTACGCGGCAGACCGGGCATCAAGATTTTGGATGTTGATGGCAGTGAAGAACCAAAGGAGTTGAACGGTTTTGAGAAGGGGATCACTTCAATCGAGTTTAGTCCCATTGGATGGGGATTAGTCTCGGCAGGTACAGACGGTGCAGTGCGAGTTTGGAATACTGAAACGGGATTGGAAGAAAGTGCCATGCATGGGCACAAGGGCAGCGTCATGCACGCGATCTTCAGTTCAGACGGAAAACTCGTAGCTTCTGCCGGTGGGGACGGAACAGTTCGACTTTGGACCATCGATGGCAAGTCCCTTTGGAGCCGATCAGTGGCCAACAGCGAGGTCAACCGTGTCGCGTTCAGCCCCGACGGATCGCGCATCGCGGCAGGGTCGCAAGTCTGCACGATTCTGGATACATCGAATGGTGACGTCGTTGCCAGTCTCCGACCGCACAAAGAGACCATTTGGGATCTCTCGTTCAGCAACGACGGCAAGCGTCTCGCAACCGCTTCCACGACTGGTGAAATCGTGATCCTCGACGTGCGAAGCGTGCGCGAACGATTGAACTCGGCCGCGCCAACCGAACCCGTAGCCGCCAAAACAGAATAGCAATAGCGCAATAATCAGCAGAATTGCATCACGACCACTGAACTTGAGTGCAGGATCATTTCACCTTCTTCATCATAGCCAGCAGTCTTTCCGCCTGTTGTCCGGTGATGTACTCGACGTGGCCGTCCATGAAAGCAAAGCAGGCACCGCCCTCGCGAATCTTCGACTCCGCCAGCACGACTTCCTTGGCTGGCTCTTTGACGGCGGTTGGATTCGCAACTGGTCGGTAAAGAAAGAATGGCTCGGTCGATGCTGCGGCATCCTGCGATTCGTAAGGACTATTCAGCACTTGGGGGGCGATGAAGTTGGTCTTGACCAACTCGTCCAGCGACGGCGGCCACTGATTCTTGTTGTCCGCCGCGTAAATGATGCAGCTCATCACGATGCCGCGCATGTTGGCCATCGAGACCGTACGAGCGCTTTGTTTCTGAACTTCTTTCATTGAATCGCAGATGGCGAGCGTGGCGGCTGTACCAAGTTCCTGTCCGATGTAAAAATCAGCCGTGATGGCTCCATTTCGCGGGACGACGGTCATGACGAGATCGCCCTTTGCGGCTGCACGAGTGAGTGCGTCGCGAGTCTTCGGAGTCGGGATGGCTGAGCGGACAAGCTCATTGACGGCCCTGAGGTCAACGTAGCCGAACTTGGCGGTCGGTTCGCTGATGTGTTTGCCGGCGGCGACGAAGTCGCGCGATTGCGACAGGTTCTTCTTGTCGATCAGGGCATCGATCGCGTCGGCGACGGCCTGCGGCTCCGAAGAAATCAGCAGCGTCTTCCTCGCCATCGCAAACGAGAAGTTACCCGCGTTGCGCTCGGCGGTCTCGATGTTGACGCCACGATAAGTCGTGATTGTCGTCTGAAGTTTGAAGTAATCGCGCAACGATCGCAACTGCGCGCGGAATCGATCTTCGTCCGCAATCCGGGCGGTGAACAATGGCTGTTCGATGCCGTGCTCGCCGAGTTTGCCACCGAACGCCCATTCACCCGCGAGATTGGCGAGAAAGTCGCTGTGTGGGTCGAAGCCGACGTCGCGTTTGAAATCAGCCCGTTCCTGAGCATATTCATCCGTAAGCACGGTATCGATCGTTTTCTGAAACGCGAGGACGTCGTCCATCAGCCCCGCACCGGAACTCATGGAGCTGTGCAAAAAAATGGTCGTGTCAGTCGGGTAAGCGGTAGTCAGTGTCGGCATGATGGGGTTGGACGCGATGAGGTGCCACGGCCCTGGCGCATCGTTCTTGACGGACAATGCGAGTCGTACGACCGGTTTTCCTTCAACGAGTAGTTCATCCGTCTTTTCATTCGGTTTTGTCGACTTCTTATTCGAGTCGGATGCTTGGGCCATTTTCTCGTCTGGTGCAACAACAATCGGCGGCGTTTGCCCGATGATGAGGGCCGCACTTTGCACGTAGGCGAGTTGCAATGCGTCGTACAGTTTCGGCAGGCTATTTCCCAGCGGCATCATGGTCAACGGCACGATAGCACGAAGGTCAAGGTATGCGAAAGCTGCCGGTGCAGGTGACAGGCCATTATTCATTCGCCCCCATTCCGCCTTGTTCGCAAACAGGCCTTCGGGGGGCGCGGTCTGCAACCACTGATCGAAACCGACGAGAGTCGTCGCGATGATTAGGTCGTCTCGGTGGATGACGTCAACCGAAAACGAGGCCGGGCCGGCAAACAGAATTCGATCGACCTCGCCTGCAACATAAGTTAGCGAACCCATGACACTAAGCGGTGAAGCGTTCCATGCAGTGGCCAGCGTACCGAGTCGCTCGCTAAAGGTGACGTCATCCAGATTCGTCTGAGTTAGAATCGCGAATCGCCAGAGAAACGGCATGATGGGCGTGCCGGAAATCGAGACGGCGAGGGGGCCATCGAACGCGTCGGTCAATGCGGTGAACACCGGTTTGGCTTCAGGCGCTTCCTGGAAGATCGGTTCCAGCAGCGGCTGCGTAAGCGCCTCGTCGACGTCGCGCACGTAGGCCACAAAGAACGCGTCGGCGGGAATCGAATGGTAAACGCGGTTGGTTTGCTTTGCAGGATCGGTTGTAGTCGCGGGCGTTGTATCACTGGCAAAGCATGTTGTCGCTCCCGTTCCTATCGCGATGAGAATTGTCAGTGTCATGGCCGTGATTCTTCTATGCGTCATTGGCTGGCAACCTTTTGAGAACCTTACCGTGTTACTTCGCATGTCTGTGCTGGGTCGCTCATTACTTTGAGTGAGCAATCGCATGACCGCCGTTTGACCTGAACAGATAGTTCCTTCATTTTTGCGGCTGACCGACATTCTGATTGCCTCCGTCGGCCGACCTTGGAACGAACGGATCAAGCGACTGCGGCGGATAGTTGATAACCATGTCCAATTGATCCCAGCGATTACCGGTTTGGCCGCCGTCGTCTTTCTGATTCAGCCCGATGCTGTAGAGAGTCCACCCGTCGGTGGTGCGGCGATGGATAAGCGGCGAGC
Organism: uncultured Phycisphaeraceae bacterium; assembly: GCA_964494205.1. Classification (GTDB taxonomy): domain Bacteria; phylum Planctomycetota; class Phycisphaerae; order UBA1845; family UBA1845; genus JBBTCX01. The sequence continues at coordinate 229,789 of CAZBRD010000007.1, read as the reverse complement.
CGGAGAACGGATCGGTCAAAAGTGCTTGTTTTTCTGTTGATACTGCGTCCGCCAGTTTTTCAGGTTGTTTGCCTTCGTGCTCAACCGCATAGCGCCGCAGCGCCACCGCACCGTACGCTAGCGCCGCGTTTGCTTTCGTTCGTTCGCTGATGTCTTGCGCCTTGGCCAAGGCGGGCAACAGAGTTTTCGTCAACACATCCCACTTGGGCACAACGTCGTTGATGTACTTCTCTTCATTGAACGAACGAGAGGCCGGGTCCCGCAGGCCGGACTTGGCGCGCCGCTTCAGCAAATCGTAATAATCCGCGAGGTGTTTCTTGATCGTCCGGTCGGGATACAGAAGTTGGCCAACGCGTTTTTCGAGCCGTGCCCAACCTTCGCCGGTGTTTCCTGCCGCAGTCGCTGTGCCAACGTTTCCACCGCCACCGCCGTTTGCGACGCTTGATAGTACGAAGGACATTTTGAAAGGCGATGCACAAATCTCGTCAACCACGCCGGGCCCGATGGCGCTTTCGCCTTCGAGACCACTCTCGATATTGGGAATTTTTGTCGCGTGCTCTTCCAGTTTCTTCTGCACTTGTGCAAACCAACTTGCGGAGTGTTCGTGACGCAGGACCAGATTGGTAATGGCCTCATTGCCAAGATTCCAAACGGCAAGGCCGACCAAACTTTCGATGAGCATACTTCCTTGCGAGAGGTGTTCTCCCATCCGCAACACCGTTTGATACCGCAGGAGCGCTTCGTCGTATTTGCCTTCGGATTCGAGGCGATGACCGTCGGCCACAAGCAGCTTGGCCAAGTGACGAAGCGACGAGAGGTTCGGCAGCAGCATGGTGATGACGCTGCCGCTCGGGTCGCCGAATCGCGGCATCACGCAGCGATCCATTCGCGAGGCTTTCTCAGTCAATGCGATGGCCTCGCTGTTTGGCTCGGAGGCAATGAACTCAGCGAGTGCGGTTTGATTCGTCGGCCATTGTTTCGACACGGCGTAGTCGAAGGTTTCCGAAAGCTCCGGCGGAACCTCAACGTACTTGTTGGCCGCGTCGATGTAGGCCCAGGCTGCGTTCTGATCGCGAGGCACGTCAGGAATGTCGAACCCGCGCTGGACGAGGTTCTCCCGCGGCCAAACCGTGAGCGACTCGCCACGAATGATGACCGTTTCGGGTTTCGCTGCCTCAGCCCGCACCTCAACCGCCTGAAGCATGGCTGCTAGATACATGATCAATAGAATGAGCATTTTCATCGGTTTTTCCTCGATCGAATCGCATTGGCTCGACGACCGTTTTCCGCCCCCGCATCATAAGACGCGCGGGCGGCTGCGAAGTTAATTCGGGCTGTCGTCCAATACCGGCATTGTTTGCTCTAGAACGGAGCCGCATCGGTGGTAGTCTTGCATCAACAAATGTAGGGCGGGTTTCACCCGCCACGTCCCGCCTTGCATGGTCCCCGTCGCCCGTTACCTTAGTTCGCATGTTTACCGCTGATCGACTGAATCAACTGCCGCCGTATCTATTCGTGGAAATCGACCGCCGCAAGCGCGAAGCCATCACCGCCGGTCGCGATGTGATCGACTTCGGCGTGGGCGACCCGGACCAGCCGACGCTGCCGTTCATCATCGATGAAATGAGCGAAGCCATCCGCCGCCCGCCGCACCATCGATACCCCCTGGGCGTCGGCTCGCTCGATTTTCGCCAAAGCGTGACCGAGTTCTGCCAGAAGCGATTCGGGTTCAGTCTCGACCCGGCAGGCGAAGTCATCGCGCTGATTGGTTCGAAGGAGGGCATCGGGCATCTGCCGCTGGCTGTACTGAACCCGGGCGACGTGGCGCTGGTCCCGGAACCGGGGTATCCCGTGTACACATCGGGCACGATCTTCGCCGGCGCAACGCCGCACTTCATGCCGCTGGCTGAGCAGAACAACTGGCTGCCAAAGCTGGATGAGATTCCGAATGACGTCCGCCGCCGTGCGCGCCTGATGTTCCTCAACTATCCGAACAACCCGACCGGCGCCTGCGCCTCGCGCGAGTTCTTCGAAGAAGCGGTCGCTTTCGCGAAGGAGTACAACATCCTCCTCGCCCACGATGCGGCCTACAGCGAAACCTACTTCGATCAGCCGCCGCCGAGCATCCTCGAAATCGCCGGTGCAAAGGAAACGTGCATCGAGCTGCACTCGTTCTCGAAGACCTTCAACATGACCGGCTGGCGCGTGGGTTTCGCGATCGGCAATCGCGACGCATTGGCCGCACTCGCGAAGCTGAAGAACAACCTCGACTCCGGCGTCTTTACAGCCGTGCAGGACGCAGCCATCGCCGGACTTCGCAACGTCGACGGCAAGGAAGTTCGCGACCAAATCGAGATGTATCGCCGCCGCCGCGATGTGCTCGTCGAAGGGTTGCAGGCAGCCGGCTGGCGCGTGCGATCACCCGAAGCCACCTTCTACGTCTGGGTCCGCTGCCCGAGCGGTTTCGACTCCATGACCACCGTCACGCAGATTCTTGAGAAAGCCAACGTGGTCACAATCCCGGGCATCGGCTTCGGCAAAGCCGGCGAGGACTATATCCGCTTTGCGCTGACGGTGAGCGAGGAGAGGACGAGAGAAGCGGTGGGGCGGATTGCTAGGATCACTTGGTAGGATTTGATGAACAAACAGGTCCAAACGTTCTTGCGCCTGTTCGGCAGCAGCGTCTTACGAATTGTGATCTACTCCTGTTTCGGCGCGATCTTCGGTGCGATGGTCACGCTTTTTGGCGGTGCGTGCGTATTCTTCGCCTTTCCGGGCATGTTTCTTTCCGGACTGATCGCGCCACCCAACGAACGGTCGCAACCGTCAATAGTCATTGGCCTGCCGCAAGTCGGTTCTCCGATCTACTGGGTTATAGCTAACGTATTCTTCTACGGTGCACTTGGCATCGTGGCAGGCTTGATCGACCTGCCGATTCGTATGACCTAGCGATCGATCCGTAACGCAAGGAAAATAGCCGAAGGACAATGTACGAATTGCGCATACGATTTGAAAGGAAACGTTTCGGGCAATCGCCCGGAATGCGGCACACGGATTCGGTCACACAACGGCGGTTGAATGACTTACGTCACTGAACCAAATGATGCCAAGCCGAAACGCCCCATGAGCGTCGCGGGCCACGCAATCATAGGGGCGATTGTCGGCGTTCTTTCACCGCTCACGATGATTGCGTGGCCATTGGGCGTCATCTCGCAGCTTCCTGCATTCGTGATGTTCAGGTGGACCGGGCAGGAAATTGACCTCGATTATCCACTCTTGGGAGGCCCATTTGTCATCCCTACAATCTTGTTGTTTGACATATTGATTTATTCGGGAGCAGCAGCACTCTTCGGCGCTTACCGCAATTGGGAATATCGACTGCGATTTCAAGGCAAGTACTGCTTAACCTGCGACTATTGTTTGACAGGCAACGAATCCGGCATCTGCCCCGAATGCGGCACGCCGATTCCGGATTACAAGCGTCCAATCAATCAAAAAAGCGATGACGGCTTATGACTCACGCGCCGTTTGATTCGGTAGCCTACCTCGCGCTCGGTTCCAACCTCGGCGACCGTTTCGACTTCATGCGTCGCGCCGTAGCCATGATCGCCGACACGCTCGGCATTTCATTCGATCCTGCCGTAGATGTTGCCTCACTGTACGAATCGCACCCGATCGCCGGGACGCCGGAGTCTTTCAACTTTCTCAATTCGGCGATCCGCATCCACACGCGCCGCTTGCCGCGCGAGCTCCTTCAGATCGTGCATTCCATCGAAGACGAACTAGGCCGCGTGCGAACCAAACATTGGGGACCACGCACCATCGACATCGACATCCTTCTGATCGACGATTGCATCGTCGACGAACCGGGCCTCACGATCCCGCATCCGCGAATGCACGAGCGCCGCTTTGTTCTGGAACCACTCTGCGAGTTGATGCCCGATTTGATTCACCCGGCCTACCATCGTTCGATTCTTGATCTCTCGCGGAGCTATCTTCTCATCGGGCAAACCACCACGAAGATTCAGGGGCCCGACTGGGTCCACGGGTGAGCGATTGACGACTCTTGGTTCGTAACGCACCTCAAACGGTCGCTTGCGCTCCCGGCTCTGATACTGTGTTCCATTGCTTGCGCAAGGGGCTCTGATGGTGTACGATCGCGGAATGACTGCGGGAGGTTTGGCCAAAAGCATTCGTCGTCACGTTCTTTACACCGGCCACGTGCAGGGCGTCGGCTTTCGCGCGACTGTTCAATATTTGTCGAATGGGTTCTCAGTGAGCGGTTCCGTTCGCAACCTCGCCGACGGTCAGGTGGAGCTGATCGCCGAAGGCTCGACCGCGGAGCTTGATCGATTCATGACGGCGATCGCGATGCGCATGCAGCGGCATATTCGCGACACCACCGTCACCGAGCACCCGGCGAACGGCGAGTTTTCAGGATTTCACATCACTCGGTGATCTCCCCCTAAACAAGTCGATTTGTTGTCGCTATGATCCGCCCTAGGGTTGGTTTATCGTGGGGCGTGCATGGCGGCGATGCGCTTGGCCATGCCCCGACCACTCAACTAGTGGCGACGAGAACGTCAACCGAAATGATCGTCATTGGTATTCAACGCCCGTCCGCAGCAATGTTTGCGGTTCACAAAACGGGTTGACAAGGGACTCATTCGGAGGTCAGACCGTTGAGAATTCTGACGGTAGTGAAACAGGTGCCGGACTCGAACGCGACCATCAAGGTCGCGGGCAGCGGCGGGATCGACTACGCGGGCTTAAAGCTGGTGCCGGACCCCTTCGATGAGTTCGGAGTCGAGCTGGCCATTCAGCTTCGCGAAAAACGCGGCGACGTGAAGGAGATTGTCGCCATCACGATCGGGCCGGAGCGGGCAGCCGAAGCCCTGCGCGTTGCGCTGGCGATGGGGGCCGACTCGGGCATCCATCTTTTGGACTCGAAGTTCGACTCGATGGACGAAGTCTTCTGTGCCTATCTGATCGCAGAGGCCGTGAAGAAGGATAAAGCTGGCTTCGATCTGATCCTTTGCGGCAAACACAACATCGACTTGGATAGCGGGGCGGTCGGCCCGGCGCTGGCCGAGTTCCTCGGTTGGCCGCACGTCGGCGCGGTGACGGGTTTGGAATTCGCAGCCGATGGCAAGAAGTTCACGGCGAAACGTCGCATTGAAGGAGCTGAGGAAGTCGTCGAATGCGATCTTCCCGCGCTGCTTACGATCGAGAAGGGCTTGGTCGAGGCACGTTACCCGTCGCTGCCCAACCTGATGAAGGCGAAGAAAAAGCCCGTGGCCGTTCTGACGTCAAAGGACCTGCCGGGCGAAGACGCATCGCAGGCCGGGACGAAGTTCGTTTCGCTCGCTCCGCCACCACCGAGACCGCCGTGCAAATTCATCGACGGCGAACCGCAGCAGATGGCCAAGGAATTGGTCAGATTATTGCGCGAAGAAGCGAAGGTGATTTAGTACGTCGTACGAATAGTGCGGGTGGCACGGTCTTGCCGCAGCAAGGCCGTGGCAAAGCTTGTAGGGCGGGTTTCACCCGCCGCAACGAATTCGAAATGAAACGGCGGGTAGAACCCGCCCTATGAATTGGTGGTAACGCCGCCATTCAGAACAAAATAGAACGGACCCAACATGGCAAACAACATTCTCTGTTTCATCGAACAGCGTAACGGCAAAATCCATCCGGCCTCATTTCAGCTTTTGGCCGTAGCCACCGAGTTGGCCAAATCGACCGGCGGTCAGGCTGAAGCGTGCGTGGTCGGCAAGGGCATCGCAGGGTTGGCTGACACCATCGCGAGTCACGGCGCGAAAAAAGTCTACACGGTTGATGACGCCGAACTCGCCAATTACCGTGCAGCCGCGTATGCATCCGCTCTGAGCAGCGCGATCGATGCAGCGCAACCGAAGACCGTGCTGATCCCGACAACATTCATGGGTCGCGATCTTGCCTCGCGCGTAGCCGCACGAAAGCGTGCGGGCCTCGCCATCGATTGCACTTCGGCAAAGATGGAAGGGGGCGAGCTGCTCATCACCAAGACGATGTACGCGGGCAAGTTCAGCGCGACGTTCAAGCTCACCGACTCGCGATTGCAGGTCGCCACGATTCGCACCAACGCATACAACGCGATGCAACCGCAGCCTGGCGCATCCGCGTCAGTGCAGGCAGTTGCGTATTCGCCGTCTCCCGCCGACAAACGCGCGACTGTCAAGGAAGTGGCTGCGACCGGTTCCGGCGTAAAGGACGTGACAGAGGCTGACATTGTGGTTTCGGGCGGTCGCAGTCTGAAGTCCGAAGCGAACTTCAAGATCATCTTCGACCTCGCTCAATCACTCGACGGGGCGGTGGGGGCCTCGCGCGCCGCGTGCGACGCAGGCTATCAGCCGCACTCGCGTCAGGTCGGTTTGACGGGCAAAGTTGTGACGCCGCGCCTCTACATCGCGTGCGGCATCGACGGCGCGATTCAGCACCTCGCGGGCATGCGCGGCAGCAAAGTTATCGTAGCCGTCAACACGAAGAAGGAAGCGCCGATTTTCAATGTTGCGTCCTATGGCTGCGTGGCCGACCTGTTCACGCTCGTGCCGCTGCTGACGGAAGAGTTCAAGAAGGCGGGCGTGCATTAGAGTACTGGCACGATCGTTATCGTGGTTTGGGTGGCACGGTCAAGCGTGAGCTTGGCCGTGGCGGATTGAGAGCTAGATGTGATTGTCCTTGTGCCGAGAAGGGATTCTCGGCACAGCGTTTTGATTCATGCAACCAATCGTCATGACATTGTTGCTGCTAACCGGGTGGGGCGTGTTCGCCTATTCCGCGTTGCGGCGATGGCGGTTGCTCAACGTCGGCGCGGCTGAAAACCGCTTCGATCGCCCAGCCGACCGCGTCCGCGCGGTTTGGGATTACGGCGTAAAGCAGTTGCGAATGCGGCGGTATCCGCTCGCCGGCATCGCCCACATGGCCATCTTCCTCGGCTTTGGTGTGCTGCTGCTTCGCACGCTGATTCTCTGGGGACGCGGGTTCGATCCATCTTTCAACTTCTGGCTGTTCGGGCCGGATCAATTCCTTGGGAAAGTCTACTCGCTGCTCAAAGACGTATTCGCCGTGCTGGTCATCCTCGGCGCGCTGGTGTTTGTTTATTTCCGCGTAGTCAAACGCCTCGGCCGCATGACGCTCAGCGCCGAAGGCCTCGTAATCCTCGGCATCATCGTGACGATGATGGTTGCGGATATCTGTTATGACGGCGCGTCGCTCGTATTAGCGTCGCGTGCATCACCATCAGCCTCACTTTCGTTTCATGTTTGGGAGCCCGCCGGCAGCATCGCGCAATACATCATCAACGTATTCCCAACGGGCTTGGTAAAGTTCATCGCCCACGCCGGCTTCTGGACGCACTCGACCCTCGTGCTGCTCTTCCTCAATCTCTTGCCGTATTCGAAGCATTTCCACATCATCACCGGCATTCCCAACGTGTACTTCCAGAATCTCAACCCGCCGGGCCGACTGCCGAATGTGGCGGACATCGAAGGCAAGCTCGAACGCGGCGAGACGCTTGGCGTCAAGCGGATCGACCAATTCAGTTGGAAATCGATCCTCGACATGTACACCTGCACCGAGTGCGGACGATGCAGCGACCACTGCCCAGCTACCAAAACCGGCAAGAAACTTTCGCCGAAGCACTTCACGCTTGACCTGCGAAACTTCCTTTACAAGAACGATGACGCCCTGACCGGTGCGAAGAACGGCAAGTCGGCGAGCAATGGGAATGGCGCGAATTCGGAATCAAGAGATGAATCCACGGCCGCTGCATCAGCGAACGGCAACGGTCACTCGGGCGAGCATCTCAAGGATCTCGTCGATGGCGTGATCGATCCCGAAGTGCTGTGGGCCTGCACATCTTGTCGCGCGTGCGAAGTCGAATGCCCGGTCTTCATCACCTACGTCGAAAAGATCGTGGACATGCGGCGTTATCTGGTGATGGAGCGCGGCGAGTTTCCGCAACAACTTCAATCCGCTTTTCGCGGCCTCGAATCAAATGCCAACCCGTGGAGCTTCCCGGCGGAGGATCGCGCGAAGTGGGCCGAAGGGCTCGACGTCAAAACGATCGCCGAAAAGCCCGAAGCGCCGGTACTATTCTGGGTCGGTTGTGCGCCGTCGTTCGACGAGCGTGCAAAGAAAGTAACTCGGGCGACCGTCAAGCTGATGCAGATGGCCGGCGTGGATTTCGTCATCCTCGGCACCGATGAGCGCTGCACGGGCGATCCCGCTCGCCGCGCGGGCAATGAGTACCTGTTTCAGATGTTCGCGCAGCAGAATGTCGAGACGCTTAACGGCGTCGGTGCGGACAAGAAAAAAATCATCACCACGTGCCCACACTGCTTCAACACGATCCTGAACGAATACCCTGATTTCGGCGGCAAGTACGAGGTTGTCCACCACTCGACGTTCCTGGCTGAACTGATAGCGAAGGGCAAGCTCAAACCGACGAAGCGCATCGAACGCAAAGTCGTTTACCACGATTCATGCTACCTAGGCCGCTACAACGACGTGTACGACGCCCCGCGCGAGACGCTCAAGAAAATCCCCGGCCTCACCATTCTGGAGCCGGCGCAAACGCGCGATCGCGGCATGTGCTGCGGCGCAGGCGGCGCGCAGATGTTCAAGGAAGAAGAGCACGGCACACAGCGCGTGAACGCACTTCGCACCGAGCAATTACTCGAAACCAAACCCGACGCCGTCGCCAGCGGCTGCCCCTTCTGCATGCGCATGCTTACCGACGGCCTGGCCGAAAAAGGCCAGGAATCCATGCCCCAACTGGACATCGCAGAGATGCTGCTGGAGGCAATCGAAGCTTAACGGCGACGCGCGACCGCGGAAGTTCACTCCGTGTTTCTCAAAAAAACAATTTGTACCGAAAGTACTTAACGGGTCGAGCGTTTTGAATTCGCAAATCACATTCCAGATTGGTTTTCATGGAGAGTCGAAGCCCGTACAGGGGCTAGTTGTTGCCGATGCAAGACTGGCCATTCGCGGAAAAGTGATTTTTGGGGAAATGTACGAGAGTTTTTTCTCTCCCTTGGATCTATGGACGATCGAGAGTTATGAAACTCAATGGAAACGGGCAGCAGAGCGCTTGAAAAAAGGAGGGGCTTGTTCTTGCTTTGTAGTCGGTGTTCACCCTCACTCGATTGCACGCTATGTCGAAACTTGGACGGTCTGGCGATTGTCCGCGGAATTTCGGATTCAAAACGTTTTCATGTTTGTTGACGACTTAGGTACATTCGATCCGTCTGAGCCGTTTGATCTAATCAAGCCTTATAGTGACCAAACGGAGGATGGTGAATTGATCTCAGATAATTGGCGATTACCTTCGAACACAATTTGGCCCAGCTAGGCCTCTTTTCAAGGCCAGGTCACATGGTTGCTCAGCACCCACCTTTTTCCTCTTCAGCCAGAGTTCGTCACTCAACCCGTTTCGCCTTCTGATCCATCCCACCCTGATGCAGTATCAACGAAGAAACTTTCCCTTTGTCGTCCTTCTCGAACGTAATCTGTGCTTCGACGATCTTGTAGAAAAACTTCGTCTCTGATTCCGCGAACACGGGGAAGCGCGGTTGGCCAGTCAATTGCACGGTGAGTTGATCGTTTTCGACTTTGACATCGAAGATAACTGTCGGCGCTGCCACCATCGCAAATCGGCCCACGTATTCCTTGAGTATTTTCGAATCGACCTTGACCTCTTTCTTTTCCTTCGGCTCCTTGTCGGGCGGCAGTTTGTTCGCCGCCTGGTCGCGACCGTTCTGGTGCAACGTGACTTTGTTTACTTTTCCCTGGTCGTCGCGGCCAAACGTCAGTTGGGCGTCTACCACCTTGAAGAAAAACTTGTCGGTCCCTTCCGCGAAAATCGGATAGGCTTCCTGCCCGGTGAGCTGGGCCTTTAGCGAATTTCCATGCTTGGTGATGTGAATATTGACGCCCGGTTTAAGCTCAAACCAGCCGAGGTAATCATTCAGCTTGCCGGCATCGATCTTTGCAACAGGACGGAGTTTCTGCAACTCCGATTGCGGCTTGAGCATGTGCAGCCCAATGTCGTCAATATCATCTTCCGCATTGGCGAGCACCACGATGCCAAACTTTTTGTCCGGCAAAAACCCGCAGAAACTGTGGTATCCACCAGTGCCGCCGTTGTGCCACACAGCCGTCGTGCCGCATTTCTTATCAATATGCCATCCGAGCCCAACTTCGGTTTCAGGAATGGTCGTCGGATATGTTTTCTCAACGCATTTTGCGACCAGCTTCGGCATGCGGTCATTTCCGAAACCCATGCAGGCCGCGAGGAACTTGGTCATATCGCGCGCGGTGGATCGAATTCCGCCAGCACCGATGAGGCTCTCATTCAAGTCCCAGTTGGAGGTCGGCTCACCGGCTGCGTGACCCTGCGCGAGGTTCTTCTTCATGTTCGGCGTCAGATGGCACGCCGTCTCCGTAAGCCCGACCGGTTTGCTGATTCTCTCTAGCAACAGTTCGTCGTAGCTCTTGCCCGCTTTCGTTGTGAGGACATGCCCCAGCAACCCGGCCCCCACGTTGGAGTATTCATACTCCGCGCCAGGATCGCGCTCCAGCTTCACACCGTTCAAGAAAGCATAAAGTCGTTCAACCGTATAATCCGCAAACGGGTTATCCTGGTCCTTTGGCTCAAAGTTATCAGGCATTCGTGGCAAACCGGAGCGGTGCGACGACAGCTGACCAAGTGTGATAACCTTTTCCCCTCTGGTTGGCATTTTGACGTTCGCGGGAAGGTACTTGGAGGCAGGATCATCCAGCGCGACCTTCCCCTCAAGCACGGCGTCAGCCAGCAGTAAGCCAGTAAACGCCTTGGAAATCGAGCCGATTTCGAACACGCTGTCTTCGCTGACCTTCGCGCCGCCGGCCTTCGAATCCCCATAACTGAAGAACGTCGCCCCGTTGGCATCGACGACGCCGACGACGATTCCGCCAGTGCCGCCATTGTCGATTCGCTGGCGAACGTGCTCCTTCACATCGTCGGGAACGACGGGCGGCGATCCACCCGCAAAAACAGATATGACCGGCGCAGTCATCAACATTAATACCGCCAACACTGAAGTCCGATTCCGCTGAATGTCATGTCGTGTCATCATGATTACAGATTACGTCCAATATCGCAGGAACGCCAAGTCTGTTTCCGTGGTGCGCTGTGAGAAGTTGTGTCCGGAGCGGTCCCGTCTTTACCGAGTCTTCACACGTTCGCGTGAAACGAATAGACGATCTTTAGCCAGGATCTCGGTTTGCAATAGCGCCCTCTGGCATCGGCCCCCGGCTCGCTATCCGCGAGTGGCTCGCGCGTGGTAGCGCACCGAATGACACCTGATACCACTTAGGTGGACATCCCACGCCTCATTGACTACAAGTTCGACTTCGCGCGGGCCGTTCAAACAGGTAACCTTTTCAGACTGTCTTGAACCTAAATTCCGGGCAACGAGTTGAGCATCGCATGGACTTAGCACACCGAGATCGCTACTCCGGCCTTCAGCCGCAAATTCTAATGTTGATCTGCTGGGTTTTTCTCGGCTTGTTCCTCATCTGGCCCGTCGCGCTCGTTCTTGCAGGCGCGTTTATGGAAGTCCAGGCCGACGGGACGAAAGTATTCACCTGGCAATACATAGCGGGCGTTTTTCAGGACCCGGTGCTTCGCGACAGCATCCTGAATAGTCTCCTGCTCGCGACTGTTGTCACCTTCGTCACGATCCTGATGGCCATGCCGCTGAGCCTTCTCACTACCCGCTACGAATTTCGCGGGAAGAAGATCATCGAGAATCTCCTGCTGCTGCCTATCGTTCTGCCGCCATTCGTCGGCGCGATCGGTTTGCGCCATTTGTTCGGCCGTTTCGGCGGAATCAACAGCCTTTTGATCAACCTTGGTTTGGTCGACTCAGCCGATCCGATCGATTTCTTCGGAGGGGCGCGCTTCTGGGGCGTCGTGTTTATCGAGGCCTTGCACCTCTATCCAATCATCTACCTCAACCTCGTCGCCGTGATGAGCAACCTTGATCCGGCGCTTGAACAGGCCGCCGAGATGATGGGAGCCTCGCGCTGGATGCGGTTGCGCCGCATAGTTCTGCCGCTCAGTTTGCCGGGCCTCTTCGCGGGTGGAACCATTGTGTTCATCTGGTCGTTCACCGAACTCGGCACGCCGCTGATGTTCGATTTCTATCGTGTCGCGCCTGTGCAGATCATGTGGGGCGTGAACGACATGGCCGTCAGCCCGCGACCATACGCATTGGTCGTCGTCATGCTACTTCTGACCGTTTTTTTGTATTTCCTCGGCAAGTACTACTTCGGCCGCGCCGCATGGACTGCACCCACTCGCGCGATGACGCAGCGAGTGCTCAAGCCACTAACTGGCGCGAAAGCATTGGCCGCCGCTATTCCATTTGGGCTATTGCTCGTATTCGCCGTATTACCGCACCTTGGCGTGATCATCGCGAGCTTGTCGCCACCCGGTGCGTGGTATCGCTCGACATTGCCGGAGCAGTTGACGCTGGCCCACTACTCCGGCGCTGTCGCCAACCCGCTCGTCGCCAATTCGATTCAGAACAGCATCATGTATGCGACCGTCGCCACGTTGGTTGACATCGTGCTGGGAATCATGATCGCGTATCTCGTCGTCCGCGCGAAACCGGCGGGTGCGAAACTCCTCGATGCGATGTCCATGATGCCCCTCGCCATTCCGGGTCTGGTCATGGCCTTCGGTTACGTCGCGATGAGCCTGCGTTGGCCGATGCCCGAACTGGCGACGTTTTTCAGCACGCACAACATGCCATGGCCCGCATCACTCTGCCAGATCACCGGCAAAGCACCCAACCCGGCTTTGTTCCTGGTAATCGCATACGCCGTGCGGCGACTCCCATTCATCGTGCGCTCAGCCTCTGCAGGCTTGGAGCAGGTGCCCGTCGAACTCGAAGACGCAGCCAAGAACCTGGGCGGATCGTCGCCCTATACGCTACGTCGCATCGTCCTGCCACTCATCATCCCCAGCCTCATCGCCGGGGCTTTGCTTACGTTTAGTTTCGCGATGCTCGAAGTAAGCGATTCGCTCATCCTCGCACAGGCGGAATCGTACTTCCCCATCACCAAAGCCATCTACACCCTGTTCAAACGCCTCGGCGACGGCCCATACGTCGCCAGCGCGCTGGGGGTATGGAGTATGCTGCTGCTTGGCGTTACGCTGGTAGGCGCAGCGTTGCTGCTGGGCAAGCGGCTAGGCTCGCTGTTCAGGGCCTAGAGCAGCTTACAATCAACTGTATCGTCGCCCCTTGTGGGCGGCGTTGCGCCGGGGACAAGCCCCGACGCTAGAGTTGACTAAGAAATACCTTAGAGACAGTCTGATCTGTGATTAGACCGGTTGAAAACCGGTCCCACATGGGCGACGACATCGCCGCCGACAACCGCAATCGACCGATAAGGAAACAACCATGCGTGCAATCGTGACCGGACAGGTCGGGATGAACAAGAAGGCCTACCTTGAGGGCATTGTGCGTTTTGCACAGTCTCAGGGCGAGTCGGTTCATCTGTATAACGTCGGCGACCGGATGTACGAGGAAGCACCCGACGTGCGTCCTGGCCGCATTCTCGATCTCCCGCTCAGTCGCCTGCACAGCCTGCGAAAGTCCGTTTTCAAAGACATTATTTCGACTTCCGCCAACCAGAAAAACATCATCGTCAACACGCACGCGACATTCCGCTGGCGACACGGTCTCTTCCGCGCGTTCGATTTCGAGGAAGTCGAAAAGCTCAAGCCCGACATGCTCATCTGCCTCGTCGATAACATCGAGGCCATCCACCAGCGACTCCACGGCGAGCACAAGAGCGACGCGACGTTCAAGGACTTGATGGTCTGGCGTGAGGAAGAAATTCTCGCAACGGAGCTTCTCGCGATCGCCGTCGGCTGTCGGCAGCAGTGGTATGTCATGCCGCGCGGCAGAACGCATCAAACCACGCGAACGTCTTTCCGCCTGATCTGTCAGCCGCATTTGAAGAAGGCGTATCCCTCGTTCCCCATGAGCCACGTCGTGGATATGCCCGATGTGCTGGCTGAGATCGATGAATTCCGCGCGACGCTCGCGGAGCATCTGACTGTGTTCGATCCGGGCGACGTAGATGAAAAAAACCTGCTCGACGCAGCCCTGAAAGCCACCAAGGAAGGCCACGACTTCGTCGATGGGTCTTACGTGAACGACGAGGGCCAAACGGTCAATGTTTCCGCGCCCGTGAAACAGGTACTCGAAGTCGCCAGCGACATCGATGGTCAGATTTATGCAAGAGATTTTCAACTGATCGATCAGGCAGACATGATCATCAGCCTCGTTCCCGAACTTGCTGGCGGCGTCCCGGGAATTTCGAGCGGCGTAGAACGCGAGCTGCACCACGCGTACGAGCACGGCAAAGAGGTCTATGTCGTGTGGCGACCCAAGCGAAACCCAAGTCCGTTCATCACCGAAACCGCGACGAAGGTCTTTAAGTCAACCGACGAAGCGTTGAAGTACTTTGAGTCGATCGGGATCATCGGCAAAAAGTAATTCGAAATGTTGGCATTCCGCTGGGTGGCACGGTCAAGCCGCAGCTTGGCCGTGGTGGATTGCAGTAATACAAGCTGGAACGAGAATCCCTTCTCGTTCCAATGACAAAGAGCTTGCTCCCGACGGCGTGCTAACCTTTCAGCAAATTAAACCGCGCACCACTAGACTGGCCGCTTGGTGCCCGCGAACACTGACCAGGACAATAGCTACTCTCGGTGATTGGATTCGGTTCAAGGTTTAGTCCATTGCGGTGAATCATGCGCATCAAAACAAGTAACCTACAGAAGCTCAGCGCGCCGGCCATACTACTTTTGTCTGTATCACAAACCAGCTGCATCAACCTCAACCTGCCCGAAGAAGTATCGCTGCTTCCGTTCGGCACGTCGTTTGTCGTTCAAGGGGTGGCTCGTGCGCATGAACCTGACACGTGCTATCTTTGGGATGCGGACATCGGCCAAACGCTGGTGCTGTTTCAGGATGCTGACATTCCCAATGTCGATTTCGATCTGGTCAAAGCCGCCGGCACGCGCTCGCGCCTGATGGTCCGCGTACGCGACGACCTCGACCCGCTGTGCGATGATGGTGATGTGGTTGTTGAGGTTGAAGAGGTCTTGGAAATCGGCGGATAGGTCCGCGCCGAACCAACAAAAAGGGCCTCCACATGGGAGGCCCAGCGATTCAGTCAATTTCAGATTCGTAACCGAACTTACTCAACCATCCACGTCTCGCCGTCATCGAACAGGTCTTCCAGCTTGCCCGGGCCCTTGGCCTTGGTGGCGGCTGCGACCTGATCCACGATGAGCTTCTCGTACGTCGGATGTTCGACCGCACGGAAGATGCCCAGCGGTTCCGGGAAATCCGGATAGTGCATGCGACTCAGCAGGTACGCGAGCGTCGCGTCTGGGGCCTTCTCGTCGTGGAAGAGCAGATCGTCTTCCTTGATGCCGTCGCCGAGCGTCACCACTTCCGGCGTGATGCCGTTCAGGCGGATGCCCTTTTTGCGATCCTTGCCAAACACGAGCGGCTTGTTGTGCTCAAGGAACAGCGTGGTGTCGTCCTTCGATTCCTTGGCTGTCGCGTAATCAAACGCGCCATCGTTGAACACGTTGCAGTTCTGGTAGATTTCGACGAACGCGATGCCTTTGTGCTTGGCTGCGCGATCGAGCACCATCTCGAGGTGCTTCACGTTCACGTCGAGCGCGCGAGCAACAAAAGTCGCTTCCGCTCCGATCGCGATCGACAGCGGGTGCAGCGGGAAGTCTACCGAGCCCATCGGCGTGGACTTCGTCTTCTTGCCCACCGGCGAGGTCGGTGAATATTGGCCCTTGGTCAAACCGTAGATGCGGTTGTTGAACAACAGAATCTTCAGGTCGACGTTGCGGCGAATCGCATGGATCAGGTGATTGCCGCCGATGCTCAGCCCGTCGCCGTCGCCCGTCACCACCCATACCTGAAGGTCGGGGTTGGCGATCTTCACGCCGGTCGCGACCGCAGGGGCACGACCGTGGATCGAGTGGAACCCGTACGATTCCACGTAATACGGGAATCGGCTCGAGCACCCGATGCCGGAGACGAACACGATGTTCTCGCGCGGAATACCGGTGTTCGCGAGCACCTTCTTCGCCTGCGCGAGAATCGAATAGTCACCACAACCCGGACACCAGCGGACGTCCTGATCGGTCGTGAAATCTTTGGCGGTCAGTTGAACAGGTGTAGGAGCGGTACTCATGAGTTCCTTCCGTTCAGCACTTGCTGAATCTTGCCCTCGATCTCGGAGATCATGAAGGGCTTGCCTTGTACTTTGTTGAAACCAATCGCGTCGACGAGGTATTCCGAACGAATGCGGCGAACCAGTTGGCCAAGGTTCATTTCCGGCACCAGCACGCTCTTGAAGCGATGCAGGATGTCACCGAGGTTGCTCGGCATCGGCTCGATGTAACGCAGGTGAATGCTCGAAACGCTCATGCCCTGATTGCGGCAATTCTCGACAGCGGCTGTGATCGCACCATACGTGCTGCCCCAGCCGACCACGAGCAGTTCACCGGTTTCATCGCCGTTTACTTCCAACTGCGGAATCGTCTTGGCGATGTTGAGTATCTTGTTGCGTCGCGTGACGCACATATGGTGGTGGTTTTCCGGCTCGTAGCACACGTCGCCGGTGATGTCGCTCTTTTCCAATCCGCCGATGCGGTGTTGCAGGCCCGGCGTTCCGGGAATCGCCCACGGACGCGCGAGCATTTCGTTACGCGAGTACGGCTCGAACGGTTCGCCGGCTTTCGCGTGCTTGATTGTGATCTTCGGCAGCTTGGCAGTGTCCGGCAGGCGCCACGGCTCCGCACCGTTGGCGAGGTAACCGTCGCTGAGAACGATAACCGGGGTCATGAATTCGACCGCGATGCGGAACGCTTCCATCGCCACGTAGAAGCAATCGCCCGGAGTAGCCGGTGCGATGACGCAGCATGGTGCTTCGCTGTTGCGGCCCAACACCGCCTGGAACAAGTCAGCCTGCTCAGTTTTCGTTGGAAGACCGGTGCTCGGTCCGCCGCGCTGCACGTTGATAATGACGACCGGAAGTTCGGTCATCACCGCGAGGCCGATGGCCTCCTGCTTCAACGCGATGCCCGGACCGCTGGTGCCGGTGACCGCAAGCCCGCCTGCGAACGCCGCACCAAGAGCAGCCGTCATAGCCGCGATTTCATCTTCCGCCTGGAACGTGCGTACGCCGTATTCCTTGCGCATCGACAACTCGTGGAGAATGTCGCTCGCGGGAGTGATCGGATAGCTGCAATATACGAGCGGCTTACCCGCCTGATACGCAGCCGCGATGCAGCCAAGCGCCATCGCTTCGTTACCGCTGATTCGGCGATAGCGACCCGGAGCGATCTTGGCCGGGGCGACCTGATATCGCGCCGGGAACATTTCGCACGTTTCGCCGAAGTAGAAGCCAGCCTTCAGTGCTTTGGTGTTGGCATCCGCCACTTGCGGCTTCGTTCCGAATTTCTGCGTGATCCAGCGCTGGGTCGGTTCCATCGAGCGGTTGTACAACCAGTAAATCAAACCGAGCGCGAAAAAGTTTTTGCAACGCATGACATTGCGGCCCGTGAGGCCGGAGTCTTTGCAGGCTTCGGTGACGAGCTTGTCCATGTGGACGCGGAACATCTGATATTTGCTGAGACTGCCGTCGTCGAGTGGGCTGGTTGCGTAGCCTGCCTTCTGAAGATTTCCTTCGCTGAACGCGTCTTCGTTGACGATTAGAATGCCGCCCGTTTCAAGGTCGGCGATGTTCGTCTTGAGACCAGCGGGGTTCATTGCGACGAGAGCATTCAGTCGGTCGCCGGGCGTGCGAAGCTTGCGAGCGCCGAAGTTGAGCTGATAACCCGAGACGCCTGCGAGCGTACCGGCTGGGGCGCGGATTTCAGCAGGGAAGTCGGGCAGCGTGCTGACGTCGTTGCCGAATATGGCGGTGGTGGCCGTCATCTGCGTGCCGACGAGCTGCATACCGTCGCCGGAGTCGCCGACGAAGCGGACCGCGATTTCCTCGCGCTCAATAAGACCGACCTTGCTGTGAGAATGTCCTGGAGACTGTGTTGATACGGTCATGGTGGTTGGATGCTCCTACGTTCGTGCGCGGATCGATTCCGGACCGAAAAGTCGGCCGGCGGGACCACCCGGCAAATTCCTGGGCACGTTAATCGGATCTAACCCCGTTTAACTTACTTTGTCGGGCGATAAGTTTATTCGCGTTTGCACAAAAAAACAACTGCAAAGTGCCGAGAACTGCGCCGGTTCACCATCCTCATGGCGGTTCCTATTGCGCTCTCCTTTTCCCGTCCGGAAATTATAGCTCCGTGAAAGTCTTGGCGGATTCTCAATCTGCCGCGGCAGCGGCGATCGCGGCTAGCCGACGGCGTCAGGTGGCATGGTCAAGCACCAGCTTGGCCATGACCTTTGGCGTTACGCCAGTACGGTGTGCCACTGCTCTGTGAGCAGTGCATTAGCTCAATGAGAGACAGGAAAATTCAACTGGTTGGAGGCACTAGGTACCTTCCTAGACTGTGCAAAGGGCCTTCGATCCCTCTGCTGAATTTTGGCTAGAAACTCTGGTCTCGCCCCAATTCCGAACAACGATACAATCCGGTTCGTTTTTGAATCCGCTTTGGATCAAGCCCAATCGGGCGTCTCAGGGAGCGTCACGCGTGTTTAAGATGTGTAACAACGTACTGGAGGCCATCGGCGAAACGCCGCTGGTGCGAATCAATCGCCTCGCAAAAAACCTGACCGCCGCGATTTACGCGAAGGTTGAATTTGTAAACCCCGGTGGGAGCGTCAAGGACCGCGTTGCCCGAGCAATGGTGGAAGCTGCCGAAGCCAATGGGCAACTGAAGCCAGGTGGAACAATTATCGAGGCGACCTCTGGCAATACGGGGGTCGGGTTAGCCATGGTGGCGGCGGTTAAGGGCTATCGCTGCGTTTTCATCATGCCAGACAAGATGAGCAGCGAGAAGATTCGACTACTCAAAGCCTATGGTGCGGAAGTCGTCATCACGCCGACGTCAGCCGAAAGCAATTCGCCGGAAGGATATAGCGGCGTCGCCCAGCGCCTCGTAAACGAAATTCCGAATGCGTGGCAACCGAACCAATTCACGAATCTGACAAACCCGGAGTACCACTACAAGTTCACCGGCCCGGAAATCTGGAAGCAGACAGAGGGCAAAGTGACCGCGTTCGTAGCTGGGATTGGCACGGGCGGAACCATCAGCGGCGTCGGGAAATATTTGAAGGAGCAGAACCCGAGTATCGCAGTTGTGGCGGCTGACCCAGAGGGGTCGATTCTCTCGGGTGACACGCCGAAGCCCTGGGCTGTAGAGGGTATTGGTGAGGACTATGTTCCCAAGACGTTTAACTCGCATGTCGTCGATGAGTGGATACGAGTGAGCGATCTCGAATCGTTTACGGTCGCGCGGAACATGTCCAAGATGGAAGGGTTGCTGGTCGGTGGTTCGTGCGGAACGGCCATGGCAGCTGGTTTGCGCTACGCCCAACGACTTGGACCGAAAGATCTCGTCGTTGTCATGAGTCCCGACACGGGGCGAAACTATCTCTCGAAGCTCTATTCCGACGAGTGGATGATCGAAAAAGGCTTCATGAAACCAGCCGTCCAGCCGTGTACGGTTGCGGAACTTCTTGCAAAAAAACCAAAAATGAAGCTGGTTTCCGTTCACCCGGAAGACAAGGCCGAGGACGCGATTCGACTCTTCAAAGAATTCGGTGTCTCGCAAATTCCGGTGGTCGAAGACGGCAAGGTGATCGGCGGATTGCGCGAACTGACGCTTGCGAGGCTGCTGCATTCGCGAATTGATCCGCGCCTGGTTCCGATCCGCGAAATTATGGCGAGGTCGCTGCCAACGGTGGATGAGAACACCGATCTGGATGAGGTTTATCGCGTGTTGTCAGCCGGGAACAGCGGTGTCATCGTGCTTCGCGGCGGCGAGATTGTCGGCATCGTGACGCGAATCGACCTCGTGGAGTTTTGGGATCAATCGATTTTGAGGTAGGCGCGGGCGGTAGTAGATCCGCGAAGGCTGGGGTGAGCACTCCAGCCATTACGCTTACAGTAACATCAGGACCATAGGACGCGGTGTCAAAAAGTGGCACCAAGAATCTGGATAGAACAATGAACGAGCACCAAAGCAAGAACGCGAAGTTTTCGACACGAGCGATTCACGTAGGGCAGGAACCCGATCCGGTCACCGGCGCGACAGTGCCGCCGATTCATACCACCAGCACGTACACGCAGGAGTCGCCCGGCAAACATAAAGGCTACGAGTATTCGCGCTCGTCGAACCCGACGCGCGTCGGCTTGGAGCGTTGTCTTGCCTCCCTCGAAGGTGGCGCTAAGTGCGCCTCATTTGCATCCGGTTCAGCCGCTACTTCCTGCATTTTCGCGACGCTTTCGCCGGGCGACAAAGTGCTCGCTTACTCCGACGTATACGGCGGCACGTTTCGTTTGCTCAAGCGCGTCTGGGAAGGCTTTGGCCTCGTGCCGGTGTTCAACGATCAGACATCGCCAGCGAGCTTTGCGAATCTAGTCGATGCGAAAACAAAACTTATTTGGCTCGAAACGCCGACCAATCCGCTGCTTCGCTGTCTCGACATCGCGGCCATCTCGCGCATCGCCAAGAGCGTCGGCGCGAAACTGGCTGTCGACAACACATTCGCCACTCCCGCACTGCAACTACCGATCGAGTTCGGCGCGGACTACGTCGTCCACAGCACGACCAAATACATCGGCGGCCACTCGGACGTCATCGGTGGGGCGGTCATCACGCGCGACGAAGCGCTCATGGAACGCCTTGCCTTCCTGCAAAACGCGATGGGCGGCGTGCCCGGCCCGTTCGATTGCTTCCTTCAGCAGCGCGGCCTGAAAACGCTTGCCTTGCGCATGGAGCGACACTCATCCAATGCGTTGAAAATCGCCCAGCACCTGCAAGGCCACCCGAAGTTGGAAAAAGTGGTCTATCCGTTCCTGCCCGATCACCCCGATTACGAGTTGGCCAAGAAGCAGATGAGCGCAGGCGGCGGCATCGTGACGATCATCTTTAAGGATGAATCGCATTCGGACAAGCTGCCCGCCCGCCTCGGTCCGCGCTATTCACAGGGCAACACGGAAACCGGCGCCGGAGCCCGCATGTCCGCTCTTCGCTTCTGCGAAAACGTGAAAGTCTTCTCACTGGCAGAATCACTCGGCGGCGTGGAATCGCTCGTGAACCACCCAGCCATCATGACCCACGCCTCGATCCCCAAGGAAATCCGCGAAGCCCGCGGCATTACCGACGGCCTCGTGCGCTTGTCTGTCGGCGTTGAGGATGTCGCTGATTTGATGGCCGACGTGGATCAGGCGATCGGGAAGGCGTAATAAGCCGATCGGCTGCCTACCATTACTTCTCAATGGCTCATCTTTGAGATCGCGTGGCTGCTGCTGGCGGTGACAGCCGCTTTGCACGCCACCATGTACAAGCGCGATCACAAATCCGCCGCCCTCTGGATTTTCATCGTCTTCACCATGCCCATTTTCGGCGCATGGATGTACTGGGTGTTCGGCATTAACCGCCTACAGCGACAGGCCGTCCGGCGCGCCACCAAGCGCGATCGACCCGCTCCCGTCGCACCATCAGTTGGCGAACACGCAGCCGACGAAAACGAAGTCGAAGCCATCGGGCACCTGGCGTCGCTCCGCCGCGTCAGCGACCGCGTTACACAGCTTCCGCTGCTCGCGGGCAATTCGATCGAACCGCTGCACAACGGCGAAGAGTTGTACCCCGTCATGCTCGCCGCCATCGCCGATGCAAAAAAATCGATCACGCTCGCCAGCTACATCTTCGACTGGGACGACATCGGCCGAAAATTCGCCGACACCCTCGCCGCCGCCGCCACGCGCGGAGTCAAAGTGCACATCCTCGTCGACGGCATCGGCGCTCTCGGCAACTCCTCGCGCATGGGTCGCCGACTTCTCAAAGCCGGTGTTGAGGTCGTGCCGTTCGCGCCACTGCGATTTCCCTTTGGCCGACTCCGCTTCAACCTCCGCAACCACCGCAAGATTCTGGTCATCGACGGCGAAGTCGGCTTCACCGGCGGCATGAACATCACCGCGCTGCACCTGCTGCAATCGTCGAACCCCAAGCGCGTCGAAGATCTGCACTTCAAGCTCACCGGTCCGATCGTCACGCAATTGCAGCAGACGTTTGCCGAAGACTGGTGGCTTTGCGCACAGCGAATACTGGAAGGCGATCTGTATTTCCCGTCGTTGCAGCGCACCGGCAAAGCGCTCTGTCGCGGCATCAGCAGCGGCCCCGACGAAACGCTCGACAACATCCAATCCGTCATCCTCGCCGCATTGGGCACCGCCCGAAAACGCGTGTTCCTCGTCACGCCGTATTTCGTCCCGAGTCAATCGCTGGTCAGCGAAATGGCGTTAGCCGCCCTGCGCGGCGTCGAGATCACGCTGCTACTACCGTCGATCGCCGATCACCAGTTCATGCGCTGGGCCGCCGACGCCTACCTCTGGCAGGTCCTCGAGCGCGGCGTGAAAGTCGTTCGCCGCCCGCCGCCGTTCGTGCACACCAAACTCATGGTGGTCGACGACGAGTGGGTCTGCTTCGGCTCCGCCAACCTCGACCCGCGAAGCCTGCGCCTCAATTTCGAGTTCAACGTCGAAGCCTACGACCAACCGCTCGCGCAGCAGTTCTCCGAGTGGCTGGCCAAGCTCGTCGAAGAGGGCCAACACGTGACACTCGCCGAAATCGACGCCCGCTCCAAATGGGTGCGCCTGCGAGATGGCTTCGTGAAACTGTTTTCGCCGTGGCTGTGACGAGGTCAATTGCGCAAGGTTCGGACACTCGAATCAAACCCTTGATAATTCTCCAGCAGAGCGGTTTTTCTGTTTGCGGTCTTGCGCCGCGCAAGTGAATTTCTCGACTGGCTCTCTGAAAACGCGGTTTTTGCAATCAACTTTTTTAATTCGCGCAAAAGGGGGGGCTCACGAGATGGGGATTGTTGGGCGAACGCAATAGACGTGACGCATTCGGGCGAGCATAGTGCCACTCCGATCCGCTTCAATAACAACACAAGTGATCGCTTTTCTGCTGTCAATTCGGCATACGCTGTTGTCGTTATTAAGTCGGCGGCTAAATGGCGGCAAGACATGATAGGTCGCCATTACGCTAATGCGGTCTCGCCGATCGTTGAGGAAATTCGTCCACTTTCTTGCGAAACAATCGGATGTGCTCCGGAGTCGTGCCGCAACAGCCGCCGACGATGGATGCTCCGGCGGCGATCAGCGCGGGTACGGTCGCTGCCATCGTCTCGGCCGTTTCGTCGTAGACGATTCGACCGCGTTCGAGGCGCGGTTGTCCCGCGTTTGGCTGCACCATGATCGGCAGGTTGCTGTGGTTGCGATACTGCGCGACGAGCTGGGCGTAGTCGGCTGCGTGAATGCCGGTGCCGCAGTTGCAGCCAAGGATGTCGATCTTCTGTTGCGACATGAACTGGATCGCGTCGGCCACGCTCGCGCCGGTCATCGTGCGGAAACCGCCGTCAGCCAGTCGATCGAACGTGAGCGAGCCGATAATCGGAACGTGTTCATCGCAACTGCGGATCGCTTGTGCGACGACGGCCAATTCTTCCAGCGCGGTGATGGTCTCGACGATGATCGCGTCGACACCGCCGTCGAGCAGGCCTTGGACTTGCACGCGCGTGGCGCGCTCAAGCTCCTGCCGCGACGTATTGCCGAGCGGTTCGAGAAATCCGCCGAAGGGGCCGATGTCGCCGAGGACGTAGCCGTTCGCGCCGATGCAGTCGCGTGCGAGGCGTGCGGCTGCGAGGTTGAGGTCGTAGGCTTTCTCGGCCAAACCGCGTCGCGCGAGGGCGAGAGGCGATCCGCCGAAGGTGTTGGTCAACAAGAGATCAGCACCGGCCTGCACGTATTTCGTCTGGATTTCGCGCACCTTGTCGGGTTTCGAAAAAGTCCATTCATCGGCGCACGCACCGACTGCCAGGCCTGCTTCGATCAACTGCGTTCCCATCGCGCCGTCGGCTACAAGGACGCGACTTCGCAGGGCTTGGATGAATGGAGTTCGAATCGGCATATCGGATCCAGGTATATGGACCGGTTGGAAACCGGTCCCACATTTAGCTCCATAATCATGTAACAAAATCGAACAATGGTTGCGAAGAAGACCCTCACCCTACCCTCTCCCTAAGAGGGAGAGGGAGGTATTGTTACACGCCCTAAATATGTGGGACCGTTGGAAACCTGTCACGCATGACTCACTTAATCTTTCGATCCTTCGTCTTCCTGCCACGAGTCTCTGCCGAGCCAGCCTCGGCGGTAGAAGTATATTAGCATTCCAACTGCAAGCGCCGCCATCACAATCATGACCGCCGGATAACCCCAATACCACTCCAGTTCGGGCATGTTCAACGGGGAGACTCTTGTATCGAAGTTCATGCCGTAGATGCCGACGATGAACGTCAGCGGCATGAAGATGGTGGCGATGACGGTCAGCACTTTCGTCACGTCGCTGGTGCGCTGGCCGACGCGGGCGAGATAGACTTCCGTGATGCCTGCGGCGATGTCGCGGTAGTTTTCGACGAGGTCGATGATTTGAATCGAGTGGTCGTGCACGTCGCGGAGGTAGATGCGGGTTTCGTCGCTGATGAGGTCGGTGTGGTCGCGCATGAGGGCGTTGATCGCGTCGCGAAGTGGCCACATCACGCGGCGAATTGATAGCAATGTCCGCTTGACACAGTGGACCTTGGTCATCGTATCGTTCATGGATTTCGAGGACATCTGGTCTTCGAGTTCATCGAGCGCCTCGCCGCATGATTCGACCAGCGGGAAATAATTGTCGACGATGGCGTCGAGCAAGGTGTAGACGAGGTAGTCGGGTCGCATGGCGCGCGAGCGTCCCCAGCCGGCGCGAATGCGATTGCGGATGGTGTTCAGGCAATCGCCGCCGATTTTCTCCTGGAAGGTGAGCACGAAATTCTTGCCGAAGAAAAAGCTGATTTGCTCGCTCTCGCCGGGCTGATTTTGCAGCGGCATCCGCGCGACGATGAAGTAATACTCCCCGTATGATTCGGTCTTCGCGCGTTGATGAACGTGGACCACGTCCTCGAGGGCCAGCGCGTGAAGTCGAAACATGTGCCCCAGCCCGTTGATGATGCTCGCGTCGCCGAGACCTTCGACATTGACCCACGTCACCGGCCAGCGTTCGAGCAAGGGCGGGATGATGGCCAGGCTCTCGACGCGTCGCTCCTCGAAATGCTCGGCGTCGTAGGCGAGCACGTGGACTTCGGTTCGTGGATCGGCTGGGTTGGGGACGATGGTACCAGGAGGCGCGCCGGGGTCAGTGCGCCGTTGGAAATGCGGCCGATGCGGCTTCTTGCTTTTCGCGCGTTTACTCATGATTGAGTGTCAAGTTGCTTGATCATTTTTCGCCACCGGCGTTCGCTCGTTGAGCGAGTTGACGATAGTAATCGGCCATCGCCGCCTGGCCGCGTTGGTTAAACTGCTGTGCGAGGAAGCCGAAGTTTCGCTTGGGCGGAAAAAGTATGCGGCCTTCAAACGGTTGTTGCTGCTCCGGTTTTCGAGCCATGTCGGTCAAGACGCTGTCGATGTCGAGTTTTCCGCGCTGGATCGAGACGAGGAGGCCGAGTCGATCCACGATGAGAGCGGTGGGGAGCATCAAGTCTTCGGGATGGCCAAGCGTTTCCTGCTGCATGACGTCGAGGAAATCGATGAGCTGAGGGGTGACGCGGACGATCGGCAGGTTCGGGTCGATTTCCTTGGCGGCTGCACGCGCGGCTTCCATCGATGATTCGTCGTCGACGCAGATGGGAATGGCTTCGGCTTTGAGTTCCTGCAGGCGACCGATTGATTGCGAAAGCGTTTTCAAGGCCGCGAGACTCTTGGGACTTTTTGCCGACCAGAAGAACCAAAGACATGGTCGACCGAGTTTGCTTTCGGTGTTGGTTTTTTGGCCGTCAAGGGTTTCGAGTTCGAAGGGGGGTAGCGGCAAACGATCCTGCAATACGATGCGACGAACGGCGTCAGGATTATCCTTTGCTTCTTCAATCTCGCCGGGTGATAGTTTGATCTTAGATTGATCGCGAGGGGCGAGTTCGTCGGCGGTCGGACCCTTTCCTTGAACCAATCGATAGGCGCGGTCGATTTCCAGGCCCTTGAACTCTTCGTGCTCGCCGCCGGGCCAATCGACTGAAACGAGATCGATCTTGTCGAGGGAGCCAAGGCCGAAGTGGAGACGATGACTTGATTGTGCGAGATAACCTTCGCCCGCGCGGACTGATTTCTTATGTTGCTTGCCGCCCGCTTCCACCGTGACGCGAGCGCCGATCGCCTGTCGATTGCACTTGGTTCCTTCGACTTCGATCGCGACAAAATGCCCTTGCGATTTCGTCTCGGAGTAATCGCGCGTCATGTTGCGGAGGAAACGAAGCATCGGAGCGGTGCGATATTTGACCCACGCGTCAAGGTCGCCGTCGTTGTCCCAGTCGGTGATAGCCAAGGCGCGAGCGTCCTCAATGAATCCAAAGCCACTTACCATCGAAATGTCGCTAAACTCGCCATTGCCGAGGTTGAGGTATGTGACGTTTCGCTGATAGCCGGCCCACGAGTAACCGTCGTTCATCAGCAGGCTCAGGGCGGCCCAGCCGTCTTCGTATTTCGGCGCGGCGGTTGCGGCGAGCGGCGACTCGGTGGCTACTCTTCGCCAGAACAAGCTATCGATATCGTGTCTAACCGTGCCACTCAAGTTGCCGTTGGGCACGAGCAGGTCTTCGTAGCCGTCGTTGTTGATGTCGACGAACATCGACCCCCACGACCAGCCGCCGACGCCGACGCGAAGCTTGCTGGACGCGTTTTCAAACTTCCCGCCGCCGATGTTGCGATACAGTGCATTGCCCATCGCATGACTCTTGAATTGCTGGCGATCGGCTTCGGAATCCTGCTTGCGAAACTCGGGCTGATTCATCACACGCATGCCGGCGGGGCTGTACATGTTGCTGACGTAGAGGTCGATTTTTCCGTCGAGATCGTAGTCTGCCCATGTGACGCCCATACCCGCAGCCTGGTTCATCACGCCACGCTCGGCGGCTTCATCCGTGAATTTTCCGGCGTTGTTGATGTAGAAGTTGGCTTTGCCGAAATCATTGGCCACATAGAGGTCCTGATCGCCGTCTTCGTCGAAATCTTCCCAAGCGGCTGCGAGACTGAAGCGGGAGTTGTTCTGACTGAGTCCGCTTTTTTCGGTCACGTCGTCGAACTTCCAGCCACCGAGGTTGGCGAGCAAGTGATTCGGCGGACCATTGTTGGCGTCGTGGTAGGGCAGCGGGATGCTTACGCCGTAAGTCGCTTTGACATAACGGACGGAGTAGAGGTCGACGAAATTGTTGTTGTCGTAGTCGGCTGCGGCGATGGAGTAGAACTCGGAGGGCGTGCCGGTGCGGGCGTTGAGGACGGGCTTGTGCTCGGGGCCGCCGAAGTTGCCTTTCCCGTCGTTTTCGTAAATGACGGTGGCGTTGCGGACGGAGAGGACGAGGTCCTGATCATTGTCGTTGTCGAGATCGACCAGCAGGCACGCACGAGTCATGTCGAGCAGGTCGACGCCGGCTTCTTTTGCGCGATTTGTTACTGTGCCATCTTCATTTTGGACCAGCAGCAGATTCGGCAGGCCGCCCATTTGCGGAACGTAGATATCGTCGCGGCCATCGCCGTTGACGTCGCCGACGCAGAGACCCGTGTGACCGAGCACGTCGCTGCCGAGGAGGCGGTCGGAGCGGTTGAGGAAGTAGTCGGTGTTGTAACGAAGTTGGTCGGGCAATCCAGAAGAAGTGCCAATGACTGACATCGTCGAATCAACATAAACTGGTTTGTCGAGAGTTTGTTTCTGTTTGGCAAGTTCATCGCTGCCTGTTGTTTCATCTTTGTGAGCGTCATGGACATCGGCTGCGATCGCGAGCACGTCGCGATATCGTTGCGATGTCGGCGTCGTCGAAGGAAGCTTGATTCGATCGGGTTTGTCGGCGGACCAGGTAGCGGGTTTTGAAACAGCCGGTGCTTCCTCGGCCTGCGCGATTGGTGTGATCGTGCCTAAGACGACAAATAGCAGGTGGGTGCAGAGCACCCACCCTACAGTTAGTTTAGGCATTGCTTTGTTCTGCTTATTCATTCAATTGTCCCGCGACCCAGCGCTTGTTGTATTTTTCGATCCAATCTGTTGACGGCAGTTCAAATTGCTCGAGGCCGTAGCGTTGTTCGTCCTGGCCGTGAACGGGCAGCGGCAGGACGGTGTGGCCGGTGAAGACGTTGTGGTCCATGTCCTTGTCCCAGCCGTCGGTGTAGAGGAAGAAGTCGCGCGACCAGCCGTCTGCAACCGGAGGAAGCGTGGTGACGTCGAACTCGATGCGGCATGCGTCGCCGCAGTTCATGATGACGTAGCGGTCGTCGGTGGCGGTCAGTAATTCGAGCACATCGCCGACGCGCGTGCAGAAACCTTGGGGGATCATCCGCCACGGCGGTGACTCCAACAGATCATTGTAGTCCGGGATGAACGGCTGATCCGGTGACGAACGTGTCATGCGCGGAACGCCGCGATAGTAGAGATTGGCTGAGGTAGGAGCGATCTCGACCATTTTTGATGTCGAAGTCTTGAGCCCCTCACCCCGATCCGTCGGGCTCCCGTTTTGGTCGCCCTCCGTCCAAGAGGGAGGGGGAGTTTCTTCCTGCGAGATTGGATTTTCAAGGCGCTCGGCGAGAGCGATGCGATCCCAGAATACTTCCAGTCCCCACGTGAGGCGGAGTTGTTTCGTGTCGGCGGGCAGCTTGTTCGTCAGGTTGACGAGGATTGTTTTTGTTTTTCCAGATGGCGCGCCGACGACAACATCGACAGGTTGCCAGGTGCCATCGCCTGTCATCGCTTCGAGTCGCGGGAAGGGATTACCCAGCGTCGGATTTTGGGCGGCTGCGATGTTGGAGCTGGCGCCGCCCCAGTGCAGCCAGCCGTTCATGACGAGTGTGTTGGGTTTGGTGGTATCGATTGGGCCGAAGTCGAGGGTGAGCGAAGTTGTCTCGGCCAGTCCTTTGAGCTGTGGGCTGCGAAGTTTTCGCGGGCCAACTTTGATGTTGTCGACAGCGGTCAAGCTACTTGAAACGTCCTGCCCAGCATCGTTGACGGCGTGAATCGGCGGGCGGGCGTTGCGAACGGACCACACTTCCGAATTGGGGAAGGGCGGCGGGATGACTTTGTCGTTGGGATGGACTTCAACATCGTTGGGATGATCGACGACGAGCAGCTTGACATCGTCGAGATAAAGAAGCTCGCGGAGCTCGTCGGTGATTTCGATGGTCACAAGGCGCTGCGATTCTTCAGAGTCCGAAGCGCGAGCGACGGGTTCGGCTGAATGTCGAATGTCGAATATCGAATGTCGAAATGAGGAAGTGTCATGTTTGGGATCGGCTGGCATGTTCGGAGGGAAAGGATTCCCGCTGGCGTTGGTGCGAGAAGGGATTCTCGCACCAGCAACCCCTCGCTTGCGCTCGGGGCTCTGATGGGGTTCGACAAAGGAAACGTTTTGCTCATTGCCCAGCCAGACGATTTCGCTTGTGTCCGCAGCCAGGTATTTGCCCGGTGCGTAGGGCAGGCCTAGCGGGGCGTTGCCGAGGATGTCGGTGACGAAGCGGAATTGGTCGTTGTCCCACACGTACAGGTGCGGGCATGAGCCGAGCGTGACCGTTGTCTCGACGACGTGCAGCGGCTTGTCGACGGGGACATTCGTGAACGCGTCGGTGGCTCCGTTGGGCCAGAGGATTTTGACGAGGTCAAGCTTTTCAAAATCGCCGACGCCGATGGTGATCGGCTGACTCGTGATGTTGCGGAAGATGCGGGCGCTGCCGGCGCGGATGTCGACGCGAGCGCCGATGCCGGAACGGTTGGATTTGGTGCCTTCGAGGGAGAGATTTAGTGCCTTCGCCCTCTCGTTTGAGTCGGCGCGGAGAATGCGCATACTGCCGCCAATCTCTTCGATGATGATGTCCGTATCTCCATCTCCGTCGACATCTTGAACTCTTATCCGTGGAGGCACTAGCTCACTGGATGTGGTAATCGGAATGATAGAGTCGAGGCCCGTTTCTCCAGTAACTTCATTCCATCCATGTGTTCCACGATTACGCCAAAGATGAAAATTGTTCTGATTACTCAACAAGACATCAACGAATCCATCCGAATCATAATCAAGTAGATTCAAGCTCGGCGCCGGCATGTCGTGAAATTCAATTTGCTTGACGTTCTGATCGGTGAATGCGATGTGCCCTTTTGCGCAAATTGATTCATCGCAGACTACATAGGCAGCTTCAAGTTGTCCGTCATTGTTGAGGTCGTCTAGATCTGACAGAACGGTGCTGGGAATCTCGGAACCGAAGACTGTTCGGAAATCGTAAGATCCTCGGTTTTGCAGCAGGCTCGCAGCGTTTCCGAAGGTTGCCAGCAAATCCGTCGAGTCGTCGTCGTTTACGTCGCCGATGGAAACTGTGGCGATTCGTCCCTTTGAACCAGTCGCCCACGAATCCGGCAGGGCGAGCAACGCCGACAGGTCGGTGAAGTTGCCCTTTCCATCGTTTTGGAAATACGACAGCTTCTGATCGTAGAGAGCGATCAACAAGTCGAGATCGCCGTCGTGGTCTATGTCCATCGCGCAGGATTGGGATGCCATGATGTCGCCGAGGCCGGCCTGATTTGTATCATTAGTGAACCTATGGTTTGCCTGTTGGCGCAAAAAAGTGGCGTGCGGTGTCCCGACGATGAAGACATCGGTGAATCCATCGTTGTCGAAATCGCCAACCGACACATCTGAAATATAGGCAACAGGTAGGTCTTCGATGGACGACTCGATTTCGTTGAGCTTCCCACCAGAAAAATGAACGACCTTCCATGAATCTTTGGAATGCGCAAGGAACTCTGGTGCACCATTGCCTGTGCGGCCAATCACCGCGACGAGCGAACCGAGAGCTACGAAATTGATTTCAGACTGGAACGGGTCTTGCAAATCCACGTAGCGGACAGATTTGCCTTTCTCTTTCGGTTCCCAGCCCAGCGGCGGGTCCAGCGGTTTGGTGAAACGGTTGAGTCCTCGGGCTTCCCGATCGGACGCGTCCGTTCCGAGGATTGCGCGGTTTTGTTCGGATTTCAGCATCCACCGGTCTGCTTCTTCCGTGCGTCCGGCGGCGCGTTCGATTCTCGCGAGGCGGAAGGGGGCTGTGATGTGGAAGCGGTCGAGGTCGATCACGTTGCGTAAGACGGCGGCGGCTTCCTCCGATTTCTTCGACTCCAGCAACGCGACGCCGTATTGGAACAAAACGCTGGATTCGTGCGGTGCGGCGTCGGACGCTCTGCGCAGGTGCTCGATGGCGTCTTCAGGTTTGCCCGCTTTCAGCAGGGAGAGGCCGTAGAGGTATTCCATCTGCGTCGAAACTGGTGGCCGGTCGAGCAGCGGTTTCAACGTAGCGACGGCGTCCTCGGCATTGCTGTCGAGGAGTTGGGCTAGGCCGAGGTTGAGTCGGGCCGGAGTCGACGTTGGGTCGGCATCCAGCGCTTTGCGAAAGGCTGCGGTCGCGCCGGGCTGGTCCCAACGCGCGGCGGCAGCGTGACCTTCGTGCATGAATGATAGGAAATCGCTCTTGGTGGTCGTCGGTTGCTTGGGAGATTCTGGTTTCTCGGTTTGCGAATCTCGTTTGCAGGACGAAGCGAAGGTCGCGACGAGCAGCGCGAGCAGCATGATTTCGATCGGCTTTGCGGCCATGCCGTGATTCACGCGTTCGACTCCGATGCGCATTGCGTTTCCCTATGCTCCAACCGCCTGCGATGGGGCCCATAGTACGTTAGAACTGGTTTGCCGACACTCCTGCGGTGGGCTGCTTGACCGATCGCTCGCGAAGCTCTTCAATATCGCGTGATGGCCGGTTGGAAACCGGTCCTGCAGTGTGAGGTCGACAAGCGGTCGGCAGGCTACGACTCTTAACATAACAATGTGTCGACCGCGAAAGAGACCCTCACCCTGCCCTCTCCCTAAGAGGGAGAGGGAATGATGTTACAGCGCTTAGTTGTGTTTTGTCGGCTCGGTGCGCCTTGTCGACTAAGTGTCACGGACCGCGATCGGCGTTGAGGATTTCCTGATGAGACGGATTCTGTCACCTTCGAAGTTGGCACTGATCGGGTCCCTGCTTTTCGCCGGAGTGAACTCGCCGGCGTTTGCGTTTCCGGAATCGTCGCTGGCCAACGTGGCTGCGTTGGAGGACGCGGGGTTCCGCGCGTATTGGACGATTCAGGTTCCGCTGGCGGCGGGCGAGTCTGTTCGATCGGCCTACCTCATTGACGAGAACGTGTATGTCGTCAGCGATCAAGGTTTGGTTTTCTCGGTTGAGGCTGCCTCTGGGTTGATTCGTTGGGCCGACGAAGTCGCGAACCCGCAATTCCGAATCTACAAGCCGACTCAATACCACACGATTGGCGGGCGGGCGGTGGTGGCCATCGTTTCCAGCTCGAGCATTAAGGTTTTGGATCGTTACTCCGGTGATCGCATTCAGGAGATTTCGCTGCCGTATCCGGAGGGTGGTCCGGCGTTGGGTTACGATGGCCGATTGTTCATGGGCAGTTATAACGGTCGCGTCTATTCGTTGTTCCCCACGCAGCGGGTGCCGAACGGTTTTGTGGAGCTGTGGGAGGTTGCGACCGGCGGAGCGGTGACAACTACACCCATCTTTGACACCGACAACAGTCTGGTTTTCGCGTCACACGGCGGGCATGTCTTTTCGTGCTCGGCGGTTGACAAGACTTTGTATTGGGCAAGCACCGTCGGTGGGGCGGTTCACGCGGAGCTCGCGTCCGACATCGGCGGCATTTATGTGGCGAGCCAGGACCGATCGCTCTACAAGCTGAATTCAAACACCGGGGCGGTGGAGTGGCGCGTGCGATTCCCGTGGGAGCTGGATGAGGGTCCGGCGGTCGTCGCGCGGACGGCCTATCAATACAGCCAAGGGCAGGGGCTGACAGCACTCGATGCCGACACGGGTAGTGAGCGGTGGAGACTGGCAGTTGGGCGAAATCTGGCGGCCCACTCGGGCGAGCGGGATTTCGTGTTCACGACGGATCGGCGGCTGGCGGTAATTGATCATGTGAATGGTTCGCAGATTGCATCGATCAGTGCGGTTGGCGCGGAGTTCGCGATTACCAATGTGGATGATGATGCGATTTATCTGTTCGGTTCAGGCGGAGAAGTCTTGTGTGCCCGTCCGGACAGCGTACCGTACCTTCGCAGACAGCAGATTCTGGCGGCTAAGAAACAGTTGAATTTGCCGCCCGGTGAAGCGGCCGAGGCAGCACCGGCTGCGTCGACGGTTCCATCGCAGGAAGAGGCTGATCCTTTCCGGAGTCGCTGGGACCGGAAGAAGAAGTAACAGGTGGTTCGATCGCTCAAGCTCTCGCGACTGTACTTCGCACAGGCATTGGGCAAGAGGCATTAGGCAATAGCCGACCAAGTTTTGCCCGCTAAGTCGAGAGTCCTCTCTTAGCACTTCAGTAAACACTCGCCTCTCAATTGAAATCAGGGCCGCTCCCTTGCGGTCGCGGTTCAGTTTTCCCATGCCGGTTAGCTGCTTTCCTGATAGACTCCGTGCTCATCGGAGGTTCGTCGCATGGCCCAGCGGAAAATCGAACGCGCGCTGATCAGCGTTTATGACAAGACCGGCATTGTCGATTTTGCTCGTGCGCTGGTTGACGAGTTCAGCATCGAAATCATCTCCACCGGCGGGACAGCCAAACTGCTCAAAGACAATGGAATCGCGGTGACACTGGTCGAGGAGATCACCGGTTTTCCGGAATTGCTCGATGGCCGCGTGAAGACGTTGCACCCGAAGATTTTCGCGGGAATTCTGGCTGATCGCGACAACCCAGAGCACATGCGACAGCTGGCGGAGCAGGGAATCAAGACGATCGATATGGTCGTGGTGGATCTGTATCCGTTTGAAAAGACGGTGGCTGATCCGAATTGTTCGTTCGAGCAAGCGATCGAGATGATTGATATTGGGGGAGTGTCGTTGCTTAGGGCAGCGGCGAAGAATCAAGCGCACGTACTTGTTGTATCTCACATTGATGCACTTGATTATGTCCTATCCACTCTGAGAGATGATGACTCAATTACCAACCTAGGTCGCGCATACCGGGCCTTCGACGATGTTCTGGATTATGACTCAGATATTGTTAAGTGGATTTCGGCTATCAAGGGCCAAGGACTTCCTCAGGATATGCTTCGAGTTTCAGATTGGGGTCCGCTTCGCTACGGTGAAAATCCGCATCAGGTTGCAAAATTGTGGTATTTGCACGATGGACACGATATAGACCTGACTACGTCAGACTCGATTGGAGACCATGAATTTCAAGAAGAGTGTTCTGTAAACAACTATCTGGACCTCGATGCCAGCGTACGGCTATGTGGCGATATTTGGCGAGGTATGAACTCCAAAATCACCACTATCTTGGAGGCGGGAGAAACACAGAAGGAAATCGAGGGAGTGGTTGATGATTCGGAACAACTGCACTGCGCGTGCTTCTTCAAACATACCAACCCCTGCGGAGTAGCTGTTTCACAAGATCCGATTGAGGCGTATCGAAAGGCGTATCTGGGTGATCCAAACGCGGCAATGGGTGGATTTCTTGTTTGCAGTTTTCCCGTGACTAGCGCGGTGGTATCGGCGGTGGCTTCGACATTTTCTAATTGGGGTAAGCAGGCTCATGCAGGAGGTTTCTTCCTTGACGGTTGGGCAGCGCCGAGCTTCGGAGATTCGCAGGAATTTCGGGCAGACCAAGCGGTTATTGATCTACTTCGTGCCTCCAAAGAGTGGGGTAAACGCACCAGACTTTTTGAAGTTTGGGCGATGAATGAAAATAAACTACATGCGAATCAAGACTACCGTAGCATTATGGGTGGAATGCTTGTGCAATTGTCAGACTCCATCGGCCTCAACGAATCCGAATGGAAATTCGTCACCAAACGAAAGCCCACTGACTCTGAACTATCCGATCTGAGATTGGCCTGGCTTATCGCCAAGCACACCAAGAGCAACGCGATCAGCATCTGCAAGGACGGCATGTTGATCGGCAATGGCGCGGGGCAGATGTCGCGGGTGATGAGTTGTCGCATCGCGACGTGGTTAGCTAACGAGAATGGCCATGCGGAGAAGCTGAAGGGTTCGGTTGCGGCGTCGGATGCGTTCTTTCCTTTCGACGATGGGCCGAAGCTGCTGATGGATGCGGGTGTGACAGCGATCATTCAGCCCGGTGGGTCCAAGCGCGACGAAGAGGTAATCCGTGCGTGCGATGAGCGCGATGTGGCTATGATCTTCACGGGCGTCAGACATTTCAAGCATTAAGCAGAACAGCAATAGCCCAAGTAGTCGTGCGGTGTATAATTCGTCGCGACTTGGCGGAATGAAATCGCATGAAACTCTACACCAAACATGGCGACGACGGACGCACCGGGCTCATCGGTGGGCGGCGGGTGTTCAAGCACGATCCGCGCGTGGCCTGTTATGGCGATGTGGACGAGACGAACGCGGCTATCGGCGTCGTCATTGCGAACTGCAAGGACAAGCAAATCAATCAGCGACTGCAGCAGATTCAGAATGAGCTTTTTGTTCTTGGTGGCGAGCTGGCGACTCCGATCGACGAGAAACCGCCGACGGCTATCACGCAGGAGCACGCTACGAACATCGAGCACTGGATCGACGAAGCCAGTGCAGAAACACCGCCGCTTCGGCAGTTTGTACTGCCCGGGGGCTCGCCCACAGCCGCCCAATTTCACTTCGCGCGGACCGTTTGCCGCAGGGCGGAGCGGTCGGTCGTCGCCCTCGCGCA
This sequence comes from uncultured Phycisphaeraceae bacterium, assembly GCA_964494205.1. Classification (GTDB taxonomy): domain Bacteria; phylum Planctomycetota; class Phycisphaerae; order UBA1845; family UBA1845; genus JBBTCX01. Next base: position 193,707 of record CAZBRD010000007.1, on the reverse strand, counting down.
ACAGGAAACCATTTCTCCCTGGCCGGTTATTTATCTGAACCGGCTGAGCGATTATCTTTTCGCACTCGCGCGGTTGACCAATACGCGGGAAGGCGTCGCGGATATTCCGTGGGTGGCGCCCACGAGCAAGAACACCTGAGTCGATAAAGAACGCCGCGCACGGACGAACGTAGTATCTGCATGAACTCAACTCCCAATACCGTCATTCGGCTTCGCGACTCCGGCACCCTGCAACCTTTTCACGTCGTGATGATTGGCATCGTGATTGCGACGGTGGCTGGCTGCTCGATGCTGCTCAGTGCGGCGGAGACTTCGATTCCCATCGATGGGGCGATACCGTGGTCGGAAGAGTCGCCGCTGTATGCAGTGGTGAAACTGTTCTGCCTGAATTATGCATTCCCGACCATTCACGCGGGCGACGTGAAGGGTTTGGTACTGGGGATTGGAACCGGCCTGGCGGTGCTCGCTCTTGCGCTGGCGATTGCGATTCGCCCGCCTTCGGGAAGCGACGACCTGGCAGGCGATACGCTTATTCGTGCAGGGGGGGCGTCTGACGGAGACGCGACTGATTCCGCGCAGAAACTTCAGATTCCGCCATTGTTCGCTGCGCAAGCACTTTTCCTTGCGTTTTTGATCTGGTCGTTTGTGAGCGCCGGCTGGAGCAGAGCGCCGGAGTTGGCAGTTGGCGCGTCGCTGCTGCTGGCGATTCAGTTCATCTGGGCGGTGACGATCGCTTATGGGTTGGGTCCGAATGCGGCGCGAGTGGTGGCGCGGGGGGTGATGATCGTGGCGGTGGCCACGGCGGTGTTGGCCCTCTGGTATTACTATGGCCGCAACCCGGTCTTGCGAGCGAAGTTTCCGTCGGGGAATCCGAATTTTCTAGCCGCGAGCCTCGCGCCAGGTCTTCTGTTGCTCGTGACTTACGTGGCTGAGAAATCGTTCGAGCTTGGCTCGGCAGCTCGAAACAACGCACTATTGCGAGCGGTCGCCGCCATTGTTGGAATTGGCCTTGTCGCATGGGCGATCTGGCTCACTTCTTCGCGCGGTGTGCAATTGGGCGTCGGATTTGGATTGGTCGCGATCATCTTTTTCTCCGCACGCGGCAAGGCGAAGTTCGGCGCGATCGCGCTGGCGGTGGGATTGGCGATTGCGGCTTCAGTTTTTTATTCGAAGCAGGCTGACGCTGAATCGCCGACCGGTCGCAGTGCGACGCAACGACTTCGAGGCTACGCGTGGAGTTACGCGTGGAAGATGTTCGATGAGCGTCCGCTGATTGGCTATGGGCAGGCGGGGTTCACTCTTTCGGGCGATGCGAATGCGATTGCTGACGTGCAAGCAGATCCGCAAGCGCTCGAAACTCGGTTGGCGAATGCGCACAATGAGTGGTTTCAGGTTCTTTCGGAACTTGGTTCTGTAGGATTCGTGCTCATTCTCGCCGCCGTGGTGTTGACGTTTCTCGCCGGATCAGCGGCATTGGCGGCGGATCCGCCTCCGGCCCATCGCGGTGCGCTGCTCGGCTCCATGGGATCGCTGGTCGCGCTGTGCATTTCGGAGTGTTTTGGTGTTGGGCTGCGCGTGGCGGATGTGCCTCCATTTTTCTACACAACGCTGGGTCTCGTTTGGGCGTTCTCATGGCATCAACTGCCGTCGCCCGTTCGCTGGTTGTCAGCGGACAAAGGCCGGCGCGTTCTGGCTGGCGTACTGGGCTCTGTGGTCGCGATCGTAGTGTTCTTGTTGGCCCAGGAAGATTTCAACACGGCGCGATATGCGTATCGCGTGGCGGATGAGATTGAGGCAGGTCGGTACGACGAGGCCATTCGACATGCGGAGCGAGCCACGAACAGCTTGAATCCCGAGCGTGCGCTCGCCAATCGACGGCAACTTGCGCGAGCACATATGCGGGCGGCCTCGCAATATCAAGCCAGCGCGGTCGATCGCGAGACTCGAGCGAGGGAATTGGAAATTCCCGATGCAAACCTTCTTGCGCTGGCGGCGGAGGATCGTAAGCGCTGCGACGATCATGCGAAGGCGGGTTTGCAGGCTGTTCAGGAACTTATCGTGCGGTCGCCGAATTTCTTCAACAGCGGGCAGGTGCTGTACGACTTGAGCATGGTGCTTGCGCATCAGGCGGTTGTTCGTGGGGATGACGCGCAGCGCGATCAGTTCCTTCGCGATGCGGCTGCGGCCTTGAAGAACGAATTGCTTCGCCAACCGTTCGATGTGACGCTGGCTATCGAATATGTTCGAACGGCTGCGGGCACTCTTGAGCTGCCGGTAGTGGTTGAGCTTCTCGCGCGACCGTTACGGTATGCACCACTTCCGCCGAACTACACTCCGATTTTGCAGTCACTGGCGAGCGATGCAGAGTTTGAAACGAATTTCGGACCGCTTCGTGAGAAGGCGATGCAGCGCTGCACGAATCCCGCCATGTCAGACCCGGTGCCTGACGCCATGGAAGTCTGGGCGCCCGAGGTTTCGCGGCTTGCTTCGGCGTTGCGCGCCGTGGTGGGGGACTTTGAACATTGCGTGCAATACCTGACGGTTGCATCGGAATGTTATCGATCGAGCGTGTCAGACGCCCCGGTGGCTACGGCGGCCTCGTTCGCAGAATTGTCGACGGCGCTTTTCTTTCAGGCGCCGACGCAAACCGAGAAGGCGATCGGGGCGGCCAGCATTGCCCTGCAATATGCTCCGCCTTCGCTCGAAGGTCGCAGGTTAGCAACATCGGTCAAGCAGCGGCTCGTCGAGATGCAGCTGGCGGCTGGGAATGAGAACGAGGCGGGAAAGATCCTGCGTGAACTAGCGTCGAACAAAGCGAGCGATGAGGCGATTTCTCGAGAAATCGGTTCGCGATATGCGCGGCTTGCCTATCGACTTCTACAGAGACCTGCCGCCGGTGTGCTGCCAAAGCCCGCGACCGACGTAAAAGATGAACTCGCGAAGTGGGTCGAGCGGGCGCGGGTGTTGAATCCTGATGACTATCTGGGTCACTACGTCGCGGCAGACCTTGCGTTTACAAATGGCGACGATCAGCCGACTGCTGATAGTTTGCGTGTCGCGCTGGAAAAGGGTCTGGACCCAGCCATTGCCGCGCAGTTCCTTACCATCGCGCTGCAACAAAAGCCCGAAAGCGAGCCGCTGAGAAAACTGGCAGAGGATATGAAAGCGAAGGCAAGGCCGCCGATTCCCGAAGGCGTTCCATCCGCGCCCGTTGCCGAGGACGGCGCACCCGGCGATCGAACGCCATAACGACAAGTCATGGGCCGTGCCCCGCACTCGCTTTGATTGTTTTTCAGCTCGTTTTCACATTCTTGTGCGCTCCGCCGTGGGCCGCTACCTTACGAGTTTCAGGCATTCCACGTTCAGCGGTTCGCGGTCTGGGCCGATGAATGAAGAATGTTGACGACGCTTTCCCAGCAAAACAGGGGCAGGTTGATGTCTGACATTGTTTATTCGAAGCTCCCCTGTGGGCTGGATTACGCGGTCTACCCGCTGCCCCGTCGACACATCGTCTCGATTCAGATTCGCATCATGGCTGGCGCGTGCAGCGATCCTACCGACAAGTTGGGCCTCGCGCGACTGGTTGAGGAAACGCTCGACAAGGAAACGGAAAACTTCACGGGTCAGGAATTTTCTGATGCGTTTGATGCCATCGGTGCTTCGCATCGCAGCGGCACGGGTCGCGAGACGAGCACCTATACCTCCACTGCCTTGCCGGAGCATTTCGAGCGTGTGATCGAGCTTCATGCAGAGCTATTTCGCACGCCAAAGTTTCCGCAGGCCGCTTTCGACGTCAACATCGATCTTGCGAAGCAAGAGCTCATCGCACTTGAAGATGATCCGCAATCGGTCGTCGACAAGTACATCAGTAAGCACGCGTATGGCCCGGTGATGGGGCGCATTCCGCTGGGCGATGCGGAGAGCCTTGGGCGAATCACGCGAAACGACCTCGTCGATTATTGGAAATCGTACTATCGCAACGAGCGCATGGTCGTTGTCGTGGCGGGTCCGGTTGAGCCGAAGCGCGTGGCCGACGTTCTGGAAAAACACTTTGGCGGATTCAAGGGTGCTACTGGAAATGGGCAGTCACAGTTTCCGGTTACGTTCACTCCGGGCATGCACCATTTTTCGAAGGAACTGGAGCAGGAGCAGATTGGTATCTGCTGGCCGGGCGTCGATGCGACGCACAAAGACTTTCCCGCGCAGGTCGTAATGCTGACGATCCTCGCGGGTGGAATGAGTGCGCGGTTGTTCACCGAGGTTCGCGAGAAGCAGGGTCTGGTGTATTGGGTCGGCGCATGGCAGGAGAATCCGCGCGGCGCGGGCATGATTTTCATGGGCGCATCGACGACGCCCGAACGTTGCGACCAGACGTATAAGACGTTGCTGCGTGAAGTAGATCGACTGGCTGAAGATATTGAGCAGGACGAACACGACCGTGCGATCAACAGCATTCTCGTTCAGCGCCAGACTCGCGGCGAATCGACGCGGGCGAAATGCGGCGAGCTTTCCGACGACATTTTCCACTTTGGGCGTCCCATGTCTGAGGAAGAAAAGATTCAAAAGATTCGTTCGGTCACAATGGATGATATTCGCCGATACCTTGCGACGTATCGTCGCGATCGGCGTTGTGTAGTGACGCTCGGTCCGCGTCCACTGGTTACGGAGGGGTGATCATGAAAAGCAACGGTGCACAGGTCATTTCCGCTCCGGCGGCCATCACGAACGCGAAGAATCCTTACACGCTGCACAAGCTGACAAACGGCTTGCAGATCGTGATCGAAACCATGCCCGATGTTTCGAGCGCGGCGGCTGGTTTCCTTGTTCGCACGGGCGCCCGCGATGAAGTTCGCGAGCTTGCTGGCATTTCGCATTTCCTCGAGCACATGATGTTCAAGGGAACCACGAAACGCACGTGGCGCGATATCACCATCGATTTCGATCGCATGGGTAGCAGCTACAACGCTTTTACCAGCGAGGATCGCACGATTTATTACGGCTGGGTTCGCAAAGAGGATATCGAGAAGCAGATCGAATTGCTGGCGGACATGATGCGCTCTGCGATTCCTCCGGCTGAGTTCGATATGGAGAAGAAAGTCATCCTTGAAGAAATCGCTATGTCGAAGGATCAGATCGAGCACGTCGCGTTCGATTTTCTTCAGGAGCACGTGTTCAAGGGGCATTCGCTTGCTTGGCCGATCCTTGGTTATGAGGACACAGTGGGCGGCATGCAGCGCGACAAGATGTGGGCGTATTTCCAGGAGCGATATTCACCCGACAACATGCTGCTCGTCATCGCGGGTAATGTTGATCCGAAGCATATCATCGGTGTTGCGGAAAAGCTGTGCGGCAGCTGGAAACCGTCGGGGACTAAGACGAAGCGAATCGCACCTAAGGTATACGGCGGCGTCAGTGCGTTGCAGGTTGATCGCTTCAAGCAACAGATTATCGCATTGACTTTTCCGGCTGTTGGCGCGACGCACGAGCTTGCGGAAACGGTCGGAGCCGCGACTTCGATTCTCGGCGGCGATAATTCGCGGTTCTATTGGAATATTGTGCAGACGGGCCTGAGCCCGCGTGCGGGTGCGTTCCATCTCGACTACACCGATTGCGGCGTGTTCATACTTTCGGGTGCGTGTCAGCCGGAAATGTGCGAGCGGTTGCTTGAGGCTATGCGTGTTGAAGCGAAGCGGATTTGCCGCGAGCCGGTTGAACCGCACGAAGTGGATCGTGTGAAGAACAAGCGGCGAACGTCGCTGGCGGCGGAGAGCGAAGCGCCGTATCACCGCCTGACGCAGATCATGGACGACATGGAATATTACGGACATCCGCGCACCGTCGAGCAGACGTTGGCCGATGTGGACGCGATCTCGGTGAAGCGGATTCAGGATTATTTCAAGCAATACCCAATCGATATTGAAGGCCACCTGGCGAGCATCGGCCCGCGACGTTGGCCGGAAGCGAATTGATTGACGCGATTGATGTAGGGCGGGTTCTACCCGCCATAGCGTCGTAGTTCTTGATGTGGCGGGTTGAACCCGCCCTACGAGTCTCGATCGCTGAACGGAAAAGGGAAGGAAAGCACAAGTCAGACCATGAGCACGATGACCCCGCTCGAAATCAAGGTTGTTTATCCTCTGTCTGCACGCGGCCGCTCAGTGTCGCGACCGGTGCGCGCGGCTGTCAGGCCGGTTTCATCGGGCGGCGCACTCCGGTTAGGGCTGCTCAACATTCTCGTGGCGGGCCTACTTTACTTCGTCGCCTGGTGGCAGGTTGACCCGTTCATCTTCCGAACGCTGATGATGAAAACGCCGCTCCCCGGGGTCGATCTCTCACGCATGTCGAGCATGATCAAGCCGCAACCCGCCGATGGTGACGAGCCTCCTGCTGCTGTCGCGGCGCCCAATCCGAACATTGGGGGCATGGCTGCTGCGAAGACGATCGGTTCCGTGGCGTACACCTGGCTCACCCTTTCGACGGGGGCTGCCCTCGCGTTGGCGTTGGCTGGCGGTGCGAGCTTGGGGAGCAAGCTCGATCCGTCGTGGCGGCGAAAGTGGACCATTCTGGTTGGCGGTGGGGCGTTGGTAATTCTGTGGTTGCTCTATGACACCGCGATGAGCTTTGGCTGGAAATACCCAGTCAATTATTCGCGCTGGGGGGCAGGTGCGTTTGTGGCCTTCGCGGTGCTCGTGGGTTTGGTCATCAGCGCGAAGTCGCGTGCACTGAGTCGACTGGCCGCGGTTGTGCTGTTGTTGTCTGCGATCGGTAGTGCTGCGGGCATTTATCTCTGGGGGCAGTGTGGAGCGTTAGAGGGAACCTATAGCTCGATTCCGTTTATTCTCGGAGTATTCTTCATTCACTCGCTATACGGTTGGTTGCTGTGGCCGCTCTCGGCGCGGTGGGGCCGCTAGTCGGCGAGTCGTCTGACGATTTCATCCGCAATCTCCTCGATCGACTTGTCATCAGTGTTGATCGCGATATCTGCAATCTCTCGATAAATTGGAAATCGAAAAGCAAGCACTCCTTTCACTTCGAGCAGGCCGGCTGTTGACGTAAAGGCAGGCCGCGATACTGATGAATCCGAGTCGCTCGAAATCCGTTCCCAAAGAACTTCGGGCGGCGCGTGAAGAAACACAACGCGTGCGATTGATTTCAAGTGCTTGACGTTTGCTTCGTCCAGCACGGCCCCGCCGCCAACACTGATTACTCCCGCTTTTCGACGGACCGCTTCTTCCACGGCTTGTGATTCGCGGCGTCGAAATCCAGCTTCGCCCTCTTGCGCGAAAATCTTCGCAATTGTCATACCCGCGATTGCGGTGACGAGATCATCGGTGTCTTCAAAAGTCCTGTTCAGGCGCTTGGCCAGTACACGGCCAACGGACGTTTTTCCCGCGCCGCGATAACCAATCAGCACGATGGATTGACGAGAGTTTGGTGCAGGTTCTGTCATATTTAGTCGTTGTGTTGGCTTCCGCTCGGCGACGGGTCCGGTTCCAAGAAGGCCAGCTTGCGTTTGACGAGCCGCAAGCCTGAGTCGGCGTCCGGGCGCTTGCCCGTCCAGAGTTCGAACTGGTTGATCGCCTGTCGCATGAACATGTCGAGGCCGTTCAAGATTGGCACGCCGGCTGATTCCGCATCGAAGAGGAACCTTGTCTTTTGCGGATTGTAGATCATGTCGAAGGCCATTCGACATTTGTTGAACGCGTGGCGCGGGAGCGGAGAGCTTTCGACATCAGGGGCCATTCCCACGCTCGTGCAGTTCACGATGACGTCGCCGCGACGATTTGCCCGCGATTCCCAATCAGCAGCCGTTGCGTTGAAATACTCCGCCAATTGCGCGGTGGTCGATGGTGACCGTCCGTAGATCGTTATTCTGCACCCGATTTCAGATAGCGCAGTCAGCAGCGCACGAGCAGCTCCGCCCGTGCCGAGGATATCAATCGAGAGTTCCGCTAGTTCCACGCGGGAAATCTCCATCGCAGACACCAGCGAATCGACGGCTGCGTAGCTGTCGGTGTTGTATCCCATCGGCGTTCCGTCGTGCATCACGATCGTGTTGATCGCGCCGATGAGCTGGGCTGTGCGATCCACGCGTTCACCCAGCCAGCGTAAGACTGACGTCTTGTGCGGTTTTGTTACGCTGAACCCGCCTAGGTCGAGCCAGCTTCGTTTCATGCATCCGTCGAGAAAACGGAAGAGTTCGCAGCCGTCATCATGCAATAACATTGGCAGGTACACGGCGTCGATCTGGTTCTCCTCGAACCAGTGATTGAACAACGCGGGGCTCATTGATTGTGCGACGGGATCGCCCAAGACGCCGAACACGCGCGTCGATTTGCCGATCTGAGAACAGCGAAATCGATCGATCATCTCCCGCACGCTGATCTGGCCGGGAGCGGTGGGGGAGTTGCCAGCCGTCGCACAATAAGTCGCAAACGCACCGAACTTCTTGGCCAGCACCCGCGTCCACAGACCGGCTTCGCCCATCGCGATTCCGCATACGTGCGAGCCGAACTCATGCATCAGGTCCAGTGCGGGGAACGAGTCCGATGGATTAGTGACTTTGTAAGCACATTTGAAAATCGCATTGGGGTCCTGCGTACGACAATCAGCCACGAGGGCATCAACATCCGGCAGTTTTTCCGCGAATTCGTGCGCCGAGAGGATGAGCCGGGGAGAATCGTTCGCGTGACCGTCGGCCGCGAGGTGGATTTTCTGAGCGATGTTGGCTGAACGTTTGAAATCGGCGAGCTCGAAATCGACATACGCGCCGGTTGCGCGGGCGGCTGCGATCAAGAGCGAGACCCGCTCCTGCGTGTCGCCGCGAAATTGGCCGCCCTCCTCGCTACTTCGGCAAGTGACAATCCAGACGCGATCACGGTGCAACTTCAAAAAGTCGTTGAGGGATTCCGGCGAATCCTCCCACGAATCGATGCGCACTTCGATCGCTTCCGCACCGTCAGCCCACGCAGTTCGCGCTTTGGTCTGAAGATCGTTGATCTTGTCAGCAAAGAAGGACGCGACGAGGTACGTCATGCGAATGGATTATCGTTTGCGAATGTGACGATGTCGACTCGCCACGGCCAAGCTGCTGCTTGACCGTGCCACCCACAATGTATGACCAAAGACCCTACTGCGATCAAGCAAGGTCTATGCCGCCAGTTAGGCCGTCACCCGCTTCTCTAATCGCGGCAACTGCTCGCGAAGTGCTTCGGCCTGCGGAGAGTCGGGGAAGTTCTCGACTACATGTTTGGCGAGGCGCAGTGCTTCATCGAAATGCTGGCTGGCTAGAAGTTCGGTAATTCGCGATTCGATGTGTCGCCGCTGCACGATTTCCGCATTGTCCTCCAGCGTCGCCAGTTGCAGGCGAAGTGCCTTGGCCTCGACGCCGTCGGGGAATCGCTCAAGGAACTCATTCGCAGCTGCCTTTGCCTCGGCCCAGTGGTGCTGCGAGGAGCATCGCTGAACGTGTGCGAGCAACCGCGCTCGGCGAGTGTCTTCCCACAACTGCCGACATCGCACGCTCGCGGGGTGATTATGGCTTAGGTCCTCAACGAATTGTTCAGCCTCCGCCCAGCGCTTGCCCGAAATCGCCTCCTCCACCATTCGCTTCGTGCGGGCGAAATCCAACGGTTCGGTGCGGGACTCGGCCTCCTCAATCTTCACGGATAGGCGTTCAAATGTAGAAGTTGAGCCATAAGTCGCTTCAGCATCGCGCAACATGATTCTGGCGTCGCCTAGCTGCCTGCGATTCACCGCCTCAATGATCTCTTCGGCTGCGTGCTTCTGATAGTTGGTCCGGATGCGTTCAAGCGAGGAATCTCGTTCCGTAGGCGAAACCACAGAGAGATCTCGAATCTCGCGCAATAGATCGTGCATGTGCCCAAGATCACTCGTGGCTGAACTACCGTTCGTCGAAGCGAGCACGCGACCGTTTTCGCCGTGCATTCGATTCTGCACGAGCGGATCGTCCGCGCTGTGCGGGTTCGCTGCCAAAACCGAATGGGCAATATTCTCAAAATTCCTGACCATGGCAGCCATGGCCATCAGCAGACCGGCCAGTCCGACTCCGCCCAGCGTGGCCCCCAGCAGCTTTGTGGTGAAACCGACGTCCATAGGGGCCTTGTGCGAGATCTGGTTGTTGAAAATTGCAATGGCGCCTGCGACCGTGGCTAGCAGAGTGACGATAGCCAAAAGGTTCAGCAGGAAAACCGACAAGGAGAAACGTGAGTCGTCGTTCGCGCCGTTATGAACATCATTCGTCATGCGTAAACCCTCGACGGGCCTTCGCAGCGACATGATTACCGGTCGCTGCGCGCAGACCCATACTATTATATCTCGGTCCCACGTGGCCGATGCTGAACAATCTTCATTTTCAACGCTCGTCACGCGATCTTTGCGGACCTATACTTTGAAATGATCGGTTTTGCGGCGATGGTGCGAACCACAAAGGCACCAAGGCACAAAGACGGGAAAAAGGATGTTTCGACGCCGAGCATTACATTTAGTCCTTGGATCGTTTGACTTTGAAGGGCTGAGAGAATTTACGGTTCTAACTCATTGAATCTTGTATTCTTTGTGTCTTTGTGGTGAAGAAACTCCGTTCTGTCTGTTTCTTGCACTAAGCGACTTTCTTACGTCGTAGTAACAGATGATGAATTCACGCATCAATTCCCTTCGCTGGCCTGCACGACTTCCCCTGAAATGGCTGATTTTCGCGCTGACCGTTTTTCTCGCGCATTTTCCGTACCCGGGCCTTTTTGTGCGGCACGTTAATCATTGGAAGAACCCGAGTGCGCTGATCGAACCGGACTCGCCGCTGCTCGATCCTCTGCTTGCTGAGCTTCGACCGAGGCTGACTGAAAACATGCAGCCGCCCGACGCGCTGCGAACGGTAGAAAAATTCGTTTATGAGAAAATCAAATACGGCTGGGATTGGGACGTGTGGGGCACAGCCGATTATCTGCCTACACTTTCCGAAGTTCTCGAAAAACAAACGGAAGACTGCGATGGTAGGGCGGTGGTGGCTGCGTCACTGTTGCGAAAATTGGGCTACAAGGCTGATATCGTGTCCGATTTCGCGCACGTGTGGGTGATCACGGACCAAGGCGAAACGATGTCGCCAGGAAAGGCGCCTGTCATTGCGACCAGCGAAAAAGGGGTTACGACGGTTGAATCTCCGTGGCGGCCGCTGCTGAACTCAACGGCTTTCGGTGTCGCGGTGTTTCCCTTCACGCGCGAGTTGATCATTCTAATTGTGTTGTGGCTCCTGTTGATTCGTTCGCGCACAAGCTGGTCGATCAAACTCATGTCTTTGTGGTGTCTGGTGTGCGGACTCGCACTTGTTCGTGCAGGTGGCGCGAACTATCTGAAGCCCAATCTTGAAGCGCAGTTGCTTGGATGTGCCAATCTGATTCTTGGGATTGCGGTCCACTTTATCCGCAAGTTCGATAAGTCGCCTGCGCACGAGCCGCTCAGCTCCAACAGCTTGTAACCATTGGTTTTCCGCTGTAAAGACTTGTCCACGCGAACAATAAGAGCTAGGAAGCAACCGAAGGTAGTGTTAGCATACCGTCGATGACATATCAGAGTTGTCGTCGCGTTAGGAGGTAACTGAAATGTTCAAATCGCGTCGTTTTGCATTGTTATCGTTGTTAGCGTTTTCCCTCGTGGGGTCAACGTCCTTCGGTCAGCTCGATCAGCTTCTCGGAAAGTTTCGTGGCACCGCTGCCACGCCGACGAAGAAGATCGCCTATTTCCATTTGAAAGGCCCGATCGCCGAAACGCCGGTGAATATGCCGCCGTTGTTCGGCGAAGAACCGCCGCCTTCCATGCATGACATTCTCGAGCGACTGAAGGCCGCGCGCTCGGACAACAACGTCGTGGGCGTCGTCTTCGATTTGCAGGACGCTCAGCTTGGCTCTGGTCAACTGGAGGAGCTGCACGCAGCTATGCGGAAGTTTGCAGCCGTTGATAAGCCTGTTCTGGTGCACGCGGATTCGCTCACCACGATGACGTACGCGGCCGCGACCGGCGCTTCGCACATCAGCGTCGTGCCGACGGGCGACATCTGGCTGACGGGTCTCTTTGGCGAATCACCGTATGTTCGTGGCATGCTCGACAAGATGGGCTGCACTCCGGACTTCGAACATTGCGGTGACTACAAGACCGCCGCTGAAATCATCATGCGCACCGAGCCGTCGAAGGAATCCAAGGAGATGACCAATTGGCTGCTCGACAGCATTTACGACAACCTCGTGAAGCTGATCGCCGATAGCCGCGGAATGACGCCCGACAAGATCAAGGGTTTGATCGACAACGGCCCGTACTCTGCGGAAGAAGCGCTGAAGCTCGGCTTGATTGACTCGGTGAAGCATCGTCAGGATTTCGCGTCGGAGATTCGCAAGAAGTACGGCGATGAAATCGAAATCGATCGCGACTACGGCAGTGATAAGGAAACGGAATTACCCGAAGACCCGTTCGCGATGTTCTCATTTCTGATGCAGATGATGAACCCCGCGCCGACGACCTATGAGGATCCGACCATCGCGATCGTTTATGTCGAGGGTCCGATTCAAACGGGTTCTGCCGAGGCCGGTCTGTTCGGTTCGTCGTCGGGTGCCTTCAGCACCACCATTCGCAAAGCGCTCGATAAGGCAGCCGAGGAAGACGCCGTCAAGGCTGTCGTGCTTCGCGTCGATTCGCCGGGCGGGTCGGCTCTGGCTTCTGAGATCATTCTCGACGCGACGCGTCGTGTGAAGGCCAAGAAGCCGCTCATCGTCTCGATGGGCAACGTTGCCGGTAGCGGTGGATACTATGTTACGTGCGCTTCGGATGCGGTGTTTGCGGATGCGATGACGATTACAGCCTCCATCGGCGTCGTGGGCGGCAAGATCGTGACGACCGGCGGCTGGAACAAGCTCGGCATCAACTGGCACTCCAACAAGCGCGGCGAAATGGCCGGGATCATGAGCACCGCAGCTCCGTGGAGCGACAAAGAGCGAGCGAAGATCAATCACTACATGAACACGGTGTATGATATCTTCAAAGGCCACGTCACGGCCGCTCGCAAAGACAAACTGAAGAAGCCGATCGACCAATTGGCTGCGGGCCGTGTGTTCACGGGGGCGCAGGCGCTGGAACTTGGTTTGGTCGACAAGATCGGCGGCTTTGAAGACGCGATCAAGTTTGCCGCGCAGAAGGCCTCGCTCGGGGAATACGACATTCGCGTCATTCCAGAACCGCCGTCAATCTTCGACCTGTTCTCGCCGCACAAGGACGGCGACGAGTTGGCGACTATGAGCCTCACCACCAAGCCGAAGAGCCTGCGCAACAGTGAGCTGGTCCAATCGGTGTTGCCAATGCTCTCGACGCTCGATCCGTTCCGTGTTCGATCAATTCTCGGAATCATGGAACGCCTGGAATTGGTTAACCGCGAGGGCGTGGCTGTGGTGATGCCTGGCGAATTGATTATCCGTTAATCGGTCGCGAAGTAGAACTGGACTTCGGTTTAGCGAAGTTCAAACAACAACAACGTCTAAAGAAAAAGGGCAAGCAACCGCTTGCCCTTTTCTCGTTCTCGTTATGTTGAAAAAAACTACTCGCTTTTCTTCTCTGAGGATTCGCGAGGCGAAACAGAGTCGACTTCAAAATCGACGATTCTGATGGGAAACATGTCGATCACGACCTTCACATCAGCCGAGCCGTTGACGAACTTTCCATCGAAATTGACGTGCGCGTAATCATCCTGGCTCGGCGTAATGGCATATTGTTGATCGAGCGTGAGTTTTGTGAGCCGGCCGTGCTTTTCTTCCAACTTCGAAAGCCAGGCCGCTAACGCCTCTTTGCTGACCTCGTCGTTGAAATCGGCGGTCGTGAATTGCCGGATGACACCTGCGGCCTCCATCTTGTCCGCACTTTGAACGGCGGGAATGACCGATTCTCCCATCGCGATCATTTCCTTTCCAATCGCGATGAACATGAAGACGACCAGCCCCGTAAACGCCGAACTGATCAACGCGACCGGTATGGCCGCGATGGCCAGACCCATGCCGCGCCGACGCCCGCCTTTACAATCGAAAATCCCAACAATGCCCAATATGAGCCCTAGGATCCCCCCGATGATCGAGCAGCCGAAGAACGAGAGAATGAACCCCGCAATGGCCGACCCGCTCCATGGCGCGATCGGGGGCGGAGGCGGAACGTTGTACTGCGGATACGCCGGTTGCGACGGAAACTGTGTCATGCGATTTCCCTGCCTGATCAGCCGAGTTTCTTGGCCGCCGCCAGTGCAGCGTCATAATTCGGCTGGTCCGCCACTTCGGGGACATATTCAACGTGCTTGATCGTCCCGCCGGCATCAACCACGAATACCGCGCGACATTCAACGTGCAATTCCTTAATGAGCGTTCCCCAGCTCTTGCCGAAGCTGTTGTCGTAGTAATCGCTTAGGACGTGGAACTTCTCCTTGTCGATACCCTCAGCCCCACAGAACCGCCCTTGGGCCGTCGGTAAGTCGCAGCTGACGGTATAGAACGCCACATTCGGCAGTTTGGTGGCCTCTTCGTTGAACCGCTTGGTCTGCATCGAGCAGACCGGCGTGTCCAGCGATGGTACGACACTGAAGATGCGGATCTTTCCAGCGGTCTCACTGATTTTTACAAAGTCGACGAGGCTCTTTTTCAGCGAAGCGTCGGGCGCCTTGTCACCGACCTTCAACTCCGGACCTTCTAGATTCAGCGCCTTTCCGCGAAGGGTGCAAGTTCGTGCCACGATGGGCCTCCTGTCTGATTGTTAAACTCTCTTACCGGACCCTAAGGAATCAACGCCAGCCGGCGAATTATTCGATGCAAAAACGTGTATTTCCCTGGTCGCGAGTCAATATAGAAGTCACCTCTTAGAGCGTCAACTTTGGCGAAAACAGGTGCTGCCGCGTCCCTTTTAGTCAGGGCATTCGGCGCGCACGTCGAACGGCAGTATTTTGCACATGCAACTCACCTCGGCGAACAGCTTTACGACCCTAGTTGTCGATCCACAAACGGTATTCTCCACCTTGACTGGACATTCCATTGACCTCTAAGATTCCGCCATGCCTTCGGGACGATCGCATGTTTGCGGAAGCGATCCGCAATGACGCGTTAGTTACGGGGGATATAATTCGAGGACGTTGAGCCCCGAATGGTGATCTTGGCGTGGAAGCCTGCCCTCCGAGGTCGAGAAACCACGTGGCCGAAATTTTGAAGGTACGGCCAAAGTCGGCCTCACCCACCTGATATTCAGGAGTTTACGTGATGAAATTGACCCAAAAACTGCGTGCCGGACTTGGTTGTGTCGCGATAGTCGCAGCTGGCGCGTCGATTCTTGTATGGCTTTCCAGTTGCGGCACCGCTCCCAGCGCCTTCATTGTGGACGGCCCGCCGAGCACGAACAACACTGTCCCGACATTGCAAATCCTGGAGCCCATTGGCAACGTCACGCGCGGTCGAGGTGATAATCTGCTCATCCGCTGGAGCGACTCCGATATCGACTCCAACGCGGACATCAGTTTCCTTCTGGTGAACACGGAAACAAACGTGATGACCGTCCTCGTCAATGGGTTGAAGGAAAATGACACCGGTGTCGATTCCGGGCCCGATTCGTTTACGGCGGGAACGTCGCTCGTCCCGTTGGGCGAGTATTACCTTCAAGGCCTGATCGATGACGGAATCAATCCGCCAGTTTCGACGTTTGCCATCAACACCGCGACAGCCAATCAGGATCGCGTGGTGATCAATATCGTTGAACCGGGAACCCAGCCGCCAACCAATCCTCCGTCGATTGCTGTTGTGGCTCCGAACATCAACCTCAGCGTGGCGCAGGATGACGTATTGCGCGTGACGGTGCAGCCGAGCATTCAGGTTCCTAATGAGAATCGGCCTTACGATACCGACAGCGATGTAACGATCTACGTTTTGCTCGATGAGGATCTCAATCCAAATAACGACAATCCGGCCAATCCGGGAAGCAGCGCAATCATTCTCCTGCGAACGGCGAATGCCGTCGCGGGCGCGTTCGGCGCTCTTCAATTCGACATTCCTATGGATCTAGTGATGGTTCCCGCGCGTCCAGCCGGCGAGCCTTATTACATCCGCGCCACCATCGATGACCTCACCAACCCGCGCGTTCACAGCTACGCCCCGGGTACGATGAACGTGGTGGGCCTGGCAGCAGGCAACGTCGATATGGCGGAAGTTGGTACCACGAAGTCCGGAGCAAAGATTTACGGATTCAATCCCGGTGCCAACCTTGGTTATAAAGCGACGAACATTCGCGATTTCGATGCGGATGGCGTAGCTGACTGCGTTTTTATCGCGCGATATGGCAACCCGCGTAACACCGGCCCGGTCGGTGAGGCCTATTTGTTCTACGGCCAAAACGGTATTCGATTCGGTGGGGCTATCGCCGCCAACTCGGTCAGCGGCACGATTCCGGGCATCATCTTCGAAGGAGCGCCCGTCCGTTCGTCGCCTGACGGTGTGCCTTTGGCGGGTCTGGATGAGAACCTTGGCATCACCGACGCCAGCGTGATCTCTGACTTGACCGGCGATGGGCGACCGGAATTGCTCTTTGGAATGCCGCTGGTTTACGGTGCCGTTGAAACGATGGACTACGACCCGAGTGACAGCGACATCGATGTCGATGAGAACACCGTCGAAATTGAAATCGTTGTGCAGCAAGGAAGCATTACGGTTCAGGTGGGTAACGACAATCCGGAAACAACCAACCCCACATACAACGGCATCGACGATACGTTCGTCAGCAGCCAGTTCCCGAATACGTCATTCGGTTCCGAACAGGAACTGAAGTGGCGCAATGAGGGCGCGGGTCAGCGTGAATGGACGCTAATCAAGTTCAAGGATCTCCTTTCGGAGATTCCCGATGAAGCGCAGAACATCGACACCGATGGGATTGAGGCCGCATTGGAACTCCGCGTTTTCCGAACAGGCGTCGATGCAGATATCCACCAGAGTCTTACTGATTTCACGGAATTGACAACCTACGCGTCCTATGCCGAAAACGGTGGCGAGCCGCAGCCAAACGTCGATTACGTTGTCGAAGGCGGCATGGGCATCGACATGGTTTCAGGTGAGGAAGCGACGATCGTTACGATCGACGTGACGCTCCTCGTTCGCCAGTTGCTCGATCGCGACCTCACGGAATTTGACGACGAGCTTCGCTTCATCATCGTGCCAGCAGTCGATGAAGACAATCTGGGCGATACGGCCGTACGCTCCAGTGAGTTTTCCTTCGATCGCCCGACCCTTCGCATCAACTACACGCGCGCCAACGTGGGTGGAGCACTCAACTGCTACCCAGACAACTTGGTGAACAATATCACGACCGAGGAGGATGGTGGGTCAAACGACATCTATTACTTCTCCGGTGGCATGGCGACCGTCATAAACAGCACCAACCGTGACAATGCGGGCATTATTGATGTCAACCGGCTGGACAACACTTCCATTTCCCTGGAAATGGTGGGTCAACGTGCGGGCCGCGTCTTTGACGGCGAAGGCATCAATGAGACGGGCGGCGACGTGTTGGCCCGTGCCGACAACGAGAACGCTGAACCGGCCGGCTTTGACGACCAAACAGCAGGCAGGATTGCCGGCGCGCGATTCACGTCGGGCGGCTACGATTACATCGATGGCCGTGTTCTGCGCCAGGGGCCGCGGGCCGATTTGTTTGGTCAGTTTGTTGCCTCCATCGGCGACCTGAATAACGACAACATCGATGAGATCGTTATTTCGGCACCACGCAACGAGCTGTATCGAACCGAACTGCTCGAAGCCAACGGTCTTCAAAGCACGCACTACGCTTCAACATTGTTCTTCGGAAGCATTACGGTCATTCCGGGTGGCAATTACAACGCACTGGAGTGGCGGGAGAAGGGTGACAGCGAGAGCTCGACGGCGACGATTCCGATGTTGGATCAGCACCGAGTCGGTCCGTTTGGTTCGTGCACCAACCCACTGTGGCCACGACATATGCTTTTCCCCATCGACACCTTTGAGGTGTTTGCCGAAGACGAGACTGACATGCTTGGCAATGGTCAATCAGCCGGCGACTTCAATCTTGACGGTGTGCCCGACCTGCTGTGCGGGGCGTACCTGAACGATCGCAGCGGTTCGCTGATCGACTCCGGCGCTGCTTACATTCTTTATGGCCGGACGGTTCTGGGTGACTACGACCTCGGTAACGCCGACGATCCGTTGCTTCGTTCGCCGATGCTTCGCATTAGCGGAGCCAAGGTCGGGGATCAGATTGGGTGGCGTCAGGCGACGGGTCTGGACGTGAACGGCGATCGAATCGATGACGTGTTCATCGGCTCTCCGCGTACGGATTTCGGGAACATCAACCGTACAACCTGTGCTCGTGACTATGATGGCAACGGCTCGATCAGTTCTGCTGACCTGACGGTGTCCCGATTCAACAGTTGCCAGAATCAGTTCGAAGAGATTTCGCCCAACGAGCAATTGTTCAGCGATGCGCCATGCAAGGCGTTTGACTATGACAACGACGGCGACGTCGATGCCGAGGATCGTTGTGTATTCTGCTGTTTGTCCGAAGAATGCGATCCGGAATCGTCATGCAGCTACGGTTTGCAAGCGGGCAACTGCTGTGCCAACATTGTCGATAATGGATTCGTCGGCGTGATTTTCGGCGGCGTGTTCACTGACGGCGATCGTTCGATCAACCAGATCGCGACCACCGACCTACCGGGCACCATCTTCTACGGCAGCGGCCCGAATTACCGTGCGGGATTCGACGTATCTTCCGCTGGCGACTTCAACGAAGACGGATTCGGCGACATCCTCATCGCCGTGCCGGGTGAGACGCGAATCGATGCGGCCGCCCGCGAGCGACTTGGTGTTGTCTACCTGGTTTTCGGCGGAACACACCTTTACAACACAACGTGGGACCTCTCGCAAGTCGGTTCAGCCGACCTGCCGGGCATCGTCTTCATGTCGCCGTATGTGAAGGGTGCACCGAACGAGGCTGCTATGACCTCTGTGGCGTTCATTGGAGACATCAACCGGGATGGGTTCGGCGATATATCGATCGGGCTTCCCGATGCCGACTTCATCGACCTGAGCTTCCCGCAGGGGCCGGACGCACCTGAATCTGATGCGGGTGTTGGCCGCCGTTCAAACGCCGGAAATGCTTACATCATCTACGGTAACAACTTCGGTACCAACCGCGGAACGCCGTAGGCGAGACCATCTGGTATGACTTTTCAAGGCCCCCGGGAGCCCTACACGGGTTTTCGGGGGTCTTTTTCATGGATACGGCGAAACTGGCATCGAATCCACGAACTTCCCAACGGTGACATTCGTAGTATCAACGACTTAACGCGCCGGTTCCGCGCGTTGACTTGGAACCAGCCAACCCTTAATCAAGTTGGTTTTTCCAGCCGTTGCCTCGAGAGTCGGCGGCGTTTTTTCATCACCCAAAAGGACCAGACGGCTTATGGCCCACGCACACCTGAAGGAAATACAGGCGGAAACATCCAAGGCGAGCGGTTTGCTCATCGGCACCCTGATGGGCGGTATGCTGGTTGTCAGCTCGTTCATTGTCGATTTTCCGCCCATCGCCCGCCTCCTTTTTCAGTCCGAAGTATCCGGCCATGGTGATTCGCCGTATTCGCAGGTGATCGCGTTTGTCGGCGCGGTGCTGCTCGGCGCGCCGTTAGTGTGGCACGCCGTGAAGGAACTTATGCACGGCCACGCCCACATGGAGGAGCTGGTCGCCCTCGCCGTTTTTGCAGCGATTGCCCTTGGCGAGTATCAGGAGGCGGGAATCATCGCTTTCTTCATGATCCTTTCGAACCTGATCGAAACACGGACCGCCCTCGGTGCACGAGCGTCGATTGAATCGCTTCTCCACCTGACACCAGACAAGGCCTATCGCGTCCTGCCGACTGGCGGCGAAGAAACCGTCGACGCCCGCGAGCTTCATCCGGGTGAGACGATCCGCGTTCGCCCAGGTGATAATATTCCGGCGGACGGTCGCGTGCTGTCCGGCGAGTCCACCGTCAATCAATCGAGCATCACCGGTGAGTCACTCCCGGTCGATAAGGCCTCGGGCGACGAAGTCTACAGCGGCACCAGCAACCTGACTGGTCTTTTGGAAATCCGGGTGACCAAGGCCGGTGCAGATACCACGCTCGGTCGCGTTCAGCAGCTCATTCTCGATGCGGAGCGTACGCGTATTCCGCTCATGCGACTTATCGATCGCTATGCAGGCTGGTATACGCCGACGGTCTGCATGTTGGCTGCCATTGTGTGGTTCTTCTCTGCAGATAAGACGGAAGGCATTCACAAAGCCATCACCATGCTCATCATCGCGTGCCCGTGCGCATTGGTGCTCGCTACGCCGACGGCGATGGTGGCAGCACTCAGCTGCGCCGCGCGGCTCGGCATTCTTATCAAGAACGTGGTGCAACTGGAGTTTGCGCGGTCGCTGACTGCGGTCATTTTCGATAAGACGGGCACGCTCACAACCGGCGAGTTGTCGGTCACGCAGATGAAACCCGCGCCCGATGTTGAGGGCGCTGAGCTTCTTCGTGTGGCTGCATCGGCCGAGCAGGGTAGCAAGCACCCTGCTGCGCTCGCGATGGTCGCCGTGGCTAAACGAGCGAAAGTGAACCTCGCCGAACTCACGAATTTCGCGGAGGTTTCTGGGCGCGGTGTAACGGCGCAAGTCAGTGGCGATGCTGTGCTGGTAGGTCGTAAGAACTGGCTGACGGAAAAGGGCGTCGATATGACGCCGGTCAGCGGTGCTGATTTTGCCGAGCCCGATGGCGTGAGCATGTTGTATGTCGCGCGAAATAACCGCTGTATCGGTTGGTTCGGCTTGGAAGATCGTACGCGTCCTGAAGCACGCACAGCTATCGACGAGCTCCGGGCGCTCAAGATTGGTCATCTCAGCGTGGTCACCGGCGACAAGTGGTCCGTCGCGCGACGCGTTGCGGCTGAGATGGGCTGCACGGAAGTCGTGGCTGAAGTTCTTCCTGAAGAGAAGCTCAATCTCGTCGACGAGCTCAAGCGACGCGGCCACAAGGTGGCGGTCATCGGCGACGGCGTAAATGATGCGCCGATGTTGGCAGCCAGCGATCTTGGAATTGCTATGGGCGCAGCCGGTAGCGACGTGGCCATCAACTCCGCCTCGATCGCGCTCATGAACAACGACCTCACGCGTCTGCCATTCCTCATCAAGCTTTCACGCCAGACTACGCGTGTCGTCTGGCAGAATATTCTTTTCGGCGTGGCCTTCATCGTGATCACAATGACGCTGGCCATCTGGGGCCCGCTGACTGCGATCATGGCCGCAGTTGCTCACACGATCGCTACAGCCGTTGTGATCTTCAACAGCGCGCGATTGGTCCGCTTCGGCGAAGAGCGCAGCACAGCCGGTGAGAGTTATTTACCGCCGATCGTTGCGCAGCAAGTGGCAGCGACTGCTTAGTTCATTTTTCTGATCAGTAAAGTTCGAGCCCATCATTTCGGGATGGCGCACTTGCGCGCCCGCGATCTGACTCTGCCTACATAGCGCTCACTGTCCAAGCAAAATTCTCATCGGCGATGCGCTTCAACTACTGCTTGACAGTTATTATGTATATTTGGAATTAAAAATTTACAATTGGCGATTCATTGAGTATAATCACTTATGTTAACACATATTTTTGACAGCAGGGTTCGTTCATTCATTCCAGGAGATATCCCATGGCGCGAAGAAAAGTTCTAACGGGGCGATATCGACCAACAAAGTTCTGGCTTGGTTTCGCGGTATTGGCCTGGAGCGGTCTATTCGCGACAGGCCTTACGATTCCAAGTCAACCGTATCGCGATTACCTCCGGGCGTATGCCGGTAAGTGGGATCCAATGCAAAACGGCCACGGGCCTCGTCTTGCTGAAGATCCTCCAGCTGGATCGCCAACGTCAAATCACGCGACTTCGCTTCAAATCACCGAAGACTTTAAGCTGACGTTTTCGCGGTCGGTCGCGGCGTTGCTCATCGCTCTGCTCTGCTATACGCCGACAAATGTCGTACTCATGTGCATGGTGTCATCGACTATTGGCTCGGTCGGTGTGCGCCTGGCGCGCCGGCAAGCGCCTGCCAGCGATAAGAATGGTCAGGCAGACAAGGACGCCGCTGCAACGACGACTGAGAAGGTCGCGGTTGATGATGGTAACAACTTGACGTCTATCGCTGAGAATGATGCCATCGACAAGCCGGCAGCAAACGGTAAGCCAGCCGACGACACCGAGCAGACTCGTGGGGTCGGTGCGGTGCCCGGCTTATGCGTGTTTCTCTTGCTGACATCGGGAATGATACTGATTGACGGCGTGGACAACTGGATCAATACGACGCCAGATTTTTATGGCAAGTTTGCAGCGACAGCCTCACTATTCAGTATTGCAGCCGGAATGAATCCGAGCTTCATGCAAGACCTTGCGAGTCTCTTCAGTGTCAATCGGTATCATCGCAAACCGACACCCACGACAGGTACGACATCGTAAATCATGTAGGCTCGTCTATCACTTGTATGGGGAGTGAGTAAGACGAAGGGCTGAAATGCTTTTGAACAGCAAGTGACATGCCCTTGGCGCGATAGGACAATGCTACTGCGACTTCGCAGCGAGCTTCGTCACGCGGAGAACTTCTTCGACTGTCGTTATGCCTTTGCGTACCTTGGTCCAGCCATCGTCGCGCATCAGCTTAAGCCCGTGTGAACGGGCTACTTTTTGCATGTCGCCGGCTGATTTCCGATTCACGATCATGTCGCGAAGCTCATCGGTGATCATGAGCAGTTCGTAGATACCCATTCGGCCGCGATAACCCGTGTGACGGCACTCGCGACAGCCGGTTCCGCGATAGAGCTTTTCGCCGGGTTGCAGGCCAAGGTCGTGGGGCACTTCGTGTGGTTCAGGAGCGTATGTTTCCTTGCATGATTTGCAAATGCGTCGAATCAGGCGTTGGGCAAGCACGCCGCTGATTGAGCTGGAGACAAGGAACGGCTCGACGCCCATGTCGAGGAGTCGCGTCGTCGCAGTCACGGCGTCGTTGGTGTGCAGCGTGCTGAACACAAGGTGACCGGTGAGAGATGCGTTGATCGCGACTTCGGCTGTATCAAGATCGCGAATTTCGCCGACCAGAATCACGTCCGGGTCATGTCGCAGGAACGAGCGCAAGCCCGATGAAAACGTCAGACCGATCTGCGGCTTGATCTGCACCTGCTGAATTCCGTCGAGGTAATACTCGATCGGGTCTTCGACGGTGAGAATCTTAATTTCGTCGCTGCGGATGCTGTTGAGCGCACCATACAGCGTCGTGGTTTTACCCGATCCGGTCGGGCCGGTTACGAGAATAATGCCATACGGCTGCGAGATCAGGTGTTGCACGCCCGCCAGCGCTTCATCCATCAAGCCAAGCTGGTCGAGCGACAAGAGCACTGATTGCTTGTCGAGAATACGCATGACCACCGCACCGCCGAAGGCCGTGGGGATGATGCTGACACGAAGATCGATGTCGCGGTTCTGCGCTTTGATCTTGAAACCGCCGTCCTGCGGCAGTCGCTTTTCGGCGATGTTGAGGTTCGAAAGAATCTTGATGCGGCTCACGATGGCTGCGTGGAAACGGCGAATTTCTGGCGGCACGTGCGTGGTGTGCAGCACACCGTCAATTCGATAGCGAATTTTCAGGTCATCTTCGTACGGCTCAATGTGCACGTCGCTCGCGCGATCGCGAATCGCTTCCAGAAGGATTTCGTTCACCAGCTTGACGACGGTTGCTTCCTGTGCCTGTTCGATCAGATCGGCGTTGTCGGGATCGAATTCGCTGATAACTTCGACCTGTGAACTGCCGTCGATCATCGCCTCGACGGTCTGGCCGCCGACGCCGAAGTGCTGCTTGATGACGCGCGAGATTTCCTCGCCCGTGGCCAGCACGGTCTCGATCTTCGCCCCCATCATCATGCGCAGTTCGTCGAACGCGTAGAGGTTGAAGGGGTTGTTGGTCGCGACGCGGATGGTGCCGTTGTGTCGATCGATGGGGATGACGCGATCGCGGTGAACAACCTTCGACGGCGCTTGCTTGAGCAGGTTTGGGTCGATTTCGATTTCCGAGAGATCGACCACTGGGATCGACAGCTGCTCGCCGTAAATCTCGAGGTAGTCTCGCTCGGTAATAAAGCCGAGGCGCGCGAGGCATTGCTCGATCCGCTCCGCCGGTTTGCAGGCTGTCTTCGCCTGATCGAGCTGAGTCGTGTTGATCTTCTGACGTTGGACTAGTGTTTCGCCTAGGCTCACGGTGGTGCTCATGTATTACAAATATCGGGCGACCGGAGTCCGATCACCACGCTGATTACAGGTAACAAAACCACGAGGAACGCGCGCGATGCGCACAATCCTCGCCATCTACTTATACGCTGAGCGGAAGGTTAGGATTCGCCTGCGGGTTACATTTTGTAACCCGATGACCAATATGAGGTTACGATTGAAGCAAGTTACGTCAAGACGAATTGGCGGGGTCGAAAGCGGGTCGTTTTGACGAAATCCGGCTTCCAAGTAGCATCGGCTGCGATGAATGAGAACAGACAAACGGACCTTGAAAACGCTTACCGGCGATGTCTCGATGCCTTGGAGTCGCGCGGCCAGCAGCGTGCATTGCGGTGGTGGGGCAGTCTGAATCCAGACCAGCAGGCCGAACTGATAGGCGACATCGAAAGCATTGACTGGGTCGCGGTTGATTCGCTGATTCGATCACACGTATTGCAGCGCCCGCAGTTGGCACTCCACGGCGATTTGAAGCCCGCTGACGTGTTTCCACTACATCCCAAGGGTGAGCAAACGAAGCTTTATGTCGAGGCGCGGGAGCGCGGTGTTAGTCTACTTCGCGCGGGCAAGGTGGCGGCGTTTACGGTGGCGGGGGGGCAGGGGACTCGACTCGGTTTTGACGGCCCGAAAGGCGCGCTGCCGGTTACGCCGGTTGGAAACGTGACGTTGTTCGAGCTCTTCGCGGACATGGTGAAGGCCGCGCGCAAGAAATATGGGGCGGCCATTCCGTGGTTCATCATGACCAGTCCGGCCAATCACGCACAGACGGTTGAGTTCTTTCAACGGCATGATTACTTCGGGCTGCCGACGTCTGATGTCACGATGTTTCCGCAGGGGATGATGCCCGCGTTTGATTTGCAGGGAAGATTGCTGTTAGAGCAGAAACATCGACTGGCGATGGCCCCGGATGGACACGGTGGGTCGCTCAAGGCGCTAGTGAAGAGCGGTGCGCTGACGGACATGCAGAAGCGCGGCATTGAGATTGTTTCCTATTTCCAGGTCGACAATCCGCTGGTGAAACCGTTCGATCCGCTGTTCATCGGGTTGCATTCGCTGACCGGTTCGGAGATGTCGACGAAGGTCTGCCCGAAGGCGGATGACCTTGAGCGCGTGGGCAACTTGTGCCTTTGCGATGGGAAACTGACCGTCATTGAATACTCTGACCTGCCAGAATCACTTGCACGTTCGCGGAACGCAGACGGATCGCGAAAGTTCAACGCGGGCAATCTGGCGATCCACCTGCTCAGCACATCCTTCATTGATCGAATTGTTGGTCATTCGTTCCAGTTGCCGTATCGCCGGGCGGATAAGGCTGTGCCATTTGTAGACGAAAGTGGTTCAACGACGAAGCCAGCAGCGCCGAATGCAGTGAAATTGGAGACGTTCGTTTTCGATGCACTGCCGCTCGCGAATAATCCACTTGTCCTAGAGGTCGATCGAAGCGAAGAATTCTCGCCGGTGAAAAATGCAACGGGAGTGGATTCGCTGGAGACGTCGCATCGTGATCAGATTCGACGGGCGTATCGGTGGCTGGAGGCTGCCGGGTTAAGGCCGCCGCGCGATGCAGAAGGAGAACCGGCGTCAAAGGTATTCATTATGCCTTCAACTGCGCTAGACGCAGAAGATCTGAATCAAGCAGGCGCATCATTTGTTCATTACGGGTGCGGGAGCTGAATTGTTATTTCGATAGATTCCCGGACAAATCCTAGGCAACCGGCTATGACCTTCGGACGCGTGCTCGCCATTGTTGCCCTCTATGCGGCCCTTGGGACGTTCTGGGGTGCGGCATCGAGTATCGTGGTATCGTATGGGGATATCGGCGGAATAGTATTGGGTGTCCCATTCGGCATGGTGGCCGGGTTATGCGTATCGGTGCTTGGCGTTTTCTTTATCTATAAGAAAGATTTGGGGGAGGTAACGATTGCTCTTATTGCAGTCGTGACGCCAATTACTTTGATTGCAACCCTGCCAATGTTTTTCAAATGGCGCTGGTGGCTCATTCCGACGATGGGCGTACCGGTCCTAGCGTGCCTGGTTACTACTATTGTGCTGCGGTGGGCCTTGCGCGACTTTCCAACAGTGCAGCAGGGAATGTACTGCAGCAATTGCAACTACGACTTGCGAGGGTCCATCGATTCTGTTCGCTGTCCGGAATGCGGTGCGATCCTTCTCTGGTCGAAGCCCGGCGCCAGCTAGTCGTGGATGATATGTTTGGATTGCCAAAATCCAGGCCGCAATCAGCTTGTTAGACTTCGCGAACTCTCCGTTGGTGCGGATGTTTGGTCTCGCCCGGCCGGTGCCGGTCGACTTGCTTCTTAGAATCGGTGCGCGACTTGGTGCTCCCATCCGACGGATTATGCGTTGCGTGGTTATTCTCGGGTACATACTTGCCCGCGCACTGTCGACAACGGCGCGACAGGCCGTGCTCATTGCGCGGAATGATCGCGGGATACTCACAGTGCGGACATTTTGAATAGAATGCGCCCATATACAAAACCCCTTACGGCGATTCCCCAACCTGAATCAAAAGTGCCACAAAATGGCACTGTTAATCTTCGTCGATCACCTCGGCCTTTGTGCAACGCATCCTGCGGGCACACGCGAGGCGAATATGCTCAGGTTCTTGCAGCAAAGAGTCCTGAATCCCGGCCCCCAAAAACCCAAAGCCACAAGCTGGGACATGCAAAGACGTCCCGCGTCGGAAGTTCATGTCAACTTCCGTTGGCTCATTATAGCGCGCGAGATCTCGCGCGGTTGCTGCTTTTCATCGACCGATAACGGTCATTCCTGATTCACCAGCCCGACGATGTCAGTCAGCAGCAGGACGCTGTCCTGCGTGCCAATCGACATGATGTCGCTGGAGAGCGGCGAATTGCGAAACTCCTGATCCGTCAAAAACGCGTCCGCGGGCGAACGGTCATCCATGATGTCCGCCTCGCTCGACACGTGATTCAGCCCCAGCAGGTGACCCGCCTCATGGGCAGCCACGTTGCCGATGGCGATGCTCATTTCCGAAACTGAGGGTATGTCCGAAAACTGATCGAGCGTGAACGACTCCGGGAAAATAAGGGCGTCGTCGCAGCGATTGATGTTGTACAAGTCAACGTCTTCGGCAATACCATACGCGTCCTCGTCGAACCCGCCGAAGAAGATCGATGCAAATGGCCGATCCGGCGTCGGGTCATCGGATGTCAGCACCGTCACATTGAAGCGCTCATAGTTTTGTGCGAATACTTCGCGGATGCCTTCTTTCATGTCTTGCGTGTCGCCTTCATAAACCGGTGAAATGTCGCCGGCATCGAACGCGACGATGTTCATCGTTCCGAGAAGAGGTGCATCGACAAATCCGCCGTTAAAATCCAACACGATGGTCTGCGCGATTGGTTCGGGCACCTCTGTTGCCCCAAGATTCTCAATATCTACCGAGTATGTACCCGTGCGTGAACGCGAGGCCGCAAACGGCGAGTTCGTCACTACGAGGTAATATCGACTTCCGTCGCGCCGTACGATCCATTCGATGCGTGCGTCCAGGTTGTTATCCGTGATGTCATCGTTATTTGCTAACAATCGACCCGCTCCATCAAACACCGCAATGGACACATCAAGTCCTGAACCGGGTGTGCTTGCTTCGATGAGCAACTCGTCACCGGCAGTCAGATCACCGAGCAGATAAACATCCAAATCGCCGTTGCGCGAAACCGTGCCCTGAAGCGTCGCGCGGTTGTCTGCACCAAATACAGCCACCACCGAGCTGTTGAAGCCGTTATTCGGCTCCCCGTAAGTCTTGCCCAGGGCGCTGGTCAATCCTTCATCGCGATTGCCATCGACGACGCCGTCTTCCACGGTCACCGGAGTACACCCCGTCGCAGAAACCAGCATCGCAGCCACGAGAAGTACACCTATGTACTGACGGCAAGAAGAAAAATTCTCTCCTCGAACTGAATATCTGAACTCTCGCGAGATTCGTGTGACTTCGCCGTTTGCCGCATCCCTGCACGTACTCATGCAACTACGCTCCGTATCCTGTTTCCCTCCGATCGGTCGCCCACCAAATGGATGACCGCAATCGGGCAATTTCTCACCCGTTCATGGTATCCGGCTACCAGGTGGCCGACCAGTTAAGTTTTGTTTTCGCAAGCCCTCGCCGACCGCACCCTGAAGGGCATCGCGTGAATGATCCTGCTCTATCGACAACAACCGTTGTTCTGTTTTGGCCATGAACACAGCGGACGCTTTACTGAGTCCTTGCGAAATAGGACCATTGACTAGCTAAAGACCAGCGCAATCGAATTCCCTGAAAAATCTCCGCTGGAATGCAGCTTAGTCGTATGGTTCCCGTTGCGTTCCGCTTAGTGGTGGCCATGTTTCAGGCAGCACGAGCTGAACGGACCGAAAGTTCTAGCTGCCTGTCCGACGGTACGCGATTTTTCGCGATTGATTTTGGGAAGCGTGAATGACTGTGCGGCAAGAACGACCTCCGAATTGCCGCCGACCGAGTCGAGCAAGGATTGCACTTCGTTTTCGAACCCGACCGGAAACACTTCACGATAAAGTGGAGATTGAGTGAAGTATTGGTCAACCATGAGCTGCGATAAACTGGCCGTTACGTCCATAATGCCGTTGGGGTCGCTTGTGTGCACGAGCCCCAGCAGGTGACCTGCCTCATGACTGGCGACGTTGGCCAGCGCCTGGGCCATTTCTTCGAGCGTTGGATCAAGCTGCATGAACGCTTCGAACGTATCCGTGAAGACGATCGCCTCCTGCGAGTCGTTATCATTGAATTCGTCGATACCCTCAGCCACACCGAGCAAGGCCGCGTCAAACGTGCCGAAGAAGATGCGAGTCATGGAGTCTTCCAAGACGGCGCCTTCGCTCGTTGATAGGAACGTGACGTTGTAGCCTGCATAGTCCTCGCGAACCCGCGATACGACTTGTGCGATCAACTCATCCGTGCGACCCCGATAGTTGGGCGAAATAAATGCGGCATCGAACGGAGGAACGTCAACCGGCGATCGCGTGCCGATTTTGGCGGACGACGCACCGTTGAAGACCAATAGCATGGTGTCGGGATTGGAGCTGGGAACTTCCGCGCCGGCTGTCTTCGTGACCACGAGATCGTATTCGCCTTGACTCTCATAACCCGGCGTAATGCTCAGTGCCAGAAATGCGGCGGTCGATGCCCTGCGAATCACGACATCAACAAAGGGACCGTGACGGCCCATATAAACATTTCGGTGATCGTTCACCAGCAGCAAAGCGCCGGTGTCGTCAAAGAGTGCGATGGCGGTGGGCAGCGATGAGTCCGTCGAAACAGCCACCTGAAGATGATCGCCCGGCGAAACGGAGCCCAGATCGTAGACATCCACGTCGTCTGCGTCGCTCAAATCGCCGCGAATAACGCGAGGTTCCTCCGAGGCTGGAATCGATTCTGCCAACTCCAACAAATCGTTGGGGCCTGCTTCAGCGAAGGAATCAACGTCGGGATCGTTGAGCGGCGACAAGCCGAGTGTGGAAGGATTTGATGGATCCATCCATTGGCCGCAGCCGGAAATCAGAATGCAAACAACGGTGGCCTGAAAAGCGCGCAGAGCGCTTCCGCGTGTGAAATTTCGAAACACAGCTTTCTTCCCCGCCTACGAACGGTGATTGCTTCTTCCCACCATCCCCTCCTGAAGGAGGGTGGGCCGGTGATGGAACACCGGAGGCGGACCGCGAGATGATGCGCCAGTGATCGCGATGACGCGGCTGGCCTCATCATCTCGTGGCCGCCATTACGCTGTGCTTCTTTCCCCTCGCAATCACTCTACGATTCGAGCTTGGTAGGATTGCCTCGTGCAGATTTGATAACCCACGATGCGCAGAAACAGCTTGGCGATGTAGGACCGGTTTACAACGGGTCTAGAGAGGGATTGAGAACACGTCCCACATTATGGGCGACGTCGCTATAATCGCCGCTGCAATGTCGGACTTTGCTTTCACATCGGAACAAGACGAGGCGATCAAGACCGTCGATCGCAGTGTTATTGTCTCAGCGGCCGCAGGGTCTGGAAAAACAGCCGTGCTGGCGGAGCGTTGCGTTTATCTGGTGTGCGACGCGCCGCCGCCGTATCGCTGCAACATTGATGAGCTGCTCGTGCTGACGTTTACGAGCGCAGCGGCGGCAGAGATGCGCGGACGTATTCTCGATAAGCTAGCTCAGAGGGTAGAGCAGGCGTCAACCGATCCGCGATTGCGCGATCAGTTGAACCGCGTGAACACGGCCCAAATCTCGACCATTCACTCGTTCTGCACCTGGATGTTGCGGCGCTGGTTCAGCGAAGCAGAAATCGACCCGACTGCGGAATTGCTGGACGAGAAAGAGCAAATCGTACTTCGCCGCGAAGTGCTCGATGAGTTGTTCGAGTCGAAATACGCTGCGTTGGCCTCGGAATGCAATTCAACTTCACCATTCGCCGTCGGTCGCCTGGTTGATGCTGTGTTGGAGCCGACTGGGGCGTCATCACTTGGTGACGGCGAATCCAAAGCCAATTTTCCAAAAGATTCCGCTGAGGCGTTTCATCAACTGATCGATGTGTATGGTTTGGGGGATGACAGCACGATCGCGAGGTTTGTGCTGAGGCTGCACAGCTTTCTGGAATCGATCACAGAACCCGAGCGTTGGTTAGATGAGGCAGTGGCTGCGGTGGAATCGCAACCAGAGGAGTATGTGCTTGCGGCTATTGACTTGCTGCGCGCCGAATTAGGACGGCAAATGCAGTATTGCAATGAGCTCGCAGCCGAATGGCAGCAAACGATCCCATCGTCCGACCCCTATCTTCAACGGTTACAGTTGTATGGGGATCAACTCGAAGCATGGTTAACGCAATTACCAAAGTACCACAGTGCGCCAATCTCGATCGAAGATGCTTTTCGCCGATTCGACGAAGTTCGTGACGGCATCGGTGCATTCAGGTTTAAAAACTTGCCGGGCGGCACATCCGAAAAGGCCAATGACTCCGCATTTGGCTCAACCCAAAACGACGTTTACGAAGAACTCAAGAAAACCATGATCAAAGGGCGGCTCAAAGACAGCCTCGTGGCCCAATCATCGGGAGAGTTACTCGCAAGCGTGCGCCAAACAGCCCCCTTCGTGAAAACAATTGTGGGTATAGTTCGTGAGTTCATGCAACGATTCCGTGAACGAAAACGACAACTCGCCGTTATGGATTTCGCCGATCTCGAGCGAATAGCTTACGAATTACTTCGTTCGAAAGAAGACGCAGAGAAACCATCGCCCATCGCCACGCAACTACATGAGAGATTTGCCCATGTGCTGCTGGATGAATTTCAGGATATCAATCCACTTCAACGCTCCATCCTGCGATTGGTCAGCCGGGAAACCGATCCGCAATCTGCGGGCAACTTGTTCGTTGTCGGCGACGTGAAGCAGAGCATTTATCGATTCCGACAGGCAGAGCCCGCCTTGTTTCTAGATCGCTGGAACGAGTTTCATAGGAGGGCCGTCGCGAACGAGTCACACAATTCCGCCGGTTCCGCTATTTCCCTTCAGCGAAACTACCGCTCGCGTAAAGAAATCATCGACACGGTCAACATGATCTTCCGCCAACTCATGCGCGGCGGAACGAGTGCGATCGTTTACGCCGATGAGGCTGAGTTGCGATTAGGGAAGGAGTGGGAGGCTTCGGGTAGTTGTCAGGTTGAGTTGCATCTATTGGAAGCTAAGGCGACGGCACCGGAGAACGAGGATGGGGAGGAGGAACCCGTAGAGGAGGTGTCGGAGGGCGCGGCGCTGACCGACGCGGATCAACCCACCCGATGGCAGCCGATCGAGCGCGAAGCGTACCTGATCGGCTCAAGAATCCGCGAGATGCAATCGAACTCAATCCTTGTGGATGGCCGACCGCTGCGTTTCGACCAGATCGCGATTCTGTTGCGAGCGAAAAAGGTCAACGCCCGCTTGGTCGCCAGCGTCCTCTCGAAGATGGGCATTCCATCAGTGGCCGACGAAAGCGGCTCATTGTTCGAGGCCCGCGAGATTCGGGATGTGCTGACCGGCCTGCAACTGCTGGATAATCAGCATCAGGATATTCCGCTGGCCTCTGTCATGCGCAGTGGCTTATTCGGCGTCCTCTTCAGCGAGGATGAATTGATCGAAATTCGCCATCTCGATTGCAGCGTCTCATTCCACGAAGTAGTCAGTCAATATGCAGAAAAGGGATCGGACGACGGGCTTCGCGAGCGCCTGCAAGTTCTCCTGAAGCGATTAAATCGTTCCCGCGCTGATTTCCAGCGTAAGCCGCTGCCCGATGCTCTCGCCTCGCTTTACGATTCGTTTGGTTACTTCGCCTATCTCGGCGGTCTACCGCAGGGTTCGTCACGACAGGCTAACCTTCATGCACTACACGATCTAGCGAGAAAGCATTCATCGTTTCGTCGACAAGGCCTGCATCGATTCCTCGCATTCTTGCAATCGCTGCAGGATGGCGAAACCGAATTGAGTGCCGCCACGTCATCGCTCGGCGCTCAGGACGCAGTGCGGATCATCAGCATTCACGGCAGCAAGGGGCTGCAATTCCCAGTCGTCTTCCTTGCAGGGATGGGTACGAAGATCAACTTCCAAGACCGAAACAATCGCCTCATCTTCGAGCGTCAATCGAAGATCGGCCTCCGCGCTATCGACACGCGTCGCATGGTGGAATCTCCCTCGGCTGCCCACATGCTAGCAGCCGCCGAAATCGAGCGCACCACCCGTGAGGAAGAAATGCGTCTGCTTTACGTGGCCATGACGCGAGCGCAGGAAAAACTTGTGCTGGTTGGTTCACAGCCTCACATTGATTCAATCGATCTCTCGACAACGGTCAATCGCTCGGTCACCGAGTTTGAGATCACTCGCGCCAAATCGTATCTCGATTGGGTCGTTCCCATACTGGTCGAAGCGAAAGCAAGTTTAGCCAAAACAACGCACCAAGATGCGGTGCCGTTTACGATTGCTAAGCATGATTCGGCTGAAATCTCAGAATGGCGACTCGACAGCCAAGGCACCAGAGAGGGTGGTGAAATCCGAAATGCTGTAGCCAAGGGCGATCCGTTGCCACTAGCAAATGAGCACGCTAACGATGAATCTTTGAGGCGAGAACTTCGCAACCGCCTCAGCTATGTGTATCCAAACCTGGCGTCGACCACCCAGCGTTCAGCGATGGGCGCAAGCGAATTCAAGGGCGCGTTTGATTTTACACAGAATCCGGAAGCAGCAGCCGAAGGCGGGCGTAAGTCGGTTTCAATTCATGTAGATCGACCCGCAACAGAATCGCGAGATACAGCGGCCACGCGCGGAATCGTCAACCATCGCGTTCTGCAACATCTCGACTTCGCGGCAGCGTTCAATTCAGGCGGCGTCGATCGGGAACTGCAGAGGATGCTGGCTGCGAAACTGATCAACGCGGACGAGTCAATTCTCGTTGATCGGCAGTCAATCGAATGGTTCGTTTCCACGCCGCTGGCAGAGACTCTTCGCCGTGCGGGTGAGCGTTATCGAAGAGAGTTCACGTACATTTTCAAAGAGAGGCCCGGCTTCCTTGATCGCACGATCCACGACGAGGACGAATCCGTGCTGGTTCGCGGCATTATCGATGGGATTCTCGAGTCAGCGACGGGATTGGAAATAGTCGACTTCAAGACCGACGCTATCCGTGCGGAAGAAGCAGAGGCCCGGGGCGCTCACTACAAACCACAGATGCAAATGTATGCGCGGGCGATGACAAATATCTGGAAAAAACCGGTCACAACATGCCACCTCGTTTTTCTCGCAGCACGACGGATAGTCAGCTTGTCACAGGATCAACTTGGTGTTCTCGACCACGCGACGCCAACACTGTAATGTAGGCGCGAGTTCGCTTTGAGTCGCGACAACGGTTTCTTAACGGATTGAAAGTCTTGCACGAACGCAACGATTCATTTCAGCAGCGCGTAAAGCAGATCGGCCAGGACATTTTCGATCTCGCGGGTGCGCATCAGCCGCGTCTGTGGCAGCGAGCGTGGTGGCTCGAACGCATGACACAACTGGTCGATCGCGACGAGCGTCTAAAAGGGCGTTCGTTTGCCTTTGTCGATTGCCTTCCTTCACTCAGAACTAACGCAGACGTGTTTCGGCATCTCGGTGAGTACTTGAACCCCGAATATGTCGACCTGCCGAAAATCGTACACGCGTGCTTGAAACCAGGCACGCTCCAAGCCGTCCGCGAAGACCTCATCGGGTGGGGGGCGAGGTTCGGCGCGACTCAGATGGCCAATCGCTTTATTACCGGCTACGACGTGCCAAGCGTGCTGCGAACGCTGGAGCGACTTCGTCGCGACGGAATGAACTTCACGCTGGATGTTCTGGGTGAATCGACCACGAGCTACGCACAGGCTGAGCGATATGTCGGCGTCTATCACGACCTGGTCGACAGCGTCAGCGACGTCGTCAACGCCTGGCCGGAGAATCCGATCCTCGATCGCGATTCAAACGGCCCCATGCCGCGAGTGAATCTCTCGGTGAAGCTGACCGGCTTCGATCCACATTTCGATTCGATTGATCCCGCGCGTTCGATCCGTGTAGCGAGTGATCGCCTCCGACCGCTGCTGCGTCGAGCGCGATGTGCCGGTGCGTTCGTCAACATCGACATGGAGTCGACCAAGCATCGCGAAATCACGTTCGATCTATTTCGGTCGCTCTTGATGGAAGATGAGTTCCGCGACTGGGAGCATGTAGGCATCGTCATTCAAGCCTATCTGCGATCGGGAGAAACCGATCTGGCGAGCATTCTGGAATTCGCAAAGAAGCGAGGCTCGCGGTTTGCGATTCGCCTCGTGAAGGGCGCCTACTGGGATGCGGAAACAGCCGCAGCCGTGAAGAACTACCAGACGCCGCCGGTGTGGACGAAGAAGTGGGAGTCCGATGCCTGTTACGAGCGCATGGCAAGTGTCATGCTGGGGCACTCGTATTTGATCCGCCCTGCGTTTGCCAGCCATAACGTGAGGTCACTCGCGTTTGTCATCGCGAAGGCCGAAGCGCTTGGCCTCACGCCGTTTGATTATGAATTGCAGCAACTCTTCGGCATGGGCGATCCGCTCAAAGCTGCGCTCGTCGCGCTGGGGCAGTCGCTTCGCGTGTATGCACCTTATGGCGACCTGATGCCCGGCATGGCCTACCTGATTCGCCGCCTGCTGGAAAACACCTCGAACGACGGCTTCCTCAAGCAGAGTTTCACAGATCGAATGTCGCACGAAACCCTGTTGGCTGATCCAGCTGTCGCGCGGCCGCCGAGCGCGCCGCTGCCGACGCGCGTTTATCAAAACACCAACCCGGAGGAGACGATGGCCTCTTTCACGAATGCACCCATGACGAGTTTCACGGCTGCGGCCGATCGCCAGAAGATGATCGGCGCGATTGCTTACGTTCGCGGCGAGATGGGTCGAACCTATCCGCTGATTATCAATCACGAGGCGGTTCAGACTGAAGGGTGGTGCGAATCGGTCAACCCGTCGAACTACAACGAGGTGGTTGGAAAAGTCGCGCTCGCCACGACCGGCGACGCCGATCGCGCTGTCGCAGCTGCAGCAAAGGCATTCAAATCATGGCGCGGAACCACGGCCTCCACTCGTGCCGACATTCTTCGCAAAGTGGCTGATCGTCTCGATGTCCATCGTTTCGAACTCGCCGCCAACATGATCCTCGAAATCGGCAAGACTTGGCGCGAGGCCGTGGCTGATGTCGTCGAGGCGATCGATCATTGTCGCTACTACGCCGAGCAGATCGAGCGCATCGAGTCTCGTCCGCGTTTGCGAAATCTTCCCGGCGAAAACAACACTCTCACTTATTCGCCCAAAGGCGTGTGCGCGGTCATTTCTCCCTGGCCGTTCCCGCTGGCGATCCTTAGCGCGATGACGACGGCTGCCATTGCAGCCGGCAACACAGTCGTGTTGAAACCAGCGAGACAGGCGTCGGTCATCGCCGCCAAGTTCGTGCACATGCTGGAGGAGTGCGGATTGCCGCCCGGCGTGGTGAACTTTCTCCCCGGCGCGGGTGAAACGATTGGGCGACATCTGGTCGAGCATCCCGAAGTGCCGCTCGTCGCGTTCACTGGTTCCTCTGAGGTCGGCGCTGAAGTGATTCGCCTCGGTTCAGCCGCGCGATTCGGTCAGCCGTTCATTCGCAAGATGGTCGTCGAAATGGGCGGCAAGAACGCGATTATCGTGGACGACGATGCCGACCTCGATGGGGCGGTGCAGGCGATCATCGAGTCGTCGTTCTACTTTGCGGGTCAGAAATGCAGCAGTTGCAGCCGGTTGATCGTGGTTCAGGGAGTCTACGACACGCTTCTCAACCGATTGAAGGAGGCCGTGGACAGCCTGACGATTGGTCCTGCGGAAAACCCTGCCACGCTCGTTGGTCCGGTCATCGACGAGGCCGCTCGGAAACGAATTCTCGATTACATCAGTGTTGGCAAGAGTGAAGGGCGCGTGCTTATTTCGGGTAAATTGCCCGCCGAATGCAGCACTGGGTTTTTCGTGCCGCCGACCATACTTGTCGATGTTGCGCCGAGCGGTCGCGTCGCACAGGAGGAAATCCTGGGGCCGGTGTTGTCTGTCACGCGTGCGAAGGACTTTGACCAGGCGATCGAGTTTGCCAACAACTCGCGCTATGCCCTGACCGGCGGCGTCTTCTCGCGAAGTCCGTCGCACATCGAGTTTGCCCAGCGCGAATTTGCGGCCGGCAACCTGTATATCAACCGCAAGATCACCGGTTCTCAGGTCGATTCTCAGCCCTTTGGCGGCTATCGCCTCAGCGGCACAGGAGTGAAAGCAGGCTCGCCGGATTACCTGCTGCACTACATGGACGCCCGCTGCGTGACTGAAAACACGCTTCGCAGCGGCTTTGTGCCCAAGGAAAAGCACTCCGAAGTTTCGTGAGCAATTTTTGCAACCAGCGCACCGCTGAATTGAGCGAACAAGCCCGACTGGCCGAATACATTAATGATCAATGCCTCGCATTCGGGGTGACCTGTTTACGATGGCGTCGATGCATTTAGACCACAAGGAAGTGGTCCCGATTCAAGCTAACCAAGGAAAGGAAGAACCATCATGAGTATCGATTCAATTTTCCTCTCAACCTCGCTCAACACGTTCCTCTTTGCGTTTCTGATCATGCTTCTGACCGGCGGTCTATAATCGCCGGCAAATCGGTCCGTGAGGCCGATGACTCCGGTGTTATGGGTCTGGCCCTCAAGCAGCGGCAAGTATCGACGCCCCCGCGCCGATATCCTGTAACATGGCGGCAACGGCCACTGCGGTTCATTGACCCGCCCGTGCCCGCGATGTACCGTGTTATGATCATGAGTCGATTCCGATTCATCAATTTGCTGACGGCTGTGTGGACACTGGTCGCAGTGCCTGCGCTTTGCACCGGCGGCATCCTCACGCACCCGTGCGAGTGCGAACCCGCTTCGCCATGTCACGATTCGCATCACGATGAAGAAGAGAACGACGATCCGGGTTGTGGGCACGAAAGCAGTTGCTCCATCGACCCGTGCAAGTTTGTCAGTCTGCGATGCAATGAGCGACACGACGAACTGCAAGTTACAAGCGTCATGCAGGTGGCAACGTCCCCCGTCCTCGAAACCTGCGAGCTGTTCTTAATCACAAACGCTCAGCTCGGCTTGCCGGGTGAGTTCGTTCCACCTCCCAAATCCAAAGAAATCCTCAGTAGCACCGTCCTTTTGATCTGATCCTGTCGGTTCTGCACCGTTCGTAAGAAACCGTAACACCCAGTGTGAGTGCCATTGCATTGCACATGGCGGGTATACGAATTCAGAACCTACAGGATTTAGAAAATGCGAAATCCAGCACCTTGGGCGGCTGCGCTCTGCCTTTGCGGCTTATGCGCGTGCGCCACGATTAGTCCCAAGAAAGACTATGACCGCGTCTCGCAGCGGGTTGAAACTGCAACCGGTCAGAGTGTTCCGATCACTCCGGAAGACTCTTCCCTGGAAACCGTTGCCCAGCTTCTGCGCGACGGTCTCACCACGGACGAAGCCACGCAGCTTTGTCTGATTAATAACCCCGCGCTGCTGGCGGAATTGTTGAAGGTGGGCATCGGTCGCGCGGAGGTCGTGCAGTCAGGGCTTTTCACCAACCCGAGTCTCGCGCTCTCGCTGCGGTTTCCCGACGAAGGCGGCTTGGCCAATTTCGAGGTCTCTCTCGCACAAAACATCGCCGAACTCTGGCAGATCAAACATCGCAAAAAGGCGGCTGAGTCCAACCTCGACCATGCGATCTTGTCAGCCGCAAGAACGGCAAGCCTGCTCGCGCTCAGCACGCGCGAGTCTTATGTCCGCGCGGTTCGTGCGGATCGCGAGCTAGCTATCGCGAAGGAAAACGTAACTCTCTCGCAGCAGCTCGTGGAGCTGACGAATGCACGAACACAGGCCGGGTCGGGCACGGAAGTCGACGTGAATCTCGCCCGCGCCGAGCGGTTATCGCTGGACGTTCAGTCAAGGAAGCTGTCAGCCGCAAGCATCCACGCTAGATCCGAGTTGGCCAAGCTGCTCGGTCTGGACAGCTCACCGGCAGACTTGCAACTCATCGACGCCTTGCCCGAAACGATCGATCTCAACTTTGCAGCGGACGATGTCATCAACACCGCGCGTGAAAGCAGACTCGATCTTCAAGCAGCAAGGTCAGCCGTGACCGCCGCGGAATCGCGTCTCGCCTACGAGCGCGCTCGTGTCTGGAAAAACGTCGATCTCGGAATCAGCATGGAGCGCACGGAAAGACGTTCGCGCGGGAATCGGAATTTTCTGAATGAAGCTGCGTGGGCGTCCGCGCAGGCCGGTGCGCCGACGCTGCCATCGCTGCAACCGCGCGAGGCACAAACCACCGATTACGTCACCGGTCCCACGATTTCCGCCGAGCTTCCCTTGTTCGATCAGAATCGCGCGCAAATCGCTCGCGCACAATACGAACTTCTCCAGGCCACGTTTCTGTGTCGGGCGATCGAACGCGACTTGGTGCAGGAATCATGGGCAGTGCATGCGCAGGCGAAGGCGGCGTTCGAGAACGCAGGCTTCATGCGTGACGAACTGCTGCCGCTCCGCGAGCGCGGACTTCAACTGACGCAAGAATCGTACCGCGTCGGCGGCGGCACCATCCTGACGGTCATCGCGACACAACGTGCTCTGCTCGAAGCAAGGGCGAATTACGTCGAAGCACAGGCGCTCGCAGCCGAATCGCGGATCGCGCTAGAGCGAATCGCGGGCAGACCGTTTGGTGCGATTTCATCCGCTCAAAAAAACCAACCTGAAAACACGGAGGAGAAGCCGTGAAGCCTACATATTTGTTGATTTTGATTGTTCTGACGGCCGTACTACCAGCGTGCAGTCGCTCAGGCGGCGAAAGTCCCACTGCGCAAAACGACGACGCGCACGACGAAGCTCCGCCAACTTCCAATCGCGTGGCGGTGCCTGAAAACGTCCGCCGCAATCTCGGCATCACTTTCGCCAAAGTTGAATCGCGCCCGGTCGCCAGCACGCTCCGCGTCCCCGGTCAGTTTGAATTGCTTCCAGACGGACGCCGCGAATACCGCACGATGCTCGCCGGGCAGGTCGAGCTATTAGCCAGGCAATTCGACAAAGTCGAACCAGGTACACCGCTCTACAAATTGAAATCACCCCAGTGGCGCGAGTTGCAGGAAAAGCTGTCCGAGGCTGAGTCTACGATTCGACAAACCGAAGCACGCGTTGCGTCGATTCCACTGCTCATGCAGGCCCATCATCGCCATGAAGAGATCCTGGATACCAGCATCAAGATCTGGCAACAACGCGTGGAGCAACTCGAGAAGTCTCAGGGTATGGGGGTTACCAGCGTCGACGACATTACGCAGGCGCGAAGCACACTCGCGGCCCAGCAGGCCGACCTGGCCGAAATCCTTGAAAAAGAAGCGGATTTGGAAGGTCAGATCACATCTGCTCAAGCGGAGCACGACGCCGCTCACGCACGCTTCCGTCTACTCATCGCCACGGCAGCGATGTTGATCGACATGAAGGATCAGGAACTCGCAGCGCCATACAACATCGATGAACACCTGCACTCCGGCATCCACAAGCACGATGAACCCGCGAATCGTTTGCCGGCCAAGTGGCGCCTGATCGACGAAATCGAAGTTCGCGCCTCCGTCGCCGGCGTGATTCAATCCGTCGAGCTGACCAATGGATCATGGGCGTCCGAAGGAAGCCTTGTCTTAACCAGCATCGATCCAACGCGACTCCGCTTCCGCGCACTCGGCATGCAGAGTGACCTCGGCCGATTGCATTCCGGCTTGAACGCAAACATCGTTCCACCCAAGGGGGGCACGATCGATTTGCAGAATACGATGCCCGCGGCGCTGACGATCGGGTTGTCGGCGGATCCACACGAACGCACCATCGAACTCATTGCCAGTCCCGAAAAACTCAGTGAGTGGGCGCGGCCCGGAGTCTCGGCCCACCTCGAGATCACGACCGCAGGCGGCCAATCCGAATTGGCGATTCCACTTTCCAGCGTCGTTCAGGACGGGCTCTCTCGAGTGTTTTTCCGGCGAGATCCTGCCGACCCCGACAAAGTCATCCGCATGGAAGCGGACCTCGGCATCGACGACGGCCGCTGGGTCGTCGTTCAAAGCGGCGTCAAACAGGGTGACGAAATCGTGCTCGATGGTGTCTACCAGCTGATGATCGCCACCTCGGGCACAGTCCAGAAGAGCGGCCACTTCCACGCTGACGGAACCTTCCACGCCGGGGAGGACGAGTGATGCTCTCGCGGCTCATTGGTTTCTCAATCAAATACCCCGGCCTGGTTGTGATGGCCGCCGGTTTGTTGTTGCTTTTCACCGGCTTGCAACTTGGCCGTCTTCCCGTTGACGTTTTTCCCGAACTCAACGCGCCGACCGTCGTAGTATTGACCGAAGCAGGCGGTCTTGCCGCCGATGAAGTCGAGCAGTACGTGACGTTTCCCATCGAAACCTCCGTCAACGGTTTGCCCGGCGTTCGTCGCGTGCGAAGCTCCAGCGCGTTCAGCCTTTCGCTCGTCTGGGTGGAATTCAACTGGGGCGAAGACATCTATCGTGCTCGGCAGCTTGTATCCGAGCGGCTTTCATCGGTGCGCGACGTGCTGCCCGCTCACGCACATGCGGAGATCACGCCGGTTACTTCGATCACGGGTGAGATCATGCTATTGGCGATTTCATCGCCGGATGGTTCGGTTTCGCCGTTGGAGCTTCGCACGTATGCCGAGTTCGATCTGCGAAATCGATTGCTCGCCGTGCCGGGCATCGCGCAAGTCGTAGCCATCGGCGGCGAGCTTCCCGAGTATCAGGTAAACGTGCATCAGGATCGCCTCGCATTATACGGCCTGACGATCGACGAAGTGGCTGCGGCTGCCCGCGAGGCACACAGCACCGCCAGCGCTGGTTATCTCCCCAATGTCGATCGGCTGGAGATTCCACTCCGACAGACGGCACGAGTGCAGAACACGCAGGATATCGCCAACACACTCGTCAAGTTCCACAACGGAGCGCCAGTACTCATCGGGCAAGTCGCTGATGTCACGATTGGTCCTGCACCGAAGCGTGGAACTGCGGCTGACCGTGCGATTTCAGCGGTGGTTCTCACCGTGCAGAAGTCCCCGAACACCAACACGTTGGCATTGACGGCCGAGATCGACAAAGTGCTCAACGAAACGGAGAAGAGCCTTCCCAAAGGAGTAGTGCTTAACCGAAAGGTGTTCCGTCAGGCGAATTTCATCAATCGATCCGTCGACAATGTCAAGACCGTGATGCGTGACGCCGGCATCATCGTAGCCATTGTACTTATTCTATTTCTGCTCAACGTCCGCACGACCATCATCACTCTCACCGCGTTACCACTTTCGCTCGCGTCTGCCATACTCATCCTCTGGGCGTTCGATCTCTCAATCAACGTAATGACGCTCGGCGGTCTCGCGGTGGCGATCGGCGAGCTGGTTGATGACGCCATCATCGATGTCGAAAACGTATTCCGTCGGCTTCGCGAGAATGCTGCCAAGCCAGCTTCGGAGCAAAAAGCCATCGCGAAAGTCATCTTCGACGCGAGCAACGAGATCAGAAGTTCCGTGGTTTTCGCCACCATCATCATCTGTATGGTGTTCGTGCCGCTGCTTTTTCTTCAGGGTCTGGAAGGCCGATTCTTCCGCCCGCTCGGGATTACGTACATTGTTTCCATTCTCGCGTCGTTGGTCGTCGCACTCACAGTCACTCCAGCGATGTGCCGCCTATTGCTTAGTAGGTCGAAAGTGGGACATGCAGAGGCCGATGGCTTCCTCGTACGCTGGTTGAAGCGTCGATACGAACCGTCGTTGCGCTGGTCTATCAAGCATCGCGGCATTGTCCTCGGCGCAGCCGCATTCACCACGGCGTTGTCGCTCTGGCTGGGTAGCACGTTCGGAACGAGCTTCCTTCCATCATTCAACGAAGGCACGTTCACGGTCTTTCTTTTCACGCCCCCAGGAACATCGCTGACCGAGAGTGATCGCGTTGCGCGTGGAATCGAAGGGCGTCTTGCTTCGATAACCGGCGTGCAAAGCGTCACTCGTCGCACCGGCCGCGCGGAACGCGACGAACACGCGGAACCGCCAAGCAGTTCGGAAATCGAGGTAACAGTGGGCGAAGGCGCGTCTATGCACGCGATTCGCGGTGAAATCGACTCCATTCTTGAAGATGTGCCCGGCATCACCACCATGATCGGGCAGCCGATTGAGCATCGCCTGTCGCATGTCCTTTCCGGCACGCCCGCCGCGATCGCAATAAACGTCTTTGGCGACGATCTGGCGAAGCTTCGAAACATCGCGAAAGAAATCGAATCGTCGCTCAAGCAGATTCCCGGCGCGCGTGATGTGGCTGCCAATCGAGAGGTCACGGTCATGTCGCTGCCCATTCGTTATCGTCACCAGGACCTCGCGGCAGCCGGCCTCACGCCTGCAGCAGCAGCCAATCAGGTGCAGCAGGCCATTCACGGTGAGGTTGTGGCGGAGGTCAATCAAGGCACGCGGCGATTCTCATTGGTGGTTCGTCTCGCGCCGGAGGAGCGCGAGAGTTTTGAGCAGCTCAAGTCCCTACGCCTGCGCGGCCGAGGTGGGGCAATCGTTCGATTGGAGGAAGTTGCGGACATTGGCCCGGAACGATCGCCAAACATAATCGCGCGCGAAAACGCCCGGCGAAAAGCAGTCGTTTCGTGCAACGTGGCTGAGGGTTACAACCTTGGCGATCTTGTGCTGCAGGTGCAGGAACGCGTCGACCCCATCGTTCGTCGCGCCGGATACAGCGTTCATTACGGCGGGCAGTTTGAAGCTCAGCAATCAGCCTCGCGCACGATTCTCATCGCGGGTGTCGGAGTAGCGTTCGTCATGTTTCTGTTGCTGCAATTGTCGACCGGCTCATCCCGCGTGGCGGCCCTCGTCATGACGAACCTGCCGCTGGCTGCCATTGGTGGAGTCATCGCGGTTTACATGACTGAGACGTCGCGACCGTTTTCCAATACGCTCTCGCTGCTGCGACTTTCTTCGACACCGTATGAAGCACCCGTCCTGTCCATTGCCAGTCTGGTCGGTTTCATCACGTTGTTCGGCATCGCGGTCCGCAACGGCATCCTGCTGGTCAATCATTACGACCACCTCGTAACGCTTGAACAACTCCCACGCGGAGACGCGGTCATCAAGGGATCGATGGAGCGACTGGTTCCCATTCTCATGACCGCCCTCTGCGCGGCGCTGGGGTTGCTCCCTATTGCTTTGGCACAAGGAGAACCAGGCAGCGAATTGCTCGCACCGCTCGCGATCGTGGTCCTCGGCGGACTCGTCAGTTCAACATTCCTAAATCTCGTTGTCGTGCCAGCCGGATACTCACTCGTATTCGGAATCGGCCAACTGGAAGAATCACGCGGTGTTTTCGCGCGATTGTTACGCGCTATGGATCGCCGCAAAACCGTTAACCAGGAAGGAATATGACCTATGCGAAATTCAAGACTCTTAATGTCAACGTTGGTTTGCCTCGCACTCGTTGCATGCGAAAAATCGGAGACCAAGCCCGCCGGTGACGCCAAGGCCCCTACGACCGGTTCGCAAACAAAACCGGATTCCGCGAAGCAGGCAACGAATGACGGCAAGACCCACTCTGATCACGATGGTCATGATCATTCAGACAACAAAGCCGCGGATGGGGGTGTAACCAAAGGGACACACGGTGGTGAGACGATTGCCCTCGGCGAAACAACCATCGGAAAGCTCGCAGTGCGTGCATCACGTGACAAGGGAGAGATCAAGCCGGGTGGAGATGCCCCGATTGATGT
The DNA here is from genome assembly GCA_964494205.1 of uncultured Phycisphaeraceae bacterium. Classification (GTDB taxonomy): domain Bacteria; phylum Planctomycetota; class Phycisphaerae; order UBA1845; family UBA1845; genus JBBTCX01. The sequence goes on along the minus strand of CAZBRD010000007.1, from coordinate 148,937 downwards.
GTGGATCAACGGCGGCACCGGCGAGGGAGTGACCGTGGTGCGGTTCTGGATTGGCATACAGGACGCGTCTGGCTCCATCAAAGCTAAGGCGGACATCGAAGCCGGGAAGTGGCACACGGACGTCGAAATCCCTTCCCCGATTCCACCTGACGCCAAGTTGTGGGTCGAAGTCGAGGAATCGGGAGGAACGAAGTCGACCGGCTCCTTTTCACTTTGATTCCTATTGGCGTGATTATCCGACTCTTTTCAGTCAGGTGTGGATTCTGAATATCGCAGCCGGGCGCTCGCGAGTGTTTGTGATTTCGGTGTTCTGCGGGCACGTTATGTGTTGGCGATCCAAAGCGGAAGCCGCCGTAATGCAACGGCAGAGCAAGAGTTCAGCTGATGCACTCCGCTGTGTTCGCAAGGAGCATAGGCTCATGTGCCATAAATGCGATCAATTCATGCACCAGCGAAAAAGAGCGACTCCACCATGCAACGGGATTCTGCGCGAAATAAAAAATTCCGGCGAAAAATCCGCGTTTCTTACCCCGCCAGCTGCGAAATTCACCTGCGCCGCGCAGAAACGTAGTCAATCCGACTCCAATTCCAAACACCTTATCGGGCTGCATAGCCATCCGCAATTTATGCGCAAATGAAGATATTGCGAGGAGTATCAGACGGGATTGGACGCCAGCTCCGAACTGACAGCTGAATTCGATTCGTTCGAAGTCACGTCTCTTCGTGTGCGCCGCCGCGCCAACAGATCATCGATCACCGAGTACGCCACCGGCGTGAACACAAGCGTCAGAAGCAGGGAGAGCGTTTGTCCACCAATGACCACGACGCTGATCGTCCGACGCTCTTCCGCACCGGGCCCGGTTCCCAGCGCGAGGGGCAGCATGCCCGCCACAAATGCGAGCGTCGTCATCAGGATAGGGCGCAGTCGGTGTCGGCTGCCCAAAATGATCGCCTCGGTCCGCATCATGCCGCGCTCGCGAAGCTGGTTGATGTGATCGATTTGCAGAATCGAGTTTTTCTTCACTACTCCGAACAACACGAGAATGCCCAGCGCGCTGTAGAGGTTCAGCGTGTCATTCGCCGCCCATACGCTGAACAACGCAAACGGCAGGCACAGCGGGAGGCTCAGCAAAATCGTCAGCGGGTCAACAAGACTCTCGTATTGTGCAGCCAGAATCATGTACATGAAGACGACGGACAGACTGATCGCGATGAGATACTCGCGGTACGTTCGCTCCATTTCTCTAGCGCGGCCAGCCACGGCTGTGCTGTACGCCGAGGGCATGTTCAAATCGTCTGCCGCCTGCCGCACGACCGCCAGTCGATCCGCCAGTGCGTAACCCGGCTCAATGCCCGCTCGTAGATTCACTTGCCGCTGGCGATCTGCTCGATCGATGCGCGAAGGCGCCAGAGCGGATACAATGCTGGCTACGCTATCGAGGCGGATCAACTCTTCATTGCTTCCGGGTAGGAGAAGCGAGCCCAATGATTCGACGTTTGTCCGATCTTCTTTGCGTAACCGAAGCTGAACGTCGTAGTCCTCGTTCACGCTTCGATCATAGAATCGCGAGACTTCGGTCTCGCCACCAACCAGAAGGCGGAGGCTCGTGGCGATGTCGCGACTGTCCACGCCAAGGTCAGCCGCACGATCGCGATCGACAACGACGCGCAACTCGGGCTTGTCCATCTTGAGAGTAATGTCCGCGTCAACGATTCCGCCCATGTCAGCCGATTGAACACGCAGTGCGTCTGCATATCTGTAGAGCGATTCGAGGTCCGGTCCTCGAACGGCGAAGTCGATATCGTAACCAGGCCCCGTGCCGAAATTGAAACTCATCGCCGACCGGACGCTCGATCGAATGTTCGGGTATTTCCGCAGCTTTGCCCGAATATCGCGCATCACGTCGGACTGCGAGTAGTTGTCGCGAAAGGCTGCCATGGGATCACCAGCCAGCAGACTTCGCCACACACGACTTAACGAAAGCACTCGCTTCTCATGCGGCTCGATGGCGACATAGATTCGCGCCTGGTTTACGCCGCTGAGGTATCCACCGCCGGATTGCGAAAGAACTGTCACGACTCCCTTCGTTTCTATCAGGTCTTTCTCAATGCGCTGCGTCAACTGATCAATGGCTGTGAAACTCGTCCCCTCCGGCGCGGTGGCGCGCACTTCGAACGATGCCTCGTCCACGTTCGTTGGAACGAACTCCAGTTTCGCGAGCTTGTAGAGCGGCACGGAGGACGCCATCACACCCAGGCCGATCAGTATCGTGAACCAGCGGAACCGAAGCGAACCGCTAAGCAACCACGTATAGATTCGATCGAGCCAGCTATAGAACCCGCCGCGCGAACGCGCTGCCTCATCATGGCCGGAGATTTTCATCGGTCGCAGCAGTCGTGCGCTCATCATCGGCGTAAGCGTGAACGAGACGAGCAAGCTGACGAGAATAGCGGCGGCTGCGGTAATGCCGAACTGATGCAAGAAACGGCCTGAAACGCTGCTCATGAATGAAACGGGAATGAAGATCACGACAAGACTCAGCGTTGTCGCAAGTACGGCCAGGCCGATTTCACGCGTGGCCTCGCGAGCGGCGTCGAAGGGCTTCATCCCCTTTTCTTCGATGAAGCGGAAGATGTTCTCCAGCACCACGATCGCGTCGTCGATGACGATGCCGACCATCAGAACAAGCCCAAGCATGGTGACGCTGTTCAACGTGAACCCCATCGCCCACATGACGCCGAACGTCGCGACGACTGAAGTGGGAATCGCGATACCCGCGATAATCGTCGACATCCAGCTGCGCATGAACAAGAGCACGACGAGACACGCAAGAATGCTGCCGACCACGAGGTGTACATTGATCTCATGCAGGGCGGAGCGAATGTAGACCGACTGATCCTCGATCACCTGCGTCTTGATATCCGGCGGGAGCAAGTGCTGAACTTCTTGCAGGTTAGCCTTTACGGCGTCAATCACAGCCACTGTGTTCGCGCCCGATTGCCTTCGCACTTCCAGCGTGACCGTCGGTTGGCCGTTCAAGCGAGCCGAGCTGCGCTGTTCGATGTTGCCATCTTCGACCGTTGCGAGGTCGCGAAGATAGATCGGTGTTCCGTTCCGCAGGGCGATGACCAAATCGTTGAACGCAGTCACATCGCGCAGTTTGCCCATCGTTCGCAGCACGCGCTCACGCTCCGGGTCGGTTACGTTGCCGCCGGGGATGTTCGTGTTCTGCCGTTCAATGGCTTCAGCGACGGCTGTCACCGGAATCTGATAGGCCGCCAAACGATCCGCCTCGAGCCAGACGTTGATGCTTCGCGCCAATTCACCCTGGATTTGCACGCCGCCGACGCCATTCGCGCGTTCGAGGTACGGCTTCACCACGCGATCGCCGATGTCCGTCAGCTCCCGCAAACTGCGTGGGCCCGAAACAGCAATGGTCATGATCGGGCTCGATTCGTTGTCGAACTTGGAGATGACCGGCGGGTCGATATCCTCCGGCAGTTGCCGCACGACGGTCGCCACCTTGTCGCGCACGTCCTGAGCGGCTGCATCGATCTCGCGATCGAGTCGGAAAGTGACAACCACAAACGCCTGGCCGGAGCCGCAAACCGATCGCAGCTCTTCAATGCCTGCGATGGTGTTGACCGCCTCCTCTATAACCTGCGCTACTTCAGTTTCCATTTCCTCGGGTGATGCACCGGGGAGACTCACGATCACGCGCACTTGTGGAAGATCGACAACCGGGAAGCGATCCACTCCTAGACGCACATAGCTGACGGCGCCGACGACGACCATCAGCGCGATGAGCATGGTCGCGAACACTGGGCGGCGGATACAGATTTCAGCTAGTTTCTGCATGATTGAGCGCGGGACTATTTGGGCGGCTGTACTTCCGTTTTTGTGCTTGCGTCAGCCAACTTCACGCGGATGACTTGGCCACTGACCAGGTCGCGCGGAGGAGTGAGCACTAGCTCTTCACCGGCTTTGAGGCCCGACCTTACTTCCACCTGAGCGTCAAAGCGTTCGCCAAGCTGAAGCTCGCGCTGGACGGCTTTACCATCCTCGGCGATGAACGCCTTGGCGACGCCGGCGAATTCGCTTATGGCTGTCTGCGGCACGAGCAGCAACGGTTGCGGCGCGTTTGAGACGATGGATGCTTTGCCAAAGCTGCCGGCCTTGAGCACTTCGTGCTCGTTGTTAACGACCACCTCGATGTCAAAAGTTCGTGTCAGCGGATTCACGATGGGACTGACGCGAATGATCTTGCCGTGCAGCTTTTCACCCACCAGTGATCCGTCAATCTCGACGGTTTGGCTGATGTTCACCTGCCCCATGTATCGCTCCGGAACCTTGGCAAGCAGCTTCAGCGGGTCGACGATGACGAGGCGATAGAGCGGGTCGCCGACGCTGACGTATTGACCTTCGGTCACCAACCGCTCTGCCACTCGCCAATCAATCGGGATCGCCTTCGCGTCTGAGTTCAGGTTGGCGAGCACTTTCGCTTCCGTGGGTGCGCCTACGTTGTTTTCAGGTGAACGATTTGCAAATTTACTCATCAGATCGAACGTTGTGTTCGAGATTCCCGGAACTCTGACCGTCGTCCGGTCGAGCTTCCATTTGGCAAGTTCAACGGCCGTCCTGCGCTGAAGCGCCAAGGCGAGAGTGGCTTGCGCTTCCTCCCGGGCGGAGCGAATCTCAGCATCCGCAACGCGCAATTTCATGCGTGCATCATTCAGCTCACGTTCCGAAACACTGCTGTCCTCCACGGAAACCTGCAATTTCGTTAGCCGGTCGAAATCAAACAGTGCGAATTCCAGTTCCGCCTTCGCTCGTTGGACAGCGGGCAAGGATTCAGGGTCCAGTGCGTCAAGCGACTCGTGCTGACCGCCAAGCCGGGCCACCACTTCATTGAGTGCGGCATCTGCCTGATTGAGAGCAAGTTGGTAGTCGCTCGGTTCGATCTGCGCCAGCAAACCTCCCGGTGAAGCCGTGTCGCCAAGGTCCATCGCACACAATTGCAACACACCCGCGACCTCCGTCGAAATAGTGACGTCGTCGGCTGCGTGAAGTGTGCCCACAACGCTTAGTCGCCGCGTTGCCTGTTGCAACTCGATGCGCTGTGTCCTCACTTCAATTTCGGATTTCTGCTTTGGAGTGGTGGTCGCGGCAGGTGACTGTTTCTCTTTGCAGCCTGTGTCCAATGTGATTGCAAGTATCAAAACAATCAGAGCACAAGCTGACAATGGCCTGGAACTCGCGCGTCTATTTCGTGTGGAAATTGCCGCGAGATTGAGGCCTGCGACGATAGAACCAGAATTCGCCTTGTGGGCGCGGAGGGCATTCCCATTCATTACGACAATGTACCAGACTTGGTGAGCAAGGCGACCCCGGCAGGGTTAGTTACGAACAAGACAATGAAGCCAAGCGCCAAACAGGTACCTTGCTCTTGACAATCTTGTTAAGGCGCAATGATGGCGCTATTCACTGTTTAGCAAATGTCACGGCGTGCAATTGCAAGGGTCACCGCCTGAAAAGGCTGCGAGCACCGCGAGGATATCGTCGAGATTGATCGCGTCATTGCCGACACAGTTCGGCGCGATGTCGCCGTTCGGACAGATGTTGAAATTCGCAAAACCGGAAAGCACACAAAGGATGTCATCCAGGTTTGGCTGCGGCGGTCCATCGCAAGTCACGTCGCCGAATTCGATGGGTGTCGACACGCACTGATCGGCCACGCACTCGTTGCAGGTGCAGGCATTCGCATCCGCCAACGCACACTCGCTATCCGAGGTGCAGCCGCAACTGCAATCCGAGTCATTACAATCGATCGCTTCATCGCAGTCGTTGTCGATGCCGTCGTTGCAGGACGATTCCGTTTGCTGGAAATCGCCCGCACAATCGTCGCAGTTGCAAGGGTCTTCATTCGGCCCTTCGCAAATCTTGTTTCCGCAAGTCGGTCCCGCAGGCGTGCACGTGATTGAGAGACTACCGCTACCAAAGTCGCTGGCGCCCGATCCACCTACGCGTATGATCACGCATTGATCCACGAGCACCTGCAGTTCGGCGCGCGACGCACCCGAGGAACACTCGGGCCCCGACCCGTTGTCATTGCAAGCTCCGAAGGCAGGCGTCGAACAAATGCACGAAGCATAGATCACGATGTCTGAATCATAGTTTGCTGAACCACCGAATCCCGAACAAGTCGTGACTCGCAAGTCGCCGGTGCATGTGGCTGTGTGCTCAAACCACACATCGTTGTACGTTTGCCCGTCGAGCTGACAACCATTGGCCGCGTGCGACTGTCCGTCGGTGGTGGCACCCACATTGCTAAACGGCGTCAAACCGGTCGCGATCGCTAATCGATTGATGCAATCATCGTTTGGAACATTGCATTCAGGCAGGATCGCGCAAGTTGCGTCTGCACAGTCAATCGTTCCATCGCAATCGTTGTCGATACCGTCATCGCAACTTGATTCCGTTGATTCGAACGACCCAACGCAATCCTTGCATGAACAGGGATCCTCAGATGCCGGCTGACAAATACCGTCGCCGCAGAAGGGTCCCACAGGCATGCAATCGATCAGCAACTGCCCCAAGCCTTCGTCATTCGATCCGCCGCCACCCACGCGAATTTTGTAGCATTGGTTTTGCGTAACGGCTGCGATGGCCAGCGACTGGCCCGTGCCGCGCTGGCCCGCATCGATGTCGTCATTACACGCCAAGAAGTCCAACGGCGCGCAGCCGCACCCGTCGTAAACAACAATGTCCGTGTCGAAGTTCGTCGCGCCGGTTAGGCCGTCGCATGTTGTGACACTCAACGTGCCCGTGCAGGTGGCTGTGTAGTCGAACCAGATATCATGATACGTTTGCCCGTCACCTTGGCAGCCGTCGCCCGCGTGCGATGGGCCGTCTGTTGCTGCGCCGACGTTGGAGAAGTTGGTGAGTCCGTCCGCGATCGATGTGGCAGTGCCGCAAGTGTCATTCTGGATCGTACAACCTGGAGCAGCCACGCATTGACTGTCGGCGCAATCGACGTTCTCATCGCAATCGTTATCGATACCGTCGTCGCATGTAGTTTCGTTTGACTCGTAGGCGCTCGCGCAATCATCGCAGTTGCACGGGTCTTCTTGGGGAGCCTCACATATCGAATTGCCGCAGGGAAATGCCCACGCGGAGTCGCTCGTAAACCCGGAGGTCAGGAACCCCGCAATTAGAATTGAGAATGATATCGCCCGCGATGGTGCAACTCTTCGAACTGTCATTGCGACATCCTTGCAGCAATAGGAATGATCCGGAGCGGCGCTGAAAGCGCCACTCCGTCGATCACGCATATGAGTTGCTGTAAGGTTTACGCCCCAACAGCGCGGCGGCTAAACAAGATCTTGCCGCCAGCCAACAACAGCAAACCGAGCGCGATCAAACCCCATTCGGAAACGGTAGGAATCTCATTGCCCGGACCGCACGTTCCTTCGGGAACGCCGCAGCCGCACGAGCCCGGAGTCGTCTTGTCGGGATCATTCGGACAACCATCATTGCAGTTCAGTGTTCCGTCGCCGTCGGTGTCCGCGTCGGAGTTTCCACAGCCGCATGCACCGGGCGAAGTCTTGTTCGGATCGCTTGGACAGCCATCGACGCAGTTCGCGACACCATCGCCGTCGCTGTCCGTATCGGGAACCGCGCAACCACACTGCCCGGGGGTCTGCTTGGCGGGATTCAAAGGACAGTTGTCGCCGCATTGACCGTCAACCGCATCGCCATCGATGTCGCCTTCGCAGGTCGAGTTGGGTCCCAGTGGATCGCCACCAACCAACAAGCAATCATCCACGGTGCTCTGCACGCAATTGGCGCCACGGCAGCACGCTTCCGTTACAACCGGCACGCACGACTCAGGGCCGCACGTCGAACCGTCACCCAAATAAGTTCCTTCAGCCAGCGAGCAATCGGTTGCACTTTGCACAAAGCAATTGCCATTGACGCAGCAAGCGCCGACGATTGGTGAACCGCATGGGTTACCAGCACAAGTCGTTCCATCGCCGAGGTATTCCTGGCCTTCGTTCTGACAGTTGGCTTCGGTCTGCGGTGAGCAGAATGTTCCTTCTTCGCTTGGTGTGCAGCAGGCACCCATTGCCGGGCCGTTGCATGGATCAGGCGTGCACGTAGTTCCGTTGCCCTGAAAAGTCTGACCATCACCGGTGCACTGATCTGAAGTGACTTCTGCGCAAGTGTTCAGTGGTTCGCCGACGGTGCAGCAGGCGCCGGTTTGAGGGGCGTTGCACGGATCGGGCTCACAGGTTGTCTCATCACCCTGATATTCGCCGCCGGAGTTCTTGCAATCTTTGGAAGTACCCTCGGTGCAGACGAACCCAGTCTCTTCGCCGGTGAAGACGCAGCATGCGCCGCTGCCACCGCCAGCCATCGCTTGGCTGACAAAACACAGAGCCGACCCAATTGCCATTAGTTGAAAGAATGGACGTGTCACAACCGCTTCCTCCTCTGCAAGAACGAATCCCCAACAGCTTCACCCCGTAGTCTATCAATTCCTCGCATTGCACCGCTACAAGGAATCTGTCCGAAAATGTCGAGACTGGCGGTTCGCCATGTGTGTTTTGCAGGTGCATTACCCGGAACATCAGCGGTGTGTTTAGTTGTCCGGTTCTTCCACTCGACTTGCGTCTGCGCGTACAATGGAACCTGAAAACCGGCTGCTTTTCAGCCTCTTGCTGGTGGTCTCGCTTGATTCTGGGAGCATCAGATGATCCTCGTTGTTCACGTCATCGCATTGTTACTCGCCGGCACTGCCCTCCCTAGCATCGGTGAAAATTCGTGCGATGGTCATTGTGGTATGTCCGCCGGTGATTGCTGGTGCGACCCCGCGACAATCGACCGACCCGGTTGTTTCGTCAACGGCGATTGCTGTTCCGATGTGTGTCAGTTCTGCCCCGAGGTTTGCAACAATAGTTGCGCCGGTCTCTGCGGCACGATTGCACCGGCAGGCTGTCGATGCGATGCCCAATGCACCGAGTTCAACGATTGTTGTCCCGATTGGTGCGAAGCATGTACTGATCTATGCGACGCAAGTTGCCAGAATCGATGTGGCGAAGTTTCGCCGAGTGGTTGCTCGTGTGAACCCGATTGCTTTCACGCGGGGAACTGCTGCGACGATGTTTGCACCTTCTGCTCTGCTACGGTCGCGTGCGGAAGTTGCGTCGGTTATTGCGGCCAACAAGCGCCGGGCAATTGCTGGTGCGACGGCGCGGACAAAGATCATTTCGGCTGCATGAACTTCGGCGACTGCTGCCACGACATTTGCGAGGCCTGTCCCGAAGTTTGCAACGACAGCTGCGCGGGCTTTTGCGGCACGGTGACGCCAGCCGGTTGCTGGTGCGATGAGTTCTGCACGCAATACGGCACCTGCTGCGATGATTGGTGCGGTCAGTGCGAGGACTATTGTGACGACAGTTGCATCGGTCGCTGCGGCGAGATCGCACCCGGCGGCTGCTCCTGCGAGCCGGATTGCTTCGCGAAGGGAAACTGCTGCCAGGACATCTGTTGGATGTGTCAGGGTCTGCCGGAGTGTTCGAGTTGCGTGGGGCATTGCGGCTTCCATAGCCCAGGCAACTGCTGGTGCGAGCCCGCTGATTTCAATCACGCCGGCTGCCATGCCTTCGGCGACTGTTGCCCCGACGTCTGCGAAGTCTGCCCCGAAACCTGCATCGATAGCTGCGAGAATTATTGCGGCGGCGTTGCACCCGCGTCGTGCTGGTGCGATGAGTTCTGCCTTGAATTCGGCGATTGCTGTGACGACATTTGCGATTTCTGCACGGACGTTTGCCCGCCTGCCGATAGCTGCGTGCTGTCTTGCGGCGGTACCGCGCCGGCCGGTTGCCAGTGCGATTCCTTCTGCCTGGAATTCGGCGATTGTTGTGCAGATGTTTGCCTGACGTGCCCCGACTTGGCGAATTGTCTGACCTGCTCAGGCACGATCGTTAGCTCAGTGCCAGCCTCCGGCACCATCGACGCACGCCAACCGCACTTGATCGACAATGCGAACGCACCGCAGGGTATCGGGTCTCCGTCGGAGCCCATTCGAATCACCACAGGGTTGACCGAAGCCCTGCCCGGCTGCTTCACGCTGTGCGAGACAGCCGTTTTCGGCACGCAGGTTAACGCCGTTCAGTCGGTCCTCGATCTTGGAAACGGCTCGTATGATTTGGTACTACGTCGCCCGATCACGCCATTCGCGGTCACAACGATCGCATTTGCCGACGGCAGTTTCATCACATTGACTTCGCACCCCGCGAACGTAAACGGCGACACAGCCTCATCGGGCGTCGACATCCTGTCTTTGATTGACGTGCTCAATGGCGTTTCGACGCCCTTGTGGGGCAACTACAGCACCGACATCGACCACAGCGGCCAAACGAATCCGGCGGATGTGCTTCGCGTGATCGATTTGCTAAACGGGGCGGGGGAGTTCGACGCCTACGCACAGACCACGCTGCCTGTGAACTCGTCATGCCCGCCTAATTGAATGTTGCATCAAGGCAATACACCGCTGATTGTAGAGGCTAACTGTGGGGGCGCAACGGCCGTGCCACACTCAGGGCACACGCCGCTGAGGTTTCCCTGCAAGTGATAACCACAGGTTAGGCATTGATGGCGACGACGACGATACCAACGACGAATCGGTCCCCTTACCAAGACGATCGCTGGGTAAGGCGCGGTCAGCAAGCACAAACACCATAGGGGTACGCGCAGCCGCAGAACTTGAGGCGCTGTTGCAAGTACCTCCGCTTTCTCCTCTGCCGTTAATTGGCGACCTGTAACAGCCTCGAAAGTGCGCACCTCAGCGTTCACTGGGTCGACGTCAAAACAGCTTCCGATGAACACAGCCGGTGCAGATGAAAACTCGAACCCATGCGAATCCCATGCAATCTGCAAGGGTTTATGGGCTTTGGAAAGCCGGTAGGCATGCACAAACATGACTCCTGCGGGAGATGGCTTGCTGTTGAGAAATACTCCGTCACTGTTCGTGCTGAGCGATGAGTATCCGGTGACGCTCCAATTCCAATGGATTGACAAGAAAGTGCCCCTCTTGCTGCCTCGGCACACGGGGTCATGTTCGTGCAATGCATATACGCCGAATTCGAAATTACAGACGCGCGGCGACAGGTTATCGACAACAATCCAAAGCGCGCCGACTACGGCGGAAAAAAGTGCCAAGCCGACAACGACGGACAGGCGAATGAAACGCAAGAACCAGTGTCGCGAGTTGGTCATTACCTCACCTTATTTGCGCTACAGAACCTTCTCTATCGAGAGCGTACTTGCATGTTTTTGACGCCATTTCCACACTCCGGGCACACGCCCGACTCGTTGCCGGTCAGATCGTAGCCGCATGTTTTGCAGCCATTTGGATTCCGATTTCGCCGTCTCCAGCTTTGAATCACACGAATGAATGTAATCGTCGGATACGTGCCGAATATTGCGATGACAAGCCAAGGCGGTAGCACGATGAACCATTGTGTTCGTGGCAAGTACAATCGAACCGTGTTCAATTCTGGGTGAAGCTTTGACGGCACGATTGGCTGTGGCGCGTTGCTAGGAAAAAAAGTGCGCCGAATAGTGCAATATCGATGCAGTCTTAGGTTATAGTCGTGTTGACGCTGATCTGGTCGATGCCATAAGAGGACTTCGAGGCTGAAATAAGGCGCGGTTGCCGAAAAAATCCATCGGCTCCATTCGGACTCTTCCCACCAGACGCAGTAGCCACGATTGATAACTCTTGCGGACCCGCCGGTGATATGTAGGTCCCCATTCAGCGCGACCCACTTGAACTCTGGTGTGAAGTGCGCAAACCACAATGACGTTGCAAAAAGTGTGAGAATCGTCAGGATCGACAAAACAGCAATTCGGATGGTGCGAAGCAGGCGGTTCACGACTTTATCATAACGCTGTTGGCTTGGTTGGCATGACACGATTTTCGGGAATGGCTGTTCCACACTCCGGGCAAACGCCCGACACGTTACCGGTCAGATCGTAGCCGCAGGTGGTGCAGCCATTCGGGTTACGTCTCATTCTCCTGCGTGCAATCGCGATGCGCCAAGAACAAATCGCAGGGTATGCTCCGAACGCGGCAATTAGCATCCAAGTTGGAACCATGGCCCGCCAGACTATCTCATGCCTGGAGAATGCGACGTCGCGACGTATCCCGAAATTACCAATAGCGCAGTTGAAACTGTTCCTGTTGACTGCAGTATTACTCCAACTCTTCCGGCGCAATTCGAACTCACCAATCGTCGTGACGAAGCTCCATGTTTCCCAGTCCGTCTTCCACTCAAACCCCGGGCGAGACAAGCAACCGCCGTCGTCAATCCTATCCGGCGCAACAAGAACAAATAGCAACATGACGCACAAAGAAAGACCTGAAGAAATCAGAAGGATAGACTTCCGGTTGAGGCGGCGCAGTCGTGTCACATCTACATTCTATCACAGTGCGCTAGACAGGATTCAAGTCACTGGTGCTCAAACTGAGGGTGTTGGGGCTCGAACCCAAGACCTACGGCTTAAAAGGCCGTTGCACGATTTCGGAAGCAATGAAAACACAAACACTTATGACGATCAATTTTCGCGCGCCAGCGCAGACGACAGCAGTCAATCGCAGGTTTCGCCAATTTCCGCCGATAACACCGCCCAAAGTGATCCGCGATTAGCCGACCTGATCGACGCTTGGAACGAGCTGCCGGAAGCTGTTCGAGCTGGCATTCATGCAATGGTGAATGCGACGTTGAAACAGTGATAAGCACGTCGCATTTCAGGCAGCGCGAATGATGAAATGGACCCGCGCACTATTCACTGGCGCATCGGAAACGCGGTTTGGACACGGTAGAACGCACATACACGGGTGCTAGAATCAAATCATGCACGAACACGGTGAAAATAACGGAGAAATAACGGGTCGCGATCGCTACGGACGATTCGACGGCTCGCGTCCGGGTCCGGGTCGACCGCGCGGAAGTCGAAACAAAAGTAAGCTCATGCTGGTCGCAATGAATGAGCTAGCGGACAGAAGTCCCGACGCAATCGAAAGTGCGCTAGATCGCATGATTCAACAGCGACCGCTGGAGGTAATCAAACTATGGGTTAGACTTCAACCGCGCGAGTACATCCTTGTCGACCCCAAAGAACAAGAGTAGCAGCTCGGCGCAATCGAAAATCTCGCGTGCAGGCGGTGACGAGGGTGCGGGCGGAGTAGGCGGGTCCTTAAAGAGTTGAATGGGGCCCCGCCTGTGGTCACCTATCATCGCGCTGACCGAAAGAACCTCATTTCACTGCTTCGCGAAATAGATGGGTACCCGTCCTATCGCTGCTCTGCTTTTTGTTGTGTCAGGTACTCGGATTCATAGTACGAGTGCACGTCCTTCGCTAACTTGCTGTGCGCCATCGCCCATGCAAAATAGAGGATCGCGATCAAGATACGCGACACAAGTTCAAACCAACCAATCGGCCAAAGGAGAAATCCTGTAGCCGCAAGGAAGATCGTGATATTTAAGAACAAGCCCCATGACAACTTGTCGAGAAATCGCTCCCATTCCCAGTGGACTTTCTTGTCAGGATTAGCGATAAGCCATGACAAAAACCCCGGATAAGTTTTCGTCATGGCTTCAGAACCTGAAAACAATTTGGCTTGATGGGAGAGGGAATTCCAGGCAATCGTAGGAACAATCGCAACCGCCCGTTCGATGGGTCCCAAGCACAGCCCAGATATCAAGCTAAGGAAGAAGAACACCGAAACGGAACCAAAGTTCCCAAACAACGCCGAAATTGATTGCCAGTCTGCGATAATTCCATTCTTAACCAACAATAGAAAGCTCGCGTGCTTCGTTCCATCCAGACAGTCATCGATTAGCGGACCAATAAAAGTGACGAACAGTGAACCTCGAAGAAAGATCGCGCTCAAAAGCATTACGAAAGGAAACCTTGCCGTTATCACAGATTCGTCTTCGTCCATTGATCCCCCAGCTTGAATCCACTACTACGACCGATTTAGGTCCCGTTGCCAGATTGCGCATCTCCACTCAGAGATAGCGTTTGCAACAACTAGTTACCATAATTTGGTCGCAATAGTAAGGATTGCCAGTCAATTTAAGCAAGCGGAGTCGTGCTAACACCGAAGGCGAAGGCAGCCACGTCTGCCGACAACGATTCCGTTTTGTGAAACGGTTTCGGGAGGAACGGTGATTTGAAGCCCAGTTTCAGGAGTGCTAGGCGTCGCTGAAATTAACAAGGACGAAACAGGGTGACGGGCCCGCGCGCTGGGCAAGCTTGCGAACAATGGAAAACCGTCGCATTCGGAATCGTTCGCGGATTCGGTTTTCCGATACCGTTTTCGTCGACTCGAATCCCGCAAGTGTTGCTCGTAGAATTGCAGTAAGCCGAAAAACAAAGCGGTGATAAAGTGGAGGTACGGCTGAAATGGTGCGCGATCTCGCTGAAGCAGAAAACGGTCGAGTAAACGGTTCATTGAATCGCCAGCTCGCGCCTTATGTCAACACCGTCTACGTCAACGAAACCACAGCTTGCGATAGCGCCGACGGGGGTATCGTAGACAGCTCCTGCGCCGAGATGCCCTTGAACGGAGAAGCCAACCGCGACACCGGCGGAAGATTCCAGCGCGGAGCGAAGCCGGGGCCGGGCCGTCCGAAGGGTTGCCGGAACTACAAAACGCTTCAGGCGATCGAGCTGCGCCAACGCATCGTCGATTCATGGGACCGCGTGAACGGTGACCGCTTGCTGGACCAGCTCGCCAAATCCGATCCGGCTGAATACCTGCGACTCGTATTCAAGCTACTTCCCGCGCCGGGTGTTCAATCAACGGCATCTAGCAATCAGCCGTCCATCAGAGTGGTATCGGGCGTTGACCTTGAGAGCATCTTGGGCAGCGGCCTAAACGCGAGTGAATCGACATAGCTTTTGGTCTAGACACAATTCACTGTCAAACCGAATCTATGTATCTATTCCAGCTCCCCCACTGGCACTCCGTTGCATACTCTCGCGCCTACACGTTACTATCCCGCCCATGCCCAACGGTCTAACCCCTGCGCGATTCATTGAGAAATGGTCCCCGGTCGAGCTGTCGGAACGCGCAGCCAGTCACGAGCACTTCATCGACATCTGCCGTATGCTCGGTCAGCCGACACCGGCGGAGCACGATGCAACCGGGGCGGAATACACTTTCGAGAAGTCCGTCACACCGCTGGCCGGTGCGTCAAAGGGGGCAAAGGGCGACATCGGTTTTGCCGATGTTTGGTGGAAGGGTAAGTTTGGCTGGGAATACAAACGCAAGGACAAACACAGGGACCTAGCCGACGCCTACCGCCAGCTCTGCCAGTATCGCGAAGCACTCGATAACCCGCCTTTACTAATTGTGTGCGACATTACCCGAACCGAAATTCACACCAATTTTACGGGTACGGCTAAGAAACAACATATCATCGAGCTGCAAAAGCTGGCGGAGCCGGAATCGTTAGCCCTGCTTCGACGTGTATTCACCGATCCGCAATCGTTCAAGCCCGACCTGACTCCAGAAAAGGTCACCGAAGGCGTTGCCAAACAATTCGCTACTCTCGCGCAGTCTTTGCAGGCTTTTGGTAGCAAACCACACGATGCTGCACACTTCCTGATGAAGTGCATGTTTTGCTTGTTCGCAGAAGACGTCGACTTACTCAAGGGCAATCTCTTCACCAAATTGGTCGAGCGAAACAAGAGGGAACCGGCCAAGCTGACCGAACGTCTGACCGAGCTTTTCAACAAGATGAGCACGGGCGGTGACTTCGGCGCGGACACCGTACCTTATTTCAACGGCGGTCTATTTGACGGCAAGCCAGCGCTAAGTTTAACACCAGCCGATATCGAGATTCTATTGACCGCTGCCAAATCCGACTGGGCCAGCGTTGAACCTGCCATCTTTGGAACTCTGTTTGAGCGTTCGCTCGATCCGAACAAACGCGCGCAAATCGGCGCGCACTATACGAGCCGCGATGACATTATCCTGATCGTGGAACCCGTCGTTATGGCACCCCTTCGGCGCGAATGGAATGAGGTTAAGTCGAAAGTTGAATCGTTCATAGAAACCCGTCGTGCGGCCAATACTACCGCTCAAAAGAGAAAAGCCGATGACGCGATCAACGATGCGCTGCAGGGTTTCATACATCGACTGGCGTCGGTTCGTATCCTTGACCCCGCGTGTGGATCAGGAAACTTTCTATACGTGGCCATTCAACAGCTCTTGAACCTCGAAAAGGAAGTCATCACATTCGCCGCTCGACCGGACATTGCACAATCCATGTTCCCGCGCGTGAGGCCGACGCAGTTGCACGGTCTTGAAATAAACCCCTATGCAGCCGAACTGGCGCAAGTCGTAATCTGGATCGGGTATCTGCAATGGATGAAAGACAACGGATTCGTCGCACCAAGCAACCCGATTCTTGAACCGCTTCAAACGATCGAGAATCGCGATGCAATACTCGATTTGTCGAATCACAAGCTGCCTGCGCCTGCAAAATGGCCGGACGCGGACTTCATTATTGGAAATCCCCCTTTCTTGGGACGCGGTCGCAAACGAGGTCAGTTAGGCAGTGGCTATTGCGATCAATTGCAATTTGTTTACGAAGGCAATCTCAAGAGTGGTTGTGACCTCTGTTGTTATTGGTTTGAGCTTGCGCGCAGGATTGCAGGTTCCAATGATACTGTTCGCGTTGGTTTGCTCGCGACGCAGGGTATTCGTGGTGGATCAAGTCGGGAGGTCTTGGAGGATATTGCTTCAGAGCTAACGATCTTTCTTGGTTTTTCAGATCGCGAATGGGTACTCGATGGCGCGCAAGTTCATGTTTCGATTGTCGGTTTCACAAAGGAGACTAGTGAACCGAAGTCGCTGGACGGTCAACTCGTCGATGAAATTAATTCGGACCTCACTGCGGGAATCAATATCGTTGAAGCGAGACGATTGGACGAAAATGCGAAAATTGCCTGCCAAGGCGTGATTGGAGTGGGTGATTTCGAGCTTGACTACGTTTCGGCAAGGGAAATGATTGCCAGTCCGAATCCGAAATCTGAATCAAACGCAATTGTCGTTCGTCCATCGATCAAGTCTGAATATGTAGGCGGACGTGACAAAGGTCTGTTTGTCATCTATTTCCCTGATGGAATCGAGGAAAGTGATGCGGCACAGTACCACCTGCCATTTGAGCACTTGGCGAGAGTGGTCAAGCCAATTCGCAATGACACTGACTACGCACATCCGAGCGAATTTCCGTTCTGGAAGATGTGGAACTCCAGACGTGCCTTCGTCGAAAAATCGGAAGCAACTTCGCGTTACTTCGTAACAGCAAGACACTCAAAATACCGACTCTTTCGATGGGTTGAAGCCGGATGTATTCCGGACGATTCAATTGTCGCATTTGCTATGGCAGACGATTATTCGTGGGGTGTCATGCAAAGCTCAATTCATGTGTTTTGGAGTACGGCCCAAGGAACGCAAGTGCGTGAAATTGAGAGCGGGAAGCGTTATACGCCGCGCTCGTCTTTCGAGACATTCCCGCTGCCGTGGCCGCCGGGAGAGGAACCGGCCAAGCACGCGATCCATCGACGAATAAGTGAGGCCGCGATGCAGCTCAACGAACAGCGCGAGCGCTGGCTGAACCCGCCGGAATGGATTGACCCGATCGCGCGAGCTGTCGACGCCGACGATGACTTTCGCGATGTGCCAAATGAAGCTCGTCCGTTGATCCGCCAAAGCGCTATTATGGAGCGGGCGACTAAAGACACCAAGCTCAAGAAGCACACGCTGACCAACCTGTACAACGAACGTCCGACGTGGCTCAAGCTGGCGCACGAACAGCTCGACCGTGCGGTACTCGCAGCCTACGCTGAAACCGACCCCGACGGCGAATGGTCCGAAGACTGGGCGCGTGTCTGGATCGACTCCGGCGCGGGTCAACCGCTACCCGCCAACCACGAGCTGACAACTGAACGCGCCGAAACCGATCAGCGAGTGCTGGCGAACCTGTTGCGATTGAATCTTGAACGGTCAAACGTGCCGTCGGCTGAAACGGTGAAAGTGAAGGCGAAGGCACCAAAATCGAAGCGCAAACAAGACGACGAAGAAGATGACGGGTAACCGTCTAATTTGCAACGATTTGGCGGTTTATTATCGGACATCGCATTTCGGCTCTAATGTTTGCCTTGGGTGAATTACGATGTTATCATTATTTGATAACACCAAACGTAACGCTAACAATTGGAGGTGCCCTGTGGAATCGAGTTTCGGTGAAATCCTAAAACGACTAAGGCTCAAAGCTGGCGTCGGATTGAGGCGCTTTGCCGAGTTGATCGATATGGAACCGTCCAACCTAAGTGCGCTCGAACATGGTAGGCGGCAGCCGCCCAACGAACCTACACAGCTACGCGACATTGCGGAAGCGCTTGGGTTGGTTGAAAACTCCGACGATTGGAATGAATTTTTCGATTCCGCCCGTCGTGACGGCGAGTTGCCAGCGGACGTGCGTCACGTAGCTGATCGCGAATTGGTGCCAGCGCTGTTACGAACGATCGATAATCGTCAACTCAAGGATGAGGAGATTGCGCGACTGATAAGAGATATCAACTCCCGTCACGGAGGACGCGCGGATGCCGATTCCTGAGCCAAGGACGTATGACGTTCCCGAAATCGAGCGATTAGCCTACGACTTCCTGCATGAGCGATACCGCGCAAACGTCCCCATTCCCATCGACATTGATTTCCTGATCGAAGAGCTGCCGGACGTTGACCTTGATATTTGGCCGGGGTTGCGCGCGAACCATCAGCTTGAAGGAATGGTCATGCGCGATGCCGACACCGGGGCAATCGTCGTTTGCATCGACGACACACTCGCCGACAAGAATCCAACTCGCTATCGAATGACCGTGGCTGAAGAGCTAGGTCACTTGATCCTGCATCGAAAGCTAATTGAACAGGTAAAGTCCCCGGCAGACTTTCGTTCGATTCAAAGTCACTATCGCGCATGGCAGATGGAACGCAACGCGAAGCGATTCGCAGCGGCAATACTCATGCCATCGGCCAGCTTGTCGGCGGCTGCGTGTTCCCTGTATCCCAAACTTGTAGGAGCTGTCGGCTTCAAGAATCCCGACGCTGTAAGAAGAAAGCTCGTCGCGATGTTGGCGCAAAGTTTCGGTGTATCACCGGAAGCGATGCGCATACGTTGCACGGAATGGCCGATGAAGATCGACGAAAAGATTGAACAGGCCATGCGTGACCAGCTCGACTTCTTGAGCTGATGTGTCATTGTTGAGTTGCCGAGTGTGCGGGTCGCTCCCGCGCCAGGCCGGGTGTCACTCTCGGATGCATTCCCCCGCGAGTGCGCCCGGTCGGTTCGGCAAATGGAGGGAATGCCAATGAAGAAGCAACGCGCAATTCTATCCACTATCGATGGTTTGATTTCCGGCCTAGACATTGTAATCGACGCTTTCAACTCGAATGGATGGTGTGCGTTCGCCGATGCGGACTTGACCAATACCTGTGAGCAATTGGGCATGGCAACGGTGACGTTAGGATTCGCCCATCCGCCTGTTGCCTATTCGCAAAATACCGACGAGTACAGCCTACAGGATTGTGAGTTGTTCGTATCGGTGTTTCACCCATTCCTTGGACAAGTCGCAAAACACAAAGTCACGAAATATTTTGATCCACCCGGTTTTTGGGGCAGCCTATTCGGTTGTGATCCGCGCTGGAAAGGTCACTGCGAATGCTTAGACGCCCTCGACCGGTGGCGCTTTGCATTCAGTAGCTTAGCAACATCAGCAACGATTACGGGCGCTTCGACGCCAACAACCATTGACCTTCAACTCGACAAGCCGGTGTTGGCAATCGCTCTTCTCGTCCAGTATCCCAGTATCTCACCAACTGAGTTGGCAAGTGTCTTAGGTGTTTCGCGCGGTACGTTGTACTCCTCTTCCGAGAAGTGGAGGCATGTTAGGCAAACTCTTATTGCGCGCGATGGAAATAGACCCAAAGGTGTGAAATCTGCGGACGGGCATATCGACGCGGAAGATGATGACCGCGAATTTCACCCTACTGATGACTAAAAGCGCGACTCAACCTTAGGCGCGCACATTTTTTCCATCCCCATTTTTGCCCCCGCCAAGGCCGTTTTCAGTGCGGTCGGACTATTACTGCGCGACTCCCATCCATTTCGTGATGAGACACAAGCCTGAATCAGATTCGGATATTTGGCTGATCGTCGGTCACCTTTTGCGCGACGCTGCACTTGGCCGTTGGAAAGAGGCAACCGTGTGGGGGCGGTCGCTGATGCGCCAACTTAGCGTCCGCAACAAAGAAAATTCACAGGCAATTCGATCCGGGTCGAGGCTCTTGTCCACCGAGAACTGCAACAAGGGAGTAACCGGCAATGGAAACGAAAGGTGCGCCCGTGCCCGATCTGAGCAATCGGAACACGGGCATGAATTCGGATCGAAGAAATAATACCACGATTGCAACTCGATTACTACGGGCACAAGAAGCTGCGGAGCAGCTCGCAATCAGTCAACGAAAGCTCTGGGAAATCACAAACACCGGTGAACTAAAAAGCATAAAAATTGGCCGGGCGGTTCGGTATCACCCGGATGATCTTGCCGACTTCATTGCGAAGCATCGCGGAAGGCGCGGTGCGCGTTGAATCCGAATCGAAATGAAATCGTCAAAGCACTTCGGGGAAAGCGTTCGGGGAAATGCGATTTGTGCCATTGCCCGGCGCATCCTGACGAACACCCTTCCCTTACCGTTTCCCAGGGTCGAAATGGCAAAGTGCTTGTACATTGCAAGGCGGGATGTTCCCAAGCCGCTGTTATCGAAGCACTCCGCAAAATGGGTTTGTGGTCAACTAGTGACGAGCCGAACCAACCTTCGCGGAGAGCTGCAAGACAATCGAAGTCGCGCGCATTTGCAACATGCGACCAAGCGATCAAATGGATCGAACGCATCATCGACGGGACGTTTGTCTACCACTGGGATTACGAGACGACGAATAACACGCTCGCGCTGAGGGTCGCGCGATTTCAGATTTCCGACGGAAAGCAGTTTCGACCGCTACACCAAACTGCCGACGGCTGGATCGTTGGCGATCCGCCGGGTGTGCTGCCTATCTACAAACTACTCCGCGTTCGCGCCAGCTCCGGGCGCGTGTTCATCGTTGAAGGCGAGAAGTGTGCTGACGCCGTGAACGGTCTCGGACTCGTTGCGACAACATCTTCACATGGGGCTGGATCGGCAGCGAAATCAGACTGGTCGCCGCTGGCTGATCGCGCGGTTGCTCATTTCCCCGACCATGATTCATCGGGCACCAAATATGCAACGGAAGTGGCGCAGCTCGTGCATTCGCTCGATCCACCGGCTCAAGTGAAAATCGTCGAGCTTCCGGGACTCTCAGAAGGTGAGGATGTTTTCGACTTCATCCAGAAACGACGAGCTGCCGGATGCGATGACGCAACTATCCGCGCCGAGCTGGAACAACTCGCCGACGACGCGCCGATTTGGAAGGCGACAGCCGTTCAGAAGAGGGCGAACGGGGCTTCCAAAGCGTCACCCTCCTCGCTCAGCAAACTCCGCGATCGATTGCTTTGGCGTCCGTTCCCAACCACCATACTTCCCGCGCCAATTGCCCAATTCATTATCGAAGCGGCTGCCGCACTAGGCTGTGATGAAGCCATGATAGCACTTCCGGTCTTGGCTGTACTCGCATCGGCAATCGGAACTACCCGTCGGATCATGCTTAAGCGCTCGTGGCGCGAACCATGCGTCGTGTGGTCGATCATCATTGCGCGCAGCGGACAGCTCAAGAGTCCGGCGCTCGACAAAGCGCTTGAGCCGATCCATGAGCTACAGCGTCGCGCATTCCGCGAACACAAGGAACAAATGGCTAAGTATCGCGACGCCTTGAATGCGTACCATCGGGCGATGAGGGAATACAACTCTGGTAACGCTGTAGGACCTGAACCCCAAAAACCGGAACAGCCGGTCGTAAGTCGCTACATCCTAGAGGACTGCACGGTTGAAGCGCTCTGCGTTCGTCTTGAAGAGCAAGAGGACGGGCGCGGTTTACTTCTGGGGCGCGACGAGCTGAGCGGATTGTTTGCGTTCGATGCGTACAAGAAAGCGAAGGGGAATGACGCGGCACATTACCTGAAGATGCACGGTGCGCGTGACATCTATGTCGATCGAAAGACGGGCGACAAGACGACGCTGTTCGTACCGCGCGCCGCGGTTTCCATCACAGGCAGCGTTCAGCCCAAGATTCTCGCCCGCGTGCTGGGTCGCGAACACTTCGAGAACGGATTCGCCGCACGCTCCCTCATGGCAATGCCTCGCCCAAGAGCAAAGCGATGGACCAACCGGAGTATCCATCCAAACGTTGAAGGTGAGTATCACCGAGTCGTCAACGAGCTGTTCGCATTAAAACACGCACTTGATGAGCACGGCGAGCGCGTCCCTGTCGACGTGCCTCTAACACCCGAAGCGATTGCGACATGGGCGGTTTTCTATGACGAACATGGCGAAACCCAAGTCGACGCTGAGTCCGAGGATGAGGCGGCTGCGTTTGCGAAGTTAGAGGGGTACGCAGCTCGGTTTGCGTTGATCGTTCATTGCATACGTTGCGTGTCGGGCGATGCTGCCGTCGACGATCGTTACATCGACGCGGCAAGCATTCGCGCGGGTATCGAGCTGGCGCGCTGGTTCGTTTACGAAACATCGCGGGTCTATCAGGAACTGGCTGAAACGGGTGAGGACCATGAGGCCGTGCAGCTCATTGACCTGATTCGCCGCAACGGGGGGCGCATCACTCCCCGCGAGCTGCAACAGCGACGCAATAAGTTCAAGCGGTCGGTCGAGTTGGCAAGCGATGCTCTTCAGGAGCTAGTGGACTCGGAATTGGGCGTTTGGGAGTACATAGCGCCGGGCAGCTCAGGCGGACAACCGTCGAAGGTCTTTGTCATTTCAAGACAGACGCCCGAAAACGACAGCAACGCCAACGATACCCACGCTAGCGCCCCTGAAAACGGCGGTATCGTAGGTGTTGATAGTGTAGACGCTCCCCGACAAACAGATTTGACGAAGGGGAAACACCCCCCGAAACGTGATAACCAGAATAGTGGCGGCTTGGGAGACTTCAGTGATCCCGATCCGACTCGGTGGGCGAAATAATGTCGAGAACTGCAACCACGAATTACTGGACGCGATATCGCGAACGGAGTATAGTATCGGTATGAGGAACAGGGAATCATTTCGTGAAGGTCCGATGCACGCGACGTTGATTGAGGCGTTTCGTGACTCCGGTCTGTCAATCAAACAACTCAGCGATCAATCGGGAGTGGTCTACGCCGTTTGTCATGCGGTTGTGAACGGTAACCGCGATCCACAATTATCGACCGTTGAGCGATTAGGCAAGGTACTTGGCCTAGAACTGAAGCGCGTTCGGCGCAAGGGAAAGGGTTGAAATAGACATGGCCACTGTATTCAAACGGGCAGATCGGCGCAATTATCAAATCGCGTATTTCAACGCGAAGGGCGAACGCATCGAGCGATCCAGTCGCACGACAGATTTCAAGACGGCAGAACGTATCGCCCGTGAGCTGGAATCCCGCGAGTTGCTAAAGCGTGAAGGAGTCATCGACTCTCGGCTCGATAGATTTGCGACGGAAGCCCGTCGCGTCTTACAGGAACACATATACGATTTTCTGACGGCAGTAGGGGGGCGAGTATCTAAGCAACAGGCGTCGCAGCTCATGAGCCGAATCAGTCGCGTACTCGACACGAGTGGCATGACAACTCTCGCTGATCTTACACTTTCAACCGTTGAAACACGTCTTGGTGAGCTGCGCCGAAACGGTTACACGGTGACGACGGTGGAGGGCAAAACAAGACACGAACCACTCTCAGCCCGAACGGTTAGTTACTACGGCAAAGCTATGAAACAATTCAGCCGCTGGCTCGCACGCGATGGGCGTATCGCTGCGGACCCGCTTATGTCGCTCAAAACGCATTCAACGGAGGCAGACAACGTCTATGTGCGAAGTGAGCTGTCCGACGAAGAGCTGGAGCGAATTATCGAAGCCGCTGAGGATGGACCAGCGATTCTTGGAATGTCTGGGGTTGATCGTGCAATGGCCTATCGAATTGCCTGCGGTTCTGGTTTTCGCGCCAATGAATTGCGTAGTTTGAAGCCGGAGTCATTCGACCTCGATAGCAATCCGCCGACGATCAAGGTATTAGCGGGGTTCAGCAAGCGACGCCGAAACGATATGCAGCCAATTCATACCGGATTGGCGAAGCTGCTACGACCGTGGCTGGAGTCTAAAGAGCCGGGATCAACCGTATTAGACCTACCGGCACGATCCGCCAAGATGTTACGAGAAGATATGGAAGCAGCCCGCGCTACATGGATCGACGAGTCAAAAACCACGCAGGAACAAGACGCGCGGAAGAAATCTGATTTTCTAACTCAAACGGACGCATCGGGAGCTGTTCGCGACTTTCATTCAATGCGTCACCTGTTTGTTTCACGCTTGGTCAACAGTGGAGCGTCCGTGCGGACGTGCCAAGAGCTGGCGCGACACTCGACGCCAATGTTGACGGTTGGTCGCTACGCGCACGTTCGATTGCATGATCTCACGGGGGCGCTCCAAAAGTTGCCGGTTCCGGGTGCGAAACGCGATTCAGATCGCGAGCGGCTAAGGGCGACGGGATCGCTCAATAGCTGCGCAAGTATGGGTGAAAACGCGCGCCAGCGCATGCGCCAGCAGTCAGGGCGCAATTCACAGGCTATCGGTGCGAAACAGTGCGAAAACAGCATTGAACGCCGACATATGACACGAGCGGCACAAGGTCCGAATTCTGCGAGACTTAACGAGCAAACGCGACGTGTTGCGACTCGTTGCGAAACTGAGGGTGTTGGGGCTCGAACCCAAGACCTACGGCTTAAAAGGCCGTTGCTCTACCACTGAGCTACACCCCCGATCGTCGGGTGTCGCGATGGGCGAAGGGTTTCAACGCCCCGCGCCTCGCGAACGCCATAGCATACACCAAGTCAAGCGAGCCGAGAAGTCGCCGGACTTGTCAGGCCGGTGGCCAACAGCGATTCAAACGGAAATGAGCTAGGGGTGACTCAGCACGAGCCGCGAATGAACGACCCCAGCGTGCGGAAGATGATGATCATGTCGAGTTCGAACGACATGTGTTTGAGGTAGTAGAGGTCGAAGCGCAGCTTGCGTTTCGAGTCGTCGATCGACGCGCCATAGCGGAAACTGATCTGGGCCCAACCAGTGATGCCCGGTTTCACGAGGTGCCTTTCCGCGTAAAACGGGATTACGTTCGACAATTCGCCCACAATGTCAGGCCGCTCCGGTCGCGGGCCGACGATCGACATCTCGCCGATCAGCACGTTGTACAATTGCGGCAGTTCATCAAGTCGCAGCTTGCGCAACCACTTACCCACGCGCGTCACGCGCGGATCGTTCGTCGAAGCCCACTGGCTCTTGCCGTTCTCCGCGTCGACGTTCATCGTCCGGAATTTGAACAGCCGAAACACGCTGCCGTTTTGCCCGATGCGAGTCTGCGAATAGAAAACCGGACCCTCGTCGTCGAGCTTGATGGCCAATGCAATGAGCGGCCACAGCGGAGCCGAAATGACTAGGCCGAGCATTGCTGTCGCGAGATCGACAACTCGCTTCAGCGTGGCTTGCTCGTCGCAATGCGTCTTCAAATCAGCGAACAGGAACCAGTCCGGCGTGATTTCGTCGACCAGAATCTGGCCGGTCGCCTTCTCATAAAAGGTAGCCTCGTTCGTGACACGACATCCCATTTGCAGGCAGGGCAGCATCCACGATCGCGCCTGCGGATCGCGCGCGGCTTCGGCGCTGACCACGATATCGCTGATTTTCTCTTGCCGTATGCGGTCAAGGTCGCCGCGCAGGTCGCCCCAGCGCATCGCGCTGGCTTCCGTCGAGCTTCGCATTGCGCCGGTGTCCGCAAACCCAAGCAAGCGATATTCCGCCAGCAGCCCATCCGACTTCGCGCGCTCGAACGAATCAAACAAACTCCGCGGCCCGGCGATCAACAGATTTCGTCGCGAACTATTTAGCCCCCAGCACGCCCAGAATCGCAAAGCCGCGCTCACAAGACAAAAGACAACGAGTGCTGTCGCCGCTACACGTCGGCTCACGGTTGCGTACATAACGGCGTAAATCATCGCGTACGAAATGGCCGCTGTGGCCGCTGCCGTCATCCAGGTCCGTGTGAGGATTCGGGCGCGTCCCGCGATGGTTTCGCGCTCATAGAGCCCGAGGATCATGTTCGATCCGGTCATCGCGAACGAAAAGACAAAGATCGACTGCCATAGCGCAAGGTGTGGCACAGCCGCGTCATAGTGCGCGATGATATTGAATGCTAGGCAGAGGCTTCCGCACAAAATGAGCAGATCGACCAGCAACCAGCTCGAGGGCGCCAGTCCGACCAGTGTTCTACCGACGGTTCGAAAAGTGCCGGTGAAGACCGCGCCGATCGCGCGACCGACGGAAATGACGATTGCCTCGCGTCCGGAAACTGCGTCCGCACCGCCGGCCGGCAAACCTACTTCCACACTTGTGCCGGCAGATGTCGTCATAGGCAGGTTCGCGATAACTTGCGGGCAAGGACAGCAAATCTTGTCTCTAGGGAATCCACCGCTGGTTACATCGGTTCTTCTGGGTCCGCGGTCGATTATCGGCATACCAAGGTCAGATAAAGTTGCGTGAAACTCCGACCGATAATCACCTGACCACTCCTTTATCACTTTTCGGACAGTCACACCGCTTTCGTCCCGATATCCATGCAGGATTATCGACATCACAGGGCAACCATGGCGGGCCAGGTGCTCGTGTTTGTGGGGGTGTGCATTTGAACCTCACCAGTTGTTTCGTTCGTGTTGAGAAGCTCAGCATCGGTGCCATTTCGTTGGCACTGTTTGTCGGCTGCGCGTCCAAGAAAAAGACTGAGGAAATCTGGGTTCCATCTCCACGCGTTCATTGGGAAGATTTGTCGCAACGCTCGATCGACGCGCCGACTAATCAGAATCGAATCCTGACAGCCGAGGCTACGAAAGGGATGTTCCCGGCATCGATGGCGGTGACGCGACTTTCCATCCAAGAGATTGCTGATGTTCAGTCGCGCGAACCGGTCCTGGTTACCGATCCGCGCAACGAATTCCTCCAATGGAACTCGTCGCTGGACGACAAGATGGCTGTCAGCGAGGTCTTTCCGATTTTCCCGCGCGATCTCGGCGGCAATCCCGCCAATCCCGATCAGATCCTCGCGGCCTTCCGCGCGCTAGATGCCCGCCTCGGTCTCATCTACGCCATCAATGAACTCAGCCCGACCGAAACCGAAGCGTTCGGAATTCTCTACGACGTAAAAGCGGCGGCACCTATCGCGGCCATCCACGCGAAGGCTGAGTCGATTTTGCCTCCCGAAACCGAGAAGGAACCGACAAAGTTCGACCTTTGGAAGACAGATTCGCGCGCTCTTGCCCGCGCTAAGTTCGAGGACTCGCTGCGGCAATGCGTGCGCGATCTCATCTCGCGGGATCAGCCGACGGAATTGGAATCAGCCGAAGGTTGGAAGCGACTGTCGCCTACGCGACCGGTGGAATGGCCGCCTAATGGCCCGCAATAATTAGTGCTGTGTCGCAGCTTACTCGTCGGGTTGTAGGGTGGCACGGTCTTGCCGCAGCAAGGCCGTGGCGTAATGCCAAAGACCATGGCCAAGCTGGCGCTTGACCATGCCACCCGACGACAAACCATCCGCAATAGCTATGCACCGACGGCGGTGTAACGCTTGACCGCTGAATACCACACCGCACGAAACACGAATACGCCAATAACCAACCACACTAATTGCGAGCCGAGTCCACGCATGATCTCGGTCTTGGAGAGTGATCCCACCAGCGTTGCGGCCGGAAACCACAAGAACCATTGGAATGGCAGGAAGGCTGCTATCCATTGCAACGGACCGGGCAACACGGTCAACGGCGCTAATCTACCGCCGAATAACATGCTCATGCCGTGCCAGCTCTCGCCGATGCCATCCATTCGTGTTACCCAGAATGCAGCCAGCGCGATGTTGTAGCCCCATAGGAAGTTGAGTGCGGAACCGATTAGCGCCGCCACAATTCCTAATAGCGTAGTTGTGACATCACCAGAGAACTTTGGCTGCATGAAGAGGGCGACGACAATCCAGATCGGCAGCAGCACCACCATCGTGACGAGCTTGTACGCGATGTTGTCCGAAATCGCCTGCCAAATCGGCAACATAGGTCGCAGCAACTTCGGCGACATGCGACCGCTTTGAACCTGCCATCCCATTTCGTATAGATCCCACGCGGTGCAGAAATGCCCGACAATCATGGTCATCAGAAAATAAGCCGCGAATTCCTGTGGTCCGAATCCGGCAATGGTGCCTCCGGCAGCTTTGCCCTGAACCGCCGCACTCCACATAGCTGTGGCGATAGCTGGGTATACAACGCCCCACACAGCCCATAGCAATATCTCGCCGCGATATTGCAGCATGGCAGAAATGGAATACTGCATGAAAGCAGGCATGGCGCGGAAAAGTGCTTTCATTTCGCGGCCGCCGCTCCCTGTGTAAACACTCTCCCGATCACATCCTCAATCGGCGGATCTTCAATCGTCAAATCCAGCACCGGCAAATCAGCCAGCAATCGACTCGTCACCGTGGCAGATGCATCCTTCGCTACGCGAAGCTTTACCTTCCGTGGCTCGCGCAGCAGCACTTCGCCCACGCGTTCAAAATCATATCCATCGATATCGCGATCCAGATCGATCCCAATTACCTTGAACGGCGCAAGCTTCTGACTCAAATCCGCCAGCGGCCCATCGAACAATATCTTTCCGTGATCAATGATGATGATTCGCTTACATAGCGCAGCCACGTCGGCCATGTAGTGCGACGTGAGGATGATCGTCGCGTCGTTCCTCTTATTGTACTCGGCAATGAACTGACGGATTCGCACCTGCATAGTGATGTCTACGCCGAGCGTCGGCTCATCCAGAAATAGCACCGACGGGCGATGCAGCAGCGACGCACACAACTCGCACTTCATTCGCTCGCCGAGTGACAGCGTCCGCACCGGCTTCTTGATCACGCCGCCGATGTCCAGCCACGAAATCAGTTCATCCAGTGTTTGTTGGCCGACATCTTTCTCGATCCCATACACCGCGAGATGAACCATGAACGAGTCCATCGCAGGCAGATCCCAGAAGAGCTGACTTCGCTGGCCCATGACCATGCTGATCGACCGCAGGTACGTCGATTCTCGCTTCCATGGAATCCGGCCCATGACGGTCGCGGTCCCGCTCGTCGGGTGCAGCAACCCGGAGAGCATCTTCAGTGTCGTTGTCTTGCCGGCTCCGTTTGGACCAAGAAACCCGACGATTTCTCCCTTTTCGATCGAGACGTCGA
The DNA here is from genome assembly GCA_964494205.1 of uncultured Phycisphaeraceae bacterium. GTDB lineage: Bacteria > Planctomycetota > Phycisphaerae > UBA1845 > UBA1845 > JBBTCX01. Next base: position 119,373 of record CAZBRD010000007.1, on the reverse strand, counting down.
TGCTCTCAACGGCATTCACCGTTTTGTATTTTCGCTTGACCAGCGCGCGCATCGCAGCCCCAAGCCCGCCTTCGCGCTCGGGCACCTTGAACACTTTCGTCAGCTTGTTGACCTCGATCTGTGGCATGGGCTGGATTGTACTTTGCTTTTTGGCGAATGACGAACTCAACAATTGTTGCTTGAGAATGTTGGAACGAAGAACGGACCACATCGTCGAACGCTCTGTTTCGTTCTTAACAGAGCCCCCTGCGCGACCAGGGTAGTAGAACCCCGTTGGACTCATTTCTTCTCGGTTTGTCAGGTGGGTTCTCATGGATTTCCACGCTTCCTCGACTATCATCACTGCCTAACCATGAATCTCGCGTCACTAGAAAACAAACGCGTACTCGTCGTCGGCCTCGGGCGCTTCGGCGGCGGGGTGGGTGTTACGCGATGGCTGGTCGATCAGCACGCGCGCGTCACTGTCACCGATCAGGCGGATTCATCCACGCTCACCGATTCAATCAACGAACTCGCCGGCTTACCTGTCACGTTTCGCCTCGGCGGCCATACGCCTGACGATCTAAACAATATTGATCTTGTCATCATCAACCCCGCGGTGGTCAAAACCAAGTCCGAGTTCTTTTCCGAAGTGCTCGCCCGCGACATCGCGTGGACCACGGAGATGAACCTCTTTTGCGAACGCTGCCCAGCCGACGTGATCGGCGTCACCGGCTCGTTCGGCAAGAGCACGACTTGTGCCATGCTGGCCGAGGTACTGACACAAGCGGCGAAAGCGAGGCAGATTCCTCACCGCGCGGTTCATCTCGGTGGCAACATCGGGCGCTCGCTTTTGCCGGAATTGCCAAACATAGGTCCCAACGACCTCGTGGTCCTCGAAATGTCCAACGCTCAGTTGGAGGATTTGCCGCGAATCGAATGGACACCGATGCTGGCTGCCATCACGAACCTCTTCCCGCACCACCTCGACCGCCACGGCACATTCGAGGCCTACATCGATGCCAAGCTCAACATCGTCCGCCTTCAGGAATTGACGCGACGACTCATTGTCGGCGAATTGCATCCGGTGGCCGAGGCCCGTTTGCGGAACGCGATGAAAGGCCGGATTGATTCGATCATTCCCACCGCCCGTTTCGATCGTCCGTTCGACTTAAAAACGCCCGGCGCTCACAATCAGCGCAACGCAGCCTGCGTCGCCACGATCTGTCGCGAGATGAACATTCCCGATGCTTTCACACGCGACGCACTCTCGCAGTTCACCGGCCTGCCGCATCGATTGCAGCATGTAGCTACGATCGATGGCGTCTCCTACTACAACGATTCGAAATCCACCTCGCCGAGCGCTACGGTTGTTGCCGTGGAGTCGTTTGATAATTCAATTGTTCTAATTCTCTGCGGGCAGCGAAAAGACGTCAGCCTTGAGGAGCTGGCAAAGGCAGTCTCAAAGAACTGCAAGGCTGTCATCTGCGCAGGTGATGCCGGCCCAGTGTTCGCTGCCGGCATTCGTGATTCAATGGAATGCAAGTTCGTGAAAGTTCTCGAAGTCGATTCGATTCAGAAAGCGATCTCTAGTGCTCGCGAATTTGCCAAGCCCGGCGATGCCATTCTCTTTTCGCCCGGCGCCCCAAGTTTCGATGCCTACGTCAACTTCGAAGCCCGCGGCCACCATTTCGCGAAACTGGTTCATCAACTCGAATCACAGTCCGAATTGCACCGCCAGCCCGCAGGCGCAGATCGCCGCCCCGGCTAGCACTTGCGTATTCCGCTCCAACCACGGCAAGCTGACCCACGACAACCCGCGATGCATCAGCATCACAACGGTCGTCATGGTTGCGATGGTGCAAATCGAAAACACGGCAGCCACCATTGCAATTCCATAGACACTATGTTGCGCAGCAGGGAACATCAGCAGCGGAATCAACGGTTCGCATGGTCCCAGCACGAAAATCGTGAACAATATCCACGGCATCATGGATGACTTTTGCATGCCAGGTTTGCCATCGACGCGAGCTGACTGGACGCGCTCGTTTTTCCGCCACAGTTTGCGTAGACCCCAAACCAAATAGGCCAGCCCGAAACCAATCAACAGCCAACCTGCGATCGACCCGCGAGTTCCCTCAACAGCTTCAAGCGGCTCGTTCGCCCATCCAAACGCAATCCCAATCGCGCCGAGAGCGATCGATCCGATCACGTGGCCGACACCACAAAGCACCGTGATTAAGAGTGTCTTGCTCGTGGTCCATCGCCCGGCCTTCGCCATCGCCACAAACGGCACATAGTGATCCGGGCCCATCAGCGTGTGAATTGTTCCAACCATCGCCGCGGTGAACAGTAGAGTTGTCATGTTCGCGTCCAAGTAAGAAGTAATGGCGTTACCGAGAACTTATCCGCAAGCAACATCCTTGCAACATCCGTGCCGCGTTTGTGCAAGAAAGTTGCTCAAAGGCCACATGCGGACCATAATCGACCGATCGCAGTTTTCAAGATCAAATGGTGGGCCCATGAGAGGAGATCGCGCATGATGCAACCCAATCGACGTGAAATGCTCGGAACCCTGGGAACGTTGGCAGCCGCAGGCGGATGGATCGGATTGACGACGGATGGACTCTCCGCGCAATCCGGCGGCGCGACACCTCCCCCCGCACCTTCGCAATCGGGCGCGCAGCCATACACGCTTCCGAAGCTTCCGTATGAAGCAGCCGATCTCGAACCGCACATCGACGCGCAGACAATGACGTTGCACCACAGCAAACACCACAACGCGTACGTCGAAGGTCTCAACGCGGCGATCGCCGGTCTCGAAGCTGTTCGCAAGAGTAATTCAGAAGACGACCTGAAGAAAATCCGCGATCTCACCGACTCGCTCGCTTTCAACGGCTCCGGGCACATGCTCCACGTCATCTTCTGGAACAACATGAAGAAGAACGGTGGGGGAGAGCCAAAGGGAGCGCTGGCCGAGCAGATCAACCGCGACTTCGGCACGTTCGCCGCGTTTCAATCGCACTTCTCCACGATGTCCAAGCGCGTGCAGGCGAGCGGCTGGGGTATCCTCGCATGGGAACCTTTGGCCCGTCGCACGATTGTTCTTGGCGCGGAGAAGCACCAGAACCTCACTATGTTCGGCTGCGTGCCACTGCTTGTCATCGATGTCTGGGAACACGCGTACTACCTGAAATATCAGCAAAATCGTGCTGGTTACGTCACTGCATGGTGGAACGTCGTGAATTGGGACAACGTGGCTGAACGCTTGTCATTGGCGATGAAATTGACGGCCTAAGTAGGGCGGGTTCCACCCGCCGCTGCATCTTCGCTCGTAGGGTGGGTGCTCAGCACCCACCTTTTTTTGTCGCACCATGTTGTCAATCGCGGCCAATCATACGACATTGCTATTGCATGTTCCCGAAAATCGGTCCCATTGAGACCTACACGATTGTCTATGCGCTGAGCATGATCCTCCACCTCGTGCTGGTGCTGATCGCCTGCCGTCGCCAACGCCTCTCTAAACGCGCTGGTTTTTTACTTTCGTTGACGTTCACACTCGGAATGACCGTCGGAGCAAAGATACTCTACGACGTGCAACATGATGGCTTCGCGGGATGGAAATACTTCGACTGGCGATACATCGTCTTAGGCGGCCTGTGGGGCGGCCCGCTTGCTTACCTTGCGATCGTTACGCCAGCTGTTTTTCTATTGGCTCGCAACCGCGCCATTTGGCTAGACCTGATCGCTGTTACGCTCGTCCCGCCGATGATCGTCGCCAAGATCGCCTGCTTTTTCAATGGTTGCTGCTTCGGCCTGCCTACATCGATGCCATGGGCTGTCACTTTCCCTGAAGGCGCGGAAGCGCCTGCTGGCATCGCCAGGCATCCAACACAATTTTACGAAATCCTCGTCTTCATTTTCATTTGGCTGGTGTTCAGGTGGGCTAAGAGTCAACAGTCCAGTGGTTCTCTTCTCCTTTGGTTTGTCTTTCTTTACGGTCTCGGACGCCCACTTACCGAAGTGTTCCGTCAGCCGGAAGAAGCTCGCACCGTTTTCATCGGTCCGTTTACCTCATCGCAACTCGTGTGCATCACCGCTGCCATCGCCGCCGCACTCGGACTTATAAGTCGACGGCGACGCAGCGGGAGGAGGAATCAAGCCGTGACCACGCCCCCTGAATCTGGTACCCCGACCGATTCGCATGATCACGGCGCATGATCACGGCGCCGGTTCAGCCAATCATACTTCCGATGAAAAGCAAAATTAGCACAACGATCCAGTCCATACGGTTTCTCCTTTCAAACAATCAGGAAATCGATCAAGGCTGTTCGGCCGCGCGATGCGCACATTCGCCTGCGATCCCCTCCATGAGACGAAGCACGTACCGCGCGGCGCAAACGACAAATAAGTTCTGCGCGCCTATTATCGCACTGCACAGAGGAACGCGGAGTCAGTGGTCTATTTTCCAAGTTCCGAACCGCTAACGGTCTTATGTAGCCCATCCACAGACACCGTCTGAATTCGTTCGTTCGCAAAACACTTGACGTCATAAATCAAGCGCCGACTTTGGGTTCGCTCTGGTTCCGGTGGAGGCGACGTTGCAGGCGGTACTTTCGGCTCCATTTTTTCTCTTGGCTCGATCGGTCCAATGCGAATATCGCAAATGGCGCCGATGGCAGTCCCCTTGGTGTGTTTCTCGGCCAAGGCGGTTGCATCGCGCAAGTTGAGCTGACCCTCGTTGATGAGTTTGGTCATCTCGCGTGCCTTCGTCACGTCATCCATCGGGAAATCCTTGTTTTCCTGTGCCGCCGTCGGCAGCGCAAGCCAAAGTCCCGCCACACATAGCATTCCCGCAATTATCGCTTTGATCTTATTATTCATCGCAATTCTCCCGAGCGTCACTCATTCAACGATTGGCCACGCGCCTTCGCGAACAAATGAGGACCCTCTAAGTCCAAGTTAATCATTTCATTCGAGAATCGGTGTGACCGGAAAAACGTCATCCACCGGTTCATCGCAATCGACAGTTGATTTCCAAAAACAAGGGCGCTTGGCCGTACCAGCCGGTGGAAACGTCTTTCCTTCCATCACTTCGACCGCGAGATCATTGATTCCCACACTCGCGTCGCCCTGGTCGTTGAGGTACCCATCAAACCGATACCAGCCTGACTCCGGACACAATTCATCCGTTTTGAACCTGAAACCATTGAGTGAAACCATGACTGCGTTCCTTTCTGCACACTGGCGCGCGAGGCCTTGCGCGTCACTCGCACCGCGCTAAGCCTCGCCAAGACTCCTTACAATAATCGTCGCACTCTCTTGCGGACCGCCTCGCCATTCAAGCGAATGCGACTATCACAACGCGTTACGGTCACTGCGAAACAATTCGCTCGTTATTAGGATTGATGTCGAGGAGTAGGAAAATCAAATGGATGAACACAAATTATAGTCGTGGTCACGCAGTGTTAGACCATTCGTTGCGGGATGGCCGCGACGCAAGCCTCAGAATGCCACGTTATTCACGACGCAATTTGGAGGATTAATTCTCTGTTAGACGAATATTCAATTTGAGGTAAACAAAGAGTAACGTCGTCCGCTTCAATCTTACGAATTGTTCAAGCAGTCATACTCGCAAAAGTTCAACGCAGGATAAAGTGAAACCAGCGGTTAGAGTTAGAGGTGTTGCAAGCGCGTTTCGTTCAATCGGATGAACTCATCGAGGCTGATTCGTGATCACAAAAGGCATCGGGCAAATAATCGATGACATCCTGCGCTGTCATGGACAAGCGGCCCAATTCTTCTGCCGCAAAGTCTCCGGCTAATCCGTGCAGGTACACGCCCAGAATCGCAGCTTCAAACGATTCCATTTTCTGCCCAAGGAGCGCGGCGATCACGCCGGTGAGTACATCGCCCGTGCCGCCCGTGGCCATGCCGGGGTTACCCGTGTCGTTGATATAGAGTCGCTCGCCATTGGTGACCAGCGTACCGCGCCCTTTGAGCACAACGACGCATTGAAACTCTTCCGCCAGCAAGCATGCGGCCTCGCGGCGCGCGGTCGTAGTATCAATAGCCACTTCATGCCCACGCGATGCCAGCAATCTTTTGGCTTCGCCGACGTGGGGTGTAAGTACGATTCGCTGGGGGTTCGGAGGCGCGGCATGTTTTGCTTCGGCGAGCAGGTTTAGTGCGCCGGCATCGATGACCATTGGACCGGGAAAATGGATCATTAGTTGCTGAAGCACCTTCGAGTCATAGGGCTGATCCAGTCCCGGTCCCACGGCAATCGCATCCGCGCGGAATTCGTTAATGGCTGCGATGATTTCGTCTGTGACAAAGACTAACCCGCGCGCCGTAGCGCACGGTGCTATGGTGAGCGCGGCTGCACATAGTTGGCCCGGAATCATCATCTGCACCAGCCCTGCACCACTTCGGAGAGCGGCGTTGGCGGCGAGGGCAGGCGCTCCAATCATGATCGTGCGAGTTTGAGTCGTGAGTGTCGGATCATAGTTATGGCCGCCAATGATGAGAATGCGCCCCACATCACCTTTGTGTGCGTCGTCGCGCCGCGACGGCAGCGGTGAAATCTCGCGCGTGATGCTTGGTTCGATTGGCATAGTGACGCCTAAACGCGATACGATTGAATTCGAGTCTAATGACGCCGGAGGAGCGACTCGCCGTTGGTTGATTCTAATCCTGCGTTGCTGCGAATGCGAGACGTTAGCTCTAACTTGATGACGGGTACATGCGCCGAAGCATCGCTGCAGCCGCAAACCCCGCGCCGAACCCGTTGTCGATGTTCACCACGGTCACGCCCGACGCGCACGAATTAAGCATCGTCAGCAGCGCAGCCAGTCCATCAAAGCTTGCGCCATAGCCGACGCTCGTGGGCACCGCGATGACCGGGCAATCGACCAATCCACCGACGACGCTGGGCAACGCGCCATCCATGCCCGCGACTACGATGATGACACTCGCCGATTGCAACTCGCGCGCGTGCGCCAGCAATCGATGAATCCCCGCCACACCTACGTCGTGGATCATTCGTACTTGCTGATCCATCATTTCGGCGGTAACTCGTGCTTCCTCCGCCACACGCAGATCGCTTGTGCCGGCTGAAACAATGGTCACACCGCCCTCGCTCAGTCGCGCGGGTTTCTGCCGCAGCGTGATCATTCGCGCCTGCTCATGAAATTGAGCTTTCGGAAATAGCGGTGCGATCGCGTCGAAAGCCGCTCGCTCAAGTCGGGTGACCATCACGTTACCGCCCTGTGCCGCACAGCGAGCGAAAATGCTCGCGATCTGTTCGACGGTTTTCCCCTGCCCAAATACGACCTCCGGAAATCCGCATCGAATGTTGCGGTGGTGATCCACCTTGGCGAAACCAAGGTCCTCAAACGGCATGGCGCGCAATGCGGAAACCGCCTCGTCGATCGATCGCGCGCCGGAGCGCACTTCACCGAGCAGCTTTCTGATCGTTTCTTCAGTCATTTGGCTTCGCCGCCCGCTCGTTGATCAATTCCTGAATCGCCTTGATTTTGGCTTGCAATTCCGCTTTCTGCCGGTCGGTGAAACGCCGAATCGTCTCGCCGAACCAACGTCGCGTGTCCAACTCCAGCGCCCGCTCATAATTCTTGATAGCCCTGCGAGCCACGTCTACCTCGGCACCATTCTTGAATGCTGCCGCTTGTGCGTCAGCCAACGTAATGTAGCCATTCGGATCGTTGGGATACAACGTCAAAGCAGCCGCTCCCATAGAACAGAGTTGGGAATAGTGCAGTGGCTCCTGGGATATCTCAGCCAACCTTCGTTGAATCTGTATCTGCAATCGCGCCAGCCTCAAATGATAGGGGTCGCGCGTTCTCGCTTTGCTGACCGCAGTGATTGCCGCGTCGAGACTCTCCCCAGGCAGATCGGTTATCGTCGATTCTGCCAACTTCAATTCGGCTAGCCGTTCCAGCGGGGTTGGATCGAGCGAGTCGTCGTTCGCCGCAACCGTTAAGTGATGTGCAATCGTCTGCATGCGCACGCCGATCGGCTGATTTTGTGTCGCGACAACTTGCGCCTGTTGTAGATTCCAGTCACAACGAATAATCGGCATCGCGTGAAATCCAACTGCAAACGCGAAAACTGCTGCGGCTGTCGCAAGATAAAGGCGCCAACGCGCACGAGTGTGGAATTCCTTACGCTCCGATTCCTTCGGTGCTGCCCCGAGTAATGCGAAAAACGTAATGGCTGTTCCCGGCACAAACAGGGCGAAATTGATCAATTCGTGAATCATGAACACGATGAGCGACAGGATGATGCTGCCCGAAAGAAGCCTGCCGCGCGTTTCGGCATAGGTTGCACTGAAACCGCGAGCGCAAACAAAGGCAGCAACGACAAATCCAATCGCCCACGAAAGAGCAGTGGTCATCGTGGTGTAATACACAAAGCTTGGATTTGATGAATCGGAAAGGATCAAGCGCGTCGCGACCACTAGTGCAAGCAGTACCGCACCCCAAAGTCCAAAGTGAACCAGCGGCGCACTGGTCGAAGTACTATCCGCCGACAATTCACGGGTGTCACTCTTGCTGGTGGGGGAGAGAGCTTTGGCTCCCACCCTCTTTTCGTGCGAGGTGCATTTGTCTGAATACCGCAAGAGGCGAATGATGCTATAGACCATGACCATCGTCGCGACGACACCAATGACGCCAAAATCCGCTGCAATCTGCAACAAGAAATTGTGCGGCGTGGACACCTCTTCGGGGCTGTCGATCGCCTTGTAATGAAGATAGTGTCGGCCAAAATTCTCGCGTCCGACTCCAAATAAGAAATGATCAAAGATCATCGGAACAGTCGATCGCCAGTACTGCCATCGAAAGAGCAGCGTCGTTGTATAGGGCGTACCGACATGGGTGACATAAGCGAGTGCTACAACTGCCACAACACAAAATAAGACGACTGCAATAACTGTGCGGCGCTGTTGCTCACGGGTCGGTCGTGATTTCGCATACCGATAGGCAACGAACAAGAACAATCCGACGAACCCGGAGAGCAACGCCCCGCGACTTTTCGTCAGCAATGTTGCGATCCCAATACCGATGGCTAGCACAATTCCAGTTGCAGCCGGCCATAAATTCCGCTCCTTTCCACCTGCTTGGAACGCAGAGGTTGGTGGTGCCTGCTTCGACCTCGATCTTCGAATTAACGAAGAGGCGGCCATTCCCACAAGCGGGATCAGGCAAAGCATGAGATACGATCCCGTGGCATTGCTGTGCGGCATGTACCCCAGCGCTTCGCGGGCGCGAATTCGATTTTCAAACAGCGTCACTTTCTCCGAGTCCAGCGGCACGTTTTGCTGCGCCCAGAACTCCGTTTTCACGTCTTGATAATGCTCCCATGTGTCCTGATAGGAAACGAAGTATTGATCGAAACACGCGAAAGTCTGGGCAGCCGCCGACGCGATGATGGCAGCAAGCAACACGTATCGATGATACGGCTTGTTCATCAATTGCGCGAGCAACATCGGCACGAGCAGCAGGCATAGCCAATCAAACGATGCATTGATCGCCAGCCGTTTGTTCCCGGCTGCGAAGCACGACAGAAAAACCGCGACCAACCAAATAAGAATAGCAATTCCCATTCCCGTCCGACGCACGGGCTTTGAAGGGTCGATCGCCCGCGATGCCAACCACACGACACCTGCAACAAGAATGATGAGATCAAAAACCAGCGTGCGAACCGGCGACGGATCGGATACATCACGCAGCGCCTCGGAAATGCTATTGCTGGACGAGTCATAGGATTCTGAAATCAGCGGGCGCACGCACACGACGAAGATGAGCAACAGCAGGGCGGTTGATTCGAGTATTCGTCGCATTAACAAGTACTACGCCGGACTAGCCTTGCGGTTCCAACCTCACGCCAGCGATTGCGAACCGTTGCGGTCGAAGTGTAGTCGCTTGGCCCCTCGTCGGCACGCCGCCCAGCGGGTGGCACGGTCAAGCCGCAGCTTGGCCGTGGCGAGTCCTGAAACGCTCCTCAATTCGAATCGCCACCTCAGTTGCAATCGCCTTCGCGGATTGTTCGACCTTAACTTGCTGGCGACCGGTCCAATCTGACTTACAATGCACCTAAGGAACTCTGCGATGGGCAAACCAATCAAAAGGGATCATGATTCAGCCACCGTCAAGCAGGTCCCTGCCTACCTCAAAGCCCTCGGTGCGAAACCACTGCCGGCGGAAATTGAAGTTGCAGGCGTTTCCTATTGCCACGTCCGTACCTTCAAGAACGACTTCTTCGCTGTCACCGCCATGTACGAAGGTTCCGCAGGCCGCGTTATTTTGAAAATCGGTCGCCAGGCCAGCCTCTTTCTTTTCCCGATGGGGTGGACCGGCCGATTTCTAGCGCGCCGCGAAGAGACGCTCATGAATCGGCTCGCAGGCCTCGAAGGCATTCCCAAGTTCTTTGGTCGTTATGACCGCACCGGCTTCATCCGCGAATACATCGACGGCCACGCCATGGTTAAGGGCGAGCGCGTTCCCGATGACTTTCACATTAGACTCCGCGCCATCATCGATTCCGTCCACGCTCGCGGCGCTGCTTATGTCGACCTCGAAAAATGTGAGAACGTCATCGTCGGCGATAATGGTCGACCCTATCTTTGCGACTTTCAGATCGCATGGTATGTTCCAACGCGGTGGGGCGGTGAGCTCTGGCCGATGTCCGCAATTCGGCGCTGGTTTCAAAACGGCGATCGCTATCACCTGCTGAAGCTCCAGCGTCGCACGCGGCCCGATCAACTTTCAGCGGAGGAGTTGGAAGCGTCGTACCGGAAACCGTGGTACGTCAACGTGCATGCGGTCGTCAGTCGCCCGCTGCGAAACGCCCGTCGCTGGATTTTGGGCCACATTGAGCCACGAAAAAAAGTCGGCGAGCGCGGCCGCGTAGTCGAATGAAAAGTAGTAACGTAAGTAGCGCCCGCTGATGCGACACTCAAAAAAATTGTAGGTCGGGTCCGCAGACCCGATCCTTGGGAGTTCCTGATCCATGCCGTTGAATGAAGACCAAAGCAGGTGGTGCGAAGATTTTCGCAACTACATCGAAAACTCAGCCGCCACAGATGAACGCTACGGTCCCATCCAGCGACATGACCGCGACGATCAGTCGTTGTTTGCCAGCCGATTTGAAATGGCTCCCAAGTGCTGGCTCGAAGTTGCACTTCGCCCGTTCATTCCGCAGGTCCGCATCGGTTTCCTCACGACCGACCGATGGAAGAGCGAAGACGCGGAAAGCATGATCGAAGACTCAGGCGATTCCATGTCCGAGTTCGTGGGTGTGGGCTTCAACGACGCGGGACTCGATTGGGATGAGCCGCCCGTCGAACATTTCCGCGAGGCGGGCCAGTTCTTCTACTTCGCGACTCCGCTCGACATCGACGACCTTCGCGAGCTCGAATCCGACGAGATCCGCAACAAGACACTTCGTATGCTGGAAGGGTATCTGATCGCGTTCGGCCCCACGATGGTGGTCGAGGAAGAAAAGTAGCTGTTAGAAACGCCGATCCTGCCAGCTTTGTATCACGCGCTCACACCCCCATTTTTTCGGTCCTTACGCGCGCGATACACCAATGACTGTCATTGCTTCTCAGACGGCCAATCCATTCGTCCGAAATCAAGATAGATAGCGAGGGTTAGGGATCGCGTTTTAGGGAACCGCCATTAGTTCGCGCGGTCAGGAAGATTCACTTCCCATTGGTCGATGGTTGTTTGCAACAAGGTCGGGACGTCTTTGAGTTACCTTCGAGTTGATGGAGACTTGTATGATCGATCGAAGACAGGCACGCGACCGCAGAAGTGAACGCCGATTCCAAACCGTCGGACGCATTTCCTGGCGGCCCGGTGGCGCGGATCACGCCTTCAAAGGTTACATCAGTGATTCGTCTGAATCAGGTTTGTCATTTGTCGCCGGTCGCACGACGGAACCGCACATCGGCGAATTGGTAGAGCTTCAAAGTCCGCGAGAGCTCCACCCCATGTGGAAGGTCGTCCGAATCGAGGATTACGACGCCAACCTTTGTCTAGTCGCCTGCGAAGCGCTTCCCGCTGTCCCATCAGTAACAATCGAGCAAGACAAGTTGCGGCGTTTACGGACCACAGCCGTTCGCATATCGTAAGTCGTCATGAGACGACTTCATTCTAATAAGACTCACAACGTAACGTTTGCCTCATTGCCCTTGGTGATATTGTTCGCTTTCAGCGTGGCGATTGGCTGCCAACAGCCTGCAAGCATGACTGCGCCGAAAACGACAGCCGCGCAAGTTGTCCCCGCCAAGGAAGCTCCCAAGACAACCAAGAAAGACGAGAAGCCAAAGCAGCTCGTGTCGTTGAACGGAAATCCCTTAACTGGTCCACCGCCGGGTGATGACGTCGCCAAACTTGAAGCTGATCTCGCCGCCGCGCGCAAAGAACTTGGTGAACATCCCAACGATCCCGAGCGTATTATCTGGGTTGGCCGACGATTGGGTTATCTCTGGCGGATGCACGAGGCGATCGACGTCTATTCCGAAGGCATCGAGCTATACCCAGAAAACGCCGCACTCTATCGCCATCGCGGCCACCGCTACATCAGCATTCGGGAGTTCGACAAGGCGATTAGTGATCTCGAAAAGGCCGCCAAACTCGCAGGCAGAGCGGACGACGTAGTCGAGCAGGACGGTAAGCCGAATGATTCGGGCACTCCGTTGACCACGCTGAAATACAACATTTGGTACCACCTTGGTGTGGCCAAATACATGACCGGCGATTACTTCGGCGCCCGCGATGCGTTTGTTCAGGACCTTCAGTTTTGCGGCGGCAAGGACGACAACCTCGTCGCCGTGTCGTATTGGCTTTACATCACCGCGAAAAAAATGGGCAAGGATCAAGAGGCCGAGCGCTACCTCAAGCCGATCACTCGCAGTATGAAAGTGACGGAGAATTTCGCCTACATTCGCTGCCTGCTGCTGTACAAGAATGCGTTCACGCCGCAGGAGTTCCTCAACGACCCAAAGGCCAAGGGCGTTGACAAGGCCACCTTGCGCTACGGACTCTCGCAGTGGTATCTGCACAGCGCCAAGCGCGAGGACGCGATCAAGACGCTGGAAGAAGTTGTCGCCGGCGATCAATGGCCCGCGTTTGGTTACATCGCAGCCGAAATCGATCTGAAGCAACTCAGATAGTTACTGCCAGTTTGCAAAAAAGTGCTCGCCGAACAAGCTCAAATCGTGGATGCATCGCAGCCCACCGCGGTCGACTCCACTTCGATTGAACAGCGTCGTCCACGCACTTCGCTTCTGCTCACCTTCGCTGCACCGTGGATCGGCCTCGTTCGACCGAGTAAAGCGGGGGCGTTACTCGCTAACTCTTCTGGGTGGTCCTTCGGCGTCGTGCTGCATGTGCACGTAACTATGACTATTTGCCTGGTGCTGCTCGTCTTGGCCTGGCATGATTCTGTCAGGGTCAGTTTTACGGGAACCGGTGAAGGTCAGGCATATTCCATCAGAGATGCGAAAACAGTCTATGCGGCTCTGGAAGAGCGCCCCATATTCGAAGTCCTTCGTTCCATGCACGATCCGAATGAGTTCGACCCCATCGACGTCGTCGTTTTGCTGGTGTTAGTGATTTCCATTGGTCTAACGCTGTTCCTGGCCTGGCTTCGATTGGCCGACCATCACGAAGGCGGTAGCGCCTGGCGATCGTATTTTCGCGGTTGGAAGTGCCTTTTCGCTCTCATCGGGTTTGTGTGGCTGGTGGAAGCATTGATTTGGGTGCCGATCACGATGCTTGACCACCTGAATGCGCGAATGACAGTTGGCGAAGTCCCTATCATTCCTTGGCTGCGATCTTTGGCGCAATCATTTTGGAACACTCCCTTCTCAGTAGCCGTGAATATGGTTGCTGTCTTGTGGGTTTTCTTTGCGTCAGGCCGCGCTGTGCGCGGAGGACGGAAACCGATCAGTCCAACCCAATTCGCTCCCATGTGCGAAGGATGCGGATACGACCTTTCGCACCAAGGCAGGGACACCCGTTGTCCTGAATGCGGTCGTGACGTCCATATTTCGCTTACGGCGGGGCTAGTGCGAAGACCGACTACATGGGAGTTTCAGGGACCGACAACCCAAACCTTTCTGAAGACAAGTTATGAAGTACTGACCTCGATGGTCTCACGTTATTCTTCCATGGAAGTACGAAGCGCTGAGACACAAGCCGAGCACTTTCGCGGCATCCATTATTTTCTGATCTCATTGGGAGCAGCCCTCTGGGGGTTCACTTGCATGTTTGTTTCGTTGCGAACTAGGCCTCCTGCAATCCAGCGCTCTCAAGAAGAAGACTTCGTGGAAGCAGCCCTCGGAGCGCTGCTTGTTTTCTTGCTCGCGAGCATCATCCCTTGGATCGTCCAGCGCGTGCTGGCGGCTCTCGCATACACATGGTGGTTGATTCGCAAGTCGTTGCCCGATCCGCGTTGGTCACGCAAAGTGCTGGCTTACGAAACGGTCTACCTATGGCTGTTCTGCTGCTTCAATGGAACTCTTGTTACCAGTTTCATAATCTTTGGCGCCTGGATCACCGAGAGCTTTGGCGAGGAGTTCTCGAGAGCGCTAGTGGGTGAACCGCCCGAAACGCTCCTGATGTTCATAGGCAACGCGATACTTTGCGTCCTTTGGCTTTATCGATACTACCTCGCGATGAAGGCCATCCGGTGGGCCAACTTCTGACCGCGTTCCGACTGGTTGACGTTGCGGAAGTGGTCGATAGACTTCCAAAGCCTCGGTGAGCCGCCCGACGTGCCTTCTCGTAAAGAGTCGGTGAGATTGGAGCGGGTCGCCATATTTTTGAGCAGCCCGGGTGGCGGAATTGGCAGACGCGCAAGCTTGAGGTGCTTGTGCCCGTTAGGGCGTGGAGGTTCGAGTCCTCTCTCGGGCAGTAAGAATGTCGATTGGCGATTTTCAATGGTCGATTGTGAGCAGTCGAACTTGAGAATGAAGCGGTCGATGCATTAGGCATGTCAGTCGCGGATCATCGCAAGTCACTTTCGTTTGTCCTCTCTACATTTGCACCGCACGATGCAGACCATGTTTGCAAATGGGTGCGGAATGAAGACGAACTCCGCTTGTTGGCTCCCAGCGCCGAATGGCCGCTCACGCCCGACAAAGTCGTGGGCTGGAAACAAAACGGCGGTCGTGTTTACGTACTCAATGAAAGTGCGGGCGCGAGTTCCGACGTGCCGGCTGATAACATCGATTCTGGGTCCGGCCCATCGGTTCCCATCGCATACGGCGAACTCAACCCCATGCGAAACGATAGAGGCCACTTCTGGCTTGGCCATGTCATTATTAATCCCGACCTGCGTGGCCGAGGCGTAGGACTCGCATTCGTCCAATCTCTCGTCCATCGCGCCTTCAACGAATTGAACGCCCGCCAAATATCGCTCATCGTTTTCCCGGACAACGCCCCGGCAATCCGCTGTTACAAAGCCGCCGGTTTTCGCGAAACGGGCGACGAGTTCCACTATTGTGCATCCGTCGACGCAAGGGTGCGACTTGTGAGGATGGAGGCGGCGCGGCGATAAGGGCAAGAAACTAGTGCTCCGTCGCAGCTAAAAATTCGGGTGGCATGGTCAAGCGTCAGCTTGGCCATGGTCTTGGGCATTACGCCACGGCCTTGCTGCGGCAAGACCGTGCCACCCGGTAACCCGAGATTAAGCTGCGACACAGCCATAGGGGCATTTGACGGTACGATCTTGCGATTTGCGTGCACACTTGCGTATTTCATTCGCGGGCTTGCACGAGTTCGCTTTCTGGGGCACCAATGCCGGTCGAATCTTGCGTCTTCTTGCGTGACGCAAACGGTTTCCTGCTTTGCGACCCCGATCACGCGGTTTTTCTGCACGGCGGAAAAATCGCCGTGCAAAACTGCACTACAGAAATCTGCGCTCTTGTGGCGCAGTCAGACCCCCCTTTATCCCCCGTTAGCAAGGGGGGAATGAGTGGTGGACCGCCACCCAAAATCGGAGAATGCTCTAAACGCTCGTACCAATCCCGTAGTCGAGATGGACGCACGAGCTACGTGAGAACGACTGCCCATGTGCCAAGAACGTGCACGCTGCTCGCTATGGTCCACGAACACGCCGCGCGCTTAGCGCAAGAACGATCGGCCTAGCAGTCGTCGGATCATCGCAATCTGTCCGGCATGGAAAGCCTCATGCCGCGCGCAGTGTGTGACCGCTCCGCGCTTATCGCGATAGTGGGGATGCGGCGATTTGCCGTCAGCCCCAAATGCCGCCTCTGCTAACAAACCATCGGACATCCCGCGAATCGCATTCAACGTCTTGCGATGAACGTCGTTCATGGTGTCGAGAATATTTTCAATCGGCGGGTAGTCGTGCTCGCGAACGGACTTGACCGGCGCGCCGATTCCGAAGTGATTACCAAATGAATCATCAAGCACGCTCGACTTCAGACAACGAACATGCACGAGCAAGTTCTCCGCCACAGCCAAGTGTCCGCAGAGAAACAGCGGATGCGCAAGCCCCGGTTGCGGCTGAAAGTGCCAATCGTCACCCTTGATGTCAGCCAATAGTTTGAGCGTCCAATCGCGAGCGCCATCGAGTTGTTCAGCCAGAAGTTCTGCTTGTGACATGGTGAATGCTCCGAAATCGCTATTCGATCGTAAGAGTGGGGGCCATCATCGCCAGCCGACTGCGAACGCTGATTTGGCCGGCTGCGCTGGACACGACTTTGGTAATCGCATCGGTAACATAGTTGTCGGTGTCAGTGAACAATTTTTCGGGCACCCCCGCATCGCCGAACTTGCGAATCTTCGCATTGAGCGGGATTTCACCGAGGAAAGGGACGCCAAGCTCGGTCGCCGCTTGCTTTGCGCCGCCGTGGTCGAACAGTTCATCGCGATGCCCGCATTTCGGACAAAGGTAATAACTCATGTTCTCGATGATGCCAAGGCATGGCACATTGAGCTGCTCATACATCTTCACCGCGCGCCGCGCATCGATCAGCGCGACATCCTGCGGCGTACAGATGACCACAGCCCCGGTCATCGGCACGGCTTGCGCGAGACTCAGCGGCACGTCGCCGGTACCGGGGGGAAGATCGACGATGAGATAATCAAGCTCGCCCCAATCGACTTGTTCGAGAAACTGCTTCACGACGCCGTGCGTCATCGGCCCGCGCCAGATGAGCGCTTTGTCGCGCTCGACCATGAACCCGATGCTCATGATCTTCACGCCGCCGGCGACTTCCGGCTGAATCATGTCGTTGACAACGCGCGGCCGCGCACCCTCGACGCCGGTCAGTGTTGGAATGCTTGGCCCATAAACGTCTGCATCCATCAATCCGACTTTCGCGCCGAGTCGATGAAGCCCGTAAGCAAGCATGACAGCCGCAGTGCTCTTGCCCACTCCGCCTTTGCCTGCGCCAACGGCTACGATGTTCTTCACGCCGGGAAGCTGCTTTGACGCCGGTCGGCTGGAACGAACCTGTGCGCTCCATTCCAGATCGACGTTTTTGATCCCCGGAAGTGTGTGCAGGGCGGTCTCAATATCCTTCTTGATCTGATCCTTCATTGGACACGCCGGGGTCGTCAATTCGACATGAACATGCACGCGCCCGTTGTCGATCGCGACATCCTTGATCATGTTCAGCGTGACCAAGTCTTTGTGGAGTTCCGGGTCCTTCACCGTTTTGAGGCGATCGAGAACCTGCTCGCGCGTCACCGTGCTCATGAAACGACTCCCTTTTGCCTGCGGCGGCATCGCAACGACCTACGACTTTTCAGCGTTCGCCGCGATCGTGATATAGCAGCATTTGATTCCTGTATCCAGCAATGTGCTAATCGGCGTCTCTTGGTCACGATTTTGTCACCGTCGGTCCAAGATTGACGGACTTGGGAACGCCTTTGCTGGCCAATCACCCGCCTTCACGCTAGATTTTGGGCGCGATGAACTGTCGCCGTAGCAGGAATAAATCGATAAACCTTCGGTGAAAGTAATTACTCTCTCGAAAGGAGTTCAAGTAATGCGTTGCAAGAGTTTGTTCGTCATTTTTTCCGCATTCGCGGGTTTCGGGTTGCTCGCTCAGCCCACCATCGTTCGCGCCGAAACGGCCACAGAGGCTGTCGACCGACTCGAAAAGAAAGTGGCCAATGTGAATTCCGTTTACATGACGACCCGCAACACGAGCGAAGAAGATAAGACCAAGAAACAATCGTCGCTCAAAATCTGGCGAAAGAAGGCTGGCGTTAAGTGGAAGTCAAAGGTTGTTAGCACACCGGAAGGTCAGGATAAGGATCAGAAGCCAACGGTTACCGTCTCCGATGGTCAAACAGAATGGCGTGAGATTCTGCTGGGCGATAAGTTGACGGCGTTCAAAGCCAAGGCCTCCGCTACCACCCCCAACGATTTCGCAGAAATCAAGTCCCGACTCAAGATGGGTGAAGGAAAAGTAAAAGACAAGGAAAAGGTGGAAGGGCAGGCATGCACCGTCATTGAGATCACCGGCACGGAAAACGGCAATCGCTTTCAATCGACCTATTGGATCAGTGAAGAGTACGGCCTCGTGTTGCGCAACAAGTTTGATAGGGCCGATCGATCCAAATCAGAATCGGTGGCCACCGAAGTCAAGGTGAACCAGGACATTCCGGATTCGGAATTCGCGTACACGCCAGCATCTGGCGTAACGGTCGTTGATACCGATGCCATGGGAAGCACGCCACCCGGCGGTGAAAAGAAGAAGGGCGACTGATTCGAATCTCGCCTAATTAGCATTAATAAGTCTTCGGGCGCACCCATTGAACTTCAATTCCGCTCGTTGAGCGCAAGCGGCCTGAAAGTATCGCCGTGTGATGCTGGATGTGTCGCAAGTTGTGCAATTGATGATCTAGCTTAGGCATTCCCTTGTGCCATGGCATGCCGCAATCCGGCGCTGTGAGATCCATCCGGTCCACGGCGTCATCGAGCAGATCGTCGCAGATTTTCCAGTAAGCCAGCAGTTGTGACTTTGTGTAAGGATCCTCGATCTTTGTCGCACTCTCAGGCGGCCATGGAAGATCGTGATGCTCGTTCCGGTGCAGCTCCCACGGCACAAACGACTCCAGATTCGGCTGCAAATACAAGTGCGTGAAGTACAAAGTGTGGTAGGCGACCTGCCAGTAGGGCACTTTGAACGGTCCGGAATCCCACAGTTCGTCCGGGCACAGCTCGATGGCCTCGCGAAGCATCGCGAGCGCCGCATGGTATTGCTTCTTGAGCGCGGGCTTCAGGTCCAAGGCAGGGTCTCCCTTCGCCATTCACCAATGACTTCAACTTGAGCGAGCCTCATTTTCCAAAGTCGGAAACGATAACTCGATCATATGTCCACGTGCTGGACTTCAAAACCGCTCATTTCAGTTGACAGGTCTCTTGGGGTACCCGTATAAATCGTCAGGTTTGCAGGAGTGCAGCTCGGCGGACAGCGGTTCGCGCTCTGCAACCGATTGCGATTAGAGGGTTTAGGTAACACTCAAGCGATCCTCAGACCTGCGTTTTCGTGCGCCTTGCAGGGCACGCAAAGCCAGCCTTGCATCAAGAAACAAGCGGAGTATCAATCCATGATGACGAATCGAAACGCCCGCCGCGCGGTCCTCAATAACAACCAGTTGTTGTTTTTTGTGTGCACCTTGGGGCTGATCGTTTTAGGTGCATGTACACCGAACAACCCACCTCAAAACAACAACGACAACGAATCAACGGGTGGTGTCGAAGCGCGAGTGGTCAGCTTCGTGTCGAATTTCGCGGTCTCCGAGTTGGAGTTTCCGCCGCCATCGGTGCTCTATACAGTTGAGAAAGTGCCCGCGAACACAACCACTACCGTGACCGGGCGCATCGTTCAGGTAGCGGATAACAGTCCGGGTGCACAACCCATTGCCGACCCCGTTGAAATTGCGACCAATTTGCCCACAGGTACAAATCGGTCGTTCAGTCTTTGTCTCAAGCCAACGGACGATCCCAACGGTGTTTGCTCATTAGAGAACATCGGTGTCGGATTCTATCGAGTTCAAATCGTCGTTAGCCCGCAAGGATTCAACCAGACGATTTCTGAGAGCACTGGCGTTGTTCAGATTCAAGGTCCGCCAGATCCAGTGTTTATTCAGCCGGTGGGCATCAACTTCGTTACCGAGGCCATTCAAGGCGAAACCGTTCTCATTAGCTTCGACGTGGGAGATCCGGAAGGCGATGTGCAATGGCGCCTTTTCTATCTGACCGAAGATGATTCGCTGACCGATCCAGCCGACCGTATCGGAACACAGCTGGCCACGGGCACGGGCAACGTCGGAACGTATTCTCTCGCCACCAGCATTCTTTCGCTTGGCGATTATCAGATCGGAATCTCCGCTACGGACAGCGGCTCATCCATCGCAGCTACGGTGGCCTCCGGGCGTCCTGACCTCATCGTCACCATTCCGGCGGATGATGCAGACCAGACCCCGATCATTCGCGTGGTGGCTGAAACAGTGCCCGTTCCGCCGACCATCGCGATCACAAGTCCCGGAGCAGCCGGTGCGAACCTTTTCCGCGACCAGGAATTCACCATTCAATTCACCGCGACTGCCGGCGAGCCCGGTGCGAATCCGGTGATTGAGCTTGTCGTTGACTCCGACACGAACTTTTCGAATGGGTTTGTGCAGTCGATCGCTTCTAGCCTTCCCATCACGGTGAGCAGCTATCCGCTGCCGACAGACCTTCCAGAAGGTGAGTATTACATCGGCGCTCAGATAGACGATCGGATCAACCCGCCGGTGACGGCGTATTCGGCTGGAACGATTAATATCGTTCGCGAAGTCACGCTCGAAGTGACTTCGCCTGACACCAACCTTCCGCTGGCGCCTTCATCAACGACAGTTACGAACTCGATTGATGTCGAATGGAGTACAAATCTGCCGCCCGGGGCCGGTACTGTCGACGTCTTCGCACGGGCAGTCTCTGCTGCGGGTCAACCCTTTGGCGCGGAAATCCCGGTGCTTGCACCTACTTCACCCGCCACGATGTCGGCGGAATTCAGCAGCCAGACATCGGGTCTCTTTGAGATCTCCGTTCGCTTGCGTTTGACGGATGGCACCGTCGAAGCCCTCGAAACGGCACCGCAATACGTGCGCGTTTCGTCGCTGCCGGCCATCGTGTGGGTCGGAACATTTGCAGATGAGGACTCCGGTGTCGATGGTGCGATTTTCCAGGGCGTCAACTTTGAAGACAACGCAGGAACCTCTTTCACGAACGTAGGTGATATCAATGGCGATGGCTTTGACGACTTCGTCATTAACGCCCGCTACGGCAAGCCCTTCTTCACCAACCCCACGGGCATCGGACCTGGTGAGGCGTATTTGATTTATGGCTCAAGCACGAAATTCGCTGGTGAATACAGCCTCAATTCAGTTGGCACGAGCCTCCTGCGGGGCGTTACTTTCACGGGAATTCGAACGCCCCAGAGCAGCAACGAAACTGACGGCATGTCGACTGTGACCGCACTGCCAGATCTGGATAACGACGGTCGAAGTGAGTTGATGTTTTCATTCCCCAAAACAGATTCACGGGGTCACAACGTAAATTATCGACAGGACGGCGCGTCGGTTCCTGAGGAGAATCTTTGCACGCTGGAGAAATCAAATCAGTTTCTCCGGGGAGGCGTGGTAATCGTTAGCAGCCAGAACACTGTCATCCAGGATCCCGATGCAGATGAACCGACGATCCTGCTCGATTTGGTTGGACAGGATTTCCTCGAAACCCTTGTGCTTCCGGAACCATTGGCGGGGGTAGGTGGACGTACGCAAACGTTCGACGTTGCCGATGTTCGCGGAGTGGATGATGAAGGTATGTGTGCCGGTGAATGCGAGGAGCCAACCACCGACGAGATGCTCGATTCCGTTTTCAATATGGACTTCGGTTTCAACCCTGCCTTGTCGGATGACTTCATTGCGGCTTATGGAATGAACTCAGATATCCTAGGCTGCGCATCGCAACTGGGCGATTGGGGTTTTCCATGTGGTAGTCGCTTTTGTGGAGTGTCCGGGCGCTTTATCGCGACGCCGGCAACACCGCTTCTTTCGGAGGGAGCAGGTCTGAGTGGCTTCTATCCCACGACGGTTCCGTCGCAGGCTGATCCAAATGTGCGGATTGAGAATTTCGCGCTGGAACCGTTTGGAGCCAGAATCATTGGCATCGGAATGGACGATGGATTCGGAACATCCGTAGCTATTGTGCCATCAAGCACAGGCGCGGGCGAGGCCATTGTCAGCGCACCCAATCGAACGGCGCGCGGAATCTTGTTTGGGGTTGACGAGGACAACCCGGAACAAGGTGGCGAGGTCGACGGGCTGGAATCAGGTGCAGGTGTCCCCGGCGAACGTGCTAGTTCGGGGGTTGCCTACTTGTTCTCATTGAGAAACCTGTGGGAGGCCGACATGTTTGGGCGCATACCGCCCAAGCCGCATCAGTATATGATCGGTCAGCCAAGCCATTTCGATAATCTTGTTGAACGAATCCCGAATATCGATGCCATTCGCATCGCAGGCCAATCGCAGGAGAAGATCAACAACATCCTCGGTATCGAAGACTTCAACGGCGACGGTCGAAACGACTTTGCCATTGGTTCACCAACAGCCAACTCAAACGCGGGGCGAGTCTATGTGGCTTACCGCCGCCAGGCGTCGATCGAAGGCGACTACGTTCTGGAAAAGTTGGCAGAGTCGCCGACAGATCCTGATCGTCTTGACGGCGTATTGATCATCTCCGACACGGTTACGCAATTGGGTGCGAGCCTTGCTTCCGGCATCGATTTCAATGGTGACGGACAATCCGATTTGATTATTGGTGCGCCGGGCGCAAGCAACGGCGTCGGCGAGGTGATCGTTGTTTTCGGTGATGGCGATCTGGTCAGCTCGATCGGCGGAGTCTCAGTGACCACGCTCCTTAACACGAGGAATGCAGCGGGACAACCGCGCGCTGCGCGCATTACTGGTTTGGCGGCTGATGCGTCCGGCAACTTCGGTTTCAACCTGGCCAACGCGGGCGACATCAACGGCGACGGCAGCGACGACCTGATAGTTGCAGCCCCCAACGCGTCGCCGCGGTTTGACTCAACGCCGACCAATTCAACCGACAGCCTGAGCGATCTCGGTATCGACTCGAACTTCAATGGCATCAAGGATGACGTCAGCGGTCCGCTGGGTCTTCCGGATGGCGTTGTCGACTCCAACGACAATCTTCTCAACGCTGGTTTGGTTTATGTGATTTACGGAAGCAATCGTCTCGATCAGATTCCGGCCACGAATCTCACCATCAACATTGACCAGCTTGGAACAAATCGTCTGCGCGGTTTCATGATCGCCGGTCGTCGCGCGGGTTATCGACTCGGCGGTGGTGATGCTGGTGATACGATGAACGGCGGCATCAACGCCAAGCAGAATCGTGGGCGCTCGTTCGGCATTTCATCGGCCGGCGACGTGGACAATGACGGCCGGGTCGACTTGCTGCTCGGTTCGATTCTCGCCGATCCGCGCATCGATGCCGCGACTGGCGTAGGTGTGCAGAACGGTGGCGAGGCGTATTTGTTGTACGGTTCTGCGATTCCCTAGAATTGCAAACAAATTCACTTGTAAAAAAGAGAATTCGTGTCGCCCGGAGAGCCATCGAATGCTCACGGGCGACATTCTTTTTTGAAGCGAGGTGCCGCGTAGTGTCATTCAGTTATCAACATGAGGTTTGCGGTCGTTGTGATGGCCGATAACGTTGAAAACAAACGTCCGAAACGCCTTGGCGCGATAAGGATTCGGTTGACAGACACTTGGCGGGACCGATACGATGAAAGTCGGGATGGAGTCTCGACATCCGATATCGCTTTCCGCGACGGAGCGTACCCATAATGATTGCGGAAAGCGGGGGCTGGCGCTTGGGTCACACACCCCGTTTTGTTGAACGGCTCATCCCCACGCCAAGGCGTCCTGATGCGGACGCGAACCCACCGGGTTCGTCCCACTAGAGAATCGGAATTAGGTTTGTGGTAGGGCACCAGTAGTCTCGGAAGTTGTTGAGCTTCGGTGGTGAACAGGGTGTCGAAGGTTCGCTCGGCGTTAGCGGGCCAGGACGACGGGAGTGATCATCCAATGAGATCTGTAAACGAATGGACTCTGACGGCGCGATGCACGGCGCTTTGTTGTACGGCAGCCGTGATCGGTTCAATGTTCTTTTCCTACGGGGCATCCGCGGGAGAGCGCAAATACCTGGTCATGCTGGCGTCATCGCCCAAGCAATACCCGACCACGGGCACTCCGCCGGGCGGTTTCATCAACAAGGAACTGATCCGCCGGCAATACTTCCAGGAGAACCCCAATGACAACATTGGTTCGTTCGCCGAGTATTGGGAAGAGATCAGCTACGGCGACGTGACCATCAGCGGTCGCGTCACCGACTGGCTCCTGCTTCCGTGGCCCGTTCAGCCCGCGCTGATGGACGTCGATCGCAACGACCCAACCAACGGTCCGCCGGTCGGGGACAATCCCGACGATCTCATGCTGCGCCTTTCTCCCGACAACTTCCTTGACGTCGACGAAGACGGTTTCTTCACCTACGGCGTAGGCGAGGCCATCCTCAATGGATTCGGTGCTGTCATCGTCGACCTTGACGGCGATCCGGGTGGAATGAACAACGGCCCGCTCAACCCGCCGCCAGGCAGCTCGCACACAGCCCCCAACTCCGGGCACCCCGTCTGGAAACCGGGCGAGCGCTTCCTTGACATGGACAATGACAACAAGTGGGACGGCCTGGACGAAGCAAACAACTGGTCGGACTACAACAACGACGGCTTAGTCGATTTGCCGGGTCCCTGGGTTGACTACAACGGCGATGGAATTCCTCAGGCGCCGGACATGTGTGTGTTCCTTCCCGATAGCGATAACGACACCGCCATCACCGGCGGCTTCACGCCCGACTGTTGTCCTGATGGTCCCGATGGTCCAGCCACGTGCGATTGCCCTCCGACAATTTGGACGACACCCGACGGCATGTTTACCGATTGCAACGGCGACATGATGAACGACCAGGTGGGCGAGGGCGGTCTTCCAGACGGCCTGCCATTCGTCGTCGGAGAAAACGGGCAGTGCGGACCTGGTGAGGGCGATGGGATTCCCGATGCCTGTCAATTTCCCGGCATCGCCACGTGTCGCGATCCAAACATCAACTGCGACGATCCGGGTCCGTGCTGCAATCTGCAGCCATGCCCGGCTCCTGTGAACTTGATGATTCCGGTTCGATGTGAGTACTTCGACACCAACAACAACATGATGATGGATGTCGTCGAACCGTTCGAGAACTTCACGCGTCGTTGGGATCCCTGCATGTTTGATCCCGATGTGTCAGTTCAGAACTTCCAACAGTCGCGCACCCACTGGATCAAGAACTTCGATCCAAACAGCGACAGCACGGCGTCGTGCGCTGCACCGGCAGGCATGCAGGTGTACAGCGATCCCTCTTACATCATGAACAACTATCCCGGCGGTCCCGCAGGTGCGGCCGACATCATCGCTGAATCAGGGCATACCATTGTCTTTGGTATGCATGACCCGCTGGGAATGGGCGGAGCAAATTGCACGTGCGCCGATGGAACTGCCTGTCAAACGATTGACGGCGTCGCCGGCCTATGTGTGGCTGGTATTTTTGCAACCTACAACCCACCGGACTCCTTCGATAATACAGTGGCATCAGCCAAGTTCCGCGCACTTCCGGGTGGTGGTGGACAGGCGCGTTTTGCAGCGGCAACTCCGGAACCGGGCACCTATCCTTCAGTCATGAATCCGCAGGACACGCCATGGTATCAACAGGCGTGGATGGACCGTTATCAGGTCGAGGCAGACCAGGTTCCTGCTTGGCCGCCCGGATATATGGAGTTCCCGGGTGGTGGCGGTATGCCCATGGCCAACAGCTTGATGGTCGGGCCGTATAGAGATCCGGAGCCGGAAGGCTACGATCCAATGGTCAATCGCCGCTTCTTCAAGGCTAACTTTGGCGGCTTGAATGGTGACGGCACAGGCTGGTTGCAGCAATGCGGCAATCTCTCTCCGGTGATCGTGTTCGAAACAGGCCCGCTTGGTCAGCTGGGCTTCGAGACGGCCTGCAATCGTCCAATCCTTCCTGAAGAAGTGAACGGCATGAACACCCCGGGCGTGTTCTTCGACGGCGTTCTCGAATACGACGACCTGCCTTCTTCGAAGTATCACAAAGCAGGTGACATGTATCTCGGTGAAATTACTTCGCCTTTCCGTACATGGTACAACGAAAACGGCAGCGGCCTTGGCTTCCCGGGCAGCGTTGATCCAATGCCGGGAGAAGGCGACAACCCCTCTCGTAAGATTCCCGCCATCTGGGGCGAAGATCGCGGCGACAATATCCCCACAACGCCGGACGTCGGCGGTGGCGATCAGATTCTGTTGGCCGCCGGTCCCTATTCTCAAAAGCTCTACGGCAGTCAGGGTCACGACGCGGGAAATCAGTTGTTTATTGAGTTGCTCACGTGGCGTACGGCTCCGCCGTTCAACAACGGTTTCGTGTGGGAGACATGGTATGGCACTCACCATCCTTATGCAGGACCGGGTACGCCTCTTGCACCCAACGAAAACCTCGGCTTCCGCGATTACAACCTCGACGGTTTGATCGACATGGGCGAGACGCGTCCCGCTGGATCGGAAAACTACTTGTCAGACTCCGATCCAACGAATGCGAATAACGGCACGCAAACAAACTATCCGTTCAATCGCCAGCGCATGCTGGAAGACTGCGTGATGATTCTCGACGAGGGTCTCGACTTCGACGACTTTGTCGATGACGTCGTGCTCGACACCATTACATGTGGAAGCGGCATTTTCCCGACGCCGTTGCCGGTTCAGTTCATCACGCCGGATATGGAAGGCAACTTGGGGGCTGATGACTTTGTGTTCGCGGACGGTTTGTGCTCCGGCATTGTGTTGTTGGCTAACGGCTCGCACGCACCGAATCAGTTCCCGCTGTCGCCATCGTTCTATCCAATCCACAACGAAGACGGTTTGGGTGATCCTGAGTTTCAGTCGACGAATTATCCGCGCAATCCAAGTACACCGCAGATCGCGTGGAACATTTTCTTCCACGACCTCGTCATTGCCGTGGACCAGACCGGCGAAGACACCTCGGGCGGAATCAGTAATGCAAACTTCCAGACGCCGTATTCGGCGCACGAATATCTGCACTGTTGGGAAGGCTTCCCCGACTTGTATGACTACGACGTATTCTCTCCGCCGGGACCGCTTATCCATTTCCCGATCGGTTTCTGGGATATTATGGCCAATGGTGGGTTGGTTCACCCAACTCCGGTGCTGAAAGAAAAGCCATGCACCGAGTGGATGAAGCCGGTGGATCTCGCCACCGTGTTGACTCCAGGCATCAGCACGCCGGTTACGTTGCCGCCTTATGAGCTGGTGCGCGACGACAGCGCGTTCTTCTTTGAGAACGAAAACAGGTTGGGCGAGCGTTATTACTTCTACTCGGTCGGCGAAGGCTTCGATGACCCAGACCCGCTTCCGATTATTGAAGGTATGCCTGCGACCGGCATGTTGGTGCTCTACACCAACGTCGGTGCCAATCCCGAAGCACTACCGCTGCAACAGCAGAACCCGCCGTTCACCTATCAGATCATCGCCGCCGACGGCTTGGACGAAGGCGGTGGTGGTGTCGACCAGGGCGACGACGGTGATACTTGGCCCGGCAGCACCAACAACACCCGTTTTGACTGCAATACGAATCCGGCAAGCCGCTGGAACACAGAAAACACCTGCACCGGTTTGACGGTTGAAAACGTCGTGCCGGATAACGAAGGATCCGTCCTCGTGACTTTCAATTGGACTCCGACCAGCCTGCCGAGCATCAAGTTCATCGATCCGCCGGGCGGTGCTTCGGTCAACGTGGCTCCGGGCATCAGAATCTACAACATTCGCAGTGAAGTGACGGATGTATTCGGTGGAACGTGGGTTCGCGTTTTCCGTTCAACCACCGACTCCGATCGGACCATTGATCCAAACGGTTCTAACTATGTTGGAATTCTTCGCAAGACCTCACCGGGAACGGATCTGGAAGTTCTAGACTGGAACATCGCCGGTATTCCCGATGACCAGTACCACCTGTTCGCGGAGTTGGTTCCCGGGTCGGGCGCGGACGGCGACGAGCTTTCGTTTACCGCTCCGCGAGCCGGACGTAACAACAACGGCAACGGGACGCTCACCATCGACGAAGTAGAAACCAACCGCATTTTGGCCAGCGGCCTGGTTGGTATGTTCCCCACCAATTCGACTTTCACCGGCAGCACAGAAACGGGCGATCCGGTCAACTTCACCGGACTCGGTGTTCAAGTGAACGATCAATTGGCGACCA
Source organism: uncultured Phycisphaeraceae bacterium (assembly GCA_964494205.1). GTDB lineage: Bacteria > Planctomycetota > Phycisphaerae > UBA1845 > UBA1845 > JBBTCX01. The sequence continues at coordinate 90,936 of CAZBRD010000007.1, read as the reverse complement.
ACGCGCTCATTCGCGCGGGCAACGGTGGTACCGAGCGCCGTGGCGTGCTTCGCACAATTACGGGCGTTCTTAATGGCGGTACGACGCTGCAGCTTTCGTCGCCGATTACACCTCCTCCAGGAATTGGCGGGACCGTGGTTACTTCGTGGCTCGTCACCGACGCACCGCGCGATGCCCGTTCCGAAGCTTGGGTGGCGGAATGCACGAACGCGGCAGGAACCGATTGGAAAGTGTTCAGTTCGTTGACTCAGCCGCAGCCGCCGTCGACCGCACCGAACCAGGACCCGTATCCGCACGCGACCACCGGGCAACTTTACACTTCGGTCAACGGTGCAGTGAAGTTCACCATTAATGCCGGCTCCGTACCTTACACGGTCGGCGATCGATTCACCTTCGTGACAACCGGTATCAGCGCACACAGTGGCTCGGTGACGGTGTTAACAGGAGTCATTTCGGAAACGCCGGTCGCGGTTATCACGGCGGCCCCACTTTCGGGTGATCCGCCGCTGCTGGTGAATTTTGATGGTCGCGCTTCGTTCGATCCGGACGGCCAGCCCCTCACGTATCGTTGGGACTTTGGCGACGGCACCCCGGTCGCAAACCAGGATGTTGTTAACCACATCTTCCAGGAAGGCGGTCAATATACGGTCGTACTTCGCGTGACTAATCCGGATGGATTGTTCGGTGAAGCGCAAGTTGACGTGAACGTAACCAACAACACGCCCAATGCGGTCATTCGCGTGAACCCGGCCAGCGGATTGATAGGTATTCGTAACTTCGACGGTTCGTTGTCGACGGACTTTGAGACACAAACCGCCGACTTGATCTACGAGTGGAATTTCGGCGACGGCTTCTCTGCGGGTCCGGGCGAACCGGGTGATTTCCAAACCACGCAGCACTTCTATGGTCAAAACGGTGTCTATACCGCCAGCCTTCGCGTAACTGACGAGGGTGGCCGACAGGATACCGATACCATTCAGGTCATCGTGGGCAACACCCTGCCGATCGCCAGCGTCACCTACACGACGTTGCAGGGTCCGACCCCGCACCAGGTGACATTCAATGGCATCAACTCGTCTGACCCGGACAATGATCCGATCACTATCCTCTGGATCTGGGGTGACGGCACGCCGAACTCCGGTCCGTATCCGAGGACCGGTCCTCCGGGTACGACGACGGGCGCCGTTCCTCACACGTACGCGCTGCCTGCTGGTCAGACCGCCGGTACGTTTAACACGACGGCCATGGTCTGCGATAACAGAACGCCGCCAGGTTGCGTAACGTGGCCGGGCGTAACGGTCACAGTTTCCCAAGCCGGCGTCGGCGCATCTGATCCGCGTGCGATCTTCACAGTGATGCCGAATCCACCGGTGCTCAATCAGCCCGCGACGTTCAACGGCACGCTGTCGTTCGATCGTCCGGCAGGTTCTTTGATCGCCTCGTACTCGTGGAATTTCGGCGACGGCTCAACCGGCAGCGGCGTTATTGCCACGCACACCTATACCCAACCGGGCACCTATACCGCCCGTTTGACGGTGGCAGACGGCGACAATCCGCCGCACACGAATACGGAGCAGTTCACATTCACAGTGACGAGCGATGGCGGTGTCGAACCGCCGGATCCTGACGAGAACCGTCCGCCGACGGCGATTATCTCGGTGAACCCGCTTCAGGGCATCGTGGGTGAGACCGAATTCACCTTTGACGCACGAAGTTCCAACGACCTCGACGGCGACACACTCACCTATTCGTGGACGTTCGGCGATGGCGAGTCAGCCGAGGGCTCACTGGTCACGCACGTGTTCGAAGAACTCGGTGATTTCCAGGCCCGCTTGACGGTGCGCGACTCGGACAACGCGACAGCTACCGCGGTACAGTCGGTTTCCGTGTTGCCGGTCGGCACCAACCGCAACCCGATCGCGCGAATCGCGACCGGCCTGCGAACGGGCAGCGTGCCGGTGACGTTCACCTTCGACGGACGCACTTCGTTCGATCCGGACGGTGATCCGCTGTCCTACGAGTGGCAGTTCCTCAGCGATGGCGAAGTCATCGATACCAAGACGGGCTCGGTTGTCAGCCGCCTGTTCGATCAGGAAGGCGTATTCGAGGTTGTCCTCAACGTCAGTGACGGCCGTGAAGGCATCGGCAGCACCGATCCCGAACGAGTCACTGTGACTGCTCGCTCTGTACCGCCAATTGACGGCGGCGGCCCCGAGCAACCGTCGGAGCAGGACGTCGGCGACAGCGCCGATCAGCGTCCGCCGACTGTTTGCGGTCTCGGCATGATGATGGCCTTCTTCGGCTCGCTGGTTGGGCTCTCGGCGATGGCTGTCTCGCGGAGGCGGTTCCGAATGTAATCGCAACGTATAGCGGTTACATAAGCAAAAGTTCTCAATTCACCCCGGCGGCCTTGCAAAACGAGGTCGCCGGCGTGCTTCTTTTGCGTCCCGTTTTGGACGCTATAATCCCATGGCAATGGCCATCCTGCATACGAAATACGCGCAGAAAAGGCGGCGAACCCTCCGGGCGATGGCCCCGGTCGCGCGCATAGCGCTTGTTTCCTGCGTCGCCATCGTCTGCCATCAGCCCGCGCTGGTGGCGGCTCCGATGCCGCTTTCGATCCAAACACGCATCAAACAGGTAGATGCGGCCAAACCCATGGCGGTCGTGCATTCAGCAAGCCAGCCGGCTGTTCGACGATCGCCTCCCATCGCTATCGCCTTGTGGCCGCGCACCACGGATAATTCCCTCGCCAATTGGCTGACAATGCTCCAAATCCGCGTTGCGCAACTGGGCGGCCTCTACGGTCCATGATTCGGCCTCATCCTCCCATCCCTACGCTTTTGTTCCTTTACGTGTAAGTCCGAAAATACCGATTCTTAGTAGCAGTTCGCCGCCCGTAGTTGGCTCTTTTGAGCAAGCAGGTGAACTGACGCATTCGCGATTCGTTTCGCGCGGATGCAGCCCGCTGGTTTTCAACCCGGGCAATTCCAGAAAGGTTCATGAATGGCCGCTTCGACTCCACCCTCTGTTTTTCAACGAATTAAGTCCATTCCGCGCAAGCTCTTTGGTTCGCGCAATGACCGCATGCTCAAGGTCTATCGCCGCCACGTACCGCCGGTCGGTGCGTTGGAGTCCTCGGTGCGGCAGAACTTCGATGAGTTGTTTACCCGCCGCGTCGCGGAAGAGCGCGTGGCTGAACTGCCGGAAAACGAACGCCCGGAACGCCTGTTCCGGATTCGATATGAACTGAGCGACGATCTTCGCAAACGCACGGCCGAGCTGCGCGAGAAGATAAAGCCGGTTATCGCGCCGCTGCATCAATGGTGGGATGCCTTGCCGCCCGCACAGCGACTGGAGCACTATTTCCACGGGGAATACCGCAAACGCCATGCGAAGATCATCGAAGCGCTCGATTCGCAGGGGCTGCTCCCCGAAGCGCTCGCCATCATTCGCGAGGCCTCGCGCCGCGCCCAGAACCACCGCCACTTCGATTGTCAGCTTGTCGGTGGCCGCGTGCTGTACGAAGGCAAGATCGCCGAAATGCGCACAGGAGAAGGAAAGACCATCGTCTGCCACCTTGCGGCGTTCGTTCGCGCCGTCTCCGGTTTCAAGGTGCACATCATCACCGTCAACGATTACCTGGTGAAACGCGACGCCGAGTTCGCCATGCCGATCTTCGCCCTGCTCGATATTTCGGTCGGCTACATTCAGGCGCAGCTCGATCCCGGCGGTCGCGAGGGCATCCGCGCTCGTGCTTACGGATGCGATGTGACCTACGGCACCAACAGCGAGTTCGGCTTCGACTACCTGCGCGACAACATGAAGACGCAACTGGCAGAGCAAGTTCAGGGCCGACTCGATTTCGTCATCGTCGACGAAGTGGACTCGATTCTCATTGACGAAGCCCGAACGCCGCTGATCATCTCCGGCCCCGCGCACGACGACGTGTCGCGCTATCCTCGTGCCGATCGCGTGGCAGCCGAGCTTGTCAGGCGACAAGCGATTTGGGATCGCAAAGTTCTCGCGACCGTCGCGAAGTACGACGGCAACGCGCACAACATTCAAAAGCTCGAAGACGCGATGACGATCCTTGGCTACAAGGAGAAGCGTCGAAGCGGCAAACCGAAAACTGATGAATCACCCAAAGAAGGCGACGGCGCCGCGAGCAGTGATGCTATGGAGTTAGCCACACTCGGCCCCGACTTCTTGACGGACGACCACGTCGAAGCCGTTCAACTCTACGAGCAAACCATCCTCAAGCTCGCGCCCAGCGAGCAATACCGCCGCTTCTACATCGTCCAGACAGAACGCAAGCAGGTCGGCATCACACACGAAGGCGTCAGCGGCGCACAGGAACTCCTCGACGTCGGCAGCCTGTACAGCGGCACCAACATGGAGTGGCCGCACCTGATCGAGAACGCACTCCGCGCCCACAAGGTCTACGCTCGCGATCGCGACTACGTCGTGCAGGAAGGCCAGGTTGTCATCGTCGATCCATTCACTGGCCGACTGATGGTTGGTCGACAATGGTCCGACGGCTTACACCAGGCGGTCGAAGCCAAAGAAAACGTCCGCGTCAAGGAAGAGACGCAGACGCTGGCCACCATCACCATCCAGAACTTCGTCAAGTTGTATCTCGAAAAAGCGGGCATGACCGGTACCGCACTCACCGAAGCCACCGAGTTCGACAAGATCTACGGTCTGGATGTCGTCGAGATTCCCACCAACCGTCCCATCAACCGTGTCGACCACAACGACAAGATGTATCGCGACGTAGACCAGAAATACGACGCGATCGTCGAGGAAATCCATGAGATTCACCGCCGCGGTCGCCCGGCTGATCCGTTCCTGCTGGCCGACGTACTCAAAGCGTTGAAACCGATTCATCAGAAACTCGGACAGGACACAGGTCGCATCGAGGAAGCAATCAAGCAATTCGAAGGCGCTGAGCTCGGCGATGTGAAAGTCATTCGCTTCATGCTCGAAGTCTACGACGAAGCGATGGGCGATCTCGTCCACGGAAAACCGGTCCTCGTCGGCACGACCAGCGTCGAGAATTCGGAAAAACTATCAAAGCTACTGACACAGCGATACGGCATCGATCACGAGGTTCTCAACGCAAAGAATCACGCGCGCGAAGCCGACATCGTCGCAAAGGCAGGGCATTGCTCCGCACCAGCGAGCGGTAGCGATAAAACCCCGCGAGGCCACGTCACTATCGCGACCAACATGGCCGGTCGCGGTACGGACATCAAGCTCGGTCCCGGCGTGGTGTATCAGAAGTGCAAGGTGCCGGAGCAGTTGCCCGCTGGTGCAAAGACGAGCCCGATGTACCCCATCGGTATCACGAAGTGCTGCATTCGCTGCGAAGAATACGATCCCGCGACGAACTGTGCGCACTGCTTCAAGCCCAAGCTTGATCCGCGCTTTCCCGCGTTGGGTCGCACGGTTTGCCCGACGACGGTTCCCTGCGGTCTGCACATCATTGGCTCTGAACGGCACGAAGCCCGCCGCATCGACAATCAGCTTCGCGGTCGCGCGGGCCGTCAGGGCGACCCCGGCTCATCGCGGTTTTTCCTCTCCTTGCAGGACGACTTGCTCAAGCTGTTCATGTCGGACTGGATGCTGAAGATGATGGAGAAGCTTGGCTTCACCGATGGCGCGAGTCTCGAAGACAAGCGACTCAGCAAGGGCATCGAGCGCGCTCAGCGCAAAGTCGAGGAGCGCAACTTCTCCACGCGAAAGCACCTGCTGGAGTGGGACGAGCCGATGGACTTCCAGCGCAAGGAGTTCTACACCGCCCGCCAGCGAATTCTGGAGGAGCGCGACCTCCCCGGCCTGATCTTCAACACGATCGACAACGCCATCGACTCCACCGTCAAGCAATACCTCAAACCCAACTACGTCAAAACGTGCCTGGCTGAGTGGTGTCGACAGCAGCTCGACCTCGCGTTCGATGAGGAAGTGATCGACGACACCGACCTCGACTCGGCGGTCAAGAGCATCCGCAAACACGCGATCGAAGAATCGCGCGAAATGATCGAAACGTCGATCGGCGAATACATCGATCCGGAGGTTCCCTCAAGCGAATGGGACCTCGGTGGTCTGCTCAGCTGGGGCCAGCGCCTGTTCAAAGTCACCATGACGCAGAACCAGATGCGCAAGATGGAACCGCACGACATCGAGCAGGCCTTCCGCGAAGCCGCAGAAGCCCACTACGAGCAGGTAAATCTCGACGGCGTTGCTCTCTACCTCGCGCCGCACTATGCGTACAAAGCGCTGGCTGACTGGGCACGGACGAAGTTCAGCATTGAGGTTGACGATGCGGAAATCGTCGAAAGATCGAAGGAGGAGGTAGCAGGCGTTCTGCGCAAGCGGGTCCGCGAAGCCTACGCCCGCCGCGAAATCAACTATCCAGTTGAGTCCTGCTTGGAACGCGTCTTCGGCGAGGGCAACACCGACGCCGCAGCCGCAGCCGACGCCGTGGTTCGCTGGGCCAACGGAAAATACCAGAACGGCTGGACGCTCACCGACGTGCAGGGCAAGACCGTTCAGGAAGTGCGCCAGGAATTGGTGACGCTCAACGAAGAGTACATGAACGGTCGACTCGCCAAAGAGATTGATTCTGCCATGGCAGGCAAGTCGGAGGAACAGGCCATTGAATGGGCGAAGAATCGCTTTGGCCGTGCATGGAACCAGCGTCGGTTTGACCAATCGAAGGGGCCGTTTCGCGAATCCCTGATCGAGCAGGGTCGCGAGATGCTGCGCTGGGAGCTCACGCGACTTGAGCAATTCGTGTTGCTGCGAATCTACGATCAGGCATGGAAGGATCACCTGCTCGAGATGGACCACCTGCGCACAGCCATTCAACATCGACCCATGGGCGGCGATCAATCGCACCCGCAAAGTCAATTCGCCATCGAAGGTCGCGATTTGTTCACGCAAATGTGGGCACGTATCGCGGGTCGCGTAACGGACATCATCTTTAAGGTTCGTTCATTGCCGGGAGATAGCAGTGAAGGCGGCGACGGAGCCGGTCGAATGGCGTTTGGTCCGCGCATGACGGGTACGGTGACGTATCGCCACGCCGAATCGACTGGCGCTGGCTTTGCCGGCGCGACAGCCGATCAGCAGGCAGCCATGCGCGCACAAAACGTGGAACAAAAAGTCGAAACCATTCGCCGCGAGCAGCCCAAGGTGGGGCGTAACGATGCGTGCCCCTGCGGCAGCGGCAAGAAATACAAGCAATGTCACGGTAAGTAATGAGCGCGGAGCGTTCGTCGAGCAGTGCCGGTGAGCGTCGGTGGCGATTTGCCATCGACGTCGGCGGCACGTTCACGGATGTGGTCGCCACCTCGCCAGACGGCGCGACCCATGTACACAAACTCCTAAGCACGGGCCGCGTTCGCGGACTCGTTGGCACGGACTCGCGCGGATCGCAGATTGTCGATCCGCAGCGCGTCAACGATCCGCCCGACTTCTGGACCGGATATCAACTGACATTGCTTGATGCAGCTTCGTCATCGTTCTCAACACAAGTCGATGGCTTCGATAGTTCATCAGGCCTTCTTCGCCTGCGTGATCCCATTCCGCAGAATGCGATTACGCGAAGCTATGAACTACATTCGCACGAGCCGGCACCCATCGTAGCCATCCGATACCTCATGGGGTTACGGTTGGATGATCCGATTGGTGCAATCGAACTGCGACTCGGCACCACCCGCGCGACGAACGCACTTCTGGAACGAAAAGGCGCGTGTGTTGCACTCGTGACCACTCGCGGCTTCGCCGACTTCCTCAAGATCGGTCACCAGGATCGCCCCAAACTCTTTGAACTCAACATCCGCAAACGCGAGGAATTAGCCGAAACTGTCATCGAAATCGACGAGCGCATCACAGCCAATGGGCAAGTTCTCCGGGCACCAGATCGAGAAACCATCCGGCGACAGTTAGAGGATTTGCGAAAGCAGAACATCGAATCGCTCGCTATATGCCTTCTGCACGCGCATACGAACCCGCAGCACGAAGAGCTGGTAGCCGAGATCGCGGATTCAGTTGGCTTTCGCCATGTATCCGTGTCGCACCGTGTCTCCCGGCGAGAGGGTTTTGTGTCACGTGGTGACACCACAGTCGTCGACGCCTACTTGAGTCCCGTCATCACCGACTACGTGGCCTCGCTGCGAAAATCGCTGCCCGACGCGCGCATTCTCTTGATGACCAGCAACGGCGGCCTAGTGCAAGGGGAACGCGTATCCGGCAAGGACACCGTACTCTCCGGTCCCGCCGGCGGAGTCGTTGGCTGCGCCCATGTCGCAAGCGACTTGGGCTTCGAGAAGTCAATCGGTTTCGACATGGGCGGCACCAGCACCGACGTCTGCCGCATCGACGGCCCGTTTGAGTTTCAAAACGAAACCGTCAAGGCAGGCGTCAGAATGTTGACACCCATGCTGGCGGTTGAGACGGTTGCTGCAGGCGGTGGAAGCATCTGCGGTTTCGACGGCCATCACTTGTTCGTGGGTCCCAAGAGCGCAGGCGCAGACCCCGGCCCGGCGTGTTACGGTCGCGGCGGACCGCTCACCATCACCGATGTGAACGTTTTATTGGGTCGATTGGTTCCGTCATGTTTCCCCTTCAAGCTAGACGTAGAAACCGCACAATCGCGACTCAATTCGATTCTCGCGGAAGTGAATGGTGCGACCGGCTCGAAGTTGACCGCTATCGAATTGGCTGAGGGTTTTCAGCGGATCGCCAATGAAAAAATGGCCGCCGCCATTCGGCAGGTGTCAACCTCGAAAGGCTACGACGTTCGCGAATACACACTGGTCAGCTTCGGTGGAGCAGGGGGGCAGCACGCCTGTGCCATCGCGGACACTCTCGGTATCAACTCAATCATTCACAGCCCCTTCGCAGGTGTGCTAAGTGCCGTGGGGATCGGCACTGCCGCCATCACACGCATCGCAGAGCGCAGCACATCGTTTCATTGGTACGAAAAAGATAGCGAACCATTGCTGGAACTCATCGATGAGCTTACCGGTGAAGCGATCAACAAACTCGAGGAAGATGGAGTCGATCCTTCCGCGATCTCTACGCCGGAGAACTCTTTCGACGTTTGTTATGCGGGGCAGTCATCTTTCATTGCGCTTGCCGGTGATCCGTGGGCGACTCTACCCGATCGTTTCGCCGATGCCCATCGAAAGCTGTATGGATATGCACACGCAAATCGAGCAATCGAAATCCGCGCTGTTCGTGTGAAAGTGCAGGCGATCGTCACACGTCGAGCAGGCGAGGTTAGATCCGCCACCGATCGTCACGAGGAAGCGAACTCCGCACGCACCGAAAAAATGATTCTCAACGGCACGCCTCATAACGTGCCTGTTTTGCGTCGAAATGATCTGGTGTCGGGCAAGTCAATCGTCGGCCCTGCAATTGTGGCCGAAGAAACGAGTACCTTTGTCATCGATAATGGATGGTCCGCCAAAGTCGCCGATGACGGTTCGCTGGTTCTTGCACGCAGCACGCAAGATCGTCGAGAATCTCGTGCAAGCACCGAGTTCGATCCCGTTCAGTTGGAGCTGTTTCGTTCACGATTTTCAGCCATCGCCGAACGCATGGGCACGACGCTCCGCCGCACAGCACTCTCCACGAATGTCAAAGATCGACTCGATTTTTCGTGCGCGGTCTTCACCATTGATGGCGAACTGATCGCCAACGCCCCGCACATACCTGTGCACCTCGGCGGCATGAGTCATTGCGCCAAAGCGCTGATGCAGGATGTCGGCGGTTTTCGACGCGGCGACATCTACATCACGAACGACCCGTTTCGCGGCGGCTCGCATTTGAACGATGTCACGGTCGTGACACCTGTGTTCGGCGATCGCGACGAACTGTTGTTCGTCGTCGCGAGTCGCGCACATCACGCGGAAATCGGCGGCAAGCGCCCGGGTTCGATGGCCCCCGATTCGACTTCACTGGCTGAAGAGGGCGTGCTCATCCGTGCATTCAAATATATGGATCGAGGGCACCCGCAAGTCGATGCGTTCCGCAAACTCTTGACAACCGCGCCTTATCCCACGCGAGCACCGGAGGAAAACCTCGCGGATGTCGCAGCACAGGTGGCTGCCAACGAAACCGGTGCTCAAGACCTTCGATCGCTGATCGCGTCGCAAAGTCGTGAGACAGTCGACGCCTACGTTCGCTACATGCGTGAGTCAGCCGCTCGACAAGTTCGCGCCGCGATCGCCCGCTTGCCGCAAGGTGTTCGCCGATTCGAGGATTCGCTGGATGACGGTACTAGAATTTGCCTCGCGCTCACCATCGCCAACGAAACCGCGACATTTGATTTCACCGGCACATCACCCGTTCATCGTGGAAACTTCAATGCCAACGTGGCGATCGTCACCAGCGCCGTCTTGTATTGTCTGCGATGTTTGATCGATGAAGATATTCCGCTCAACGCCGGCGTGCTCGACGCGGTACGCATCATCGTGCCCGATTCTTTTCTAAACCCTACACCGGACTCCGATCCGCTACGATGTCCAGCCGTCGGCGCCGGAAACGTCGAATCGTCGCAACGAATCGTCGACACGATCTTCGGCGCACTCGGCGTCGTAGCCGCCAGCCAGGGAACGATGAACAATCTGCTGATGGGCAACGCCCGCTTCGGCTACTACGAAACGATTTGCGGCGGTTCAGGTGCAGGACCCGATTTCAATGGTTGCGACGCCGTGCACACGCACATGACCAACACGCGTTTGACCGACGTCGAAATCCTCGAATCGCGTTATCCTGTTCGCGTAGCGCGATTCGGCATTCGATATGGTTCCGGCGGTGCCGGAAAGAATCGCGGCGGCGGTGGCGTCGTTCGCGAAATCGAATTCCTCGAACCACTCAGCGTCAGCATCATCAGTCAGCGGAGAACTCGCGGCCCTTACGGTGTCAACGACGGCGAGAACGGCGCACCGGGTCGTAACTCGTTGCGAAGGCGCGACTCGACAACACCGGAAATCCTTCCGTCTGTTGTTCAATTCGATGCAGTCGCTGGCGATCGTCTGACCATCGAAACGCCCGGCGGCGGCGGGTTTGGACAAGCATGAATCCGCGCATCGCATCCATCGAAAACCTCGTCGCCACCGACCCAGGCGGGCGGAATATCTTCGGTCTCATGATCACAGATCAGCTTCGCCTCGCCGCTCAATCGCTGCGCTGGTCGCGACGCGTGGCGATCATCAGCGGATTCTACATTCCCGACGCGAAAGCCAGCGAAACCGACGGCCCGCCCGGCGCGAAAGTGCTGGGCGATGCTTTACAACAACTCGGCGTGACGATCGACTTCGTGACCGACAAATGGAACGAAAGCGTTTTTCGATCACTCGGCTTGAACCCAACCGTTCTCGCCACCGCCGACGAGACGCATCGATTCCTCAGTTCAACCCTCCCAACGCACGTGGTCTCCGTCGAGCGCGTCGGTCGCGGCGTTGACGGGCGCTATCGCAATATGCGCGGCGTCGACATCAGCCCGACGACAGCGCCACTCGACGAACTCATTCTCGAAGCCACCCGACGCGGCATCACTACGATCGGAATCGGCGACGGCGGCAACGAAATCGGCATGGGTAAAGTTTTCGCAGAAGCGATGACCGCCGTCGCTCACGGCGCCGCGATCGCCAGCACCGTTCCCACTGATTTCTGCATTGTCGCGGGCGTATCAAACTGGGGCGCGTATGGCCTTGCGGGCGCGTTGTCCGTGCTGGAGAATCGTGATCTGCTTCCCTCCGCCGAGCGAGCGACCAACGACATCAAGACCGCCGTGGGCAAGGGTGGGGCGGTCGATGGTGTCACACACCGGCACGATCCCACCGTCGATTCGCTCGAACTGTCCGCCAGCGTCCGCATGTTGGAAGGCATTCGTGGCCACATCATCGAGTCGCCCCTCACACGATCAACCAAACTCAACGCGGGCGTCATCGGCTTTGGCGAAACTGGCCGCGCAGCAACCGCGCTTCTCCTACGCGAAGGACACAGCGTGCGCATCTCCGACGAGGGCAGCGTCACGCTCACGCCCGACACCGTCGTCGCAGGCGTCGAGACCGGAAAGCACTCGATCGACTTTCTTGGGCAATGCGATTTCGTGGTTAAGAGTCCTGGCGTTCGTCGCGATCATCCGATTCTCGACGCTCTGCACGATCGCGGCATTCCGGTGCTTAGCGAATTGGAACTAGCCTACCAACTGACAAAAGAACCTTTGATCGCCGTGACCGGCACCATTGGCAAGCGCTCCACCGTGGAATGTATGGAGCGTGTGTTCGAGAGTTGCGGAAAACAGCTCGCAATCGGTGGAAATCGCGGTCGACCACTGTCGGCTTTGTTGATGGAAAATGCGCCTGCCACTGCGGATAGTCAGACCGCCGCTCCAAGAATCGCGGTTGCTGTATCGAGTTTCCAGTTGGAATCCGTTGTGCACTTTCGCCCGCACATCGCCATTTTTCTCAACATCGACGAAGCTCATCTCGATCGCCACACATCCATCGCCGAGTACGTTCGCATCAAGAGTCGCATTTTCATGAACCACCGCCCCGACGACGCCCTGATCCTGAATCTCGACGACCCGCGCGTCCGCCCGCTCGCCCGCAAGCACTTTGGCCGCACGTTCTTTGTGTCGTCCCAGCAGACTGTGGATCGCGGCGCATGGCTGCAGAACGGATCAGGTTTCGTAAACGTCGATGGCAGCACGAGCGAACTCGGGCAAGTAGAATGCGAATTTCCAGAAGATTTCCTGAGTGTTGTTGTTGCCGCACGACTGAGCGGCATTTCGTGCGATGATCTTCGAGTCGCGATATCGCAATTCGCTGGCCATACAACTAAGAGTTGAAATACAAAATCAATATGACACCAACTGATGTAGCCAACCTCTCAGGCCGCGAAATTCGCCAACTATGTCGTCACGGCCAATTCGATCGACCCACAGCCGGCGCCGCCATGGGTTTGGTGCAGGTCAATCTTGTGATCCTGCCCAACAACTTCGCGCGAGATTTCGAGGCGTTCTGTCGCGCGAACCCAAAACCCTGCCCTTTGTTGGAAGTGACAAGAGCAGGGGAGTTCGAACCGCGCCGCATGGCCCCGGGCGCGGACCTGCGCACCGATCTGCCGCGTTACCGCGTTTATCGATCGGGTGAGTTGGTCGATCAGCCATCGGACATTTTGTCTTATTGGCCAGCTGATTCCGCGACAAGCGAATCTTCGCTCGTTGCTTTCCTCATCGGCTGTTCTTTCACGTTTGAGCTAGCTCTCATCCGCGCCGGCGTGCCCGTGCGCCACATCGAAGAAAACAAAAACGTGTCGATGTTTCGCACATCAATTCCGTGTCACTCCGTTGGTGCATTCCACGGACCGCTCGTCGTTTCGATGAGACCGATGTCGCTGGAACAAAGTGAAATCGCAACCCGCGTGACCGCCTCGATGCCGCACGTGCACGGATCACCGGTTCACGTCGGCGACCCCCGTCAGGTTGGTATCGCCGACATTCACCAGCCGGACTACGGCGACGCGGTGACGATCCGCCCGGGCGAAGTGCCGGTCTTCTGGGCGTGCGGCGTAACACCGATGGAAGCGATCATTCGAGCCAAGCCCCCGCTGGCAATTACCCACGAACCCGGTCACATGTTTGTCACCGACATCAAAGAGGACGACCTGATTTCCGGTGCATTTGGCCATGATGCATAAGCAAAATAATCGCTTCTATAGGGCGAAATCGCCGCGTTCCCTCCGCATTATTTGGAAAAAACGCGGTTGAAATCATAAAATAAAGATGGCAGACGGCCCAGAATAATCGAGGCGATGATAGGTCCCGCCGATATCTAGAGTAAGTGTCGAATGCCGAGTAGCTGATCCGTTTGGTAAAAACATTGATGACTAAGTGTCGAGCCAGTCTATTTGCCAAACGGTACCGCAACGCGATCCCATTCGTTGTTGGTTTGGTCGGCGTTTGCATCGGAATGCCAAACAGCACAAACGCTTCCGACCGCCCACGACCAGCCACCAACGAAGAGATCGCCCAACTGATTCAGTCGCTCGGCGATCCTTCCTTCGCCCAGCGAACCGAAGCCACCCGAAAGCTCTCAGCCATCGGCGCGAAGGCGATCGCGCAATTGCACTCCGCAGCCAAGTCCGACAATTCAGAAATCGCACTTCGCGCGGAACAGATTCTGGCCAACTTCGAGAACCTTTGGTTTGGTGGTGTCGAGGTTTCGCTCTCTTTTTCCAAGCCGGCCGTAGTCTGGAACGAACCAACGGACCTCATCGTCGCGTTCGTCAATCGATCCACGCTCCCCGCACGCGTGCCGCTCGACCTCACGATCGAAAAGAGCGAAGCCGATCAACCCGCCGCAGGACTGGATTCGAACGCACGGCAAGTGATCACCATGCTCGATATGGCCGACTTCCTCGTCGTCGCCAAACCGGACGGCACCCTCGTCGATCTTCGCGTGGATGACCTCGGTCTCGACCCCACAATTCTGGCGGCCGTGCAGGACCGCATTTCGCGCGAACCCGTTTCGACGATTGAACCCGGCGCGCGGGTAGTAGTGCGAATTCCATCCTTTAATCGGGGGCGGGCGCGATTTCCGTTGTTCGACAAAGGGAATTACGAAGTCGTCTTCCAATATCGACCCGAATGGGATGATGAGAAGCTCTACAACGATGGCGTCGGATTCGTTTCAAGTGAACCGATTTCGCTCACCATTGCCTCCAATGCACCAGCCAAAATATCGCGCAGCGGCGTCGATTCTGCGATCGAAATTGAGCGCGACGGCGTCGAACTCGTTGCGAGGTTTGTGAATCAATCCGATCAAACCGTTTGGGTGAACACCAATTTCGGCAACGGAGCGCCGTTTTCCGAGGGGAGCTGGGTTTTCACGCACGAGGCTTCCGTTCACGAAAAGAAAATTTCCCCCGAGTCTGGTCGATCGTGGCGCGACTTTGAACGTAAAAAACTGGTGGAACTGGCGGCTGGCGACGCCGTGGACTTGGCTCGGATCCTGCTGGCCGACATGAGGAAGTCGCTCGCGGAGAAAGGGGCCGACCCCGCGAAAGATCGCTGGACGGTCAACTTCAATTACTCCAATCCCTGCGATCGTACTTGGCAGCAACGACAAGGCGCGGTGCTGCAAGACAACCAGACCGCACCCGAGGTTCTGCGCGAGCCTTTGCCCGTGCGAACGGTAAGCACCCGCCTCGCCAGTAATCGACTCGTAATCCCCGCGACCGATTGAAGGGTGGCACGGTCAAGCCGCAGCTTGGCCGTGGCAAGTATCATAAATGATGAATGTGTAGAACATCTACTCAGCCTGAATGCCTTGAATTGAGTAGTGGAACAGAACCTCAGCCTGAAAGGCTGAGATTTAGTAGCCGTGGGTCGGCTCTCTTTTTGAAGAGAGCCGACCCACGGTTGTATGTCAACCGATCAATGGACCCTGAAAGGGTCTGATCTCTTTGTGGAATGATCTGAACCCACACCATTTTCTATCAACCTGTTTCTCCGTAGAATCCGCGCCAATGAGTGACTCGAATCTCCCTTCGAAAAGACCGCACGACAATGTCGAAGAGGCACGGATGTCGTTCGGCGACCACCTCGAAGAATTGCGCTCTCGCCTCATTAAGGCAATGGCGGGCGTGGCGCTGGCCACTTGCCTGACGCTCATCTTCGGCAAGGACATCGTCGAGTTCATTTGCCGGCCGCTGTGGATCGTGCAGCAGGCCAACGGCCTTCAGCCCCAACTGCAATCGCTCTCGCCCACGTCCGCCTTCTCCACCTACATGCAGATTTCCTTCTACGCAGGATTGATTCTGGCGATGCCGTGGGTCCTGCACCAAGGGTGGATGTTCGTCGTAACCGGGCTGTACAAGAATGAGCGCCGCTTCGTGCGACTCGTTCTACCCATTTCGACGGGACTGTTCGTGCTGGGTGTGCTGTTCCTCTACTACCTGATCCTGCCGATGATTCTCCAGTTCTTCGTCGGCTTCAATCAGACCTTTGGCGACAACGACCTCACGCCGACCGCCCTCGAAGGCATGTTTCTGCCGTCCAACACGGTCCCGGAATCGACCCCAGAGAACAAACCGCTTCCGAACATTCCGATTCTGTCAAAAGACCCCGACAGCGTGCAAGGCGGCGACATGTGGGTGAACACAAAGCACCGTCGCTTAATGCTCAAGGTCAACCAGGAATACTGGTCGCTTCCGCTGGATGTTGGGGTTAACGGCCCCCTGATGCAGAACTTCTTCTCGATCGACGCTTACATTTCCTTCGTGCTTGTGCTGGCGCTCGGGTTTGGGTTGGCCTTCGAAACCCCAATCGTCGTATTCTTCCTCGCATGGACCGGGCTTGTACCCGTCCCGACAATGGCCAAGGCTCGGCGGATCATCGTTCTCGGCGTCGTATTCGCAGCCGCGATCATCACGCCGCCCGACCCGATCAGCCTGATTCTGCTGGCCGTACCCATGTACGCACTCTTCGAGGGCGGATTGCTGGCAGCCAAGCTCTGGGCCACTAAGCCGAGTGAAGGGGCAAACAACATTGCTGGTTGACCGTGCAAGAACGCAAAACAAGTCATCCCTCTCCCTATTAGGGAGAGGGTAGGGTGAGGGTCTCTTGGAGTTCCGTCAATCTTCGTTGTTAGATAACGCAGTTCCTTCGTATAGTTTCTCAAGATGATCAACCATTCGCCGCCAATCGAACGCCGCCAAGCATCGAACTCGGCCACTCGCACCAAGTCGCCGCCGGAGTTCGGCATCAGTTGCTAACCGCACAATCGAATCCGAAAGTCGTGGAATGTCACCATATGGCACAAGAAAACCCGTCTCACCATCAAGAACAACTTCAGGCGCACCGTCGTTATCAAAACTGACAACCGGAACCTCGGTGAGCAACGCCTGCGGTAACACGCGCGCCAGTCCTTCCCATCGAGAAGCGTGCACCAGCAAGTCGAATCCGTTGAGGCATCGCGGAATCTCCGTCGGCGACACCAGTCCCGTCAAGACGGCACGATGGTCGATTCCAAGCTCCCGCAACTGCCCCATGTATTTGTCTCGATGTTTTCCGTCACCAACCCACACAAATCGCAAATTCGGCACGCGGCGAATCGATTCAGGCATCGCCCGAATCAGTTCGTCATATCCCTTGTTTTCAAACAACCGCGCAACAGTGCCGACGACAATCTCGCCGTCCTTAATTCCCCAAACTCTTCGCACCTGCTCCCGCGTTTCGGCGTCTGCGCGGAAATCGTCGGTAATCATCCCCGATCGAATCGTGACAAATTGCTCACGCCTCCCAACCCCAGCCACCAACGATTGCTCAATCATCGCATCCGCCACCGTGACGATTGTCTCAGTCGAGTCAGCCGCGTGCCTCTCGAGCAATCGATACGCCGTCCTCACCGGCCAACTCTGAGTGCGATTGAAGCTCATCCCATGAATGGTGTGAATGACACGCGCGTCCGGTGCACGATCCGCCGCAAATCGTCCGATGATCCCGGCCTTACTGCTGTGCGTGTGAATAATCTCAGGATTCAACTTCGCATAAATTCGCCTCAAATCAGCCAAGCATTTCAAATCATTGATTGGATTCACCGCTCGCCGCATTGAATCCAACCTGACCAGCTCGCAACCAATCGCCTCCGCCTGTCCCCACAGCGATCCTTCCGGTCCCGTCTCCGGTCCCGCGATGAGCGTCACTTTGTGCCCGCGGTCGTGCAAGCCTCTACACGTCAGCACGGTGTTCTCCTGCGCTCCGCCGATAATGAGTCGTGTTATGACGTGACAGATGTTCATGAGATCATTCGGCCAGAGTCTGCGGCGATTCATCGCTCATTTCGGCATAGCGATGGTCTGGACCTGCCAATGGCATCGAATCAGGCTGAAAAACGTCCGGCGGGTATCGAACCCACATCAGGCACAGCCCATGCGCGGGCACGCATCGGCCACCCTTCGTGCGATCTTTGCTTTCAAGAATCTCGCGAACGAACTCCGGTTTGAATTGACCGCGCCCGACGCTCAACAGCGTACCCACCATGTTTCGCACCTGATTGTGTAGGAAACCCTTGCCTTCGACATCAAAACGAATCTCATCGAAGTGCTTCTCAATATCGAACCGCAGCACCGTCCGCACCATCGTTTGCCGGCGGGTACCTGTCGCCGCCATGGCCGTAAAATCCATCTCACCCACAAAGTACTTCGCAGCCTCACGCATCGCGTCGAGATCGAGCGGCTGCCAGATATGGTACGTGTACCGCTGGGTCAGGTGTTCGACCGGGCGAGATTTGCCGTAGTGGATCCGATAACGATAGAGCTTGCTCAACGCGCTCGTGGTCGCATGAAAGTCGCTACGAACATCTCGCACCGTCACCACCGAAAGATCATTCGGAAGCCGCGAAGCGATGGCATGCCGCATCTTGTCCACCGCCAAAGGGCAAGTCGTCGCGAAGCTGTTCACGTGCGCCAACGCGTGCACGCCGGCATCCGTGCGACCGCACCCAAAGACCGACAACGGGTGCCGCACCACCCGCCGAACCGAATCCTCCAGCACTTCCTGCACGGTGCGCACACCCGGCTGCTTCTGCCAGCCGTGAAAGTCCGTCCCGTCAAACGCTACAACCAGATAGATAATCCGTGGCACGATCGCGATGGTACGGCTGCCCACAGAGGCTAACAAGCGTCTTGCCGAATGTCTTCATTCGTCATTCGCTATTCGACATTCTGTATTCCTTCTTTGTGTCTTTGTGCATTTGTGGTGAAAAAGAAAAACGGCACGACCTTAGGTGGTTAAGGTCATGCCGTTTTCGGTTTTCCAGTGAGGCGATCGATTCAATTTCGATCGCGGTTTGGCTTTCTCAGGCAGCCAGTTCCTCGCAGAGGTTCGATCCCAAGCGAGTTCGCAGCCGCTGCAGAATATCCTTGTGAATCTGGCTGACGCGCGATTCCGACAAATCGAGCACGCTACCGATCTCAGCCATGGTCATCTGTTCAAAATAATACAGGATGATGACAAGTCGCTCTTCGCGAGCGAGGCCGCTGGTGATGTGCTCGGTAAGCAGTTCGCGGGAAACTCTGATCGCAGGATCTTCAGTTCCCTCATCGCGGACGTCCCAGCCGTGCGACGATCCTTGATGGCGACGATCGTCAGCCGGTTCCAAGGCGCTGAAGTGGACTTCCTTGCCAAGTTGCGACAAACGGCAGAGGTACTCATAACGATCGGTGGTCATTTCCATGCGCTTGGCGATCGCTTCACGCGACGGATTGGATTCGCTGTCCGCGCCAAGAGCTTCTCTCGCCATGAGCTTGCGACGCTCGAACGTGCGGACCGTGCGACTTTGCGGATCGAGGCTGCGGAGCCAGTCCATGACGGCGCCGGAGATTCGCTGCTGGCAGAATGTTTCGAATTTTGCTTTGCGTTCGGGATCGTACGCTTGAACTGCCTCAATGAGGCCGTCAAACGCGGCGCTGCATATCTCTTCGTAAGAAACCTGGGCGGGAAGTTTTCGGGAAAGGCGTGCTGCGTGGGTATATACGAGTCCGCTGTAGTGTACGACGATCTTGTTCCTCATCTCCGTTGATCGCGTGGTAAGGTACTCCTTCCACATGGCCTCTATCGTCAGCTCCTTTTTCTTCGGCATCATGTCTCTCCTGTAAGACGCTCGTGATCTAACGACACTCCAACCGGTAAAACGACCCGATTCCACCAAGTCGACTTGAAGATAGGTAATATAGCCAAGGGCTGAAAATGTGTCAATATAGAAAATATGGATAATTTAGATAGTTTTTCAAGTGGTCGGGCTGCCGTACGTGGGCCTGCCTTAACGATATTATTTACCAATGGTTATGGAATGCTCCAGTCTCGGTTCCATTCTAATGAAGGGCGAAAGAAGTGTGAATTTGGGGCCAATAATCTTGAAATTCCGGACTAGGCCCCTCTACGCTAAGGGTACTTTTGACTCCGTCGTCGGTTTCGTGGGCAATTAAGGACAACACGCGGAGCATTGGTTGTCAGGTCCGCCATGTGCCGTGTGCCACTGCTCTGTGAGCAGTGCGTTACCTAATGATTCGACCCTCAAATTGATTCGCATTATGGTCCTAGCGTTCTCTTGGCTCAGTCGTCGGTTTCGCAGGCAAAGTAAGGGCAATACGCGGAGCGTAGGTGGTCAGTTCGGCAACGATAGGTACGGTCTCTTGTTCGATGAACAACGGCACATTCAGCACAAGGTTGTTGAAGAGTTTCCACGTCAGTTCAGCGGTGCTTGGGGCGTCAGCAAACTCAAATTGAGCATGAACTCTGGCGGAATAGGCGCTCACCCGCCGCGTCGATGAATCTGAGTCGGAATCGCTTGGGCAGGGGGGTGCAAACTCGCTGGCAGTTACCGCACCTCGCATCGGCTCTTCGCCGCGTATCACATCGACGCGCGAGGCGACGAGCTTCTCCCACGCAGCCAGGATCGACGTTTGCTCATCCATTTCCACGTAATCAGGATTTCGTCGCGATGTCGGTACAAACGTCTCCACGATGGTCAGCGGCGCGAAAAGGTCCAATGTCATCCCATGCTCTTGGTGGCGGACGATCACATACATGCTGCGAAACTTCTCGTCGCGCATCGGCGGTGGAACATCGACCGTCAGTTTGTCGCAAGAATCAAACGCAAGCGTTTCCGCATTCCCTTGACTCGTCAGCCGTACGATTCGCTCACGTTCTTCACCGTCAACTCGCACAGCCATGATCCATTGGGTCCGCAAGCTGGTCGCCGAATCTGTTGATTGTTGAAACGTCAGCAAAGACGCTCGTTCCCGAAGTGGATAGGAGAGCGAGTGTACAACACGAACATCACGGAGCCGATCAACGTCGGTCGAGTCTCCTCCCGTTTTCCGCACCTTCGTTTCGAGCACTCGACCCGAAATTGAGTTGCCGTCGATGTCGCGCACAATCAATCGATCACAAACAACCTGCCCGTGCTGCTGCGATGCATTATCTATCCATGTCGACAACCCACCCGCGTCGCTCGGCGGCGGCGAACCGTCCACATGTCGCAAGTCCTCACCGTTGAATTCGAGCACAATCGCCACACGATCTGCATGTACCGTAGCCGTCCCCTGCGCGATCGAAAACTGATGCGCATGGGCCACACCCGCCATTCCCGACACGAGAAACATGGCGACAAGCAACCTGCTTACACCGATCCAATTAACACTGATCCCACTAATGATCCGCGCGATCGCCCTCGTCCCGTCAGGGACGACCTGAGAATAGCCCAGCACGAAGTGCTGGGGAAAAAGTGGATAGTCAAGAAAACAAGTGCCGTAGGCACGATTGAGCCCTGCGCCGTAGTAGCGCCGAAGAAGAGTAGTCGTTGTTGCTGTCTCCATTCGTTCTAACCAGTCAGCATGCAACCACCGCGTAAACCATGCGTTCGCTCGAATTCTTACGCTCAGCGATCGACGTAATTGTTATTGGCGAGGCCATGTGCTTAGCATTCAAAATCGATTGTGCTTCGAAGCAGTTTGCTGGATCGCCGCGCCGGTCGGGCAATTTCATTCATGTTCAACATAGACGCGATATCCGTCGTAAAATGCGCCGTTCAAACAGTGCCACACCGTGTCACTACTTAGCGAAATGTTTCTCTCACGTAGCCATTAGCCATTTGCAATTGCTGCTTCACGGCCTCAAGTCCCGGCGAACAACATCTGCCCAATGTCGCAAAAACCCGACTGTCGGGCGAAGATTTCACGGGTGTTACGGCGCGACAACAACATCAATCTCACCAAAGAACGTCCCTTGCGCCACCTCCTCGGTGATCCAAAGCAAATGTCGATACGGGCCAAGCTTTCCTTCACTTGCACTGATCGACGAGACATGCACACCGCCCTCGCCAAGCTCTTTCGTGTTCACGATCGCTATGAGCTTCCATTCCGATTTTCCGCCCTCGAGAAAATCCATCGGCGGGGCAGTTTCGCTGGCTGAGGCCCACAGAGTGAACACTTGCGGCGCGCGGTCACTGCGATGCCACGAGAACGTGTTGATCTTGTCGATGGCTACGGGCGATCCCAGATCGACGCTGAATCGGCCCGCGCCGTCATACCACGTCGACATATTCGGATCGTCCTGCTTCCCTTGCACTTGGCCGTCGTTGAGTCGTGGGAGCGTGCCATTCTCCGCCCCCGAACGTCCATGCGGACGATACTTGCCCCGGCCATCGAACACTCGGAACGCGCGCGTCGCATTGGTCGCACGGTCGACAAAATCCGCATTGGACGGTGTGGCTAGAGTCAGCTCTTCGTATTTGGAAACACGTTCGCTTTTCACCTGCGCCGTCGGGGTCAAGCCCTCGTGCACAGGTGGCAGCGGTGGGGGATAGACATGCCGAAACTCAATCGGTTTGCGATCGGTGAAGTCATCGTAGAGCGGCGCAGCCGGTCTCAAAGTGTCATTCGCGTTTTTCGCGACAGAGGCCGCGAACACTTTGATCTTGTCGTTTTTCGGCAGCGTGAACGACTTCGCACCCTTTGGGATATCGAAACCATAGCGGAAAATGTAGCTGAATTGGTACGGCTCATTTCGCTCCGGATGATGCCGATGCGTGCAAAACCACGCGATCGGGTCACGTTTGATATAACCCGTCTTGATGCTGGTTACCTTGCCGTCGCAGACGTGATCAACCTCATCAAATTGCTTATCCCACACGCGATCGTCAAACTGACCAATGAAGTCGGTCCACTTCTGGACGTTGAATGGAAACTTGGTGTTGCCGATTTCGAGCTTCTCTCGTACGTCCTCTGTCGCTGTTGCGAGAAGATAGAGTCGTCCCTCGGAACCCTCCGGCAATTGAAGTTTTTGCCCATCACAAGTGACCGCGTTTTTCGCACCCGTAAGATCTTGGTCCGAACCGAACGTGTCGCCGAGCGTGAAGCCGACGCTTGCGTTGTTCAAATTCTTGGGCAATTCCTCCGCCGGAATCGAATAGGGATTCGTGACTCGCAAGAGCGGACCTTTGTCAGTGATTGGTTTGAGTGTCGATGCCATCGCTCCGTTGCTCCGGTTTTTGTCGGTGCTCACGATATCGCAATCAAACGCCAGCTTGATCGGTTCCGATTTTGGAGGTGCCAGTGTAACTGGTGGCTTCCCCGGCTTCACCACAAACGTCTTCGGTGTGTACGGCGCAATGTTCACACTGAGCTTGTCGATCGCGAGGTTGGCGTCGCCGATGCGACGTTCCTGGCCGTCTGCTTCGTACGCGCCGGCCGTGGGAAGCTCGAAGCGCACGAGCGCGTTCTCGATCGGCTGGCCGGTGAGTTCCTGAAGGCGGACGACCACTGCATCCTCGCGCTCAGCCATCTTGATCGCGCGGATGTCGACGCGGTTGGTGTTCATGTTGATCATCGACCAGCTTCGGCCAAGCTCGCCGTCATGCTTCGGAGATTGAAACACGTAGAGCGGCTGATTGAGTCGCCGCGCCTCCCATTCGGTCATGCCGCTCGAGGTGAGCCGCTTAGTGAGTGCTTCTACTTCCTTCAGTTTTGGACCACGCCAATCGTTTTGATGCGGGTAGATCGCGTACACGATTTCGTGACGGCCCCAGTCCTGGCTTTGCTGATCCTTGTACGAGCTACGGACGCCGGGCGTGTAGAGCAGCGTGAGACGAAGTTCGTTGTCGCTCGGCTTGTCGGAACCGTACTTGCTATCGTCGAGAATGGATACGCCGAACTTGCCGGACGCGTCCGTGAGGTCGATCCACTCGTGCGAGGGGACTTCGTATTTCGTCGGCTCATTGTTCCCGCGCTCGATCGTGCCCATACCCCAATTGTAGGTGGCCTTGGGGTTGGAGGCCTTGAGCGGGAACGAAGCCTTGAGCGCGCACTCGGTGGATTGCCAATCGATGGTGGTGTGGAACTCGACGCGCTTGCTTCCGGCAGCCAGGCGAATCTGCTGCGTGATGATCGAGTTGTTGGCTTCGCGTTCAATTTCCAACGCGACGCGCACCGGGCCGTCTTCGACAACGCGAACTTTCGCAGGGCCTTTGACACGATCGATGGGCGCTTCCTTGCGATCAGCCCAATCCATGTTCCACGCCGGCCAATTGCTAGGACGTTCGTAAGTGAACACGAGGCCGTGGGGCGCGGAGAGGATTTCGGACATGAATCCCTCTGGTCTCCCAGCGATTCCGCCTGGCAGCTTCGAATAATCCAGCTCGGCGGGGGCTTTCTTAATGCTGCCTACATCGCCGTTGTCATCGATGGTGATGCACAGATGTTCGTTTTCTATCTGGGAATTTGAGATTCGTATGAGTGGAGAATCTGATTTAGTTGCGTAAGGAGTGTCAGATTTGCGAATCTCGAATGCGCTAAAGCTCACCGAATCGACATTTGCGGTGAACAGGACAGCAACGGATTTGTCGTCCCTCGCCTTGATCTGCGACGGAATCTCATTGCCCTTCGGGTTGAATACGCGCACTGCTTTCGGCGCGCCTTCGGGAAATTCTACGCGAGCCTCAACGACATCTTCGCGCTCGATCGCCAGCGGGTTGTACACAATGAGCGGTACACCTTCGACGTTCGTATCAAGTCCGCGCGAGACTGCGCCGACGGAGTTGAGCAGCACGTCGGCGAATCCGTTCATCGCAACGATTTCGTCGTTCCACGAGTACGTGTACGCGCGCGGGATGCTCGTGCCCGGCAGGATGTCGTGCATCTGGTTGGCTAGCGCGCGGACCCACGATTTGTTGAGTTGTTCGCGCGGATACTCAGCCGCACCGAGCCAGTGCGCGGCGACGGCCGCTCGCTCAGCCGCATCGGCGAGGATTTCGTTCTTGCGATTCCATCGCTTCATGTACGACTGTGAAGTAAGCGTGCCCGCGGAGTGTTCGGTCAAAAGGAGGTCGCCCTTGTAGCGTGGAAGCTTCGCGCGTTGTTCTGCGGTGATGTCTTTGTACATCTGGTCGGAGGACGTGAGAGCAAGACGAATAGGAGCATTCTCTGCCTTCATGCTGGCGATGTAGTTGGCGACGTCTTCTTCGAGTGGTGCGCCGCCCTGATCGCCGACGCCGTAATAGTGATAGTCAGCAAACACGCCGTATTTCTGGCCGTTTTCCTCGATGCGCTTGATCCAACCTTCATTGGTCTGGACGGGGCCTTTGATGGCTGTGCTGTACGAGCCGGGGTCGAATGCGGCGATGATGCCGTTTCCGTCGAGGCCTTCCCAGACGCCGATTTTGAACGGGATGCCGACGGCGGAGCCCCACGTGAGTTTTTGGGTGGAGAAGCCTTTGAGGCCGCAGTGCGCCCAGATGGACGGCATCGAGGCGGGAAAGCCGAAGCAATCGGGGAGCATGAAGTCGACGCTTTCCTTGCCGAACTCGCGGCGGAAATATTCATTGCCGTAGAGAACCTGGCGGATGATGGACTCGGCCGAGGGGACGTTGACATCGCCCTCGTCGACCGAGGAGCCGGAGACGAACCAGCGGCCGTCGGCGATGTATTTCTTGAGCTTTTCGTAGTGCTCGGGGTAGTACTCCTTCATCATTTCGTAGCGGACGGAGCCGGTGAAGTTGAAGACGTATTCGGGATATTTCTCGAAGAGAGCGAAGTTCTGTTCGAGCGTGTCGCGAACGTACTTGTCGATGGTGGTGCAGAAGTCCCAGCGCCATTGTGTGTCGAGGTGCGCGTAGCCCACGCAGTAGAGGACTTTGTCTTTGGAGAGGTCGTACTTGGGTGGTTCGTCGGCGTGGGCGAGCGTCACAATTGCCATGCCAGCGAAGAGAGACAAATAGACCGAAAGCGATTTCAAATCTGCATGGCCGCAAAGCGTGGTCTTCATAGAGATTAATTCCTAGTCTGGTGTCCCAGAGGGACACTTCGATAATAGCCCAGCAGTTCACTGCTGGGTGGGCAAGGACGAAAGAGTTAGCAGTGCCGGAGGCACGATTGAAAGACTTCAGTCGTCCCTACGGGACTCATCGTCCACTTCACTCGTTGCATACCCAGCGTTGAAACGCTGGGCTATTCTCAGGCTGACCCTACGGGTCGCCCTCGCCAACTTGTTGGCCGGGCATACGGTACGCTTACGTTATCTTGCTTCCAGTCGACGCAGGCCCGCATCGACGAGGCTCGCAGCCAGAATCACGCAGCCGAGCATGACTTTTTGCCAAAAGTGCTCGACGTGCATGAGGTTCAAACTGTTGTTGAGCACGCCGATGATCAACGCACCGATCAGCGTGCCTGTCATACTGCCGCGACCGCCGAAAAGGCTGGTGCCGCCGACGACCACGGCTGCGATCACGTTCAGCTCCCACATCTCGCCGACCTTGGGATCGCCGGCCATGAGTTTAGCGGTGTGTAGCGTGCCGGAAAGGCCGCATAGCAGGCCGGTGAATAGATAGACAAAAAGCTTCGTGCGTTTGACGGCGATGCCCGCGAGGCGAGCAGCTTCCTCGTTGCTGCCGACGGCGATGACGCAGCGACCGAAAACGGTTCGAGAGAGTATGACCGCGCAGAAGATGTAACCAACGAGCATGACGAAAACGGGAACGGGAAGTATTCGGCCAAGCGTGGATTCGAAAAGGAAACCGCGACCAAGGAACATGAGTTGTTGCGGCAGTTCGTATACGGGTTGGCCGTTGCAGATGATGAAAGCGAAACCACGCGCGACCAGCATGGCAGCGAGCGTGACGATGAATGGTGGAATGGATAATCGCGCGACGATGGAGCCGGTCGTTGCGCCTACTAGGCCGCCAAGACTTACTCCGCATACGAGGCCGGTGGCGATGGAAAGAGTGGGGGACTCCATTCCCATGCCTCGCATCGCAAGTGAGGCGACGACGCCGGTGAGCGCGACCAGCGAGCCGACCGAGAGATCGATGCCGCCGGTGACGATGATGAGCGTCATGCCGAACGCGATAAGGCCCTCAAATGAAATCTGCCGCGCGACGTTGATGAGGTTATCGATTTGTGCGAATCGGCCTCCCGTCAATACGGTGGCGAGAATGACGAGAACGATAAGAATGACCGGCATTCGAACGACGGCCAACGTGTGCAGGAGTTTTGCCGCTCGCGTCTCGATCAATTCGATTCTCCCACCGCTAGTCGCAAGAGTTGTTCCTGTGTCACGTTGCGATTCGAGTTATCAAGAATTCCGGTGAGGCGGCCGCGACACATCACGCCGATGCGGTCGGACATGCCGATGACTTCGGGCAGTTCGGATGAGATCATCAGGATGGCGGCACCTTGCGCCGCAAGCGAATTCATGAGTTCGTAGATTTCCGCCTTCGCGCCAACGTCCACGCCACGAGTCGGCTCGTCGAGGATGATGACGGGATACGGTTTGATCATCCAGCGAGCGAGCATCGACTTTTGCTGATTGCCACCACTCAATGTAGCAACGGCTGATTCGGAACTTCTTGCTTTGATTCGCAGGCGATTCATTAGATCACCCACGACTGTTTTCTCTTTCCGTGGTCTGATGATGCCGACGTTCGCCTGCTCGTGCAGGTGGGCAAGTGTGATGTTCTCGCGCAGGGATCGGAGCAGTAATAATCCTTCACGGCGGCGATCTTCCGGGATGAAGGCAATGCCCGCGCGTTGTGCTTCACGAGGAGAGCTAAATGGACCATGTTTTGTACCGACGCGAAGTTTGCCTTGTACGTTAGAGATGGCTCCGAATACTGCCTTGGCAAGCGAAGTTCGCCCCGAGCCGACCATGCCGGTGAGGCCGAGGACTTCGCCGGCACGAAGGTTAAATGATACGTCGCGAAATCGACGTGGTGCGCATAGAGACTGAACTTCAAGTGTGGAATCGCCGAGCTTGGTTGTCCGAGCAGGAAACTCCTCGGACAACTCTCGGCCCACAACCTCTTTGATGAGCTGCTGGCGATCGGTCTCGCCGATGGGGCGCGTCGAAATGTGGCAGCCATCGCGAAGCACTGTCACATCGTCGGCGAGGGCGAAGATCTCTTCGAGGCGGTGCGAGATGTAAATCACGCTGGCGCCGCGCCGGGTGAGGTTGCGGATGACACCGAATAGCGTTTTCAATTCAGGTGGTGTGAGCACGGCGGATGGTTCATCGAGAATCAAAAGACGCGATTGAATGGAGAGCGCTTTCGCGATTTCGACCATCTGCTGTTTGGCGACAGTGAGGTGCTCGACCTTAGCCATGACAGGTACGTCGAGGTTGAGTTCCTCAAGCAATTTGGTTGAGGCTGTGGAGAGATCATGCGAACGAACAAAAAATCCGCATCGGCGAGGCCAGCGACCGAGGAATACGTTTTCGCTTACGGACAAATGTGGAACAAGGTTTAATTCCTGATGGACGAGCGAAATGCCGAGGCGTTGAGCGTCGCGGGCGTTTCGAAGTTCAATTGGCTTACCGTCAAGAAGGATATTTCCTTGATCCGCGCGCAATGCTCCGGCGAGAATCTTGACCAGCGTGCTCTTGCCCGCACCGTTTTCGCCGACGAGTGCATGCACGCGGCCGGGATGAACGGCGAAGCTCACGTCACGAAGCGCGTACACGCCCGCATAGGTTTTCGAAAGGCCAATTAGTTCGACGTGCGGGGGTTGCGACATGCCGGAGAGGTTACGGCTTTTTCGTGAACGTGCCTACGGCTACCGGGACAACTTTGGGTGGCGTGCGACCCTCAAAGAGCTCGTGAATCGAGTTGATAGTAAGTCGTCCAATTTCGTTCGGGTTTTGAATCACATCGCCGTAAAGATTACCTGATTCGATTTTCGCGCGGGCTTCGGGCGTGGCATCGTAACCAATGATTTTGATCTTGTCCGATTTTCCCGCAGCCATGACGCTGGCCAATGCTCCGAGGGCCGTGTCGTCGTTAATGCCAAATACGCCGACCAGGTCGGGATGGCTTTGCAGTAGATCTTCCATGACTCGGGCGGCCTTGTCGCGCTTGCCGTCGGACGAAAGCTCAGCCGCGATCTGGATGTCCGCGTGCTTGGCGATCTCTTCCTTAAAACCGGTGACGCGTTCTTGGACGCTGGCAACTTCCGGGTGCGAGAGGATGGCTACTTTGCCTTTTCCGCCGATCGCTTCGACGATCAGCTTGGCTGCCTCGCGCCCGCCCTGCTTGTTGTCTGACGCGATGTGTGAAACAACCTCGCCGATTGGCGCGGTGTTAGCAATGTCAGCCGTGAACACTGGCACTTTGGCTTGATTGGCGGCCACGATGCTCGCGCCGACGCTCTTGGAATCGCACGGGCAAATGACAATGGCGTCTACTTTTTGAACAAGAAACTCGTCGAGCTGATTTGCCTGTCTTGCAGAATCAAACTCGGCAGAGGTGATCAGCAGCTTGTAGTTGTGTTTGGCAGCTTCCGATTCCAAGCCCGCGCGCAGGTCCTGATAGAATTGATGTTGCATGGTGAGTAACGAGACGCCGATCGACTTTTGTTTCGCGGTAGTGGTCGATCCCGAGGCCGTTTTTTCGCCGGACTTTTCTGCTCCACCTTTTTGTTCTTTCCCGCAGCCAAAACTGAGAATTTGACAACATAGTATTACGAAGAGCGAGATGCCTATTCTCTTTGCGATCATGTTATTTGTCCTGATTATTCCACGTCTTGCTGAACCGGCTGTCGCGTCGTCAGGGACGGTACCACCCGCTGTTATTCATGTCGATAGTGGGTTAGTTAGCGCGCCAATGCTTTCCATTCCATGACGAGTTTGCAAGGGTTGACAGGTCAGTGCAGAAGTAAGGCTTAACGCGGGTTTCTTTATGATTTGCTGATCGTCTTCCGATTCATACAGGCACATTGATTCTGGACTTTGCCATTGTGTAACCTAAGATGTCGAAAGGATACTTGCTTATTTGTTGGGCCGATAATTTGGGGTGGTGATCGGTTGTCGGGAGAGTCAAAACCGGTGCAGAGAAGCGCCTTCATTGTAGATAACGACCCGTCGGTGCTGGATGCGCTTTCGGCCCGGTTGCGCACCGAGGGTTTTGTCGTTCATGCCTTGAACTCGGCGGCTGAACTGCTGGCGATGGAGCTTCCTCGCCAGCGGGCGTGTCTGATTCTCGACATTCGAATGCCGCACATGGACGGTTTGGAACTCTTGCGGACCTTGAGAGCGCGAGGTGTGTCGCTGCCGGTGATCGTGATGAGTGCCTACGGCGACCCCGTAAACGTCGTGCAGGCAATGAACGAAGGGGCCATCGATTTTCTCGAAAAACCATTTGAAATTGAGAGACTGATTCAACGAGTGGGCGAAGCCACCGAAGACGCACCGGTGCAGGGTGTGCTTACGCGAATGACCAAGCGTCTGACGCCGGACGAGGCGGGGAGCCTGTTCAAAGAGATCATGCCCAAGCTGATCCTGGCGATACTGGCGGAAGTGGATCAGTCCGCCAACGTCGAGGCGATCACGAGAATGGCTGACCACTTTGGGCGGGTCGATGTGCAGGAGCGCATCCGCAAGTTTGAGCACGTGCGCGATGGGATTCTGGCGGAACTGGTGACAAGCTTCGAGCTAGAGAAGTTAAAGGCCAGCGTCACGCGAGAGAGCTTGCTTAAGGCCATCGAAACCAGCGGGGCGCTGCATCGCCTGCGCGTGCTGGAATCCTGTTTGATTCACTCCGTTGTGGCTTAATGATTCATACACTTAACGCTGAAGGCGTTAAGGATAGTTGCCACGGCCAAGCTGCGGCTTGACCGTGCCACCCAGAGCTGCCAATTCGATTGGAGCGGCCACACTAGATCGATAGTTCCGCCAGCATCAATCAACTCCACTCATCGTTTTCCGAATCGCACAAAAACCGGTAGAATTGCCCGGCGAATGCAGAGCGGCTGATTGGGTCACTTGGTTTTCGTGGTTCGGCATTCGGGCGAAAGGCAGTCATGTCGACGCTGGTTGAGTCTGGTTCGTCTACGACCCAAGCAACGGCCTCGCCAATCCACACCATGAATTGTCTCAGCGATGAACAGATTGCACGCCTTTCCAAAAAGGGTGTGCGCGATTTGATCAATGAAAGATCGATCGCCCACCTTGAGTTGTGCGATGCGTGCTGGCATCGATACGGCAAACAAATCGAATCCGGCTTTCCTGATTATGTTCCAAGCTATCGAATTGTGGAGGAGCTGGGTCGCGGAGGCGCGTCGGTGGTGTATGCGGCGTGGAAGGGGGGCGATGTTCGCCAGCTGGTTGCGTTGAAGGTGATCAACCTGCCCAGCGAGGAGCAGCGCGCGCGTTTTCGGCGCGAGATCGCGATTCATCGCACGCTCGATTCGCCGTCGATTGTTAGGTGTTTCGATGACGGCGATCATGGCTCACTGGCTTATTACAGCATGGAGCTGGTTCGCGGCGAACCGCTTGATCAATACGTCAACAATCGACCATTACACCTGAAGGACAAAATCGAGTTGCTTGCACGCGTGGCTCGGGCGATTGAAACGGCTCATGCGAATGGGGTTGCGCATCGCGATCTGAAGCCGGCGAACGTTCTGATTGATGCCGAGGGTCAGCCGCATGTGCTCGATTTCGGTTTGGGTACGATGCGATCGGATGAATGGAGTCTGCATGTCCGTCAGGACCAGACTCGCGCAGGCGATGTGTTTGGCACCGTGCGATACATGTCACCCGAACAGGCGTGGGGTGGGCTGGTGGGTGGGGCGATCGATCAGCGGACGGATGTCTGGGCACTGGGGATACTGCTCTACGATTATGCAACGAATGGAGGCTATCCGTATTCGCTGTTTCCGACGGAGGATCGTCGGGGTGACGACGCATTGCTGCATCGCATTCGTATGGATCAACCGAAGCCGCCGCAGATCGTGGAATGCGAAATCGAGAACGAACTTGCGGTTCTGATTGAGCGATGTCTTGTCTGGGAACAAGAGCACCGAATTTCGTCAGCCGGAGTGCTGGCTGACGAACTTGAGCGATGCGTTTCAAAGCAACGCATTCAGACGCGGCGACTGCCTCTGCACTATCGATGGGGCAGAGTATTAACGGCGCTCGCGCTCAAGCATCGAACGGCGCTGGCAGCACTGTCTATTGTTATGTCACTGGTGCTGATTTCGGCGTACCTGTTCGTGGCCAATGTGCAGTGGCGGGGACCTAAGCAAACAGTGTTTGTTTCGAACCGACCCAATGAAGTCAAGCCGATTCCTGTGCTGACGGAGCGCGATTTTGTCGTGGTGGGTGTCACCGAGGAGTCATTGGTTGCCGTTCCGGAGCTGGGAAAGGGGCTTGGGTTTGATGGTGTTTCATCAGACTTGCCAACATGGCGCGGTTTGTATGGTCGTTTGATGGAGCGACTTGCCCTGGCGAAACCGTTGGCTGTGGCGTGGGATTTCTACATGCCCGGCGAGAGGCCGGGCGACGAAGCCTTTGCGCGTGGTTTGCTTGCACTGGATGCAATAGGAGTTCCGGTCGTAATAGCAAGCAAGGAGTTTGATGAAAAAGGACAGCCGCGCATCAGTCCCGTCATAGCGCAGCACGTTGGCAATGCGCTGAACTGTGGTTCCATTACCGTGCGCGATCCGATCCTGCGGCCTGGGGAATTCGTCCTCGCATTTCGTCGCGGTGAGTACGTGGTGCCATCGATGGCGGTGGCGGTCGTGGCCGGTTTGCGTTGCCCAGGCCGGCGTGCGGTGATCGAATGGCCCGAGCGGTCGAGGCAGTTCACGGTCCTTTACCAGGAGCGTGGGCGAGAGGACTCGGTTCTGCCGGCGCGCGATACGATTGACCTGACTTCTTCGTATCGTGACACCAGTGGTAATGCCGTTTCGCAGAAAGACGATCGCCAGGCATGGAGGTCGTTTGAGATGCGACATCCAACCGTGTGGAAACAGTGCGTTGTTTCCATTGAGAGTCTCTTGAGGGCTGATGATGCCGAGATTGCAGCGCGATGTGCCGGTAAAGTTGTCATGTTTGGAGACTTGCGAAAGGGAAAGCAGTTCGATCTCCACGAAGTGCGATTCAAGACCGAGATTGTTCCGGATGTCCCGGGCTGTTTTGTGATGTGCGAAGCGATTGCAGGGGTGACGGCGCAATCGCTGGCTACACGTCTGTTTCCTTTGACCGGGTGGTCGTTTTTTGGCACGGTATTACTATCCGTCATCGCTGCGCTATTACCGACGTTGCCATTTGTCGGCGCGTCGTTGCGTGAGAAACGAACCCGCCTTGTCGTGGGAATTGTGTTATGCGTGGCGCTGGTGACAAGTCTTACTGTCATGACGCTGAGCGTGGACAAGGGAGCGGTTCATGCGGGGCTCTTTGTTGCCAGCGCGATGTTGGCGGCGATTTTCATGGTAAAGATCGAGTCCTCTCGACAGCGATATTGCGTATCGGAATGAGCCGATTCGATCCGTGACCGTCTCGTACGCGCAAGAAAAGTAGGCGCGCGGCACCGGTCCGAAGATGGGCATGTTCCCACTTCAGACCGGCGCTACGCGCTCAGTTCCTATGCCATTGGAGATGAGCTCAGGCGGCGAACGCCATGGCCCATAACAGGAAGAAGCCCAGTGAGGCAACTCCCGCGAGTCCCATGGCAGCCCAACGCGCCGCCTGCTTTTCCTTCCTTGAAAGCGGATAAATGATCATCTCAGCTCCCCGATCCCATAGTCACGAGTTCAATGAGCGTATCCAACCATTCGACGATGAAGCCGTTGGTTCCGTTGTT
Source organism: uncultured Phycisphaeraceae bacterium (assembly GCA_964494205.1). Classification (GTDB taxonomy): domain Bacteria; phylum Planctomycetota; class Phycisphaerae; order UBA1845; family UBA1845; genus JBBTCX01. The sequence goes on along the minus strand of CAZBRD010000007.1, from coordinate 57,277 downwards.
TGGTGAATGAGTCATGGGGATTCTCCTTCTGCCAAAAAATGGCAATGCAAAACCGCTCCGGTGTGCGTCAGGAAACGCTCCTGGCTCACCAGATTGGGTGAAAAAACGCGGCTTTAGGTTTTCCGTCTCTGTTAGTTCAAGTGGCACTGACCACTGGTCCACAGAGAACCAGCCTTCCCTGGCATGTTTTTTTTGCGCAGAATCGGGTAAGATGCGCGACAGTAGGAGGTGAAGAAGGTCGTGCTAGCCGATACTGCATTACGTACTTCTTTCCAAGTTTATCAACGCGAAAAAACGAATGCAATCACAATCCTTGAATAGGAATTCTAGAGAAAATGGTGTGAGTTTTCGGGTTGCATCGAAGATGGATGAGATCGCTCAATAATGAACGAGCTGGGAGTGCGCTCTGATTCGATCATTGAGTGACACGCGATTGGCATCGGGGGAATGATATAACGAATACTCATGGTCGACGGGGCGAATTTGTTCGGTTACATTTGACCGTTCGCGTTCCGTTCTTTGGCCCGGGGATCGGAATGAGGCCGTTTCAAGACAACGGCTGATTAATGTTCTACAAACGATTGATTGCATGAATAACGTTTTGGAAACGGTTTACGTCGTTGAAGACGACGAGTCGATTCGTTCGTCTTTACGCAGCTTGTTTAATTCGATTGGAACAAGAGTTCGTGTTTACGCGAACGCGCAAGAGTTCCTCGACGCCCACGAGCCGACCGAACCCGGGTGCATCGTTCTGGATATTCGACTGCCGGCGATGAGCGGTCTGCAACTGCAGGACACATTGCGCTCGCGGGGCATCGATATCCCGATCATTTTCATGTCGGCCTATGCTGATGTTCCCATCACGGTGAAAGCAATCAAGGCTGGCGGAACAGACGTGATCGAGAAGCCGTTTTCGGAGTCGGTGCTGCTGGAAAAGGTTCAGAATGCTCTGTTTGAGCATCGCGCGCACCGATCCCGTGTTTCAACCGTGAACAACTTCAAGCAGCGAATCGAGAAGCTCACGCCGCGAGAATTGGAAGTAGCGCGCCTTGTCGCGTGCGGAAAATCGAGCAAAGAAATCGCCGCTGATTTGAGCATTAGCACCCGCACGGTGGAATTGCATCGATTTCGCGGTTTGCGAAAAGTAGGGGCGAGAAACGCAGCGGAGCTCGTGCGTATCCTCACCAACATACCTGTTGCCTGAATGTCGCAGCGTTCGTCGGCGCGAGGCAGTTAGACCCAGGATTTATCGAGTCTGTGGGACTATTTTTGTTTTTTTAGGCGAACCACAAGACAACGCCATGCACGCTGAACTTCACCGTGATGAATTGGTGCGCCAAAAGCTGGAATCGCTGGGGCTTTCGCTGTCTCACTTCGGTCGGTTGTGTGCCGCGGGTGAACTTGCCGCCGGCATCTCCCACGAACTGCAACAACCGCTGACCGCTATCAATATCTACGCTGATACCTGCCTAAGACTGCTCGCTTCGACCAACCGCAACGATGTCGAGATTGCACAGGCGTTGCACGATGTTCAGGCGCAGGTGACCCGCGCCGCAACGATCATCAAGCGACTGCGACGATTCGTGCGCCGCCAGCCGCCCTCCGTCGAAAAGGTGCGACTGAGGGACGCGGTGGACAATGTGCTGGTGCTGCTGGAAATCGAAGCACATGCGATCGGCGCGATTATTGAGGTTAAGCTGGACGCGTCATTGCCATTCGTGCTGGGTGACCCGATACAGATTGAGCAGGTCGTGCTTAACCTGATGCGCAACGGCATCGAGGCTGTGGCGGATTTGCCCGGGACGCAGAAGATCACGATGTCCGCGTCGGTTGTCGACGGGAATACCATTGTGTTCGAAGTCTGCAACTTTGGGCCACCCATACCCGAATCAGTGCGTCGAAACCTCTTTCAACCTTTCTTCACGACGAAGAAGGAGGGTCTGGGCATGGGGTTGTACATCGCGCGAATGATCGTGGAAGCGCATCGCGGCACGATCGAGTGCACGTCGGATCAGACGCGCACTTGTTTCGTCGTGCAACTGCCTACTTCACTGGCCGATACTACGGCGTGAAGCCGATCGACAAGACACGGTAATCCCGCAAATCGACCTTACCATTTCCAACGGCATCGGATTCCTGGAACTCGCCGCCAGTGCATTCGTTTGACGGAAGTCCCTCGCCAGGGCCGGTCAGGCATGATGCGAAACTGGAATAGCTGCCTGAATTGAGAACCGGTGAATCGCAGCGCACGTTGTCCAGTTGAAATTGCGCGGGGCCAACAAATGGTTCGGGAATAAACCATTCGTAGAGGAGTCGGACATCCGTGCCTGAGAGAGCACTCACGTCGATGCCGCCTGTCTTATTTCCTGTGTCCCCCTGGATGCCGCCGGCTGGTGCCGTCAAGACCTGCTCTGGCCCCCATAGCGGGTTTCCCGGCATGGTCGGCTGAAGTGTGACGGTGAAAGTGCGATCGAGCGATGCACCAAACGTGAGAAGCCACGCAGCACGATAGTCATATCTCAACACGGTTGCGCCGGCGGGCAGTGATACCTCCTGCGACAGTGAGATCATGTCGGGCCCATTACCATCCCACCCGTGGAGAGCTGCGAATTCACCCTGTGTCGGTTCTGTTTCGAAGAAGCAGGGATACGTCGTTATCCCACTCCCGGCGCCTTGCATCGCGAAAAAGGGTGATTGCATGTCCAGCGCGACCCAGCCCGAAAAACCGCCGGTTTCAAAGGACTGATTCACCCCGCCGCAGGACGTATCGGCTGAACATGAAACTTCGCCGCAAAGACGATTAGAGAACCAAAGGTCCGATCCACCGCTGCAAGCCGACTCAGCAACGTCGTCGGTGCATTCGTTGGAGTCCGCATCGCAACAAGCGCCGTGCGGTGGACAGTTGATCTGGTCGCAGGCTGAACCGGCGTGCCAAGTCCCGCCAAAGCCGAAGAGACAATTAATCTCAGGAATTCCGTCACTACATGTTTGTGCGGCTACGACGCAGCACGCGCCGACAGGAACAGACGGGCATTCTCCAAGCTCTGCACAGCTGACGTTTGGATCCCAAATTGTTCCATCGCATGCAAACCAAGGCACGTCGTCTGAACATTCGCCCGTGAAGTTGCAACATGCACCGGAATCGGGGCATTCGACTTCCTCGCACGTATGATCGAGAGTGATAGTGTCAGCACCGGAGTTGAAGCAGGCAACCAACGTGCTTTCACTCGTGCATTCTGACGCAAACGAGTTGCAGCACGCGCCCAAGCTTGGGCAAGAAATTGCGTCGCACGTAGCATTCGGCGCAAAAGTGCCCAATAACGAGTTTATGATGCAATTGAGTTCCGTAACGCCCTCGACGCATGTACCGAAATTCTCTTCGCAACAGGCGCCAAGTATGGGCTCCGCGCATTGGATATCACCACAGGTGAATCCCTGCCACCAGTCGCCGTCGGGGAAGGGTGGGCATTCTGAAATCGGTACATTGTCGCCGCATTCGCCGGAATCCAAATGACAACAAGCGCCCAGTGGTGGGCAGGCTACGTCGTCGCAAGAGGCACTTGGTGAAAATGTGCCTGTGCACTCGTAGACGTACACATCATTGACGCACGAACCAGAAGATGCATCGCAACAGGCACCAAAGCAACCGTCGCCTGGTCCGGCGGCCGTTTGACTGGTGGCGGAAGGTCTCAGCGATTGGTACTTGTCTGACGGATTTTGAGTCTGTGTCACTTGCTCAAACACTGATCGGGAGATCTTGCGATCCTCGACTTTGTTTCCCTTGAGGTATGTTTCGGCGCCAATGCCCAGAGTCGGGAACACTGACAGTAAGACTACGCCTCCGAAGGCGATACGTGGCGAGTTCATTGCTTGCTTTCTCCTTCTCATGCGTCGGAAACAATGTGGCCATACAGGCCCCGGTCTCAGTACGTAGCGGGGACAAAGAAATTCCACAGAATCTCGCGCAAGTTCCCACCCGATTGCTTTGTAGTTTTCTCCGGCCCAATTGGGGCGTCCATATTATCGTTTTGCGAATTGGATTTCGAGGCGTGCTGTTGGAAATATCGCCGAAAACAGGCAAAAAATCGTATGAGCACAGGATGACGAAAGGGGGGAACTATTGTTCGGCTTCAGGGAACAGTTCTTCGACGTTTTCTGCGGTCATTGGTTCCTTAATTAAGTACGTTCCATCCAGCCAACGACCCAGGTCAATGAGCTTGCAGCGCTCGCTGCAGAAGGGGCGAAACGAGGCCTCTTCGCGCGTTTGGGCGTTGGACACAGTGTGGCAGATTGGACATTCAAACGTATGCATAATGATTCGAAATCGCGAAGAGTCACCACGTTCGTTTTGTGCGAATGGTTTCGATTTGAACAAAAGTGTACTGCTTTCCCGAGTCCATACCGGGGCACTTTTCGTGTGCCTTCGCCCACGACTTCGATGAAGTGAGCAGCTCATCCCAGAATGGCCACGTACGACATTGCAAGGGTCGAACGTCGTAAATCGAACAAAGCGCTTTTCCGTTTTCGCGCTTGAGGAAAATGCAGTCGCCGCCGGGCTTCTCCGTGAGACTATATTTGAGTCCCACGCGGCGAAGATGCTCCGGGTCAAGCCAGCCATCCGTGCGCCCGAGGAATTTCGAGATCTTGCCAATCTCTTCCTTGGTCGCCCAGACATAACCCGGTTCGCCACTACAGCAATTGCCGCATTGCGTGCAGGAGAAACTGAGGCCTCCTTGATACCACTTTTCCTTTGGCAATTTCGTTCTTCCTTTCGATTGGCGCAACCACTAATTCCTGCAGGGCACCAGTCGACAAACTCTCGCCACGTCGCCCGATAATTTACACTCATTGAAGGGGAAGGAACAGTCGCGCTCGAATCGTCAACCCAATCAGCGTCTGTCTCGAGGATAACAGCTTGGTTCGTGCAGAGCGGCGATCAAGCGGTCGAAGCATGATCGTTGGGTTACGGGATCAAGGCCCGATGGAGTTTTCGGACCATGCTGAGACACGGGCTAACCTGGGTTGCGATTTTTGGCGTGATCGCGCTGATGTTCCTGAAGTTGCCGCCGATGGTGGCCAAGCAGGACGTGGTGATCAATACGTACAGCGCCCTGGTTGAGGTCGACGCTCTCGCCAAACAGAAGTATGTGGAGGCTGTGGACGGTCGCAAGTTAGTCGATGGCGCGGTGCGGGGCATGGTGCTGCAGCTCGACCCGTACAGCGGTTACGTTTCTCCCACGGAACTTGCGGCCTTCGAACGGCGAAGTGCGGGCAAGTACATCGGTGTTGGGATCGAACTTGGCATCAAACACGATCGACTTTCGGTCATCGCGCCCATCGAAGACAGTCCGGCGGCTCATGCGGGAATCATGGCGGGCGATACGTTACTTTCCATAGACAAGCGAGATACGAAGGATTTGTCAGTGTTCGAGGCCGAAGACCGCATGGTTGGTGAGCCTGGGACGACGGTTGCGCTGGAAATTGCTCGCGAAGGGCAAGATGAGCCGCAAGTGTTTCAGGTAACGCGCGGTCCCGTGAGCGTTCGTACGGTGCGCGGCCTGAAGCGTGATGAAGACGAGGAATGGGATTTCTGGCTGGATCGCCCGAACTCAATCGCCTACATGCGCGTCAGCAATTTTCGCGAGAACACGATGCGCGATTTTGATCTCGCGTTTAATGAGCTGCTCGATCAGGGTATGAAGGGTCTCATCATTGATTTGCGTTTCAATCCGGGTGGGTTGATGGACTCCGCGATCGAGATGGTGGATCACTTCATCGGCGAGGGTCCAATCCTCTCGACGGTGACGCGACGCCGCGTGGTGCACGAATACAAAGCCAAGAGCGAAGGAACGATCCGCGACTTGCCGCTGGTCATTCTGGTGAATGGATCGTCTGCGAGCTCTTCGGAGATTGTGGCCGGTTCATTGCAGGATCATCGCCGTGCGATCATTGTGGGCGAGCGCACTTTCGGGAAGGGAAGCGTGCAACATCTGATTCCGCTGACCGATCACAAGGCGGCGGTAAAGCTCACTGTTGCCTACTATTGTCTGCCGAGCGGTCGCATCATCCATCGGACCGCGCGCAATCATGAAAAGGGCGAGTGGGGCGTGCGGCCGGATGTGGAAGTAATTCTCACCGATTTCGAAACGAAGGCCATCCAACGGTCGCGACGCGATCTTGATACGGTTTTTCGGGATGCGAATTTGCCGGCTGGCACGCGCTGTCCGCCGGAGGGCATCGAAGGCGGGTTACTTGGGGAATCATCGATACTTAACGCGGAGCGGCTGGCCGGCGCGAATGAAAAAACAAGTCAGAGCGCGAGGGAAGTAGTGCGCGATCGGCAGCTTTGCGAAGCCATCCGCGTGATGAAAGAGCAGCTTCATATTCCCAACCGGGAGTTTTGATTTTCAACGAGATGAGACCAACGCAATCTGCGTAATTGTCGCTACTTAGAGCCCCCTTTATCCCCCCTTAGTAAGGGGGGAATGAGAGGGGTGGCCGCCACACAAAATCGAAGGTTGCTACAGCCATCACTGAACACGTCAGAGGTATTCGACCTAACAGATCGTTCTATAATCGATCGTCATGAAAGAGCGACAAAAACGCGCGCAGCATGTCTGGCTCATCGGGCTGGGAGTCAACGGCGCTTTGGCGATGGTAAAACTCGTCGCGGGCGTGTTTGGAAACTCCTTTGCCTTGATCGCGGATGCCGTGGAGTCATTGGGAGACATTTTCTCATCTTTCATTGTGGTCGCGGGTTTGGTGATCGGGTCGCGGCCGCCTGACTCGAATCATCCTTATGGTCATGGCAAGGCAGAGCCATTGGCTTCGCTGGCGGTGGCGGTGATGCTGCTGGCTGCTGCAGCGGGCATTGCGTGGCATGCCGTTGCAGAGATGAAAGTCCCGCATGAAGCGCCAGCACCATATACGCTCGTAGTTCTGATCGTCGTGGTTGTGGCCAAGGAGATGATGTTTCGCTTCGCTTCTCATACCGGTAAGGAGATTGATCATCCCGTCGTCGAGGTTGATGCATGGCACCACCGTGCGGATGCGCTGACGTCACTGGCGGCGGCGGTGGGTATTTCGCTGACTTTGATCGGCGGACCGAGTTGGATTCACGCCGATGAATGGGCTGCGTTGCTGGCCTGCATCGTCATAGGAATCAGCGGAGGGCATTTCGCGGTCAAGGCGATCGGTGATTTGATGGACACCGCTCCGCATGACGGCGAAACCGAGAAAGTAATTCGAGCATCTTTTCTGGTGGAAGGCGCACTGGCTGTCGAAAAAGTGTTCGTCCGAAAGATGGGCGATGCGTATTACGTCGACATGCACCTGGAGGTCAATCCGTCATCGAGTATCCGCGAAGCGCACGACGTGGCACACAAGGTGAAAGCGTCGATTATGCGTCACTGTCCAAAGGTCGCAGGCGTGCTTGTGCATGTCGAACCGTATGATGAAGCGAGGAGTGGGCGAGCCGGTCGAAAAACGCGCCCAGGAATATCAAATCATGACGAATTGAGCGTGTGATTTCTGCACTCAAATGTGACCAATCGCACTTCCTATCGACCTGACAATTCGTATTGCTTCATTTTCTCAGTCAGCCGTTCTCTAGTACGTTGAGATAGATTCGCTTCCGGGTTCGAGAGAAGTGAGTTCAAGGTCGCTGCGGCATCGCGATAGTTTCCCTTCGCTGCATGTGCTGCGGCCATCGCTTCCGCCGTTAGTGGGTCGAGACCATTGGATTGAGACATGGCGTCGTTGGCGAGCAGGAAAGCTCGTTCAGAATCGCGAAGAGTTGAATCCTCGGCCGTCGCAAGGATCAGCGCAAGTTGGGCAAGGATAGTTCCATTGTGTGGGTTATTTGCGGCACAATTGTTGAGTGTCTTGATTGCTTGCTTTTCGTCTTTCATTTCTAGTTGGAGCACGCTGGCGCGATAGCAGGCGACTGTATTGGCCGGGTCAATTTTCAGTATTCGCTCGAGCCATTCCAACGCTTCTGCATCGCGGTCGCGGCTTGCGAGAAAACCAGCCATGTTGATTTGCAGGGCAGGATCAAGAGGATTCACTTCGACTGCACGACGATAAAGAGCTTCTGCTTGGTCAAACCTTCCCGCGGAATTGAGCACAACCGCCAACCGCGTCAGCACGACCGACAAGCCGGCGGTGATGCCGTCATCCGAGCGACCGCTTTGTTCGTCGCGTTCGATGAGATAGCGATAGTGTTTCTCGGCTGAGGGTATGTCGCCGAGTTCGAAGTAAGCGAGGCCAAGGGCGAGGTGGGCCGAGCGGTTGGCAGGAAGGAACTTGAGCGTCGTGAGTGCGTGTTCTTTCGCGAGTTCAAATTCGCCGCGATTGTTGAGGAGGACGGCGAGGTTGGCGTGGGCTGTCGGGGTGGCGGGGGCGCGTTCGACAGTCGTTGACCAAAGCGTGTACGAGTCGCTCCAGATCCGCGATTGCGAGCGTGTGGAAATAACCAAGGCGGACGTGACGACGACCATCGCACATGCGATGGCGAGAAACTTTGCGTTTGCAATCGATTGCGTGCGTCGCGCGAGAACGCCTATCAGTCCGCCAAGCAGAATCGCCCACGGCATACAGGCGAGATAGCTGTACCGGTCGGCCACAACCTGCGGCCCGCTTTGGGCAAGGCCTAGCACGGGGGCGATCCAGAGCAGATAGACCAGCGTGCCGGTTAGTAGTGCAGGAAGTCGTTTGCGAAGCGCGAACACGAGTGCGAGCGATGCGATGACGACGATAGCGGAGATGACAAACACCGTATCCGTAGCTTGGGCGTCCGCGCGCTGCTCATAAAGCGGTACGAGGTTTGATGGCCAGAACGTCTTGAGTGGATAGAAAACCAGGCCATAGAACGCCTGTCCGATTCGAAGACTCAGGGGGTGATCTTCAAACGACCGCAATGCTCCGGCGCTGTTTTGGGCCCAGATCGCGAGGGGCGCAAACGCAATCGCGGGGATTAGAAAAAGCAGCTTTTCGATGAGAACAGTCGAATTGGTTGGCTGCGATAGGACTGATGATGAAGGAACGGTGTGATTGGTTTCTTCTTTGACGTTCTGGTTGAAGCGAAGTCGTCGAAGTGGATAGTAGTCCAATACCAACAGCACCAAAGGCAAAGGCATACCTGCGGCCTTGGAGAGTAGTGACAGCACGTAACAAAGTGCTGAGATCAACAGCATGGCCCATCGCCATGTCCGGGAGAGTTGGCAAGCCGCATGCAAATACAGGAGCACGGTGATTACGATCCATGCGCCGCTGAGCACGTCACGTCGTTCGGTTGCCCATGCGACTGACTCTACGCGCAAGGGATGGATGGCGAATACGATCGCGGCCGCTAGAGCGCAGAAAGTCAACGCTTGGTCTGTCGTGCCTGGAACGCCTGCGCGAATCAGGTTGCGAGCGATGAAGTAGAAGCCAACGGAAACTACGATGTGCAAAACAAGATTGGTCAAATGAAAACCAAACGGGTCCAAGCCCCAGATGCTGAAGTCCATGGCGTAGGAGAGCCAGGTTAATGGCTGATAGTGTCCCGCAAAGCCGGTTTGAAACATCCACTGGAGATGGCTGATCGAGAAGCCACGATAGGCTTCGTTGTTCACGATGACGTGTTCGTCGTCCCACTCGACGAAGTCGTTAAAGAGCGTTGGGCCGAAAGCGAGAACTACAAGTGCGATCAGCACTACGACTGCGATCCGGTTCAGTAAGTTAAGACGTAGTTGTCCCGCAGCTTCCGTGGATTCATGCGGTAGTGCGCGATCGTTCGTCATGAAGATGTTGAATCACCATTCAGCGGGAATGGTTATGGTCTGACTGAAGCAACGCACGAGTTACGGCATCGACGACCTCGCGACGTGCCTCGATTAATGGTCTAGCAATTCTTGCCCCGGCTGCTCGACGGTGACCACCGCCACCGAATGTGCCGGCTAATGCGGCCACATCGAGATCGATGTCGCCCGCGGCTATGGGCGCTTTGCTTCGGAAATTGACGCGAACGGGGGCCTTTTGGTTTTCGGAGGAAACTCCGCCCACATCTTCCTGTTCAACCAAGAATAGTGATGCGACCACGGTCTCGATCCGCAGCGGTTCGTTGACCATGTCTTCGGTGTCAGAAAGGCGCGCCCCGCAGGATTGCAGCATTGAATGTGACAGCGACATCACGGCCAAGCGGTTGTCGCAATGAAGCTCAAGCGTGTTGAGCACTGCGCCAAGAAGTCGGACCCGGGCAACCGTATCGCGCTGATAGAGCAACTGCGACAACTCGTGAATCTTCACTCCGCGCGATGCAAGGTCAGCGGCTGCGGATAAGACTCGACCGTCGGTATTTGAGTGTCGAAACCAGCCGGTGTCGGTGGCAATGCCCACAAAGAGGGCTTCAGCCGTTGACTTGTCAATGACCCAACCCTGCGACAGCGCCAAGTCGTGAAGGATTAGGCACGTTGCGGCGGCCTGTTCATCGATGATTGATTGCGTTGAAGGGATATTCCTTGTGATGTGGTGGTCGATCATCACGAGCGGCAACCGTCGCTCCTGCAACCATGTGGCCAATGGTTCGATCTGGTTCAACGCTCCGGTGTCGACGACGATGACGCCGTCAGCCACCGCCAACTCGTCAATGCTGATGCTCTTTCCCAAGGAACGCAGCAATCCATCGCGGTTCAGGAATCCGTATCGATCAGGTATGCCATCGAAATTGACGGCTAGTGGTTTCGCGCCCCACGCCTCGGTAAATGATTTCATAGCGACCAGCGATCCAACAGCATCGCCATCGGGTTTCGTGTGCGAAATAATCAGCGGTCGCTTCCAGGAACGCATTAGCGCGAGGGCTTCAGTTTGCTTTTCCATATTCTTCATTGATGCAGCCTCACGGGATCTGCGCCATCGTTGACGGATTCATCCTCATCGGTACGTGCGGCCTGAACATCGATCTTTAGTTGCGCGATCAAGTCATCCTTCGAGTCGAATTTTCGTTGTGATCGAAGAAATCGGGAGAACTCAACGCGAACGGTTTTACCATACAGGTCGCCATTGAACCCGATCAAGTGTGCTTCCACGCGAGTCTTATGTCCGTCGAATGTGGGTGAGTGACCGATGCTGATCGCTGCGGGCCAGCGATGTTCTTTGACGAGAGCAAAACCCGCATAGACTCCTTCCCGAGGATCAAGCTGCTCGATAGTTCCCAGATTGGCTGTTGGGAAACCAAGCTCGCGGCCTCGTCGATCACCGCCTTCGACGGTTCCTGTCAACGAATAGTTTCGCCCGAGACACATGGCTGCCCGGCGTACGTGGCCATCGCGAAGCAAATCGCGAATCAAAGAACTCGATACCAAGACTGCCTGATGGTTGTCCAGCGTGAGTCGAACCGGGTCGACGATGTGGACTTCGCAGCCGAATTTTGCGGCTTCGCGTGCGAGCAACTCTGCATTTCCACGTCGACCCTTGCCGAACCCGAAGGATGGGCCTTCGACGATATGCGTAGGTCGAAACTTCTGGTGGAGGATTTCTTCGACGAATTGCTCGGCTTCCATTGAGAGTAGAGAGGGCTCGCTGCGGGCGACGACCGCCATCTGGACGCCGTGTTGTGCCAGGAGTGCAAGTCGATCAGGCAGAGTTGACAGCTTTTCGGGCACTTTGTGAGGGGCGACGATGGACAATGGGTGCGGGTCGAATGTCAGGACGACGACCGGTGCACCGGTTTGTGCGGAGAAAAGACCCGCTTGCGATAGCAATTGCTGATGCGCGAGGTGCACGCCATCGAAGTTGCCAATGGTCAGGATCGACCGTTCAAGCGGTTTGGATAGTTCTTCAAGGCCGTGGAGAATCTTCATTAGCAATCAGCTCAACATCGCACTTCATCCAATTCTTACATGAAGCTGCCATTTCGCCAACCTGCGCTGCGCGATTGGTTGTAGGCCAATTCGCCGGTGCGATCGTTGGACCAGTGAATTTGAGATTTGAGAATTTGAAATCTCTAAGAATAATCGCGTGGGAAGCATGTGCGAATCATGCTTTGACGTGGCGGCGGTTTCGCGTTCAGATAGCGCTATGCCGGAAAGCGTAATTGGTATCGACATTGACGATCTGCGGTTGCCGATCAAGGACGGGATCCGCACGGCGGCTGACATGCAGTTTCGTGCGGTCGAACTCGGAGCGGCGGTGGGGGAGATCGAGCCGCGCAACCTTTCAGCCAGCGGGCGGCGACACCTGATGCAATTTGTGCGATCGCGCGGGTTGGAGCTAGCTGCGCTGACGGCCGACTATTCCCAACTCCGATTGACGGATTCGAGGGCGGTGCAGGAGCGGGTCGATCGGACGCGCGAGGTGATTTCGCTGGCTCGCGATGTGGGCACGGGGATCGTTACAGCTGGTGTTGGTGCGATGACGCATCCGGAATCAGGTGAACCGTCACCGCTGGCGTTGGAGGCGCTGACGCAAATAGGCGAGTTTGCCGAGTCGAACGGAATTGTTTACGCCGTTCGGCCATCGCATGACTCCGCAGAGCGATTAGCAAAGGTCTTTAAGGCAGTAGGGTGCCCGTCGCTTCGGATTTGCCTCGACCCCGCGGCGATGGTCATGTCGGGTGCCAACCCATTGGCACTCCTGATGCGATTCCCCGATCAAATTTCGCTGGTCCATGCCCGCGATGGCACGACTGGTTCGGCTAACGGCATCGGGCACGAGACGCGACTCGGGCAGGGGGATGTTGACTTTGAGACGATCTTTGAAGTCCTTCGTGAAACCGATTTCCACAGTGCTTCGATTATTCGCCGCACCGATTCGAGCAATCCGATGGCTGAGTGCGACGAGGCGAGAGGCGTTCTGAAGCGCTGGCTGCGGTGAACGCGAGCACTCACTAATTCGCGAAAGGCTAAACGAAGTATTTGGCCATCACGATGGTGTCGCTGTACCGACCGTCCGCACGCAAAGCGTCTCCCACCAGCATTCCCTCGTTGATGAAGCCTAACGAACGATAGAGCTTGATTCCCCGCTCGTTGTCATCAAATACCCGCAGCGTGAGCCTTCTCAGTCCTCGGGCTTGGCCCCACTCAATCAGGCATTCCATCAGCGCACGGCCAAGTCCAGCCCCCCAGAATTCCTTTAGGACTGAGATGCCGATTTCGGTCTGGTGGGCGGACCGCTTGAGCTTTGAACCCATCGCGCCGAAGGTGGCGACGATGCGATTATCGTGGCGTGCGGCTAATAGGATTGCGTTTGGAACGGAGGTCTGACTGCGAATGAACTCCTTTTCCTGATCCAGCGTGAAATTGAATTCGCCCTGCAGATAGCCGAGAAAATCACTCTCGCGGTGCGTTTGCGGAAGGAACTCGAGTAGTTCGGCTGCATCGTCCTCAACGACCGAGTTGACCAGGCAGGTTCGCCCGTCCTTCAGCCGAACTGTTCGCGGCAGTTGGAATTCTTGCTTACCCATAATGGTGTGCTGTGATGATTGCCTTTATGGCCAATGACTCGCGATATGTCGCACGCTTGAATTTTCCTGATTAAGAAGAGAAACACAAAGCAGCTTACAGTTCCCGCAGATGCCAGCCACCATCGATGTGCAGTGCCAAGCCTGTACTGAAGGGGAAATCACCGCGAGCGATGGCTGCAACCGCCCGTCCGACTTCCTCTGCTTTGCCCCAGCGATTGATGGGAGCTAACCCCGAGGCGATTTTGTTGTTGTAGTAGTCGCGCGTCGCTTTTGTGCCCGTCATGTCTGTTTCGATGATACCCGGACTTACTTCGAACACGTTGATGCCGTGTTCAGCCAGGCGCACGGCGAACAGCTTGGTGGCCATGCTCAAGCCGGCTTTACTGATGCAGTATTCTCCGTAGTTTTTCGCGGCTGTGTACGATCGCAGCGACGTGATATTAACGATGTTCGCGGTTTCGATCGTCTTAGATGAAATCAAATCGATCATCACTTTCGCGACGCGCTGCGTGAAAAAGTACGGTGCCCGCAAGTTGACGTTGAGGACTTGATCGAAACTCTCGGCGTCGTATTCGAGAATGTCTTTTCGCTCGGCCTGGGCAATACCCGCGTTGTTCACGAGCAGATCAATTCGGCCAAATCGCTCCAGCGCAAAGTCGACGATGAGATCGCGGTCGGATTGTACGGTGACGTCGCCCTGGCAGATGTCCGCGGGCACATCGAACTCTTCGACGAGTTGCTGCGTTTCCTGGGCGGCCGTGAAGTTGTCGCGAAAATTGACCACGACGGCGTAACCGGCTTTTGCTACTTCGACGCAAATGCCACGCCCGATACCGCGCGATCCGCCGGTTACTAACGCTACTTTGTTCTGATTCATCCGACCCTCACGAGTGTCAATCGATGGCACTTCATCAAATGTCGCCTCAGCTAATAATCGAAGCGGATCGCGACAGTGCTTACATCATCGGACAATTCGCCCACTGCGCAAGAAAAAACCGGACGACGTTTCAAGCGGCCATCCGGTTTGTCATTGTCCGACGATTTAGCGACGGGGACCGGGAGCCGGGAGTTCCGGCTTGCGTACGGTCTTTCGCGATTGACGTCGCTTTCGCTCTGATGGTTTCTCGTAGTAGCTGTGACGCTTCATGTCACGCGTTAGTCCTTCGCGCTGACAAAGACGCTTAAAACGCTTCAATACCTGCTGAATGGACTCACCTGACCTTGGCTTTACTTTGATCACAGAAACTCCGATTCCTTTTCAAAAAGCCCAGCCTCACCGAAGGCTTCAAAGCCACTCTGGCTTCGTCGCTCCCACGACAGGGGCCGCGATTGTACGTTGGTTTTTGAATCGACGCCAGCCGCAGGCCAGCTTTGGTGGAAAATGTGAAATCGCCAGCTCCCCCCGGCTGCAAGATTATAGTCCGATAATTAATTGCATTCGGTAGCAATGAACTAGGTAGGCGCTGTGAATTCTTACTGCCAGCGACTCTGAATCGCTAAAGAATGAACCGGCTCAGGTCGCTGTCCTGGCTGATCGCCGCAAGTCGCTTAGTGACGTATTCGTGGTTGATTTGAATGTTCTCGCCATGCAGTTGGGGGGCGTCGAAGCTGAGGTCTTCCATCACCTTTTCGATCACTGTCGTCAGACGCCTCGCACCGATGTTGTCGGTGTTTTTGTTGACGCGATCGGCGATGTCAGCCATGGCGTTGATCCCGTCGCGGGTGAATTCGACCAGCACGCCTTCGGTGGCCATTAGGGCGGTGTGCTGCTTGGTGAGGGCGTTCTTGGGTTCGGTGAGAATGCGAACGAAGTCGTCGCGCGTGAGGTCATCAAGTTCGACGCGGATCGGCAGTCGTCCTTGAAGCTCGGGCATTAAGTCGCTCGGCTTGCAGCCGAGGAATGCGCCGGCGGCGACAAAGAGTATGTGATCAGTCTTTACCGGTCCGTAGCGCGTGTTCACTGTCGAGCCTTCGATGATCGGCAGCAGATCGCGCTGGACTCCCTGCCTCGATACATCGGGCCCATGTACTCGATCGGCAGTGCATAGTTTGTCGATCTCGTCGATGAAGATGATGCCGCCCGATTCGGCGCGCTTAATGGCCATGTCCGTTACCTTTTCGCGGTCGATCAGTTTGTCGCACTGTTCCTGAAAAATCAGCTTGCGAGCCTCGGCGACGGTGACTGAGCGACGCTTGGACGGGGTGGGCATTATTTTTTCAAGGAAGCCCTGCAAATCGGGGTCGACCTGATCCCAGCCAACGTTAGTCATAATGCCGACGGGAACGGACTTGGCTTCGACGGATAGTTCAACCTGGCGTTCGTCCAATTCGCCCGCACGCAATTGTGTGCGCATTTTCTCACGATTGCGCTGGCGCCGCTGAGCCGCTTCGTTGTTGGCTTCCGTTTCTTCTCGGCTCTCGCCGCCGGGTGGAAGGAGAATGTCGATCAATTGCTCTTCAGTGAGTCGTTCCGCTTCGGATCGGACGACTTCGGTTTGCTCGTCACGCACAATGCGAATTGCAAACTCGACGAGGTCGCGAACCATCGTGTCCACGTCGCGACCGTGATAGCCGACTTCGGTGTATTTGGTGGCTTCGACTTTGACGAACGGAGCGTTCACCAAATTGGCCAGCCGCCGCGCAATTTCGGTTTTGCCCACGCCGGTTGTGCCGATCAAAATCATGTTGCTGGGCATCACCTCGTCGCGAATATCCACCGGAAGCTGTTGCCGCCGCCAGCGATTTCGCAACGCAATGGCCGCCGCCCGCTTGGCCGCGTTCTGGCCAATGATGTACTTGTCGAGTTCCTTGACGATTTGTTCTGGGGTCAATTCCTGCATGGTTTCTTCTTGGGTTTGATCACTTGTCTATTCGTATCAGCAAAGGGGGCATCATAATGTGATGGTCGACGTCTGGCGAACCGCTGCTTTGATGAATAATAAGTCGGAAAGCGGGCTTGCGGGGCTGACACTACGCGACGATTTGCGATCAAATCTGACGAACCTATCTTGATTCGCCGCGTACAAAGGATCAGAATGACAATACCAATCTGCGTCTTTTCTGAAATGTAGGTCTCAGGGCCGATTGAATGGACCGCAATTCCGTTGAGCGGGAACTGATGGCGCTGCGTCGCGCGGCGTTTGGTTTTCAATCCGACCTGGAACAGCTTCAATCGCGCATCGCCGCATTGGAGGTCGAACTACGCAAGGAAGGGGCGCTCAAGGCGGAGCTTGAGGCCGCACCTCCGATTCCGGTCGTCCCAGTCCAAGAAACCCAGTCCGTAGAAATTCCGGAAGTTCTGAAAGAGGAAATCGCAGAGCCGGAGCCGATCGTCGAAGAAGTACAGTCGCCTTCGTCAGTTCCTGAACACGCCACTGTTGCTCCGACAAATGTTGTCGACTTCTTGAAAAACTATGAAGAGAATCGACGACGACAGCTCGCCCCAGAGGCAGCCAAGGTCGACTCTGCCGGACCTGCGGAGTCATTTACGCGCGTGCGCGAGCAGGCTGTGGCCGCATTTGCGAAGTTGGTCTCCCCGTCCAGCGAATCAACCGCAAAACAAGAGTCAGCCAGGCGACTTGATTTGGAGCTGCGAATAGGCGGCGTGTGGTTCAATCGCATTGGTGCGATCATTCTCCTGCTGGCGGCCGCGTTCCTGGTGAAGATCTCAATCGATCGGGGTTGGATCAACGAGACCGCTCGTGTGCTGCTTGCAGCCGCGTTCGGAGTCGCGCTCATTGGGATCGGTGAATATTTCCTGTTCCGCAAGATGCGCTCGTTTTCGGCTGGGTTGTTGGGTTGCGGCGTTGGCGTGCTGTACTTGTCCGCTTTCGGTGCCCACAAGTACTACGGACTCATCGAGCATAGCACGGCGTCGATCCTATACACCGTGATTACAGTCATCGGCGCGGGCGTAGCCGTTCACGCTAATATGCTGCCGGTGGCGATTCTAGCGGTCATTGGCGGATATGGTACGCCGCTGCTGCTCAGCACCGGTCGAGACCAGCAGGTCGCATTACTCATTTACGTTCTGGCCATGAACGTAGGGTTCTTGTTTACCGCATGGTTTCGCCGTTGGGATGTGTTGCGCCCGCTTGTCTGGGTCGGTACGTTGGCACTCTTCGGTGGATGGTATGCGCAGTTCTATTCGCCAACTGCCATGTGGCGAACAGCGGGCTTTGTCTTCACGTTCTACTTGCTTTTCCACGGCGACTTCATCGTCAGCCAGCGACAAAAGCGCATCGAGGTGCCGCGACTTACGGGGTTCATGCTACATGCGAACAACGTTGTGTTCTTCGCAGGCATTTATTTCCTGTTGCACAAGGCCGTGCCTCAATGGATGGGGCTTTTCGCTGTCGCAACGGCCGCGGTGCAGTGGATTTGTGCTTGGAAAGTACTGGACGCGGTCGAAGAGGCCGAGCCCGCTCGCCGCTCGTTGTGGCTGGACGGGGCTGCCATGCTGGCGCTCGCTGCGCCGCTGCAGTTTGATCGGTACATGGTGAGCATCAGTTGGTCCGTGCAAGCGGTGGTGACGCTTTGGTTCTGCCGTCGACACGCGGAAATCTGGCTGCGAGTTAAGTCGATGGCCATTCTTGCCGGCGCAGTGGGTCATTTGCTGATCTATGAAATCAACGACGCAAAGTTGGCCGCAGAGTTGTTTGCGTTCGGTGAGTTCACGCTGAACTGGGTGATCCTCTGCTTCATGCTCGTCGGGCTTTGTGCATACGCGTGTACAGCGGTGCTCGCGGTTCGCCGCACGCCTTCGGCCGAAGATCAACCAATCGTTGTGTCATGTGTTGTGTTGGGCACGTTTCTGTTGTTGGGGATTTTTGCTCATCAATGGGAGCGCTATGCCGCGACGTGGGCGTGGGTTTCTATCGCGGTGCTATGGTGGTTCGTTGCAAGGAGGGCCAGTCAGGCGAGTCTTGTTGCGACCGCGCTCGCCTTCCTGACGGTTGGGAAATTCCTTCTTGTCGACACGTTGGCAGGAGCCGCCGACGGCGCATGGTCGCATTTGCACGGCATCGTTTTCAATCGGGCTGTGTTGTGCGGACTTGTGATAGTTGGACTTTTGATACTGCTGAAAACCCGATCGCTGAATCATCTGTCTGCGAAAGTAAAGGAGTATTGGGGCGTCGAGTGGGCTGCCGCCATCAACGTGGCTGTGGTGCTCGTGATCTCGTGGACGGCTACCTTCGAAGTGCTTCGCGTCTTTCGATTTGAGGAGTATGTTCGCTCGTCCTTCCAATCGCCGCATCTGGCGAACGGGATTTTCCTGACGCTCACATGGACAATTATTGCCACGACGCTGTGGATTATCAGCAGGCCCAATCGCAAAGAACTGGCTGTGTCGGCCGCGGTACTCACGACGCTTTCTGTGGTTCGTCTCACATTTGCCGACACGTTTGTTTTCGCCCAGAGCAATCACTGGCGCGACCTGGCGGGAATCTGCATCAACAGAACCTTTCTCGTAGGGCTGGCTGTCGTTGGTTGCATATTAATCGCTTACATGACTGCACGAAAACTCGCGGAAGCGGATGAACAGGAAATTCGATGGCGAACACTCAGTCGAACCGCGATGGTGGTTGCAGCCGCGCTGGTCACGTGGTTGGCGACATTCGAGGTCTTGCGCTCGTTTCGATTCGAAGCTTCGATTCGATCACTTTTCGAAAGGCCGGATCTGGCTGTGGGTGTGATGGTGACCGCAACGTGGTCGATCAACGCGATCGCACTTTGGTTTATCGCACGGCGAAAGCATGTGGAGCTGGCGATCTATGCACTGATTCTAACGTTTCTCGCCGCCGCTAAATTAGTCAGCGTCGATACGCTGTTCGCGGCCGCCAATGGCGCGTGGAGTGACCTGACTGGAATCGCAACAAATCGCACGTTTATCGTTGGCACGGGGTCGATTGCCTGCGTGCTCATCGCCTACTGGTCAACCAAGCGCTGGATCAAGTCGGAGTCAAAGTTTGTGAATTGGCCCACGGTTGCTAGCTCTCTGATTGTAAGCTGTGCCATTCTCGCTACATGGGTACCGACGTTTGAGATCGTCCGTGTGTTTCGGTTTGAGCCGTGGGGGACCAGCTTCAAGGACTCCAACCTGGCGATGCACGTGGCGATTTCATGCTATTGGAGCTTTGCGGCCATCAGCATGTTGATCATTGGTTTCGCGCGGAACATCTCCGTCACGCGCTATGCGGGAATCGGCCTGTTCACAATGACGATCGGCAAAGTTTTTCTCGTCGACATGTCGCGTCTCGACATGGTCTATCGGGTAATCTCGTTCATGGTGGTCGGTCTGCTGCTCATTCTCGCCTCGTTCCTTTACCAGCGACTTCGAGCGGAAACTACAGCGTCGTCGCCAACGACTTCCGGCTAGGTGAGAATCGAGCCTGTGGATCGTTGTTCAAATTGGACCTGATCAAACGATGAGAGACTTTTACTGGCAATCTATCTGTCCAGTGAATGCAGCAAGAATCGCGAGGCTATCGTCAAGGTTCACGATCCCGTCACCACCGCAGGGCGAAATGTCAGCGTTCGAGATGTCGCCTGCGCAGGTGAAGCTGCCGCCGAAGCAGGCGAGCATGCACAGGATGTCGTCGATGCCGACCAGCCCATCGCGGTTTACGTCGCCGTACTGATTGCACAGCGGGAACTCCGGCAGAGGGCCCGGTCCGGTCCAGGCTGACTGGAACGCATCCCAGGTGTGACAGTCGATGGCACTGCAGCGCAGCGGAGGAGGACAGAATTCATCGCCGCAGGTTTCGCCCGAACCGGGGCTGTCATTGCCAAAAATGCCGACCGCGCATTCGGGCGACAGGCAGTGCGCATAAGGGACAGGCGGACCGGTGTAACAATCCAACATTGTGTTGAAGTCGTTGATGTCCACGTCGAGGTCACCGTCGAAGTCGCCAAAAATGCCGCTGTTGGTCACTTCGATATTGTCAACATAGAAACCGGGATTGTTGGTGCCGCCGGGAAGTGTGTTGAAATAGAATGCGAGGACCACGTGTCGATCTTGGTAGCCGGCGGGAATGTTCCATTCGATGGATCGCAGGCCTACCAGGTTTCCGTTGAAGCAACCAACCGGCGCGATTTGACCGCATTCGGCGATCACGACATTCAGGCAGGTGGCTGCCTGTATCGCCGCCGCTCGAATGTAGTCGAGCTTGATCGTGTGCGGCGGCAAGCCCGTCAACGTAAATGATGGTGAGAACAGGATGCCGCTGTTTCCACTGGTTCCGAGCGAGTAGTTGCAGGCGGTCGGGCCGCGGTTATAGGCTGCCATCTTCGTGATCGACAGACACTCCCCATTTGGAGCAATGTGCCATTGGCCGTGGTTGGCGTTGTCGTAGGTCCAGCCCGGCCCGCCGGTTTCAAAATTCTCAAAAAAGAGAGTTTGGCCTTGCCCCAGCACGATTGCTGGTGCCATTAGCATTGTAGTCCATGCGAGAACCCACGCGGAGGCAACCGAAGATCGAAGCGATATGAGTGTGCGGAAACTCCACTTCCGTGAGCTTCGCGCGAGCGCTTGCCCGAAGGGTCGCGTGATTGCTCGAAATCTTCTGATTATCGGTCTGATATACAACCGGATTTCCCCCCGAGGACTGATCGTGGCCATTGTATCGACTTGAACAACCGGGACCAAACCCGGACGGGCGACGCTGTGCCTGCCGAGGGCACGGGGGAACGGCGTCTACTCGATTGGCGACTTTCCGCAATTGCGTTACGCTCCACGGGCCAAAGGGCGACATGATTTGCCGGTTGCGGCAGGCGTCGCAGCGGACTGCGCCGCGATGGCAGGTGCGGCGCCCCGGATCGCCAAGTTTTGCCATTGATCCGAATCGAGTAGGGCGGGTTCCAACCGCCATCAACAGATGATGAAAAGGAGCACTTATGGTTAAGTTAATTGCACTGTACAAGAAGCCCAATGACACGGCTGCTTTTGACAAATACTATTTCGAGACCCACTCGCCGCTGGCGGCCAAAATGCCCGGCTTACGGAAGATGGAAGTGGCTAAATGCTACGGCGCGCCCGGCGGCGAACCGAGGTTTTACCTCCAGGCTGAGATGTGGTTCGACAACAAGGACGCGCTGAACGCCGCGCTCGGCAGCCCCGAAGGCAAGGCCGCCGGCAAGGACGTGATGAGCTTCGCGGGGGATTTGATCACGATGATTTTTGCGGAAGTGCAGTAGCGAGGCGCCAATGAGCTGAGCCCTTTGCGCGAGTAAAGGGTTGTTGGCGAAAATGTCGCTACGTTTGATTTGGAACTAACGCGCCAGAATTTTCCTTTATTCCCCCGAGCTTGCGCTCGGGACTCTGAAAGAGTGCTATGAACTTTCCGGAAGCCAAACCCGCTAGCGTGCTCAATTTTCAGTCCATCCTCTACACGAAAGCGAATCATCGCGCGACGGTGACGATCAATCGTCCTGACGTTTACAACGCGTTCAATTTTCAAACGCTGCGTGAAATGACGGCTGCGTTTGAGGATGCTTCGTGGGATGACGATATCGCGGTGCTTGTGCTCACCGGCGCGGGCGATAAGGCCTTCTGCACCGGTGCGGATTTGAAGGAGCAGCAGGAGCATTGCGTCGGACACCCGCAGGCCTATTGGAAATGGATGGGGGCGTTCATCGACGCACACGACAAGCTTCGCAACATCGGCAAGCCGACCGTCGCGCGACTTAACGGCATGACTGTCGGCGGCGGCAACGAGTTCAACATGGCCTGCGACCTCGCCATCGCGGCGGACGACATTTACATCCGTCAGGTCGGTACCGCACGAGGCTCTGTGCCGGCGGGAGGAGCTACGCAGTGGTTGCCGCTGATCGTTGGCGATCGTCGTGCCCGCGAGATTCTCATGCTCTGCGAAGAAATACCGGCTGCTAAGGCGCTCGAATGGGGTTTGATCAATCAGGTGGTTCCGCGATCGCAGCTCGATGCAGCCGTAGATGCCATGTGCGAAAAACTGATCAACAAGCTCCCGAGTTGCATCCGCTACACCAAGCAGCAGCTCAATTTCTGGCGAGATTTCTCGTGGCATATGACGGTCGGCCACGCCCGCGATTGGCTATCACTGAACAACCTCACGTTCGAAACGAAGGAAGGGATCGCGGCATTTAACGAGAAGCGCCCGGTGGATTACGAGAAGGTCCGAGAGAATCTTAGTTAGCGCGCCCGCGAGGTTTGCAACGTCCGAGTTAGAGCACTAATACGTAGCTGGCTGAGCCCACGCCAGTCATTTCTTCAGTCGATAAACACTCCGTCGTATTGATTCTCAACAGATCTGGTCGACGGCGTTTCTTATGAACTGCGAAAACTGTGGCGCACCATTGCAAGTCGTCGACGGACGGGAGCACTTTACGTGTGCTTACTGCTTTTCGTTCCTCTTCCCGACTGATCTCCACGACTCCGCTGACCGTATTAAGTCGACCGGCCAGCAGACGGATCGACAGTGTCCCGTTTGCGAATTGCCGATGGTCGCGGGTGCGATCGACGGACGATCTATGTGCGTGTGCCAACGTTGTCGCGGCATTCTCGTCGACAGTGAAGATTTTCTGAAAATCGTTAGCGCGAGGCGAATAGGCTTCAAAGGTGCACCGGCTGATCCGCGGCTGCTGAATCAGGAAGAGCTGAATCGCAACGTCGACTGTCCGAAGTGCCGAAAGCCAATGGAAGTCCATCCATATTACGGGCCGGGCAGCGTCGTGATCGATTCGTGTCGCCGCTGCAGTCTGATCTGGCTGGATCATGGTGAGGTCGCTGCGATCGAACGCGCGCCGGGGCGAAGATAGTAGGGTGGGTTCCACCTGCCTACGAAAATTTGTGGGAGCAAGCTATGGGTCTTCTTGAAAAACTACGCGCCGAACTGGTTGATATCATCGAGTGGGTGGACCACACCAAGGATCTGCTCGTTTGGCGTTTCCCGCGCTACCACAACCAGATCAAGAACGGTGCTCAGCTGATTGTCCGCCCCGGCCAACTCGCTGTGTTTGTGCATCGCGGCAAGCTCGCCGACGTCTTCGAGCCCGGCCAATACGAATTGACCACCAGCAACCTGCCCGTGCTCTCGACCCTGCAAGGCTGGGCTCATGGTTTCGACAGCGCGTTCAAGTCTGAAGTCTACTTTGTGAACACGCGCCAGGTGACTGACCTGAAGTGGGGCACGCCCAATCCTATCATGCTCCGCGACG
The DNA here is from genome assembly GCA_964494205.1 of uncultured Phycisphaeraceae bacterium. Classification (GTDB taxonomy): domain Bacteria; phylum Planctomycetota; class Phycisphaerae; order UBA1845; family UBA1845; genus JBBTCX01. The sequence continues at coordinate 33,642 of CAZBRD010000007.1, read as the reverse complement.
CCGATTTTGGCCCCATTCGACTTCGCGCCTTTGGTACTTATGCGTTGAAGGTCTCGTCCGCGTCGGTGCTGCTCAACGAGCTGGTTGGAGCCAGCGAGTCTTTTGAGGCGGACGAAATCCACGAACTCGTTCGCTCGATCATCCATTCGGCGTTCGCGGACATGCTCGGTAAGTCGCAGATCGCCGCGTTGGACCTTGCGTCGAACTATCACAAGCTCTCTGAGCAACTTCGCCTTGAAGTCGTCACTCGCGTCGCGAAAGAATACGGCCTCGACGTTCCCCAGTTGTTCATCGTGAACATTTCGCTGCCAGAGGCCGTCGAAAAGGCGCTGGACTCGCGCACGAGCATGAGCGTGATCGGCGACATGAACCAGTGGCAGCAATATCAGGTCGGTCACGCGATGACCACGCCGGGGGCTGCGGCGGGCGAATGGGCTGGGGCGGGTATGGGTATGGGTGTTGGAATGGCGATGGCGCAACGGGCAACATCAGTCGTACCGGCTGTCCCGCCGCCACCGCCGATGATCCACAGTGCCGCCGTGTGGCACGTGTTGATCAACGGCAGCCCCCAGGGGCCACTATCCGTGGACCAGCTCCATGCACATGTATCGAGCAAGGCGTTGACACCTTCAACGTTTGTCTGGACGCCGGGTATGCCGAATTGGACCCACGCGGGCCGTGTGCCGGCGCTAGGCAGCCTGTTCACCTCGAAGTAGAGCGAGCGAATCGCGGCGCGAGGATTGCGCTCTGACACAGATCGTCTGTCGTCAACTCGTCATAGCTGGTTTGATCTTGGGATTGAGCTAGAGAATCAGCACAGCCGCAGCGATCGCCGTCGTCCACAAGCCGTTCTTGTCCCCCTCAACTGTCTGCACGACGGCCTTGGTTTGCACCACGAGGCCCTTGGCCTTGTAGGTGTCCTTGCGCGCGTCGTAAGCAAGGTCGGGATCAAGATCGATGCCCTGCGTGGTCGCGAGCATGCTTGCGGCCATGTCCTCGACGTAGTCGCTGCACGCCTTCTGCGTCATGCCGAACCCGTGGTGCTCGGAAATGTAGCCGTGGCGTTTAGAGTCGGCAGGGATTGCTAAGCCGATGCCAGCGCAAGCGAGACGGTTGGGTTCATTCGTGCGCGTTTCCGCGAGCACGCAGAACACCACTTCGCCCGGCTGAAGCATGGAAATGCCTTTTTCCCTCGATACGATCTTGCAGCCCGGTGGGTAAATGCTGCTGACGCGCACGAGGTTGTATTGAGCGATGCCTGCGTCACGAAGCGCTTCTTCGAAGGATTGCAGGTTGTTTTTGTGCTTTCCATCGCCCTTGGTGAAGAACATCATCTTGGGGACGAAGTTGTTCATCGGCTTGAAACTTGTCAGGTTATTTCCGTTATCGTTCTTGTTTGCAGCCAAAGGCGTTTCTCCTATGAAAGAGCGGAGATTGTAACGACAACGGCGGCGAGGACAACGGATAATTTTGTTAATTTTCGAGAAGTAGTTTTAGGGCAGGGGCAGAGTTTTTGGAGGTCACTTAAGTTGAGGCGAGCCGCAGCAAATGCGGCCTGAGGGCGCGCAACGCCTGGCCACGGTGGCTGATCAAGTTCTTAAGATCGGAATGCATCTCGGCGACGGTTCGCTCAAATGGTGGAACCCAGAAGTGTGGGTCGTAGCCGAATCCGTTCGAGCCGCGCGGTTTGTCGATAATGATGCCTTCGACCGTTCCATCGGCGGTGGCGATGACGCGATTCGCATCGGCCAACGCCAACGCACACCGAAACCTTGCCGTCCTTTCGGCTTGCGGCACCGAGCGTAGTTCCTCGATGAGCTTGCGGTTGTTGGCTTTATCGTCGCCTTTGGCGCCTCCGAATCGTGCGGAGTAGATTCCCGGCGCACCGTTCAGGGCGTCCACTTCAAGACCGGAATCGTCGGCCAAGGTCCATTGACCCGTGGCATACGCATAATACGACGCCTTCAGTGCGGCGTTTTCGGCAAAAGTCTCGGCAGTCTCCTCGGGCGGTGCTATTGATGGGAAATCGGAAAGCGTGCGAAGGTTCAGCGGCAAATCGCCTAAAACGGCGAGAACCTCGCGCGTTTTACCGCGATTGGTTGTCGCGATCACAATAACGGGTTGGCCGGTCACTGTCGGAATAGCTCTTCACGCCCCGGAATGAAGACCAGCCGTGAGGTCATGAGCACGCCGTCTTTGGCGTCCCGTCCGGCAAGATCGAATTTGAACGACTTTCCTACGAATGCGCCAAGGTTTTTCTTATCGCCCTTGCGCGCAGTGGCCGCCTGGTAGGAAGCATCATCGATGGGTTCAAATGGTACGGTCGCAGAGGCATTCTTGGTGCGCACGACCGCACCGTTGACAAGGTTGTATTTCAACAGGTCGTCTTCCTGCAACGAAACGACTTCACTGCTGTACCGTATCTGGCCTTTCTCGGATTCAATCACGGCTTCCGGTCCGAAGACTCCGACTGACACGATACTGCTGGCCGGTGCGTGATGATAATACGCTTCGTACCCTTTCTTGCGGAGATAGTCGCAATATTCAGCGGCTGCGTTCTTGTAATCCCAGAAATCGTCCGCCGGCTCAAATACCGCAACCTGCAGCGTGTAGATGCCCGGAGCTCGCGTGAGGGACCACGCAGGATTGCCAACGTCCGGCAGCGGCTTGGGCACCATGCGGGCAAATCGAAACACTGCCTGGTCCGTGTTGATGCCCAGCGATTTGACCAGCGCCATGTCGTCCTGGAGCTTCTTCGGCACTTCGCGTCGCCCAACCTTTTCGTTCATCTTACGGAAGTACTCGCCATAGTAGAGTCGAATGAATCCGTCCGACTCGCTGTTCACATAGACTTCCTTGGGGCGAACGCCGTCGGTGTTGCGAAGAGCGTCTGCCACTTGCTCCACGTATGAAAGCCGGTTGATGCCCTGCACCTCCCAGCAGAGTATGGTCCATGGCACGCCCTTTCCTTTCGACGAGCTGGACGGTGACCACACCTGGTCCTTGTCTTTCTTTGGGCCCGCGAACGCGATCGTCGAGAAAATTAGCAAGCACGCGATGCCCGAGCGAGTGATGTTAAGATTTAGACGCATAGTAGTACTCGCAAAGATAACTACCCATTCAGATCTTCTTATTCAGCGCTGACTTCTGATGCTGCATGAGTTGGCGGATGCCGCGCGTTCCGATTTGCAGCATCCTGTTGAGTTCCTTTTGACTGAAAGTGCCTTGCTCGCCGGTGCCCTGCACTTCAACGAGCCCGCCCTTACCGGTCATGACGAGGTTCATGTCGACCTCGGCCCCGGAATCTTCGACGTAGTTCAGATCGAGCAAGGTCTTGCCGCCGACGACGCCAACGCTGACGGCTGCAACTGAATCATGCACCGGCGATTTCGTGATCCACTTGTTTTTCAGTGCAAATCGCACCGCATCGCACACAGCCACATATGCACCGGTCACACTGGCGGTACGAGTTCCACCATCCGCTTGAAGTACGTCACAATCCACGAGAATCATGTTTTCGCCCAGCAGGTTAAGATCGACGACGGCGCGCAATGACCGACCGATGAGCCGCTGGATTTCCTGAGTTCGTCCGTCGATGGATTTTCGATTCCGCTCTCGACGCTCTGAGGTCGCGCCCGGCAACATGTCGTATTCTGCGGTGAGCCAGCCGCTGCCTTTGCCCTGCTTCCACTTCGGAACTTCGTTCTTCCACGAAGCCGTGCAGAGGACCATGGTATTACCCGTTTCAATGAGTACGGAACCAGCTGCATTGCGCGTATACCCGCGCGTGATTTTCACCGGACGCAATTGGGTAGGGCTACGTTTGTCGTGGCGGGGCAATGGTTTATCCTCGGTGGACATCGCCGGTTTCCGGCGGTTTGTGCAGGTAACTACAAGCAAGGAAAATACGCCCGAAATGGTGGGGAGTCAACGCTTTACAGTTGCTAGGGCTGGCGAGAGGCGATCGAGAAACTGCTGCCCCTCATATCCCGAAGCATGGATCACAAACCTGCGCGACGACGCACCGCTGGGTTCGATGGTAATAGTCACCCGTTCGTTCGGTAGTGCTTGGGGCCACTTGTCCGCCCACTCCACCAATACAACCGAATCGTTTCGAATGAGCTCGTCAAAACCAAGGGCCGCCAACTCCGCCGGCTTGGTTAATCGATACAGATCGAGGTGAAATAACGTGAGTCGGCCGCGGTATTCCTGAATGAGCGTAAACGTGGGGCTGGTGACACTCGTTGAGTCAGCGATTCCGTTGCCGATCGCGATACCGCGTGTGAGAAGCGTCTTGCCCGCGCCGAGCGGGCCGATGAGACCCATGGTCAAACCGCCGACCAGCGCACGACCAATGGCTTCACCAAAGCCAACGGTCATGTCCGTAGACTCGGTTTGAAATTCGAGCAAGGATCGCGTCAATGCACGTAGCCTTTCGGTTCAAGCTTCGTTAGCGTGCCGTCCTTGCGGCGCATCCGATATCTGTCCGCTGCAATCTCGCCGACAATGTACAACGGAACGCCGGCAATGTTGAGTTGCCCGTCGGCGATCCGTCTTGACGCTGGCGCACTATTTGAAATAGCAACTAGCAACTCAAAATCCTCACCATCTGATAGCGCGTGGTCGAGCGGCGTGGGATGATCGTTAGATGCGCCGAACATTGCATCGTTGCTGATGACCTGTTGAAGTTTCGCCTCATCGAGAACCGCACCCACATGCGACGCCTCGCACATGCGCCAGAGGTCGAGTGACAACCCGTCGGAAATGTCCATCATCGCATGAAGGTGCTCGCCAAGGGTTCGTGAGAGGGTTTCGGCTTCACGAATCCGTGGCGTGAACGACAGGTGTTTACCACGAAGGCTGCCGCCGAGCGGACCGGTGACCGCGATGAGATCGCCGACTTTCGCGCCGGTACGCCTCACTGGTTCGATGCCCGCAAACGGAATTCCCTGTATCGCGATGTCGATGACAAGTGCGTGCGGCCAAAAGGTGGTGTCGCCGCCGGCGATGGCCGTATTGAATTCGCGAGCGATCTCATTCATTCCGTGGAATAGTCTCTTGGTCTGTTCCAGAGATTGCGACGACGGAATCGCGAGGGAGATCGTCACCGAAACCGGCTTGACCGCCATGGCTGCACAATCGCTGAGCGAACATGCGATGGCTTTTCGCCCAATCAGTTCGAGCGGCTGGGTGCGTGTATCGAAATGAACTCCATCGAGGAGCATGTCGCTGGAGACGAGAATGCGGGTGGAATTAGTTGCAGAATTGACTGTCGACTTTTCTGGTAGGTCGAGGATCGCCATATCGTCGCCGATACCGAGACGCACGAAATCGGGCTGATAGCTATTCTGACGAAGCCATTCGACCAGTTGAAGTTCATCTGGCATGGCAGTTACTTCTGGCGCAATTCGTGGTATTTGCCTGAGGGAAACTCTCCGAATCGTTCCACCGTACGATCGGGCCACGTAACCTGAACATTGGTTACCTTGTCGACGGCGCCGAGCCCGAAATGGATGCGTGGGTCGTTGCTGGAGCAATAGCTGTAGGCGACGTGCACATCGCGGATGTGCGGCTTCCCGCCGTATTCAACTTGCACTTGGGCGCCGATTGCGGGACTTCCATGACGATTCAGCACAGCAAACCCAATCCATCCGCCGCCTTTGGTAATGTTTCTCAATACGTATGCTTTCGCATCTCGATTCACCACCACCATATCAATGCGGCCATCATTGTCATAATCACCGAAAGCCGCCCCGCGCCCGGAATCGTTAAGCAGTTTTGCGGTCCCGCCGCGAGGCATGACTTCTGTGAATGTTCCGTTGGTTAGTCCTTGCCAAAGTTGGTCGGGTTCCGCATACGGATCTTTGCGTGAGTATTCGCCGTGTCCGATGATTACAGCGCCATTAGCGACGTAAATGTCGAGACTTCCGTCGTTGTTGAAGTCCGCAATGGAAGTACCAAAACCTATAAACGGGCGAGCGCTCGAAAGGCCAAGTCGAACTGTCCGATCCTCGAAAAAGCCTCCGTCGTTAACGTAAACCGTGTTCAATTCGCCTTCGAAATGAGTGCTGAATAGATCGATATCGAGATCAGCATCAATGTCGATTGCGACGATACCCATCCCCGCCTCAACGATTCCAGCGGCGTTATAGGCGAATCCGCGTGAGACTGCCTCATCGCGGAACGTGCCGTTCTTTTGGTTGATCCAGAGTGCGTTGGGGCTTCGATCGTTGGCGACGGCGATGTCGATCCAACCATCCTGATTAAAGTCCGAGCAAGTCACACCCAGGCTGTTTCCGTAGTTCGTTGTGATTCCCGCGTCGAATGAAGCGTCGGTGAAAGTGCCGTTTCCGTCGTTGCGATAAAGCAAGTCGGGCTGGGGGGCGTTGTAGTTAACGGGCGAGCAGTAGTCGTTTCCGCCCGAGGGCGTGGCGCACGCGATCTCGGTGGCCTTGCTCCAGTTGAGGTAGTTTGTCACGTACAGATCGAGGTCGCCATCGAGATCGTAATCGACGAACGCGGCGCTGGCGCTGAAGCCTGGATGGGATACGTTTGCGTTAGCAGTCACATTGGTAAACGTTCCGTTGCCGTTGTTGCGATAGAGCGTGTTAGGGCCGACATTTGTTATGTAAAGATCGGTCCAGCCGTCGTTGTCATAGTCACCGGTCGTGCAACCCATACCGAAACCAAGATCGCCAACACCGGCGCTGTCTGTAACGTCGACAAAGGTTCCGTCGCCCTTATTGCGATAGAGCTTCTTCGGTAACGGGACGGGCGGATCGAAATTGCGCGCACCCTGGACCAGGTACACGTCAAGATGTCCATCCTTGTCGAAATCGAATAGGCAGGCGCCTCCGCCCATGATTTCCGGCATGTGATAGTTCTTACCGTCGTGGCCGCTGGAATAAGTGAAATCGATTCTAACCTTCGCGGCGACATCTTCGAACCACGGTGGTTGATCGGCCTGTGAATCCGTTGAGGTGGTCATCTTGTCTGGCGCCGCAATACGGTTCGGTTTCAATAACACAAACGAACCGGCGGCCAGCAGAACGAAGCCCAGTCCCAGCACGAGAAATCGCGGGAGGGATGCCGAGCGTTCAGATGTGGTGCCGGGGCGCGTCATTGTCCATTGCCTTTGGCAGAAAGTCTGATTCGCTCCAGGGATTGGGCGATTCGTTGGTTATTGGGTTCGAGCTTGGCAGCCTCTTCCAATTGCTGCAGTGATTCTGCGAATCGTGAAGCCTTCGAGTAAGTCATAGCTAGATTGTACCTGATAATCGCGGAGTCAGGATTTAATCGGACAGCTTGTTCGAACTCCGCGATGGCTGCGTCCAATTGGCTGAAACCAATGTAAATCTCGCCAAGCGCCGCACGTACGTTGAAGTCCTGCGGTTCCAGTTTTTTGGCCTCTGTCAGTGAAGTCAGTGCTTCATCTTTGCGCCCCAGCCGCGCCAAAACAAGTCCTCTTGTGAAGTGACCTCTACCGATAGTTGGCGCCAATTGCGTTGCCTTCTCGGCGTACACGAGCGCTCCCTCGAGGTTACCTTTGTTCATTAGCGCCGACGCCATGTTGATATGTAAAGGGAAATAGTCAGAACGGATCGCAAGCGCCTTACCAAGAATTGACAACGCATCTTCAGTACGACCTACACCCAGGTAAGAGGAAGCCAAGTTGCTGAGGTAATCGACGTTTTTGGGGTTGTCGCGACTCAGTTGCTCAAAAACCTTTATCGCTTCAGCCAGGTGGCCATGCGCCATAAGACTATCTGCCTTGCGGTAGAGTGCGCCTTCAGTAGATCGGGCTTGGTCAACAGGAAGTCGCCAAAGATCGGGCAGGTTTGTTGCATCGGCCCCGACAGCTCGCGCAAACGCCGCCTCGGATTCAGCTTCCATGCCGGTGGATTGATAGGCGCGACCGAGCACATACCACGCCTCTTTTCGCTCAGGAGGTAGCGAGATTGCTTTTCTCAATAAGGGAATTGCATCGCCGGCTTTCTCGTTGGCGACGAGCGCAGCACCCAAGTGGATGTAGCCTTCCGGACGATCGGGAACGAGCCTGACAACCTGCTCAAGAATCCTGACCGCTTCTTCAATATCGCCGCGGTCGAGAAGTTGTTTGCCTAAATGTTCGTAGGTGTTCGCATATTCAGGATTAAGCGACAGTGACTTCTTCAGTGCATCAAGCGCTTCATCGGTACCCCTAAAACTTGGTTCAACCGTGGCCCAAAGATACCACCAGCGTGCATCTTTGGGGTCAATCAACGTCGCGTTGTGGTAGGCGGATCGTGCAAGGTCTCTGTAATTGTGGGCCTCATACAAATAGCCAAGCCGGGCATGCGTCTCGGCATTGCTGGGTGACTTGCGAACTTCTTCTGCAGCCGCGTGTAATTTTGCGATAAGCGTCTTGTCAAAACCGGAAACGTCAGCTGGCAGGACTGGTTCAAAACTGCGCGAGTGTCGCGAACGAGCGATGGCGAATGAAAAAAGGCAAACGCCTATACCCAAAACCAGAATGGGCAAGAACCAAGATCGGGCCGTTTTGCTTTGCGACTTTGGCTTCTCCTGCAGCTTCCTCTTCTTCGTCCGGCTCATCTACCATCTCACGATTCCGGCTGTGAAGTGGGAAACACCGAAACGCGCAGTCTTGCACAACCCATGGGGATTAGCTCTATGTCCTCGGGCGATACGGCCTGAATCTTGACAGGACTCTTTGGTAATTTCTCCGGGAAGCCCAGGTTGTCAAGTTTCCAGTCGGGAAGGACATAGCCCTTGGCCTTGAGAGAATGCGGCGCGCTGTTTGTATAGAACAATTGCCCGACTTTGACGCCTGTTCGTGGCGTATAGGTCAAAGCGGCCTCAAGATCATTGGTATCAAAGTAAAGACCGTAATTCCACGGCTTGTTTGCCTTAACTTCGTACGTCGGCCAATTCTTATCGCCGGATCGAAGCCATTCCTCAGAGATACTCAAGGAATAGGCCAATGGGCCGCGATAGATGGAGACAGCATCACCTTGATCCTTCCAGGTTTTCTTGCGAAGGTTCATGGGAAGATGAAGTTTGACCGAGTCGCCGTTGTTCCACTTTCGCTCGATGATGACATAGGCCTTGGGCTCAGGCTTCATTAGTTTCAGATTTCCGTTCAGGCTCACGCGACCATTTTCGCACCATTCGGGAATGCGAAGCGAGAGGGGAAAACTGACCGGTTCCGGCGTCGAGATTTTGAATTCGACTTCATCGCCAAAGGGGTATTCGGTCACTTCTTCGATCGAAACTTCCACGCCCGACGCGACTTTCGCCCGAACTAAGCAGGGAGCGTACATGACGGCCGCCAAACCGTTTCCCGGTGTTGCAAACCAGAGTGATTGAGTCCATTGCGCCCAGCCCGCGCCAGCATTGTGCGAACAACAGTCATATTCCTTCGGGTCAAAAGCGACGGACATCCCTTTGACGTCGTATTTCGGATGCTTATCGCCCTTGTCGCACTGAACCATATTCGGCGCGGTCATGCGGCGAACCGCGCGATTGTCCGGAGCAAGGAAAGAAGGGTAGGTATTGAAAGCGATTTCCTCACATCGATCTGCCCAGATCGGATCGCCGGTAATCGCCAGGAGCGTCTCGTTGGTGCGCATCATTTCAACGATGGTGCAGCCGTCAGCCGCTTGCTCGGGGCCGGTGCGGTCTTTGTGAATGCGTTCCGCTGCCGCAAACATCCCGCCTGGAGCCTGCCCGTACTCGTCATAGATTCCCCTGTAGTTTTTCGCGACGGCGTCGAGCAGCTTTGTTTCACCGGTTTGTATGAATTGAACGGCAGGGGCGCGAAGGCCATAGGCGATGTCTGTGCCCTGATTGCTCACGATCTCCTTCGACCAGTCGGCACTCTTCTCACGAATTCGATCAGCAAGTTTGAGCAGCCATTCTTCGCCCGTTCGATTGTAGAGCCAAAAGACGCTCTCCAGTTCATCCGTCGCGCGTACGTTCTGCACCCATTTGTCATGCTGATCAAAGTCGCCAACTTTGTGCGGGTACAGTTCATCGAGACTCTGACGGAACTTGAAGTACTTTGTCAGAAACGGAAGGATGCGATCATCTTTGGTGGCTTCGAAGCGCGCCTGCAGCGCCTGCACGGCGATCATGTTCGGCCAGTAGTTCTTATCTGCCTTGTTCTGTTTCGGGCCGAAGTAACCTTCGGGTTCCTGTGATTCAATGATCCTGTCGAGCCATTTCTTGACAGTGTCGGTGGCTTCCACGTCCTTGCTGATGTACGCGATGTCGCCATAACCGCGCAGCCACAGCGGCGCCTCTTCGCCGCCTTTTTTTTCCGAGTCCTTCCAGCCGCTATCGTCCTTGAGATGTTCGCTGAGTTTCGGAAGATTGAAATAGAAGTTGTCGTTGGCGCGCAGTAGGAGTCTGATTTGCACATCCAGCCAATCGCGCGCCATGACGTCTCCGGGGTGCAGTTTCACGAGGGCACTGGGCTTTAATGGTGCCTTGTTGCCTTGGTAATGCTTATTCTCGCCTTCTGAGAACGGCAGTTTCGATGAGGTGATTTTTGTGGGTCCTTCGTCGGGTTTCGGCGTGGCGGACTCCGTCGTAACCGGCTTTTCAGTCGCAGTCCCGGGTTCCTTCGCAGGCGGTGTATCCTCCGTAGGAGCGAGTGAAGTAGCAAACAGCAGCCAGACGGTTAACAGACAAAGCATGGGATTGACCTCAAAAAACCAGTTGAGTCTCGCTGCGTTTACGAAAACAAGGCAACAAGAGCAACGATTGGCGTATGTTGTATCCCTGGGCGGTTCGCAAGAAAAGCGCCTGCGTCTATAAACGATCGTCATTCCGCCAAGGAATTCACTTTATTGGTGTCGGTTAACCCGACGACCTTGTGTGATAGCGGGTCGTGTAACTATCCGTCCAATAAAAGTGGCTCGACGATGCAGAAACTCATGTGACGGTTAGTAAGGAGGCAAGTTCTGTGGGAAACAGTTGTTCCGTCTATGACGCGAGAAGCGGTTGCATCAAGCGATTTCGAGGCTCAACGAACGACATTCTCAACCCTGAGATATAGGTCGACGATAGCGATTCTGGAGGTTGGCGTGTCCACTGGATGGATCGCAAGCCTGCTAGGGGAGTTCGGGTTACGGCGAGCCCGGGCTCCCTTATTCATTGGGTCCCACCTGCGCTGCACAAAGGGTTTGGACACCATTTCGATTGATTCGCACAGAAGCGTTGATATTCCACTTCGTATAGGTGCGTACTGCCAATGAACTAGAGGCGATGGCGGATGGCCCATAGGTCCGCAAATATCGGCTGGAACAGCGACTTCTTGAGGAATTCGACACCAAGCGACCCGCCGGTGCCATGTTTGCTGCCGATGGTTCGCTCAACAAGTTTCACATGACGGTAGCGCCATTCCTGGAAGCCCTCGTCGAAATCGGTCATTAGTTCAAAGAGAATCGCCAGGTCGGGTTTGGATTTGTAGAGGTCAAACAGGCCATCCTGAACGATTTCGTTCGGAACGGAAGGAAGCTTCCGATCCCGTTCTCGCAATTCCTGCGGAATCGTTACGCCGCGCGTTTCGAGAAAATCGTAGAAGTGGTCCACGAGGCTGCGCTCGGCGAGTCGCTTTTCGAGAATCCGATAGTGCGGTTCGTTTTCCTTTTGATACTTGAGCATGTCCGCACGTTTGTAGCCCAGCATGAATTCCAATTCGCGGTATTGAGCGGACTGGAACCCAGAGGCCGTCTCAAGCCGATCGCGGAAACTCGTGAACGACATCGGCGTCATGGTTTCGAGGATATCGAGTTGGCCCACGAGTGTTTTCATGATCGTGCGAACACGCTGAAAGGTTGAGATTGCGCCGAAGAGGTCGCCAGAGGAAAAGTTGGTCTTGATTTTCTCGAACTCGTGGATAACCAGTTTGAACCAAAGTTCATACACCTGATGGATGGTGATGAACAATAGCTCATCATGCTCCTCAGGATGGGATTTGGCTTCCTGAAGTTTCAGAAGCTGGTCGAGTTTGAGATAAGTCCAGTAAGTCAAAGACATTTTCAAAGCTGATGAACCACAAAGACACAAAGGGTAGAACGCAATGATTCTTTAGATCAGTTCATTCGTTTCTTATTGCCTTGCTGGTTTCCTCCATTCATACGATCGAAAAGATCAAAATCAGCATGATTAACAGCATCAGGCTTATCACAGTGACGACTCGTTCGTTTTGTTTGCGGGCTCTTTCAACTGCCGCCGCGTAAGGCGTCGACGTAAACGACACCATCGTGTAAAGCGGAATGTACCATTTCGGGAAGAGCTTATGAAGCCACTTCTCTGCCTTCTTTTTCCAGAGGAACCAGCGCTGTCCTGTAAGGTCGCGCATTTCGATGAAGTTGGAAATCGCAAGATTGGCGAGGGCGTCGACGTTTGGTTTGCGCATGCGCTCGTAACTTTCAAACGCGCGCTTCCAATTCGGCGCATGTTTTGCGAGCTGATCACTCAGTGCGCTCACATCCTCGAAGGCGGCGTTCATGCCTTGGCCATAAAAGGGGACGACGGCATGGGCAGCATCGCCGACCATGACGAATCGGTCGCCGACGTGCCACGGTGTGCAGCGCATCGTGACCAAAGAACCCGTCGGGTTGTGGAAGAAATCCTCGATGAGCGTGGGCATCAGCGGGACGGCGTCAGGAAACGTTTGTTCAAAAAAACGCCGCACGTCGACTTCGGTCTTTAGTGCTTCGAAACCGTTTGGGCCATGCAAGGGGTAAAACAACGTGCAGGTGTATGAGCCATCGATATTCGGCAAAGCGATCATCATGAAAGAGCTTCGCGGCCAGATGTGCAGGGCGTTTTTCTCCATGCGGAATGTGCCGTTCGGACCAGCCGGAATGCAAAGCTCCTTGTAGCCGTGCTCGAGGTAGTCCTGACTGAAGTTGAATCCTTCGCGGCGTTGGAGTCGGGAGCGAATGGCTGAGAACGCGCCATCGGAGGCGATAATCACATCGCCCGAAGTCTTCACGTGCGCGCCCCGTGCGTCGATAAGCTCGGCTGTGCCCGCATCGAGGTCGGCATCGACGCACTTATGGTGGAAAAACAACTTGACCTTAGGGTGTCGTTCGGCCGCTGTTAACAAAATTCCGTTCAGTCCGCCGCGAGAAACCGAGTTGATGACTTGCGTTTCATCTTTTCCGTAAGGTTGAAACGTCAGCGCGCCGGTGGGGGAGTGAATCATGCGGCCCGGCATAGCCACGGCTGACTTGAGCACTTCGTCTGCCAAGTCGACGCGACGTAGCGCTTCAATACCTCGATGAGATAACGCGAGGTTGATCGACCGACCGCCGCCCACGTTGCCTGTTCGAATGTCGGGACGCAATTCGTGGACATCGACAGAGTGACCCGCTCGTGCGAGGTAGACGGAGATCAATGCTCCCGCGAGACCGCCACCGACAACGGAGAATTTTGATGCTGGATGGCTCGGCATTGTTCAATGTCTCGTATTGACGTGCATTACGGAAAGCATGCCGAGTTGATTACTCATTCAAAGGTCTTTGCAGGGCGGGTTTCACCATCCGTTTGAGCAGCGTTTACCATCAACAAGGCGGGTGGAACCCGCCTTACCCCTGAGACAATACTCGCGCAAAGCGCCAGACGTCATGCAACGTATTGTAAAGCGGAACCGGTGCAACGCGAACGACGTTAGGTTCGCGGAAATCGCAGATTACCCCGAATTGTTTGAGGCGAGGCAGCAGTTCCTTGGGCCGATCGTGGACGAGCATCGAAAGCTGGCATCCGCGGGCAGTTGGATCACGCGGGGTTATGACCTCGATACGTTCCGCACCGGCTTGATCGATGAGGAATTGTAGATAGCCGGTGAGCAGTTCGGATTTTCGACGCAGGGTGGGCATGCCCACTTCGCTGAAAATGTCGTAAGAAACTTTGACTGGCGCGAGGGAGAAGATCGGCGGGTTGCTGATTTGCCAGCCATCTGCACTTTGTCGCGCGATGAAATCGGGCAGCAGGTGCATTTTGAAACGCGTGTTCGGATCGTTGCCCCACCAGCCGGCGAAACGCGGTAGGTCAGTTCGCGAATGGTGTTTCTCGTGCACGAAGCAACCGCCAACCGCGCCCGGGCCACTGTTGAGGTATTTGTAGTTGCACCAAACTGCGAAATCGACGTACCAGTCGTGGAGATTGATCGCGAGATTGCCCGCTGCGTGCGCGAGGTCCCAGCCGACGATGCAGCCATGTTTATGAGCGGCTGCGGTGATTCGGGCGATATCGAGTGCCTGTCCGGTGAAGAAATTGACGCCAGCCAACATGACTAAAGCGATTTGTTCGCCTTCGCGCGAGAGTGTTTCTTCAAGGTCTTCAATTCGAATGCAGTGCTCGCCTGATCGCGGTTTGACAACGACGAGAGCTTCGTTCGGGTCGTGACCATGGTAATGAATCTGCGTTTTGATGGCGTACGTGTCGGACGGAAACACGGGGTATTCCATCAGGATTTTGTATCGCGACTTAGTGGGGCGGTAAAAGCTGACCATCATCAGGTGTAGGTTGACGGTGAGGCTGTTCATCATGACGACCTCACCGGGTTTCGCGCCGACGAGGCGTGCACCCATGTCGCGGAAGACTTCGTGGTATGAGTACCACGGAATGCTGCCTTCAAAGTGGCCTTCCACGCCGAGGTCGGCCCAATCGCGAAGTTCCTGATTGATTCGCTCGCTTACACCTTTGGGTTGCAGACCGAGGGAGTTTCCAGCGAAGTAGATTGATTCCTTGCCGTCGTGCGACTTCGGGATGAGAAAGCGATCTCGATATTTCGCGATGGGGTCATCGCGATCCATCTGGAGGGCGAAGGATTCATCAAGATGAAACGTCGCAGTCATCGAGCCGGATTGTGCGACACGGCAGGGGTTTGAACAAGTGCATACGCCAATGCGTTGTGATTGTCGGGCGAAAATAGAAGAAGCAGGCTGTGCAGCGGCTACGGCTTGGCGTTTGCCAAATCTAAATCAAGAAATTCAAGGGCGGTGCCGGAGAGAAGTCGTTGTTTTGTGACAAGTGATAAGTCGGGCATCAATTCAATCATGGTTCCGGGCCGATCTTCGCCTAGAGGGAAGGGGTAGTCGGAGCCAAGGGCGATTCGGTTTTCGCCGAGGAACTTGATCAGGAAGCGGAGTGCGTCGGGGTCGTGGACGAGCGAATCGACGTAGAAACGACCGAGGTAATCGCGCGGTGGGTGGGGGTTGTCGACGGCGCAAAGATCGGGGCGGCAATCGAATCCGTGTTGGATGCGGCCAAACGTGCCGGGGAAGCCTCCGCCGCCGTGGGCGAATCCAATGCGAAGTTTCGGCAAACGATCGAGAACGCCGCCGAAGATGACCGAGCAGATCGCGAGCGTGGTTTCGGCGGGCATGCCAACCAGCCAGCTCATCCAGTATTTCGTCATGCGTTCTTTGGCTAGCATGTCCCAAGGGTGTACGAAGATGGCTGCACCAAGCTCGGCCGCAGCCTCGAAGACGGGGAAGAGTCGCGGCTCGTCGAGGTTCCACTCGTTAACGTGACTGCCGATCTGCACACCGGGGAGTTTCAGGTCACGAACGCAGCGTTCAAGCTCTTTGACTGCGAGGCTTGGGTCCTGCATGGGCAAAGTGCCGAGTCCCGCGAAGCGCAACGGGTATTGTCGGGCAATATCGGCGACGTGGTCATTGAGAATCTGTGCGAGGTCATGCGCGTGCTCGGGCTTGGCCCAGTAGCTGAACATGACCGGAACGGTGGAAAGAACTTGTAAGCTTACGCCAAAATCGTCGCACTCCTCGATGCGGCGTTGCGGCGACCAGCAGTTGTCGTTGATTTCGCGGAAGAACTTGCCGTCGATCATCATCCGCGCACAGCAGGGTTTGTGATGCTCAAGATCCACCCAGCCGCCGTAGCCATAGCGCTCGCGCAGGTCCGGCCAGCGCTCGGGAAGGATGTGAGTGTGTAGGTCGATTTTCATTCGGATAGCTCCGAATCCTTCAATTGGGCGTTCAGTGAATTTTGAATTCATTCGCTACGCTGACTTGAGGTAGTTTGGATTTTTCGTTGCGCGGTACCTCGCTTGGCAGACTTCCGAGTTAGTTTGGCGCGTTGCCGAAAAGACCTTCGTAGCGATGCAATCAAGTAGTCTTTTTCGCGAATTGCAACCTGTAGTGCAGCAATGCGATTGTCGAATTGCTTAATAGTGATGTTTGCGTCTGCAAGCTGACACTTCAAGTTTGCTATGGTCTTCTTAGAGTTATTGATTTCTAGCGTCTGATCGATCGATTTGTGTGGTATCTTTTTTGCGGATGAAACAAGCTGCTCAAGTTCGTTTTTTAGCAAGTTGAATTGGTCAGTGAATTCCCTTCTCAATCGAACGCTTTCAGTCCAAGAAAGCCCGGCACATTCAACCAGACTTTCGCTTGAGAATAGATGAAATAGTTCTGCGGCCCTTTCCTCAATACTTTCTAATTTTGATGCGAAGCCCACTATTGCTACTCCCAAACGAGAATTCGGTCACCACGGCTGCCAGGAATCGCGGACAGCCTTGAGATCGAGTACAAATCCCTGGACGGCCTCGCTGGTAAAGGAGTCCAAATGAGCTTGCATTTCGACAAATCGACCGCTTTGCGATTCGTAGAAGCTCATTGTTTCTTTCATGGGATCTATTACCCAGAACTCTCTTACCCCCAGGCGCTCGTAATCGCCCATTTTTGTAGCCTTGTCGAACCGTCGAGTGCTTGGTGAAAGGACTTCAACTACCAGGTCTGGTGGGCCTACCAACCTTTCGTTCATCCCAGACAAGCGCTCGCGACGGTAGAATACAATGTCAGGTTGATATACTAGGCCGCCGCCATTCGGGCCAATTCCCAATTCAATGTCGATCTCGCCTAGAACTGCTCCCACAGCATTCGAACGAAGGTGGTTCGAAATCTGGTACAAGATCTCTGCTGCTACACGTTGATGGGTCGGCACGGGGCTCGGCGTCATCACCACCACTCCATCCACCAGTTGATACGTCCACCGGGGAACCCGTTCGGTTGCCTCGAAGAACTCGTCTGCAGTCATACGCAGACCAGCGAGGCATTCACGCTCATGTTCAACTGAAGTGTCGGTCAATCGTACGATCATGACTTTAGTTGGCTCCCGTGCGCGACAATAGCAATGCCGACACGTGCGGGCTGAAGTCCGTTGCTCGCTATTCAGTTTCCGCGTTTACTTCGCCACCTCAGGCTTCTTCACCTCTGTGCCGCACTTCTTACAGGTACGAAGTTGCGCATTCGACGGGCTCCAGAAATCTTCCATGACTTTCTTGAGTTGGTTCACAATGTCCTTCATGTCGAATTGAGGCTCATGGACGATCGCACCGCACTTGTCGCAATAGAATTGCAGATGGTCTTCCTTGCCTTCGGGCCGCTGGCGTTCGACGACCATGCCGATGGTGTTGGCTGGGCGCTGTGGGGAGTGGGGAATCCAAGGTGGTAGAAGGAAAATATCACCCTGGCGAATCGCGATGTCGCGCTTCTCGCCGTTCTCGATGACCTTGAGCGTGATGTCACCCTCGATCTGATAGAACAACTCCTCGGTCGGGTTGACGTGATAGTCCTTCCGCGCGTTGGGGCCACCGACGATCATGACAATGAAGTCACGGTCCTGCCACACCTGTTTGTTGCCGACAGGGGGCTTGAGAAGATGGCGGTTTTCGTCGACCCATTGCTTCAGATTTAATGCGGCGAGTGCCATAGTGGACTCCTTCGACTATCAGATTCACACGGTAGGGCAAAAATCTGCCATGAAAACGACCATAATGTACCGAGAAAGCGATTTCAGCGTCAAACCGCGACATTTCATGACGATCCGAATCCGGTTGAATGACGAACGGCGTTCTCGACAAAACATCAAGTCCCCCGCATAATCGTAGGTTCGTCCCAGAGGTTTCGGAATCATCTAGTGCAGCGAGAATCATGATACAACCACAATCACTCATCCAACTGGTCAGCAGCGGAAACACAGCCACAATCGAAGAAGAATGGATACGCCTCGTCGAGGCGCCGGATATGCTGCCGATACGGCTCGCGGAGTATCACCCCGTTTTGTCTGAACTTTGCAAGGCCGGACGAAACTCGCATGCCGAGTCACTGGCATGGACGGCGATAGAGGCCGTCTCGTCGCGAACTTCGCCGGTTGAGACGTTGGTGGTGGCTGGTCCATTTCTGCAAGGGATTGGCGACAGCAAGGAACTTCGAGCTCAGGTGGCCAAATTATTCCGTGAAAGCTACGGGGAGGTTGAGGGGCTTGAAACGCTTTTGATTTCCGCGGGCATCGAAGGAGGTCGACCGGTTCGTCGCGCACTTCGCACGCTCGACGTCGCTCTCTCCGTAAAGGAAGGCGACTACCTTCGTTCACGCGAGGACGACTTGGTTGCCAAGATCAACGCCATTGACCGCGCCACATGGCATTTCACGGTGGATATGGGGGATGATACGGAGACTTTGGAAGCGGTCATCTTGGCGGATCGTTACCGACGTGTGCCTCCTGATGACCTGCACGTTCTTCAGCAATTCGCGCCGGACCAATTGAAGAAGCGACTCCGCGATGACGCTGCCGGAATTCTGGTGTCGATCTGCCGCGAGAATGGCGGAAAGGTCGATAGCATCCAACTCGAAGGGATCATGTCGCCTGCCATCCTGACCGAAGCCGAATTCAGCAAATGGTGGACTTCGGCACGGACAGCCGCCAAGAAAAGCCCCAACTTGAAGATCGAGGGCCGATCCCCTTACGTCATCCAATACGTCAACGCGCCAGCATCGGCGGAGGAGGCTATTCGCGAAGAGTTCGATACGTGCCGTGATGCCATCAGCCAGTTCGGGGTGATCGACAGGTATCTGCGCGATTGCAAAGCCGGCAAGAAGGACCCCGACAAGGCCCTTGTCCAATACGCACACGATCGCCTTGTCGACCGTGCGAAAAAAATGCACAAGGAGCATGTCTCGCAGGCCGGTGTCATCGGCATCATGCTCCGCCGCATGAATGACTTCACTCCAATTGAAAACGCGGTGGAAAAATCCCGTGATTGGTTCCGCGATATTTCCCACCCCGAAAAAATGGTCGCCGAATTGAAGGGCGACGCCTTGATCGATGCTGCTCTGGCCACCTGGTCCGAAGTGCGAACCGATACGTGGATCGCGGAGTTTCTAAAGGCATTGCCGGGTTGGCCGATGGAAGCCTGCGAATTGGCTTCGCGACGATTGGTGGCTGCTGGCGTCACTCCGGCCCAATTTGAGCCGGTCATTCAAGAGATTTTCGCGTCGCCGATCAAACACTTTGAGGCATTGCTATGGCTGTATGATGGCCCGTCGAAAATCGAGAAAATCAGCAACTTGCCCGCTGTGAATCTCCTGATGCGCGTCATCCGCGTGCTGGAAGAATGCCGTCGCGATGACCGACTCTCCAAGGATATCGTCAAGAACATTCAGGCATGTGCGAAGAGCGTGCTGGGCGCGCGACGATTTGATCGCTTTTCTGCGTCGCTCGATGGTCTCGACCACGGCATGGCCACTGCGATCCGCACGCAACTGAATCGGCTCGAATTGCTCGGCCGATCCGTGCGTGACGACATGATCCGCATTATTAAGGAACGATTCCCGGTGGCCATATCGACACCGGCGGTGATGCCGTGGTCGCGCGAGGACGTCATTTACGTTACGTCCGAAGGACTCGCCCGCAAGCAGCAGGAAGTGGAACATCACGTCAACGTGAAAATGCGCGACAATGCTCGTGCGATCGGGGCGGCCGCGGAACTTGGCGATTTGAGCGAGAACTCGGAATACAAATTCGCTTTGGAGGAACGCGACCTGCTTCAGGCCCGCCTCGCTCAGATGAATGGCGAGTTAAACAAGGCTCGTGTCATGTCGGTGGACGATGTGCCGACCGATCATGTCGGTATCGGAACCCGAGCGGTGCTCAAGCGCACGACCGATGGCGTACTATATGAAATCACCTTCGTAGGTCCGTGGGACGCAGATTCCGAACATCGCTGGTTTAACTACAAAGCCCCCTTCGCGGAAAAAGTTCTTGGAAAGAAAATCGGCGACGTTATCGATTTTGATCACGCCGGTGCGACCGGTTCCTATGAGATCGTCGAACTGCATAACGGCGTCGCGCACTAGCGGACGGTCTAGCGGAGTGATCGAATGAAGGTCGCACTAATTGGACTGCCGCAATCGGGCAAGTCCACGGTTTTCACTGCCGTCACCGGGCTTATACAGGAAGCCTACGCCGCGCGAGCCATTCGCCACGGCGTCGTCAAGGTGCCCGAGCGGCGGCTCGACTATCTCGCCGAGCTGTATAACCCCAAGAAAATCGTCGAAGCCCAGATTGAGTTCATGGACGTTCCAGGATGTTCGTGGGACGACGCTAACGGGCGCGACGAATGGCGAAAGCTGCTGCCGACGATTCGCCAGGCGGAATGCCTGATCGCGGTCGTGCGCGATTTTGAAAACCCGTCGGTGCCAGCCTACAAAAATCGCGTCGACGCCCGGGCTGATTTCGATGTCATTCGCGATGAGTTCATTTTTTCCGATCTGGAGGCAGTAGCGACGCGAGTAGATAGGCTCGAGGCCACCCTGAAGAAGCCGTCCAAGACGCAGGATTCGGATAAGAAAGAACTCGCACTGCTCGTTCGCTGTCGAGAGGCGCTGGAAGGCAACAAGCCGCTTTCTACAGTTCTGAACACGGATGAAGAACGTCGACAACTGGCTAGCTTCGGCTTCCTGACAGAAATGCCGCTGATCTGCGTGCGAAACACTTCAGACGACAAGAAAATCAGTGATGAGAGCTGGACGGTCGAGCACGTCCACGCAACGGTTACTTTGAACGGGTCAATCGAAGCTGATATCGCGCAGCTTGATCCAGCCGATCGGCCGGCATTCCTCGCAGACCTGGGCATCAAGTCTCCCGCCAGTGATCGACTCATTCGCAGCGCCTATCGCGCGTGCGGACTGATTTCGTTTCTGACGATGGGCCCCGATGAATGCCGCGCATGGACAGTTCGCGAAGGCAGCTCAGCCGTCGAAGCGGCCGGTAAGATTCACTCTGATTTGGCTCGCGGTTTCGTGCGCGCGGAAACAGTCGCCTATGACGATCTCGTAGCCAACAAAGACATGAAGGGCGCGAAAGCGGCCGGCAAAGTCCGCAAGGAAGGCAAGACGTACATCGTCGTGGACGGCGATATCATGAACATCCTTGCAAGCACGTGATGCAATCGACACTTGCGAGACACTTAGTTCGAGTTTGCAGGTTGGGTGGCACGGTCAAGCCGCAGCTTGGCGGTGGTGCGTCGAGATTTCCCCCGAAACTTCGAATTGAACAGACCAGAAGCCGCGAATTGACCGTCGCTTTCGACATCCTTTGGCCCGTGTTAGAATTGATCACCGTTCACTGGTCGCGCAAAAGGTGGGCCATTGAACTCCGGGGCGTAGCGCAGTCTGGTTAGCGCGTTAGACTGGGGGTCTAAAGGTCGCAGGTTCGAATCCTGTCGCCCCGATTTCGAAACACGCCGTTGGCACCGCCAAAATGTGGTTTTTCGCCTGGCAAACCTGAGTATTTTGCATCGGTATTTTTGCGTCAGCTTCGCTTCATCCGCCCACTTCCGGACATGTTTACCCTGTGAATGCCAACTCTGGGTGCTACCAGGAGTGCTACAGGCGCCAATGGAGCGTCACCCGTGCCGGTCTCGAATCAGCATCCGCTCGGCGTATCGCCGATTCATGATGCACACCGGATGCCGAAGCTTCAGGGAAGGAGCGTCCCGTAGAACGACCAGCGCGTTACTCCGGTGTTGTGCGAGTTTGAAAAGGTCGCGGGCATCGGGCCGAACGGGTACGCGTAATACTTGAACGTGCCAATGCTGCGATCGGCGCGGAACTCGAGACCGTTACTCGAAGGAATATACGCGAGCCAGTAATCGCCTGCCGCGAGCGCCACAGGCGTGAGCAAGTTCACTGTGTTCCATCCGACGACCGGTGTGAACGCGTCCGTCTCGCCTAGCTTCGCCCCCGGATTCCCGCCCGCCCCTGTCGCGTCGTAGATCCCGAGCCGCAGGTCGCCTGCGGCGGCCGTCACGTAGAACGACAGGCTGTGAAGCGTCCCGGGCTGGGCTAGCGCGGCATCGAGAACCAGCAGCAGATCGCCGTTGCAGCAATCGAACTCGTCGAAGATCTCCGTCTCCCCGATGTAGAACGGCGCGGTGTTTGGCTCCTCGGTGAAGGTCGCGGTGTAGGTCGCGTCCGTCGCCGGCGCCGTGATCGTGTGCACCTGCGCGCCGCCGTCCGACCAGTGTTCGAAAGTGTAGATCGTCGTCGGTGTCGACTGGTTCGGGGCCTCGATCGAGTGCTGGAAGTCGACGAGCGTGTCGTAGACGAGAGGTGTCGGCTGGGCGATTCCGTCGAGATGAATCGTGAGGCCGGGAGGCACAGTGTCAAAGGTTAGGTCCACCTTGGTCGGCCAGACGACAACGCTCTTCACGTCAGCCAGTCCGTTCGGGAGAGTCACCGTGAGCATGAAGCGGTAACGGGTGCTGCCGCTGAAGTCATGACCGCTCGTGGGAATCGTGAACGTTCCGCTCTCGACGCCGACCGCGTGGACGCCGGGGTGCACATGGCCTTCGTGGAGAAAGTCGATGTCCCAGGTGAAGGCGCTCGCCGGCAGCGCTCCGCCTTGGTCGTCCGTCCCTTCGCCGCTGAAAGCGATGACATCGCCGGCGACGAAGAATGCGTCGTCCTGCGGCGCGAGGATCGTCGCGACGGGCGGCGTGCCAACGCTGATCGTGATCGGCGTCGACATCGTCTCGTTGGGCCCGTCTGAGGTCGCAAGCTGGGCCGTAAACATCCCTTCTATTGAATAAGTGTGTAGTGGGTTGGCCTCACTCGAGTTGTCGCCATCGCCGAAGGTCCAGAGATACGTGAGCGGCAGGCCCTCCGGGTCCACAGAGCCCGCGCTCGAAAAGCTCACCATGAGGGGCGCGGCGCCCGCCGTCGGGTCCGCGCTCGCCAGGGCGGTCGGTGGGAGATTCGACGAGATGTATTGAATGCGACGGATCTTGCTGACGCCGAACTGGCCGCCCACGTCCGAGTAGCCGAGATCGACATAGTACAGCGCGCCGTCGGGGCCCTCCGCGAGGCAGACGATGTCGCCGTAGGGTCCATCGGCCGAGCCGTCTGGCGGCTCGAAATCGAAAACGCCGCTTACGTTTCCCTGTGCATCGAAGGTGAGGCGCTTGATCCAGTTCTGCGTGTAGTCAGCGAAGAAATAGCTGCCTTGATAGTCCGCTGGGAATTGCGTCCCGCGATAGACAAATCCACCGGTGATGGAAGCGTCCCGACCGAAGTGATGATAGTCATAGATCGCTGCGGTAAAACCCGGGTTGCCACAGGTGCCGAACTCGCAGTTCGGCCAGCCGTAGTTCTTGCCCGCCGCTGCGACGATCACTTCCTCGTGCGCGGTGTCGTAGTTGTTTCCGCCCACGTCGGCGACGTAGAGCCGGTCGGTCGGCGCGTCATAGTACGCGCGGAACGGGTTGCGCACGCCGTAGGCCCAGATCGAGTCCCAGTGGGAACCCGCTCCGTCGTAGAAAGGGTTGTCCGTGGGCGTCGTACCGTCCGGGTTGATGCGGTGAATCTTGCCGCGAGGGTTCGTCAGGTCCTGCGCATTTGAGGCGTCGAAGTGCTCGCCGGTCGTGAAATAGATCTTGCCGTCGTTGCCGAAGTTCACCGCCCCGCCGTGGTGCTCCGTGTTGGCCGTTTGCGGATCCTCGTAGAGGATGACCTCGCTGCCAGGCAGCGTTCCATCGTGCGTGCCGTTGGCGGTGAAGCGAGACAGGCGGTCCTTGCTTGGGGTGTCCTTGGTGTAGAAGACGTAGTAGTAATGGTTGTCGTGGAAGTCCGGATCGAGCGCCACATCCATGATTCCCTGCTGGAGACCCGCGTATCCGGGAATGTCCAGATTCAACTCGAGGAACGGCTCTGGTTCTGCGGTCGTGTAGGGCGGCGGCAGAATCTTGATCGTGCCGGAAAGTTCCGCGACCAGCATGTGGTCGTCGGGAAGGAACAGAATCTTCGTCGGCAGTTCGAAGCCAGTCGCGAGAACGTCATTCTGGAAGACGTCGGTGTTCTCAACATCGACGACAACACCGCTCGACGTCGCCTCGTTCCCAGCCGCGTCGCGCGCGACAGCCGTGATCGTATGGAGTCCGTTTGTTACCGTGGTGGTGAACCAGTTGATGGCGTATGGCGCATCGGTGTCTTCGATTCCCACGTCATTTCCGTCCACTTGGAACTGCACTCCGACAACGCCGTAGTTGTCGGTCGCATCCGCTGTGACGACGACCACGCCGGACAGTATCGAGCTCGCGGCGGGAGCCGTGACCGAGACGGTCGGGGGAGTCTCGTCGACCAGGCAATTCGGATGCGGGCAACTGAACGAACCCCCGAAGGCATTTAGTACGGCAAGTATGTCGTCCAGGCTTATGACGGCGTTTCCGTCGCACGGTTGTATGTCCGCGTTCGGACACGACGGAAAGTTCGAGAAACCACTCAAGACGCAAAGAATGTCGTCGAGGTTCACGGTGCAATCGCCGCCCGATTGCGGATACACATCCCCATAGAGCGGGCACAGGCAGCCTTCACCAAAAGCACGAACATCGCTGTACATGTTGCCACCGAAACCGGTGACAAATGCGGCGCTGATGAGAAAAGTCGAACGGACACCCATGGCACCTCTCCTCTCCGCAGATTTGGCAGCTTAGATCTGGCCGGCGTCTTTGGTCCGGCTGCATGGATCGAATTGCAAGACTCGGTCTTTCGATACTCGCGCAGCAGCCGCGTTCTGTGGACCTATTGTAGTCTCTCGTGGCTTGTCGGAGAAACCCTGCCACTCACATCGCGTCTTTCGTGCCGACGCCCGACATTGTTTGCGATGACACCCGGGATAGGACGTGCAAACCGCGAACTTCTAGCTGCCCTCGCGCTTGAACTCGAAGCGATTGGGGGTGCCGCCCTTGAGTTGGCCGATCGTGGCGCTCAGGCGACCCTCGGCTGAAAGCTCATACACGATGCGCCTCGGGTAGTCGTGGCGCGGGTTTTCGAACGCGGCGCGGGTGGAGCCCAGCTCGGTGAGCACGAACTCGGTCGGCTTAGCGCCGCCGGGCTGCGCGATGTAGATCAGCCCGCCGTCGCGCTCGACGATGCGCAGGTACTCAAACGCGACCATCTTGCCGCTCGTGTTGACCGTGCGCGACACGGCGAGCATCGCGCCGCCCAGCGGCGGGCTCCATCGCTCCTCGATCGCCGACCCCGAGCTCCTCGTTCCGACCCAAGCGCCAGACAGCCATGACATGTCGCCTATCGCGGCCTTGGCCGGCGTTGGCATCGCGATGTCTTCCGCATGGCGGTAGAGCCCAACCGATTCCTTCCCCGCAGGTGGATCGACGACAACGCTCACGAGCAGCCCATCGGTCGTTGGGCGGAACTTCCTCCGGATCAGCCCGATTCCCTCGGGTGCGTTGCCCGGCCCGCGCTCGAACGTGACTTCGTACTCGAACGCGCCGTCCTTCCACGTGCCGCGGTATCGCGCGGTCGTCTTTGGCTCGACGACTTCGGAAATCGTGCCGTCGAGCGCGACACGCACATCGCGGTGCCCAGAGCCATGGCCGTTCAGGACGACTGCGCCCTCCTCGATGCGAAACGAGAACTTCGAGCTCATGGGGGGGCCCAGTTGCTCTAGGGCTCGGCCCTCGGTGCGGTCCTCGACGAAGATCCACTCGCCATCCAACGCGCGTAACCCGTCGGGTTGCGTCGAAGGCGCGCTCGAAGCTTGCGCCGAAGGCTCGCTTGAGGCCAACGTCGTCGAGAGCGCGCCGAAGGTTACGAGAGGTGCGAGCGCTGTTGTTAACCAAGTGCACATGCGCATGGAAGTGCCTCCTGTTGATTCGTAAGTAGCGCAAGCGGCACACCAACGTTGCGGCGAACTCTGTCTACGCGTGGCCGCCTGCCGCGTTGCGCAATATAACTGTCAGTTGGCGCGCCCGGAAGCTGCCGGGGTCGCGAGTGCTACGAGTTCCGACACTGAAGGCCCCGCAGCCTCCACGGAGTACTTTCTCGGTCGGTCCGGATCGAAGGACCGCCTCCATCCGCGCCAGCGCGAGCGAGGCGCTCAAGATCAAGGCCCTCAATTTCGGCGAGGATCGTAGGGAGATTTCAGTTACCGTGCCCGTCGCCCCGGTTCTTCACATGAACTTTATGGTAGCATTGGCGCAAGTTGTCCGATGAGAGCTGGCGGAGGTGTGCACCATGCTGATCCATCCGAAAAGTCTTTCTGAAACGGTTGACGCGGTGCATGAGGCGATCGCCTCAGGAGCAAAAATCAACGCAAGCGAACGTAAGCAGGTCGCGAGCTGGATCGCGTCGAGACAAGGGCTGCCCGGCGCATACGCAAACACCTTCGCGGGATTCGCGAAAGAACAGAAGCACGGTATCCGTTTGTTCACCGGAGAACGGGTCAACTCGGCGTCAGCGCGGCACATTCTTGGGGAAGAGGCTTGTCGAGTTGTACACCAGCTGAAGGTTAGAGATCGCGTCGTAAGCCAAGCACTGGACCGTGCAACTGAGGGGCTGCTGCAATGTCTGGCCCGCGCGGCGACTGACCCACGCCGAACGAACCCGGGGCTCTACTGCTGCGGCAAATGTACGGTTGGTCTTTGGCGACACTTGGCTGTGGGTGGGCTCGATCGACAAGAGGAACGCCTGAAAAAGGGCATTGAATCTCTCCGCCCGCGGCGCGACGGCAAAGGGGGCTGGCGTACGTTTCCATTCTGGTACACCGTACTTCTTCTTTCAGAAGCCGGAATACCTAGTGCAAAAGCCGAGCTGCGTTACGCCGCGCCCGAGTTGGAGCGCGTCACGTCGAGATCGGCGAAGACTGTTCATGCACTTCGACGCCAAGCGATCGCAGCACGAGCGCTTTCATCCGTCTAACATTCGAGAGTTTTGGTTCGCACTAATCGATGCGCGTGTACTCAATTGCGCCTATCGTCCCACGGCACGCTGCCGCGCTTCCAGCGCCTCGTCGAAGATTCGCTTTACTGGCCCCAGCGCCTGCACAAACTCAAGTTGTTCACCTTCTGGACCCTTGCAATAGATCAACCTCCAGCCGTTGGACCGGCCTTCCGTAATGCCGTTGCTGTTAGAGTCGGTCGGGGCCGCACGCCGTTCCTGCTCAGACGTCACCGTAATGACGCGATTGGCTTTCACGTGCGTCATTCCTCGTTTTGCTGCCTCTCCTTCCAGGTCCGCAATGAACTTGTTGAAGTCAACATCATCACGGATATGAAAACATATGTGCATCATTCGAGGAAAAGCGGGACTCATGTGATCGAGCGGTTCGGCGAAGCTGCCGCCGCTGCCGGCGGGTTGCGTCGCGTCGCGGTATTGCAGTAGTTCAATCACAACATTGTCGAACTGGATAAACCTCACATCCAATCGCTGCGCGCCGTTCTTCAGGTCTGGAATTCCCATCGTGCGAGGATTGACTTGCCGCGCTCGCGCCTCGATTTCCTGATCAGTCAGCAATGTGTTGTGAATGCGCTCGCCCTGAAAATCACCGTCGCGCATGATTTCCGTACCGCCAAGCACTTCTGTGTAAAAGGCAAAGGCACGGTCCATGTTTTGCACCGTTACCCCGAAGTGCTGCACGCCACGAAGTCTCGCGCCGAGCGTCCCACTGTTTCGCTCGCCTGCGCTCTGAGGCCGCTGGTCCTGTGCAACGGCCGCGGACAAGGCAGGCGTGGCGGCAGCCCCAAAGCCGGCAATCATCGCGCCACCGGCGGTCTTCTGAATGGCCCGGCGTTCCAGATTCGTCTTCTCGATACTCTGCTGATCGTTCATCTGTGATTCTCTCATAGGAATTTGGGTACGCGCCTAAGCCCCTGAGCGCTTATTTTCTTGTCTCAAAACGCACGTCGTCTAACTGACACGAAGCTTATGAACCTTGGACGAGATTTCAACTGCGTTCTGTCTAGCCACGACCAACGCCTTCGAAAATAATATGAAAGTCACAAAAAATTGTCCGGCACGTTTTGCGCCGAACGTCGTACCGTTGAAAGGAGAAGCTTTTATGAGCGAATTTTTGTTACTGTATCGTGGTGGTCAGCGGCCTACATCGCCTGAGGAGTTTCAACATGTCCGGCAAAAATGGATGGCATGATTCAAGGACTTGGCGGCCAAAGGGCACATTGTGGATCGTGGCCAGCCGCTCGAGAGCAGCGAGGAATTGCGCCGGTGAAAGCATGATATCGCGCGTGACCGTTTTCTGTCGGCGATGGCGTTGGCACGTAACCCTGCCGAGCGACGTTTTCTTGAGCAACGAGTGAGCGATTGCGAGAGGATAGATTGATCGTCATCGGAGCCGAGATCATCCAGAAACTCATCGCCGGTACAATCCATGAGGCCAAGATGGTCTTCAACGATCGCGGCGCCATCGTGTTTCCGGCTTCAACACAACACCGTGACATGAAGGCCGAAGGAATCTCTTATGAGGACGACTATATGGGCGATGCCCTTGCGGCGATGCTGCGGCACGATTCGATTGAGATCAGATTTCATCAGCATTTCACGGACGTTGCCGTTGCGCGGATGGTTGGGGCTTTGTTGCAAATGCCTGAATTCGCTCCGATGGCCCAGGCTCATGTAACCTATCAGGGTAGATCCATTACGATTTGAGTTGTCTTCAATATGAACATCCTCGACGCCATCGGCAATACATCGCTCGTCGAACTTCGCAAAGTTGTCCCCGCGAATTGCGCGCGAATCTTTTCCAAGCTCGAATGGGAAAACCCCACCGGCAGCATGAAAGACCGAATGGCCAGCGCCGTGATCTCGCGTGCAGAACTGGACGGCCGATTGAAGCCCGGCGGTACCATCGTTGAGTACACCGGCGGCAGCACCGGCGCGTCGCTTGCGCTTGTTTGTGCGGCCAAGGGCTATCGCATCAAGATCGTCACTTCCGACGCGTTCAGTCGCGAGAAGCTCGATCACATGGCCGCGCTCGGTGCGGAGCTGACGCTCGTTCCGAGTGAAGGCGGCCTCACGACGAAGAAACTGATACTCGACATGATCGAAAAAGCGCGCGAGCTAAGTCGGCAAACGAACACCTATTGGACGGACCAGCTCAACAATCACGACAGCATTGCCGGTTATTATGCGTTGGGCGAAGAAATCTGGAACCAAACGAACGGCGAGATGGACGCATTCGTTCACTGCGTGGGTACGGCCGCGTCTTCGCGCGGTGTAGCTACCGTTCTCAAAAAACACAAACCAAGCGTCAGAATCGTTGCCGTCGAGCCGGCGGAATCATCAGTTCTGCAAGGGGGCGAACCTCGACCACACAAGATCGAAGGCGTTGGGATCGGCTACACGCCGCCGTTGTGGGAGCCATCGCTGGTCGATGAGATAGTGTCCGTGGCAACAAACGACGCAAAAGAAATGGTCCGGCGTATCGCCCGCGAGGAAGGATTGTTCGCGGGTACGTCCTCCGGGGCCAACGTCATCGCAGCAATCAGAGTCGGGCAGCGGCTTGGGCCACAAGCCAAAGTTGTCACGCTTATGGCAGATTCCGGTTTGAAGTATCTGAGCACGGACGTGCATAAGCGATAACGACGACAGTGGGTGCTTAGCGCGCACCTTCTTTTCTACTTGGCGTGTTGCTGAATTGTAACCTTCTAATAGGTCATTCGTTTCACTCTACATACTTCTGCAATGCTAACGACAAACCCTCCATCACCGAAACCCGAATTACCAATGAGAAACTGCGATTGGCCGCACGCGACTGGTACAACAACATGAACAAGGGTTACGGGTACCGTGATGGTAGGCAATCGAGAACTTGGTCCGGAGATTGATAATGCAATTCTATCAGACGAGCCGAACGACGTCGCAATCCATCGTCCTGCAAATCAAGAAATCCTATGCCGTCAAACTCTTCCTCTCGCTGTCGATGTTTACTCTGTGTCACGGGCAGAATCTCATTTCTCAGGCAGACACGACTTCGAACGAAAAGAGCCAACCCATAGCCAAAGGCGACATCGTCTCAGGATTCAGCAAGAGCGCATTTAACTTCTTTCAAGACTCGAAAAACAACCTTTGGATTGGGAGTCATGGTGAGGGACTCTATCGTTACGACGGGAAAACACTGGTCCAGTTCACCACCAAACACGGGTTGCCGAACAGTCAAGTCAGAGACCTTCAGGAGGACAA
Source organism: uncultured Phycisphaeraceae bacterium (assembly GCA_964494205.1). Taxonomy (GTDB): domain Bacteria; phylum Planctomycetota; class Phycisphaerae; order UBA1845; family UBA1845; genus JBBTCX01. The sequence goes on along the minus strand of CAZBRD010000007.1, from coordinate 3,328 downwards.
ATCCGGCAACATCTACTTCACTACTAGCGGGCCCATGAAGGGTGACGTCACTCGGTTTTGCAAATTTGATGGGAAAACCTTTAGCACTTTGAGCGTTACAAAACCAGATTCGTCGAATAGCGGGTGGAAGCTGCAACCGGATGATTTGTGGTTCTCTGGTCCGCATCGTTACGATGGCAAGAATTTGTACCAGCTAGAACTTCCAAAGGTAAAAATCGCCGAAGACTGGTTGGCAAAGCAACGTTCCAAGTATCCAAATATGCCTAATGGTCATGGCGTCTATACGATTTATAAGGACAGTAAGGGAAACATGTGGTTTGGTACGGGGGCCGCGGGCGTGTGTCGCTACGATGGAGAATCGTTTGGCTGGATTACTGAAAGCGATGTGAATGAGCTTCATAATGGTCCCGCCAATGGTGTTCGCTCGATCATTGAAGACAAAGACGGATATTTTTGGTTCAGCAATTCTTTGTATCGCTACAAGATCGACCAGAACAGCGCCAGCGGAAGTGAAAAGGACGAGTACGGAAACGTCCCAATTTCTTACGTGAGAGAGAAAAGCGTGGGAAGTTTAGACGGCGTGGAAGGAGGCGACGTAGATGAATACATGTCAGCCGTCAAGGATGAAAAGGGTGACCTCTGGATCGCGATGTATGGTGCAGGGGTTTGGCGTTACGACGGCAAGAAAGTAACCCACTATCCGGTCATGAACGGCGATGAGGTGATCACGGTGTACTCCATCTACAGAGACCGTCAAGGCGGCCTATGGGTCGGCACGCACGAGCACGGCGCATACAAGTTCAACGGCAAGACGTTTGAGAAGTTTGTGCCTTGACGAGTTGCGTGCACGCCCTAAATGTTTGTTTGGGTTGCTACTTTTTCTTTGAAGCCGATTTCTTCGCAGCTGGTTTAGAAACTTTGGCAGGCATCGTTTTTTTCTTGGGCGATGATTTCACCGCGACGGCAGTCGGCTTCTCTTTGGTAGGTTTGCCTTTGGCTGGTGCCTCCTTCGTCTTGACAGACTTGGAAGGCTTCTCTGGTTCTTTCACAGGTTTCGGTTTGTGGACCGGCTTTGTGGGCTTGGGTTGCTCAACCTTCGCGTTGACATCGAGGATCTGCAGATTGGTGTAATACCCCTCGCGACCCAGTCGTTCAAACTGCGCTTGCGCGTCCTCCTGCTCGACTGATTTGAAAAGAGTAACGATCAAATCGCCGCCGCGGCCAACCAGCTTCCACTTGAAAGGAATGACTTCTTTGGTGCCGAGAGGCTTGCGAACGCCACCCGGCGCTGCATCCGGCGATTCCGGCGCTTCGGGCGCATCCGGAGTCTCTGGCGGAAGCTCTTCCGCCTCCGCTCCAGCAACGGGTTCTTCGACCTCAGTTTCGACCGGTGTTGTTGTTTTCGTGCGTGCCACGGCGACTTCCTTAACATGAACGTCAACGCAAATCAAGCAGACCCATGCGAACGGACGCGCTTTGTATGCGGCTTACAGCATGACGCAACATCCCGATGCGCTGGACCGATCGCGCGCAAAAGTTATAATCGTCCTCGAAGCCGCCTACTCTAGGCTCATCAGCGCGTCCGTAGCTCAATTGGATAGAGTGCCTGGCTTCGAACCAGAAGGTTGGAGGTTCGAGTCCTCCCGGGCGCAATCAACATTTGTCATCAGGTTGCAAGGACGTTGCGAATCAAACGTCTGCCATTCCTGTCCTTTGTTCTTGAGTTCATTCAATTGATTCGCCTTCATTCTGCAGAGTATTTTCTACGCACATGCGCTTGCGAAACATACCAAACAGAAGCTGCGAGTTCAGTCTGATGTTCGCCAACCAGGAGGGGCCAATGCCAATAAGAACTGCCCTGCAGCGAGCTTGTACTACAAGTTCGTTCCATAAACTGTGGAAATGACGATTTCTTGCCATTTTGTTGCAGCTTTGGTAAACTGCGCAACGAATCGGAGTTGGGAGAGAAAACGGGAATGTTCTTCGTGTGTTTCTTTGCGCGCGAAGATTCATGTCGGTGTTAGAGGAGGCCGGAAAATGTTTGGTGAATGGTCGAATAAGGTTATGCGGCTTGCGACAACAAGCCTCTTATTGGCAACGGCCGCGCTTCCTGCCGCCGCTGAGCAGAAAAAAGGTCAGAGCGGACCTCCGGCGGTACTTCCTCCGGATCGCGGATCACATTTCCTATTAAGCGGAAGCGAAACCCCCGGAACACCAGAACAGGGTGAGGGAGGTATCGCGGGTGTCCCGACAAGCGGCGCATGTTGTTTGGACGGTGGATGCAGTGAAACAGCGCCCGCCATTTGTGATAACATCGGCGGCGTATTCTTTGGTCCCGGGACGCGCTGCTCGACCGGAATGTTGGTTAGATTTGCCTTACCGGATGCTGCCATTCCTGATGCCGTCTTGGCTGTCGACGGCATGGTCAGCGATACGATCACGGTCACCGAATCCTTTTCGATCAGCGATATCGACATCGACCTTCGCGTCACCCACACATGGGTTGGCGACTTGATCGTGCAAGTCGAGCACTTAGGAACTACCGTTACGCTCATCAGTCGAATGGGTTTCGAAGAAGATCCGGCTGATTGCTGCGGCTGCGCATCCGATAACCTCGACATTGTACTTGACGACGAAGCCACCGGCGGACCCATCGAATCGCAATGCATGGATAATCTGATGTCCCCTCCAAGTTTCACACCGAACAATCCGTTGAGTGCTTTCGATGGAATGGGTTCGGCGGGAGACTGGACAATTACCGTATTTGACGGCGCCGGTGGTGATACAGGCACGCTCGATCGGTGGACTATCCGTTTTACAAGTGTTGAAACTTCGCCTTGCCCCGGTGCCTGCTGTTTAGAAGGTGAACCCTGCCGCGTGACTTCTTCGAGTGACTGCGCGACGGCGGGCGGCATGTTTGCTGCCGGAGCTACCTGCGAACCCTCCATCGATTGCCCGTCGGACGTAACCATCGAATGCGATGGCTCCGCCGATCCGTCAGCAACCGGATTCCCGCTGGCTGGCGGATGTCCGGTGATCGACTACAGCGATGAAGTCGAAATCAGCCAATTGTGTGCCCAAACAGGAACCATTACGCGTACATGGACCGCCACGTACTCCGATGATAAGGGCGAATTTACCGAAACTTGTGTCCAGACGATCACAGTTGCCGATATGACGCCCCCTGTCATCGAATGCTCTGCGGATGTGGTCACGACTTGCCTGTCACCGTCGGGAACACCCGCGGAATTGGTGGACGTCAGCGCCACTGCCAGCGACAACTGCAGCCAGCCAAGCGACTGCTGCGAAGGGCACGGCAGTGCGGGCT
>CAZBRD010000006.1:0-263491 GCA_964494205.1 uncultured Phycisphaeraceae bacterium | reverse complement strand
CTTCAGCCTTCCAAGCTGAATGTTGCGCGTTCGAATCGCGTCGCCCGCTGTCGATCAATTTCTTTGGCTGCTCCCCTGATATCAGAATACAAAACAATCACACCCATCTTGGCCCCACATTGAGGACTGGTTTGATACATGTCCCTCCGATTGGCCACAACATAAGTTCGCTCCCGCAACGGTGTTGTCCGGTGCAGCAAGTCGCGACTTGTTCTCTGCCGACTTGTTTGCGAAACGGTTTTTCGAAGGAGACCAGTCGGGGCTCGGCGGCGGCAGTGGTGGAGCTAGCTTTTCGAATGGACCCCTCCCGTGCACAACACCGCCATCGACCATGGTCAGCACAGATTCAATGCTCTTGATATTCTCCTCAGGGCAAGCGAAGTAATCGTCGGAAAGAACAACAAGGTCAGCCAATTGGCCCGGCGCGATCGCACCCTTCTTATTCTCTTCCCCAGAGAACCATGCACTTCCTTTCGTATACAAACGCAGGGCTTCATTGCGCTCGAGCCGGTTCGATTCCGAATAAAGGGCAGTGCCTCCCACGGTCTTTCCCGTCACCAACCAGTAGAGAGAGACCCACGGGTTGAAGCTGGCCACTCGCGTCGCATCTGTGCCGGCTCCCACCGGCACGCCCGCACGAAGCATCTCACGAATCGGCGGCGTCTTCTGCGCAGCTTGTGCGCCGTATCGCTGAATGAAGTACTCACCCTGAAAAGCCATCCGATGCTGAATGGCGATGCCGCCGCCCAGCAATTTGATTCGCTCGATGTTTCGCTGCGAAATCGTCTCCGCGTGGTCGATGAACCAGTGCAGTTTGTCGATGGGTGCATGGCGATGCACTCGTTCAAACACGTCGAGTGCGCGGTTGATCGTCTCGTCATACGTTGCGTGCAAGCGGAATGGCCAGCGATTCTCAGCCAACAACTTCACGATTGGTTCAAGCTCAGTCTCCATCGTCGCCGGCATGTCGGGTCGAGGTTCGCGGAAGTCTTCGAAGTCTGCCGCGGTGTAAACGAGCATCTCGCCCGCGCCGTTGTGGCGATAGAAATCATCGCCCGATCGCGGCTGAAGCAACTTGGACCACGAGGAGAAATCGTTCAATTCCTCCTTCGGTTTCTGCGTGAACAGGTTGTACGCGATGCGCGTGGTTAATTGTCGATCGCGGTGCAGCGTCTCGATGATCTTGTAATCGTCCGGGTAATTCTGGAAACCGCCGCCCGCATCGATGACGCTGGTCACGCCGAGGCGATTGAGTTCGCGCATGAAATGTCGCGTGGAGTTGAGCTGATCGTCCGGCGCCAATCGCGGCCCGAGTGAGAGCGTCTTGTAGAGTATCCGCGCATTTGGCTTCGCCACCAGCAGGCCGGTCGGCTGGCCGTTCTTGTCGCGCTCGATGAAACCGCCGGGCGGCTCCGGCGTGTTCCTGTCATACCCAACGGCGCGAAGGGCTGCCCGATTCAGAAGGGCGCGATCGTACAAGTGCAGAATAAAGACCGGTGTATCCGGGGCAGCCTCGTTCAGTTCATCCAGCGTCGGCAACCGTTTCTCCGCGAATTGCCACTCACAGAACCCGCCCACCACGCGGACCCACTGCGGCGGCGGCGTGATTCGAGCTTGCTCTTTCAGCATTCGCATGGCGTCAGCCAGCGAAGGTACGCCGTCCCATCGCAGCTCCATGTTGTAGTTGAGTCCGCCGCGAATGATGTGCAGATGCGAATCATTTAGCCCCGGAATAACGCGGCGACCGCCGGCATCAATGACGCGCGTATTTTGTTTCTGCTGCCGCAACGCCGCAGCCTCATTGCCGACATAGGAGAATTTTCCCTTGTCGATCACCACCGCCGTCGCATCAGGATTAGCAGGATCAAGGGTTGCGATCTTGGCATTGTGAATGATGACTGAGGGACCAACGCTTTCCGCACGACGTGCCAGTGTCTGGCACCCACCGACCATCGTACCCACAGACATCGCAGCTGCACTCTTTAAGACCTCGCGTCGTGTCCAATTTTCTGTCATGCCCGCTCTCCGTTGCGATGATGTCGATTTCTTAACAAATCGTAATCATATTCAACCAAGGTCGATCGCCACACCGTAGGCAACCGCAGCATAGTGTTGATCGTTCGTCTTTTTAATGCGATCATATCTTCCTTGAACAAGGCAACTTTCACCATTGTCAGAAAGGAAATGACTATGAAATCAGCATATTCGAATCGAGTTGGCGCAGTGATCCTTGTCGTCAGCGCTTTGGTTCTTACAACTTCGTTACACGTGACAAGTCGTGATCAAGCCGTCGCCGAGCAACCTGCAACCGGTCTTTCCAAGCTGGTGGGGGGCAAGGCGCTCTTCGACGCGAACGATGCCGTCATTCTGCTGCTCGACCACCAGACGGGCTTGTTTCAAACCGTGAAGGACATCAGCGTGACGGAACTTCGCACCAACACAGCCGCCTTGGCGAAGTTGGCGACTATGTTGAACATTCCGATTATTACGACATCCTCCGTGCCCGATGGCCCCAACGGTCCGTTGATGTCCGAGTTGCAACAATTCGCACCGCAGGCGGTGTACGTGCCGCGCCACGGTGAGATCAATGCGTGGGACAACGAGGAATTCGTAAAAGCGGTTAAAGCAACCGGCAAGAAGACACTGATCATGGCCGGCGTGTGGACGAGCGTTTGCGTTGCGTTCCCGGCCCTCGACGCCAAGGCCGAAGGCTACAAGGTGTACGCGGTCATCGACGCCTCCGGCGACCCGAGCGAGATGGCATCGCGCGTCACCGTTGCGAGACTCGCACAGGCCGGTGTGGTTCCGACCAGCACGAACGCTGTCGCGTGCGAATTCCAGCGCACGTGGAATCGGCCGAACGCAGCCGCGTTTGGAAAGCTGCTTAGCGAACTCGCCCCGAACTACGCGGCTGTGATGGAGAGCTACGGCAAAGCGCAGGAAGTGTCGAAGCAGGGTAAGTAATCACGTGAATCCAGCCGATTTCGCTTATGACGACCCGCGCGTGGTCCCTCTTGATCAAAGTGGGACCACAGCGGGTCTTTGCTTGAAAAGAAAAGGACGGACGCATCAGCCGGTTCGCCGATTAATGAGTTAGCCATGCAACTCGACGATGACATCTGTTACTGCTACCACGTATCGCTTCGCAAGCTCATCAACTACAGCCGCCGCGTGAAGCCCAACCCGCCGAGCCTCATGACCGGCTGCCTGAACGCAGGCACCGGCTGCGGCTGGTGCATTCCTTTTCTTATCAAGATCGCCGAAGACCCCGATGCCATTGAGTTGGCAATTTCGCCGGAAGAATACGCCGAGCGACGAACGGCCTATCGAACCACAGGTCAGCCGAAGAATTCGTTTGAATGAATCTGAGATCGTTGCGACAAGGGGAGAGGCCAACAATGCGTCGGGTCGCTGAATTGTTTTCGATGTTGAGTATCGTACTTCTTTCGGGTTGTCAGGCACTCATTATCTTCTTTCCTCCCGCAAGCGCGGAAGTCTGGATTGAAGTTACTGACACCGAATCGGGCGAGCCGATTGCAGGTGCGTCGGTCGAGTTTGTTGCCATCGAGGACGTTAACGACCAGACCGCTGACGATATTTTGAACGAGAAAGGCCGATTGTTGGAATCGACTTCGCCTGGCGGGTGCGTTGACGGGGAAGACGTTATAACGACGACTCATGTTGACTTCCTTCAAATATGTCAAAGATGGCCAAAGTATTGGCTTGTTCGTATTGCAATAGCGGACCGAATGGAGACACTCACTCTTGAGACATTTGGCGGAAGTTGCGGAGTTACGGTTGTCTCAGAATCAACTGGTGAAACCATTCGCGTCCGCGCTACGTTTGCCTGGGCACAGTCAACTGTTACCGAATGCCTTCCTTGCTCATATCTGCCACCTCATTTTTCGGAAGGCCAAGACCCCGATAGACCAACTGAACCATGTATTCGCGAATGAATGCTCCGTGAGACAGAGGATCAAATCTTGACGGACTTCTCTTGCGATATTCCGCAATTTTGACAGGAAGCAGGCGACTTCCTCGTCAATATGCCGATCGTGGCCATACTAACCCCTTGCGAATTGCTGATGCCTTTTGGGCTACGCCGGAGTACTCATATGTTCATTGCGTCAAAAATTCTTCCGTATCTCCTAGCTGGATTAATGGCACATTTTGCTACTCATGCCTTTGGCGAAGAGGCTAAGAGCGGCAAATCAATCGTTAACGGCGAACTGGGCGCCAAGCTCGACGAGCACGTCAACAAGATCGTGAAGGGCAACGGCTTCAGTGGCACGGTGCTGGTGGCGAAGGGTGGCACTGTTCTCTTGCACAAAGGCTATGGTCTCGCCGATCGCGACAAGCAATGGCAAATGGAGCCGGATACCGCCTCAAGCATCGGTTCCAACACCAAGTGTTTCACAGCTGCTGCCATTCTCAAGCTCGAAGAGATGAAAAAGCTCGACGTCGATTGGCCGATCACCAAGTTCTTCGACAATGTTCCGGCTGATAAGCAGTCAATCACGATTCATCATCTGCTCACGCATTCCTCCGGACTTGGTGAATACCACGACAAACCCGGCGAGGGCGGCGACTTCGCCGAGATGACGCGCGACGAAGCCGTCAAGCGGATTTTCGCACAGGAGCTCCGTTGCAAACCCGGCGAGAAGATGGCGTACTCAAACTGTGCGTACACCATACTCGCCGTCATCATCGAAAAGGCTTCGGGGCAAACATGGGAACAGTTCCTTCGCGAGTATCTCTTCAAACCGGCAGGAATGGAAAAGACGGGATTCTATGGCGAGAAGCTGTGGAAGGATCAGGAAATCGCCAAGGGCTATGGCCGAAACCACAAAGCCGATGATCGTCCTTCAAATTGGCCCGGCGTCACGTGGGCATTGAAGGGCGGGGGAGGAATGGTCTCCACGGCCGGCGACATGAACCGCTGGCACACGGCGCTGAACGGCGATTCCGTTCTTTCATCAGCATCCAAGGAGAAAGCGTTCAAGATTCACGTGCCCGAGGGTCCGCGTGCGGGCGAGGGGTATGGCTGGATCGTCTTGAAGACACCGCGAAACACCACGGCGCTCAACACCGGCGGAGGGAACGATTTCGGATTTACTGCGGGGCTCATGCGTTATGTCGAGGAAGACGCGATCGTATCGGTGATGTCCAACAACGGGCAATGCCCAGCCGGTGACGTGTTGGACGGACTGCCGCGCCTGCTGTTTCCGGCGAAATGATAGTTCGTTTGCGTGACGCTTCCTGCATAGGCAATAGCCAACCTGGTGTAGCACGTCGGATGCTCGATCTCGCACTCATAGTGACTCAGTTGAGTGGAACGACATTGAAAAGCATTGAGGTCGGAGATTTCTTGGCGGCTTAGCGTCTTTGCGCGAGCCATTACTTGGCCGGGTACTGCGACTCCAGCAAATCCATAATTCGCTGAATGGTTGATGAGATCGGAGCTTCAAGCTCCAGCGCCTTCTCTGTGAACGGGTGCACCAGCTTGATGCGCCGCGCGTGCAGCGCTTGATGCACGATCAGCGGCTCGGTGCTGCCCGATCCAATGATGTCGGATTCGCTGGCCGGTCGGCCACCGTATACCGCGTCACCCACAATGGGGTGGCCGATCGATGACATGTGCACGCGAAGCTGATGCGTGCGTCCCGTTTTTGGGAAGAGATTCACCGCCGTATAGCCTCGAAAACGCTTGGCCACGCGATACTCGGTGATCGCCTCCTTGAACATCGCCTGTCGCGGCGGATTCGCGCTCGGCAAAATCATTCGGGCCGTCGTCTCGGGGTGCGGCGCGAGCGGTTTGTTGATCACATCGCCATCGAGCGCGACCTTGCCCTCACAGATCGCGAAGTACTCCTTGCGAATCGTCCGCCGCTCAAACTGCAGCGAGATTCGCCAATGGGCTTCGTCGTTCTTGGCGATCAGCATGATGCCCGTCGTGTTCTTATCCAGCCGATGCAGAATCCCCGGCCGAAACGGATCTTCGCCGCGACTCAGCGTAGCCGCATGATGCGCGACTGCATTCGCAATCGTTCCGCTTTGGCTGGCGTGTGCAGGGTGACAGATGATGCCCGCCTGCTTGTTGATCGCCAACAGCCAATCGTCCTCGTAGATGATGTCGATCGGAATGTTTTCGGGGATGACCTCGCTCGGCGGTGGGGGAGGGAGGACGATCTGAATCGTATCGCCGGCGGCAGGTTCATGGCTCGCCTTGCTCGGCAAACCGTTGACGGTGACCAATCCCTCTTTGATCAGCCGCTGCACCACCGTGCGTGAAAGAAACGGGTGTCGGCCATGCAGATACTTGTCGAGCCGCCGACCGACCAGCCGGTTGCGAATCTGATGCACGTGGATGACGGAATCGTCCGCGTTGCCTGCTTCGACGCGATCTCCCCCGTTCTCCGTTTGCAGATCCTCGTCGTTTATCTTTCTAAAACTGGTGTCACGCAGTGGCATGTTTGATCAAAGTCGCCGTCGAAAACGAGATGGTTTGAACTTGCTTCCCAAGGTCTTGGGCAGCGGCTTTGCCGTGGGCGTAACGGTGGTCGTGCCGGGTTGCACAATGGGTTCAGAATAGCGCGCGGGTTGCGGCGGCTTGTTTGGTGCAGGTGGCGGCGGGGCAGGTTCAGCGCGGACGGCCGTAGTGAAACCATCAACCAATCGCTGTGGAATCTCCTTATTGATCAGCATTTCAATCCGTGTCAGCTCATGTCCCTCTTCGCGAGTCACAAATGTAATGGCTGTTCCTCGTGCTCCCATGCGACCCGTTCGCCCGATGCGGTGCACGTACACCTGCGAATCCGGTGGCACGTCGTAATTGATGATATGAGAGATAGCGCTGACGTCGATGCCGCGCGATGCGAGATCCGTCGCCACCAGCACGCGAATCTGGTGCTTGCGAAACTTGGCCATCACCCGCTCGCGTTTGCTTTGGATCAGGTCGCCATGAATCTCTTTCGCATCAATCCCCGACTCAAACAGCTTTTTGGCGAGCTTTCGCGCGGAGTGCTTCGTATTGCAGAACACAATCGTTACAGGCGGATCATCCTGATCCAATATCATCCGCAGCAGCCGGAACTTCTCCTGCGGTTCAGCGGTGACGTAATACTGATCAATCTCATCAACGGTAAGCTGGTCACGCGAGACATCGATCTCCGCCGGATCGTTCATGTACTTCTTCGCGAGGCTGCGAATCTCGGTGTCGATCGTCGCTGAGACAAAAATCGTCTGGTGCGGTGCCGTGACCCGGCTCAAGATGGTCTTGATATCGTCGCGAAACCCGATGTCGAGCATTCGGTCGACTTCGTCCAAAACGACAAACCGCAGTGCATCAATCTTCAGCACGCCGCGCTGAATGAAATCGAGAACGCGGCCCGGCGTGCCCACCACGAAGTGCGGTTTCTTTCCGAGCAGGTGAACCTGCGTTGCCACCTTTTGGCCGCCATAGACAGCCACCACGTGCGCGCCGGAAAATTCACTAAGTCGCTCAATCTCGGCCGCCGCCTGCACAGCCAGCTCGCGGGTCGGCACCAGGCAAATCGCCTGCAACCGCTCCGCCGGGTCGATCATTTGCAACACGGGCAACGAAAACGCAGCGGTCTTCCCAGTCCCGGTCCTCGCCTGCCCAAGAATGTCCCGTCCGGAGAGCGCAACGGGAATCAACTGCCGCTGAATATCGGAAGGTTCGGAATAGCCGACTTTCAGAAGTGCTTTCAGGATACGCACTTCAAGGCCGAGTTCGGCAAAGGATTGTGAATACTCCGGGTGTTTCTGCATCGGGGGGAGATTGTAGCGGGAAACCGATCAGATCGCTAACAGCATCCCAACCCAATCCAACCGGACCGATCACTTCATGGTGACTGGCGACAATACCACCGGCGACTCACGCACCCGGTTGAATAACTTTCCGGAAATACTTGATCGGGTAATCGGCGTATCCCAACGTCGCGAAGACGCCGCAGGAAGCCTCGTTTTCGGGTTCAACCAGAGCCGTCACAATCCCGATTCCGCGATCGACGAGCGCCTTCTCGCACGCACGGATCAACTCGGTTGCCACCCCGCTTCGTCGCCACTCCGGCAATACAGCCAATCGGTTGATCCACCCTTTGCGCGAATCGTGAGTGCCCAGAACTACGCCGATTATTTCGGGCCCATGACAGGCCACCAGATACGAATCTTGAAACTGCACTACTTGCTCGCGAAAAGATGACTCCCTGTCTCGACCGGTGGGTGATACTTTGAGCCCGCTGGCATTCCAGACTCTGACCAGCGACGGGTAGTCCTCAACAACGACCGGGCGAATGGTAAATGTTGTTTTGATCGAACCGTCCATTTATTGACCGTGATTCCGCATGTAGTTCATGAACAGCAGTTGCACTAGGTTGAATAGGAAATGGGCGATAATCCCCGGCACGATCGACCGCCGCCAGATCGTCAACGCGCTGAACATGAGCGACAAGAACGTGATCGCAACCAGCGCCACACCTACCTGGTCCCACGCGTGCAACGCTGTGAAAATCGTGGTGCTAATAAGTGTCGCCCATATCCAGCTGTCCGTAAGCCTCCGTAGCCGCGGCAACAGGAACCCTCGGAACAGAACTTCCTCATACGTGCCCACCATCAGCATGAAGGCCGTCGACTGGGCGGCCGTCATATTGGGGATCAGCTTCTTCAGTTCGTCAGCGTTCTTGTTCATCTCCTTGAGAATTTCCGGCCAAATCACCGTCATTGTGATGATAATCAGGTAGCCGGACATCAGGAGGCCTACGCCCGCGCCGATTCCAAGCAACAAATTGGTCCAGAATTGCCGAAATGAAAGGCCGATCGCACGCAACGTCTGTCGGCGAAACGCAAGGATGATTCCTACAAAGATAAGCGACAAGCCGGCCCGAGTGCTGATGCCTGGAATGATCAACCACTGTAAGTCTTCCGTGGGCGTCAAACGATGAAGTGCTATTTCCTTGTAGTTAGCAAGAACATATTTGGCCGTGGTGTCCAGGAGAGCAACAAACGTGATCAGCACCACGATGTCCCAAAGCGTGACGAGTCGAGGTTCATCCTCCAGGAAAATCGGATCGCGTTTTGTACTTGGCGAAATGGCGAAGGGGTGAACAACCGGCCTCGCCAGCGGAACAGGCTCGGCTGTTGCATAAAGCGGATGAGGATTGAAGTCATCCGGCTGTCTCGGTGCGTCACCCATGCACCCTAGTATATTTGCGAACACACGAACGGCGAGTTATTTCGTGAGTTCCGCCCACGTCGTGAGCTTTTTCCATTGGGCTGCCGAGACGGGCATCACGGAAAGGCGGGAGTTCCTGACAAGCAGAAAATCCTCAAATGCCGGATCGGATTTGATCTGCGCGAGCGTGACCCTCGTTTTTGCAGATTGCGAGAACTTAACCTCTACGACGGCCAGCTTTCCATTCTTGTCTTTGGGGTCGGGATAGGTGTCCTTGGTAATTGAGCAAGAACCCACGATGCATTTGTCACCACCGGTGTGATAAAGCAATGCCTTGTCGCCGCGCTTCATTTGTCGAATGAAAATGAGCGCCTGCGGATTCGAAACACCATCCCAAACGGTCTGACCATCTCGTTCGAGGTCTTCGACAGAATAGGTGTCGGGGTCAGTCTTCAGAAGCCAGTATTGCATCATAGAGCGATCTGAACCGCGGCCGCCAAGTTACGTAGCGGACTTCGCGGTGTCTCGAAACGTCTGATCATCACTATGCAAAGATGCGTTATGCTGATCTTTTCTGGAGAATCGCCATTTCGTAGACAAGGGCTGCCAAGACGCCTCCAATCACGGGACCAACCCAGTAAACCCAATGCTGTGACCAGAGTGACGAGGTAGCTGAACCTCCGCCAATGAGCGTCCCAATGGTTCGTGCCGGGTTCATGGCTGCTCCTGTAATTGGGCCTCCCATCAAGATATCAACGCCAACGGTAAGTCCAATCCCGAACCCGCCAATCTTCGGGGCGCGATCGTCAACGGCAGTTCCGTAAACAGCGAAAATGAGCAGGAAAGTTAGCACCACTTCCACCAGCACTGCGATCGTCGAAGGTACTTCCGCCGCGTGGTTAGGCGTGCCAAGTTTACTCTCGATAATCGCCTGCGCTCCCGTCATCGACGACGCACCGAGCTTCTGAAAGATCAGATTCAACAGGAAGCCTGCAATCGTTGCCCCCACACACTGTGCTACGATGTACGCAAGTGCCGGGGCCATTTTGATGCGTCCGGTCGTCATGAGCCCCAGCGTTACTGCCGGGTTGATGTGCCCACCGCTGACGTTCATGGTCGCCGAAACAGCGATGGCCAATATGACACCGTGGGCAATTGCGATTCCGATCAGGCCAGGCTGCCCCCCTGTCCACGCTGTCGTGATGATGGAGCCCGCGCCGATGAAAGTAAGGGCAAAAGTGCCGATTAATTCTGCGGTCAGTTTCTTGCTCATCTCGTTCATGGAAAACAATTTCCTTTCGATACGATAGTCGCAGACACGTACTTTCTTGACGCGTCAGACGATTGTTAAGTTTCGATGAACCACTCAGGCACTTTGCTTTTTGGTTCCTGATCCGGAGACTATCGTGCCATAGACGGAACTCAAGGGCAACCTGATGTTGGGTCGGCTGGAAGTTATCCCGCGATTTGGCTTAGAAACCAAACCCGGAGGTCGACGATCTGTCGACGGAGAGGACAATGGCAAGTGTGCAAATCGAATGCCGCAAAAGACTTTCGTTTGTTGATCGCTATCTAACGCTCTGGATATTCCTTTCGATGGCTATCGGCGTGGGTTGCGGATACTTCTTTCCTGGTATCGAGAGAGTAATTCATCGTTTTCAGGTCGGCACGACGAACATTCCGATCGCAATCGGATTGATCCTCATGATGTACCCACCGCTTGCCAAAGTGAAGTATGAGGAGTTGGGTGACGTTTTTCGCGACGTGAAGGTGCTCGCACTATCGCTGTTCCAGAATTGGGTCATTGGCCCGATTCTCATGTTCGCACTGGCAATACTGTTCTTGCGGGGATACCCAGAGTACATGATCGGTCTGATCATGATAGGTTTGGCACGCTGTATAGCCATGGTCATCGTTTGGAATGAGCTGGCTCGAGGTGACACGGAGTATGCAGCCGGATTAGTCGCGTTCAATTCCATCTTTCAGGTGCTCTTTTTTTCCGTTTACGCCTGGTTCTTCATTACGATTCTGCCACCTCTGTTTTGGCTGGAAGGTACGGCGGTGAATGTAACCATCGGGCAGATCGCAAAGAGCGTGTTCATTTATCTTGGGATACCTTTTTTGACAGGCCTGTTGACCCGAGCCGTTCTGATTAAGTTAAAAAACCGACAATGGTATGAAACGAAGTTCATACCAAGGATTTCGCCGATTACTCTCATCGCGCTGCTGTTTACAATTCTTGTGATGTTCTCGCTAAAGGGCGAATTCATCGTTCGATTGCCGCTTGATGTCATTCGGATCTCCATTCCGCTTTGCATTTATTTTGTCGTCATGTTTCTGGTGTCTTTTCTGATGGGCAAGAAACTCGGCGCCGACTACTCGAAAACGGCGACGATAGCCTTTACGGCCGCCAGCAATAACTTCGAACTCGCAATTGCTGTGGCTGTGGCCGTGTTCGGCATCAACTCCGGAGTGGCCTTTGCGGCGGTCATCGGGCCGTTGGTCGAGGTTCCCGTGCTGATCGGACTTGTTAATGTAGCCCTTTGGTTTCAGCGGCGCTATTACTCAGTGCAGCTAGATGGATAAGGCACGGCAACCTTCCGGCGGCTGTACGAAGTCCACCGCGACTTCGCATGGCGGACCGTCCAACCAGTAGGCAAATCCTGTCAGTCTCAAGTGGTTTCTATCGCAATATTTGCCGAGAGATTCAATTTGACGTTTGGCCCATGTTAGGATATACTTTGAACCAAACAGACAGCGAACAGCGAAGCCACGGTCCAGCGGAGCACGGATGTGATCGCAAAAACCGAACAAGATGGAGAAGTAGTCGCAGGCGGGCAGTCGTACGACGCGTTGCCTTTGTGCGTTTTCGGGCCGGGTGGCGACTATGCCACTGCCTGGATTCCGCAAGTAGATCAGACTGATGGTTGCGTGGTGGCGAGCGTCAAACGTGTATCGTTATTGGAGCATGCACGGACGGTGTTCAATCGAAAGTGCGACCCGCGCGAAAGTCGCGTGCGTGGTTGGCTCGCTCAGTTGGTGGACGGTGTTTCGCCGTTGACGGAAACATGGAGGAGGTTGAGGGCACAATACCTCGCCGGGCGTATTCCACTTGTGGTGGTCGGTCCAGCGGGGCTTGATCCTTATAGGGAGCATATGGATGGCTCGTGCGAAGAAGAAGCAGACCGACGAGAGTCGGTTTCTCACCCCACGAAAACTCGAAATCCTTACCTTGATCCGCGACCATCGTCGGATTCAAGGCTATTCCCCGACCCTGCAGGAAATCGCCGATCACTTCGGAACCAGCAAAATCACCGTGTTCGAGCACGTCGAGGCTCTCATCGAAAAAGGGCTACTCACCCGGCGGTCGAACAGGGCTCGCTCTTTGGAGCCGACTGCGCTGGCGCAGTTCCCGGATGATCGTCCAACCGCGCTTCCGCTCGTCGGTCGCATCGCAGCCGGTCGCCCGTTGGAAGCGATCGAAATGCCCGATGTGCTCGATCTCGAGCAGGTCTTCACCAGTCGTTATCCCGTGCGCGTGCTGCAGGTCTCTGGCGATAGCATGATCGACGAACACATTTGCGACGGCGATTGGGTGGTTTACGAAGAGCGTTCCAGCGCGAAAAACGGTGACACGGTGGTGGCCTTGATCGATGGCGAAGAGGCGACGCTCAAGAAGTTCTTCAAGGAGAAAAACCGCATTCGACTTCAACCTGCGAATCCGGCTTACGAGCCGATCTTTGCCGAAGATGTGCAGATTCAAGGCATCGTGATTGGCGTGGTTCGTCGGTACTGAGCGAGACTAGCAAGACCTGTTAAGTCGAAACGCGACGGGACTTCCTTTGCGTTACTGATGACCTAACGCTGCAGTGGCTCGTGAACTGTTGTTAGCACTTCCTCTCGGGTGCGGTCCTCGTGTCCCGATACCGTTGATAATTGGCAACTCGCGATTCGCATGAGGTTCTGGCCGCGCAGCGCGGCCACCACGCCGCTGCCCGCTGCAACCTGATCGCCGCCCTGAAAATCATTTTTGCTAAGCCAGCTGGAAATCTGCGTGCTCGCAAACGCAGGATAGGAGATCACCGACGCATTCTCAGGGCTTAGCGAATAGAATCGCGCCAGTACCAATTCCGCCTGGATCGGTGACGGTGAGCGTTGGGAGAGTGTCCTGAGTGCATCATAGTCGCGCCGGGCAGCCACCGGATCTTCTCGCAGAAACGCCATGGCGTCCTGCACCACCATCATCGCGTCCGATACTCCGCGCAACTCGAACCCGCCGACTTCGTTGACTCGATAGATCTCGTACGCCTGCCCCGCGCTATGCTCACCGGTCAGTTTCAACATCGCGATTTCGCCGGCGGTATACCCAACGGATGTGTGATCGCCGAAGTCGTAGACGAACAAGCCCGCGTATCGCAACGGGTCGGGGATCGATGGTAGTTGGAGCATAAGATTCGCCGTGAATTCCTTCCCGCAACGACCGATCAGTCGGCAACCGGTCCGCCTCTTTCATGGTTCGGATATCGCTTCCCTTACTGCACCACTATAGTGGAGTTCATGGATGCGCTCTCCGGGCCCTCGCCGCCCGCTGTTTCCAAAACCCTCAGTTACGACGCGGACCTCTTTTGTCCCGAGTGCGGCTACAACTTGCGTTCCCTCACCAGCGATCGTTGCCCGGAATGCGGTGATTATGTCGATGACCTCCGCGCGTCGGTCTCGCGGATTCCCTGGGTGCACCGCGACCAATCGGGTTGGTTTCTTGCCTACTGGCGGTCAGCCATTCTCGTCATGTTTCATGGTAAGCGCTTCTGCGCCGAGATCGCTCGCCCGGTCGAATACCGTCATTCCCAATCATTCCGCTGGCTAACGGTCGCGTTCGCGTTCATTCCCGTCCCGCTCGCCGTACTTTGGGTGTATTTCGTCCGCGTTCCACATCCGTTCGATGATCTGCTGGTCAACTCGCTCCTGCTCGCCATTTGGCCCGTGTTTGTGTTTCTTGGCTGTGTATTTCTATTCCTCGCCGCCGCCACGGGGATGCCTAGCTATTTCTTTCACCCCAAACGTCTCGAAGTCGCTACCCAAAACAAAGCGATCGCCCTCAGCTATTACGCGAGCGGATCACTCGCGGTCACGTTCCTTCCGGTGTTTGCTCTAGCCATGGGTCTGACATCCGAAACGACGTCACGCTGGCACTCAGGGCTCGTGACCGGCGCGCTGCTGGTGATCTTCGCCCAATGGGTTGGCTGGTGGATCGACCTGATGCGCATTCTCCGCCGCGTCATGCCCAATCATCGTGGAAAGCGCGTGATCGCGCTGTCACTCATCCCGCTTCTTTGGTGCGTCCTCTTTGTCGCGATTTTCGGTGGCGTTGCCTTCGCTACCGGATTTATCTACACCGTCGTTTTCAGCCTGAGTTGACGGTGGGGGAACTGTTCGCGATCGCGGATCGTTGTCGGACGAGCGACCGTCAAGAAAGAAAACGATATCGCCTTCGTTGAATTCCATTCGCCCGCGACCAAACGGCGCTTGCACGCCGCCATCGTCCACCCCATTCGGTCCCAAGCTATACAAACGTGGCCGCTCACCATCGAGCGCGTATCTGATTTTGTCACCAGCGCCTGCAAATGGATCATCGGGAATCTCGCTGAGAAACGCGGGGAACAGTTCGTCAAGGGACTCCGGCCATCGTTGATGTGCATGTCGAAATAAGTGGATAGATAGCGAAGTCGCCGCCATCCGCCGTTGTGCGTTCAACGAAAAAACCGAACGCAGCCTGCTGCGCGGCGCATCTTGCGGCTCACCGAATACCCAGCGCAAGGAGCGGTTATCTGCAAGGTATTTTTCTTCCCGCGGAAACTTCGTCTCCGCATCGTGCCAATGTGAGCTGATAGACGCCTGTGCCACGTCCGTCGCTCGCCTCACTTCCTGCACTTTCCGTAACTCTCTCATCGGTGCAAGAAATCGGTCGGTCATTGTTGTCGTCTTCGTCGAACCGAGAGCGCTGGAAAACGAGTCCAGTACAATGGCGCGTTCCCCGTAGCCTGCTTGTAACAGTCGATTCGTGCGATCAGTCTCGTCCAGTAACTCTCCCTGAATCGAACGAATGCTGGCCATGACAGTTTCTTGATCCGCCGCTGCATCTTCTATATTCGCCTCAACCAGAAAAGCACCTGCCAGCCGCTGGACTCGCGTGCAGACCATCCGATCGATGTTATTGGCCATGGTCTGACTGGTGGCGGTCGGGTGTATTCGCATCATTCGACTCATGAATTGCAAATCGCGCAAAGACTCGAGCGCTCCGACACGATCACCAGCCAGGTACTTGGTGACGCCTGACACGTCCACCATCTTGGCCAGCTGCCGCTGCGAGCTCATCACTGCCCAGATCTGCGTCGACACCGTGCGGTTGTTGCCCACGGGTAAACGCCAGTCGCAGCCCTCACACGTCCGCGCGCGACGAACCAAGTCCAAGGACGTACTATTTGCAGCCACAAGGTTATGAATGTCGTCCGATCGACTGCGCCAAAAAAACGCATTGCCATACGCGTCATCAATTGAGATGGTGCCCCCGACCATGGCGTTGGCCGCCTCAACCAGCCAATGCGCTGCATTTTCCTCGGGAGGAATCGGCGATACCTCAAAATCCTTGAGATGAACGGGCTGACCCGCCGCATGATACTGTGCAACTTGTTGTTCCAGCCGCCGGCTGGCTTCGAATCCCCACCAAACACGCAACAGGACCAAACTGATCGCGAACACAAGGACGGCGACAACGATGCGCTTAAGCCACCAGTATCGTGGCGGCCACGGCACAACGGACGCTTCCTTGTTTGGCTCAGCGGCGATTGAAAATGTAGGTATGGACGCCATGTTCAAAATCCCGACTCCATTCAATCATACAAACGCAACATCACGTGGATCAATCAGATTGGAGTTGAACAACACGGATTCACCGCGACACGCTAATTCTTGACGATCCGATCGCTCGCCCGTAGCTTGTGATCACCCGGGGACGTAGCTCAGCTGGGAGAGCGCCGCGTTCGCAATGCGGAGGTCGAGGGTTCGAATCCCTTCGTCTCCATTCACCCCGACCACAACACAAATCAACGGCTCATCCATCCTACGGCATTCGTGCGTAGATCCTTCATTTGGTGAGATTCGGTCGCGCGGCTAAACTCCGACCCTGTCTTCGGAGACCGTGCAAACAATGAAATACGCGATAGTCCTTACTGATGGTGCAGCCGACGAACCGATTGAAAAACTCGGCGGCCGCACGCCACTTGATGTGGCCAAGAAACCCAACATCGACTGGATCTCAGCCAACGGCCAACAGGGCGTCGTCGTCACGGTTCCGAAGGGCTTTTCACCCGGAAGCGATGTGGCCACGCTCTCGCTGTTCGGTTACGACCCAAGACTCTGCTACACCGGCCGAGCGCCTCTTGAGGCCGCTGCACAAGGGATCGCCACCACGCCCGATCAACTGATTTTTCGCTGCAACTTCGTGACCATCACCGATGGTGCGATGGATGATTTCACCGCGGGTCACATTTCGCAGAAAGAAGCGGACATTCTCGTCGCGGATTTGAACGCGAAACTCGGCGGCCCCAAGTGCCGGTTTCACACCGGCGTCTCATACCGAAACCTGATGATCGCATCGGATGTCGGCGACATGGCTCCGGTCTGCGTGCCGCCGCATGATATCCCCGGCGAACCGATTTCGAAGCACCTGCCGCGCGGGCCCGGTTCAGATTGGGTCCGTGGCATGATGGATCGTGCCCACGAGTTGTTGATCAACCATGACATAAATCTCGTGCGCCGCGACCTTGGTGAAAATCCCGCGACACATATTTGGCTCTGGGGGCAGGGCAGACCCAGCACGCTGGAGTCGTTTGAAGGGCGATACGGCGTTCGCGGTGGCGTCATCGCAGCCGTCGATCTGATTCGCGGCATTGCCAAAAGCGCCGACATGCGCGTGATCGACGTCCCCGGCGCGACGGGCTATCTCGATACGAATTACGCGGCGAAGGGCGAGTATGCTGTCCGAGCGCTCGATGTAATGAATCTGGTGATCGTACACATCGAAGCGCCCGACGAAGCAGGCCATCAGGGCGATGCACGCGAAAAAACGCTCGCACTCGAGCGCATCGACCAGCACATCGTTGGCCCGTTGCTGAACAAACTCAAGCAGTTCGATGAATGGCGCATCTTGGTCGCGCCCGATCACCCGACTCCGGTTGAACGTCGCGTGCACACAGCCGATCCGCCGCCGTTCTGCGTGGCTGGTTCTGGAATTGCGCCGAATAATTCAAAGTCGTTCAGTGAATCAAACGCACGCGAAACGCAACTTGTGATCGAACCCGGATTTGAATTGACGAAGCGGTTTGTCGCGGAGAAGAATTTCTAAGAGCACGTAACAAAGCTCCCTCTCCCTCTTAGGGAGAGGGTAGGGTGAGGGTCTCTCGGGTGGCAATCACTTGTTTTTGTTTCAGCATCTATTTTCTTGACTTAGCCGCAATATAAGTGTGTGGCATTTGGTTTGATTAGAGGTAACCAATGGCGAAAAAGACAGTGGCAGTGGTGGGCGCATCAGGCGATCGCAGCAAGTTCAGCAACAAGTCCGTTCGCGCACATGCATCGCAAGGCTGGGAAGTATACCCGGTCAATCCAAAGGGCGGCGAAATCGAAGGCCTGAAGGTATACACCAATGTAGTCAGCATCCCGGTGAAGCTCGATCGCGTGACGCTCTACTTACCGCCGGCAGTCGGCGTCAAAGCCTTGCCCGACATTGCCTCAGCCAAGCCCATGGAGTTCTTCGTTAATCCCGGCGCTGAAAGTGATGAACTTGTTCAGGAGGCAGAGAAGCTGGGGTTGGACCCGATTCTCGCGTGCAGCATCGTGGAACTTGGCGTGACGCCAAGACAGTTTGCGGATGCTTAACGGCGGACCGAAAACTTAGAGCGTGTAGCAATACCTCCCTCTCCCTTTTAGGGAGAGGGTTGGGGTGAGGGTCTCTTTGGCATCGGCTTTCGGTTTTGTTACAAGCTCTTGGGTGAATTGAACCACGCGATCATGCAAAGCTATGCCATTACTACTCCGCAATCTCACGCTTACCCTCGAACAAAACGAGGATGACCTTCTCTCCATCGCTGCCAGGCGATTGCGAGTGCCGACTGGCGCTATTCGCGCCTACTCCATCGCCCAACGTGCGATAGATGCGCGCAAGCAAGATGTGCATTTGTCATACAACATTGAACTCGCATTGCATGACGGCGCTGCAAAAGAGCGCCAGCTAGTCCAGCGTCTGCATCGCCCCGATGTTTCGTGGCTCGAAACAAAGGAAATGTCGTTGCCTGTGCCGGGTCGCGACACGTTGCGCGAACGACCCGTCATCATTGGGTTCGGCCCCGGCGGTATGTTCGCAGCCCTTCGCCTCGCCCAGTTCGGCTACAAACCGATCGTGCTCGAGCGTGGCCGCGAAGTCCGCCGCCGCCACCGCGATATCATGCAACGCTTTTACCGTGAGCGCGACTTCGACCCGACCTCAAACCTTCTCTTCGGCGAAGGCGGCGCCGGTACCTACAGCGACGGAAAACTCTACACGCGTATTCACGACCCACTCTGCCGCCTCGTCCTCGAACTGCTGTACCAGCATGGCGCTGATCCCGATATCCTGGTCAATTCTCGACCCCACATCGGCAGCGACCGTTTGCCTACGATCTGCACACGAATTCGCGAAACGATCGAATCGCTCGGTGGCGAAATCCGTTTCGAGTGCCAGGTCGATGACATTCGCTTGGAAGAATCTGCCTCGCCGAATGATGATTCACGTCAATTGTCCGCGATCCATCTTTTGAACAATTCGGGTGCATCGCAAAGTGAATGGACCACCGCCGGTCCCACTATTCTGGCTGTCGGCCACTCCGCCCGCGATACGATCCGCATGCTCGCGCAACATGGCGTGCAGATCGATGCGAAGCCCTTCCAACTCGGCGTGCGAATTGAACATCCGCAAGCGCTGGTCGATCGCTGGCAATTCGGCAGCGCAGCCGGTCACGCACGTCTCGGTGCTGCTGAATATCACCTCGTGGCAAAGGGTGCAGCCTGCGAGCGAGGCGACCTATTCAGTTTCTGCATGTGCCCGGGCGGAGTCATCCTGCCCACCAACGAGACGCACGGCCTCATCGCCACCAACGGCGCGAGCCGGGCCAACCGCTCTTCACCATTTGCGAACAGCGGTCTCGTGATCACGCTTCAACCGGATGAAATCAACAACAACGCGCTCAGCGGCATCGACTATCAGGAACGCTGGGAGCGTCTCGCCTTCAAAGCCACCGGCGATACTTATGATGTCCCCGCTCAGCGAGCCAACGATTATCTTGCGAAACGCAATTCTGATGGGACTCTCGAAACAAGTTATCCTCTCGGCGGTCGATGGACCGACATTCGCCAACTGATTCCGCAAACCGTTGCCGAATCTCTTGAGCGCGCACTCACGATTCTTGATCGTCGAATGCCGGGCTTCGCCGGAGCCGAGGCCATCATCACCGCACCGGAAACTCGTGCGAGCTCACCTTTCCGCATCACGCGCGATCCGGCCACGCGCGAGGCCGTTGGCGTGGCGAATCTGTACCCCGTCGGTGAAGGAGCAGGTTACGCGGGCGGCATCATCAGCGCAGCCGTCGACGGCATCAAATCAGCGGATGCCATCATTTCCAAGTATTCCCCGCCGAAATGATGCAACAACATCTGCAAGAACTTCACGACTTCAACACATTCGATGAAGAACAAAGGGTCGGGCTCGAATTCATTGGTTCGTAGCGCGAGAGGTGACAACATGGGGCACAATTCAAATTGGTGGAGCAGACGATTCCATCAGAACTATTTGTGCGGCTTCCTATTTCTTCTCGGGATGGCGATTCCGTCGTGGGGGCAGAGCCGACTCTACGTCAACGCCAACCTTGCCACCGGCGTGAATGACGGCACAAGTTGGGAGAACGCCTTTCGCGGTAAGCTCGGCTTGCGAAACGCGCTGAACTCAGTCAACGGACTTGATCCGATCGAGATATGGGTTGCTCAAGGTGAATACACTCCGTCGCCGCCAAACGTCCCTCCTTTTGTCAGCTTTGGAATGAAGAACAACACATCTATCTTTGGCGGTTTCATCGGCATCGAGACAGACTTGTCGCAAAGAAACCATGTATTGAACCCAACAATCCTACAAGGAGACCTCAACGGTTCCGACGATTCAACATGTGCAACCTTTTTCGATCAGCCGCTGGAGTTCGTTATTCGCGCCACGGATGTCGATGCCACCGGCGTTCTCGATGGATTCCTAATTCGATCCGGCTATCCAGACCTTCAACCGCAATCTTCGTGCAGCGCCGGCATGTCGATCGAAGGCGGCTCGCCGACTATTCGCAACTGTACTTTTGAAGGCATGTACGCGGGCGAAGGCGCGGCGATGCTGATTATTTCTTCGTCGCCTCTGGTCGAAGATTGCACGTTCAGGCAAAACTCCGGGCAAGTTCACGGGGGTGCCATTGCTCACGGCGGCGGGAGTTCCGGCACGTTTCGGCGTTGTCTTTTCGAGGAGAACCAAGGCAACTTAGGAGGTGCGTTCTTCAAAGGGCCTCTTCGCGTTTCCTCGCCGGTCCCCAATGCACCCACTCTTGAGGAATGCGATTTCATTCGCAACATGGGGAATTTCGGCGCGTCCGTCGGCGCCGGTTTGTACTCCATCGGCGGATCAGTCACTCTCAAGCGCTGCCGGTTCATCGACAACACTTCCACCAATGGCGGTGGAATACATCTCATAGGGGGAAATAACAAGATCAGCGATTGTATTTTCGTAGGGAATCTCGGCTCACCTGACGGCGCTGGCGCAGCCGGTGTCGATACCGGCTTCACTTCGTTCACCAACTGCATCATGACCGGTGGCGACGGCGGTTGTGGCCATGCAGTTCGTGCAGGCGGCGCCACAGTGACGATCACTAACTGCACGATCACGGGCAATGGTTTTTTCCCACCGCCATGGGGGCATGCAGCGATTTGCGGTGTTGGTCCGGGCACCATGATCGTCCTCACGAACACAATCGTTTGGAACAACGCTGATCCGTTCGACAAGTCGTTGGGCGCGCAGCTGATGCCATGCTGTGGCAGTCAGATCGCAGCTTATTCTTCCATCGTACAGGATTGGGATGGGTCACTGCCCGGTGTCGGAACTATCGCCGTCGACCCGTTGTTTGTGGATCAGGTTGGTCCCGATGGTATCGTCGGGACGCTCGATGATGACTTGCGACTCAGTGCAATCTCACCCTGCATCGACGCTGGCAACAACAACGGGCTACCTCCGGATGTGACAACCGATGTCACGGGCCAACCGCGTCGCGTCGACGATCCCAACACGCCCGATACCGGCAACGGGGTCGCGCCGATTGTCGACATCGGCGCATTCGAATTTCAAATCTGTTTTGCCGACCTCACCGCCGACGGCGTCATCGACCTTGAAGACTGGTCTCACATGCATGACTCCTTCGGCCTCGAATTCGGAGCAGAACCTTCCGACGGCGACTTCGACAACGATAACGACGTGGACATGGCCGACTTCGTTTCGCTGCAAATTCAATTCGGCTTTGATTGCCCGTAAGGTCGGCCCAAGCCAATTAACACATTCAAACCGCAGCGGAAATCTCCAGTATTTAGGATGTACCGCACGCCGTACCTGTGACCGGTGACGGAAAACCGTCTCCGGTCGCCGTTGTCCACTGACCCATCGTGCCCTCCGGCGCTTGACATTCCCTTTCACACCGGATTAGCTCAAGGACATTGGCGAATTACTCGATGCACGCTCTGTCGCGATGTGCATCGCATGCAACAGGAAATCGCAGTGAACGGCGAAGATTTTGTCATCGGTCCGAAGCTGGGTGATCTGGTCGATCAGATCGTCAAGAGTTATCGCTTCGACATGCGCACGCGGCACATCGACAAGCACTTTCTCCCCTCCCGCATCGAGATCGTGCAGATGGTTCGCGACCTGCTCGAGTTGCTCTATCCCGGCTTCATCGGTCGACAGAACCTCACGCAGCACAACGTCGCGTTCCACGTGGGCGATCTGCTGCCGCGCATCGGAGAAGCGGCCTTCCGTCAGATCAAAATGTGCCTGCGCTATGTCGAGGAGGTCGAAGGCAAGAACGGCGGCGGTGAGCGCACCGCGGAACACCGCGCACGGCACGTTGCACTCGAATTCCTCGAACAGATTCCCGCCATCCGCGAGATGCTCGCCGGTGACGTGCAGGCAGCCTACGACGGTGACCCCGCAGCCATCAACCTCGACGAAGTCGTCCTCGCGTACCCGGGCCTGCTCGCCATCAGCATTCAGCGCCTCGCACACTCGTTGTACAAAATGGATGTCCCACTCGTGCCGCGGATCATGACGGAATGGGTGCACCAAAAAACGGGCATCGACATTCACCCCGGCGCGAACATCGGCCGCAACTTCTTCATCGATCACGGCACCGGCGTGGTCATCGGCGAGACCACCGACATCGGCCACAACGTCAAGGTGTATCAGGGCGTGACACTCGGCGCGTTGTCATTCCCCAAAGACGATCGCGGTCGCGTCATTCGCGGCACCAAGCGTCACCCGACGATCAGAGACGGCGTCACGATCTACGCCAACGCGATTATCCTCGGCGGCGATACGGTCATCGGCGAAAACTCGGTCATCGGCGGTTCGGTGTTCGTTACTTCCAGCGTACCGCCCAACTCCGTCGTCACGTTCAAACCGCCCGAGCTGCGCCTCAAGACGAAGGAATCAGCTTCGCCGACGAAGGTAGAATCGCCACCTTCCGATCAGATGCCCGATTACGCGATCTGACGGACCGACTCCCTGATTCAAATCATACTGTCGGGAACAACACGGAACGCCAAAGACTCTAGATTTCGCCACGCATTCTCATATACTGATTCGATCTCCCATAACGCTCGATTGCTCCTGGCAACTCACAGAAAGGGGGCGGCAGATGAACCGAATTCGCTTCGTGTCGGCGGCCACTTACTTCATTCTTGCGGCGATACAATCTTTCGCGGTTGCTCAGAAAATCTACTGGGTTGAGTCGGGGAGCCAGAGCATTCGAAAAGCAAACCTTAATGGTACGGATCAGCGGACCGTTATTCAGCGATTGTTGTACGACCCGCGAGAAATCGACATCGATCCCGTCCATGGCAAGTTGTATTGGGCGGATTGGAACTTTTACTCCGATGAAAGCTGGATTGCACGATCCAATACCGACGGATCAGAGATGGAATTCCTGATTCCGCTTGGCGACGCATATCCCTTTGGACTGGCCGTCGATTCTGAGGCAGGAAAGATCTATTGGTCTGAGTATGGTGCGAATCCTGTCCGGGGCGCTATTCGTCGGGCGAACCTCGACGGAACCGACATTGAAACCGTGATTTCAACTGCCTACGCGATGGGAATTACACTGAACAATGGAAAAGTCTACTGGTCCGATGCTTCGTCGATCAGTCGTGCGAACTTGGACGGAAGTGAACCGGAAGTCGTGATCGCAGATCGATTCGCGCATGACATCGCGGTCGATTTCGATGGTGGAAAAATCTACTGGACGGAAGGTTATTTATGGGCAGGGTTCAGCGCCAAAGTTTGGCGTGCCAATTTGGACGGGACGGAAATTGAGACGCTGGTAACCGGTCTCCACGGCCCACACGGGATCTCGCTCGACCTTGTTCATGGAAAAATGTACTGGGCGGACAACGAGACCAATGGCGGTGGTCTCGGCGCTATGCGGGCAAATCTTGACGGAACAAACGTGGAAACGTTGCGGTATGGGGCAGCCAACGGAATTGTGGTTCACGCGGAATCGGGCCATGTCTATTGGACTAATACGGGTGGAGTAATCAATCGGTTAAGTCTCAACGACGACTCAATCAGCACCGTTTTGACGAATGAAGTGTATGACCCTCAGGGAATCGCCGTGGACCAATTAGAGGGGCGTGTGTACTGGTCCGATCGCATACAGCAAACTGGTAGTGAGGGTCTGAGGCGAGCCTTCACTGATGGCACTGCAGTGGAGCAAATAAACGCACCCATGGCGTGGTATGAGTTTCGTGAAGTTTCGATCGATCCATTAAGAAGCAAAATATACCGCGCGGACACAGAAGGAATGCGACGGTCCAACCTCGACGGATCAGATTTTCAAACGGTCTTTGATCCTACGGGCTACGTGGCGTTCCCACCGCCGGGATTGGCTGTGGATGCAGCACGCGGCAAGGCGTATGTGAGCCTTCGCTATATGTATCCCTTGCCTTCGCACAATGAGATTTACCGAACAGATCTTGACGGCACCGGGTTCGAAGTAGTTCTCTCAAGCACTGACACGTATTTCGGCAACCTTGTGTTGGATTCGATTAGAGGCCATATCTACTTCAGCAGCTGCTGTTCCCCACGACAGATTCGTCGGTGCGACTTAGACGGCGCGAATTTGGAAGACATTGTCACGTTCGAGAGTTCGGGGGCATTTGGGCTGGCGCTCGATCCGATCGCCGAAAAACTGTACTGGTCGACGGCAGAACCACAGCAATTCTACTCAGGCGTCATACAGCGATCCGACTTCGATGGGGGAAATGTAGAAGTTGTAGTGGCGGGACTGTCGTATCCTACGGCGCTGGCCCTCGAACTACCGGTGCATGTGATTGGCTCGTATCCCTCACCCTGCGCGATCGATGCGCGTCAGCCATTCGATCCTCAGAATCCATTCGTGCGACAGGGTTGGAACTCAATTGATCTGGTACTTAGTTTGCCCGTAGCCGCCTTGTCTCCCAACGACCTGGGCGTTGAAGTGATCGGCGGTTCCGGATTTGCTCCTGAGGTCTTGAGTGTGAATGCGGCCAGCCCCGGTGTTTTTCGTGTGATGTTGACCGACACCATTGAACCCGGTGCCTGGACATGCGTAGTCCATGCGCCAACCGGAACTAGGTCCTGTCTTGGTTCTCTGCCGGGCGATGTCAATAGCGATGGCTACAGCGGCCCTGCCGATATTCTGCGCTTGATCGACAACTTCAACGATCAGGTTGTCCCTGAGCTTGAAAACTGGCAGAGTGATATTGATCGCTCAGGCGCACCGAATGCGTTGGACATTCTGCCTTTGATTGACCTATTGAACGGCGCTGGCGATTTCGAGCCATGGAATGGACAACGGCTTGAAGCGTGTCCATTGTGATTGAGGGAGACCCGATCGACAGGGCTTCACTCTTTGTAAGCGACTTTGTCGCTGATTCACACGCACAGCTTGCAAAATCCGACACTCCCGCCACAACTTTTCACACCTCTGTCATCACTTCCGATTGTGCCTGTCTGCCTGAACGTGATACAACATACCGATTACAAAGGCGGATTGATTCAGTTCCATGAAAGCGAGGTCGAGCATGTCGTTAGTCAATCGTCGAATGTTGGTTCTTGGGTTTGCGTTAATGCTGCCGCTGGCTGGCGCGGTGCATGCATCGAAGCCTGAGTTGAAGCGCCGCGGCATGATGGGCGTGCAGCTCGGCGACGTGAACGATGAAGTCAAGACAAAATTGAAGCTCGAAGATGCATCGGGCGCATACGTGAGCGGCGTCGTTCCTGACGGGGCGGCTGCGGCAGCCGGAATGAAGGCTGATGACATCATCAAGAAGATTGGCGACAACGCGATTGCCAATCGACCGGCGCTCTTTGACGTGATGCGTAACTACGGCGCGGGTGACACCGTTCCCCTCACCGTCCTTCGCGAGGGAAAAGAAATCAAGGTCGATCTCGTTCTGAAGCCGCGACCGGGTGAGACGTGGGATGACTGTGAACTCACGTACGGGACAGCCGGAGAGCCAGGGAAACTTCTTCGCGTGCTCGTCACCAAGCCGAAGACGGGTGAGGGCAAGCGGCCAGCCGTGGTTATGGTCATGGGGCCAAGTCGCCAACAGTCGGAATTTTCTTTTCCCGGTCCGCATCCGTACAAGTCTTTGATCAGCGAACTCAGTAAGGCGGGTTATGTAACCGTTCGCATTGATCGCCCCGGTGTTGGCGATAGTGAAGGCAAGTTTGACGATTTGACGCCGGCGATCGAGTCCGCGGCTATTCAATCGGTGCTCAAGCAATTGGGTTCGTACGATTTCATCGATACGAAGAACGTCTTTGTTTTCAGTCACTCGATGGGTTCGACGGCTATTCCGGCGGCGGTGAAGGATGTGCCGGTGCGCGGCGTCATCACGTATGCAGCCATCACGCGTCCCTGGCCCGAATCAGTGACGGATACGCTCGAGCGCCAGTGGAAGCTGGAGTTGATCTCCGACGATCAGATCAAGACACGAACGGAATTGTGGAAGGGTTTCGTCGAAAAGTTTGTTGATAAGAATCAGAGCCCGGCGGACATCTTGAAGGAGAATCCGCAGCTTCGCGAAGTGCTCGGCGATTCACTCGAAGGCGGCTCGGTGCTGGGCATGTCAACCAATTACGCGCGCGAGTCAGCCAAGGCGAAACCGACAGCCACATGGGCCGATGTGAAAGTGCCGGTGCTTGCGATCTGGGGTGAGGCTGATTTCGTGGCCAACCGCAAAGACAGCGAGATGATCGCCGAGATGGTCAATAAGGCCGCTCCCGGCAAGGGTAAGTTCATCGCTCTGCCGAAAACCGATCATCAGTTGGGCAAGGCCGAGGATCAGGAAGAAGCTTTCCTGGCGGGCAACAGTCCGTTCCAACCGACGATCATCGAAACGTTGACGAAGTGGATGGCAGAGCAATCTAAGGGTGCATAAATAGGAGCACCTTCGTTTAGAAGACAGCAAGAGGAATTTTCCAGTACTAGTAGGCAAACAGGCGCAGGATTCGGGAGATTGGTGATGATTGAGACTTTCCTTGATCGCAAAGTGATTCTAGGTGTCGTGGTGGGGATCGTAGCCGCTGAGGGCATTTCAACCGTTAATGCACAATGGACGCAGTGGGGCGGACCCAAGTGCGACTTCTCGGTCGAGACCAGCGGGCTGGCCAAGGAATGGTCCAGCGAGGGGCCGAAGAAGCTGTGGAGCCGATCGCTCGGCGACGGTTACTCGGCGGTGCTCGTCGACGACGGCAAGCTGTACACGATGTATCGCGCCGACAAGAAGGAGCGTTTCATCTGCCTCGATGCGAAAACGGGTGAAACAAAATGGGAATATGCGTACGACAGCGACGCTCGCCCCAACCACGCCATGGAATTCGGTGATGGTCCGCGCGCCACGCCGTTGATCATTGGCGACAAACTTTTCGGCATTGGCGTTTCTGGTGTCATGCACTGCGTCGACAAGAACACCGGTAAAGTGAATTGGAAGCACGATCTGTGGACTGAATACGAAGGCAACGTGCTGCCGCACGGATACTCGTCCAGCCCGCTGGCCTACAAAGACATGGTCATCGCGCTGGTCGGCGGAAAGGATGCGTCGATCGTTGCCCTCAAGCAAAGCGACGGCGCGCTCGCCTGGAAGGGCATGAGCTTCGAGAACAGTTACTCAACGCCGCAAATCCTGAAAATCAACGGCGAAGATCACCTTGTCACTTTTATGGCTACCGAAGTTGTCGGAGCGAATCCGAACGATGGCAAGCTTCTATGGAGCCATCCACACGAGAATCAGTGGAAGCAGAACGTCTCGCTGCCGGTGATGATCGGCGACATCTTGTTCATCTCAGCCAATGATGCCGGCTCGAAGGGACTCAAAATCGCCAAGAAGGGCGACAAGTATGAAGTTGCAGAGGCGTGGTCGCAGCGAAAGGTGCAATTCTACCACGTAAATACAGTGCATGACGGCGACATCGTATATGGCTCCATGAGTCCGCGAGCGCCGCAATTCATGGTTGGGGTAAATGGAAAGACCGGCGATCTGCTCTGGCGCGAACGTGGCTTCGGGAAGGCAAATTGTCTGCTGGCAGATGGTAAGCTGATCATTCTTGATGAGGATGGCCAACTCGCTCTCGCAACCGCGAATCCCAAAGGTCTGACCATTCACTCGAAGGTGGACATTTCAGAATCGGTTTGCTGGACGGTCCCGACGCTCGTCGGAAAGACGCTGTACTTCCGCGACAAGAAGGACATCGCGGCGTTTGATTTGGGATGAGAACTTAACAAATACACAATAGCATTTGTCAATTGAGACTCCCTGTTTCCTTTCCGCGAAGGAAACAGGGATTTTTCTTTCGTAGGGCGGGTTCCACCCGCCTCTTTTTCTTCAAACTTCAATGGCGGGTAAAACCCGCCCTACATTTGCAGGGTCTGCACTACATTTATGCGATGCCGACGTGATCTCGGTAACGATTCATTCTGCTTCTTTGGTGCTTGCTTCCTTAGCCACGCGCTCGATTCTTGGCGACTCAAACTGCATATAGGCTGCATAGGTCATTTGAATGGAGTCCGTGTGACTGCCGGCATTGAAATTGATTGATTCATTGTCGGCAAGTCGATCATCGCAGATGGTGGGAAGGTTGAAAAGTGATCCAAATGGGGGAATAGAGCC
Organism: uncultured Phycisphaeraceae bacterium; assembly: GCA_964494205.1. Lineage (GTDB taxonomy): Bacteria > Planctomycetota > Phycisphaerae > UBA1845 > UBA1845 > JBBTCX01. The sequence goes on along the minus strand of CAZBRD010000006.1, from coordinate 234,765 downwards.
AGGCTTTAGACCCGTCATCAATAACACTTCATCCGCGTTTGCGAATCGAATTTGCTTCGAACCCAACTCATTGCGTAAAGCCTTACTGTCGAGCGAAAGGTCAGCCGGCATCACAATCATATGGAATGCGTCTCCGGCCTTAACAACCAAAGCCTTTGCGCCGCTATGCAGTGAAGTTCCCCGCACAGCGGCAGCCTCAGCGCTGGTGTAAACCGGCGCATGATGTATCTCGGCGAACGCAATGCCGCGCTCGCCCAGTTGCTGCTTCAATTTCGCGAAGACAATCGAAGTTCGGTCATTCATTAGTTTTCAATGTGCCAGTTGTTAGAATATCATGGTGAATGGATAAGATACGAATAGGTCGGTCGGAATTGCAATTGCCTCGTCTTCAATTCGACCATCTGTATTGAGTGATGGTTCACCGGCGATTTTGTAATTCGTAATTTGTAACTCGTAATCCGTAACCAGTTTTTCATCCTTCAAACAATGATTGCTGATCCGGAATCTCAACGGCCGCTCGCGCGCGAACTTCGGAAATCTCTTCGATGAACTCGTCCACGGTTTCAAACTTACGATGCACGCTCATGAATCGCACGTAGGCCACTGGGTTCAGCTTGCGCAGATGTTCGCCCACATAATGGCCGATCTGATCGGTCTTCACTTCGCGGTCGTGGTGATTGAAGAGCTCCTCTTCAATCTTGTCCACGAGCTCCGAGATTTGTTCATCGGTCACGTTGAGTTTGTAGCAAGCTTTTTCCAGCCCGCGCACGATGTTGTCTCGGCTATATGGCACGCGCTGTCCGCCTGCCTTGATCACGGTGACGCGCAATTCTTCCTCTACGCGCTCCTTGGTCGTGAAGCGTCGACCGCAAATGCGACACAAGCGCCGTCGACGAATTGCCAGCCCGCCTTCACTCAATCGTGAATCGATGACGCTGTTGTCGTTGTCCTTACATGCGGGGCAGAGCATGGCGATTGGTCCGGATGAGTGACGATTCGAGTTCGAAACGAGGCGACCCGAGAAAACCTCGTGTGCCGAATCCGCTGATTCCACGAGGTTAATTGGTCTGGATGCACGGTGTCAATTGGGGTAAGATTATTTCAGAGTACTAATTCTGCACGGGCACGCTTGAATCCTCCGGCGGATTTCGTCCCTCCAGACCAGACGCAGCCACATGAGCAGACTGATCACCAAGAAACTCGACGGGATGGAGCTGGTCGGCTTTTCGCTCGCGGGTGAGGAGTCGGTCATCGGCGTACCCGAATACAACGTCTGCTTCGACGTCGGTCGGGCACCGCGCGAAATCCTCAGCATCGACAACGTCTGCCTCTCGCATGGCCACATGGATCACGCCGCCGGCATCGCCTATTACTTTTCTCAGCGCGCGTTCATCGGCAACGCACCCGGCCGCGTGATCGTGCATCGCGCACTTGCCCAGCCGATCCAACGACTTATGGATGCCTGGTCGGATATCGAAAAGCACCATTCGCCGGGGCAAGTTTGCGGCGTGCAGCACCTCGAAGAAGTGCCGATCCGCCGCGGGCTGCTCATTCGCGCGTTCGACGTCAACCACGCGGCCGACGCGATGGGCTTCACGCTGGTGGAGGAGCGAAACAAACTGAAGGCAGAATTCGCGGGCAAGACCGGCCCGGAGATCGTGAAGCTGAAGCAGCAGGGGATTGATATTACCGAGCGACAGGAAGTGTCACTCGTTACCTACACCGGTGACACAGCCCTTGGCCGCTTCCTCGATCTGGATTTCGTGCGCAGGAGTCAGCGAATCATCGTCGAGTGCACGTTCTTCGATCGCGATCACATCACGCGCGCCCGCGCCGGCCGCCATATTCATGTCCACGATCTGCCAACATTGCTGGATGCTGTGCCCGAGGCGCAGGTGATGCTCACACACCTCTCGCGCCGCACAGACCTGCGCGAAGCGAAACGAATACTTGCCAAAATCGTCAAGGCTTCCGATGTGGAGCGGATCGGCTTCCTGATGGAACGCCCGCCAAAGAATAATGAACCACAAAGGCACCAAGGCACAAAGAATGAAATAAATGCTGTCGTGGATTAGCCGTCAGACGTTTGTAGAGATTGCCGGAACTTTATCGTTACTTACTTGGTGCCTTTGTGTTTTGGTGGTAGGAATCCACCTTCAATCGGCTTGCAGAATCGCAGGATGTAGTTCTCATCGAGATACGGCACATCCGGATCGGTCGGATCGAGCTCAAACCCCGCGGCCGTCACCTCCTTGATGACTTGATCTCGCCCGCAGCGAACATGTTCGAGAATCCACTCTCGACTCACTCCGGGGATGCGCTCGAAATCCACAATGACCAGCTTCCCGCCGGGTCGCAGGGCGCGGTAGATCGACGCGAGCATGTTTCGCGGGGTCTCAAGGTGATGATAGGTGTCGCAGACGAACGCGTGGTCGATGGAATCGGCCGGCAGCTTGATCGAGATTGGAGACGAGAGCACCGCACGCACGTTTTTCAGCTTACGTTCAGCCGCCAAGTTCTTGATGTGGCTAATGAACTCCGGCACCACGTCCACCGCATAGACATGTCCGACCGTGCCCACTCTCTCCGATAGCAATTCCGTAAACACACCAGTCCCGGCGCCGATGTCGGCCACGCTCTGCCCGACATGGATATTCAGCGAATCGACGATTTTCTGCCGCTCACGAAAGACCTCGCGACTCTCCGACTCGAAGCGGTCGGTCCATTTGTTCACGTCCGCGTTCTTGTATTCGGCGTTGACGTTGGGATTGGCTCCGGCGTGCGCGTTATTGCGGGCGTTACCGCTCGACTTGCAACCAGCGACGAACAATACCGGTATGGACAAAATGACAATGCGAATAGCGATGCGACAAAGACACGTCGATTGATAACTCATGTACCTATGCCTTTCTAAATCAACGTCGCTCAAGATAGACCAATCGCTGGGCGGTCTCAACTTTCCCAAGCGATGCAAGCTCGAAGTTAACCGGCAATCGCTGGTTAGAATTCGATGGTGAACGAAGCGAATAATGAACCAGATGGCACGATTGAATGTAGAATGTAGGTAAGCGATTCTCATTCGAGTTTTCGTAACACGATAGTAACGCAGGGTCTGGGCTGAGAATGAAACCGCCAAATCTACGAACGGATCTGTGGTCTTTTGGCCACCGCGTTTGGTATGTGACCCTTGTTGTCTATGCGCTGATGCTCTTGGCCATGACGCAGGTGCCCCCCACCTTGCGTGAATGGGAAGATCAGATTGGGTTTCATGTTTCGCAAATGAAAGGACCCGTTTCTGCGTGCTTCTGGCTGGTTCCATTAGCCGCGACCGTCGCCGTGCTCGTCATGTCAGTCAAGGGTGTATTTCCGCAAGTTCGGTGGCTGCGTTGGATTGGCTTGTGTCTCGTGCTGCTTGCGTTCCCCTATTGCTGTTTGTTTCGGCTGATGTCGAGTTTGGCGCCATGGACAAGTCACGGAACATACACAGACGCAACGGGCCAGCAGTTCATTTTTCTCGACAGCAGCTTCTGGCAAGGCCAGACCATGGCACTGGGCATCAAGGAGCCGGGAGGATTGCTCTATCAAGACTACAGGATATTTGGTTCGACGAATGGGGATAGTCCAAGGAGCTACGCCACGATGATAAGAACCACCGATCAACGTGCGTATGATTATGGTTGCCTCGTACCGACGCCGGACAGAAAGATGCTCCTTGGATTGCGTGTCGACAACCAGTGCTATTTTTCCTTCGAGTTTGCAAACGGCAATTTCAAACGCTGGGACGACATAGAAAAAATCTCGCCGTTTGCCTTGGTGCTGCCAGATTCGAAATTGAGAATGGGCGATGTCCAGTTATTAAGGGAACGCTGGGATTGGAAGAACCGCAAAGGCAGCCAATTGCCTTGGGCAAAAGCACTCATCGAGGGGCTTAGCCATCCGAATCACGAGGTCCAAGTGATTGCGAAGGAATTGTGCGAGCGGTATGAAGTGGACGAAACCACCATCTTGGCTGATGACTCAGAGGAGTAAGCGACAATTGTGGTCGTTCGCCATGAGTGAGCGCCCTTGCGCGGTCATCACATCTTCCCCAACGAAACGCCGATTACGTGCTCATTGCCCATTTGAATCTGCCCGAGCAATGCGTCGCTGATGGGTGCATCCAGCTTGATGAACGCGCACGCGTTCTCCGCGCCTTCGCAGATGACGTTTTCCATTTCCTCGACGTTCACTTTCGCTTGGCTGACGACGTTGAGCGTGTGTGCGAGGACGCCGGGCCGATTGCGATGTCGGACAACGAGAACGTAGCGAGCGGGGGAGTGGCTACGGATGTTGACGCAGTTCTCAACGCGGCCGGTCTGCATGAAGACCTTTACAATTCGCACGGCCTCAGCTGCAATCGCATCCTGCGCTTGATCGGTGGACGCGCCGATATGGTGCGTGCCGTAGATGACACCGCCTGCTTTGACGATCGCATCCGCAAACTCGCCCGTGCCGCCAGCCGGCTCATCGGGGAACACGTCCAGCCCGACGCGCAGTCCCTTCTCTTTCACTGCGATCGCCAGCGCCTTGTAATCCATGACATCCGCTCGCGCGGTGTTGATGACGTATGAACCGGGCTTGAGTCGATTGAGAACTTCCGCGTTGATGATGTTCTTCGTGTCCTTCGCGGCCGCGAGGTGGATTGTCAGAATATCGCACGCGGCAGCCACATCAGCCGGAGTGCCACACCGTGTCACGCGCATCGCGTCAGCCCTTGCCGGCGTCAGCGACCGACTCCACGCAGCCACCTTCATATCAAACGCCTGCGCCCGCTGAATGACCGCCTCGCCGATCTGACCCAGCCCGACGACACCCAGCACACGATCTTTCAGCCCGCGAGCATTCGAATACTCGGTCTTGTTCCACGTGCCTTTTTGCAGGTCGACGACGTTCTCCACAATTCGTCGATCGAGCGCGAGGATTAAGCCCATCGTCAGCTCCGCGACCGCGATCGAGTTCTTCCCCGGGCAATTGGCGACAAGGATGCTGCGCCTGTTGGCTGCGGCAATGTCGATTGTGTTCACGCCCGCGCCCGCGCGAACAACCAATGCGAGATCGCGCCCCGCGTTAAGAATGGGTTCGGTGACTTTCGTGCTGCGGACGATGAGCACGCCGCAGCCCGTACGCCCGACAGCCTCGCGCAGCGAATCGTCTTTCAGTTTCGGTTCGTACGTAACCTCGCAACCCAGCGAACGAAGCTCGCTAATGCCCGAATCCTGCAAAGTGTCCGCAACGAGCACCTTCATAACAGATACCTCCGACTGCGCAATCGATTCCCCGACAGTTTTCTCATGCACGCTTGATTCCGTGAAGGATGATACCGATTGTTAGCGTTCGTCAAAGTCTTGGAGTCGCATCAATCGTTCGTTACAATGCAGCCTCATGCTTGTGGCGTGGAGCCCGCGGGCAGGGGGGTCACATTTCGGAGTCAGATTATGCGTCGTGGTCGAATTGTCTCTTCGTTGGTCGGAATGTTTGTTTCAGTAATTTGTGTGTCAAACGTGCACGCAGGCGCCTTAACGGTCGTGTCGGTTTCGCCGGATGCGCTGACTCTCAATGCGCCGATCGCCTCGCCAATCGTCATCAATTTCGATCAGCCGGTGATGACCAGCACGTTCAACGACAACACCGTGTATGTCTTTGGCCGCTGGAGCGGTGCGAAGACCGGCACGTTCACGTTCACCAACAGCAACATGACCGTCACGTTCGATCCTGATCAGAATTTTAGTGCTGGCGAACAGGTGATGGTCGCGTTGTCGAAAGACCTCAAGGCCTCGGACGGCACCAACCTTCGCGCAGCAGGTTACTCGTGGCAGTTCTGGACGCGCACGCGACCGGCCGCCATGACTTGGGGTGCCATGCCGGTGTTTTCCAACCGCACGGGCGGCTCCGGCGGTCCACAGACGCGCATCTACGGCGCGTCAGGAACGGACTTCAACGAGGACGGATACCTCGATCTCGCCACCGTTAATGAAGTGAGCGAAGACGTTCGCGTGTTTCTCAACCTCGCCGACAACACGGGTAACTATCAGCAGCCTTTTCTCACGCCGCAAGCGATCGGAGCCGAGTCCAGCCCCAACGAACCGGCCGACTTCAATCGCGACGGTCACGCCGACCTTTGCGCAGTGGCTGCTACTGGCAGCAGCGTGACGATTCTTTTGGGAAATGGCACGGGTGCATTTACTTCCACGCAAACGGTTGCCGTTGGTCTGAATCCTCACGGGGTGGCTATCCTCGATGCAAACGGCGACGGCGCGATGGACATCGCGACAGCTAACACTGCCAACAGCAACGTCTCCTTGTTGCTCAACAACGGTAGCGGCGTGTTCGCACCGGCGGTCAACTTCACGACCTCTGGTAGCGGTGAATACGCACTCGGCGCCGGGGACATGAACAATGACGGCATCCTCGACCTCGTGGTCGGTGCGATGTCGACGCAGGACGCCATCGTTCTTCGTTGCAACGGCAACGGAACGTTCACGGAGATTTCTTCGCAGGACGCAGGCGGCAACATCTGGATGCTCACGCTCGGCGACGTTAACGGCGACGGCAACCTCGACGTGGCGTCCGCCAATGGATCGAGCAACAACGGGTCGATCTTGTTGGGAAACGGCGCTGGCTCTCTCGCCGCTGCGGTGACGTACGCGAACTATCGGCCGAACAGCGTAGCCACGGATTTGGGCGACCTTGACGGCGACGGTGACCTCGATTGGGAATTGTCCAGCTTCGGCGGCTGCGTCGGGTCCGATTGCGGCGGCTGGCGAATCTATCGCAACAACGGCGCGGGCGTCTTCACGCACGTCGTCGACTTCAACGCGATTCAGAACGGCTCATGCTCGATCCTCATGGACATCGACAACGACCGCGACCTTGACGTAGTACAGACTGACGAAATTGACGACACGATCCGCCGCCAGAAAAACAGCGGCACCGCCCGCCTCGGCGACTTCAACAATGACAACGACGTTGATGCAGCCGACTTCACGCAATTCACCAACTGCTTCACCGGCGCAGGCATGCCCACCACACAGGCGTGCGACGCGGGCGACTTCGACGGCGACGGCGATTGCGACTGCGACGACCACGAAGCATTCCAGATCGCCTGGACAGCAGGCGGCTCACCGCCCGATTACGCACCATGCTTGGCGAGTATACCTGCCGTCAGCACGTGGGGTTTGATTGCGATTGGCTTGATCATGCTGTGCGCGGGGACGATTGTGTCGCGACGACAAGCAGTGGCTATTTGAGTTGAATGGAAAGGCGTCGTGCAAGCTAGATCGCACGACGTTCGAACGGGCGACCTAACTGACCACGATCGGGCGAGGAATGAGCGATTTCTCGCCCGATTTTTCTTGCGCTGTTTCGTACGATGTGAGTGAAATACCACGAGCTTGGCTTTCCGCAGTTCCCAGGATCGCTTCGCGAGCGAGCTCTTTTCGGGCTACGTGGAACCGTATGACATTCACAATCGCCACCGTCACGACCATCTGCCCGACGCTGAACGCAATCAAGCCGGCCAGCACGACGCGCGACCAATGTTCTGCGACGTATCCATGAGTTGTCCACGTCCAGATTCCGCCGCCGATCAGCCACGCGAGAACGCCGGCGCATGGCACTCCAATCGTGAACGCACCGCGATACGAATAGATCCGTTCGAGCATCGCCCACGCGAAGGAGGTCTCACGCGGCCGATCCGAAAGCAATCGACTTAATTGCTCGCTGACCACCGATGCGGAAAGCAGTGACACACCGAGCATGCCCATCAACGAGCAGAACAGCAGGCGATAGATCATGTCTTCCTGCAAATGTCCGGCAGTCAGCCACATCTCGATCGGGTGCATGGCAAACAGCGACATGAGCAGCAGGCACACCAGCGACCCCGCGACGAACAACCGCCGCGGCCGCCACATGAGGCTCATTTCCAGTATCGTTCGCGCAAACCGAACACCATCGCGAAAAACGTGCAGCTTCGATTCGCCGACGCGCTCCTCGTAGGTCATCGGTCGCTCGACGAGCTTCAGCGTGTCGTCCATCAGCACACGAGCGCTCATCGCCGGCGTAAAGTGCAGGCCATCAGGCAACGGGTACAGTCGCTGCAAAGCGTCGCGTCGAATCACGCGCATACCGCTGGCTGTGTCGGTGACCACGCGGTTGCTCAACAGAGACAGCGCGATTGCATAGATTCGATTTCCGACGCGCCGCGTCTTGGGCATGCGACTTTCCTCGCCCATGCGTGAACCAATCGCCACATCCGCGCGCTCGTCTGTGATCGCGTTGCACAGCTCGGCGAAGAACTTCGGGTCACAGGTGCCGTCGGCATCGAGAAAACCGACCAAATCGCCGGTGCTCTCGTCGAATCCCTTTTTGATGGCCGCTCCGTATCCGCGATTTTTCGCAAACACGATCAAACGTGGTCCATCGACATTGTTCGCGTAGCTCCGAGCGATCTCCACCGTGCGATCGGTCGACCCATCGCTCACGACGATGATCTCAACAGCAGAGATGGAAGTCGTATTACAAATATGTGAACGAGCTTCGAGGCACCGCTCGATGATGGAAGCGATGGCTTCCTCTTCGTTGTAGGCAGGTATAACGATCGATAATCGCATAAGTGGTTCCCATAATGTTTCGGTTCGGCGACGACGCGAGTTGAATGGTTATCTGGATGCGAGGTTGCTCCCAATTCAGCCGTGGCAGCGGCGAAACGCGGTCAGCCCACGGCGGAAGCCGTGGGACATGGTGCCAAAAACCACAAAGCCTCGGTAGGGGCGACCCAAATCATTGCTACCAGCTGGCAATGAGAGGAGTTTCCTGAACTTCAACGCGCAACTAACCGATAGGCCCGATAACGGCCGTTCGGCCATGGATCTTTTGAATCGCAGTGGATTCCTGAGCCGTTTGGCGAAATCGAAAGATGGAACGATCGCCATGTCGATGTGGGTATTGCTTTGATTTGTCGCGCGGGCCAAGTCGCTGGTGATGCAGAAAGCGCCGCCGCATTTCCGGGCGACACGCAATCCATCTCAATCTCTCGACCGCGATGGATGCGACTATTCGCGGCGACGATAATCATCACGTTTCTGCTCGCGTTGTCACCGCACCGTCGAACAATTCCGCCGGCCATCGAGTCTGACTATTGCTATCAGCTCATCGCTGCCGATCGCCTCGTTGCTGGCGAAGGTTTCTCTTCTTTGCAACCGGTCGCACCCTTGCAGCCATGGGATTGGCGGTATGACTGGGGTTTCCTCACGCAGTGGCCGTTTGGGTATTCGTTGCTCGTCGCTGGATTCCGCGTCATCACCGGCTCATCGACCATCGTCGCCTGCCAATGGATCAGCCTCATCGCCTGTGCGGCTGCTTTTGTCGGTTGGTTCGCGTGGATTCGAAGCGCCGCACCGCGAGGTCTTTCGAGCTTCCTTCTCGCACTCGTAGCCGCAGGTGTTTCGATCTCGCTTTCTTCGCTCGTCAATCCAACAACGGACATTCTCATCATCGCTGCGATCCCGTGGATACTCTTGCTGAGCGCCAGCGCGCTGACTCACAATGCCAACGGGTGGCACGGTCAAGCCGCAGCTTGGCCGAGGCAGAACGCAACGAGCAGCACTATCCAAACACCGTCCGACTGGTCTCCGCGCGTTCAACTGTTCCTCGCTGGACTCTTGTCAAGTTCGCTCTGCCTGTTTCGATACGCAGCCATCTTCGTGCCTGCCGGGATCATGGCATTCTTGATCGTGCGAGCCGTCGCGCGTCGCTGCAGAAGGACCATGGTTCGAAGTGTTGTTTTCTGCATCGGTGGAGCAGTTCCGATCGTCGTACTATGTTGGATCAACTCCACCATCGCTCAATCAACGTCCGCCACCGAGCAACTCAACCTCGGCAACAAGATCGTCTTCGCGCCGTCGCTCAATCTGCTGTGGACGGCATGGTGGCGATTCACTGACTTGGGTTTCTACAATCACCTTTCATGGTCGCATTGGGCTGCGGCATTCTTCCCGATCGTCCTTGTCGCACTCATCGCATTTATCCCGCGCATTCGATCACGAATCGCCGAGTCGATTTCCAAAACGCATCTTGGACTTAGTACGTTCATCGTATTCGCAGGCCTATCCATGCTCATCGCCGCCACGGCGCTCTTCGGCCAGAAATACAACTACATCGCGCTCGACCGCTACTATGAACCGCTCAAGCCGCTCTATTTCCTATTGTTCATCGTTCCGTTGCTGACTCTCCGCTCGCGACTGATTCCCCCGCTCATCTGCATCGCCGCTCTCGTCGGCTCCTCCTGGATCGTGCAGCAGGAGTGGATGCGCACCTACCACCGGTGGAGCAGTGCTCATCGCGAATCCACCGACTATGGCCAATGGGCGACATGCTTCGCACCGGGTGCGAACGATATGTATCGCTGGCTCAAGGATCAGAAATCGCCCGAGTTGATTGTCGTCAGCAATTTCCACGAATACGTCGCGCTTGAGACCGGTATCCCGACGCTACCGATTCCAAAAGATCGTGCGACGCTTGACTCATGGGTGGAGAAGGTTGCTGCATCGCGAAAGCTCGCAACCGAGCCGCGAATCATCTACGTGCTCGATTCAAGCCCGCGCTGGCGTGATTACTGGATTCCACCGACGGCTGAGATTGTCAGGGCGTTGCAACTGAATCAAATTGTCGCAACGTTTGACCAAACGAGCGTCTTTGAAGACAGCGCTCACCGGACTGAACACCTCGCGACTGCCGCAACTTCGAATTGATTTTTGTATGGGACCGGTTTCAACCGGTCCTTTTGCGGGTGGAAAACCCGTCCCGCAAAGCCCTGCAACTCTTACGGCACCGGGAACAAATTCCCAAACGCCGCGTGATCGTTCAAATCCACGTCACCATCGAAATCAAAATCAAACGACTCGCATCCGCTAAGGTATGGCCCACCGTTTGGTCCGGTGTAACAATCCGACCAATCGACGAAGTCCGTCAGGTTAACGTCATCGTCGCATTCAATGTCGCCAATTCCCGATTCGTACGCACCGCGATCGACAACGTCACACAACACGCGCGCATGACCCTCAAGATCAAACTCTCCCCACGTGAACGCAAACGTCGGATCACCCGAATCGACGCACGGCGAAGCCGTCACTAAACGCAAATCGCCATAATCGTCGTTGTTCCCAACGCCCCAGCCATCGCCGCCGTGGTTTGGATTTCGCACAAACTGCGGATCGTCGTCGATGTTGCTCACGCCCGGAAACACAGTGGCGTCATTCGGGTTCGCGTCCTTGATGCAGCTGTAATCCGCGAACGCAGACGCCGCGGACAGCTGAGCCCCTTCACCCGTGCCGGTGTTGTCCGAATTGTTCCACACAATCGAGTTGAGCAGCGTCGTGCTGCTGCCGGAGTCGAAGACGCCGCCCACTGCATTCGAAGCCACGTTCTGAACCACCGAGCAATTCGTCAGCGTCGCGCTGCTGCTCGAGTTGTAGATGGCTGCACCGGACATGCCGGTGTTGCCGACAAAAATCGAATCGCTGATGGTTACATTGCTTGTCGCGGTCTGAATCGCACCGCCGGTGAACGCCGCGTTATTGCCGAGGAATGCACATCGCTCCAGTATCGGCGTCGATCCCAGCGTGTTGCTCATGGCCCCACCCGAAATCGACGTCGCAAAATTGCCGCGGAACGTGCAACCCTGCATCAGGGGACTGCTACCAGTGGAATTGAGCATGCCGCCGGCCGATGTCGCGCGATTGTTCGTGATCACGCAGTTCCGAATCGTCGGACTGCCGGCCACGTTGTAAATACCCGCGCCAGAATTATTCGGACTGCTGTTGCCCGCATAGCCTGATGTAATCGTAAACCCGTCCAGCACAGCCGATCGATCAGTGCCACCGGTTGTCACCACGTGGAAACTGTTGTCGGTGGGACTAGCCAGCCCGATCGCGCCGGTCAGCACCGTTTCATGCAATTGTGGATTGCGTTGCGTTACAACTGACTCAAACCCCGAAAACCCGCCAATCAAATCGAGACCGTTGAACAACGTGAACGTGGCTGTGCGATCGTTCGTGCCGCGATCCGGGCGATACGTTCCCGCAGCCACCCAAATCTCGTTGATCACGCCCGACGAACATCGCGCCGCGTCCAACGCATCCTGCAAGTCGGAGTACGGCGAAGCCCAGCTCGTGCCCGACCCGCCCGCCGGCGCACTCTGCATGACATACAGAATAGGCGAGTTCGACTCGACCAGCATGACCGATACATCGTCAATGAACCAGTTCGGCTGGTTGGTCGACGACGCCAAGCGGAATCGCATGCGAAACTGATTGTGTAGCGCATCGGCCGGCAATGAATGACTCCAATGGTCAAACGTCGACTGCGACAACCCGTTCGAAGTAATGCGGTTCAGTTCCACCCACGTTCCTGCGGAGTTGAAATAATCGACGACAAGTTGCGCGCCATTTGTACCCGCACCACCGCCATGTTCGGTGTAATACGCCAGCGTCGCATGGTTCGTGTTCCCCAGCAGAATGAAATTGCTGCGAAGGTCATCCGGCGCAGCCGCACACGGCGTGCAGCACGTGTTCAGCACCAGCGTATTCGGCCCACTCGGTGGATTCAGCGACGCCCCCGAAATCCCCGCCGCCGCGTTGAACGACCAATTCGTGCTGCTGATCACCGCGTCGAAACGATCGCAGAAGGGCGGCAAGTGCGGGTCCGCCAGCGTGCTCAAACAGGAGGCCGAATTGATGCCCGACATAATGACATTCAGCGAGCCCGGCTCAAACGAAGAGCAATTTCCCGAGCATCCGCCGTTGATCGAACACATGATGGCGCACTGCGAATCGGCATCGCAATGCGACGCCCCCCAGTTATGCCCCAGCTCGTGGGCTGTCAGACAGACGCGACTCACCAGGAACGGTTCAAACAGCGACTGCGAAAAACCATATCCCTCCGCACTGCCGCACACCTCGCACACCGAGCCGTTGTACGCCGTGCCGATCACCGTGCCGTCGATTTGCTTTCCAGTCATCAGGTGCGCCACATCGCGGTGCACGCCCTGCATGTTGGTGTTCCACTCGTTCTTGAATTGGATGAGCAGTTGCTGGTTCTCGGTTGTCGTGTACGGGTCCGGCTCACCGGTGCGAATGACGATCGTCGTGATCTCATAGGTCAGATTCGCCTGCGACTCATAAATCATCGAGACTTGATTCATGATGTTCTCGATGTCCCCCACCACGCCGGCCACCGAGTTTCCATTCAACTGGTAGTATTCAAAGTCCGCATCAAACGCGATATCGCAGACCTTGTAGCTTCCGCCCGCAGCCGCACCGCCCGTAGAAAACGTCCGTGCAGCAAACGTATTGATCGGCGACGCATGTCCATCTTCTTCGCAGTGTCCGCTCGACCACAACAGGTCCGACGCGCGATAAATCAGGTGCGACGTTGCTGCCGCCCCCGCGACTACTTCGTCTGCGGGCTGCACGTGCCACTGCTCGCCCGTTCCATCAAGTATCGTTGCCGACACTTGCCCGTTCTTGATCGTCGCAGCCACATGCGAATCAGCCGCCCCCTCCAGCCACCCGCGCCACGTCGCAGTCGCCGGATTCGCGCCCTCTACCCACGACCCATCCGCCCGTTGCACGCGAATATCAAACTCGGCAGATCGCACGCTATGCGGCTGAAGTCGCATGACGTACGTTGCGTGATCCAGGCTGACCGGTAGATCGACCACACCGCTGGCTGTCGAAGGCATCGTGATGTCCTGCACGGTGAAATCGCGAAGCTGATCGATGCGGATCGTTTGCGCAGGCGAAACCCCGACCGCCGCATCCGCCGCCAACGTGCGCGCAGTCATCCCCAGTTGGCTCAGCGCCGCAAGCGAAAGCGCAGCCACCACTGCGCGTACATTCAGATTTGCAAATGAGTCAAACTTCCGGCTATGACGCTGGATCACAGAACCCCTCCCCCCGTTTTCCGCGCGAATTGATCAGCGCGAGTCTCTCGGACGTAGAAGTGTAGGAGCCTCACCAACCACGAGCAAGGGCGATAACGCAGCAAGCTACAACGTCTTAATTGAACCTTGCATATCTGCGTTCGAGCGGACGTCCGATCATCACGTGCAAATCTAATTTCACCGATGTTCCCGCGCTGCTCTCTATACCAATACCAATAGGCGCGTTAGCCTTCGTCCACGCATGACAACCCTATCGGACCAAACTTCGAACACGCCAAATGCTCTGCAAAGCAGCCTGCTTCAACCACTGCTCGAAATCTCCGACCTCTGCATCGACGTCGCCCACAACCAGCACACCACGCGCATCGTCGATCGAGTTTCGCTCACGATTCCCAAAGGCAAAACCGTCGCCCTCCTCGGCGAGAGCGGCAGCGGCAAAAGCCTCACCGCGATGAGCATCCTCCGCCTGCTGCCATACCCAACCGTTCGCATCGCCTCCGGCAACATCCGCTTCGCATCAGAGCCGCGAGCGCAAGCGACCGGTTGGTCAACCAATCCAAGTCGCGCCGGAAGTGAAGCCGCCACACAGTCGCCATCAAGCTTATCAGAGCCCCCTGCGCAAGCAGGGGTGACTAATCGGGTGGCACGGTCAAGCAGCAGCTTGGCCGTGGCGAACGACAATCATGAATCGCTCGACCTCACCACTCTCCCCGACAACCAACTCCGCCACATCCGAGGCCGGCGCATCGCCATGATCTTTCAGGAACCCATGACCGCCCTGAATCCCGTCTACCCCGTTGGCCAACAGATCGTCGATGTGCTGCAAGCCCACAACAAAATGTCCAACCGCGACGCATGGAACAGCGCGATCGATTGGCTCAAGCAAGTCGGCCTGCCCGCCCCCGAGCGCCGCGCCCGCGAATACCCGCACCAGCTCTCCGGCGGCATGCGTCAGCGCGTGCTCATCGCGATGGCCCTCTGCTGCTACCCCAAACTCCTCATCGCCGACGAACCGACCACCGCCCTCGACGCTACCGTGCAGATGCAGATCCTCGACCTGCTCCGCGACCTCCAGCGCCGCCACGGCATGAGCATCCTCTTCATCACGCACGACCTCGGCGTCGTCGCCGAGATGGCCGACTACGCCTACGTCATGTACGCAGGCCGCATCGTCGAATCCGCCCCCACGCGCGACCTGCTCACCCGCCCGCTGCACCCGTACACGCAGGGATTGCTCCGCTGCGTGCCAACACTTGGCACTACTAATGGGAATGGAAATGCTCAAGGGGTGGCACGGTCAAGCAGCAGCTTGGCCGTGGAATCCGTCGTTGGCGCGGCAAACCCTGATGTATCAGAGCCCTCTGCGCGAGCAGAGCCTGGTGCATCGATAGATGTGCGAACATCAGAGCCCAGAGCGCAAGCGACGGGTCACCCGTCCCCCCTTACCAAGGGGGGACAAAAGGGGGGTCTTTCCACCACTTCAACCCCCTTTGTGCCTTCGTGCCTTGGTGGTTCATCTCTTGGTGGTTCATCTATAGTTCTCCCCACCATCCCCGGCACCGTCCCCGAACCCTCGCGTTACCCCACCGGCTGCCGCTTCCATACAAGATGCCAACTATCCTTTGACCTCGCCCAACACCCCGACAGCGACTCAGTCCCCCTCGAAAACGCAGCCTACCCCCGCGCCCTCCGCCGCTGCACCGAACAACAACCAACACTAAGCTCTCCCTCTCCCTCTTGGGGAGAGGGTCGGGGTGAGGGGCTCAGGCACCAAGGCGAGAGCACGACGGATATAGGTGAGGGGCTCCCGCTGGTGCGAGAATCCCTTCTCGCACCCCCACCCGACGGAATTCCTTCCGCTCCCAAGCACTTCGTCGCCTGTTGGGAAGCGATTGGAACTCATGAAAGTGGTACGGCAATTGCATAGTTACAGGCGAGAGGAGAACTCTCATCGTTTGAAATCGTCAATGATGCCAACTTGCGGCCTTATCCGCGCGCGACAATGGAGGTGCAGTTTGTCATGCGTAATCGCCCCATTCAATTCGTGTGTATGCTCACTGTTGGAGTAATCGCAATCAGTTTACCGACACGGCTTCGAGCGCAAGCTGATTGCGAACGAATGCGTACAGACTACGCGTGGCAGTATCTTGACTATTCAATCAGAATAGAGGATTTGCAGGTCAGTGAAACCAGCGAAGTGTTGTTGGCGGGCCGATTCACCAGCAACTCGGTTGATCTGGATCCAACGGAGAGTGTAGACACTTTCAACATTTCTGGCTTGGAAAAGGCGTTCGCAACGAAACTGAATTCGGATGGCAGCTACGCCTGGTCATATGTCATCGGTGGGCTCGGTGTAACTGCAGATGCAACAGCGACATTGATGCTTCCAGACGGTCGTGTTCTTGCGGGCGGGAGCTTCATGGGGACATTAGACTTCGATCCAGGCCCCGGCGAGAGCGTGGGTACAAGCGCGGATTATCTGGTCACGCTTGATTACGATGGACAGTTTTTGGATGTTCAGTTTCTTGGTGAAGGTTCCTTTCTAATCCTGTTTCGTATGGCATTAGATGGTGAAGGTAATGTCTATCTTTGCGGCGCATTTGCGGGCACTGACGACTTTGATCCGACGGATGGAGTTGATCTACACTCTTCGGCCTCCCAGTACTTTCGCGATATTTGGCTTACAAAGATCAATGCGGACGGTTCTTACGGTTGGACGCGAACTATTGGCCGCAGTGGCTCGGACCAGGCAACGGGCCTAGCGATTGACCCCGAGGGTAATGTCGTTCTGACCGGCACGTTTAGTGGTGCCGTTGATTTCGATCCCAGCGAGGAGGGAGAGGACTTACATGTGGTGTGGGGCACACTTGCGGACATTTTTGTCTCAAGCTTTTCGCCCAATGGCGACTATCGCTGGACTCAAACGGTGCCAAGACGATTTGAAGGAGATATCGGCGTCGTTGCAGCAGATGGCCTTGGAAACGCATACGTAACTGGCAAGTTTCGTGAGACCGTGGATTTCGACGTTTCCGAGGGTGAGGATATTCACACGGCACAGGGCGGGTCTGACCTCTTTGTAACACAGGTGCGATCAGACGGTTCGTACGGCTGGACGAGAGTCATTTCGACACAATGGAATGACGAAGGGTTGGGCGTCGTTGGCGAAGAGCAGGGCGGGGTCGTTGTCACGGGCAGCGCGGATATACTCATCGCGAAATTCGACGCCGACGGCACCCTTGCCTGGACTCAGCGTTTCGCAGAGTCTGCCATAAACACGTTTGGGCAGAACATTGTTCGAACTACTGACGGCCTCATCGTCGCGGGCGGTTTTGACACATACATGGAGCCCGCCGATCTTGATCCTTCATGTGAGACACTTGAATTTTGGAGTTCTTTTTTCGAGGTCAATTACTTCGTTGCAA
The DNA here is from genome assembly GCA_964494205.1 of uncultured Phycisphaeraceae bacterium. Lineage (GTDB taxonomy): Bacteria > Planctomycetota > Phycisphaerae > UBA1845 > UBA1845 > JBBTCX01. The sequence goes on along the minus strand of CAZBRD010000006.1, from coordinate 217,365 downwards.
AACTCGTCTGCATCACGCCGTCCTCGGATGTTGATGATGACGGCGATTCCGATCTGATCGACTTCGCTACCTTTGTAGGCTGCATTAATTCTCCTAATGCCAATACATGTGGAGCGCAATGCGCGGAGCGTGATTTCGATCAGGACGGCGATATCGATTTAGCGGATGTGAAAACATTTCAACAGTACTTTGAACCATGAATCCAAGCCACCAATCTCCCGCCCATACGCCAACGTCGTTCCGCCTACCACCGCAAGGTTGCCGCCTCAGCGGCTATCTTGGGTACGCCGCTCATAGTCGCGCTTAACATTCCCACACCTTAGCGAGCGCTCATGTTGTTTTACGAATTGACTGAATTGGGAGGCCACTTATGCCTACGCATCAACCCTCCTCACACCGAACAACGACCGCCCTGTCCGCGCGCCTGCATTTAGTAAACAAACAGCTCACCAATTCGAGGTTCTACGGTTCGCCGCACGATTCTGCGCGAAAAAAGAATTCCATTTTCAAATTCCTCGATTCCCGCCTCCCAGCCGCGATTTCTCCTTGCGCCGCGCAGAAGCGCAGCAGATCGCACCCACTTTGCGACAACACCACGCGGGTTCCGGTCCGCCGCGATCCACGCTTGCGCCACTCGCGCAAAACGCAAAGCGTTCCAAACACAGCCGCCCGAGCAACCCATCCATCCCTCAACGACCAACATCACCTCACCCGCCCCGCCCTCAAAGCATATAGGCATTCAGGATTTAGGCGTTTAGGCTTTAGGTTTTAGGTTTTCGTGTTTGGACTTTTCGACGTTTCGACTTTTGGGCGTTTGATCGTTTGCATTCAAGTTTTTCAGCACTGGCGGACGATACCCGCACAGAGGGTTGAAGCTATCGATCGGGGTTAACCACACCGTGGGCATCCGTTCGATTCTTGATTAGTACTACCTTCACGGGCGGCAGGAGGCGGCCCGCGAATGGCGAACGTTCCATCGCCTCCCTCATACGGACGTGAGGGCTCCATCAGTGCGCACAATCACCATTGCCAATCAGAAGGGCGGCTGCGGAAAAACCACCGTCGCCATCAACCTCTCAGCCACCATCGCCCAGGAAGGCCGTCGCGTCCTCCTCGTCGACATGGACCCGCAGGGGCACTGTGCCCTTGGCATGGCTGTTCCGGATGAACAAATCGACTTGTCGATCCACGACTGTTTGTGGTCCCGCGTCGACGGCGAACCGCTCGAACTATCTCGCATTACCTGGCAGATCGCCCCGAATCTCGATCTCGCACCGTCGCGGGTGAACCTCGCGGCGTTGGAATCCAAACTCGGCGAACGCCCGGGTGCGGACAACATGCTCCGCGATCTGCTCGAAGCCAATTCACAGCGATATGACTATTGCGTCATCGACTGCCCGCCGCACCTTGGCCTGCTGATGCGCAGCGGCCTCATCGCGGCTGACGTGGTTGTTATTCCCGTCGACACCGGCTACTTCTCGCTTCACGGCCTCACGCTGCAACTAAGCACCGTTCAGCAGATGGGCGAACGCCATGGCCGCGAGGTGAGCGTCAAGATTCTTCCGAACCAATACGACGTACGCACCAAGCTCGCCCGCGAAATCCTGGCTGAGCTTCGCAACCGCTTCAAGGGCGTCGTGTTCAATTCGATCGTGAACTTCAATACGAAACTGAAAGAGGGAGCGAGTTTCGGTCAACCGATCACCGAGTTCGCACCAGCCAGCATGGGCGCGAAGGACTTCCAGAAGCTCGCCCGAGAAATCCTGGCCAGCGACCCGCGCGGCGTTCCGACCGTCGAATTGCTCAAGCATGTGGAACGACTTACGCAGGATGCCGATCGCCTGCTCGCGACGACAGCCACGCTCGTCGATCGCGGCATGGGATCGCAGATTCGTCCGGAAGCTCCGGCGGCTGCACCATTGCAAACGACTTCGACACAGCAGACATCACGCGAAAACATCCTCGTCAATCGACATTCCCCAGCCCCCGTGAACGACAGCAACGGGACGAATGGAACGAACGGGACAAACGGCGCGAATGGAAACGGAAACGGTTTGCGACATACATCCGCAACGCCTGTGATCGGCATGGACGCCGTGCGATCAACGCCAACCTCGCCCGCTCCGATGAACGGTCCGGGTCGAGTTCACATCGTCACGCCGTCGAAGCCCGCGATCGCCATTCACGAATCAAACGAGCGACGCGCGCACGCTGAACCATCGCACGACGAAATCCATCGCAAGATCGAGCAGATCTACGGCGCTCGTCAGGAGGGCGATGTGGCTGTCTTCCGCTGCAACATCCCCGCAGCCGAGGAAGTACAACTCGCCGGCGACTTCAACGATTGGATGCCGCACACCACGCCGATGCGCCGCGTGGCTGAGGGAGCCTACGAAGCTCGCGTCCGACTTCCCAAGGGCCGCTATCGCTACCGCCTCGTCGTCGACGGCCGCTGGTGCCATGACCAACACAACCCGATCGTGGAAGTGAACGACTTCGGCGAGTTGAACTCGGTCGTCGAGATCACACGCTAAACCGCGCACGAGACTTACAACCTCGGATCGACCGGTTCGCTTTCAAGTGCGAGGACACCGAACACGCACTCGTGTACGCGCCGAAGCGGTTCGCGCCTGACGAACCGTTCGAGTGCCTCGATGCCCAGTGCGAATTCGGTCAAGGCGAGATTTCGCTTGTGCGACAGACTTCGCTCGCGCAGGCGAGTCAAATGCTCGTCGGATGTGTAGTCCGGCCCATAGATAATCCGCAGGTATTCTCGCCCGCGACATTTGAGCGCTGGTTGCACGAGTCCGTTCTTGCCCTTGCCAATGAATGAGAGCGGCTTCACGACCATTCCCTCGCCGCCGCGTTCGGTCAAGTCTACCCACCACTGCGTCGCAGCCGCAACACTTGCCTCATCGTCAAGCGATACAATTTGAAAAGGAGTAGCGAGTAGCAACTCGCCATCGCCTTGGCACAACTCCGCTAGCGTTTGCATGTGCCAATCGTGGTTCTTGTTCGTATGAACGCGACCCTCCGAAGCGAGCAGATGAAACGGCGCGAGCTTGTAATCCGCGACGGTCGCAACCGGCCAGCAATATCGCCGGTACGCTTCCACGAAGAGCTTGGCGGATTCCAGCTTGCTTTCGTGTCGGGCGATCAGGTCGCTCATATCAATCCCACGTTGAGCGGCTCGTTTCGCCAATTCGATCACCTGCGGTAGGGCTGCATTGCCGGCTGCACCCACAGCCGCATACTGTCTTTGCAATAACTCCTGCGCCTTGGCAGACCACGGCATCAGCTCGCAATCAAGGCACAACCAGTCCGTCTGGAGTTTTTCCCATGCGTCCGACGCGGTCGCAGCCGCTCGTACGCGATTCAGAAACTCCGCCTCCACACTGCTGTCGTTGAAGAATCGCCGACCCGTTCGCGTGTAGCACGCGCCGACCCCTTCGGCAACGACTCCAAACCGCTTGGCAGCCACCTCTTCATCGCGGCAGATAATCGCCACCGCCCGCGAGCCCATATGCTTTTCTTCGCAGATGACTTTCTCGATCCGCTGGCGACGAAAATAAGCAAATGCTTCAGCCGGGTGCTCGAGCAATCCGGGTTCCTGCGACGTTTCAGACGGCGACATCGTGGGCGGCAGGTAGATCAGCCACTTCGGGTTGATCGCAAACCGGCTCATGGCTTCGAGCGCTGCCGCTGCGTTTTCCTCTCGAATCGTGACCGTTCGCAAAGGCGTGTCGATCACCCGTTTGCCGATGACATCGTCGATGTCGAGCAAATCGTCCTGCTCATGTTGGGCAGAGAGAGCATTGTCAGTGCCACGCGGTGGCAGCAGCGGTTTCGCGGGTTCGAAGTACATGCGGGCTGCCGGAATCGAAACCAGTTCTCGCTCGGGATAGCGCAAAGCCGTCAGCTTCCCACCGAACACGCACCCCGTGTCGATGTTGATCGTGCGATTCAACCACTCCGGTTCAACCACCGGCGTGTGGCCGTACACCACCATCGCTCGCCCGCGATACTCCGCCGCCCAGTTGTATCGAACCGGCAGGCCGAATTCGTCGGTCTCGCCCGTCGTCTCACCATACATGGCAAATTCGCGCACTCTTCCCGACCCGCGACCGTGCATCTCCTCCCTCAAGCCCGCGTGCGCGACCACAAGCTTGCCGCCATCGAGCACATAGTGACTCGTCAGCGAATCGAGAAACTCAGCCAGTTGCGAGGTGAATGTCGGACGACACTCCTCCGGCAGTGCGTCGATCTCCGCCAGCGTCATGGCTAGTCCGTGCGACACGCGAACATCCCGACCGGAAAGTTTGCGCAGCAATTTGGCGTCATGGTTCCCCGGAACGCAGAAGGCATTCCCCGTCTGCACCATGTTGAAGACCAGCCGAAAGCAGTCCAGCACTCGCGGCCCACGGTCGCCAAGATCGCCGAGAAAGATTGCCTTTCGACCTTCGGAGTGTGCATAGAGGGGGCCGCAGTTGAGTTCTGCACCGTCGCGTCGCTCCACCATCGAATACCCTAATTGCGACAAGAGCAGTTCCAATTCATCACAACAACCGTGCAAATCACCAAAGATGTCAAATGGACCTGTCAGGTGTTTGAGATTGTTGTAGAGCGGCGTCCGTTCAACGATTGCCGAATCGAGTTCCTCCACGGATTCAAGTCGATAAATATGACTGAAGCCCTCGCGTTTGAGCCCGCGCAGTCCCCGGCGTAGCTGCGTCTGCTGCCGTGCGATGACCTCCGCGCCGAAGTTGCGATCGGCCCGGTTCTTGTTTCGCTCAACGCAGACTCGCGTCGGAAGATCAAACACGATCGCCACCGGCAGGCAGTGAAATTCCTTCGCCAGCTTGACGAGCGATTTGCGATCTTCCTCGCGCACATTGGTCGCATCGACCACGGTCAATCGCCCAGCCGCAAGCCGTTTTCGAGCGATGAAGTTCAATACGTCAAACGCATCCTGGGTAGCCGCCTGGTTGTTCTCGTCATCGGCCACGATGCCGCGACATTGATCCGACGAAAGAATCTCGGTGGCCTTGAAGTGCTTGCGCGCAAACGTGGATTTCCCCGCGCCCGATGGGCCGATGAGGATGACGAAAGAGAGTTCGGGGATGGAAAAACAACTCATACGCCTTCTTTCTCAACCGTCGGAGAGTCTTGGGAATTTTAGTTTCTTTGTTAATTTGCCTGTTAGCGTATCGATGAGCGATCCGTCGCAGTGTAAAATCAGACGTCCCCGTTTGCAGAAATTGAGGTATTCTGACGTTGCGACGTCCAAGATTTTGCGAATTCGCCCGGATGCCGGATCAAAGCGATACAATTCGGTTTTTTCAAGTTTCTTGCCTGAGACCATAATGGCCAGCACTGACCCATCACGCTCGTCAAAGCCGACATCATTTGCGTATGTTTCTTCCTCGGGCACGAAATGCCACACCTCGGTTAGAGGACGCAACCCGAAACAGCGCACGCCTTTTTCAGACGTGATCAAATAGTCAGGACTGAACGCGACGAAACCCATCGACCAATCTATCCGAGGAACGATTCTTCGATGACCTCCGTCCAAGGAGCGAAGCTCAGTCGTACAACGTTTCTTCTTGTCCAGGAGAACTAAAGGTTCAAAAGGACTCGGAATCGCTTGCTTAAGGTCAGGCATACTTCCTAAATCTTCGCCGGTGACCATTGAGAGTGCTCGGCCGGGGCCAATTTCGAATCCACAATAGGCGACCCTATTATCCGTCGATATGGCCACATTTTGAAGTTTCTTGAGATCTTTGCGTTGCCAAATGAGCTTGCCGGTCGTCGCCTCATAGCAACAAACTCCATGCACTTTGTAAGCGCTAGCGATCAATGTCCTTCCATTTGGACAAATCGCCAGACGGTTGCCACCAAAGTCGAGCACGGTGTCGAACTCGCTGATCTTTTTTCCTGTTGTAATGTTCCAGACGGCGACTCGATGTTCGAATGCGCCAACGGCCACAAAATCGCCGTCCCAGGAAGCGGCAATGTGACAAATGCTGCCCATGGGTGATGGCCTAGCGTTAGGCATTCGATGTGGTACCTCTTAGAGGAAAACAGATACCAGTGCGAATCCGTACTAGCAAATCATTCATTGCTTCGCGGGCGGTAGGCTGCTCAGGCAGCTGACTCTTCGCGTGCTCACTCTCCATCGCCGAAGTCAGCCGATGATATTCGCGCTCGTGGAAGTCGACATCGCTCGTCGCAAGCGGTTCCTTTTCACGCCCTTCCGTCTTCATGCGAATCAGTTCGTCCACATGCCGTAGCCGTGCTACTTCGTTCAATCGAATGAGGTTGGCTTCGATTTCTCCCGTGCGCATTAGATGGATGCCCGTCAGCAGGACGCGGTAGACATACAACAGCGGCTTGATTTGCGGGATTGGTTCTTTGCGAAATAGTTCCCATTGTCGCCGTGCGAAACCGGCGTAATGGTGCATGTGACGTTTGGTGATGCAGCCCCTCGCGATTTCTTTCAATTCATCGTGCTCGGGCGTGGTGTGCAGCACCAGCGGCGAATAAAGCTGTTCCAACACATAACCATTCCGTCGCAGGAGCAGGGTGAAAAACTTGGTAGCATCGTGCGACACCAGTTCCACTTCGAGTCCGTCGACGTCTCGAGCCTCGTCGATTGTTTCGCGTTTCGGCAATATTCCTATCGCTTCAGCCAGCGGAAGCACATGTACGCCGCGCAGGTCAAAATCGGAATCGCGCGATGGAAAGCCATACAGGTGGGCGCCGCTGATCGTCATGAAGACAAGCGGGTATGGCTGCTGCTGCACAACGCCCTTGAGTGTATCGGTTGGAATGTGGAGTGCGTTCATTCAGACCACACTTCTCCTGGCCTTGATGAGAAAGGAATTGGCGCGCTCGTAATCTGGTCGATCAGGAAGAGTCGTGTTCGTAAAGGCAGTGTCGAATTGCCCATGCAGCGTCATTCGCCACGTATCGATATCTTCCCAGCTCACCTGCCCGTTGCGAATCGCCAGCAGCTGGTCGCGGTGTTCATCAACGCGCACGGCTAAGAATCCATACTTCAGAATGTGGATGCCCGACAGGACGAGCCGGATCAGGTGCATTGCGTGCTTCCATTTCACCTGACCGTGGTTTCGCAAATCGCCTTCGATCTTCTTGAACTGCGAAAGAACATAGCCGTTGTACGTCTGGTAGATGAGCTTCGAAAGAAAGCACTCGCGCATGTCGAGCAATTCGCGCCCCAAGGGTGCTGTGAATTCGACCAGCGGCGAATAGAGACACTCCAGCACATTGGGATTAGCTTTCAGCCCGAGCACAAGAAACTTCTGCAATTCCCAGAAACAGGTCTGCTGCTCCTCGTTTTCCAGCTGCTCCGGTGCACCATACAACGACCAATTCAAATCAGCCGGGGCGAGGTACGCACCGCGAATGTCGGAGTCGCTGGCTTCGTTGTCCAGTCCAAACGCCCGCGACCCGACGACGCAACGAAGGATGACATGCTGGTGCAGATCAGGCAATGATGTCGCTGCACTCTCTTGCATTCCGTCCACTTGAAAATGACTCAGGACTTCGATCTCAGTCTTTCGCAGCAGAATCTCAAAACCGTTCGCACATCGAACTCGATAGGAATGAGTTCCGTCAACCGGTGCAGCCACGATGACCCCCACGATTCCTCGGGGGCAAACATCGCCGCCGCCAACGGGGCGTGCGTCGACCTTGGACACGACTTGCGTGCCGACGGGAAGGATGGGAGGAAGCGGTTTCGGTAATTGCACGATATGTGAACTCAACTAACTGAAAGCGTGAGCGGGCTAATTGTGAACACTCCCATCTGTGTCGGCCAACCTACTTCGGCATCCTCCTCGCCAATACCCTCGAACCTCACTTCGTAACCGAACCGTTCCGCCACGCGCTTGGCCCACGCTTGAAACTCGGCACGGGTCCATTCAAATCGGTGATCCTTGTGGCGGAATCGGTCGGCAGGGAGTGTCGCGAAGCGGACATTGTATTCCGCGTTTGGCGTGGTCACGATGACCGTGCCCGGTTTGGCGAACTCGAATACCACCCGCTCGAACGCAGCCAATCTCGGTGGATCAAGATGTTCAATGACCTCTACGACCGCGGCTGCTTCAAACCCGGCCAAGCGAGCGTCACGATACATCAGCGAACCGTGGATCAGTTCGATGCGGCTTCGCTGCTTGTCGGGGATACGTTCCACGTTCAATCGCTCCCGGGCGATCTCCAGCGACCGAAACGAAACATCCATTCCCACAATCCGCTCTATCGATTTGTTCTTGAGCAATTCACGGATCAACTTGCCCTCGCCGCATCCAAGATCGACCACGCTATTCGCACCGCATTCAGCCACCAAGTTCGCAACAACCGTCATTCGCTGATCGTGCAGCCGGATGGGCTCTTCAAGCGCAACCTCAGCTCGTGACTGCTCCTCATCCGCACTATCCGAATCAACAGCGCCTTCATCATTGAGTTGTGCCAGCGCGGCGCGAGTCAATGTCCCCTTGTGTTTCAAATATCTCCGGACAATCAGCTCCTTTTCAGAATGTCCGGCGAGCCACCCTTCGCCCATCCGCACCAGTTTCTCAACCTCATCTTCACCGATCCAATAGTGTTTCTCGTCGTCGAGCACAGGAATCAACACATACAGATGCGACAACAAATCCTGAAGTCGATGGGTGCCACGCAGCATCACGTGAAAATACGAACTCTCGCCCCATTCGGGAAATCGCTCATCCAGGGCACACCGCTCAGCGGCAATCTCATAACCGAGCGGCTCAAACAACTTGCGAAGCAGCCCGTCGCCGCCGCGACACGGCAACACACTCAACCGCACGAGCCATGGCCACGCTTGCTCGGTCAGTTCCGGTTTCTTGTCGCATCGGCCGCCCATCGCCGATCCGAACACACGATTGATGGCTACGCTCATGAACGAGGAAGCCACATAAGGGCGGTCATTTACATATTGATGCAGAGCGAATCCATCTCCGCCGGGCCCGCGCCTTCGCCGCGCCAGCCCAACCGGATCAACGTCGAGCAGCATCGCCACCGTGCAAATGGCCTCGTTGGCCTCGGGATAGAAAACGTGAACCTTGCCGAATGATGCATCGAACATCTGACATCGATCGGGATGCTTGTGCAGCAAATAGCCGAAGTCAGTGGCTGGCGAGCGAGTTGTCGTAATGGTCAATAGCACGCGGAGGACTATGACACGAACCAGTCAAACCTGCAATTAGGAGTTTGTACTTCGCGGACTACTGCGATATGAAAACAAAAGGAGCACCGCCTTCCTCGAAGAGAAAGCGATGCCCCGCAAACTGCCAGATACTTATTATCGTTCCTTATGCACGACTCGTCGAAAACGAACTCGACGCCTTCTCGAACATATCTGCAAACTTGAACGCCTTGCGCTTCTTCCATTGGCCGCGATGGAAAGCATCAGAGGCCATGATCGGGAACAGCGGCGAGAGTTCGCCGAAGACCATTTGCTCGTGAATCACATCCACTTTGCCCCATGAGCAAGCTTCACGAAGCGTGCTGCCCGAAAGTGCACCATCTCGCGAATCCGCCACCGTGATTTGAATCGCATACTTGTGCATGCCGATCTCGCCGCGGGCCTTGCCGCCTTTGCGTTCGGCGAGCAATTCCGCAGCCACCACGATATCCTGTGCGAAGTTCTTCGGTGCGCCGCCACCGAGCATCAGCAAACCGGAGTCTTTCACCGCCAGCTTGATGTCAGTCAGTTCACGGAAGTCCTTGCCGCTGTCGAACGCAACGTACGGCTCGCCGGCTTCATTTTTTTCAACCTGATGCAGTACGATGCCAAACCCGGCAGAGCAATCGCTGAACGCGGGCACGAAAATCGGCACGCGCTTCTGATAGCACGTCTTGACGATCGACTCGTTCTTCGGATGCTTCTTCGCGAGGTACGCGCCCAAGCCTTCGATCAATTCGCGGCTTGAATACGCCCCGGCCTCGAACCCGTCGAACACGCGCTTGGTGGCTTCGTCGCATTCGCGAAGATCGTCCTCATCGATATACGTATCGTAAATGCGATCGATCATCAGATCGCGCAGCGTCATGTCATCCACCGGCGGTGCTTCCGGCGAGCCCGGTGCGATGTAATGCTGGAACCCCAATCCCTCAAAGAAATCCTGATCGATCATGTTCGCGCCGGTCGACACAATCACGTCGATCATGTTGTTTTCGAGCAGCGTGATCAGCGCCTTCTTCAACCCCGCGCTCACCAGCGATCCACCGAGCGTCAGGATCACCGCGCAGTCCTTGTCCTTCAGCATCATCGAGTAAATGTCGGCCGCTTGTGCCAACGTCCTGGCACTAAACGCCATGTCGCGATAGCTGTCGATGATCGGTCTGCCGTCGAACTTCGTAATGTCGATGTGCTTCACCGGACGCGAAAGCAGCTGCTTTTTCGTCCATTTTCCCTTGCTGGAACCATTAGCCATGTCTGCAACCTCCGATCGGGCATTGCGCCCTCGCCGGTCACGGCCCATCCCCCCTGGCCGAAAGGATCAAATCACACGTCGGGGGTGACGACGATAGTAAAAGTATAGCATTGTTTGGCGAAATTGCGAACGATCAGAAGCGACGCGGCCGGCTGAAAGAGTGAATCGACCCTGAACAGATTGACATGCTCGCGCGAGGCTGCAAGATCAGGGGAGTATGGATCGCGACTGAAAACCGGCACGGTGTCTGGTGCCGAATTTGACGCGCGGGGAATCTCAAAGATGACGCAAACTTCGCAAAGCAGTGCAGCCACTTCGCCCAAGCGATACCTGATCACGGGCGGCGCGGGCTTTCTGGGAATCAACCTCGTCCGACACTTGCTCGCTCGCGGCCACGCCGTGACTTCGCTTGATTTGTTGCCGTTCGATTATGAGGACTGTCGCGACAAGATCACCGAAGTTCGCGGCGACATTCGCAATTGGGCAGCTGTCGATCGTGCCATGAACGGCGTCGATATCGTCATTCACACCGCCGCTGCTCTTCCGCTCTATCCAGCGGACGAGATACTTTCGACCGACATTGACGGCACGCGAAATATCCTGCAATCAGCCCTCGACCACGGCATTCGCCGCGTCGTGCATATTTCGTCAACGGCTGTGTACGGCATTCCGGATCATCACCCGCTTGTCGAGACCGATCGTTTGCAGGGCGTCGGGCCGTACGGCAAAGCGAAGGTCGAAGCAGAAGCGATGTGTTTGGAGTTCCGCAAGCAGGGGCTCTGCATCCCGATCATCCGCCCGAAGTCGTTTGTCGGCCCCGAGCGACTCGGTGTGTTCGCGCTCTTCTACGACTGGGCCAAGGACGGCAAATCGTTCCCCATGATTGGCAGCGGCCGGAATCGTTACCAATTGCTGGACGTGGAAGACTTGTGTGACGCCATCTACCTCGCCTGCACGCTCGATGAAGCCAAAGTCAACGACGTATTCAACATCGGCGCGAAAGAGTTCACCACCATGCGGGAGGACTATCAGGCTGTGCTTGATCGCGCCGGTTTCGGCAAGAAGATCAAGGGCTTCCCCGCCACACCCATGATCTGGACGTTGCGTGTTCTTGAGTTGTTCAAACTCTCACCGCTCTACAAATGGGTCTACGAGACCGCCGCCGAGGACTCTTTCGTCTCAATCGAGAAGGCCGAGCGTGAGCTTGGCTACAAACCGAAATACTCAAACAAGGACGCACTGGTCCGCAACTACGAGTGGTATCTCGCCAACCTCCACAAGTTCGAACACACCAGCGGCGTGACTCATCGCGTGCCGTGGAAGCAGGGGATTCTCAAAGTCGCGAAGGTGTTTTTCTAAATCATCTTGCAACGGGCGGCAAACGCGGAAATCAGTCGGGGGCTTCAGCCCGCGCGGACACAATGAGGTCAAGTCTTCTTCGCATCCGTGCAATAGAAGAACGGCGGGATCGTCAACGCAGCCACGCTGTCGCCGCCGGATTTCTCGCGGGCCATGCCGAGCGCGTGGTTCATCGACTTCGCCCACGTCACGCCAAGTCGCTTGCACACGCGGTCATCGCTAGGACCAACCATGATCACATCGGACAGATGATCGAACGCATACGTGGCCCAGTTCCACACAGTGAACGGATGAAACCCATGATGTGCGAAGCGATTGCGATAGCAATCAATCAGGAACGGATCGCGGGCATACTTCTCCTGGAACTGTTCCTTCATTTCGAACGGATCGGTCGTTACTGCCAGCACTTCTTCGTAAAACTTGCGATACGCAACGTGGTACTCGTCATGGAAGACTTCAAACAGCGGGTTGAGGATGATCACCACGCCGCCTTTTTTCACAAGTGGCCGGTGATAGAACCAGTTGAAAATGTACCCCAGCACATCGCTAACCACGAGCACCGGGTTGATTCGCGCATCCACGGAATATGGACTGAGGTCGGGCAAACCGAAAACCATCGTGTCGTATTGCTTCGGTGCTTCCACAGACATTTGCCGCGTTAGGATTTCCAGCGTCTTCTCGTGCACCTCGTCGATCGACCCGGTGTTGATCGCCACCGGATCGTACGCACCCTTCACGCCGCGCAGCGCGACTTTTCGCACCGGCTCGGGCAGCAGTTTCATCGAAAGCGGCGTCGCAAATTTCAGAAACTTCTCAGCCGTGTTGCATTGATGGTCCGGCTTGCCGAGATACGCGACGTGCGGCGGATACGTCGCATTATTCATCGCGGCCTCCATCACCATGATCCGCGATTTCTGAAGAATCACGCGACTGATCCGCTCGATGCTCGCGTGCATGTTCGAGCCGCGCGGCTGCATAACGTGCGGACAATGCTTGGTCATCTTCGGGTGGTGGTGGGGGGCGATCGAATCGTACGTCCCCAACCCCACAGCCACCGACTTGTGCCCGCCATTCAACGGAATCTGGATCGAGTCGACGTAGATCACGAGGTCGCTCTCGATCACGCGCCGATCGACCTGCACCGGTTCACCCTCGCTGGTCGTTCCAAGATCGGCGATGCTCTTCTTGTCTTCGGCGTCGAAGTTGTCGAGCTGCTTGGGGTAAAACTCGCGCATAACCCTGGGACCGACCATGCGTTCGAGCTCGTGCTTCTTCATCTTGCGATGTAGCGCCACCGCGCACACCAACTGAATGTTCTCGCGCTTCACGCCGTACGAGTAGAGCATGTCGAGCAGCGTTTCGATCGATTGCTGTCGAATGTCCGGCAGGGTAGTGGGGGGGAAAGGCTGACAGTTGTCGTCGAACGCGATGAGAATCTTGCTCGATGCGTTCACGAGCTCGCGAAGCGGCGGCATGCCGATCGGTTGCTCAAACGCCCGCCGCACGGCCGCCGGCACGTTCGGCCTGCGAATGCCCAGCAACGGCGGTTGCGCATAGAGAATCTCCGCGTGATTAGGCAGATCGACGGAGACAATGTTGTTGCCGCTGTACGTTAAGTATTTCATGCCTGAGACTGACCGCGCCGGGAGAAACAAACTTCTGCTCGAAGTGATTGTATGCGCGCCAGTTTGCTAAGCAATGCGGGATTGCGAGCTGCAACTCGGGGTTCAGTCGAGAAGAGCATCTCATCGAGCGTTTGCGGCTGAATTGGTGGGCTGCCGCAATGAACCTTGCAGAGAGCCGGGCAAAATCTGAAGTTTAGGATCGATCGCATGGGCCAGGATTTCGAGGCTCTCGATAAGTCGTGGTCCCGGGCGACTGAAATAGGCCGAACCATCGGTGACGAAAACACGGCCCGATCGAACACATCGCAGCGAGTCGACTTCAGGTTTGTTCAAGAACGCCGGAACATCCTGCATGCTTCGCTCGATCGAGAACCCGCAACAGGCGACAAGAATGACGTCGGGGTCTGCATTGACCAACTCAACTAAACTGATTTGTCTCGAACGCGCGCCGGTTTTGGCCAGCGGTTCGACACCGCCCGCGATGTCGACTAACTCAGGCGTCCAGTGTCCGCACGAGAATAACGGGTCCAGCCATTCGAGCACGACGACTCTCGGTCGCGACGATTTGGCAGTCACCGACTCCATGGCAATTAGCCGAACACGCTCAATTCGCTGGCGCAATGCGTCAACAACTCTCATGCCTTCAGTGGGAACTCCCGCAGCCTCAGCCACCTCGACAATACTCTGCAATACATCTTCGAGGCATGTCGGTTCGAGATAAACAACCTTTGGCTCAGTCGTTGAGCCGTGACGTTGACTTACTTCTGAAACAAACCGCCGCACCTCTCTATCGTCAACCGCACACACGTCGCACAGTGTCTGCGTGACAATCAGATCGGGGTTAAGCGAACTCATCTGCTCGAAATCAAGCGAATACAGCGCGCGGCTATTCGATCGCTGCTCACGAACCAGTGCATCAATCTCATGACTCGCCGCATCGGTGGGAATGAGCGTGCGCGTGACTTTCAGTTTCGCAGCGACGCCCGTCGGCCAATCGCACTCATGCGTCACGCCAACCAACTGGTTAACAAGCCCAAGTGAAGCCACGATCTCCGTCGCGCTGGGAAGTAAAGAAACGATTCGCATGATATCTTCTACTTGTCTTCTTTCGTCGCGCTGCGATTGAGCGATTCAAGCATTGGCCCGCCGATATTCGCCACGCTCAACTCCGGCCACGGCGCTGGGCCAACCCCGGGCTTCAGCGAACGCACCGCCTCAAACAGTACGCGAATCGGCGCGAGCAAGCGCTTCATAAACGGCACCGGCGGAGCCGTACCGTTCGATCGAAACAACAGTATGGTCACGTCGTCGTCGAGAAGATTGCCTTCGTGAAGGCCTCGTATCGCGTCCAAAAGGCTGCGTATGAATTCATCCGGCACGCTCATGTCGAGTTTGCGAACGATCTCCAGCAAACCACTCTCCCCAAGCAGCTCGCCGTCTCGCCCATGACCCTCAATCAGTGAATCGCTGTAGAGCATGGCCATATCGCCTTCGTTGAATCGAATGCCGAACTGCTCATAGCCGACCTGATCGGTAATTCCCCACGGAATGTTCGCGAGGTCAGCTTTCTTGCCGGGCCGCTTTGCACCGATTTCATCCGAACCCGCCCGCAACAGCGTCCACTGACCGTTGCTGACTCGATACAAAAACGGCGAAGGATGCCCCGCATTCGATATCGAAAGATGATTGTTCGGCGCGAAGAACGTGGTGACCACAGCCGTCGCGAACCGCCCGTCGGTGGCCAGCGTGGTGAACTCGCGGTTCATCTCGCCGACGAAGCGTCGCTGGTCGATGTAGTTGACGTTCCGCCGCATTAGTCGCCGCAACGCCGCACCCACCTTCGCCACAACCTCGCCGTGCCCGCTCACATCCGCCAGCAGCATCCGCGTCACGCGACCCGTTGCGCACGACGAAACATAATGCACGTCGCCGCCGCCGCTACCGTCCTTGTACGGCTGACTGTACACCCACGCATCAAGACCGAGCATGCGCACACCGCTGTCCGCAGGCTGGTTCCCGCCCCAGACTTCCATGCAAGTCATGCGATGCGAATCGTGATCGGTCATGCAGAGATCCTACACCAAAAACCCATTGGATAGGATGCACCATGCCGGGTGTCGTTACTTCGGACAGAACATTGTTACCATTCGCTCAATTCAAACGTCTGTGAGATTCTCACGCAATCCTAAGAAGCAGGCGTACCTCGTCGTGACTCTTGTTCGATTTGACAAAGTGACCGTTCTCTTGAACACCCTGCGCTAGTCGCGGTATTATTTTTCCAGCAAGGAGTCTGCGTGATGTTGTCTAATCGACTTTCGGGCTACTTCAGTTCCAAAACCCGTTCGCGCGGCCGCGATTACGCTGCGAACGGGTTCGTGGAAATATTGGAGGGAAGCCCTCGCAACGAATACTGGGCCAGCGTCGAAGGATCAAGTGTTTACGATGTCGATGTGAAGATCACGAAGAACAAGACGAGCTGGCGCGTGGGGGTATCGTGCACGTGTCCCTATGGTGCTTCGCATTCCGACGGTTGCAAGCACATTTGGGCGACATTGCTTGAACTCGACGAGTATGCCGAGTTTTCCAGCCTCCCTGCTCAAATATCCATGTACTATTTAGACGAAGATGACGGGCTAAGTGAAACGAATTCCCAGCATTTGAAACCGGAGATTCTGAGTTTACTTCCACCATCGATCGTGAAAAAACTGAAGAATACTGGATTGTTGAATAAGCTCGGAATGGACATCGTTACTCAGACGCGCTTCAAGGCAACGCCTAAACCTAAGCCGAAGCCCAAGGTAGTAGAACCCGAATGGACTAAGCTGTTCAAGGAACTTTCAAACCGAACTTACGTCTATTCGGTGCCTGAACGGCCGCTCAAGCCAATCCCCGAGCTTATTTACGTACTTGAACACCCATCGGATGGCAGAATTAGCGACATGGTGATCACCTTCGGACACAGGTCTGAATGGGATTATGGTGGATACAAGGAGAAACGAATCGGGCCAGAAGACATCGTTCGACTGGAAAATGAACTAGATCGTCGAATCTGCCTGATGATCGTGGGTGGCGGCCGCAAACGATACGAGTATTCCAACAATTCAGAATCCTCATGGGTGATAGACCCTGGAATGCGGGAAACAATACTGCCGCTTCTGTTCGAAAGCGGAAGGTTCCATCAGGAAAACGCATTAAGGAAGGGCATCGAACAATTGAGTTGGGATTCCGGCGAACCGTTCCACTTTGAATTGGCAATGACACCGACAAAAAGAAAAGAGGAGTTTGAACTCGAAGGTTTTCTGCGACGTGGCGACGAGAAGAAATCGATTGATCATTGCGATGTCATCTATACTGGGCATCCGGAACTAGTGATTTGCAATGCGACGCTCACCCCGGTTCAACTGCACGACAGCTATCCATGGCTCGATTCTTTGAAGAGAAATCGCAAAAACGTACGAGTATCCAGCGCTGATCGACGGCCCTTTCTGAAGGCGCTTTCGGACATGCAGATCCTCCCCTCCGTGGAATGGCCCGCCAGTTGGAAAATAAACAGCATCGAAAACGTAGAACCGAAACCTCGTCTGGAATTGAATATTGACGAGCCGGATTCACGAACAGGCAATCCCGCTAAATATGTCTACGGTACGATCAAATATCTGTATGACGACGTGGAAGTGTCCGCTACCAAGCCGGGTGCGGTGGTACTTGATGTGGATCGCGAACGCCAAGTGCGGCGGCAAATCGAAGCGGAGAACAGATTGGCTTCGCGGCTCACGGCCCTGGGAATGACGCCAACTCAGGATAAGAACCTACGGCTACCGCAGAAGCAGTTGCCTAGCCTCGTAGCGGCGCTACTCGACGAAGGCTGGGATGTGTTCGGCAATCGTCTGCTGTTTCGCGTGGGTGGCGAATTCAAGCTGGATGTGGCAACGGGAATCGATTGGTTCGATCTCAATGGCCACATGGATTTTGACGGACAGAAGGTGCCCCTGCCGGCCCTGCTGGAGGCTGCCCGTAAAGGCGAACGCTTCGTGCGTCTCGGCGACGGTTCGATGGGGGTATTGCCGGAAGAGTGGATCAAAAAACACCAGAGCCTTCTGGGGCTCGGCGAAGTGGAGGGTGATTCTGTCCGCTTTGCCAGGACACAAATAGGCATTGTCGACGTATTGTTGTCGCAGATGCCGCAAGCCAATTTTGATCGACAGCTCAAGGAAGCAAGAAAGAAGTTCCACGACTTTGAAGGGGTCAAACCATGCACTCCCTCGAAAGAATTCCTCGGCGAGCTTCGCGGCTATCAGAAAGAAGGACTGGGGTGGTTGAGTTTCCTTCGCGAATTCGGATGGAACGGCTGCTTGGCTGACGACATGGGACTGGGGAAGACCGTCCAGGTCCTGGCGTTTCTTTCGGGCACGAAAAGCAAGTCCGTCAGCGGACCGAATCTAGTGGTGATGCCCAAGTCGCTGATCTTCAACTGGGTTCGAGAGGCGTCACGCTTCGCGCCGCACCTTTCAGTAATTGATTACACCGGCGGCGAGCGCGAGCAGACGCGCCTGGCCATCCCTCGCGCCGACCTGGTGGTTACAACCTACGGCACCGTTCGCCGGGACATCGAGGCATTGCGGGAATATGAGTTCAATTACGTGATGCTGGATGAGGCCCAGAACGTGAAGAACCCGACGTCATTGAATTCCAAGTGCGTGCGTTTGCTTCGAGCCAAACATCGTCTTGTATTGACCGGAACACCGGTGGAAAACCACGTAGGCGATCTCTGGTCGCTAATGGAATTCCTGAATCCAGGTATGCTCGGCACGCAGTCGGCATTCAACGCCGCTTTCCGAAGTTCAAAAAACGGCAATCCAGTCAACGAGAATACGGAGCTCCTGCAGCGCATGTTGCGGCCGTTCATCCTGCGAAGAACCAAAGAGCAGGTCGCGCCGGAACTTCCGACGCGGAGCGAGCAGTTGATTGAATGCGAAATGCCGCCCAAACAGGCGGAGTATTACTCCGAAATTCGCGACTATTATCGTAAGAGTCTGATGGGGCGAGTCGACAAGCAGGGACTGAACAAGAGCAAAGTACATATTCTTGAGGCTTTGCTGAGGTTGCGGCAGGCTGCTTGTCATCCCGGGTTAATTGATCCGAAGAGAACCGGCCTTGAAGTTGCCAAACTGGAAACCCTCTTCCCCAAGCTTGAGGAGTTGATGGATGAGGGACACAAAGCACTTGTTTTCTCTCAGTTTACGAGTTTTCTCTCAATTGTTCGCAAACAACTGGACAAGCAGAAAGTGCGTTATGAGTATCTAGACGGTCAGACCGATCATCGTAACGAGTGCGTCGATCGATTCCAAAACGATTCGAAATGTTCATTGTTCCTGATCAGCCTCAAGGCCGGCGGAATCGGGCTAAATCTCACCGCCGCTGATTATGTTTTCCTGCTTGATCCGTGGTGGAACCCAGCCGTGGAGGCGCAAGCGATCGATAGAACGCACCGCATCGGGCAGGAAAAGAAAGTGATCGCCTATCGCCTGATCACGCGCAATACGGTCGAATCGAAGATCATAGAGTTGCAGCAGCGAAAGCGAGAACTTGCAGGCGCAATCATCACACAAGCCAATAGTATGCTTCAGGACTTGACCAAAGAAGATTTGGCGCTGCTACTTTCATGAGAGAAACTCACGGGCCGTAGTAGTACGGGTCAACGTATACGTCGTCATAGCAGCATTCGTCGTAATAGTAGTCGTCGTAGTAATACCCGCCGCCGCCATAGTAGTACGGGTCGTCGTAGTAATAATCGCCGTCATCGTCGCGGAAAAAGCTCGCGCCGAACTGATTGCACTCCGCAGCCGTAACCAGCGGAATCCCACCCACCGCACAAATCGCCAACGCTTTCGCAATCTTCTTCAATGACATCGCTGATCTCTCCTTGGCCGAGGCGTTAGGATTGCTTCCTTTGCCGCAGCATCCTTCAAACCACTATGGAGTTAGACAGGCCGCACATTGGATGGTTAGTATTGCCGGGCCATGGCCGCTGGTTTGGGAAAATGGTGATCCCAGGTCCGAAAATGCCGCAAAGTGTGATTCGGCAGAGAGTTATGGCACGGCATGAAATAAGGATGAGGGTAGTCTTTACGAGCGAAAATGCTGTCAATAGACAATCGATGCTGTTCTATGCCCCACCTTGCGCCGACTGCTCTATCACCCACGTCTTCGCCCGCTCAAGCACCGTATCAATTCCCTTCGCGCGATCTTCCGCCGTTCGCTTTACCTCGATATCTGGCAGCACGCCGCGCGCGTCCGATTCATCGCCGCTCGCGCGAACGAATAACGCCGATGAAACACTGATGTTCAATCGCGTGTGCGGAAGATCGAACGAGTAGATCTCGCCGTATCCATTGGGCTTGCCGCCGGTTTCCTCGCCGATCAACGTGGCCAAGTCAAACTCAGCCACCGCGTCAGCCGTCATCATCGCGCTTGAAGAAGTGCCCGGTCCGATCAGAAAACACACCGGCCCGTCGAAGCGTCGCGCACGCCGCGCCGGCTTATGTGATTCGCCCTCGAACACAACCATCTTTCCATCCGGCGCACACAGGAACTTCCAACCGATCGGGTGCAGAAGGTGCAGCGGCATCCAGCGAATGGCGGGGGCCATGTGATTGCGCAGGTACCGCTTGTATTCCGGCGACGCCTTCCACTCCTTCCGACCCATGATCTTGTACGGCCTGTCGGTGATGTACTCGAAGAGACTCTGTCCGAGCGATGAATCGCCACCGCCGTTTCTTCGCATGTCGATAATCAACCCATTCGGTGGATTCTCGTGGATGTCGTTGAAAGTTGTTCGCAGAAACTTGTCAAACTTCTCAGGTTCCACCATCTGGCGAAAATCAATGTAAGCGATGTTCGGCTCGATGCGTTCGTAACGGTAGTTCCTGCTGCTGGTCGATGCTGGCGGCTGCTTTTCATTTGCCGAGGGTGGTGCCGGTTTCTGTTCACCACGTCCCGCAATTTGGCTTTGCGACAGACCCGATTCGTGCGCGGTAACGGGTGTTCCGCCGGCGCGCACATATTCAATGTCGAACGGTGCGTGAATTTCATTCATCCATAGTATTTGGTGAAACCGCCGCCCGACGGACGGTGCATTGGCATTCCGATCCCCACCCACTTGATGGAAAAACGCCTCGACCATTTTCGCGGTCGACACATTGTTAATCGTGCGGATCTCGTCGCCCACGGCGATCTGCGACCCCTCCGGTACAACGCGCGTCACGACCACTTTCTCCTGCGTGTAATCAATCGCAAACGGGAGCATGGCCCGTTCCGCGAGTTTACGTACGCATTCCATTCTTCAAACGGGAATCCGCCGGATGTGTGGCTATCGTTAATACGCGACACGATTCGCGCGACCATTGGATAGAACTTCACGCGCGTCATCGGCTCGGTGATCTCAGCCTCGCCGCGACTTTTGATAGCAGCGATTTCCTCACGCGAGACGTTCGCGTAGAGATTCGGGTGCACCGATTCGCACGTTTTCAATAAGAAGTCCAGATCACTCCGCAACTCCTCCGGCGTGAACTTCTGGCCGAACTCAGATGGCTGCACTTTTTGATGCGTGACCGGCGTGCGGATCAGCTGACTGCAGCCGCCAACGAAGAACATCGAGCAAAGCCAAACAGTCGGCAAACACTTCCCGCGAACTTGGAAGAGTCTTGATGGCATGAAACAATCCTTCAAACGCGAGACCGCGGGCAAGAACGCACCCTTGTACGATGGATATCGGCCCGAATACTACGGACACCGGATAATCATCTGAGGTTAGTCAATTAACAATACTTGGAGTAAGGCAGCGCCCGCAGGTCTATCGATCGCGCTTTACACAAGTTTCCGCCAGACCGTCGAACGCACGCGCGGGCTTGCGCAATGTCAGCCAGATCAATAGCTCGCCGAATACGGGAACTAACAATGGTATGTTTCGCAAAGCGGATTCCGGCCACCGCGCCCACGTCCCGCGCCGCACCGACCAGATTCTAATCCCCATGGCCCACTTGCCGAGCGTTCGTCCGCCAAAGCAGTCCTTAAAGATGAATGGGATGCGTATGAGCACAACGACAGCAGCCAGTGCCGCCCAACGTGGCAAGCTTTCTTTGAACCACAATTCACCGGTTCCCGCCAAGCCCAACAAGTTCACTACTAATCCGCCGACAACCTGGTACACCACAAGGTCAAATGCATACGCCGCGTGACGGTTAGCCAAGAACCGATTTGATGTTGGTGAATTACTCATCTGGTTCCACCTTGCCGGTCCCTTTGCAGGTCAAACACTCTTCCCTCCTGATTTCAGCAATGCAATACCAAAAACAAACGGGACCAATCAGGAATAGAATCAACACTATCCCGCCGAGCGAGAACCTGCGTCCTCTGAACCACCCAGGGTAGGGGCCCTGCCAAATGTGCCACAGAGCCCAACCAAGGAGAATCGTCCCGGCAAGACAAAGGACGCTCAACCACAGTGGGAGCCACGGTGAAATCACCCAATTCCCACCTCGACCTTCGCAAGCTTCGCAGGGATGCTTTTCGATTTCGGGCCTGGTTCGTTCCATGTCGATCTCAAAAGCGCGAACGAATCGTAATCCAAATATGCGACGGCACTCTTGGAGGGGCCATTAGCCGCCGAGATCCAACTTGCCCGTCCCACGGCAAGTCCAGCATTCGACAACCTCTAGTTTGCTGATGCAGCACCACAAACCAACAGGTCCGAGCATGGTAAGAAATGCGACATCGCTGCCGATGGAATGTCGCCCTCCAAACCATCGTGCTGGATTCGCCGATTCCCACATCGACCAGAGCGCCCATCCGCAGAGAATGGTACCCATCACACAAAGCGAAGCGAGCGCGAGTAGCAATAGTGGTGACGTAATCCAGTGCCAACCTCGACCTTTGCATACAATGCAAACGGGTTGATCCTCACTCCGTTGTTCCGGCACTATGTTCGACATCGAATGGCACTAATTCTGGACGAACTCACAAGCCCGCACCGACGATTTGCCGGATTCCCGTTACACATCAGTGACTCTTACGAATCGGTTCACCGTTAACATTTCATTGTAAATCTGCCCACTCGATTGTAACATAGTTTCCCACGCCAACGCACTCCGTTCGGCGAAAAGTGGGTCTGCGTCGCCTGTTTCGATGAATTGCAACGAGGTAGCGGTTCGCGACCCGCTTGGGCGGCAGTTGATCCCGCGCGTGCTGTGCGGGCTGACCGTTTTTGTCATACCTGTTGGAGATTGAAATGAGATTCCTCAAACGTAGTTGTCTATTCCTCGCTCTTGCGGCGATGTCGATCTGTCTGATCGCGCCGTCGTTCGCCGCCGACGAGAAAATGTCGCCACCCAAGAAAATCACCTCGGTCGAAGGCATCACCGAATATCAGCTCAACAACGGCCTCAAGGTGCTGCTCTTCCCCGATCAATCCAAGCCGACCGTCACCGTCAACATCACCTACTTCGTCGGCTCACGCCACGAGGGCTACGGCGAAACCGGTATGGCCCACCTGCTCGAGCACATGGTCTTCAAGGGCACGCCGACGTTCCCGGAAATCTGGAAGGACTTGCAGGAGCACGGCGCCCAGTTCAACGGCACTACATGGTTCGATCGCACGAACTACTTCGAAACGATGGCAGCCACCGAAGAGAACCTCGAGTTCGGCCTGAAGCTCGAAGCCGATCGCATGATCAACAGCCACGTCGCCAAGAAGGACCTCGACTCCGAGTTCAGCGTCGTGCGCAATGAGTTCGAAATGGGCGAGAACAATCCGGTTGGTGTACTCTCCGAGCGAACGATCTCCACGGCCTATCTCTGGCACAACTACGGCAAGTCAACCATCGGTTCGCGTGAGGATATCGAGCGTGTACCGATCGAGCGACTCCAGGCGTTCTACAAGAAGTTCTATCAGCCGGATAACGCCATGCTCGTTGTCGCCGGCAAGTTCGACGAAGCCAAGACGCTCAATCGCATCAACGAAATCTACGGCGTCATTCCCAAGCCGACTCGCACTCTCGAAAAGACGTACACAGTCGAGCCACCGCAAGATGGCCCGCGCGAAGTGACCCTCGCCCGCGTCGGCGACGTGCAGGCGATCGACATGGTATACCACATTTGCTCCGCCACTCATGAAGACGCGGCCCCACTCGACGTTCTCGCCGACGTACTCACAGCCAACCAGACCGGTCGCCTCTATAAGGCCCTCGTCGAAACGCACCTCGCGACCGACGTTTCCGCCAACGCCGCTTCGATGCACGATCCGGGTTACCTCGAAATCACGGCCGAAGTCCGCACGGAAAAGTCACTCGACGAAGTTCGCAAGGTCATGCTCGATGTGATCGAGGGCCTACACAAGACCGAAATCACCAAGGAAGAAGTCGAGCGAGCGAAGAACCAGTTTGCCAAGTTCTTCGACCTGCGCATGAACGACAGCGGCCGCGTGGCGATTTCGCTCACGGAGTCAGCCGCTTCCGGTGACTGGCGTCTCTTGTTCCTCAATCGCGATCGCATGAAGGCCGTGAAGCCGGAAGACGTGAAGCGCGTCGCCGCGGCATACCTGAAGCCGTCCAACCGCACGATCGGTATGTTCACTCCGACCAAGGAAATCGACCGCACCATCGTTCCGCCGACGCCGGACATTGAGTTGCTCTTCAAGGATTACAAGGGCAACGAGGAACTGGCCGAAGGCGAAGCGTTCGACGCAACGCCGCAAAACATTGAGTCGCGCATCGAGCGCTCCAAGACCTCGACCGGCATGAAGGTCGCTTATCTCTCGAAGAAGACCCGTGGCCAGCGCGTCAACGGCAACATCACACTTCGCTTTGGCAGCGAAGCCACGTTGAAGGGCAACACCGATGCGGCAGGCTTGGTCGGCTCCATGCTCATGATGGGCACGGAGAAGCTCGATCGCCGCGCCATCCAGGACAAGCTCGATCAGCTCAAGGCCAACGTCCGCATCGGCGGCGGTGGTCCGGGCGCCGGTCTCGGCACCATCAACGTGAGCATCGAAACGATTCGCCCGAATCTCCCGGCGGTGATTGAACTCGTCGGCGATCTGCTGCGCAACTCGACCTTCCCCGAAACCGAGTTCGAAAAGTTCCGCAAGGAGCGTCTCGCGAGCTTGGAGCAAGGTCTCTCAGAACCTGAGTTCCTCGCTCAGATCGAGCTGCGTCGTCGTCTCATCGCTTACCCCGCTAGCGACGTTCGCTATGTCAAGACGATTCAGGAGCAGATTGACTCTTTGAAGGCCGTGAAGCTCGAAGACATCAAGAAGGCTTATAAGGAATTCCTCGGCGCGAGCCATGCTGAGGCCGCCTTCGTTGGTGATTTCGACAACAAGGAACTCGGCAGCTTGCTCGATACCACCTTCGCAAACTGGAAGAGTCCGAAGCCGTACGAGCGAATCACCATGCCTTACAAAGACGTGAAGGCGGAGACCCTCACGCTCAAGACGCCGGACAAGGAAAACTCTGTTTTCGTAGCCGGCACGAACATCCAGCTCAAAGACGATGACGCAGATTACCCAGCCGCGTTTATGGCCAACTTCCTTTACGGTGGTAACTCGAGCGCACGTCTTTGGAACCGCCTCCGTCAAAAGGAAGGCTTGTCTTACGGCACCGGTTCGGGCTTGCAGGCGAGTCCTTTCGAACCTTCGGGAACGTTCAACATTCGCGCCCAATGCGCGCCACAGAACACAGCCAAAGCGTGGACCTTTGCCAAGGAGGAACTCGAAAAGTTCCTGAAGGACGGCATCACGCAGCAGGAGCTTGACGACGCACGCAACGGTTGGCTCGAGTCAGTCAAGGTAAACTTGGCGAACGACGGCCAACTGACGGGCACGCTCGTACGCGACCTGCACCTCGACCGCAACATGAAGTTCCTCGAGAAACGGATTGCGGATATCAAGGCGCTGACGCCCGAGCAAGTCATGGCCGCAGCGAAGAAGTACCTGACGGCGGACAAGCTGGTCATCGTCAGCGCGGGCGACTTCGACAAGGCTGCCAATCCCGGCTGATACATTGCAATTTCAGACAAGTTGAAGAACTTGCCGGAATAGCAATTTCATAATACCCAAGGCGGAGGCCGAGGTGGGAACGGATTCCTGCCTCGGCTTCCCTTATGTCTGGGCACTGGTCTTCTGATGGATGTCTATTCAAAGGAGATTGGAAATGGGTTTCACTTCGATCGCATTGTGCATGCTGCTGCCAGGTTTGGATTCGCTGCCACCCAATGGCACTGAGCCGAATTGGTCAAAAGATGGTTCCAAGATCGCCTTCGGTGTATCGGAGGATAAACAGCGATCGCTGTGGACGATGAACGCGGATGGCACCGACGCACGCAAGCTTGTCCCGGCCGGAAACAGTCAGCACTACCTCCGTTGGTC
Organism: uncultured Phycisphaeraceae bacterium; assembly: GCA_964494205.1. GTDB lineage: Bacteria > Planctomycetota > Phycisphaerae > UBA1845 > UBA1845 > JBBTCX01. The sequence continues at coordinate 191,482 of CAZBRD010000006.1, read as the reverse complement.
GCCTGATGGCTCGCGTCTGGCTTATGTCAAAGAAAATCAAGGCGCGTTCGAGTACATCTCCATCAAACCCGACGGTTCCGATGCGAAGCCCTTGCTGCCGACAAATGCACCCAAACCCGACCTGACGCCGATCGAATGGTCGCCCGATGGGAAGACGGTGGCCTACGCCTCGCGCAAGACTCCGGAAGACAAATCGAAAATCGTTGTCGTCGATCTCGCGACAGGCGACGTCATCGGTGGCGTTCCGGGAGAAACGCGCTCGCACAGCGCCAACTTCTCTCCCGATGGCAAACGAATGCTCTACCTCTCCGAAATCAAAGTCTGGGTCGCGGACGCCCTAGGGCAGAACGGCAAAGCCATTGTTTCTGGAACACACGATTCCTTTCCCATTGATCCAACCTGGTCGCCGGACGGCTCGTTGATTCTCTACGCGGTCAACAATCAAAGATTCTGCGAGTTGTGGACGGTCCGCCCGGATGGTTCAGAAGCGAAACAAGTCTACGTCGCGCCCGTGCGCTTCTTCTATCCCACGTGGTCCTCGAAGGGTCAGATCGTGTTAGCCATGCGACAGACCGACACGTGGGATTTGTGGCTCTACACTATCGATCCATCGGGGAAGAACCTGAAGCGGTTTATTGGTGAAGATTCAGGCGCACCGATCTTTCAGCTGCTCGGCGAATACAAGATGGAAGGCAACGGTTGGGACAAGCCCGGCGATGCTCCACGCCCGCTTCTTGGAGTGTCGACATGGTCGCGCGCAGTTGGCGGCGGCGTGGTTCGCGAGTCCTTCGATATCGACACCGGTCGACGTCCCATCTCAGGCGAATTGAGTATCACCCGCGTCGCACCGAACACGTACGAAGCCGTGCAACTCAACGAGTGGACCAGCGAGCAGTATCACTTCCACGGTGTGTGGAAGCCTGACTCTCACGATTTAGTATTCGATCGCGTGTACCTGAAATCAGATGCCGGCGCGCCGCCAAAACCAACAATGCGTTGGATCTACCATTTCGATTCGGAAGACGCGTTTCAACGGGAACAATTCGTGGGTGCCTCCGATAGCGAGCTGACCAAGCAGTCGGTCGAACGCTATACGAAGATGCGTTAGCTATTTAACTGATTCGTTCTAGCAGCGTCTTCAAGAATGCCTTCGTCAGCGCCGGCGGCACGTTGCCGATCTGCGGCGGCATCTGATCGAGGAACAAACTATCGACGTGATCTCTCGCCCGCGAGCCCGCCCGCTTCAAGCGCGAAACCACGCTCTCGGCCTCATCGAGCTTGGACGAGTGCATCGCCAGCACGAACTTTTTGACCTCTTCCGGCACATCGACAAAACCGCCGCCGGTCTCGCCGCGCCCTTTTGCCCCCGCAGGACCGCCGCGCTCGCCTTTCGGCTCGCCGTCCGCTCGCATGGAAGGGTCCTTGTCGATCGCGCTCGCGTAGTTGATCGATTCGGCAATCAGCTCCTGCTCGCGCCGAAGGTCAGCCTCATCCAGTGGCGCAACCTTGATTTCATCTTCCTCGGATGGCGGCAGAGGAATATACACCGCTTGCTGGCAATACGGGCACTTTCCGTGTTTACCACCGGCACTATCCGGAGCACGGATCGGTTTGGCACAATGCGGGCAATGCAGCTCAATACTCATACAGGCACCTCTTGTTAATTGCACCCAGATTGTGCCACGAGATCAACAAACCACGCAAGGAGAAAAATCGACGCAGATTCTACACGCAACAGACGCCCGGATCCCCAAGCAATCCCGTCTCCATCACTCCCCATCCCGTTCCGTGATCGTATTTCGAGTCGCGCGACGGATGAATAGTGTGCGAACCATAGCACAGCGTTCGCAGAATCGAATCAGGCCGCAAATGCCAACTCGCCCAGCTCAGCGGCGAATCCCCGTTCACGTCCTTCACATCCAATTTCGCTCCGGCGTCGAGAAGCATCTTGATCACCGCCTCAGAACCAAACGCAGCCGCCCGATGCAACGGCGTCTCGCCCTTCGTCCGGCAATCACGCATAAAGCAGCCCGTTTCGACCGCCGGCTTGGTCGCGCGGTTCGGGTCCGCGCCGTTCGCCAGCAGGACTTCAACGACAAGGTCATACGCAGGACGATTCGCCTTGCACAACGCCGCGTGCAACGGAACCTCGCCGGTATCCGGCAGCGGATGATTCACATTCGCACCGTTTTCAATCAGGAACTGGCACAAACGCCAGTGGCCGTGAAAAGCCGCGCCATTGAGATCGAAGTTCTCGCCCAGCGAATCGAGCGATTCGCCTTGCGTCAACAAGAACCTGATGGCGCTTACATCGCCGTAGTACGCACACCACTTGATAAGCGAAACGCCATTCGCATCAGCCGAACGCGCCGAGTGTCCGCGCGCGATATGGTCGAACACGAGATCAGTTCGACCATTCACGATGCGATCAATCATCGATCACCCCATCAGAGCCCTTTGCGCAAGCAAAGGTGAGAACTGTTCGCGTTTGTACCATCAGATTCGGGAGCGCAAGCGACCGGTTTGAACTGTTGCGCCCAGCATATGACGAACCATGCTCAATCCAGAAGTTGAACGAGCATGCCAACCAGTAGGGCGGGTTCCACCCGCCATTCAATCAAACCTGCTCAACCGTAGCCTCGCGCCGCGGTCGATACGCAATCCGAATCGGGACTTCGCCATACGGCAGCGAATCGCGGAATCGATTCAGCATGAACCGTTCGTAATCCGTCGTTACCAGCCTCGGCGAATTGACGAATACCACGATAGTCGGCGGCTGAATATCCACTTGCGTCGCGTAGTAAAACTTGGGCGCTCTCGTGCCGTGCTTGGGCCTCGGACCGCGTTCCTCGAGAACCGCCTGCAATGCCTGATTCAATTGCCCCGTGCCAACCCGAATGCGCGACTGCTTGAATAACTCCGTCGCCAGATCGATCGTCGAATCGATATTGCGCCCTTCGGTGGCCGTAGTGAACGCGATCGGCGCGAACGACAGCGCCTTCAACGTTTTGGAGAGATAGTCACCATAATCGTCGACCGAAGCCTTGCCCGTCGCGAGGTCCCACTTGTTGACCACCAGCACGCACGGCTTCAATTCCTCAGCCACCAAATGCGACAGCCGCTTATCCACTTGGCCGATCGGCGTCGTCGCGTCGATCATGAACAGCACGACGTCGGCACGACGAATCGATTGCGTCGCCCGCGAGTACGCGTAGAACTCAACATCGTCTTCCATCTTGTTGAGTTTGCGCACGCCGGCTGTATCGATGGCGATTAGACTTCGTCCATCTTTCTCGAACGTCACGTCGATGCTGTCGCGCGTCGTGCCGGGCACTTCGCTGACGATCACTCGCTCCTCGCCAGCCAGCGAATTGATAAACGAACTCTTGCCGGCATTTCGCTTTCCGACAATCGCGATCTTCATCACCGGTTCGATCGGCGTCTCATTCGCCCGCTCAGCCAGCTTTCGCTGTATCAATTCCGTGATCGCCCAACGTCCGCTGCCGTTCATCGCGCTGATCGGCATCGGCTCACCAAACCCAAGTCGCGCAAACTCGCCGACCTGGTCGGCCATGTGCGGCTCATCGACTTTGTTTGCGATCAGGACGACGCGGCTGCCATACCCGCGCAGCAAGTCCGCCGTCCGCTTGTCCAGCGGCGTCACTCCTTCCCGCGCATCGACAAGAAACAAGATCAGGTTGGAGCGTTCAATCGCAAAGCGAATCTGCCGCTCGACGTGCTCACCGAGGTCGTCGCGATCCACAATGCCAAACCCGCCGGTGTCGACCAGTTCAAAGAATTGCTGGTCGATGTCGCAGATAGCCGACACGCGGTCGCGTGTTACACCGGGCGTGGGGTCGACGATGCTGGTTCGCCGGTTCGCCAGCATGTTAAAAAGACTGCTTTTGCCCACATTGGGCCGTCCGACGATAGCTATGTTGAATAGGGCCATAACATCTGATTGTAGAAATCACAGCCTGCTTACGCAAAAAAGCCCGTTATCCTATGATAGAACGTGCGATTGGCCGATGAACCGAATGGGCATCAGTCCATCGCCCGCGGGGTCGCACGTGATCAAATCAGCCGAGAACATCACCCACGAACAGCAACAGGAGCTTCTCGCGCTCGCCAGGGCGACGGCGCAAAGTGCTCTTAGAAAAGTGGCTGTCGCGACTTCCAAGAGTAGCGATTCAAACGTCCCCGCCGGCGGCGCGTTCGTCACTTTCTGGAATGGCACCGAACTTCGTGGCTGCGTGGGTTCTATGAAGGAAACAAGCGACCTGTTTCAGACGTTAACCGAAGTAACTCGCGCTTCGCTCACTGACCGCCGCTTCTCGCTCAAACCGATTCAATCGGATGAACTCGAAGTCCTGACGATTGAGATTTCCGTTCTTTCTCCGTTAGAGCGGACAACCGATCCCTTGAGCCTCGTCCTGGGCACTCATGGCATTTTCATTCGCAACAAAGTTGGCTCCGGCTGCTTCCTTCCTAAGGTCGCGATCGAGCGTGGATGGTCAGCCCATCAGTTTCTGACCAATTGTTGCCAGATGAAGGCCGGAATGCCTGCCGACGCATGGAAGCATCCTGACACGGAAGTATTCCTTTTCACCGCACAGGTGTTCTCGGACAAGGGTTACGTCCATACTTGTTGTTAGACAATTGGCGGGCCTACAATCATGTGTCGTCCAACCAATGTAGAATCAAGCCATGCGACCCAATCGAGTCGAAGCAGTACAAGACGTAATGCTCGCGGCCCAACCAGCGTTGGCCGACAAGCTGCGCTGGTTTTACGGTGAAGTCGCGGGATTGACAGAGGTAACGACCGGCATCGCGCCGCGTGCCTTGCGCTTTCGCGCAGAGAAGATCGAACTGCGAATCGACTTGGTCCCCGATGCAGTCGTCGATCCGATCCCTACACGAATGACGTTGCGAGTTCGTAGCCTGACCGATGTCGCAGCGCTCTTGGACGACAACGCAATTGAGAACACGCGTTTCTCCGGCATGGGCTACACCGACCGTGCAATTGTCGCGCTCGACCCAGCCGGTTATCGCGTCGAGATTCGACAATCCTGGCCGGAAGGACCGTTCTGACATGACCCGTTCGGTGCGAAAAACCGGTCGATGTGTGGCAAAAAGGTGCGCTTCGTCTCAGGCCTGAAACAAGTAAATTGTGCGTGAATTGTCGTAAAGTGCGCGATGCAAAAAAATCGATCAAAACTGGTGACAAGCCGCTTGGTGTGGTGTATAGTATTCGTAAGCAGTGGGGGTTTTCTTGAGTTTTGATTTTCCCCTTGCCAGTGGCCTTTCTATCCCGTAGGCTCCCCGGTCCGCTATCCGTCGCACCGTCGAATTGGGATTCGTTGCGGCGTTCTATCGGCCTCGATAGGCTGTGTCCTGTCGAGAAAACCCCTGCGGAAAGTTAAGGCAAACACAAGCCTTTCGGTTCATCCGAACCTGCTTGTTGCATGCGTTCGCTTGTCATTTCTACTTCGATTCGGCAAGCAAACGAGGTTTCAAAAAACCAAGGAAAAAAGGGCTCGAAGCTTTGATGCGAGTCCCCCTCAGGCGAGGCAAACCGGTGATCGGCCTTGTCGGCGGCATTGGCGCCGGCAAGTCAACTGTTGCGAGAATTCTCGAATCGCTGGGCGCAACCGTGATCGATTCTGATCGCGCGGTACACGACCAGTACACCAACGCGGAGGTCATTAACACCTTACGGCAGTGGTGGGGTGACAGTGTGTGTCACTCGGATGGTTCGATCAATCGCGCAGAGGTCGCCAAAATCGTCTTCGCCGATTCGGCGCAGTTATCACGGCTGGAGGGTTTACTCTGGCCGCGCATCGAAGCGGTGCGACAGGCGATGATGCCGGGCTTGATGGCGGACGCAAACGTTCGCGCGATCGTGCTCGATGCGCCGAAGCTGTACGAAGCCGGTCTCGACCGGCAGTGCGACGCTGTGATATTCGTCGATGCGGAGCCAAGTGTCCGGCTCCAACGGCTAAAGGATTCCCGCGGTTGGTCAGCGGAAGAGCTGCAGCGACGGGAACGGTTACAGAAACCACTGGACATCAAACGGGCGAATGCCGATTATGTAGTATCCAATAACACCCCTTTGGATCAGCTCCGGATCGCGGTTGAGCGTGTATTATCCCAGATCGTCGAACCCCGAAGTTGAACACCAAAGATCAGGCGAGAGTTGTAAGTCCCTCACGCCGTATTGTTTTGTTGGCAAACCAGTAGACAAGAATCATAAACGATTCAATGTAGTACTCACCCTATCAGGAGGATTCTTCCATGGCGAAAGCCACCACAGGAAAGGTGCGTAGCCCCAGAAAGCGCGCGACTACAACAGTTGACCCCCACATGGATGACATCGACGAAGTGGAAACACCCGTCGCCGAAAAGGCCCCGGCGCGCGCCAATGGTACTGACGACGAAGGTGGCTTCGGCGTCGGCCTGACTTCATCCACGCACCAGTCCGCCCCGGCGGTCGAGTCGGCATCGGAACCACCCGCCGGCCCCACTGGCCCCATCGACGCCGAGACTCACGCCCGCTACGAAGAAATCAAACGCGGCAACACACACCTTGTTGAACTTCAAAAAATGTCCGTCGCCGAGTTGCACGATGTTGCCAAGGGCGAAGGCATTCAGGATTACGTCGGCCTCAAGAAGCAGGACCTCATCTTCAAGATTCTCAAAGAGCGCATCAACCGCAACGGCCTCATGTACGGCGAAGGCGTGCTTGAGATTCTGCCTGACGGCTTCGGCTTCCTGCGCAGCCCCGAATACAACTATCTTCCCTGCCCCGACGACATTTACATTAGCCCGTCGCAGATTCGCCGCTTCGGCCTGCGCACCGGCCACATCGTCGCGGGTCAGATTCGCCCTCCAAAGGAAAGCGAACGTTACTTCGCATTGCTCCGCGTCGAGGCTATCAACTTCGAAGCACCGGACGTCGTCACCGAAAAGACCAACTTCGAAGACCTTACGGCCATGCACCCCAACCGCCGTCTCTTCCTCGAGACGACGCAGTCGGAAATGAACATGCGCATCGTCGATATGGTGACGCCGATCGGTATGGGTCAGCGTATGCTCATCGTCGCTCCGCCGCGCACCGGTAAGACCGTGTTGCTGCAGAAGATGGCCAACGCCGTCTCGCACAACCACCCCGACGTCTACGTGATCATTTTGCTCATCGACGAGCGCCCGGAAGAAGTCACCGAAATGCAGCGCAACACGCAGGCTGAAGTCGTCAGCTCCACGTTCGACGAGCCCGCCTCGCGTCACGTGCAGGTCGCAGAAATGGTCATCGAGAAAGCAAAGCGCCTCGTCGAGTATGGCCGCGACGTAGTGATCCTGCTCGACTCGATCACCCGCCTCGCCCGTGCATACAACACCGAGATTCCGCACTCCGGCAAGATTCTCTCCGGCGGTATCGACGCGAACGCCCTGCAAAAGCCGAAGCGCTTCTTCGGCGCCGCCCGTAACATCGACGGCGGCGGCTCGCTCACCATCATCGGCACAGCCCTTGTCGACACCGGCTCCAAGATGGACGAAGTCATCTTCGAAGAATTCAAGGGCACCGGTAACTCCGAGTTGCACCTTGATCGCCGTCTCGTCGACCGCCGCACATGGCCAGCCATCGACGTCGCCGCCTCCGGCACGCGTAAGGAAGAGTTGCTGCTCGATCCGAAGGAACTCGAACTGGTCTATCGCCTGCGTCGCGTCCTCAGCGACATGAACGTGGTCGAAGCCATCGAACTCCTTCGCACTCAACTAGGCAAGGTCCGCAGCAACGCCGAGTTCCTGATGACGATGAATCTCGCGTAGAGGAATTGGGCAACTATCAAATCCTGGCGGCGCGATCAGAACCGCGACCGCAAGGAAGCGGCCTTGAATGTCGAGAGAATTCCTTAATGCGTAGGGCGGGTTCCACCCGCCGTTTCGCAAGAACTACGCTAAGTCTCGCGAAAACTATCGAAAACATCGTAGGGTGGGTGCTCTGCACCCACCTTTTTTTGCATAAGCGCGGTTGGAAAAGAACGAATACACGACTGCGCAAATACTCGTCTTGCATTCGCCGATAAAAAATCGACAATCGAAAATCGGCATTCGATAATCTGGTTGTAGGGCGGGTTCAACCCGCCACCCTCAAGCAAAGGAGAAACTGAGAATGGTAGTCACGATCAAATACTGCACGCAGTGAAACTACTATCCACGAGCCGCCGGTCTGGCGGAGGAATTGAAGAAAGACTTCGGCGTCACTGCCCAACTCATTGAAGGCTCTGGCGGCGTCTTCGACGTCCACGCCGACGGCAAGCAGGTCTGGGACAAGAAGGTCACAGGCCGCTTCCCCGAACCCGGCGAGGTGACCGCCAACATCAAGAAATCAACCGCGTCTTGTTGAGGTGGCCACTAACCGAGTCTCAGTTTGAGGCTTATGAATCACGCGACGGTGTGCTCTTCACGTTAAGAGCACACCGTTTTTTCTTGCCCGGGTTCACGTAGCGTCATAATCATCTACAATCGCGCGAATGGCGTGTGGCCATGGGGGGAAAGTTGCGGTCACTGCTGAAAAGGGGTGTTCGTGCTTTCACCATGCGCACGCGAATCGTCTCGCTCGGTTCGGTTGATTCAAAGGATCTTTGTCCTCGCCGCCATTTTTAGCACGCTGAGTTTTCGCGCGTCCGCATCTACAGACCAACCATCTAATCCAGATTCCAGTCTCAATCCGTCGCCGCAGATTGTGGCCACTGAAGTCGATGAAGCCGCGGTTGTCTGGACCGATTCCGCCATGACGGACCGTGATCTAATGGATGAATCAGGCGACAAACACGCAAGCTTCGACACCTTCACGCTGCAGCTCAAGAACTACGATGGTCCAACACAGATCGATTGGGTCGGACCTCTAGATCAAACCGCAAATGAGCTTATTCCCACCGTCAATTTTCCACCGACGGCCCTCTGCCGATCCGCGACGGTCTGCGCCGATCACTTTAGCTGCGACGCGGACGTAAGCGTCGATGCAGGCTCATTCGACCCAGACGGCGACTTACTCACGCAAGAGCAATTTCCATTCGGTCCATACGAAATCGGAATCCACACAGTGACGCTTTCCGTGAGCGACCCGAACGGCGCGACAAGCCAATGCACCACAACCGTCATTGTCGAAGACTGTACTCCGCCCGACTTGCTTTGCCCCGACGCGATGGCTGTCCAATGTCAGCTAAATGGCATTTCAGTTGTGTTACCGGGCACGCCACACGGCAAGGACTGCTCTGACTTTGTCATTGCTTCCGTCGGTGAACTTCCGCTTCCGCTTGGCCAGTCCATCGTGGTTCATTCGGCTACTGACGCCTTTGGACACACCACCACCTGCGATCAGGTCATCGTGGTTTTCGATGTCGACACCGATGGCGATGGTCTCGTCGACTGCATCGACCTCTGCCCAATGGTCACTGCCTATGGCCCCTTCGGGTGTGGCGGCCTTGCCCTCGTTCCGTACGATGGTGACGGCGATGGCGTAATCGATGACATCGACCTGTGTCCATCGACACCAGCCGGCGACGTAGTGGACGAGACAGGTTGCACGATCACGCTGAACTCAGACGCTGACGCCGACGGCGTTGAAGACTCAGTCGACGCCTGTCCCGACACTCCCGCTAGTGTCATGGTGGATGCGACCGGTTGCGCGATTCCAGCACCAATTCCTATCGACTCCGACAACGACGGCGTTCCCGACGATCAAGATGAATGCCCTGAGTCACCTTCGGATATCGAAGTAGATGCAAACGGCTGTCCCCTCGAGCCGCCTCCTCCGCAGCCGATTCCAGATTCCGACGGCGACGGTGTCAATGACGAAGTCGATTTGTGCCCCGATACAATAGGGATGGAAGTTGATGACGTAGGATGTTATCTGGAAGGCGACGATAACATACTTCCACCGGGCGGCCGAAACCCTTGCGGTCTTTGCACACTGCTCGCGCTTGGCGTCTGCACTTGCACGCTAATGTCTATTCGTCTATCACGTTCCGGCATGGTTGAGCTACAGTTTAGGAGGGCAACCCGATGAATCGCGCGATTCGACATTCATTCTTCATCACGGCATTGGCCATGGCGTGCGCGCCGCACTTCGGCTGCACACCATCAACCGGCACCACGGACAACACATCAACGGCAAATGACAACACGTCCGTAAACGACAATGTTGAACCGTCCAACGACAACGTCGACGGCGACAATTCAAACGACAACACTCCATCCAACAACGACGGCCTGCCTTTCGCCAGCGTTACAGGCAACGAAACCTTCATCGAAGGTTCCGATTTCACGCAAGGCGCCGCATACAGTCGCAGAGCGGAAAGCTTCACCAGTTCGTTCACCGTCACACCTTCCGACGTTGATTCGCAGCAAATCCTGGTGAACGGCGTCCTCACCGAAGAATTCTTCGGTAACCTCATCGGCAGCGCTCGTCTCTCTTATGACCAGTCCGACGAAGACTACGACCCCGAACTCGAATGCCCGCTCTCCACACTCGCTGGCAGCGTGACCTGGTCCGTCAACCTCACTGGCAACTACAGCGCCATTCCCGCCGTCGGCACCCTCCGCATCACAGCCTACGCCAATCCCGTCGACAGCCCCGAGTACCCGCTCAGCTACACAGTCCCCGGCTGCCGCGAGCAGGACTTCGAACAACCCACCAGCTACGCCTGGCCCGGCCCCGCCCAGGGCAACCCCGCAGCCGTGCTCATCCTCCTCGAAAACGGCCACTTCGAAATGCGCATCGAAAATCCCTTCGCCGACGACCTGGGCGAAGAGGACTTCTACGAGATCGTGGTCGACTCAACGCCGTAACGCGGCATGGAAAGAATCCCATCTCCAAGCCTAAGTGCCATAATATGAGCGCTCGCCAGTAACCTTTGGCGCGCCGATCAGGTGCTCAGTTCTTGATCGCCATGAGTACATTCGCAATTTTTGATGCGCATTCCATTAATTATTGGCGTTTGCTGGAATGCGCGCAATGCCTCTTGCTGGATTGCGCCAAATGTCACTTGCCACGATACTTTCGCCGCAATCAGTTCTTCCTAGCCGCGGCAGCAGCGACACGCGGTCAGCCCACGGCGGAAGCCGTGGGGAAAATGGCCCAAGAAATTTGCAAAGCCCCGGCAGGGGCGATCGAAGGGTACAGGCGACCAACCATGTGCTATCAATTAGTGGGATGCGCATGATTCGTAATTTGTAATTCGTAACTAACTAAGTGCCACATCGTGTCACTACTTAGATGTTTTTTTCTCGCGAATAGCCATTAGCCATTTGAAGTTCTTGCTTCAGGCCATCGTGTGTAGTTGTACAAACCCGTCCCGGAAACTTGATCGCTGGGCAGTATTTGTGAAAATGGGCACTATCGTTCACGAGACCTCAACCAAAACGGAGCACACACATGCACCTTAACCGTCGCCGCCGCAACCTCCTGCTGACCGCACTCTTCTGCTTGGTTACTTCCCGAGTATTTGCGGACAAACCCATCGTCAACGGCAAGATCGAACGCATCGGCCAGTTCCGCGTCGTCCGCGTCTGGGGCACGCCGAAGGAAATGGGCTTCGCGCACGGTTACCTGCTCGGCAAAGACATCATCTCCGAAATGAACGCCGACTACGCGCAGAGCACCGAAGACGATCGCCGCACCCGCGACGCCGGCATGCAATCGCTTCTGCCGACCATCCGCGTGCCCGATAGTATGATGGAAGAGATCAAGGGCATCTACCGTGGCGTCCTCGCCGCGCACGACGGCGATGCGCCGCAAATCGCCTCGCTCAAGCGCCCATATACCGTCGACGACCTTGTGCTCATGAACGCCGGCGACATGCTCCGCGCCTTCGGCTGCTCCGGCTTTACTGTATGGGGCGAGCGCGCCGGCGACCTCGGCGTCATCACCACCCGCAACTTCGATTACTCGCTCTTCACGCCCACCACGCTCGACACACAGTTCATCCTCGTCCGTCAGCCGAAAGATGCAAAGCAGGTGGCACTCATCACCTGGCCCGGCTTCATCGGCGCGGTCACAGCCATCAACGAACACGGCGTCTGCGCCTTTATGCACGACGGCACCGGCCCGCACATCAACAACCCCGAAGGAAAGTTCACGCCCGTCGCCCTCGCCATGACCGAACTGCTCGAACGTGTCACTCCCGACGACGCCCACGCAAAATTCGAATCCGGTCTCAAAGCCGTCACGCCCTATCCCTTCAGCTACATGCTTCGCGTCGTCTCCCCGCGCGTGCCCGGCAAAGTCGAGGTCCCCGAGCGCGTCTTCCACATCGACGCCCAAGGCCTCGGCGAAAACCCGCGCGGCTCATCGACCTGCATCACGACGAATCACTACATCACCAAAGACGGCAAGCCCGTCCCCGAAGCGAACAAATGGACACTGACTCGCTATAAGAAACTGGAGGAGCAATCAACCGGCCCCGTCACCGCCGAGTCCGCATGGAAAGCCCTCGAATCCGTCGCCGGCGAAGCAGGCCGCGACGGCACGCTCTACTCCCTCGTCGTCTTCCCCGAAAAGCGCAAACTCGAACTCGCCTTCGCATCATTGGTCAACGGCAACATCAAAGCCGCACCGAGGAATGAAAAGGTGAAAATTAGCTTCGATGAGTTGTTCGCAAAAAAGTAGCCTATGAAAAGTGTAGGGTGGGTGCTCTGCACCCACCTGTTTGAAGAGTTCGTCGAGCGGGTTCCACCCGCCATTCTGATATCAATCGACAATCGGAACTCGACATTCGACAATCACCCAACTTTGTGCCTTCGTGCCTTGGTGGTTCATCCTGAAAGGGAAGCAACATGACCGCGACGATAACCTGGTTCGGACACGCCACCATCCGTCTCACGCTCGCCGATAGCCGCGTGATCTTCATCGACCCTTGGCTCAACGGAAACCCTGCCTGCCCCGATTCGCTCAAGAAAGTGCCACGCTGTGACATGATCCTCATCACGCATGGTCATTTCGACCACATTGGCGAAGTCCCTGCGCTCGTCAAGCAATTCAACCCGGTAGTCGTCGCCAACTATGACCTCTGCTCCGTGTTGCAAAAACAAATCGGCTCGGGCCGCTTCGAAGGCATGAACACCGGCGGCACCATCAACGTCGACGGCGTCCGCATGTCACTCACGCAGGCGTTCCACTCCTCCGGCGTCGATTCACCCAGCGGCCCGCTCTATGGCGGCATGCCCAACGGCCTCATCGTCGCCGTCGACAGCCACGCCACCATCTACGACGCAGGCGATACCGATGTCTTCGGCGACATGAAGCTGATCAAACAACTGTACGAACCGAAAATCTGCATCCTGCCCATCGGCGACCGCTTCACGATGGGTGCCAAAGGCGCGGCACTCGCCGCCGACATGCTGCAACCGGCTGCGATCATCCCCGTGCACTACAAAACGTTCCCGCTGCTAGCCGCCACGGCCGACGACTTCCGCAACGCACTTTCACTGGCGCTCAAACCAAAGTTGATCGCTCCCGAAATCGGCCAGACAGTGAAATGGACCAAAGACGGCGCGAGCCTAGAAGTGTAGGGCGGGTTCCACCCGCCGTCGCCGCCAATTGGCAAAAAAGAAAAGGCGGGTAAAACCCGCCCTACGTTAATTGTTTTGAACCCTCTATTGCCCAGTGCCTGATCCCTTTTGCCTCGTAGCTCGCACGTGTGCCACCGCTCTATGAGCAACGCCTACTTGCTCCGCTTCGGCATCTGCGGCGGATAGAACACATAATCATCCGACCCCGCATCATTCGTGATCTCATCATCCCATCGATCCGAATGCACACCGCCGCCGTCGATGCCATCCTCCGACATCGAATAAATCTGCGGCCCATTCGCATCCACGCGATACCCGAAATCGCCGCCGGTGAACGGATCGGTCCGCACATCGTTCGCATACTCCGCCGGCAAATCGTTCAACGACGTCGGCCAATGTCCGTTCTTCGCCTTGAACAAATGCGTCGCATACGCCAGTTGCGTCGCCCGCCGCGAAGCCTCGTTCCGCGCTTGAAGCTTGTACGCACGACTCAGCGACGGCACGAGCGTTTCGGTCAACGGCGACGTATGCAAAAAATCCTCCGTCGTCGCATCGAGATCAGCCCCTCGAACATTCGGATACCCCACGCGCATCTGATCGGTCAGCGTGCGATAGTACGAATCAAACGCTTCAACCGTCGCTCGTCCATCATCCGCCGTCATGTTGGCAAACTGCGCCTTTCGGTCGGCACCGCCATCGATAAACCCGCCAACGTAGTTCACGCGATCCAAATCGATCGCTGGAGGTTCGCCGGGTGACGGCGGCTCAAACAAATATTGCGAAATATCCATACCGAAAGCATGTTCACCGCGAAGAAACCGCGCCGGATCGTGCCCGCCGCGATCAAACGACCGCAGCGTATCGAGGGTCGATTGCAACCCCTGCTCGTCGAACACTTCGTTCTTGAGCGACCACATCGCATTCCTGTGCACGAGTCCGCGCTCGGCGATACCCACCAGGTGCTCGATCAAAGTGCCACCTTGTGACATATGATTGGCTCCGCGCAAGATAGTCTCCATCGCGTCACGCATCCGCTCCTGCGACACCTCGCCGCCATCCGCCCGCCATGCGTTCTCCATCGTCACCTTCGCCAGCGAGCGATGACCACCGAGGTTGGGCAACAACATCTCCATCAACAACGCATCGGGGTAATCTTCGCCGCGTGAGGACGGCTCCGCCGGTGATGCGTACCCGCTGTGCCGCGTCGCATCGCGAAACTTCGACATCAAATCGCGATACGCTTCATCCGACGCCGCCCACTCCGGATGCGTCGCCGGGTCCCATGGCCCCGGCGGTCCTTCGTAATCCGCATCGCTGAACATCCCGCTCGCCTGCGGAAACTCCGGCTTCGCACCCGGCGCGTCGTTCGCCTGCTGGATAAACTGGGAATAGTACTCGTACGAATTGTCCGTCGTCTCAGCCAGCATCTGCTTTCGATACCAGTCGTAGTAATCGATCTTGTTCACGAAATCGGGCTTCGGCGCAAAGCCGTAATCGTCGGTGGGCTCCACTACTTCTTGCGAGGTGAATCCATATCGTTCTTCAGGTGAATCTTCCCATCCCGCGTTGACCGTGTCGCCCAATTCACCCATCGCTCCGAGCGCCATGACGACGCCGACTTCCGTCGGCACCGGCTGGCTTGCTTCGGCACCGTCATCTGTAATTCGTTGCCGCAAAGCATCGAACTGAGCATCATTGGCCTGCCTCGCTAGGGAATTCATGGGCGATTCCGCACTCAAGTCCTCGCCTCGCTTGCCGTCATCCACCGGCGAGACGTAGAGCATCAAGTACGTTCCATCTCTCATTCGAGTGACAGCCGGTGATGTTCCGCTCGGAAACCGCACACCGCTGTCGAGCTTCCAGTCTCTCCCGTTCTTCGACGTGGCTGAGAGAACCTTGCCGCCGCGAGAGAAGTACAATCGACTTCCCGCGTCAACCGCGAGCATGGCTCCATCGAAATTGATCTGCTCCGCGCGCGGGGCAGCCGCTCTTACGAATTTGCCCTCGCGACGCGCCATGTAGTGGCCCGCCACAGGTCGCGCAGATTCGTCTGCTACCGTCGCCGGCGAATCAAAGAAAACATGCCGATCGTCACCAATGAAGCCGTAAACCGGCCCGGCCATTCGTTTGTTGAATTCAATCTTGATTCGTGTGTGCGACGAAACACGAAACTCGCGTCCATCGCGCGACCGCATCACGAGTAACAATTGATCGTCTTTGTATTTTCCCGCAGCCGCATTCGCTTCAGGCGAAACCCGCGCCGACATCACCAGTTCAATTTCGTCCTTCTCGTTCAACAGCGTCTGCCCGCGAGTCAAACCCTGCAGGCGATCGATGCTTCCTTTGAATTTCACTGGCTGCCACGCGGACCATGTGATCCCGTTGTCCGCGGACTCAGAAACGCCGGTGATCACCGTTCCGGGCCGCGCCGATAGAACCGACTTGTCAAAGTACGCCAGCAGCCGACCATCCTTCAGCCGCACAATCGACGGCGCGGCTGCATCGCTCACCAGCACCTTTTTCGTCTCGCGAAAGTTCATTCCATCGTTTGACAGCGCTATGCGAATCCCGTTCCGCACGGTCGTTCCGCTCGCCTGGTTCTCGGGCGTTTGACCAAAACATGGCCATAAAAAAGTAGTGAGAACGAACGAAATAGAGGCTACCAGAGTGGCCAATCGTCGCATGATGAAAACTCCCCAGCCAAAAGAGCGCAGCCTGACCAACCCAGCGCCTGCGCAGGCTCAGTTATTCGATGCGCGGACGAGAAAAATGTTACTGACCCTATCCTGTATTGCGGATTGACCGCAAATCGACGCCTCAAAAAAAGTAGGGCGGGTCTAACCCGCCCACTTGTCATTGGCAATCCGGTCGATGGGCAGAACCCGCCTCTACTCTGTCAGCACATATTGTATTGCCTTGCGAAACTCGATCACCCGATCTTGCGGAAACGTGTGCCCCGTCTTCGCAAATACTTCCAATCGGACCTTTACGCCCGCCGCCTCCAGGTCTTTCGCGGCCTTCCGGTTGGACTCCAGCACGCGATCCTGATCCCCGACCATGATGTACACCTTCGGTAGCGACGCCGGCTTCTCCAGCGGCAGGTGCGCTGTCGCCGGCTCATAATTGCCCGCGATCGGAATAACCCCACGATACCTCTCCGGGTGCTTCAATCCCAGGTTGAACGCCATGTACCCGCCTTGCGAAAACCCGGTCAGGATGATTCGCTTCTCATCTATAGAATGCTGCTTCTTCGCGCGATCGATCGCGAGGTCAACCACATACTCCGCATCCGCAACATCACCCCATTGATATCCGCCCACTGCCGCATCATGCGGCGCTCGCGGTGCCACAATGATGGCACCAAACTGCTCAGCCACATCCCGCCACTTTTCCGAGATCATCTCCTCACCGTCGCCAAACCCGTGCAACGTAACCAGCAGCATCGCCGGCTTCGACTTATCCAATTCATTCGGCACGATGATCTTCGGCGGCGTCTCCGCAACGCGACGCTTCAATTCCTCAAACGATTTCTCTTTGTTTTTCCGCACTGCCTCCACCGCAGCCGTATACTCCGGCTCTTTGCGCAGGCTTTCCAGGTCCGTGTCCGAGCTGATCAACTCCATCTCGTCGAGACCGTTCTCCGTGCTCTTCTTCAGCCATTTCAGCGCCTCAGCCTTGTCGCCCTTCAGAGCGCACACGCACGCGTTGTTGTACGCAATCTCGGCGTTCTTCGGATTATTGGCTGCGATCTTCGTGCCAAGTTCGATGGCCTTGGCATAGTCCTTTTCGGTGTACGCTGCCTCAAATTGTTCAAGAAGTTGAGCGTTTGCTTCGCGCTGTGCCTCCTCTGGCTCGGCTGTTTGTGCCCACAAGTTTGGTAAGCCCATCGTCAGTACAAACAATAATGCCATTTTCGCCATCAATGATCTCATCACTCACGTCACCTCAACAGCCTTGATCACCACGATCGTGATATCATCCGATTGATCCGCCAGCCCCGCAAACCGCCGCACATCCCACAGCAGTTGTTGCGCCAGCGCCTGTGCGTCCAGCACGCGGTGTCGCCTGATCGACTCGCGAAGTCGATCAAACCCATACGGCTCGCCCGAGAAATTGAGCGCCTCGGTGACACCGTCTGTCACCATCACCAGCACGTCGCCGGTGCGAATGACCACCGGCTCCTCATCGTACGTCTCGCGGGGCCTGATGCCGATCACCAGCCCACCCGTGTCCAAATCGATGTATCGATCCTCGCGGAGAAGCAGGGGGGGCAAATGTCCGGCATTGCAATAATTGAACATGCGACCGTCAGGCGTGAACTCGCCGTAGATCAGCGTCACGAAGTCGCGAAGCTGCGTGTCGCGGCACAATTGTCTGTTCACCAATTCCATGATCGTGTGCACGTCATAGCCGACGTTGGCAAAGGCACGCAGCGATGCTCGCACCGCGGCCATTCGCAAAGCAGCAGGAATCCCCTTACCCACGACGTCCGCCACGCACACGCCCAGCTCGCCGCCGTGGAGGCCTATAAAGTCGTAAAAGTCACCGCTGACACGGAGAGTGGGGGAGTAGACGGTGCCAAATTCGAGACCCTTAAGTTTCGGTGTCCCGTTGGGAAGCATGTTCCGCTGGATGTCAGCCGCCGCCTCCACCTGTTGATGCACGCGCGCGTTTGCCGCCTGCTCGGCAAAAAGGCGACTGTTGATGATCGCAGAGGCCGCGAGCGATCCCATCGACAGCAGCAGCGATTCCTCCAGCTTGTTGAACACATATCGCTCAGCCGTGTACGCCCGCAACACGCCGACTGTCTTCCCGCGATACGTCATCGGCACGCACAATCCGCTGACGATGCCCTCTTGTCGCGCATCTTCCGGATATCGAAGCCGCATATCCGTCGGCGCGTCTTCGATATATACCGCATGACCCGCGAACGCGGCTGAGTCGATGTAGTTGCCGTCGAGCGTGACCGGCCCCTTGTTGAGATACTCCTTGGACAAGTTGTGCACAGCTTTGATGACCAGCTCGCCCGTCGCTTCTTCGAGCAACCGGATGGCCACTGACTTCACCTGCATCGTCTCAGCCACGCGCTTGACGGTGAGGTCCAGGATCTCCTGCACATCGCGCGTGCCCGCCAGCAGTTGCGACAAACTGTGCACCGCTTGCAAATCGCGCAACTGCCGCTCGATGTAATCCGCCTGCTCGTACAAGGAAGCGATCGTGTCAGCCAACACATTGGCGAATTGATAGGTGGCCTCAAGCGCTTCAGGGTTCCACGGCTCAAGCTCGCGGGCGGACTCAGTCAATTCGTCGACGTCTATATCGTATTGCGCCGCCAATGTCCGAATCTGATCGTCCGTCAGTGGCGTGATCGGCCGCGTGCCGACGACCAGAATTCCAAGGCAATCAATGTCGTGTGAAATCGGCGCGACATACAGCGTCAAACTATCGTGGCAGATCGATGTGACTGAAGTTTGCGGATCAAGGCAACATGCCCGAATGCTGTCGCCGAACGCGGAGTGCCCGCGCGGGGACGTGGCGATCAATCGCGAGTATCGACTTCCCCAGGTTGGCCTAGTGATGAAATCGCCGTCGGTCGATCCGATGCACGCGGTGACTTTGCCCAGCGCCGAAAAACGATCCTGAATCTTCTGTAACGACTCTCGGCCGACGAGGCGGCTCAGCGTCGAGTCGACCACCGAAAAATCGACGCTCTTTTCCGTCGCCAAGCTGGATACACCATTCATTCTGGTATGAAGTTCGTGCGCCGATCAATCAGCGCAACGGTCTCCGCAATTAACTTCGCCGCCGATTCCATGTCCGTCAGACTCACCACTTCCACCTGCGTGTGCATATACCGATTCGGAATGCTCACCAGCGCCGTCGCAACGCCCGCTCGATTTAGCTGAATCGCGTTCGCATCCGTTCCCGTTCCGCCAGGCGCAGCCTCTATCTGATACGGTATCTTCTTCGCCTTCGCCGTTTTCACCAACATCGATTCAAGCTTCGGGTTGATATTCGGCCCCGTCGAAATCACCGGCCCCAACCCCATCTTCAATTCGCCGTTCACGCGCTTGTCGATGTCGGGATAATCCGTCGCGTGCGTCACGTCCACCGCAATGCCCACCTGCGGATCAACGCCATAGGCTGACGTCTTAGCACCACGCAACCCGATCTCCTCCTGCACCGTGCTCACCGCGAACAACGCACATTTTATCTTCTTGATCGAGCAAAGTCGCAGGGCCTCCATGACGACGAACGTGCCAGACTTATTGTCAAACCCGGGCGAAGTCACCAGGTCGCCGCCCAGTCGGCTCATTTCCAACCGGAACGTGATCGGGTCGCCCACGCTGACAACCTGTTCAGCCTCTTTTCTGTTCTTGGCCCCCACGTCCACCCACATCTCGCGCAGTTCAACCTTGCCGCCGCGCTCTTCCTGCTTCATCAAGTGAACCGGCTTGCGCCCAATGATCCCATCCACCGGCCCATTCTTGGAATGAACCACCACCCGCGAACCCGGCATGACCGATGGATCAATCCCACCGATCGACACGCAGAACAAATATCCGTTGTCATCAATGAAGCGGATCATCAACCCGATCTGATCGCAATGTCCCGCAAGCATCACCCGCGGCGACCCGCTCGGATTCAACCCCACCATCAGATTGCCGTGCACATCCGTCACCATCGTGTCCGCGAACGGCTTCATTCGCTTTCGCACGATGCGCTGGACCGGCTGTTCGTAACCGGAAGGCGACGGCGTCTCCTGGATCGATTTCAGAAAGTCGTAAGAATCTTTGCGCAATACCAAACTCCTTGGAGATTAATAATCGAATTCGCTGCGAGCTTACTGCGTCAACCACCGCATTAAGTCGTTTTCTGCATCAGCAAATCGGAGTGTAAGTTGATTTAAGGTGTGTATCAAGAAGTAGCGTTACGCGTTCAGGTAATGATTTGTAAGCAAAAAGGGCTGTCGCGACATAACATCGCGACAGCCCGGCGGTGAGTTTGCGAGCTCAGACGACAAAGCCTTCTTTGCCCGCTATTAACCAGGGAGCGAAAGTTTAACGAACGATTTCCACGGGGCGATACACGAAATAGCTTCGATCATTGGCGGTGTCTACCAATGCCGTCTCGTCAATGACGATGGCCGGCTGAATGATCACTCTCTTGCTGTTCATCGCGCCTGTCAGTCGAACATTCATGATACGAATTCCCACAAAGCCGACGACGGTGAACATGGCATTATTACCCGGTCCCGCCACACTGCTGAATATAGGAATCGAGCGAGGTTGCCCCTTGATTGCTTCAAGGTCATCTTTGATCGCGGCGCTAAGTCCGGTGTCGCCGTTGAGCAGCAGCGTCTGACTGACTCCGCTGAGCCTCAACTCGCCGCCATGATGAGCAAGGTCTGCCGCCGATACTCCGTGGAGAATTTGACGCGTTAGGTCGGCGGTGCTGTTGCCCGACGACCCGATATCTACAGTGCCGAAGTTGCCCGGCGGCAACTGACCTGATCCGGAACCCGGATAGAGATTCAACTCCGCGATTCCATCTGGTCCGTCAGTCACCACTCCTGTCTCGGGGTTATAACTGTAGTGATCCCCCGTCGTGACTGTACCGTTCAGAAGGTTCGCCCAAGATGTATTCTTGAGTGCAATGGGAAGAATACCGGCGTTGGGGTCTCCGTCATCGACGCGAAAGCCCACAACACCATCCATGAAAGATGCAGTCGCGCGGGCAGTGACATTCGTCGTAGAATGACCAAGCACGCGAGAAAAAAGTAGCTCCAATGGCCCATTGCAGGACGAGTCCTTCCGCACAGTTACCTGAACGGAATTGAACCTGCTTGCCTCAGTTGCGTCGATCTCTTCGGTGGTGCTGTTTGGATCGCGCAGATAACCGACGACGATGTCGGCAGACAAAACAGATGGTGTGTCTTGGTAGACAGGATTCAGCGCCGCAAATGTGTGTACGCTGGAACGCGAGGAATTGACGACCGCATCGAGCTCGCTTCCGCCTTTGAGGCGATCCTGATTCATAAGCCGGATGGCGCCGGCCAAGGCAGCGGAGTCTGCCGTTCGCTGCAAGTCTCCGCGTGTCCCGTACATCATGCCGAGATCCACCGTTAGCGCGGCAAAACCGATCAATGCAACCATGGAAACCATGACAAATACGGCTACCGCGCCTCGCCGACGCGTACCTCGAATACTAGTAGACTTTGAACACATGATTTGTTCCCCCCAGTTCGTCTTGAAGCGTACTGACTAATCGCAGGAGCCTGTTATTCCTCGCCGTATTCGTAAACAATCTTCGGCACGGAATCGACTTGGATCAGCGTTCCGCCTTCAGCGTAATAACGAACTTCAATAATCTTTAGCAAGTCCACGCGATTGGAACCATAGGTTACGCACGCGTTAGTGGCGGAGGTTTCCGTGCTATAACCGCTCAAGTCGTTAAACGCGACATTCTCATCAATTCGCATGTCACGACCGAAGCCCCCCCAGGTTGTCGAAGTGCCAGCAAAGATTTCGAAGGAAAGAACATTGCCGTCGGTCTGCAGCGCTTGTGACCAACGAATCGTTTCTGCCGACGTGCTCAACTGGCGACTTTCAATGCTGCGTGTGCGGATCAGGTAATCGCCATCGTAGCTTTGCAGTTGTACGCCTCCGCCAACGAAATCTGGAATCTCTCGATAATTCCACAAGACTTGCGCGTAGTTCCCATCTAAGTCACTCACCGGTGACATCACTGTATGAAATTGAGGCGAGTCTACAGTGTCATCGGGATCATTGAGTTCAAGCACCCAGTCTTCCTCGATGCGGACAACAGGCACAACTTCCTGGCTCTGCGATCGAGCGAAAGGCAGGACAGGTGCAAGGACTCCTAGGCCCACCAATGAGGTTCCTGCGATAAACCGGAATGGAAAACATGAACGTTTGAGATGGTCCATTTTCTTCTCTCCCAGCTGCATCTCGTACCCGAATCGACAGGGGCTGGAGTTTACTCGTCGAGTCGACCAATGCGCTTGTTGAAACCTACGATTAACAAAGATCACAGACCATGTTAAAGGAAGGGTTTGACACGCGCGACGGACGTAAACTCCGTTTGAAGTCTCAGAAAGATATGAACGAGAAACTGCTTTCGAATGGCAGGCCTATTCGGACGCCGACCAGTTTTTTTGAATGGTCTGATACATTTGCGGCGTGGCATCGCGATGCAAACCATGACCCATGCCCGGAATGATCTTCACTTCGGCGTCGCTGCCGAGCTTCGTCAAACTCTCCTGCAACAGCTTCACCGCGCCTTCAAGGTAGAAAGTATCAAACTCGCCCCCATAGACGTGTAGTTTCCCCGCCAATTTCGGACCCAGCGTTGACCAGTTTCGCTCAAGGATTAGGCGAATATCAAACTTCTCCCACGACTTCGCCACCTCGGTATTGATCGCGCCCGTCTTGCGATCGAACATCAACTCCGGCTGTCCGTCGGCCAATCGCCGACTGAACACAGCCTCAAACGAATGAATCTGCCCGCCCGGCCCCAGCGCGTCCTCCATGTGCACGAAGTCATCGTAGTGAAGCATCACCTTCTCGCCGAATCGCGCCAGCGGCCGACGCTCGCCCTTTTCATCGGTGAACATGTTACTGCCCGACTTGTAGAGATCGATCCGCTGAAAATCTCGAAAATCCACCGGGTCCGGGCAATGCGCCCAGCAACCGTTGAATTGCTCCGGATACGTCACCTGCAGCCAAAGCGCCGTCCATCCTCCCGACGAAACGCCCGTCACATACCGATGCTTCCCGGATTGCGCCCCGCGATACTTGGCCTCAACCGCCGGAATCAACTCCTCCATCAGCGCCTTACCCCATGGCCCATTGTTCTCTGAATCCGCAAACACGCTGTGCCCGCGATAACAGGTTGGATCAGGCACGATCTTGAGCACATCTTCGCCCGTTCCCTCGCCGCCCGATCGCGCGCCGATTCGCAGCGCATCGAAGTGACTGCCGCCAAACCCGCCAACAATATACAGCACGGGATATTTCTTACTCTCGTTTTCATTCCAACCCGCCGGCAACACGACCCCCGCGCGAATCTTCCGCTCGCGCCCCAGAAACTTCGACAGCGAAGGACTCACCATCTCAAACAGCTTGACGCGCTCGGTCTCCTTGAACTCGCGCTCGTTAACCACTTTGTTGAGCACGAACTTGATCTCGCTACTCGTCGCGGGGTCAAGCTGCATGACCTGCGATTCGCTGTACAAGTCCCCCGGTCCACTTCCCGGCACCGGATGATCGAGACTTCGCCGCGCCACGGCCTGCACGTAGCACTCACCCGCTTCAAGCTCGCTCAGCTTCTTCGGATAGCTCAGCGCGTCGCCGCCAAGCGAAATGCTTTCGCCGGGTTTCACATCCTTGACGTCAATCGCAAAGACCTGCGTGGGATCAAACCAATTGTTGATGTTCCGCTTCGGCTCGCGACTCTTATCCTTAGCAGTCACGACATACACTCGCCCGGAATACGGCGTGCTCTGCAATGATGAATCGAGCGTGAGTGAGAACCGGAGGGACTGCGGTTCGCTAGCTATGACCGATGACGCGCTCGTTAAGCAAGCAACGACCAAGAAATGCAGCGGTCGCGAAATCCATGTGGGACCGGTTTTCAACCGGTCACCTGAACGATTGAGTGCTTTCAACATCTCACTTCCCACTCTTCTTCCGCTCCATTCTCTGCCGCCACTCTGGCATCTTTTCCGGCGTCACATCCGCCCACAATCCATGCCGCTCCGACCGCGCCCGCTTCTCCGCCGCCAGAAAGTCATCATCAAACGGATGCTCAAACCGCAGATCAGCATAACCAAACCCATCTTCGATCAGCATCTGGTTGAACATTCGCCCATCTTTTTCCATGTACACGAACGCCAGCAATCTCCCATACTTATCCCGCGACTTCGTCGGCGACAACATCACGAACACCTCGCGATCGCGCAGTCGCTCCTCCGCGAACCGCTTGGCCTCATCTCCAAAGTACATCGAGGTCCCGCCGCCGTGTCCAATCTCCGGCGTATCGACTCCCCACAAACGAATTCGCGTCGTCGCTCGCTCGCGATCCGGCACATCAATATCAAACGTATCACCGTCAGCCACATACACCACCCGCGCCGACTTCTGATGATATCGTTCCTCATCCAACCCCGAAGCCGGCGACCGCCGCGACTGATCGATCGCTACAACAACCGTGACAATCAACACGATCAACGAGCCCACTCCCGACCGCCGCCATCGCGGAGGCAGAGAAATGGAAGCGGGCATCCGTTTTCGCCGTGGCATGGATGCGAATTGTATCGAAATGGCTATGGCCGCAAATTAGCGGGTGAATTGATGTTGCTCATGAACAAAACTGAAATGAAGTTTCGGTCAGTTGGGTGGCATGGCCAAGCGCAGCGTCGCCATGCAAATACGTAGCAAATCTCAACGCTCGTGCGAGAATCCTTCTTTTGCTGGTACGAGAATCCTTTCTCGTACCTAAGCACTTCGCACGCCTCACCGTGCGAATCCCTTCGCCCTCACGGCGCCACCCGAAACTCAACCATCGCCTCAGGCTGCAGATTCCGCAGGAACGTCCCCGTCCACACGCCCGGCTTGAGTTCCAATTCCGCCGAAGTCATGACAAATCGCCAGAAGCTGACGGGATCGGGATTAGTAATCACATCGAACAGACTCGTGCGCACGCGCGTTCCGTCCGGGTCGTTGAGCACAAACACAAGTTGATCACCCTGTTCCACATTGACGATCTCCACCCATCCGACAATGACGTCCTGCGAAAACGACACTACAGCCGGCGGCGGATCGTACACCGGGCATTCGTCAGCCGCGTCGCACAATGTATCCGTTACGCCGATTCGCTTCACGAAGAAAACGTCGGGCATCATGAAATCAATCTGCGCCGGTTCGCTGAACTTCACACCGTCGAACACGACGAGCTGGAAGGACACGCGCTCATTTCCGCGGCCAAACTGCACGCTGAATCCGCTCACCGGATCAGAGACATCGCCCATCAGCACCGGCGGCCCCGACGCGTGAATCCACTGATACGTCAGCAATCCCCCGCGCGAGCTCGTGCTCCCCGATCCATCCAGCGTGAACGGCTGCAGAAAATCAACCGCATTGCTCGGCCCCGGCGCAATCACCGCGCGCGGCGCAGGCACATCATCCGTCTTCGGCGAAATCAGCACCGACCACTCGGTCGTCCCCTCGGCCCCATCCACGCCGCTGATCACCGCCAGGAAATATCGCCCGACAAATTCTTCGGAAAATCGGAACGGAATTTCAAACGACCTCTCGGCTCCGACATCGTGCAGATCACAAAGAACTGTGTCGTTTGTTTCGGGGTCAACGAGCGCGACGCACACTTTGTTGTGCTCATTCAGCACGCGCCCGCGCATCACGTAATCCGTATCCGTGTCATAGAAAAACGCAGGGGGCGTATCACCTTGCAACTCGATCTGGTTATGTGCAAACGCATGCGTGGGAAATGTCGATTCCGCGAATTCGCTCCCCGATCCAACCCGCAACTGATTCTGCGATGTGACCTCATCATCTTCCTGCGGCACACCCTCGTTGATCGTCACCTCGAAGAATCCGCTCGGTGTGCTGAACCCGTTCACATCCAGCATTTCGTAATGCAAATGCGGCCCCGTCGATTGCCCCGTGTCGCAGGCATACGCGATCACCTGTCCCGCCGAAACAAACTGACCCGGCTCCACCACCACGCCGTAATAGTCCACGTGGCCATACAAGCTCTGCAGTCCGTTGCCGTGATCAATGCGCACAAAGTTCGCGGGCTGCATGAACTCGCTCGACGAATCATCGTTTCGCAAACTCGTCTCCAGCACATCAATTACACGCCCAGCCCCCGACGCCAGCACCGGCTGACCGACATACATCGGGAAGTCCCACGCGAACTTGTCACGATGACTGCTCAGCCCGTTGTTGCCCTGGCTGATCTTGATCATGTGACCGGCCGCAAACGGTAGATAGAATCGCGGTATCGCATCATGCGCGGCGAACTCAGCCGTGATCGATTTGCTTCGATCCATCACGATGATCGCAGTCGTGTTCTGTGTCTCGATATCGCCTGTCCATCGCTCAAATCTGCTTCCGTCGTCGGCGACAGCCAGCAGCGAAACCGTTGTCCCCACCGGAAAAGTTGTCTCGCCTGCTTCGGGTGTCGTAGTGCCATCACCTTGCACATGTATGGTAAGCGTGTAGCCAATCGTCGGCGGCGATGTAACCACGACCACAACTTCATCCGTCGAGACCGCGCCGCTCACATCCTTCACGCGCAGCTCGATATCATAAACGCCCGGTGCCAGCTCAACCTGCGCCACCGCGCCCGATGCGATGACCGAATCACCCGACACCCATTCGTAATCAATCGATCGACCCTCAACACCACCCGAAGCAGTCGCGTCAAGAACGATGGTGGCCGTTGCCCCGCCGTTCGTATCGACAGCCGTAATCGTCCGACTGGCATCCGCGCGAAGCGCATCATCCGTCGGCGGGGTGATAGCCCCTGGCGTGCACCCTACCAATAGTTGCGTGAGAAAAAACACTCCAAGCAAATACATCCCTCTCCCTCTTAGGGAGAGGGTAGGGTGAGGGTCTCTTTGGCAACCATCGTGCGGCCTTGCTACAGACATAATTGGCAGGAAAAGCCGACTCAAAACCAATACAACTCCATGCACGCTACAACGGCGTGCGTTGAATCTGCCGGATCTTGCCAAAGTTCGCGCCAATATCACCTCAGGCCATGAAGAAGATTCGTTCGCAACTAGTGTTGTCGTTTCCAAACTGTCCGGGCAACCCCAAATCCAGCAAATACGAGCTCTCGCTTCAGCGCGATGCATTGTACCCCACGCGACCTAACGAGATCGTGCAGAATTGCATGAAACCGATTTTCTCCGCGTGGCTTCAATCGCTCCTAACTCACTGGACTTGCATGGGTTGCGAAGGGCTCCCGGTCTGTGCAAGACGCTCATAAGCTTGCAGATTACCCCGTTTCCCTCGGCTGAACTGTAGTTCAAACATCAAGATTTCCGCTTCCCTCACCCGATACTATCAGTTGACCTTGGAGGGTCATTCCACGGAGTTTTGGCATGGATGTCATCGCAAAGACAGAAGCCCGCCTTCAAACCGAACGCACCCGCCGCGCTCCCCAGACTCCCATCGAACTATTCGCGGCCTTCGATTCCGACGGCGTTCTTGGCGAAGATGCTCACAAATCCGTTTCTACATTGGTCGTAGAACCCACCAACGACGACGGCGAATTTGCAGATTGGCTCGACGATTCCTGGTGGACAGACGTCAATCAGGTTTGGGGCGCTGAAGCGGTCACCATCCACGTCGCACCCAGCGTAGGCGCGTTGCTGCACCCGGTCATGCTCAAACAGGTCGAAATGATCCATCGTATTGCACCATGGTGGCGCGTGCTTGGCTTCGCGTACCTAGATGACGTTCAATCCGAAAAACAGATCGCCTCAGCCGCAAACAGCAATTACGACGAAATCCGATTTATCGATGCGCGCCGTCCCACATCGCGAACGCAGGATGCCTCGACCCCATTGCGTCCGCTTTCAGAAATCTTCGGCGCCATCCGCTTCGAGCAAGCCCGCCTCGGCAACGCCCGCACGATCCTCGTCCGCCTCCCGGCCTCAGCCGCCGACCGCTTCCCCAGCGTGAAGCGATCCAGAAAATAAGCAGAGCCCTTTGCGCAAGGTAATGACCTATCAGAGCCGGGAGCGCAAGCGACCGGTTTGTGATGTTCCCAACGACTTGGCCAGTTCCGTCTTGTGCCGCTTTCTGGCACTAACCTGAACACGCACCCCGCCATTTCGCTCTTCGACATTCGCTATTCGCTCTTCTTCGCCCGCCATTCCCACAGCGTCCCACGTTTGACCGATTCAAACGGCTCATCGCCGACCGCCTCTTCAACAGCAAACACCGTTCTTCCGCTAAACTGTGCCGCCACCTCTCCCCATCGCCTGCGATCAAAACACAACACCGTCAGGTCTCGTCTCTCAAAGGTCAGGTGCTGCGCATACCAAAGCGGCGGAGCGTGATACCACTCGCTCAACACCACCGAATCCCGCGGCAAGTTATCGACGTCTGCACTTGAAACAAACGCCAGCGCATCAGCCGGGTTGAAGTCATCTCGATGAATAACACCATGCGCCCCCGTCGCAAGTACCATCGCGCCGAAGTACCCCATCGCGACCCTTCGCGACCACCGCTCACCTAATCGTTCGACGATCACATGGATTCCCACACTCGCGAACGCCCCAACCGCAAACACAAAAGGCAGCAAGTCAGCCGCAAGGTCATGCACGCGATACAAACAAACGAACGCCAGCGACGAAAACGCCAACCCAAGCACAAGCAAGGTCAAACTTCGATCACTCCGCCACGCCCGCACCACGCCAATCACAGCGATGAGTAACACCAGCGCAAACAACCCCGGTTGATTCGGCATCAACCGATTCCGCACCCACCGCAATTTCGTCACCACTCCCCAAAACGTAACGTGAACACTCTCACGAAACTGCGTTGCAGAAGCATGCCAATAAACCCGCTCCACCCGCGCCGCAATCCCCGCCTCGCGCGACGGCAACTCACGATGCTCGGCATCATAGACATCCAGATAGTTGTACGCCGCCTGCGCGGAATCCCGCGCCAGCAAATAACCAATTGAAAAAGCAAACGGCACAATCGCCAAGGCAACAACCGCGCACGCACATTTCCATTCGCTTTTTCCACAAGGCAAGAACCGCCCGCGCGCCATCCGAAACGACACAATCAGAAACGGCAAAATCAAGACCGTAGGCGGCCGACTCACCCACGCAATCCCGAACAATAGCGCCGCCACGCACGCAACCCATAGATGATTGCTGCGCAAATATTTCGCCCACAGCCAAACCGGCGCCACCATCACGAACAGCGTCGGTCCATACACTTCAGGCGCGAGAAAATTCTGCCGCACGTTCGTGTGCATCAGCAGCGCAAGCGCAACAGCCCCAGCAATCCATGAACTCGCATTCCATCGCCTCACAAAAACCGCGATCAGCGCAAACGCACCAAGCGTCATCAGACACGCACAAAACGTCACCGAAAACGCTGGATCAAAAGGCAGCACCTTCGAAACGAGAAATCCAAACGACGTGTAAACCACATACCCCGGCGGATGCGTAATCCCCAAAGTCGCAGCCGCCAACTGCAACCCGCCCGAATCGCTGTAACAAATCCCGCGTGGAAGCTGCGACCAAGTGCAAACAGCGACCACAGCGAGCACAATCAACGCAACGACCCAATCCCGTCGCGTTTTCCAAAAGGGTTCGCGTGCCTCTGTTTGCGCCATCGCTCCTAGCTTAATCCCCGCAACCAACTTTGCGACAAACAATTGAGGCGCATCACCGAAGTCGTTCGCGAGATATTGACTTTTCCCCGTTTCGCCTTTTCGCTACGATGCGCTCATGAGCCTGATCGTTCAAAAATTCGGCGGCACGAGCGTCGCAGACGCCGAGAAAATCCACCGCGCCGCCCGCCGCGCCGTCCGCGCGAAGCTCGCGGGCCGCAAAGTCGTCCTCGTCGTTTCCGCCATGGGCCACACCACCGACGAACTCATCGCCCTCGCGAAACAAGTCTCCACTGATCCCCCCAAGCGCGAGCTCGACATGCTACTCACCACCGGCGAACAGGTCTCCATCGCACTCATGGCCATGGCCATCCACGCCGCCGGCCACGAAGCGATCAGCCTCACCGCCGCCCAGCTCGGCCTCTACAGCGACAGCGTCCACACCCGCGCCCGCATCCAGCGCATCAGCCGCGACCGCATCGACGCCGAACTCGCCGCCAACAAAATCGTCATCATCGCCGGCTTCCAGGGCATCGACGCCGCCGGCGAAATCACCACGCTGGGTCGCGGCGCGTCGGACACCACCGCCGCCGCCCTCGCCGCCGTACTCGGCGCCGAAGTCTGCGAAATCTACACCGACGTCGACGGCGTCTACACGTCGGACCCGCGCATCGTCCCCCAGGCCCGCAAGATCGACGAAATCTCGTACGACGTCATGTTGGAAATGGCCGCCGCCGGTGCGGCCGTCATGCACTCGCGCGCCATCGAGTTTGGCAAAAAATACAACGTGCCGATCCACGTGCGCAGCTCCCTCACCGACGGAAAAGGAACCATGATCAAATCAGAACACCCGGGAATGGAAGCGATTTCGGTGCAGGCCGTCACCTTGAAGCAGGACCTCGCGGTCATCTCGCTCATTCAGGTGCCCAACACGCCCGGAGTCGCCGCGCGCATCTTCGCCGAGGTCGCCCGCAATCACCTTCTCGTCGATGACATCGTGCAGAACATCTACGACGGCGGCAAATACGCCAACGTCAGCTTCTCCACCAACTCCACCGACGCCAACGAAGCCCGCATCGTCTGCGAGCGCATCGCAGCCGACATCGGTATAGGCAGCGTCGAGGTGGATGAAGGCGTGTCCAAGCTCAGCGCCATCGGCGTCGGCATGCGTACGCACACCGGCATCGCCTCCACCATGTTCGACGCCCTCGCCAAAGCAGAAGTGAACATCGAAAACATCTCCACCAGCGAAATCGTCATCAGCTGCCTAGTCCGCCGCGAAGACGGCCCCAAAGCTATGCGCTTTGTGCACGATGCGTTTGGACTGGATAAGGCGAACTAGAATTATCCCTCGCCCCTTTGGACGGAGTGCGACCAGAGCGGAAGCACGACGGGGTAGGGTGAGGGGCTTTCCGTACAGACAAGTAGGGTCTGCCTTGCAGACCAACACGTAGGGCGGGTTTCACAAGCCGTTTTCCGGTACCGCCCATCGCGTGAGAGGAGAGCTTCGCGTAACATTTGGGCATGAGGAGTAAGAGTGGGAATGGACAACTAGAGTTTTTCCCGGCGCAGAAACTTGACGTCGAGAAACGCTCTGAATACCAGCCACTTCCTTCAGTTTGGGACAGTACAGACGCAGAGTTGCTTGAGAAGATGCTCGACTTCTATCCTCGCAGGAAGCCGAAGAGGATTCTCGATGCGACCGTCAATAAGGGTCGGTTTTGGGTGGGTAGCACTCGCCCGGTTACAGGTCTGGATATCGACCCCTCACACAATCCTGACTACGTCGGCGACAACCGGGATATGCCGTTCGAGGATAGCAGCTTTGATGTCGTGGTATATGATCCACCACACATCCCGAATCAGGGGAAGGACAAATCCAAGGATTTCAATACGCGGTTTGGCTTGGTGCTGAAATCTTCCGTCGATCAGGGCCATAACTTCTCTCACCTATACCCACCGTTCACCAAGGAGGCTTACCGGGTGCTCAAACCAGAAGGCATCCTCCTGTGCAAGATCGCGGACTACGTTCATGGCCATCGCTTCCAGTGGGCGCACATCGCGCTCATCGAAGCTGCGGTTGCGGTCGGGTTCACCGCCTGCGATTGCATCGTGAAACTTCGCAAGGGTCCAATCATTGACCCGAAGTGGAAGAAAGCTCACCACGCGCGCCGGCAGCACTGCTACTGGATCATCTTTCGCAAATCGAAGAAGTGCGAATAGTCACGGAAGCGGCTGATTCCATTCGAGCAGTAGCTTGCATCGTCCGATCGTCAATCCTCGAATCTGACACTTCCCGTCGGCTCCATCGAAATGGATGCGGTAGACGCGCTTGCCCTCTTCAAGGACATCAACTCCGAGGCTCTGCCGCCCCTTGCGCTTCCCAACGGGAACGACAGTGAAATCAGAAATCAAGCGCAGAACTGCCAAGGGAATGTCGACGAGTTGATAACGAATGGCGGACTCGCCCCAAATTGCACGCAGCATCAGGATGTGGTCATAACGGTCCAGGTGCTTGAGTGCGTGAGCAATTAGCGACGGAGAATCCCACGTCCCGGCTTCCGTCGTGCAAAGCTTCGTGATCGAGATCGAACCCACGCGCGTGATCTTGCCGGTCTCCGTCTTCAGGGACAACCGCAGTGACCCAACTTTCAGGTCGTGCATCGGGCTATTCGGCGTTGAGAGGATGACTTGATCTGCTGGCCATCCCGATCGCTTGAATGCCTGTTCCGCCAGATATTCGAAGAAAATGCCCTGCGGTGGGACGACGGGATAGAGCGAGTGATGCCGATCGATCAGCTTCTTTAGCTCGGACAGAAATTGCTCGCCGAAAAGCTCCATTGTATTCGAGGCGGGAGTCTTTCGCGCACTCACTTTGCGTTCCTTCCGAAATCGAAGAGCTCCTTGATTTCAACTTTGAGCGCTTTCGCAACTCTGGCGAGGCCGGCGACGGATGGGGCATTCTTGCCGCGCTCGACGAGGCTGATGAACTCCGTCGAGTATCGTGCCTTCGCAGCGAGCTGTTCCTGCGATAGTCCCTTCGTCCGACGAAGTTCGGCAATCCGTTTCCCAAGCTGCTTTTCGACCACGTAGTCAGGCTACTGGTCGTCCGTCGTGAAGACCACGAAGTTAAACTACGTCCAGATGTGAAGGTGCAATCTGCGCCACAACTGCTTGAATCGCACCGGTCGAGATGCTTCTTCGTATTGCCGCAGCAGCGGCTACCTTGGGTCAGCAGGCCCACCACAACACAACCCCAACGCGGGTTGCGCCCCAGCGAGCGCCCATGTTGTTATTAACCAAGAGAGAACCCTATGGCCGCCAGAACACGACACTCGCAACGATCGCGTACACTTCGCCGTTCAGTTACCCCGGCGGTTTTGCGCGAAAATAAAATTCTCATTTCGAATTCATTGTTCCCAGCGTCCCAACCGCGAATTTCACCTGCGCCGCGCAAAAAGAACGGAATCTACACCCCACCAATTCGCGAGAAACCACGCTCAACACCCCATGCGCAACTCAGCGCAAACACAGATACACTCAGTCCCCACCTTAGCCGTGAAGACGGTAGTGCACCCGTTGGCCTTCAATCGCCCAACAGTCGTTGGCTCTCATACTTGGTGCCTTCGTGCCTTGGTGGTTCTCCCCCAATCGACAATCCATTTGCACTAGGCATTTGGACTTTTCGACTTTTTGACGTTTTGGCGTTTAGTTTGTGCCACACTGTGTCACTACTTAACGAAAATTTTCACGTTTTAGCCATTAGCCATTTCAAACCACAGCCGAACGGCCTCAAGGGCAACTGCAATGCCCAATCCAATCCAACAGCCAAACCACTCGCCGATCCGGCCCAACTTGCCCCCGCACCCTCATTTCGCTGGGACAAACAGCGATCCAAACCCGATTCGACACCACCAGCCCCCTCGCTACACTCTCAACCATGAGCAAGAAAAAAACATCCAATCGCATCCCGGGCCGCAAGCCCCTCAAGGCCCGCAAACGCGTCAAGACACCGCCGATTCTCTTCGATCGCACCCAGAAAGTGGTCAAGGGAATCGACGAAATCGTGGAAGGCACATTCCTTACGTATTGGACATCCGAACGCGGCTCCATCTGCCACAACGATGTACAAGCACTCTACGAAGTCCTCCGTGTAGTCAATCCGCACGAATGCATCACGCTCTTCGTGAAATCATCCGGCGGCGACGGCACATCCTCGCTCCGCCTCATCAACCTGCTTCGCCATTACGTGCCGCGAATCACCGTCCTCGCACCGCTCGAGTGCGCATCCGCAGCTACCATGCTCGCGCTCGGTGCGGACGAAATCCACATGGGCCCGCTCTCGTTCCTCACGCCGATCGACACGTCGCTCGAACACGCACTCGGCCCCGTCGATCCGCGAAACGAATCAGCCTACGTCGGCAACGACGAACTCCAGCGAGCACTTTCTCTTTGGAAAAAGTTCTCAGCCAACAGCGACGTGAACCCGTTTCAGGAACTCTACAAGTATCTTCACCCGCTCGTCGTCGGAGCAGCCGACCGCGCGACGTCACTCTCAATTCGTCTCTGTACGGAGATTCTTCGCTACCATTACACCGATGCATCAACCGCCGAGAAAATCGCTCAATCGCTCAACGCCGATTATCCCGCCCACGAGTATCCGATCACCGCCCGCGGCGCAAGCGAGCTTGGCCTGAACGTTCGCGACATCGATCCCACGCTCAATCAGCGATTGCTGGAATTGAACAGCCTTTATTCCGAAATGGGTCAACCGGCCCAAACTGATTACGACGAGTTCAACTACCACGACCACGAAATCATCAACATCGTCGAAGGACCGGGCATCCAGTTGTTCTATCAGAATGACAGAGACTGGCACTATCGCAAGGAAGAACGGCAGTGGGTGCAACTCAACGTCGAATCAGCGTGGCAGCGCGTAGTCCGCAAGAACGGCCGCATCGAACGATCACGCCTGCATATGAGTTGATCGAAAGGTGTGTGCCACTGCTGTATCAGCAGTGTGTTTGGAGTTGGTTTCCGTTCTTACTCGCGACGAACCAATCGCCATTGAACGAACATCACCGCCGCAAACGTCAGCACAGCCGCCAGCGCGCCGCTCCGCACCCGCTCCCCGACATTAATCGGAGAACCAACAACACCGGCTGAGGCGATCTCAAGATCGCGACCATCGGGCATGGCCTCGCGCTTCGCTGTCATCGATTTCAACTGCTCCGCTCGCTTGGACAAATCACTCTCCGTGGCCTTCAATTGCTTCTGAGCCATCTCAACTTGCAGCATCGATTTCAGGAATTGCTCACTCAATCCGGAATTGATGTTCAACTTCTCCTGCAGCGCGACAAGCTCTTCCACAGTTGTGTCAGCCGATTGCCGTACGATCGTCAGCCGCTTCTTGGCCTCCTCGCGGTCGCGACTGAACTTCTCCCGCGCCCTCTTGGTAGCCTCCGCCTGCAACTTCTCGTCGATGCCGCGAATGTGCTCCTGCGTTCGTCGTCGCAAACCGCGCGATTTGTTGATGGCTGAATCAAGACGGAAATTGTCACGAGCATCGATGTCACCGGCTGCGAATTCAAACTGATGATGCGCCGTCTCCAACTCATGAAACGCCCGTGAAATGGTTGACTGTGCAACCAACTTCTTCGCATCGACTTCTGCACCTGTCATAGTTGGATCTGTCAGAGTGCGCATCGCGGAAAGATTCTTGTCGGTCGCGAACAGAAAATCATGCAGCATGTTGCGAAGTCGAATATGTGTTTCCAGCAGACTGACACTCATGGGATCGATGGCCTGGTCTTTCAAGGCTGCAAAGTCTCGAACCCACCCTTCACGAAACGCAGTCAGCGCTTCCGAATACTTCTTTGTTTCGTCACTGATTGTATTTGCGTCATTCTTAGCCGATGTGGGCTTTGATTTCGGCGGGACTGCTTCTTCAAGTCGTCGGACAGCCGGTTCCAGCGCGTCCAGTTTCGCGCTCGATTTCTGCCAGACGTTGAGCAAGTGCAGCTTGGCTTCGGTGAGGGACACTTCCAACTCGCGAAGGTCCTGCTGCAACACGTCATCGTTTTTCAGTGCAGTGTTTCGTTCATCGACCGGCACAATCGCGTGCGTCGGCTCGGGCTGGGAATCGAATCGCGCGCTCAGTTCAGCCGTCGTCCCCAGTTCTTCCTTTACGTCGACGAAACGGGTTCGCAAATCGTGCCAATGTTTGAGGAGATCGTTTCGATCCTGTTGTGGATCAGACTTGGGTAATTGTGCCAGCGCGGCAGCGACTTTGGACTCCGCGTCGGACATTCGAGACTGAAGATCAGTCACGTAATCGGAGGCCAACTTTTCCGCCTCGGTGGGTGATGTTCTCGCTTCCATGGCTGCGAGTTGTGTGCGCGTCACAAAGCCCTGGGCCACGGAGCGAACGCGCTCGACGCCAAGCTTGGTGTCATGCGTTGTCATCACCAGCCGTACGATGCCCGCTTCCGAGGCTTCGACCGCCCAGGCAGGTGGTTTCTTTTTGTCGTCGGCGTTTCGCAATAGTTGTTCACCGGCAAACGCGAGAAGGTCGGAACGGAACCTATTGGTCAATTCGATACTTGTCCCGCGCGGAAGTCGAATGGTCGCGATGCACCGGTAGTCGAACCGACCCATGAGCGTCACGATCACGCCAGCGAGCAGAGCCAGGCACATGGCCACGATGACCCGTGCAGCTGTGTTTCTTGGTTCGCGTGCACGGCGCACGGCAACGTCTGTCGGTCGAAGTAGTGACTCGCGCTCACTAAGGTCGAGATCCATCGATTTCTTCAAGTCGAAGTTAGCAAGCGGTGGCGGTGAATTTTCGTTACGACCTTCCACGCTCGTGGTTTTCGCATCATGTGCAACCGGATGGTTTGGCGCCTTTGCTTGTGTCGGTTGCATGAGAGAAACAGCTTCGAGAGCTAAGTGTCACATCGCACGGGGCAGGGAAGCGCTGGATACTTGGTGCCAGGCGGTTTCGGTTCTACGTTTATGTTGGTGCCTGCATAGTTTTATGAACCCGACATCGTACTCATACGACAAGCACAAAGGCAAACGCCGCCTCGCGGATCAACTCATGAGGCAAGATGCCGAGCTAAACCAGAGCATGCCAGCACTGCTGGCAGCAATAAACGATTTATTAAAGCAAAGATTGATTCTGCCTGCTTGAGTTGATTGCGTCCAGAGGCAGTTCATTGAGCATAATGAACCGTGAAAACCAAGCATTCATAAGCCCTTTGGTTCTGTTCAACAGGGGTTTGTTTTTCAATTTGACATCGGTTTTGCGAACCGTATACTCGCTCGGCTCCGGTATGGGCGATGCGGCGACCGCGTTGTCAGTTGTCTCTTTCCGAAGGGAGAAATGACAACCGGCGTAGCGAATTCGCACGCGGTGGAACGCGGAGCGTTTCCTTCGAGCGACGATGAGTTGCGAGAAAAACGGGCGCGGTTTTTCGCGGTCTCGCCGGCATCAAGTAGCGTTAATGCTGCTGTAGCTCAGTCGGTAGAGTGCGTCCTTGGTAAGGACGAGGTCACGGGTTCGATTCCCGTCAGCAGCTCATTCGATGGTGCGGCGCACAACCGAAAAAAGTGCGACAATCCAGCCAAATGCGCGCGGCAAAACGTGTGGAGGAAGCAGCGTTTTTCATCAGATTTTCGCTGCGTTAACTGTAAACGGCGTCTGGCTCGTGAAGAAAGGCGCGGGACAGAGGAGGTATTCAGCGGATGGCCAAAGACGTATTTCAAAGAACAAAACCGCACGTCAACGTAGGTACGATCGGTCACGTAGACCATGGTAAGACAACGTTGACGGCCGCGATCAGCACCGTTCAGTCCGCCAAGGGGCTTTGCAAGGCGATTTCGTACGACCAAGTCGCGAAGGCATCGGAATCTCAAGGTCGTCGTGACCCGACGAAGATTCTCACGATTGCCACTTCGCACGTGGAGTATGAATCTGAAACGCGCCACTATGCGCACATCGACTGCCCTGGTCACGCCGACTATGTGAAGAACATGATCACGGGTGCTGCCCAGATGGACGGCGCCATTCTTGTTGTGTCCGCGGCTGACGGTCCGATGCCGCAGACTCGTGAGCACATTCTGCTTGCGCGTCAGGTTAACGTACCTAACCTCGTTGTGTTCTTGAACAAGATCGACCTTGTCGACGATCCCGAGTTGCTTGACCTTGTCGAGATGGAAGTTCGCGAACTTCTCTCGAAGTATGACTTCCCCGGCGACACGGTCCCGGTTATTCGCGGCTCGTCGCTTCCGGCGCTGCAGAATCCAAAGGATCCCGAGAAGACCAAGTGCATTACCGAATTGATGGCGGCGTTGGATACGCATATTGCTATCCCACAAAGAGATGTCGATCAACCGTTCCTCATGTCGGTTGAAGACGTGTTCAGCATCAAGGGTCGCGGTACAGTGGCTACCGGCCGTATCGAGCGCGGCAAGGTGAAGGTTGGCGAGGAAGTCGAAATTGTCGGTCTGATGGACACGACGAAGACCACTGTGACTGGCGTTGAAATGTTCAACAAGACGCTTGATTCTGGTCAGGCCGGTGACAATGTCGGCTGCCTGCTTCGCGGAACTAAGAAAGAAGAAATTGAACGCGGGCAGGTTTTGGCGGCGCCAGGCACGATCCATCCACACACGAAGTTCGAGGGTCAGGTCTACGTGTTGACCGAAGAGGAAGGTGGCCGCCATACCCCGTTCTTCACCGGGTATCGTCCGCAGTTTTATTTCCGAACGACCGACGTTACCGGTGCATTGACCCTAAAGGGTGCCGAAATGTGCATGCCGGGCGACAACGTTCAGGTCGAGGTCGTGTTGGGCAAACCTATTGGTATGGAGCAAGGGCTTCGCTTCGCCGTTCGCGAGGGCGGTCGTACCGTGGGCTCGGGCGTCGTGGCCAAAGTTGTTGAGTAGTCAGTTTCGAAAGTGCGGAGCAGTTGAGTCATGGCCAAGGCAGTAAAACGAGAATATGTCTGGTTGCAGTGCAAAGAGTGCAGCGACCTCAACTACCGCACGAGCGTGAATGTTCAGGGTGGCACTCCGAAGTTTGAGCTTGCCAAGTTTTGTCCGCGTGAACGGAAGCACACGGCTCATAAGATCAAACGAAAGTAGGTCGGCCGCAGCGCAAGAAAAGGATCACCTACCTAGGAGCGTAGCTCAATTGGTAGAGCACTGGTTTCCAAAACCAGCGGTTGCGGGTTCGAGTCCCTCCGCTCCTGTGGGCGAACGTGTTTGCGACGGGTTGCGAAGTAGACTTCCGTAGGTCGATGCTAAACGGTTTGGTGGCGAGGGGGTCGAGGCGTTGAGCAAAACCATGAGTCAAATTGATGAAACGAACGAGGGTTTTGATGACTCGTTCGATGATGACGATGGTCGCGAATCGTCCGGTCGATCCGGCTCTCGCCGTGATGATGTTCGTCCACCCGGTGGCACGGGCGGCTGGATGTCTCCTTACAAGGCAGAGCAGGGCAAGAACGTCCGCTGGGGGACGTTTATCGGCATCGGCTTCTTGGTCGCCTGGGGCGCCAAGTACATCTACGACCGCCTGCGAGTGTATGAAGATACATCGCTCGGTTTCGTATTGACGACCGGTATTCCGATTCTATTTGCCGTAGGGCTTGGTCTGCTCGCTTGGTGGGCGACTTTTGTGCACCCCAAGGCCAGTGATTTCATGATCGCCACTGAAGGCGAGATGAAGAAGGTCAGTTGGTCGAGCAAGAAAGAAGTCATCGGGTCAACCAAGGTCGTCATCGTGGTGACGTTTCTGCTGGCGACCATTATTTTCGTGGTTGACCTTGCATTCCAGGTGTTCTTCAGGTTTATCGGCGTGCTCAAGGTATGATGACTGTCGTTGAACCAACATCGCAGTCGCCGACCGCTCCGGGAATGAAGTGGTATGTGCTTCGCGTGGCTTCCAACAAGGAAGACCAGGTGCGCGAAGCACTTGCCCGCAAGGTGAAAATCGAAGGGTTGGAGCATCGCGTTGGTCGCGTGCTCGTGCCCACGCTGAAAGAAAAACGAATGAAGGCCGGGGCGCTCAAGATTGTCGAGCGCAAGCTATATCCCGGCTATGTCTTTGTGGAGATGGCCTGCGAGGATGATGGATCGATCGCGGAGGCTGTCTGGTTCTTGATTAAGGAAACGTCGGGCGTCGGCGATTTCATCGGGTCGGACGGCAAACCAACGAGCATGCCCGAGCAGGATGTTGTCCAGATGCTGGCAGCTTCTGCGAAGGCGGAAGAGCAGCCCGGGCTGTCCGGCCTTAACATCCACAAGGGCGATCAGGTTAAGATCACGGACGGCGCATTCGAAAGCTATGAAGGCGAAGTGGACAGCGTCGACGAGAAGCGCGGCATGGTTTCGGTCATTGTTATGATCTTCGGCCGTGCGACTCCCGTGGAAGTGGAATACTGGAAGCTTGAGAAGGTCGAATAGCACCTCGTAGTTGGCGAAAAGCACATGGCGAAAAAAGAACTAACAGCAACGATTAAACTGCAGGCACCAGCCGGCCAGGCGACGCCCGCGCCGCCAATCGGTCCCGCGCTCGGTCAGCACGGCGTGAACATTGGTCAGTTCGTGCAGCAGTTCAACGCAGCCACCGCCAGCATGAAGGGCATGACGGTCGGCGTGGTGATCAGCGTTTTCTCCGACCGCTCATTCACGTATGAAGTCAAGAGTCCGCCGGCGGCTGTCTTGATTAAGGACGCACTCAAGATTGAGAAGGGCAGCGGCGTGCCGAACAAGAACAAGGTTGGTACGGTGACGAAGGCGCAGCTGAAGACAATCGCCGAGCGCAAGATGAAGGATTTGAATGCAAACAGCATCGACGCAGCCATCAAGATCATTGCTGGCACTGCTCGTTCAATGGGTGTCGATGTCGCAAAATGATTTGCCCGATTGGGGATAATGCAGATGGCTAAGATGACGGTGGTATACAAGAAGCAGATGGAAATCCTCGGCGAGCCGGGTACGCCGGTCAGTGTGGACGAGGGTGTTGCCAAAGTGAAAGCAATGGCAGCTATCCGCGGCGATCGCACTTACAAAAACGGTCGCAAGCGTAAGACGAAGGATCAAACCGTTCAGATGGTTCTGCACTTAAGCATTGACCCGCGTCAGGCGGACCAGATGCTCCGCGGCGCTATTTCGCTGCCCAAGGGACTTGGCAAAGAGCGCAAAGTGATCGCGTTCTGCGATGCGGCGACTGCTGAGGCGGCCAAGGCTGCGGGTGCGGTTGAAGCTGGTGCAGACGAGTTGGTCGAGAAAGTCGCTGGTGGCTGGACTGATTTCGACGTGGCCATCGCGCACACGTCGATGATGGGCAAGGTTGGAAAGCTTGGCCGCGTGCTTGGTCCGCAGGGCAAGATGCCGACTCCCAAGGCGGGAACAGTGACTGCCGACGTGATTGCGGCGGTTAAGGACTTCGGCTCGGGCCGTTTGGAATTCCGCAACGATGACGGCGGCAATATTCACCTGCCGGTGGGTAAGTCGAGCTTCGCCGCCGGTGATCTGAAAGAGAATATCGAGGCGGTGATCGCGCACATTCAGAAGGTGAAGCCGGCGACGGCGAAGGGCCACTACATGAAGCGCGTGTGTATCGCCGGAACGCGAACGCCGTCGGTCACGTTGGCAGTAGGCGTCTAACTGATTTTCAAGTGCCATGAATTGGCACAGTGGTGGTCGAACCGGCTGCTTGATAGACAAGTACAGCGATAGGATTGCAACATGAGCAAACCAATCAAAGCAATGATTTCCAAGGAACTCAATGAGCGCTATGCGGGCATCGATAGCGCGTGCGTGGTTGAGTTGACGGGTCTTGATGTGAAGGCTCAGGAGAAACTCCGTGCGACGTTGCGGTCGAAGTCGGCCCAGCTGCACGTGGTTAAGAACAGCCTCGCTCGCGTGGCGTTTAAGGACGGCCCACTGGCTCCTCTGGGCGATTCGCTGGTCGGTCCTTGTGCGTTGATTACTTCGAGCGCTTCGCTGGTTGATATTGCGAAGGCGTTGATGGAGGCTGCCAAGGAATTCAAGAACCTCAAGTTCAAGAAGGCGATTGTCGAGGGTGATCCCAACCTGCTGACGATCGAAGAGCTTTCACGCATGAGAGGTAAGCGCGAATTGCTGGGCGAAGTGGCTATGTTGATCGCGTCGCCCGGTCGCGCAATTGCCGGCTGCATCCAGTCGCCGCAGTCTAAGATCGCGGGCTGCCTGAAAGCCCTCGCGGACAAGAGCGAAGCAGCCTAGTTGGATTGGCTGAATTAAAGCAAAAGAATCGTAGGTCAAAAAGTAGACAAAGCACCATTTGTCGATTGGTTCGCGACAGCGAATGAAATGATCCGCACCGTGCGGATTGCCTATCGATGAGGTGAAATCAGAAGAGAAAGAGAGAAGGTAGGATCATGGCAGACGCGCCAGTCGCAGATTTTGCGGCACATATTGCAGATCTCGCAAACAAAATTGTCGCCCTTACGGTGAAAGACGCCCAGGCACTCGTTGATTGCCTGAAGAAGGTCCACGGCATTGAACCAGCAGGTGGTGGTGTCGTTGTGGCTGCGGGTGGCGGTGGTGGCGGCGGCGGTGGCGCTGCTGTGGCTGAGGAGAAGAGCACGTTTGACGTGATCCTCGCCGGCTTTGGTGACAAGAAGATTCAGGTGATCAAGGTCGTCCGTGCGATCACCGGTCTTGGCTTGAAGGAAGCGAAGGACCTCGTCGAGGCTGTTCCGAAGGCCTTGAAGGAAGGCGTGAGCAAGGAAGACGCCGACAAGATCAAGAAGGAAATCGAAGAAGCCGGTGGCGCTGTCACCATCAAGTAACATCGGCTACTTTGAATCGTCTAGACTTGGATTCGAAGAAGCTTTCGATTCGCCAATGACATAGTATGAAAGGCGGGCGCGGCTGCCGCGCCCGCCTTAACCATGAAAAATCAGTCCTTTCCGCTTCGGGGCGGGATCGACCGGGAGCGTGTGGGACGCTCGGTCAACCGGATGCTCCGACAGTCGCGGTAATGTCCCTTCTGGAATTTCGCTCCACATGTTGCGCTTTCGGTGCGACGTGTGGAGTCTTGCGTTCGCGAA
The DNA here is from genome assembly GCA_964494205.1 of uncultured Phycisphaeraceae bacterium. Taxonomy (GTDB): domain Bacteria; phylum Planctomycetota; class Phycisphaerae; order UBA1845; family UBA1845; genus JBBTCX01. The sequence goes on along the minus strand of CAZBRD010000006.1, from coordinate 148,397 downwards.
CCGTGCGTCGTTACGACCTGCGGTGGGAGTCGGTTTCACATGAATGCGCCAACGCTTTCAGTGCGTAATTTCTCCAAGTTCGGGGACGCCTTGCCCATCCCCGATCTGATCGGAATGCAGACTCGTTCCTACGCCCGGTTCCTGCAGGAGGGGGCCGCACCTTCGGACCGCACTCCGTCAGGTCTCGAAGGGCTGCTGCGTGAGATGTTTCCTATCGAGAGCTACGACGGAAACATTTCGCTGCACTATATCAATTACGAGCTTGGCAAACCGCGCTACACGCCCGACGAGTGTCGCGAGCTGCGTCTGACGTACGGCATGCCGATGCGTATTCGCGTGCGCATGACGCGCAAGGACATCGACGAAATCCAGGAAGACCTCGTATACCTCGGTGACCTGCCGATCATGATCGGCGGCGGCGAGTTCATCATCAATGGTGCGGAGCGCGTGATCGTCTCGCAGTTGCACCGTTCACCGGGTGTGGACTTCATCAAGGACCAGGCTGAGGGCGACCGCGCGTTGCACTCCTGCCGTGTCATTCCCGAGCGCGGTAGCTGGATCGAGATTGAAGTCACCCGCAAGGACGTGCTGGTGGTGCGCATCGATCAATCGAGCAAGATTCCGGCGACCACGTTCCTCCGCGCGATGGATGAGGAATATTCGACCGACGAATCGATCATCGAAGAGTTTTACAAGACCAAGGTCGTCAAGCCGTCTGCTCTCAAGCCCGAGACCTACGTGGCGACCGCTATTGTCGACGACGAATCCGAAGAGGTGATCGTTCGCGCCGGTTGTCAAGTCGGCGATGCCGTCGAGCGCATTCAGGCCTCCTCGCTCAAGAGCGTGAAGATCATCGGCCAAGTCTCCGACCCATTGATCCTCAACACGCTGGCTGAGGACGCGAGCCGTTCGCATGAAGAGGCGTTGCTCAAGCTGTATGGTCGTTTGCGTCCGGGCAACCCACCGCATATCGAGAAGGCCAAGAAACTTTTCCAAGAGAAGTTTTACGATGAGAACCGCTACCGCCTCGGTAAGGTTGGCCGGTTCCGTCTGAATAGAAAGTTTGAAATTGAAAGCGACGGCGGCGCCATGACGCTGACCGTGGCTGACATGATTCAGTGCCTCAAGTACCTGCTCAAGCTTCGAACCGGCGAGTCCGCGTTTGCCGTGGACGATATCGACCATCTGGGCAATCGTCGTTTGCGAACGCTCGATGAGTTGTGCGCTGACGAAATGCGCAAGGGGTTCCTCAAGCTTCGTCGCACCGTGCAGGAGCGCATGAGCTTGAAAGACCCGGATCAGATCGGCCGCATCGCCGAGTTGATCAACAGCAAATCGGTCAGCTCTGCCATCGAGTTTTTCTTTGGCCGCGGCGAGCTTTCGCAAGTGGTCGACCAGACCAACCCGCTTTCGCAGCTTACGCATGAGCGCCGTCTGTCGGCGTTGGGTCCGGGTGGTTTGAACCGCAAGCGGGCGGGCTTCGAAGTTCGCGACGTGCACATCAGCCACTATGGTCGTATTTGTCCGATCGAGACGCCGGAAGGCACCAACATCGGTCTCATCGCGTCGTTGAGCATTTACAGCGTCGTCGATGATTACGGCTTCCTCATTACGCCGTACCGCAAGGTCGGCAAAGAAGGCAAGATCATCGAGTCCTGCTTCCTTCGCGCGGACGAAGAAATGCGCGAAGTTCTTGCACCGCCTGAAGCCGTCGACCCGGCTGCATCTCGTCTGCACAGCGGCGCGGTCATTGCCCGTGCATATGGCGAGTTGAAACAGGTCGCCTCCGCTCAGGTAACGTACATCGATATTTCCCCGAAGCAGACGATCGGCGTCTCCGCTTCATTGATTCCGTTCCTCGAGCACGACGACGCCAACCGCGCGCTGATGGGTTCAAACATGCAGCGTCAGGCGGTCCCGCTGCTTCGCGTGGACCCGCCGCTCGTGGCGACGGGAATGGAGAAGTCTGTCGCGCTGAACAGCGGCATGGTCGTACGTGCTCGCACCAGCGGCAAGGTGACCTATGTCGATGCCGAGCGCATCGTCATTGACGACACGGACGAATATGTCCTGCGAAAATTCCAGGGTCTGAACGAGCGGACGTGCATGAACCAGAAGCCGCTGGTTCATCCCGGCCAGCGCGTCAAAGCGGGCGATCTCATTGCTGACGGCCCGGCGACGGCGAACGGTGAACTTGCACTCGGCAAGAACCTGCTCGTCGGCTTCATGACGTTCGACGGCAACAACTTCGAGGACGCCATCATCATCAGCGAGCGGCTTGTTCGTGAAGATGCACTGACCAGCATTCACATCGATGAATACGACGTGGAAGTTCGCGACACCAAGCTGGGACGCGAGGAATTCACCGGTGACATTCCTAACGTCTCTGAAAAAGCACTGGCTAACCTCGATGAGAACGGAGTGATCCGCATCGGGACACGCGTGCAGCAGGGTGATATTCTCGTCGGAAAGGTCAGCCCGAAGTCAAAGACTGAGCTCAGCCCGGAGGAGAAACTTCTCCACGCGATCTTCGGTCGCGCCGGCGAAGACGTGAAGAACGATTCGCTGCAACTGCCAGCCGGCGAAGAAGGTATCGTCATTGGCGCCAAGCGATTCAGTCGTCGTTTGCACTTGACGGACGATCAGAAGAAAGACCTTGAGCGTCAGGTTCAGGAATACATTCGCTCGCAGAACGCAAAGATCATCGCGCGGTTCAAGCAGATTTGCGAAGAGCTGGAAGTTCTGCTCGAAGGTCCGATGATCGACCCCAACACGCGTCAGAAGGTCGGCCATAGCAATCTCGACGAAGTTATTCTCGAGCAGATCGATGTTCTTGGTTCGCATATCCGCGCCCGCGACCTTAAGTGGGTCAAGCCAACGACCAAGAAAGAAGAGTGCCTAAGAATCGTCGATCGACTTTGGCCACGAATCGATGAGTTGATTGAAGAGCGCGAGCGTAAAGCCGCCCAGATGAAGCGCGGCGACGAGCTTCCCTCCGGCGTGCTAGAGATGGTCAAAGTATACGTGGCCACCAAGCGAACGATTTCTGTCGGCGACAAGATGGCTGGTCGTCACGGCAACAAGGGTGTCATCTCCAAGATTCTGCCGGAAGAGGACATGCCGTACCTCGATGACGGTACACCGCTGGACATTTTGCTCAACCCGCTCGGCGTGCCTTCGCGTATGAATGTCGGTCAGATTCTGGAGACCCACCTTGGTTGGGCCGCCAAGATTCTAGATTTCCAGGCAGTGACGCCCGTGTTCGACGGCGCTACTGAAACAGAAATCCATGAGGCCATTACCCAAGCCCGCGAAGCAGCCAAGCAACGCGCTTCGGATTCTAAGATCGTGGCCGAGGCAGGCAAGGAGGGAACGCACTTCGCGTTGATCCCGCAAAGCGGCAAGACGCGGCTGCGCGACGGCCGCACCGGTGAATACTTCGATCAACCGGTGACCGTGGGCTACCTCTATATGCTGAAGCTCCATCACCTGGTGGATGACAAGATTCACGCACGTGCGACCGGACCATACAGCCTCATCACGCAGCAGCCGCTGGGTGGAAAGGCCCGCACCGGCGGTCAGCGATTCGGCGAGATGGAAGTGTGGGGTCTCGAGGCGTACGGCGCTGCGTACATCCTGCAGGAACTCCTGACGGTGAAGAGCGACGACGTCGAGGGTCGCACCAAGATTTACGAGACGATGGTCAAGGGCAAGAACACGCTGGAAGCCGGCACGCCGGTTTCGTTCGACGTGTTGTGTCACGAAATCCGCGGTCTCTGCCTGAATATCACGCTGGAACGTCGTCGCGGTGGAATGCCGGTTCCGGTCGATGCGTAATTTTGAAGTAGCTAGACGGTCTGGTGCCAGACGCTGACATGCAACGATTCGATCTAATACTGGATTCGGTGAATCGTCCTTCTGCGGACGAGTTGCTGGCGTTTTACGCGCGGCATGGTCATCGAACGACAAGCTCGCGCGAGAAAATCGCACGGATGATCGAGTCGACGTTCGTTTTCGTCTCGGCGCGCAGGAACGGCGATTTGGTCGGTTTCGCTCGTGGCGTGACGGATGGACTTTGGGGCCGCGTGATCGAGTGCAAACTTGATCCGGCGTTACAGGGGCCAGCCTGTGTGTCGCGCACCGGCGCGAGGATCGAGCACGATTCGAATGAGATTGCGCGGGACATGGCTTTGCAGGTGATCGACGCTCTGCGTCGTCACGGGGTCGAGACAATCGACGCCCTGGCCTATGGAACCGAAGTTGATTTTTGCGAAGAACTGGGTTTCAAGAAGATTCGAGGCGTGGTCGCGCTCTCGCTGGATGGCGATGCGACCGCTTCGGTACATCGAGAAGAATCCATCGTCGGAGCCCGTCGTGATGCGGCGGAGCTTGTGGGGCAAATCGCCCGCTGACGATGGTTGCCGATTTCGTTTTGGAGGAAGGTGCCGCCTATGCTGGATACCACCTACGATCGCGTGAATGACTACACAGCCGTGCGCATTTCGTTGGCTTCGCCCAATGACATCCGCGCCTGGTCCTATGGTGAAGTCAAGAAGCCGGAGACGATCAACTATCGAACCTATCGTCCCGAGAAGGACGGTCTGTTCTGTGAGCGTATCTTTGGTCCCGAGCGCGATTGGGAATGTGCCTGCGGTAAGTTCAAGGGCACGAAGCACAAAGGCATCATTTGCGATCGTTGCGGCGTGAAGGTGACGCACTCGCGCGTGCGCCGCAAGCGAATGGGGCACATCAACCTCGCTGCCCCCGTCGTACACATCTGGTTCTTCAAGTCGATGCCTTCGCGCCTTGGTGCGCTGCTCGACGTGAAGACCACGAGCTTGGAAAAAGTCGTTTATTTCCAGGACTACATCGTCGTTGATTCCGGCGACACGCCGCTAAAGCCGCGTCAGCTGCTCACCGAGGAGGAATATCGTCAGGCACTCGATGCACACGGCCATTCCTTCACCGCCATGATGGGCGCGGAAGCGGTCAAAGAGCTTCTGAGCCGATTGGACTTGGCGCAGCTTTCCGTCGAATTGCGCGAAGAATTAGTCAAGACCGGCAGCAAGCAACGTGCGAAAGACTTGGCCAAGCGATTGAAGATCGTTGAAGCCCTTCGCGGTTCGACAAACGAAGCCACGTGGATGGTGCTCGACGTGATTCCGGTCATTCCGCCGGATTTGCGTCCGCTCGTGTTGCTGGACAGCGGTAATTTCGCCACCAGCGACTTGAACGACCTCTATCGCCGTATCATTAACCGCAACAGCCGCTTGAAGAAGCTCGTAGATCTCAACGCGCCAGAAGTCATTATCCAGAACGAAAAGCGCATGTTGCAGCAGGCTGTCGACGCTTTGTTCGACAATGGCCGCTGCCGCCGCCCGGTGCTCGGTTCGAGCAATCGCCCGCTCAAGTCGATGACCGACATGATCAAGGGCAAGCAAGGGCGCTTCCGCGAGAACCTGCTCGGCAAGCGCGTCGACTATTCCGCCCGTTCGGTGGTTGTCGTTGGTCCCGAGTTGAAACTGCACCAGTGTGGTCTTCCCAAGAAGATCGCGCTCGAACTCTTTCAGCCGTTCATTATTCGCAAACTCAAAGAGCGCGGATTGGCTGACACCATCAAGTCGGCAAAGAAGATGCTCGAGCGTCGCGATCAGGAAATCTGGGACATTCTCGAAGAAGTCATTTACCAGCACCCGGTGTTGCTGAATCGCGCGCCCACGCTCCACCGTATGGGTATTCAAGCGTTTGAGCCTGTGCTGGTCGAAGGCAACGCGATCAAGATTCACCCGCTGGTTTGCAAAGGATTCAACGCCGACTTCGACGGCGACCAGATGGCTGTCCACCTTCCGCTGTCTATCGAAGCGCAAGTGGAAGCTCACGTGCTGATGATGTCGACCAACAACATTTTCAGCCCAGCCAATGGCAGCCCGATCATGTCGCCTACGCAGGACGTGGTCATGGGCGTGTTCTATCTCACCACCGATCACGTGACGCCGAAGCTGGAAGAAAAAGATGTTCCGCGGTTCCGCGATGTGTTCGAAGCCTTCTTTGCCTATGACCACAAGCGCATAGGCATTCACGATCGAATCAGCGTGCGCATCACGCGCGACCGCGTGGTGAATAGCGCGAAGTCCGTGCCCGAACCTGCGCCGGCGAACCACCGCATTCTTACGACCGTCGGTCGATTGATCTTCAACGATATCCTTCCCGCGAAGATGCCGTTCTACAACTGTGCACTCTCGCAAAAGGGTTTGGTTCGAGTGACAGCCGACTGTCACGAAATGCTCGGCCGTGCAGCGACGATCGATCTGCTGGATGAAATCAAGGACACCGGTTTCCGCCGCAGCACGCTGGCCGGCCTTTCGTTCGGCGTGACCGATATGCGAATCCCGCGTGCCAAGCAGGAGATCATCGACGAAGCACAGAAGAAAGTTGATGACGTCGAGCGAGCCTTCAAGGAAGGAACGCTCACACGACTCGAACGCTACAACCAGGTCGTAGACCAGTGGATTCACGCTCGTGAGCGCGTCACGCAGGCGATGATGGGCGAGCTTCGCGAGGATTATCGCGATGCCCAGGAAAACTATCGCAACCCCGGCGATGCGAACTCGAAACCGTATCTGAACCCGATTTATCTGATGACCGAGTCCGGCGCTCGCGGTAGCGTCGACCAGATTCGTCAGCTTGCCGGCATGCGAGCCCTTATGGCCAAGCCGTCCGGCGAAATCATTGAGACGCCGATCAAGGCCAACTTCCGCGAAGGTCTCTCGGTGCTCGAGTACTTCAGCTCGACGCACGGTGCGCGTAAGGGTTTGGCTGACACCGCATTAAAGACGGCTGACTCCGGTTACCTGACGCGCAAGCTGGCTGACGTGGCACAGAACGTCATCGTGAACACCATCGATTGCGGCACGATCAACGGCATCACGAAAGCCGCGATCTATAAGGGCGAGGAAGTCGACATTCCTCTGCGTGAATCGATCATGGGCCGCATTGCAAGAGATGCCATTCGCGACCCGGTTAAAGACTCGATGATCGTGAAGGAAAACGACGTCATTACTAAAGAAATTGCCGGACGAATTGAAGAACTGGGTCTGGATATGATTCGCGTTCGCAGCCCGCTCACCTGCGAAAGCAAGATGGGTGTCTGTGCCCATTGCTACGGCATGGATATGTCGACCGGCAAGCTCGTCGAAGAGGGCATGGCCATCGGTATCATCGCAGCCCAGTCGATCGGCGAACCGGGCACACAGCTTACCATGCGAACGTTCCACACCGGCGGTGTCGCTCAGAAGGCTGCGTTGGAAAACGTTCTCAAGGCCACCCAAAAGGGTATTGTGAAGTATCACGACCTCAGCCCGGTCGAAGTTATTCAACCGGACAAGACCAAGCGCACCGTCGTACTCAAGCGTAACGGCGAGCTTCTCATCGTCGACGACAAGGGCCGTGAGCTTTCACGCGACAAGATTCCATATGGTGCCATTCTTCTCGTAAAGGACGGAAACCCCGTGGCCCGTCGCGACAAGCTGTGCGAGTGGGATCCGCACTTGACACCGATTCTGGCGGAAGTCGGCGGCTTCGTTCGCTTCCAAGACGTGACCGAAGGCGAAACCGTTCGTATGGAGCAGGAAGGCGGCAGCGCCAAGTTCGTGGTCATCGAGCATAAGGGCGAAAAGCACCCGCAGATTATTATCGAGGACAAGCAGGGCCGCGTGCTTGATTACCACTACCTGCCCGCGAAGGCTCGTATCGAAGTCGAAGAGGGGCAGGAAATCGCCCCCGGTAACCTGCTCGCTCGTCAGCCTCGAAGTATGGGCGGTACGCAGGATATCACCGGCGGTTTGCCGCGCGTCACTGAAATCTTTGAAGCTCGTCGTCCGAAGGAACCGGCGGTCATGGCCGAGATTTCCGGTAAAGTCGAGATTCGTCCCGATAAGCGCCGCGGCAAGATGACCATCGTCGCCAAGAGCGAAAGCGGTATGGAGATGGAGCACCATGTGCCGCACGACAAGCACCTGCTTGTGCACGCGGGAGACCTCGTCGACGCGGGCGATCCGCTGATCGAAGGTCCGCTCATTCCGCACGATATCCTTCGCATCAAGGGCGAGGAGTCTCTGCAAGGGTACTTGCTGGCGGAGGTGCAGTCGGTTTATCGCAGCCAGAACGTGACCATCAACGACAAGCACTTGGAGATCATCATCAACCAGATGCTTCGTAAGGTGAAGATTGACAACCCGGGCGATTCGAAGTTCCTGCCTGGTGAAGTGGCGGATAAGTTCCGCTTCCGCGAGGAGAACAAGCGGCTGACCGAATGCGTCGTGATCAGCAACCCCGGCGATACGAACCTTCCAGTGGGTGAGGTCATCGAAAAGACCCGATTAGCGGAGATTAATGCTGAAACTGAGCTGAAGGGCGGCGAACCGGGCAAAGGCAAGAAACCCAAGTCGGCTTCAGCGACGACTCTGCTTTTGGGTATTACCAAAGCCAGCTTGTCCAGCGAGTCCTTTATCTCGTCGGCTTCGTTCCAGGAAACGACTAAGGTCCTGACAGAAGCCGCTCTGGGCGGGGTTATCGACGAGTTGCGTGGATTGAAGGAAAATGTCATACTTGGCCACCTCATTCCGGCTGGTTCCGCCTTTAAGCGCTACCAGCGGTTGAAGATCAAGCAGATTGGCGAGCCGATCCCGCTCCAGGTTGATATGCCGGCTGAGATTCCCTATGGGGCTGTTGGGTCCCCGGGTTTCCCATCGGCGATGGGTTCAGAGGTCGAACCGAGTATTCCTTCCTCTTCCGACTTGGGGATGCGAAGTGACGCGGGAGTGGGTAGTTCCGCACAATAGCGGTGAGTTGAGAAGTAGATCAGGATTTGGCCGTGCGTAGTGCCCGGCGTTATTGAGGAAGCACATGCCGACGATTAATCAGTTGGTTCGCAGCAAAGGGCGAAATATTGAAAAGGGTAAGTCCAAGGTTCGCGATTTGGACCAGTGCCCGCAGCGCCGCGCCGTTTGCCTGATCGTGAAGACGCAGACGCCCAAGAAGCCGAACTCCGCGCTTCGAAAGGTGGCCCGCGTTCGTCTGACGAATGGCAAGGAAGTGACAGCCTACATTCCGGGCATCGATCACAATCTCCAGGAACACTCGATTGTTCTCGTCCGTGGCGGTCGCGTACGCGATCTCCCCGGCGTTCGATATCACATCGTCCGCGGCGCACTCGACTGTGCCGGCGTGGAAGGCGATAAGGACGGTCGTCCGCGTAATCGCAGCCGCAGCAAGTACGGTGTTAAGAAGAAGAAGTAGGAAGTTTGATCGCAATTTGAATTGAGTTGCGAGAGAGATATGCAGCCAAGAACCAATAGCTTTCTGTTGCCGCAAAGCCGTTCCATCGCGACCGGGTCGTTTGCTTCCAGCGCGATTTTTCAGGTGTTGCTTGCGGTTGCCGTTGTCAGTTTGGCTGCGCAGGTTCGTATTCCGATTCCGAACTCAACCGTGCCGATGACGCTTCAATCGCTGGCCGTTTTGGTGCTCGGGTTGACGCTGTCGCCTGCTCGCGCTATCGCCGCGATGGTTTTGTACATCGCAGCCGGGACGGTGGGATTGCCTTTATTCACGCCGAATTCGCTCGGTTTGTTTGGCCCAACTGCTGGCTACTTGTTGGGCTTCGTTCCGGCGGTCGGGTTAGCCAGCGTGATTCGCGGTCGCGGTGCGGCCGACTTCGGGCGATTGGTTTTCGCCGGTCTTGTTGGAATTACCGCTCTGTTCGTGCTCGGTGTGGCGTGGCTGAGTGTGGTCATGAAACTGCCGCTCATACAGGCAGTCGTTATGGGAGTTCTGCCCTTTGTCGGCAAGGCACTCATCGAAGTGGTCTTTGCTGCGACTTTGTGCAGGACGGTGTTTCGACGACGAGGCACCATCAAGGATTAGTGGTTCGTGTTCGCCCTGCAAATCGGGCGATCAGCCAGTGAGATTGATCAGAAGATAAGTTGAAAAGGCGACTATGGCATTCAAGAAGTTCACAAACTCATCGACGCAACTGAGACCTGATACGCGATTCAACAACATCGTCGTGTCCAAGTTCATCAACACCATGATGTATCAGGGTAAGAAGAGCACAGCCACCCGCTCCTTCTACGACGCGATGGAAATCGTCGGCAAGAAGATGAAGGACCAGTCGCCTATCGAAGTGTTCGAGCAGGCGCTTAACAACTGCAAGCCGAACGTGGAAGTGCGCTCGAAGCGCGTCGGCGGCAGCAACTACCAGGTTCCCATGCCCGTCAACCGCAAGCGTCAGCAGTCGCTAGCCATGCGGTGGATTCGCGACGCCGCCCGCGGCAAGAAGGGTCGTCCCTTTGCCGAAGCGCTCGCCCAGGAACTGCTTGACGCGTTCAAGAACGAAGGCGCAGCCGTCACGTTCCGTGACAACGTGCACCGTATGGCTGATGCCAACAAGGCGTTCTCACACTTTGCATGGTAATGGCCTGTTGGTCCGCTCGTCGCTTCTGAGCGAATCGGCCGTCGAAAAGTTCAATTAAGTTTACGATCGAGGTTGAATCGCTGGCGTGCAGTCAGCTATTCAACCTCGCTTATTTTCAGACGAATTCTATCGCCTGGTCACTAACCCCGTTTGCTGATCCCCTCTGATGTGGGCATCGCGCCGCAATATTGCTAGACTCCCCCTTCTATGGCTAGCGCGATTAATCTGACGAAGATTCGTAACATCGGCATTGCCGCGCACATCGATGCGGGCAAGACCACGACCACCGAACGCATTCTCTATTACACCGGTCGCACGCATCGCATGGGCGAAGTCGACGACGGCACGACGACGACCGACTTTGACGAAGAAGAACAGAAACGCGGCATCACCATCTACTCGGCTGCTGTGACCTGTCCCTGGAAAGACTACACGATCAACCTCATTGATACGCCAGGCCACGTGGACTTTACAGCCGAGGTCGAACGATCGCTCCGCGTCCTCGACGGCATGGTGGCTGTGTTCGACGCGCGCGAGGGCGTCGAAGCCCAATCCGAAACCGTCTGGCGACAGGCAGACAAGTACGAAGTCCCGCGCATCTGCTTCATGAACAAGATGGACCGCATCGGGGCTGACTTCGAGCGGGCGGTCGAGTCCCTTTCCGCCCGTTTGCCTGCCCATCCGCTGGTGCTTCAGATTCCCATCGGCGCGGGTCCGACTTTTGAAGGCATCATCGATCTGCTTGATATGAAGGCCATCTACTTCAAGGAAGAAGATTTGGGCGCCTCGTTCGAGGAACGCGACGTGCCCGCCCATATGTTGGAAGAAGTTCAGGAACTTCGTCACAAAGCCATCGAAACCGTGGCTGAGACTTCGGAAGCGTTGATGGAAAAGTACCTCGCTGATCAACCCATCGACGTCGCAGAGGTCCGCAAAGCCATTCGCAAGATGACAATTGCACGCAAGATGCACCCCGTGCTTTGCGGTAGCGCGCTCAAGCACGTGGGCGTGCAGCGGCTGCTCGATGCGGTGTGCGATTATCTTCCCAGCCCGCTGGATGTTCCGCCGGTTGAAGCCGCCGATCCCAAAAAAACCACGAACAAAATCAAGTTGCCGTGCGATGTTGATGGCCCGATTGCCGCGCTCGTTTTCAAGGTTGTGGCCGAGAAACCTGTTGATTTGTTCTACATGCGCCTCTACTCGGGCACGCTGAAAAGCAACTCACGACTTCTGAATCCCGCCACCGGCGAAAAAGAAAACATCAGCCGCATCTATCGCATGTTCGCCAAGCGCCGTGATCAATTGGACTACACGACCGCCGGAGATATCGTGGCTGTCATCGGTCCGCGCGACACGCTCACGAGTCATACGCTTTGCGACCCAAAGCATCCCGTGCTTCTCGAATCCATTGAGTTTCCAGAGACGGTGATAAGCGTTTCGGTTGAGCCAAAGTCGTCGAAAGATCGTGATAAGCTAGCGGAGGCGCTAAAGGCGCTGGAGCGTCAGGACCCGACCATTCACGTCAGCGCCAACGCCGAAACAGGGCAGACGCTCATTTCCGGCATGGGCGAATTGCACCTGGAAATTCAGGTGAATCGCCTGCGAAACGACATGAACGTCGAAGTCTCGGTCGGCAAGCCGCGCGTCTCTTATCGCGAGACCGTTGGCGCGCAAGGCGACTCAGAGGGGCGATTCGAGCGACAGTTTGGAGGGCGATCACACTTCGCCGTCGTTCGACTTCGACTGGAGCCTCGCGCGCATCAACCCGGCGCTGCGCACTTTGAAGTGAAGAGTCTGGTGCCACCCGATACGTTGCCTCCAGAATACATCCGCGCGATTGAGACAGGTGTCACGGACGCGGCACTCAGCGGCATCCTCGGCGGTTATCCTGTCATCGATTGGAAAGCCACGATTCTCGGCGGACAAATGCACGAAACTGAAAGCTCGGAGCTTGCCTTCGAAAACGCTGGACGTCTTGCGTTTTATGAAACGATGAAGGCAGCAAAGCCAACTCTGCTCGAACCAATTATGGATGTGCAGGTCACCACGCCGGCTGAGTATTTTGGTGCTATCATGGGAGACTTAAATTCGCGCAATGCTTCGGTTAAGGACACAATCATGCGCGGCGACGATCGCGTGATCGCAGCCGCTGTTCCGCTTGCGCAAATGTTTGGTTATGTCACGAAATTGCGAAGTCTTTCCCAAGGCCGTGCCACCTCGACCATGACGCCATCGCACTACGCGGCTGTCTCTGCTGAGGAAACGAAGTCCCTCGTCGGCGTGTAATTCGTCATGTTTAATGGCGAAGTTCTAACTGTCTGCCGGAAAAAGAGTTGTGATTTTCGTTTCGCGTTGCTGCATCCGCGCGGATTTCGCCTGCGGAAATATGAAATGAGGGGGGTTGACACGAAGAATCCTAGGCGTATTCTATCCCGTCTTCCCATTTGGGGAGTGAGCAACAGCTAAGTTGTTCATTAATAAGGGTTTAAGTCGCGTGAGCAATAAAAGTCGAATTAGAATTCGGATGGAAGCGTACGATCCTCGCTCGCTGGACGCATCGGCGAAAGAGATCGTCGAACAAGCAAAGCGCACCAGCGCGAAGGTTCACGGGCCTATTCCCTTGCCGACTCGCATTGAGCGATACACGGTGCTGCGCAGTCCGCACATCGACAAGAAATCGCGCGAGCAGTTTGAAATGAGAACACACAAGCGGATTATCGACATCTCCGAGCCCAGCGCTCGCACTGTCGAAGCCCTGAATCGCATTCAGGTTCCTGCCGGTGTGTTCGTAAAGATCAAGACGTGAGTGGTGAGGTTTGGGTTCCCCGCACGTGAAGTCGCCAGCTCGGCGAAACTTTCAACGTAGCGTTTGTCCTTTTTGATTATTCGCACGAGCTTCGTCGTGCGGCAGGGTAGGCAACGGTCTCGGAAGGGCCGTGATTCTTCCGAGAATGGATGATCCGTATGACCATCGGACTTTTAGGCACCAAAGTTGGAATGACGCGCATCCTCGGTGATAACGGCGACATGGAGCCGGTCACCGTGGTCAAGGCTGGTCCCTGCGTGGTTATGCAAGTGAAGAGTGCCGACGGCGCAGATAAGTACAACGCGGTTCAACTTGGTTTTGGCGACGTTAAGCCGCACCGTTCCACCAAGCCGATGATCGGCCACGCTGCAAAGGGAAATACAGGTCCGAAGCGATCGATTCGCGAGTTCCGGTTGGACGAAGCCCCGGCGGTCGGTCAGGGCGATGTACTGACGGTGCAGCATTTCACGGACGAAAGCGTCGAATATGTCGACGTGGTCGGCGTGACCAAGGGTAAGGGTTTTCAGGGCGTCATGAAGCGTTATGGCTTCGGCGGTCAGTGTGCATCGCACGGTACGGAGCGTAAGCACCGTTCGCCGGGTGGCATTGGCGCACAGGCTCCTCGTGGTACGGCTCGAAGCGTGAAGAAGGGCAAGAAAATGCCCGGTCATATGGGAAACACCAGTGTGACTTCGAGTTCACTTCGTTTGCTTAAAGTCGATCCCGAAAACGATTTGTTGCTCATTCGCGGCAGTGTTCCCGGTCCAAACGGCGGGATGGTTATCGTTCGTCGCGCGAAGAAGAAGGGCTAGGCCATAGATGTTGTCAGTGCCCGTTTACAGCATGAAAGGTGATCGCATCGGCGCGATGGAAGTCGATGCGGAAGCGCTCGGCGGTGCCGTTCGTCCGACTTTGATTAAGCAGGCGGTTGTAGCCTTTCTTGATCATCAGCGTCAGCACAGCGCCCGCACAAAGGGCCGCAGTCAGACCGCTGGTTCAACGCGAAAGCTGTATCGCCAAAAGGGAACGGGTAACGCCCGTGCCGGTACGATTCGTACGCCCGTTCGTCGTGGTGGCGGTCGTGCCTTTGCGAAGCGAGTGCCGGGTTCCGTTAAGGAAATTCCAAAGAAGGTTCGCCGCTTGGCTTGCTGCAACGCGGTACTTTCAAGAATTGAAGACAGCGACGTTCTGGTGATCGATAACTTCAAGCTCAATGAGGCGAAGACGAAGTCGTTCGTCGGCGTGATGAAGGCGATCGACGTGAAGAACGGCTGCGTGCTTGCGATGCACGAACGCGACAAGAACATTTTCCTTTCGGGTCGCAATATCGAGCGCACTGAGATTCGACATGTTGACGACCTGAACGCCTATGACGTGATGTTGCGACCGAAGTTGGTGTTCACCAAGCCTGCATTCGAGCAATTTGTTCGTCGTGCGGCGTCGTGGCGCGGGGCTGGCGAATAAGAAGGTGATCTAATGGATATTTACCACGTAGTTCGTCGTCCGCTGGTTACCGAAAAGGGTACGCACCAGGCTCAGAAGTCGCATGATGCGACCAAGTCGATGCCTGCCCGCGGTGGCGCTTACGCGTTTGAGGTTCATCCGGAAGCGTCCAAGGCTTTGATCAGGCAAGCGGTAGAGAAGATTTACGGCGTGAAGGTGCAATCGGTTCGAACCTCCAATCGTCGCGGCAAGCCGCGTCGCGTTCGTTTCAAGATTGGCACGACAAGGCATTGGAAGAAGGCGGTCGTCGTTCTCGATTCGGCGCACCACATTGATTTATTCTAAGGAAGTTCATGGTCTGGCCGGCTAACGGTCGGTTTTCGATACGCGAGTACGCATCATGGGAATCAGAACATACAAACCGACGTCACCGGGGCGACGCGTATCGACCGTCAACGACTTCGCGGAATTGACGAGTCGCGACAGCAAGCCGCACAAGTCACTGACCGAGCGCATTGGCAGACATGGTGGTCGCAACCATCATGGCTTCATTACCTCGCGCCATCGTGGCGGTGGTGCTCGCCGACTTTATCGAATCATCGACTTCAAGCGTAATAAGGACGGTGTGGTCGGCTCGGTCCAGGCGATTGAATACGATCCAAATCGCACGTGCCATATCGCCCTGATTAAGTACGCTGACGGCGAGATGCGTTATATCTTGGCGCCCGTAGGCTTGGTTGCCGGCGACAGTGTCGAAAGCGGCATAAAGGTCGAGCCAAAGGTCGGCAATGCGATGCCGCTGAAAGATATCCCGCCAGGATTGGACGTACACAACATCGAAATGAACGTAGGTCAGGGTGGAAAGCTGGTGCGAAGTGCCGGCGGTTCCGCCCGTTTGCTTTCCAGGACGGACAGTTGGGCAATTCTTGTTCTGCCGTCGGGCGAAATGCGTGAAGTTCGTTCAGAGTGTCGCGCGACCATCGGCCAAGTCGGCAATATCGATCACCAGAACCTTCGCTGGGGAAAAGCGGGTCGTACGCGTCATCGCGGCATTCGGCCGACAGTACGTGGTACCGCACAAAACCCCGTTTCTCACCCACTGGGCGGTGGTGAAGGTCGCAGCGGTGGTGGTCGTCACCCGTGCAGTAAATGGGGCAAGTTGGCCAAGGGCGGTCGTACACGTTCGCCGAGTAAGCCTTCCAATGCTCGCATTCTGCGTCGGCGCAAGAGTGTTCGTTACGGCCAGTTGCCAAATCCGAAGCACTAGACGATTAAGTTTTCGAGGTAAGTGAAAGAGATTCTTGGGAAGTATCGAACATGACGCGATCGCAGAAAAAAGGCCCATTCGTCGAAGAGAAGCTCTTTCGAAAGGTGATGAACAACAAGGCTGGCGGCGTTAACGCTCCAATCAGGACCTGGTCACGGCGCTGTACGATTGTTCCGGAGTTCATTGGCCATCGCTTTGAGGTTCATAACGGCAAGATGTTTCACGCGGTGTATGTGACGGAAGATATGGTCGGGCACAAACTCGGTGAGTTCAGCCCGACGCGTACGTTCCGCGGTCACAGCGGTTCGAAGAAGGTTGCCAAGGTGTAGTTGATTCTCGAAGGCGCTAGATCGCCTTCGTTTTGTTTTTTCGAGGTGCCGCCATGGAAATCGGCAAGATGTGGACAGCCAAGCATCGCTACGCGAGGATCTCGCCGCGCAAAGCACGGCTGGTGGTTGAGCTGATTCGCGGTCGCCGTTGTGCTGACGCACTCGAGCAGCTTCGCTTTTTCCACCAGCGCAGCGTTGGCATGGTTCGCAACGTGTTGAAATCAGCGATGACCAACGCGGATGAGCAGGAGGCCAACATGTCCGGCCTGTTCGTCAAGGAAGCCCGCGTCGACGGCGGTCCAACGTATCGTCGTTGGAGGCCGAAGGATCGCGGTCGAGCGCACCCGATCAACAAGCAGACCAGCCACATCATCGTGACGGTGGCTGAAGGCTAAGAAAATCGAAGAACGTCGGGAATGGCGTTCGCTCCGGGAGTTGAGTGTGGGACAAAAGGTTCATCCACTGGGTTTTCGAGTCGGAATCACCGAAGGGTGGCGATCGCGCTGGTACGCGCCCAAGGCTGCCTACGCTGAGTTTCTGATCGAAGATTCGCGCATTCGCGAATACCTCGACGAGAAGCTGAATCGCCAGCCACCATACGCTGCTGTCGCGCGAATTGAAATCGAGCGCACACGCAACGACGTCAAGGTGATTCTGCACACCGCTCGACCGGGTCTGGTCATCGGCGCTCGCGGTGCTGAGGTAGATAAGCTGCGAGAGTCACTGGAAGAGCTTATTGATCGCAAGATCAGTCTCAATATTGTTGAAATCAAAGTGCCCGATCTCGATGCGAAACTGATCGCCGAGTCGATTTCGGAGCAGCTGAAGAAGCGTGCCATGTTCCGTCGCGTTATGAAGCAGCGCCTTGAGTCTGCGATCAACGCGGGCGCGAAGGGCATCAAGATCATGTGCAACGGCCGTTTGGGCGGTGCTGAGATGGCCCGCACCGAGACGCAGCTTCGCGGCTCCATTCCGCTGCATACGCTGCAGGCGCATGTTGACTATGGTGTGGCCACTTGCCGCACGACCTACGGCACGATCGGTATCAAGGTTTGGCTTTATCGCGGTCGGTACGGCGAAGAAATCGTCATTACCGATGCACCGCAGCGTGGCCGTGAAGGTCGACGCGGCAAGAGGGGATAGTTCATTCGATCGAGCTGATCTCGATCGCTTTGCGGAGACGGTTCCATGGCTTTGATGCCAAAAAGAGTCAAGTGGCGAAAGAGCCAGCGCGGTAAGGTGCGTGGCAAATGCACCCGCGGAAACTCCGTAGCCTTCGGCGAATACGGTTTGCAGGTGCTTGGCACTGGTTGGCTCTCGGGCCGTCAGATCGAAGCCGGTCGTGTGGCTGCCACCCACTTTTTGCGCCGTGAAGGTCGCGTGTATTGCCGCGTGTTTCCGCACAAGCCCGTATCTTCCAAGCCGCTTGAAACTCGTATGGGTAAGGGCAAGGGCGATCCGGCGTTTTGGGTGGCCTGCGTCCGCGAAGGGCAGATGATTTTTGAAATCGGTGGTGTTGAGGAGAACATCGCTCGCGGAGCTCTGGCGAGAGTCGCCCACAAGCTTCCGTATGCGTGCCGGTTTGTGAAGCGTCGTCACGGTTTGTAATAGACGTTGCAGGGTTGGAATCTCATGAAAATTGCTGAAGTCCGTGAACGCTCCATCAGTGACCTGCACTCCGAATTGGATCGCATGCGTCACCATCTGTTTGACCTTCGTGCTCAGGCAGTGACGGAGAAGCTGGAAAACCCGGCGCAATTGGCCAGTGCACGAAAGACCGTAGCCCGCATTCTTACTGTGTTGCGCGAGCGCGGCGAGCAGGGGATCGAAGAAAAGCAGGTTCACCTGGAAACGGTGGCCTCGCGACGCGGTGAGTCGGCACCGGCCAAGAAGACCGCCGCGAAAATAACTGACGGTAAGAAGACTGCGACAAAAAAGAAGTAAGGCATTTTTGCAATCGACAGTTGAAGGAATAAGACTCGAATGACCAACGGCGGAAGCAGCACGACGCAAAACACCGAACGCGGTCTTCGCGAAACTCGCGAAGGCACTGTCGTATCGGGCAGCGGCAACAAGACGATCAGGGTGCGATTTGATTTCTCGGTGAAGGTGCCAAAGTACGGCAAGTACATCCGCCGTTCGACGATGCTGCACACGCACGATGAGAAGAATGAAGCCAAGGTTGGTGATGTGGTTGAAGTGACTGCGTGCCGTCGTATTTCTAAGATGAAGTCATGGCGGTTGACGAAGATCGTTCGTCGCTTGGAAAAGGTTGAGCTGTAAGCGTTCCATCGCGCGAGTTTGCAGAAGCTGGAGTAAGTCATGATTCAAATGCAGACCATGGTGGACGTGTGCGACAACACTGGCGCCAAGACAGCCCAGGTCTTCAACGTCTACAAGAGCAGCACGGGCGGCACGGGTAAGTTCCGCCTCAAGACTGCCAAAATCGGTGATATCGTGATCGTCGCAGTGAAGAAGTCGCTGCCCAACAGCGATTTTTCCGGCGGTGCGGATCGCAAGGATCGCTCGAAGCGACGCAAGGCCAAGGCGGTTGTCGTGCGGATGAAGTTGCCGACCCGTCGTTCGGACGGCAGTTATGTTCGGTTCGACTCCAACGCCGTGGTGTTGCTCGATGACAAGAATGAGCCGCGCGGTACGCGTATCTTCGGTCCGGTTGCTCGCGAGCTTCGCGAACGGTTCATGAAGATTATTTCGCTCGCGGAAGAAGTAGTTTGATCAATCGACGATTCAGTTCGTCGCGAATGGCAGAGTTAGAATGGCCCAACACGTAAAGAAAAACGACGTCGTCGAAGTGATCAGCGGTGATCATCGCGGGGCGCGCGGAAAAGTACTCCGCGTCGATCCGCGCAAGGGTCGTGTGGTCGTCGAAGGCGTAAACCTGGTGTATCGCCACGTTCGCCCCACGCGTCGAAATCCGCAGGGTGGCCGGTTGCAAAAAGAGGCGGCGGTTTATCTTTGCCAGGTATTGCCCTATGACCCAGCGAAGGGCAAGGGATTGCGCGTCCACTTCGAGGTGGAGCACGACGCAGCCGGCAAAGTGAAGTCAAAGAAAAGAGTTTCGAGCGGCGGCACGGTGTTGCACACGCTGACGAGAGCTAAGTAGCACGAGACAACAGAGCGTCCGCCCAACAGCGGATCGGGAACTCATGGCAAGATTGTTTGAAAAATACAACGAGCAGGTGAAGGGCGAGCTGGCAAAGTCGCTCGAGATCAAGAACCCCATGGCTGTTCCGCGGCTGCGGAAGGTCGTCGTTTCCATGGGCTGCGGCTCACCGCAGGCGAACAAGGAGCGGTTGCCCGTCGCGGTGGCGGATATTGCGAAAATCACTGGCCAAAAGGGTCAGATTCGTCGCGCGAAGAAGGCTGTGTCGAACTTCAAGCTGCGCGAGAACATGGAAATCGGCGTTCGTGTGACGCTTCGCGGCAAGCGCATGTGGGAGTTCGTCGATCGCCTTTTCAACACCGCGATTCCTCGACTTCGCGACTTTCGCGGGTTGAACCCGCGAAGTTTCGATGGTCGCGGGAATTACTCGATGGGCGTTCCCGATCAATCGATTTTCCCGGAGATTGACGTGGCTAACGTCACGCAATCGCAGGGTATGAACATTACGTTTGTGACGTCGGCCCGAACGGACGAGCACGCGAAGGCCTTGTTGGTGCAGCTCGGATTGCCGTTGCGACGTGCGGAAAGTCAGGCGAATTAATGGCAACTACGGCATGGATGTATAAGGCGAACCAGCCGCCCAAGTTTTCCTCGCGAAAGGTTCGACGTTGTCAGATTTGCGGGCGATCGCGCGCGGTCTATCGCAAGTTTCAATTGTGTCGACTTTGCTTCCGCAAGTTCGCACACGAGGGATTGATTCCCGGCGTGCGGAAAGCCAGCTGGTAATTACGCGTCGCGACGATTTTGATTTTGAACCAAGAGCTTTGAGGTTAATCGATGTGGGCTGATCCAATAGCAGATATGTTGACACGGGTGCGAAACGCAACCCGTATTCGCCGTCGCCAGGTGACGATTCCGCTTTCGAAGGTGAAGGTGGGCATTGCCAAGGTTCTGCAGGACGAGGGCTACATCGAGCGATTCGACACGATCGAAGACAACAAGCAGGGTCTTCTGCGAATCGACCTGAAGTATGGTCAGCGTGGCGAGAAAATTCTCAACTGCATCGAGCGCGTTTCCAAGCCCGGTTGCCGGGTGTATCGCGGTGTGGAGGAGTTCCCCGAGGTTCTCGATGGTTTGGGGATCTCGATTCTCTCCACGAGCAAAGGGATTCTGAGCGATCGTGCAGCCCGCGAACAGAAAGTCGGCGGCGAGTTGTTGTGCACGGTTTACTAGGCCGGACGAATTGAAGGGGTCTTTAAGACCCAAAGCATAGATAGGTGGCTCGAATGTCTCGAGTAGGTGTAAAAGCGATCACAGTACCCTCCGGCGTCACCGTTCAGGTGAACGGCAACGACGTCGCGATCAGCGGTCCGAAAGGCAAGTTGGCCTGGCGGTATCCGGCCAACGCCAAAGTCGTCTTCGACGACAAGGCGAAGTTGATTCGCGTTGATCGTGCGGGTGAAGGCAAGCAGGCGCGGGCGAATCATGGCCTGACCCGTGCATTGATCGCGAACATGATTCGCGGTGCCTCGGAAGGTTTTTCGCAGCGTCTTCAGATTTATGGCACGGGCTATAACTGCAAGCTTGAAGGCAAGACCCTGCACCTCAATGTCGGCTTCTCCGGTCGCGGCGACGGCAAGCCGTCGCAGTTTCAGATTCCTGTTCCGGCCGGGTTGGATGTGGTTGTCGAAACACCCGCAGCCAGAGGTGATAACGAGCCGGCCCAGTTACTGATTAAGGGATCGGACAAGCAGATGGTCGGCCAATTCGCCGCCCAGGTTCGAAAGATTCGCAAGACCGAGCCTTACAAGGGCAAGGGTATCCGGTACGAAGGCGAACATGTTCGCCGTAAGCAGGGTAAGGCCCTCACCGGCGGCGGTTGATTCTTCGGTTTTCTCAGCCAATTGGGTTGGCTTTGGTGTACGCATATGGCAGAAACAATTGAAAAAGCGATACGACGCGGTCGTCGTAAGCAGGGCATTAGAAAGTTGGTGCAAGGCACCAGCGAGCGCCCGCGGCTTACGGTCTTCCGCAGTCTGCATCATATTTACGCGCAGATCATTGATGACGAGCGCGGTGTTACGTTGTGCGAAGCAAGCACAGCCAGCAAAGCCCTGAAAGGGCAGATCAAGTACGGTGGCAACATTGCCGCCGCCAAGCTGGTCGGCACAGAGCTCGCGCAGCGCGCAAAGACAAAGAAAATCAACGCGGTCGCGTTCGACCGCAACGGTTACAGATATCACGGGCGAATCAAGAGTTTGGCTGACTCGGCGCGCGAAGCCGGTTTGCAGTTCTAAGGGTTGAGACTCATGGCGACAGAAGCACCAACGGATCGCGAAACGAAGGCACCAAGTCTGCCGGTTATTGGTTCCAGAGATAGAGAGAGCGAGAGCGGGCTTGAGGAGATTGTCGTGCGCGTCTATCGCTGTGCGACGGTCGTCAAGGGCGGTCGTCGTTTCAGCTTCGGTGCCTTGGTAGTCGTGGGTGATCGTCGCGGCCGCGTCGGCGTCGGTTACGGAAAGTCGATCGAAGTTCCCTCAGCCGTGGAAAAGAGCAAGCGCATCGCCGCTCAAAACATGATTTCTGTGAAGCTCCTCGGTGGTACGCTGCCGCACCGTGTGCTGGGTCGCTACGGCGCTAGCCAGGTGATGATGGTTCCCGCCAGTGCGGGAACGGGCGTTATCGCGGGCGCTAGCGTGCGTGCCGTGCTTGAGCTGGCGGGCATCCACGATGTGCTCACGAAGGTTTATGGTTCCACCAATCCCAAGAACCTCGTTCAGGCAGCGTTTATTGGATTGAAGAACCTCGTCAGCCGTGAGGATGTGGAATCTCTCCGCGGCGTGAAATTAGCGACCGCTTAAGTATTAGGATTTTGTCATGAATCTTCAGGAAATTCTCAAGACGGCGGGCGCAACCAAGAAGCGCAAGCGAATCGGTCGCGGGCACGGTTCCGGTCACGGCGGCACGTCCGGTCGTGGTCACAAGGGTGCGGGTTCGCGTGCCGGCTGGAAGACGCGTGGCTTGGCGGAAGGCGGCGCGATGCCGATGTTCCGTCGTTTGCCGAAGCGCGGGTTCAACAACTTTCACTTCCGCACGGAATACAGCGTGGTGAATGTTGGAGAGTTGGATGCGGTGTTCGACAATGGCTCACACGTGACCGCCCAATTGCTTCACGAAATTGGATTGATTCGAACGCTCGATAAGCCCGTCAAAATTCTGGGAGACGGAACCATCGGGAAGAAGCTCAAGGTGGATGCCAACAAGTTCAGTAATTCCGCCGCGGAAAAGATCAAGGCGGCGGGTGGTGAAGCCAAGGTTATCTAACCGGGCTCTTTCGAAATAAACGCCTATGTTTTCAACGTTTGTCAACATCTTCAAAGTCCCTGAGCTGAGGAACAAGATCCTCTTCACGCTTGCGCTCTTGGCTATTTACCGCATCGGTTGGTATGTGGCTGTCCCTGGTGTGGATCAGCAGCGCATGACCGCCAGCACCGGCGCGCCGGGCAGCGGCGGCGTGAGTGATCTTGCGCATTACTTCGAGATTTTCACCGGCGGTAATCTCAGCCAGAGCACGATCTTCGGCTTGGGCATCATGCCCTATATTTCCGCCTCCATTATTTTCCAGCTGTTGGCCACCGTGTATCCGCCGCTGGAAAAACTGGCCCAGGAGGGGGACGCAGGCCGCAAGAAGATTCAGGAGTACACACGCTACGCGACCGTGCTTCTGTGTCTCGTCCAGGGCTTGATCTGGATGCGATATTTGTCCTCCAGTGGCTTTATTTTTGAGCGATTCAGCGGTTCATTCTTCGGCCTGTCGGGCACGTATTTGGTGATGTGTTTGTTCATCCTGACTGCCGGCACCATTTTCATGATGTGGCTTGGTGAGCAAATCGACGAATATGGCATCGGCAACGGCATCTCGCTCATCATTATGGCTGGCATCGTCGCACGAATGCCCAACGCCGTGATCGACATCTACCGCAATTTCAAGCTGAAGGGCGCAGTGAATTCCGGCGACATGGACATTCCCAAGATCGCTTTCCTGGTGGTCATGTTCGTCGGCGTTATTGCGGGCGCGATCCTGATTACCCAGGCCCAGCGACGCATCCCCATCCAGCAGGCGAAGCAGACGCGCGGTCGCCGGGTCTATGGCGGTCAGCGACATTATCTTCCGCTTCGTGTAAACCACGGCGGCGTCATGCCGATCATCTTCGCCAGCTCGATTTTGATTTTCCCGGGTATTCTGTTCGGCATGTTGTACAATCTGTGGAACAACAGCGTGTTTGATTTCCTCCGCGTTTCGTTCCAATCGCAACAGTACCTGTGGGTGATCTCATACATCATCGCGATCTACTTCTTCGCGTATTTCTGGACAACGGTTCAATTCCGCCCCAAAGAGATGGCCAATAACCTGCGTAACTTCGGCAGCTTCATTCCGGGGCTTCGTCCCGGCAAGCGGACTGCTGATTACCTGGAGCGCGTCATGGGCCGTATCACGTATGTGGGTGCGGCGTTCCTGGCGATTATCGCGTTACTTCCGTCGCTCATCGCGCATTGGATGAGTATTCCGGTTTCGATTTCTGCGTTTCTCGGTGGTACAGGATTGCTGATCGTGGTCAGTGTCGCACTCGATCTGGTACAGCGCATCGAAGCAAACCTGATTATGCGTAATTACAAAGGTTTCTTAGGCGATGATGGGCCCATTAAGGGTTCGCGTAATTAGCCGAGTTTGATTTGGAGTCCTTTGTCTTGAAACGTGGGAGGTCGCAGAACGATCAGGTGAGCACGGAAAGTGCGGAGGCGAGAGGGACGAGGCAACCGGGTATTATCATTAAGAGTCAGCGTGAAATTGAGCTGATTCGCGCCGCTGGCAAAGTGGTTTATCAGATTTTGAACCGGCTTCGCGAGATCGCAAAGCCGGGCGCCACAACGCGACAACTGAACGCGATCGCCGAGCAAATGATCGCCGACGTCGGTGGTACGGCGTTGTTCAAGGGTGTGCGTAACCCTCAAGCGCGCGGGCCGTTTCCCGCAGCCCTGTGTACAAGTGTCAATGAAGAGCTGGTGCATGGTATCCCGAACGATAAGCCCCTGAAGGAAGGGGACGTCTTGAGTGTGGATTGCGGTGTTCGCCTTTCTGGTTATTGCGGCGACTCTGCGACGACCATTCCGATCGGTCGTGTCAGCCCCGAGGCTGCCCGGTTGATCGATGTGACGAAAACTTCGCTCGACGTAGCAATCAAGGGCATGCGTCCCGGGCGAAAATGGAGCGAAGTCGCCCGCGAGATTCAGTTGTATGTCGAGGGCGAAGGGTATTCCGTCGTTCGCGACTTTGTGGGTCACGGCATCGGCCGCGACATGCATGAGGAACCCAAGGTTCCCAATTACTGGGACCGTAAGTGCAAGGATTTCGAACTCGTCCCGCGCATGGTGATTGCGGTCGAGCCGATGGTTAATCAAGGTACGTATCAGACGGACTTTGGCGACAAGGACCACTGGGTCATCGTCACCAAGGACCGCAAGCTGGCGGCCCATTTTGAGCATACCATCGCCATCACCGAAACCGGCGTGGACGTTTTGACCGACGGACGCTGATCGCGACGTGGGATTGTTTTTGTCTCGGCAGTATGTCGAGTACGCAAAAAGGTGTGGATCATGAAAGTTCGAGCAAGCGTACGGCGGATGTGTGAGTCCTGTCGTATTATCAAGCGTCGCGGCATTGTGCGGGTTATCTGTACAAATCCGCGTCACAAGCAGCGTCAGGGCTAAAGGGAGGTTGCAGCGTGCCGCGTATTTCAGGTGTAGACATTCCTGCGAACAAGCGAGTCGAATTCGCCCTTCGCTACATTCACGGCATCGGGCCTAAGCTCGCCTTGGATGTGTTGACTGAGGCGCGAATCGAGGTCGGCAAGAAGGCGAAGGACCTGACGGAAGAAGAGGTCGCCCGAATTGCCGGCGTCATCGACGCGAATTACCAGGTCGAAGGTCAGTTGCGCCGCGCCGTGCAGTCCAATATTGCCCGCCTGCGTGACGTTCGTTGCTATCGTGGTTCGCGACACCGTGCTCACTTGCCGGTTCGCGGCCAGCGTACTCGCACGAATGCTCGAACGAGAAAAGGTCCGCGTAAGACGGTTGCAGGTAAGAAGGGCGTGAAGGAGTTGGCACGTGGCTAAGAGAACCGGAAAAAAGAAGGTCCGTCGCAACGTCGCCCGTGGGATCGCCCACATCAAGGCCACGTTTAACAACACGCTGGTTACGATCACCGATCCAAATGGTGACGTGCTTTGTCGTGCGTCTGCCGGCACTGTCGGTTTCAAGGGCACGCGAAAGAGCACGCCCTTCGCCGCACAACGCGCCGTCGAGCAGGCTGCTGCCTCGGCTCGGAAATACGGCATGATGGAAGTCGAAGTCCGCGTGAAGGGACCTGGCACCGGTCGCGATTCCGCGATCACCGCGCTGCAGTCGTCGGGTCTGCGGATTCAATCGATCGAGGATATTACGCCGCTGCCGCACAACGGTTGCCGCCCGGCCAAGCGACGTCGCGTTTAGTTTGTTTGTTGATGATTCGTTGAGTTATCCGGTGTTTGAAGAGTCTTGGCGATTGGTTACGGTCGCCCAATAAGTCTGGAAGGGTTCATGTCGCGATACATCGGTCCAGTTTGTCGAAAGTGTCGGCGCGAGGGCATCAAGCTCATGCTGAAGGGTGCCCGTTGCGAGACAGCCCGTTGCGCAATGGAACGGCAGTGGAAGGCCTCACCGCCCGGTATGCACGCATGGCGTCGCAAAAAGGCCGGCGACTACGGCGTTCGTCTGCGCGAAAAGCAAAAGGTCAAGCGGTATTACGGTGTGCTTGAGCGCCAGTTCATGATTTATTTCAAGATGGCTGAACGCGGAAAGACCAATACTGGCGAAACGTTGCTCAGCCTGCTCGAACGCCGGCTTGACAACGTGGTGCGAAAGCTTGGCTTTGCTTCGTCGCCCAAGGCGGCCCGTCAGTCAGTTGTCCACGGCCACATTTACGTCAACGGACGTCGAATTAATCGACCAAGCTATCTGGTCAAGAAGGGTGATCGCATCACCATCAAGCCAGCCGAGCGAAGTCAGAAGTTTGTTCGCCTGGTTCTGGGCGACAGCGGTCCTCAGGTCCAGTCGTGGCTCCAACTCGACGCCCAGAAGCTTGAAGCTTCGGTCACTGCCATGCCCACCCGTGATGATGTTCAAATCCCGGTGGAAGAGCAGTTGATCATCGAAATGTGCAGTCGGTAACAAATAACACGTTACGGTTCGGAGGAGAATTCATATTCTCCTCCGTTACCGTTTTGAAATTACACGGTAGGTTTAGGAGGTCAACTCAATGCGCATTCGATGGCGAGGACTGGAATTACCCAGCCGTGTCGTTCGTGATGAAGCAACCAGCACCGACTCGTACGGTCGATTTACCATCGAACCGTTCGAGCACGGTTTCGGAACCACGATCGGAAACTCGCTCCGACGCATCCTACTTTCCAGCTTGGAAGGCGCATCCGTCACGACGGTCAAGCTCGCCAAGGTGTCCCATGAGTTCACCACGATTCCCGGCGTTGTGGAAGATGTCACGGATATCGTTCTGAACGTGAAGGGCATTATCCTCCGCATGGATGGCGAAGGCTCGCGAACGATGGTGGTCTCTCGCGAAACCGCGGGTGAGGTGAAAGCGGGCGATATCGTGACCGATCCGTCGATCACGATCATCAATCCCGAGCACCACCTGGCGACGCTGACGACCAACACCTCGTTCAAGATCGACATGACCGTCAGAGGCGGCCGTGGTTATGCGACTGCCAACGACAATCGTTCGCCTGATCAGGAGTTGGGTGTCATTCCGATCGATTCGACGTTTTCGCCGGTCATTCGCGTTCGCTTCCGCACGGAGGACATGCGCGTCGGCCAGCGAACCAACTACGATCGTTTGATCATGGAAGTCTGGACGAACGGCACCATTCGACCGGAAGATGCTCTGGTCGAGGCGGGTTTGATCCTTCGCAAGCACCTCAACCCGTTCGTCATGTATTACGATTTCGGGCACGACGTTGTTACGTCTGCTCGTCCGTCGATCGAGGCTACGAACTTTGCCAACGCCGGTCCGCAGGAAATCCTGAATAATCCGGTGTCCGTGCTGAACCTCTCGGTCCGTGCGAGCAATTGTTTGGAAGCCGCCGGCATTAAGTCGCTTCGCGAATTGGTTTCGCGTTCTGAGGCTGACCTGCTTCGCTTCCGCAGCTTCGGCAAGACCTCGCTGCACGAAGTTCAGCGCAAGCTTTCCGATATGGGTCTGCGTTTGGGCATGAACTCTTCGTGGAACGAAGGCGAATCGGCAGGTTCTGAGGGTGCTGCTGCATCCATGCGATTTGGCGACGCAGCCGGTTCGCATGACGACGCGGAATCAGCCGCCCACAAGAACCAGATGGAAGTATTTACGATGGGTGACTGACGTTGGATCCCGTGACGGGATCGGTCAGACAACCAAATTAATTGACCGCTTACTTGAGTAACAACCATGAGACATCGTGACCGACATAGTCGCCTGAATCGAAAGTCAGCCCACAACACAGCGCTTCGCCGCAACATGGCTCAAAACCTCATTGAGCACGGCAAGCTCACGACCACGCTTCCTAAGGCCAAGAACATCAAGGCCTATTTCGAAAAACTGGTGACCGTGTCCATCAGAATTCGGCAATGTACAGCCAAGGGTGATGACGCTGGCGCTCTTCGTGCCCGTCGAATTCTTCATCGCATGTTGACGGACCGCGCGATTATTCCGAAGGAACACCGCCGCACCTACGAAATGATGTCTGACACCGAGCGTGAAAAGACGCTGCGAATGGCCAGCGGTCGCCGCTATCGCACCGGCGAGCCTCGCGGCAAGCTCGCGTTCACCGCTGAGTCAGTGACTCGTCGTTTGATCGAAAAGGTTGCTCCCAAGTTCGAAGGTCGCAAGGGTGGCTACACCCGCGTCATTCGCCTCGGCGAAACCCGCATTGGCGACAACGCTCCGCTCGCTATGGTGCAGTTCGTGGGCGATGAAGAAGCGCCGAAGTCATTGACCAAGCCGGCCCGCTCCGCTCGTCGCCGTCGCGCCGATGCTCGCTACGCCTTGGCCGCCAAGCTTGGAAAGACGACGGCGAAGAAGTAGTCAGGCCACTGCGTTACTAATTGGATTTGCTGAAGCACGGTCAGGCGATTGCCTGACCGTGATACTTGGTAGAGTCAAGTAAAACCAAAATGGGTACGCTTTGGAACTCACTTTGACCACTTGAACTATTATGGCACGTGATCCGCAATGTATCTTCTGTAAGATCATCTCCGCCGAGATACCGGCCTCGGTTGTCTACGAAGATGATCGCGCGCTCGCCTTTCTCGACATCGGCCCGCTCGCAGAAGGCCACGTCCTCGTCATTCCGCGAAACCACTATTCGCGCGTGAGTCAGTTTCCCGCCGACGAGTTCGCTTCCGTTGCCTCCGTCATCCCTCGCCTCATCAAAGTGATCTCATCCGAAACCAAGTGCGAAGGCGTGAACATCCTGCTCAACGACGGCAGTGTCGCCGGCCAAGTCGTGCACCACACCCATTTTCATTTGATTCCACGTAAGCCCGGCGACGGACTTGGTTACCGCTGGAACCCCGGAAAATACCCGGATGGTCGCGCCGCCGAAATCGCAGCCTCACTTCGCCAGGCCCTCATGAAGCATTCCTAACGTTGCGAAAGTCATTGCTCCGCCAAACTCAATTGGCCGCAGGGCGCAATTCATACGATAATTAGTTACGAGTTCTCGTTTCGCAAAGGCAAACCATGCTGGATTATCGCACAGCCGGAGAGTCGCACGGGCCATCGCTGATGGCGCTGGTCGAGGGCATGCCCGCCGGTGTAACAGTCGACGAAGATCTTATCAACGGAGAGCTTCGTCGGCGGCAGGGTGGCTATGGCCGCGGCGGTCGCATGAAAATCGAACGCGACGCCGTCACCATTCTGTCCGGCGTTCGACACGGGGTTACCACGGGCTCACCGGTCACGCTGCAAATCATTAACCGCGACTCCCGTCTAGACACGACGCCACCGATCCAACGCCCGCGACCCGGCCACGCGGACCTGTCCGGTAGTCTCAAGTGGCTCACCACCGATTGTCGCAACACGCTGGAGCGCGCGTCCGCCCGCGAAACCGCCGCCCGTGTCGCCGCAGGTGCTCTCAGCAAGTGTCTGCTTCGCGAATTCGCCATCGAAGTCGTCGGATATGTGACACAGATTGGCACTGTGGAAGCGAAGTTCGACGGCAATCTCGCGCTCGCAGATTTGTCTACCGCTCGCAACACTAACGAGGCCTACACACCCGACGCCGCCATAGCGCCGAAAATGATCGACGAAATCCACGCCGCCATGACAGCCAAGGACACCATCGGTGGAGTGGTCGAGGTGCAGGTTCGCAACCACCCGCCCGGCCTCGGCAGTTGCATGCGCTGGCAGGACAAACTCGACGGCCGACTTATTCAGGCGGTCGGGTCGATTCAAGCGATCAAAGGCGTGGAAATCGGGCTCGGTTTCGCCACCGCGTCACGACGCGGCAGCCAGGTCCACGACGCGATCGACTTCGATCCGACAAAGCAAAACACGCCGCAACTCGGCTTTCAACGGCGCTCCAACAACGCCGGCGGACTGGAAGGGGGTATGACCAACGGCCAACCGATCGTCATCCGCGCAGTCATGAAACCAATCAGCACGCTTCTCCAAGGCATGGACAGCGTCAACCTCGCGACCCGCCAACCCGAGCGGGCCGACTACGAACGCAGCGACATCTGCGCCGTTCCGGCCGCGAGCGTTGTGGCCGAGAACGTGGTCGCCTTCGAAATCGCCCGTGCCTTCCTCGAGAAGTTCGCCGGCGACACGCTTCAGGAAGTTCGATCAGCCTACGATTCGTTCCTGCACGCTGCGCGCAACCTGAAATAGTGTAGTGATTCCCGTCAGATCAGTATCGCCGTAATGCAACTAATGATAGAGGACGTGAACAAACTCATTGAAGATGGAATCGCCGCCTGCGACGCCGATGAGTGGCAGAAAGCGTTGGAGTTCTTTGAGCAAGCGGTTTTGATTGATCCGAACAGCGCCAAGGCGTGGGGGCTTCTGGGTATTGCACGGAGGCGTAATGGTGACCTGGAAGGTGCGATCACAGCGGGTCGAACGTCCGTGGATTTGGAAGAGACCTGGCAAAGTCAGAGCGCGCTCGGAGAAAGTTATTGGCGTAGCGGCAGAGTAGATGACGCGATTGAGGCTTTTCGGCGTAGCATCGTGTGGGGAGCCGACGCTCACGTTTACATCAGTTTGGCCGACGGTCTGCGCGCCCGTGATAGGGAGTGCGAAGCCGAGGAGATAGCAAGGAGAGGGCTCGAAATATCGCCGATGAACTCTCGCGTTCTGTGTTGCCTTGCACGCTGCATTCAGGCGCACAATCCACCCGAAGCAGAGACGCTTTTTCGCAGGGCCATAGAATTTTCTCCTAACGATGATATGGGCTATCGAGATCTCGGGATACTTCTGTTCGGCCAACAAAGGCTGCCTGAGGCGGTCACCAATCTACGTAGGGCTAAGGAACTTGATCCGACCGACGTGCTGACAAGGGCCTCGCTCGGGTCGGTACTTTATAAGCTGGGAATGACGGGCGAATCCGAGAAAGAATATCTGGACGCAGTCCTAGTTGCGCCAAAGTCGGCTCTAGCTCATCGAATGTTGGGACATTTTTATCGCGATACAGATCGTACCCAACTGGCAGAGAGTGAGTATCGCAAGGCTGCCGAGTTCGATCCTACCGATCTAGATTCACTCTATGCTTTGGCATGGTTTCTGGGGAAGCAAGGCCGCAGGTCTGAGGCGATAGATTGGTTAAACCGGATATTAACCACTGATGAGAAATATGAGTCCGCTCGGTCGCTCAAGATTTATTTGATAGACGACTTGGAAGAAGAAGACTAAAGGAGTTGATAGGCCTAGCGCTCAGCAGTTTTTGATTTCGCCCCTTCATCGAGCATAATACAAACATAGCCCAAACCGCGCGGCTGTGGCGGAATTGGCAGACGCGCCAGACTTAGGATCTGGTGTTCGAAAGGACGTGGAGGTTCGAGTCCTCTCAGCCGCATTCAACAAAAAACCCCGCCGATCGTTTTCAATCGGCGGGGTTTCTGCATTGGGTCGATTCGCTTCGCTACGAATTGTTCTTCAGATACTTATCGAAGAACTTCACCAGCTCTTTCGCATACAGCAGGCGATTCTCCTCTTTCGCGAAACCGTGCCCTTCGTCAGGGAAATACAACTCTTCCACCGGCTTGCCCGCCTTCTTCAGCGCGATCGCGATTTGCATCGCCTCGTGCAGCGGCACGCGCGGATCGTTCGCACCGTGTGCGATCATCAGCGGCACCTTGATCTGATCCACCTTGTAAATCGGTGACACAGACTTCAGAAACTCCGGATCGCTCAACGGGCCGTATTCAACCTCGCGCAGCGCCCGGCGATATCCGGCGGTCTTCTCCAAAAACGTTTGGAAGTTCACGATGCCGACCACGTTGCACGCCGCGCCAAAAAGCTCCGGCGCTTCCGTGATGACAGCCATCGTCATAAATCCGCCGTAGCTGCCGCCCCAGGCCGCCATCAGCTTCGGCTCTGAGTAACCCTGAGCAATCACGTACTTCGCCGCCCAGATGCCGTCCTTCACGCTCTTGGTGCGGTTCTTGTAATTGTCTGCTTCGAGGAAAGCTTTGCCATATCCGCTCGACCCACGCACGTTGGGCGCGATCACACCATATCCTTCGTTCGCAAAATACTGGAAGAACTTGCTGAAGTTCGGGCGGTACTGCGACTCCGGCCCGCCGTGGTACTGCACGAGAAACGGAATCTTCGTACCCTTCTTGTAGTCCTTCGGCAGATACACAAACGCCGGGATCTTTTGGCCATCAAACGACTCGTAGTGAACAAGTTCCGGAAGCGAAAACTTCGAAACATCGATGCCCTGCGTGTCCGCTTCGGTCAGTGCGACCGGAGCAGTCGCTGGTTGTGTATGGTCCCATTTGAAAATCAAGCCGGGCGTGTTCGCGTTATCCAGGGAAAAGAGCATGTGCTTGCCGGTGAACCCGACATTGCCCACCACGCCCTTCGCCATCGGTGGACCCTTAATCTGAGAGAGATCGCCCGACTTTCGAAGATGCAGCGTGCTGTAACCGTCCTCGTTAACCGCGACAGCCAAGATCGAGCGATCTTCGTTCATCGTCGCCCAATCGACTTCGCGGCTCGAAAACTCAGTCAGAATCGGCTTGATCGCTCCGCTGGCCATGTCGATCTCGTGCATCGCCCGCAGATCGCTCTTGTAATCGCTGTTGACGTAGAACACCTTGTCGCCGGGCCCATACCCAACCGCTTCCCACGCCCACTCTTCGCCTTTGGGGGTGATCTCGCGCGAATCGCCGGTGGCTAACGTGACTTCAAACAACTGGCTATAAGTCGCCGAAATCGTCTTGCTGACAACGAGCCTCGACCCATCCTTGCTGAAATCAGCCGCATCGTATTGCCCCTTGCCGACCATCGCCTTCGACTTGGTCTTCTTCTCGATGTCATACACGTAGACATAGAAATCCGTCGGCGACTCATCATTCGCGCGGAACGCAAACGCCTTCGAGTCACGTCGCCACACGGGGGCCGTGTAAACATGCTCAGGATTGTCGTACAACGTCTCTATCTTCGCCGTAGCAGTGTCCATCAAATACATCGAGAATTGCTCATTGCCGCCCTTAGCCGCCATGACGACGATGTACTTGCCGTCTTCACTAAGTGAATAACTGCCCAGTCCGTCGGGAAACGTTGTCAGCTTCACCGCGTCCTTCTGCGTCTTGCCCGGCGCGACCTTGTAGAGCTGAAAGATGCCGTCGGGGTTGTAGCGGAAATACAGCGTACCGTCCGGCGCCAGCTGACCCGAATCCGGCCAGCGCATCTTGATGTACGGCTCAATGCCACCCGCCGCGTTTGCAATACTTGAAAACCAGCCAATCCCCACCAGGACGGCCAGCATCGACACGCCCAGCCGCTTTCTATTCAACTTCGACATCACTTATCTCCTTCAGTTTCCGCAGTCGCGACTTATCAAATCAGATTCTTCAATAACATCATGTGGTAAAAGAAGTTGCCATCGATCCAGCCCACAAGAATAGGGAACGAGTGTAGCCGCTCGTGTTAAGGTCCACCAGTTACGGGTTTCGTCGAAAGCTGTTGGTGAATCCACTCACGAATCGACTTCGGGGCCCGCGCGACTCGCCATTCTCCCTGCTCAGGAATGACAAGAAGGACCACCTCGCGTTCCGGCTCTTTTTGCGTCGCCTTCAGCGTCGGGTCAAAAACGACGCTGGCCAGCACCACATAATGGACCTCGCCCCCTGGCTCGGCTGACCGATTGTCGTTGTCCGCACCCATATCGATGCGAATCTTCTGCAAAGCACGAATGCGGATTTCCCGCACGGCCTTCCAGCCTTCTTCGAACTCTTCCCGCGACAGCGGCTCTTCGCGCACACTCCACAAGCCACGAAACAGGTTGTAATCCCCCGAGGCGCACGCACTCATCGCCTTTTCAACCATTCCGTTAATCGCATCATCCTGGACCCTCAATTCGGCGGGAAACTCAAGGATGTTCTTAGGCTGGACTGCCGCAACGGGCTTCGAAACTCCGTTGGTACCCGTCGTCGGCTTGTCGCGATCACAGGAAGACAACGCCGCAATAGAGGCCACGAGAACAACGAATCCCAATGGAATGCGTGAGAACATGCTCGAATCCATATCACCGTCGATTTGTTGTTGCAATCATGAAAGGCGAGATTCTTGCCGAAAATCGCACGTTGCGGCATAATGACTCGTCCACCAGCGGTGGAAATCAGATTTGCAGGCCGCACGCCCCGGCGTCAGGGCGGCTGGGAGGACGAATGGGAGGAACGGTCGAAGCGTTTCGGCGTTTGCAGGCGGTCGAGCTAAAGCTGGCCGTCATTCGTCGAGAACGCGAAGCGCGCTCACGTCGGGTTGAATCACAAAGAAAAGTTGTCAAAAAAGCAGAAGATAAGCTCCTCGAAGAAAAGAAGAACCACCGCGAAAAGCAGGTCCAGATCGACGCCGTACAGCTTGAAGTCTCCTCGCGCGAAGATTCCGTCTCCAAGCACCGCCTCGCACTCAACAAAGCCAAGACCAACAAGGAATACGCCACCATCCTGACGGCCATGAACACCGAAAAGGCCGACAATTCCAAGCTGGAGGAAGAAATCCTCAAGGGTATGGAAGAGCTTCAAACCATCGATCAACGGATTGCGGCGTGCGAAGCCGATCGCGACAAGCAACTCCAACTGGCCGCCGCTGCCGAGAAGTCACTGGCTGAGTACGAAGCGCAAACCAAAGCAGAGTGGGATCGCCTTCAGGCTGATAAGTCTGCCGCAGCCGCCGGTCTCTCCCAGGAAGCCCTTGCTTCATTCACCCGCACAGCCGAACGCCACGATGGCGAAGCCATGGCCCCGGTAGTCAAGCTGCACCCCAAGCGCGAGGATTGGGCCTGCGGCGGCTGTAATATGAAAATCACACTGGAAGTAGTCAACGCATTGCAAACCAAAGACGACATGCAGGTTTGCAAAGTATGCGGCCGGGTTCTCTACTACGAAGCTGACGCCAAACCGAAGTCTAAGTAGCGTTTCGCCACGCCTGCACTATTGATCTATTCTACTGGAAATTTCAGGCAACCGTGTGCCACTGCTCTGTGAGCAGTGCCTTACCTCGAAATGCTGGGAAGTGAGTGCGGGAGAGTTCATCCAAGACCGAATTTTGCGTTGTTAATTGGTGGATGCGTATTACTCAGAGAAGAACTTCTCGACGAGCATTTCATCGATCACTTGGTTAAGCAATTCGCCGCCATCGTAATCCCCGCTCTCAATCAGCGATTGAACCCACGCCATTCGAACCTGGCGCACCATCGGTGGTGGGGGTGAACCGGCAGGAAAATCCTCGTTCACATCCTTGCGCCAATCGCCTTCGAAAGGTCCAATCCATTGCATCGGGCTTATTACTCCGGCACAGGAATCACGCAGCATTTCGCGGCAACTGATTCCATTATCTTGATCAACGAACCCCCTCTTTATCGAACTTGTCCGACCCAAGCGTTAGCTCTCGTCCGAGAAAATCAGCCGCAAGTTATGCCCATTCACCGTCCTTACGATGGAAGAGTATCACTATCTTGGCGCTGGCTGCGATTTTTTCGCTTGACAGTCGTACCGGCAATGACCGATAAGACGGCATCCACTAGAACTAATAATCGCGAGGCGAAGGGATTCCAGGGCATATCAGGGTGGTTTACATGCGTCGCATCTTCTCGCTCATTGTCATCGTCGCAGTACTGCAAACGGCCTGCACGCAAAACAATCAACAACCAACCCAAGCGGCCAAACCAAACCCGCGGTATCGTCAGCAGCCCCGCCCCAATCCAAACGCCCGTCGTCCCATCGAGCCGCCCCGTATGGCAGCGGTGCCGCAACCTCCCATGGAAAGCTGGTATCCAGTCGGTCGTCCCATCAGCCCGCGCTGGCGCACGATCGTTGTCCACCACAGCGCGACCGCATCAGGCGGTGCAGCCACATTCGATCGCGGCCATCGCGCGAAGGGCTGGGATGAACTTGGGTATCACTTCGTGATTGGTAACGGAACGGACACAGCCGACGGCGCCATCGAAGCGGGTTCACGCTGGAACAAGCAAAAACACGGCGCGCACTGCAAAACTCCCAGCAATTACTACAACGACTACGGCATCGGAATCTGCCTGGTAGGGGACTTCACCAAGACGCAGCCCACTCGCCGCCAGATGGCCTCCCTCGAACGCCTGACGCGTTTCCTTTGTTACGCCTGCCGCATTCCAGCCGATCGCGTTACAACTCACGGCGCTGTCACCGGCAAAACCCAATGCCCGGGCAACCGCTTCACTCTCGCCCCCATCAAGCGAGCCCTGTTGCAACCGCCGATGGCCAACAGCATGCCCCGCTGAAGGCAGAATAGCGAACCAAGAAAGACGAACTCGCCCGCTTTCGGGTTGAACCGTTACTTGGTTGATTCGCGCTCGGGTGGCACGGTTAAACCTCAGTTTGACCGTGGCGTATCTTGATCGTACCTACACTGTCAAAAGTGATGCGTCACTAGCAATGAGATTCCCAAACGTCTCACAATTCGTCATTCTGTTTTCGTCCCTAAACTGCGTCCCAGTATCAGCCGATGGGTATTAGTAACGGGGGCGCCAGCCGTCCGATAAGTTGATTACGGCCGTCGCATAATCTAAACTTAATGCGCCCCACTCGCGGACAGGATGACACGGGGTTTGTGATTGCAGCGGCTTTCGGATGAGCCTTGGCAGGAGCATGATCATGGCAAAGACTAGCAAATGGGGACGTATTGTTCGATTCGCAATGACCGTCGCGGTCGGTGGCTCAGCCTTTCAGCTCAGCGGCTGTGACCCTGCGGTCCGCAGCACGATACTCGAAGGCCTTCAGACCACGACGTCCGGTCTGAGCAACGCGTTGATCTCGGCGTTCTTCATCAGCTTGGAAGATGAAGGCAGCACACCGGGCGCTGGCGACGGCCTGACCACCACGTAGTCGAAAACTACGTTCTGCGAACGAAGAGTCGTTCAAACAATTGAAATTCGTTCGAGCCGCGAGCTTTTGCCCGCGTCGACCTTCGATCGCCCAAGTGCTGTCGATTGTCGCGCGGTCGAAGGTTCGCGGCTCGTTTTCTTGGCATGCGAATCCAACTCAGATCTCGGATTCAACATAACGACTCGTGTTCTGTACGACAACGATTCGTGTGGGGCATGACGACGCAACACTCCAACAGAGCCCCTTGCGCAAGCAAGGGACTCATGTGCAGAGTAAAAAGCGTGAGATCATTGATTGCCAACAGGGTGGCACGGTCAAGCCGCAGCTTGGCCGTGGTGGATGAGTCGACGAACTCTCCAAAGTCGCGCGGCCCAGAACAGCACTTAAACCTTCTTCAAACCAATCTCCAAACTCTCACCGTCCATGTCGACTTTCGCCGTCAATTTCAAATCCGCCGGCAACTCATTAACAATTTCAACTGCCAGCGTCTCCCGGCAAACGTAGTCCTTACAAGCACCGATCGCACCCGCTAGCACCTTCGATTCCGTCTTGCAGGACAACCGAATGCGATCCGAAATATCAAGCCCGCTGCTCTTTCGCAGCTCCTGCACGTTTCGAACAATGTCCCGCGCGATGCCCTCGTTCTTCAGTTCCGGTGTCACGCGCGAATCGAGCAGAATTACAGTCTTCGCTTCACCACTGCCAACCCAACCGTCCTGAAACACACGCTTTACGCTTACGTCTTCGCGACCAAGTGACGCCAGTTCACCCTCGACGGTCACGGGCACGCTCTCACCCGACGCCAGCGCCATCGCCGCCACTCGCGCATCCAGCTTCGCGATGGCCTCCTTGGCCGCGTTGATGTTTCGTCCAAACTTCTGCCCCAGCGTTTTCATCACCGGTGCTAGCGTCACCTGGAACAGCTTCTCGCCATCGTCGCGAACCGAGACCTTCTTGACGTTCAACTCATCCTGCAGGTGATCCTCAAACAATCGCACAGCCTCGCGATCGCTGTCATCACCCGGCACCACGATCATTTCCGCCAGCGGCTGCCGCACTTTCAAATCAGAATCTTTCCTCGCCGATCGTCCAAGTCGCACCAGTCTCTGCGACGCGTCAACCTTCGCAGACAGCGATTCATCGATGTGCGACTTATCCGCCGCCGGAAACGCCGAATGATGCACGCTCTGCGGCGATCCGTTCACCTGCTTCGCCACCAGATTCTGGTATATCATTTCTGAAAGGAACGGCATGATCGGCGCGATCAGTCGATTGAAGGTCGTCAGCACGGTGTACAGCGTCGAATAAGCCGCTCGCTTGTCCGCCGGCCAACCATCCGCATAAAACCGTCGCCGCGACCTCCGCACATACCAGTTGCTCAAGTCCTCGATGAACTTGCCCGCCTCCTGGCAGAACTTGATCACCTCAAATGTTGAATACGACGTATGCGCCAGCTCAATCAAACGATTCAGATCAGAAAGCACCCACTTGTCGAGAAGCGATCGTTCGTTCGCGTTGGCTGTGTGCTCGCCCGGCTTGAAGTCATCCACTCGCGCGAGGTTGCTGAAGAACGAATAGACATTCCACCACGGAATGATTACTTGCCGGCGAGTCTCATCCGTGTGCTTCGGACCGAAGTGCACGTTCTGCTCGGGCGGCGTCGACGCATACAACCAGCGCATGACATCCACGCCAATCTGATCCGCCGCCTGATTGAACTCAATCGCGTTGCCCGACGATTTGTGCATCGGCTTGCCTTCGTCGTCCATGACGAGGCCATGCCCCTTGAGCACCTTGAACGGCGACCGCCCGACCATCATCGTGCTCACCGTCAGCAGGGCATAGAACCAGTTGCGGAACTGCCCGGGAAGCGCTTCGACCACGAATTCCGCTGGGAACCACTGCTTCCAATAATCGTTGTCAGAAAAATACCCCATGGTCGAAAACGGCACGATGCTCGCATCGAGCCAGGGATTGCCCACATCCTTGATGCGCGTCACGTTTGTATCGCCACACTGCGCGCAGCGAATCTTGATTTCATCCACATAAGGTCGATGCGGCGAGTTGCCCTCAAACTTCTCCCAACCCGAAACCGTTCGCGACTTCAACTCGTTTCGCCCGCCGATCACCTCGAAATGACCGCATTCATGACACTCCCAGATCGGCAGCGCCAAGCCCCAATAGCGCTTCTTCGAGATCATCCAGTCGCCCATGTTCTTGAGCCAATCAAGCTCGCGCTCAAGTCCCCAATCCGGAATCCACCGCGACCCGCGCGACGACTCCATGATCTCCTCGCGCCAATTCATGTTGATGAACCATTCGTCCACCAACCGAAAAACCAACTCCTCCTTGCATCGCCAGCAGTGCGGGTAGCGGTGGTAATAGGCTTCCTTCGCAAACAGGAGGCCGCGCTGCTTCAACGCGTCAACAATCTCATCCGCGACCTTGCCCGATGCCTTGCCTGCCAGGAATCCAAACTCTTCGCGGAACGTTCCGTCCTCATAGAGCGGCGCCACCTGCGGAAGCCCGAGCTCTTTGCCGAGATGAAAGTCCTCAGTACCGCAGCCCGGCGCGATGTGCACAATGCCCGTTCCATCCGTGCCCGTTACTGCGTCCCACGCAATCACGCGATGCACCACCTTGGCCTCAGCCGCACCCGGCAGATCATCGAACGGCCCGTCATACGTGAGTCCGACTAGATCAGCCCCGCGCACCTCGCCAACAACCTCATACGCTCCCTTGTTCTTGAACTGCGAGTGAATAGCCATCAACCCCGGCAACTTGGACTTGTCGAGGTTCTGCACCGGATGCGCCCGTGCGCCTTCAAAGTTCGCCTTGCCAACGTAATAGAATTGATCAGAGCCGGGAGCGCCAGCGACCGGTTTTCCCGCATCGCCGTGTGCCACTGCTCTGTGAGCAGTGCCTTCACCATCTGCTCTTTGTGCCTTGGTGTCTTGCTGGTGCAACTTAACCTTTACATACACCATCTCCGGGTGTACCGCCGCCGCCACGTTCGACGACAGCGTCCACGGCGTCGTGGTCCACACCAGCAGGTTCTCGCCGGGCCGCTCGCGAATCGGCAGCCGCACGAACACCGACGTGTGCGGCACCTCGCGATAGCCCTCGTTCATCTCCATGTGGCTGATGCCCGTCCCGCATCGCGGACACCACGGCATCGAGTCGAACCCCTTGTAAACCAGCCCCTTCTCATGACACTTCTTCAGAAACGCCCAGATGCCGTAGTTGTTCTCGTCGGACATCGTGTAGTAAGAGTTGTCCCAGTCCATCCAATAGCCAAGCCGCTTCGATTGCTCCGTCTGGATCCCCGCAAACTTCCGCGCCCGCGCCTTGCACGCTTCTACAAATTTGCCGATACCGAATTTCTCAATGTCTTTCTTGTTGCCGAATCCGTGTTCCTTTTCGACCTCGACCTCAACCCACAACCCCTGACAATCGAACCCGTTCTGATAGCGCAGCTCGCGCCCGAGCGAAGCGTGGTATCGCTGATAAATATCCTTGTACGTCCGCCCCCACGCGTGGTGCACGCCCATCGGGTTGTTAGCCGTAATCGGCCCATCAAGGAACGACCACTTCGGCTTGCCGCGATTCATCTCCCGCAGTCTGTCGAACGCCTTGGTCTTCTCCCAAAACGCAAACACCTCCCGCTCCATCGCGGGGAAATCCACCTTCGGATCAATCTTGTCGAACGCCATCAGTTACTTCCTCATTGCAATCATCGCGATATCAGCTGCGGAATATACCTCAACTCGCGAGGTAATATAGTGTGAGTTCTGCAGTTTGGCGTGTCTCACGGATTTCTTGATTGATCGCCCAAGCCTTTCGGTTAATTTCTGGTCTTTGTGGTAACGCATCGCAAACATCGAACCTGGGTGGCAATTTCGACGGTAACTTTCGTTGCCTTGCTCGGCGTGATCGCCGGTGTGGGTGCATTCACCTTCGTGTACGCCGAAGGCGCTTCATACCTCGTCGACAAGCCTGCCGCCTGTGCCAATTGTCATGTGATGAACGAGCAATTTGACGGCTGGTCAAAATCGAGTCACCACGCCGTCGCGACCTGCAACGATTGCCACACGCCGCACAATTTTCTGGGTAAGTATCTGACGAAGGGCATCAACGGCTGGAACCATTCCTGGGCGTTTACCACGGGTCGGTTTCACGAACCCATTCAGATCACCGAACGAAACCGCGCGATCACCGAGTCGGCCTGCCGCCATTGCCATTCGGACGTTGTGCATGTCATCGACCCGCAGCCCAAGGGTATGGACGCACTATCCTGTATTCGTTGCCACAGCTCCGTCGGCCACCTGCACTAATGGGGAATAGATCCAGATGACTCAAAACCAACCAAAAACGAATCAACCACGCCGGCCGCGAATCCTACTCTGGGTAGGTGGAGGCCTCACAATTGCAATTCTCGGCTTCGTGACCACAGCCGTGCTGGTCAGCGTGTTCGAGCACAAACAAGAAGCAAAGAACGTTTTTGTCCGCCTCGTCGAAGTGAATGAGGTCAGCACGGACCCCATTCCGTGGGGTACAAACTGGCCCAATCAGTTTGATGCCTACAAACGGACCGTCGACGATTCCGAGACAAAATATGGTGGATCAAGTGCGATGCCGGCCAGCAAACTCGCGGAGCACCCGTGGTTGCAGCGACTCTACTCCGGCTACGCATTCAGCATCGACTACCGCGAAGCCCGTGGCCACGCGTACATGCTCTACGACCAGGAGGTGACAGAGCGCGTCACTGAGCGTAAGCAGAGCGGTTCATGCCTTCACTGCCACGCATCGATCATTCCCACGTACCGCCGGCTTGGGCTCCAAGCTAAAGGTCTGCCGACCGATGAAAAATCGCTCGCTTCCGCGTTCAATTGGCCCGCCGTGTTGGATGGTTTCAAGATTGCGAGCGCCATGGACTATTCCACGGCCCATGCGGAGTTGTTCAAAACCCCCGATGGCACTCCCCGAGAAAGCGAATCGGGGCAGCGTCAGCCTTCGGAGGCACACGCCAACTTCGACGGGCATTCCGTCAGTTGCATCGACTGCCACGACCCGAACACCATGCAGATTCGCGTGACACGCCCCGGCTTTATTCTCGGCATCGCGGCGCTCGCCGAGAGTGACGACCCGGTTCCACATCTTCCCAGCATCGCCCGCTGGCGAAGCGGCGATCGATCCCGCCCATACGACCCCATGATCGACGCAAGTCGCCAGGAAATGCGCAGCTTCGTCTGCGGTCAATGCCACGTCGAGTACTACTGTGCATCGAAAGAACCCTTGTTCTTTCCGTGGAACAAAGGTCTGAAAGTCGAGCAGATTGAAGCCACTTACAACGAGCACAAGTTTCCAGACGGCAAACCCTTCCAGGACTTCGTTCACGGCGAAACCGGCGCTCCCGTCTTTAAGGCTCAGCACCCGGAGTTCGAGCTGTGGAGTCAGGGAGTCCACGCCCGCAGCGGTGTGAGTTGTGCAGATTGCCACATGCCCTACGAAAGGCAGGGAGCCATGAAGGTGAGCAACCACTGGGTCCGCAGCCCCTTGCTCAACATCAGCGCGGCGTGCCAGACATGTCATCGAGTCCCCGAAGCGGAATTGCTCGACAAGGCCAAGACGATTCAGGGCAGAACAACAGCCATGATTGAACGCGCTGCGAACGCCATGACGAATATGCTCGATGCCATCCGCGAAGCCCAAGCCGCCGGCGCAACGACCGAGCAGCTGGCTCCCATCTTCGAGTGGCAAAAGAAAGCCATGTGGCGGCTCGACTTCATCAGC
Organism: uncultured Phycisphaeraceae bacterium; assembly: GCA_964494205.1. Classification (GTDB taxonomy): domain Bacteria; phylum Planctomycetota; class Phycisphaerae; order UBA1845; family UBA1845; genus JBBTCX01. The sequence goes on along the minus strand of CAZBRD010000006.1, from coordinate 105,488 downwards.
AGCGAGAACTCAGATGGATTCCACGCCGATCAAGAGTCGGTTCGAATATTGGCTGAGTCGATCGACTACAGCCGACAGGCCGAAGTGGCCGCAGTCCGATTGCGCGCCGCCGCCGTTCCTGACGTAAAACTGCCGCGCGAGCCCGTGTACGGTGTGACCACACCGGCTGGCAAAGAAAAAGAACCCAAGACGCCATGATTCGCCATAATCTTCACCCCGGCGATTTAGGCGCGATCGTCCACCTTCACGGCACCATTTACGCCCGCGAGTACGGTTTCGACCCGACATTCGAAGATTACGTTGCGGGTCCGATGGTCGAGTTCGTCCGCGCCGGCTCGAAGCGCGATCGACTCTAGATCGCTGAAAACAATGGACAGACTGTCGGCTCCATCGCCATCGTGGGCGTGAACCAAAACGAGGCACAACTCCGCTGGTATCTCGTCGACCCATCGGCGCGAGGCAGCGGTCTCGGCAAACAACTGATGCGCGAAGCAGTTCAATTCAGCAAAGATCAGAGCTATTCATCGATTTTTCTCTGGACCGTAGCTACCCTGAAAACAGCCGCACATCTCTATCGCTCATTCGGTTTCATGAAGACAGAAGAACAGCCCGACCACTTGTGGGGTGTGGATGTTGTCGAAGAGCGGTACGAAATGATCTTGAAGGAATAGTGGGCTAAATGCGGAGGTTTCAGGCAGAGCCTAATTCGAATCCCAGTATTTAGCGGCGATTTGCCTGGTTCTGTCACGTAGTGACAGCGCGAGAATAGCCCAGCCTTTCAAGGCTGGGTAATAAGTTGATATGCGAACCGAAGTGAAGCGGTTTCAGCATATTCCCGCCGCTTACTCCCACTCAATCGTCGCCGGCGGCTTCGATGAAATGTCGTACACCACCCGGTTGATCCCCGGCACCTCGTTCATGATTCGTGTCGAAGTTCGACTCAGCACTTCCGGGTCGAGATGAACCCAGTCAGCCGTCATGAAGTCCGCACTTTCCACGCAGCGCAACGCGATCAAACTCTGTCCCACATAGCTCGGCCCATCGCCCATCACGCCGACCGTGCTCACCGGAATCAGCACCGCGAACGCCTGCGCAATCTTTGAATACCAACCTGCCGTGCGAATCTCCTCCAGCAGAATGTCGTCCGCCGCTCGCAACGTGGCAAGTCGCTCGCGCGTGATCGCGCCGATAACCCGCACCGCCAGCCCCGGCCCGGGGAAAGGATGCCGCCACACAATTTCATTCGGCAGCCCAAGGTGCTCGCCGACACGACGAACCTCATCTTTGAACAACTCACGTAACGGCTCGACCAAATCAAAGCCCAACTCCGCCGGCAATCCGCCTACGTTGTGGTGCAGTTTGATCTTAGCCGCCGTCCCGCCGACGCTGTGCCCCGACTCAATCACATCCGGATAAAGCGTTCCCTGCGCCAGAAACTTGGCATGGCCGATCGATTTCGCCGCTGTCTTGAACACGTCGATGAACTCATGCCCGATGATCACGCGCTTCTGCTGCGGGTCGGTCACGTTTTCCAGCTTCCGCAGAAACTGGTCCGACGCGTCAACCACGCGAAGGTCGATCTTGAAATGCTCTTTGAACGTCGCGTCAATGAGATCGACCTCACGATTCCGCATCAATCCATTGTCGACAAAGATGCAGGTGAGTCGGTCGCCGATCGCCCGTCGCAGCAGGGCGGCTGTGACGCTGCTATCAACCCCGCCCGACAGCGCACAAATGACGCGATCGTTAGCCCCAACTTTCGCGCGAATGTCGGCCTCAATCCGCTCGATGACGTGGCCCACGTGCCAATCGCCCAGACACCCACAGATTTCAAAAAGAAAATTCCTGATGATCTGCCCGCCGCACGGCGTGTGTGTCACTTCCGGATGAAACTGCACGCCGTAGATCGGCCTCGTTCGGTGTTGCACAGCCGCAAACGACGAGTTTCGCGTGCTGGCGAGCTCCTCAAAATCCTCTGGCAACTTGGTGACGACGTCGCCATGACTCATCCAAACCATGGTCGGTGATGGAATGTGCGTCAGCAGCCCCCGCGCGCGTTTGACGATCAGCTGCGTTCGGCCGTATTCGCGCGACGGCGAGGCACTGACATCTCCACCCGTCATGCGACAGGCAAGCTGCAAGCCGTAACAAATCCCGAAGATTGGTATCCCCGAGTCAAACACTTCGGGTCGGCAAACGGGCGCGTTTTCGTCGTAAACGCTGGCCGGTCCGCCGGAAAAGATCAGGCCAACAACGTTCCGCTGTTTCAATTCTTCCAAAGTGACACTGGGTGGCACAATGATGCTGTGGACGTGACATTCGCGCACCCGCCGCGCGATCAGTTGTACGTATTGTCCCCCAAAGTCCAGCACCGCGATGGTTTGCGGTTGTTTCGGATGACCTTGGACTTGCGGAATCATTAGAAATCCAGACGAATAGCCTTAAACAGCGCGGCAAACAGGAACGAAAGTCCAAACCACCAAGCCGCCCCCACGCTCACCACGATGAGCGGAACACCGACCGCAAAGAAAAACGACACACGACCGCGCGATGACGGCGGTGCCGTGAATCCCAACCGCAACAACCAGAACCACCACATCGCAGCCGCAAACCCCGCAATCACCGCCGCCGACAGCACGATCGCATCTCGCGGCGGATACCACGCCCAGCGATTCACCTCACCCGCGTATGAAATTGGAAGCAATGACGCAAGCAACGCAGCAATCGCCAGCGGAATCGCCCACGCCGTGCTATACCCCAGCGCAGCCGTCATCCGTTGCTCCGATCGATATTTCGCCTCGTGCGCCGAAGTCACGCCCGATCGAATGAACCCCAGCGCCAAAACCGACATCAACCACGCCGTAACGATCCCAATAGCGAAAACCAGCGCCGATTGCGTTGGGTTCCACCAAAGATCAACCTTGATTTCCGGCGGCAAGCCTATCCGAGCAGGAGGCGGCATCGCCGCGAGGTGTACCCAGCCGCTTCCGCCAGGCGTAAGAGATCGGGTCGGTTCCGCCTCACGCGACGCCGACACCCAGCGAAATCCGTAGTTTGTGGCCAACCAAAACCCGGCGGCGAAAGCAAGAAGCAAAAGGTTGGGCCGTGCAAATCGTCTCGACGCCGCCGACGCCTGCATCAGCGCGATGTGCTTCAGCCGCTCAATCCGCGCGAACCACACCCACTCCGACATCGCCCGCCAGCTATGCTCTCCGCGCGAATACGCTTGCGCATAGGGCGTCACGTCAGCCCCGGTGATTCGCTCTTCACCGAAATGAAATCCGCACAATGGGCATGTGGCCGGAAGCGGCTCGGTCAACCGCTGACCACACCCGGCGCAGCGTCGTTCTGTGGCCGACTTCTGTTTCGAGACTTGGGTAGGAGTTGACATTCGGTCGAGCTAACACAATGAACCGGTAAGGAAAGCAACGATCCCCAACGCAACTCGGCCGGGTGGCACGGTCAAGCGACGGCTTGGCCGTGGCGAGGATCGTCGATGATCAGATGTACTTCGATCCGCCGCCCGGTAACGCAACACACCAAAATGACTAGCCTTGCGTGGTTGAATTACTTTCAACGGGCCTAATCTGACGATCGTCCCGCACACGCCTTGCACAATTCTGACACGGTGAAGTTTTGGCATCGTGAAGCTCGCCAAACCAATTCGGCTCAAGCTCCCCATCGCTTTCCTGAATGGAACAAGGCGGCGTGACGATCATGCTCACCGGAACAGCCACGAGATTCACAAGGAATCTCCCACGCCAATAGGCAAAGTCCCAGTAATCCTCAAGCGTCCATGCGAATTGCCCGTCGTCGTTGATCAGCTCTTCGTACTTGCTTTCAAAAAGCAATGGGGCGTGCAAAACCGGTGCGTCATGACTCACCATATACGACGGTGCATACTCTCGGTGGGGCGTGGCCTTCGTAGCCTCCATCGCCCGAATCCCTTCCACCGACGGAGTCGTGACTTCAGCCTGATGCCTCAACTCATCACGAAACGGATTGTTGAACTGCGAGCACCCCGAAAAGAACAAGCCCGCAAGACAAAGTGTGGCGGTACTCAGTCTAGCAAGACGAGCTGAACCAGTTCCCAAACTCAGTGGAAGATTCTCGCAAGTGTGTGCCACTGCTCTGTGAGCAGTGCCGCTTGCACGGCGTGCGACCCGCTTACTCGATGCACTAATCATTCTGAAACTCTCCCGCATAGTTGGGTGATTCCTTGGTAATCATGACATCGTGCGGATGGGACTCAGCCACGCCAGCAGCCGTCACGCGACAGAACGAAGCCGTCGCCCGCAACTCTTCAATGTTTTTCGCCCCGCAATATCCCATTCCCGCCCGCAGTCCGCCGACCATCTGGTAAACGAAATCCGCCAGCGGCCCACGAAACGGCACGCGACCTTCGATACCCTCCGGCACCAGCTTGTTCGTCGGCCGCGCACCCGCCTGTCCATATCGGTCAGCCGAGCCCTTCACCATCGCACCCAGCGAACCCATCCCGCGGTATTCCTTGAACCGCCGGCCTTTCCACGTAACGGATTCGCCCGGAGCTTCCTCCATGCCCGCGAACAACGAACCCAGCATAACGCAATGAGCGCCCGCAGCCAGTGCTTTTGTAATGTCCCCCGATTGCCGAATCCCGCCATCCGCAATCACCGGCACACCTGAGGGCGAAGCAACGCTGCAAACGTTCATCACAGCCGTGAGTTGCGGCACGCCAACTCCGGAAACAACGCGCGTCGTGCAAATACTGCCCGGCCCAATCCCGACCTTCAGCGCATCAGCCCCCGCTTCAATCAAGTCTCTCGCTGCCTCTGCCGTCGCGATATTCCCCGCAACGAGATCGATGTTGTGCTTCTTTCGAATCTCTTTGATCGTGGTGATCACATTGTCGGAATGGCCGTGTGCGGTATCGACGACAATCACATCGACATCGCTGTCGATCAGCGCATCGACGCGATCGAAATCCAAAACGCCGACCGCCGCCCCGACGCGCAACCGCCCGCGCGTATCTTTGCAACTCCCCGAATCGCGACGATTTCGCTCGATGTCTCTCATCGAAATCAAACCGGCCAGCTTGTAATCCTTATCCACCAGCAGCAGCTTCTCGACCTTAGCCTTGTTAAGAATCTCTGATGCCTGCTGCACCGTCGTATTCGGCGCGCCCGTCACCAGATTCTTGGAGGTCATTACATCGCGAATCTTCAGATTCTCATGTTCCAGGAACTTCATATCGCGACGCGTGATGATGCCCACGAGCTTGCCGTCCGGCTGAACAATGGGCACGCCTGAAATGTTTTGAAGCGACATGACCTCTTTGGCCTTGGCCACCGGCTCATCCGGCCCAAGCGAAACAGGGTCAAGAATCACGCCGCTCTCTGATCGCTTTACTTTTCTCACTTCGCGACACTGGGCCTCAACCGACATATTCTTGTGTATGATGCCGATGCCGCCCTCCTGAGCGAGGGCGATCGCGAGGCGCGATTCGGTCACCGTGTCCATAGCTGCGGAGACGAGCGGAATATTCAGTGAGATTCGCGAAGTCAGTTTGGTGCTGACATCAATCTGATCGGGCAAGACGGAGGAACGGCGCGGAAGCAGCAGCACATCGTCAAAGGTCAAGGCATCAACAGGTTGGCCGCGATTCGCCTCGCGCGACGGATTGAATTGTTCGCTGGTACGTTGAGTTCCCATGGAATCAGGTGCCATAATAACTCTTATAGGACGAACTCCATTTCGTCAAGTGTTTCGACGCGCACAACAGCCTTGTAATTGCTAGAATTCCACATGGCTACACGAGGAAATCACTTCGCCATCGCCTTTTGCATCGGCCTGCTATTTCTGACAGGCTGCGCAACGACTCCGTTTGCACAGCAACCCGAAACAGCCGAACGCTCGCTGGTCGTCGACCTCACTCGTTATTTCGGTCACTCAGAGGAACGCTCACGCGTCTACCTTCGCACCAACCTCAAGGACTCGAAAGACGTGCCCGTGCTGTACGAACGTCGCGACAACACGAACCAGCGCGCCGAAGGTCGCCTTTGTTCGGTTCGATCCAAGCCGATCGCGTCCTATCTCGCACCGCCGAAAGTTAGGAACCACGTCGTGAGATTCCCCTGGCCCGACAAGAAAAAACCAGTAGGCCCGGCGTTCTTCATCGAGTTCGACCCACCCGTCGCGGAATGGCCTGAACGTTTGACCGGAAGCGACGACGCCTTGGTCAACGCGAACATGAACGTCTACGACCGCGCGGGAAATTTATTCGCCCGCGGCACTGCCGCACGCCGCGTTCGACTCGAAGGTTACGAGACCATCGAGGTCGGCGGCAACGTGTATCCGGATTGTCTTAGTCTCTCCTCGGAGATCGCGTTTCATTTCGGATGGTGGGCGACGTTTCGGCTCTCAGAACAGATGTGGGTCTCCACCGAAGCAGGATTGCTGCGCCGCACGGAACGAGTTCACGGCGTGGCCCTTCTCATGTTCCGCTTCGATTCACTCTACCAATACGAACTCGTCTCCGGGTCCGATGCGCAACAATTAGTCGAAGCAGAGATTAGCCCGGGCGAAAACCAGTTTCCTAAGAAACGATCGCACGAAGAACCATCTCACGGAAAGCCGCCGCACGATATGCATTCCAAGGAGAATCCGTCTGAAAAAGAAATCCCCCAATCTTCTTCGCGCATTCATAGCCTTCCTCATTGGACTCGATTAGCCATCTACCTCGATCGCGACGTCCCTCGCCCGCGCGTCGGTGGATTGCTGATTGAATACGCTAATGCCCCTCAACATTGATCGAGACCAAATCGCGAACGATTCGCTATCGCATTGCAGACGTTTAGCCCACGGATACCATCTCGCTCGTGACGGAAACAACTTCCAACGATAGTGCCTCGCCGCCCATTTTTGTTTCAGGCAAAGCGCTCTTCGCAATTCTCGTCTGGGGCGCATCTTTCGTCATCACCCGCATCGCGCTCGAATCCCTGCACCCATTCACCATCGTCGTCGCCCGCCTGCTCATCGGCCTCACACTGCTCTTCGCCCTCACGCGCTTTCACAAGCAACGACTTCTTCCCGATCGCAAAGACATCCCGATCTGCCTCGTGCTCGGCGGGATCCTCAGCGTCCACTTGCTCATTCAGGCGTATGGCCTCCTGAAAACCTCAGCCATCAGCTCCGGCTGGATCATTGGCTTCATCCCAGTCCCCATTGCGATTACTTCTCATTTCCTTGGCCGACAGCACATCAGCCGCCTTGGCTGGATCGGCACCGCGATTGGCGCGTGCGGCATACTTCTGGTCACTTTGACCGCACCTCCCGATTTCTCGCAGGCCCGCCTGGGCGATTTTCTGCAACTGACGTCATGCTTCACGTGGACCGCTTACACCGTCCTCGGCGGCGAGCCCGTTCGCCGAAACGGCGCACTCAGCGTCTCGGTCTTAGCCATGTCCGTCGCCGCCCTCATCCTGCTTCCCTTCATGCTCACAAGCTCGATCACCGTCGCGCCGCTCTCCTCGCGTTCCATCGCCGCCGTTCTGTTTCTGGGCCTGTGTTGCAGCGGCCTCGCGTTCTATTGGTGGTACGAAGCTGTCGCTAAGTTCGGTCCAGCCCGCGTCGGAGCACTCATCTACTTCCAGCCCTTCGTCACGTTGGCCACGTCTGTTTATTTTAAGAAGGATGAAATCATCACCTGGAACGCCCTCGCCGGCGGCGCCTGCGTGCTTGTGGGTGTTTGGCTGATTTCACGCGGAACATCACGGCGATAGTGCTGGCGGCACACTCCACTGTTCCATCATGCGATCATTTGTATACTTCGCATTACCGTGAAAACGAATCGCAACAAGCTCAAAGCCATCGTCGAACCGCTGAAGTCCCGAGTCACGACAAGGGCAGTCGCGCTTGCCTACGCTAATTCTCCCCACAGCGCCATCCTCGAGTCATCCCGCGCCATGGGACCATTTGCACGATACTCCATCTTTGCCAAGGACCCGGTGCAAGAAGTCTGCTTTCGAGATGACGTCGACTCGTTTGAATCGTTCATAAACAACCTCGCGCAACAACTGACCCACGTTGGTGACGCAGTCGAGAGGATAGATTCTGTTCCCTTTGTCGGGGGATGGATCGGTTACGTAGGTTATGACGCAGCGACCACCGAGTCGCGCGAAACCTGCAATAATTCGTTGCCCCTAGCACACTTCCGCCTTTACGACACGGTGGCCATTTATGACCATCACACCAACTCTTGGTACGGCGTGTTCGTTGATTGGCCCGATTCGACGATCGAAAATCGCCCATCGATTCAATCGCGAATAAGTCGTCTCAAGCAACGATTGGCCCAAATCGAAAATGAAGATAGCGAACCTGAAACGAACGACTGCACAAATGCGTCGCCGCCTAAAAATGATTGGTCCCGCGATGACTACCTCCGCGCCGTCGAACGCGTTCTCAAATACATCGCTGACGGTGACGCTTACCAAATCAATTTGGCCCAGCGCTTTTCAATCGAGACGTCCCTGAATCCGGCTGATCTCTACATGCGTCTCCGCGACTGCAATCCTTCATCGCACGCCGCGTTCCTCACGACGAAGAACGCCGCAATCATCAGCTCCTCGCCCGAACTTTTTCTCAATCTTCGCAACGGTCACGTCGTCACGCGACCCATCAAAGGAACGCGCCCGCGCGGCGACGACCAATGGTCTGACCAAACGAATCGCGACGAGCTTGAATCGAGCGAGAAAGACCACGCAGAGCTAGCCATGATCGTCGATCTGATGCGCAACGATCTGGGCAAAGTCTGCGAGTTCGGCTCCGTTCGTGTCAGTGATCCGGGCACGATCGAAGCGCTGCCTACCGTCTTTCACCGCACTGCCACTGTCGAGGGCCGCTTAAGAGAAAATCAAAATTGGAGCGACCTACTCCTCGCGACGTTTCCCGGCGGCTCCATCACAGGCGCACCAAAGATCCGCGCTATGCAGATCATCGACGAGCTTGAGCCTGCTCCGCGCGGCGTCTACTGCGGCTCCATAGGCTACATCGGCCTCGACGGTTCGATGCAGATGAACATCGCCATCCGCACCATGACCCAGATGGGTCAACTCGTTCACATTCACGCCGGCAGCGGTATCGTGGCCGACAGCGAACCGGAAGCGGAACACGCTGAAATCCTCGCGAAAGCGCGCGCGATGTTCGAAGCCGTCGGTTGCGAAACGCCTCAACCAGCATGCTGCATCGGAGCCTCCTCGTGACCGCTACAATCTTCCTGAACGGTTCCTTCTTACCGCAGGAGCGCGCCACGATCGACGTGTTCGACGGCGGCTGGCTGCACGGCGCAGGGTTATTTGAAACGATGCGCGCCGAGAATGGCTGCGTCTTTCGTCTCGAATCACATCTCGATCGCCTGCGCCGATCCGCCGAAAAACTGCTGCACCCGATCGAACGCGAAGAACTTCCCTCCGCCGATCAATTCCGCGAGCTGCTTCACCGAAACGAATTGCAAGACGCAAGAATCCGCCTGACCGTCTCCTCGGGGAGCGTGAAGAGCGCGGGCGCAAGCGGCGTCCCCTCACTCACCATTTGTGCGACTTGCTCCGAATTATTTTCTTACCCACCGCAAATGTACAACGAAGGCGTCTCCGTCACCGTTTCGCGATACCTCCAATCACCAAGAGACCCACTCGCGGGCCACAAGACAACCTGCTACTTCGGCCGACTGATCGCTCTGCGCGACGCCCAGCAACACCGCTGCCTCGAAGCCATCTGGTTTACGACTGAACATCTGCTCGCCGAAGGCTCCATCAGCAACATTTTTCTCGTTAAAGATGAGGTCTTGAAAACGCCCGCGCGCGACACGCCCGTGCTTGCGGGCATCGCGCGCGATGCCATTCTCGAAATCGCGCGAAATCAGCGGATCGATTTCGTGGAGACACGCCTGACCATCGACGATTTGCTCGGCGCGGACGAAGTCTTTCTGACCAATTCAATCATGCAGGTCATGCCGGTCATTCGCGTGGAAAAACACGACGTCGGCGGCGGGAAACCAGGCGCGATGACACAGCGCCTCAGCCAGGCCTTTCGCGAGCTCGTTGAACAGGAATGCGCGGCGTGAAACAAAAACGAACCAATCAATCGAAGAGTCAATCCACCACGCTGGCCGAATTCGCCGCCGCGATGGAGACAATCGCACCAACCGGCTTAGCCCAGGAATGGGACAACGTCGGCGTTCTCGCTGGTGATTTGAACGCGAGCATCAAACGGATTCTGCTCTGCATCGATCTGACCCATGCAGTTGTCGATGAAGCAATAAACGGCAAGTTCGACGCCATCATGGCCTACCACCCGCCGATTTTCAAACCGCTCAAGTCGCTAAAAATGCCATCGCATGGCACCGAGTCAATCGTGTATCGATGCGTGCGGCAGGGGATCGCAATCTACTCGACTCACACCGCCCTCGACGCAGCCGACGGCGGCACCAACGACGTCCTTGCGAACCTGGCTGGCGTCGAAATAACTGAACCCCTTGAATACGTCGATCAACCGGGCACCAATGAACTGAAGCTCATCACCTTCGTACCGGAGGAAGCACTCGACAGCGTATCAAACGCATTATTCGCAGCCGGAGCTGGGAACATCGGCGACTATTCCCGTTGCAGTTATCGCCTGCGCGGACAGGGCACCTTCCTCGGCGGACAATCCACCAACCCGGCTGTCGGCCAGCGCGGCAGACTGGAAACGGTCGACGAGGTGCGGCTAGAAGTCGTCATACCTGCCAAGAAACTCCCCGAAATCGTCGCAGCCCTTCGCGCAACGCACCCCTACGAAGAACCCGCTTTCGATATCTATCCCCTAAAATCGAAACAAGTCCGCGGCATCGGACGAGTCGGCAAACTTCCCAAGCCCATTGCGCTTTCCAAACTCGCTCAATTGTTGAAGAAGAAATCTGGCGCAACCTGCGTGCAAACCGTCGGCGACCCTCAACGCGAAATCACCCGAATCATCGCCGTCGCCGGGGCAGCAGGGGATCTGCCCTTCAAAATGAAACTCGAAAAAACCGATTGCATCATCACCGGCGAAATGCGACACCACGACGCCCTCACCGTCCAACGCCGCGACTGCACCGCGATTATCCTAGGCCACTGGGCCAGCGAACGTCCTGCTCTCGCCTCACTCGCTGAACGGATACGAGAAAAACTTAAGCGCGTTGACGTCGCGTTAAGCGAATCAGATCGCGACCCTTTCGAACCGATCCTGAATAGGTAACGGCTGCTGTAGATTATCGATCTCAACTCCTTGGTGAATTGCACATTCCTGCATGAGTCATTGCGTTTGACTGCGGACCCGTGTTTTCGGCATGTCAGCAAGGGTCGAACCTTGCGTTTTTCTGCGTCACGCAAAACCGAACCGCGTCTTCGAGGGCAAGAACAGCGATTCATCGCCGAAGTTCTGCACCAAGAAGAATATGTCGTGCAAAACGCTCCGATCCATACGGTGCAGTTAAGAAGCAAGCAGCATCGTATGTTGCGACAAGTCGATCATGGGCGCGCTTCGCCTTGTTCTAATAACAAGACAAGCGCTCGCTCGATTTGGAACCACAGGGGCACGGAGACGCGGAGAGAAACCACGAAGACGCCAAGGCGCCAACAAAAGGCGCGGGGGAAAGTCCTGCTTTGTATCACCGGCAGGTGTCTTAACTCCCCGTAAACGCATTCACAATGCCCGCGAAGTCAGCCAGGTCCAGATCGCCATCGTGCTCGTAATCATACAGTCCCAGGCACGCCGGATTATTCGGCGGATCGTTCGGGCCGCTCGACGCACCGCAATCGTCAAAGTGATTGTAGTCGATCAGGTCGACGTCGCAGTCGTTGTTGATGTCGCCCACCACCGTGCCGTTCGTACGGATGGAAGAACCAAGCGGCGTGAAATCGCACACGTCAGCCGCGTTAGCCACGCCGTCCTGGTCGATGTCACCGTCGCACGCATCGGGCGTCGCGTCGCCATCCCAGTCAGGATCGCACTCATCCGGCACCGCGTTGGCGTTGCAGTCCTCGCTGCTACCGTCATTCAGATCGCACGCGTCAAACAGCCCGTTGTCGTTGCAGTCGGTTTCGCACTCGTCCGGCTGACCGCTGTGGTCACAGTCGAAGCTCGTCCCGCACGCCCCCATGTGATGACAGATGTCGAACCCCAGCGCGTCGCAATCGAGATCGCAGCGATCGTCGAGGAAGTTCCCGTTGCAATCGACCGGCGCAAACGCCGGACCGATCGTTTCAGCCGTCACCTCCACCGGGCCTCCGTTCTTGAACATGCCGAGAGTAACCTGCACAGTCGTCGGCACTTTTTGCGTCGTGAATCGGAAGTTGTACAAAGTACCCCAGCGCAGCGCGTTCGCGTTCGGGTTATCGCCAAAGAAATCCGTCGACCAAGTGATCTCGCTGTCTGTCTGGGAAGCTTCCCAATCGGTGCCCGAGTACGGTTCGCCGCTGTGATAGTCAACGTCGTGGAAACCAATGTCCTGCAAGTCGGTCGTCTCATTCAGCGGGATCGAAAACGAACTCACGCTGCGATCACTATTGAGGTTTTGCAGGGCATATTCATAGTTCCACAACCCATCACCAAGGTGCGTGGCCTTCGCCGCCAGAATGTACAATCCATCATCAGGAACCTGAATTTCCGTTTCCACGACAGCCGGATCATTGTTCTGCCACGCACGAATCGCAGCCTGCTGCCGCATGGTCGGCCCGGCAAAGGCCATGTTCCACGATCCACCACCGCCAGCCGTGATCGTTATGTCGCGATACGATGCGTTGTTGTTGTTATTGCCATTTTCGGCGTCGTCCGCCGCAACGTACTGACCCTCAACGAAATACTTTCCGCCGCCATCCTGCGCCGGGTCGAGGTCTGTGTTGCGAATCTGAAGTCGACGAGCGTACGGACCAGACCACTGCGGATTCGACGGCGGATAAGGGAAGAATCCAGTGTGTGCATTGATCTCCGATTTCGGCCCAAGATTACCCTGCTGCCCGTTCAGGTTGGCCGAGTAAGGATCAGAGCACCCAACTCCCAACAACGCACCATTGTTAGGATTCTGGCACCCGAGCCCGCAGGCGTTTTCAGCAAGCGCCAGAAATCCATGCTTCAGCCAGCTCTGACCAATCTGCTCGAAGCGCCCGTTCTTCAATCGATACATATTCTGCCCGATGACCGGGTGACGGTTGTTCTCAGCCTGCCACAGCAGGGGGGTATCGCCCACGTTGCACGAGGTCGTCCCCACTGAAAACGCAGACAACGTCCCGTTCGTGCCATAGTTGTTGAAGTTGTGTAACTCGCCGACGATCACATCCGGCCCATCGGCACCAGCCACGCCATCATTTCTCGCTGCAAGATTGATCACATCGATATCCGCCGCTCCCTCGACGGCAAGCGTAATAGTTCCAATGACCTTGCCCGTCGCGCCATTCGCACGAAGCACCTCAGCCAACCCCTGCGAAATCACGACGTGGCTTCCCTCAGCCAGAATTCGATGATTGTTCGCATCAAAGCCGATCTTGCCGCCCTCAACCCCAAGGACCGCAAAGCTTGGCAATTGCGACGAACTGATCTGCAAACCGACGGAACCTGCGTTCACTCGGTCAAATGCATAGGAGTTTGTTTTTGTTTCAAGCGTAAATGCGCCACCAACGATTTCGATCGTGCCATCGTCCAACGACGAATCGCATCCTTGGCAAACGACATCGATTCCAAAATCTTGCAAGGCAACCGTGTCAAAGGATGCATGTCTTATCGCCGCCGGACCGTCCGATAGTGCTTGCGAAACAAAAAGAAATCCAAACGCGACCATCGCGGCGACGCCGGCTCGTGGACCCATGTTCATTAGCCTCTCCTTTGAGTCTGGAGCGATTGCGCTCGTTGAAATACAGGCAGGAAAGAAACTCCCCGATCCCCACTCCGTTTGCCATTATATATGTCGCCAGCGCGACATATCTTTTGGTTATCGGTAGTCTAGGCAAATTTCGATTTTCGGGCAAACGATCAGCCGTCGCTATAATACTACGCCGACCAATCGCGGCGACTCGACAGTATCAGCGAATACTGTGGGAATTGGGCGTCGCAAATGACTTGAAATACGCGGGAGTCGAACCATGCAACTGCCATCTGGGATACTGATGATCATAAGCATCGCGGGCGTTGCCGCATTGATCTACTTGCTGACCCGCAAAGGCGGTGGGTGAGGCCCGCGCGGTTGCAGCTAGGCGGTCGCCTGGCAAGGAAATGTCAAATAGCGAATAACGAATGGAAATGGTCGTTTGTCAATCTCCGATTGCCGATTGAATGAATCGGTCTGGCGTGTGCCACTGCTCTGTGAGCAGTGCAGGCGCTAGCCCTTCGCTTCAGGTTTCTTGAACAAATAAGCGCAAGGCTCAGATCGATTCTTGCCATCCGCGTACACGGCGTAGCTGCCGCCTTCCCACATGCAAGCGGAACCGAATCGCCCATCCTTCGACAGCGCATAAAACTTGATGTCAAAGTTCGGCCTGCCGTCTGCGAGTCGCAGTCGCTTTTCCGTCGTCGTCTCAACAACTCGTTCCAACGCGACCTTGCACGCCTCGGTGGGGGACTTGCCCGCGCGCATCGCCTCAACCACCGTATGCGATCCGCAAATCTTGATGCACGCCTCGCCTCGCCCCGTGGCACCAGCCGCACCAACTTTGTTATCCACGTACAACCCCGCGCCGATAATCGGTGAATCACCCACGCGCCCGGGAATCTTGTAGCTCAACCCGCTCGTCGTCGTCACACCGCTGATCGATCCATCCACATCCAGCGCCAAGCACGTGATCGTCCCATACGTGAACGGAAACTTCACCTTTCGACTCGACTGCGGCTTGCCGTCCTGCTCGATCAAAGGCGGAATCCAGTCATCGTCGTCCGAGTGATTCTCTTTCCAATCCAGCCATGCCTTCCGCGCCTCATCCGTGAGCAGATCGCATTCCTTAAACCCGTGCGCCCTCGCGAACTTCAACGCCCCTTCGCCGACGATCATCACGTGGTCGGTTCGCTCCATCACCAGCTTCGCCACCGACGACGGCGTCTTGATATTCCGCAGCGACGCCACAGAGCCCGCCCGACAAGTAGGCCCATGCATCACGCACGAATCCAGCTCGACAACGCCTTCCTCATTCGGCAGACCGCCATAACCGACGCTCATATCCTTCGGGTCTTCTTCGACGATGTTCACGCCCGCAACCACAGCCTCAAGCGTATCCACGCCCTTGCCGGATTTCAGCATCGCCGCGGCCTTCTCCGTCGCGCGCAGTCCGTTGCCGCTGGAAATGACCACGATGCCAGAATTCGCCGCCCGCGGGTGGCTGGGGTCCGGCAGGCCGATCGGCTTTTCCTTTGGATCTATCTGGGCAAGCGGTGCGAGTTGACCAAGCGCAGAATCCATCGGTGCCATAGCCATGGCACCGGTTGCCTGCATGAACGAGCGACGGGAGAAATCAGTCAAAGTACAAACTCCCAGAGGTTCAACTGATCAGAAGCGGATCGAAACGACGAGGAATCGCTAGATACTATTGCTGCAACTTGCGGATGCCTTATCCGAGCTCGCCCGTGTGCCACTGCTCTGTGAGCAGTGCGTTATTTCGTGGTGTGCCCCGCGAGTTCACTGAACAGGGGCAATAGTCACCAATGCCTCATCCCACCTCAGCCAATCGTCGCTTCGCCGCTGGCTTCGCAACAGGCGGCGCGACCTTCGTGCGAATGATCCCCTCAAGCTCCAGCAGTCGCTGCTTCTCGCAAACGCCGTCGGTCGAAGAAAACCCGCCCAGCCCGCCATCCGATTTAAGCACGCGGTGACACGGAATCACGATCGGCATCGGATTACTCGCCATTGCGCTGCCAGCCGCACGCACCGCGCTCTCATTCCCGGCCGCACGTGCAAGATCGGCGTAGCTCGCGGTTTTCCCATGCGGGATACGCCGACATGACTTCAGAACTTCCGCGTGAAACGGCGGAATGCCGGTCAGGTCGAGGTCGACGGTGAACGCCGTCTTCTTCCCCACGTAGTATTGAGCAACTTGCTGGCGGAGCAACGGCATCAGCGTCGGCGCCTCCGTCGCCTTAGGCCATTTTTGTTTGATCGTTTTGCGGATTTCCTTTTCGGGCCGCGGCATCAGCGTGGCTACCAGCCCAGCGGGCGAAGCCACAATTCCAAACCAGCCCCAATCTGTTTGAAAGACGCAGAATTGCATGAGCGAGTCACCTCCCTAATCACCGCAGAGGTAACCGAATTAGACCGGTCATGCAAGTTTTGTGTGGCTAACCACTTCCCCCCTTACTAAGGGGGGATTGAGGGGGGTTCGCTTTTCTTGCTGGTTCTCGAACAACGCCGGCTTGGGCATTTCGCGCACACTTGAATCACACATGTACCTATATTGCGTGCATTCTTTCAATCGCCATCGCCCGCAAATTCATTCGAGAAAAGCACAAAATCCCTCAGATCCGCGTCATAATCAAAATCCAAATCAGTCAGGTAACAAGGATGCGCTGGCGTCGCAAAACTGTCGATGGGACCACTCACGCACGAGTGAAACTGACCGAAGTCTGTCAAAGTCACGTGCCCTTCTGCATCAAAGTCGCCGGGCGCTGGCGCTTCCGGATTGCGAATCGCAAGCACCACACCGTCAAATCGCGCGATGAACAACCGACGATCATCCTTCGAAAACGCGATTCGACTCGCGCCTGTCCCGACGTCAACATCAAACACGTGCATCAATTCGCCGGTGTGTGCATCCCAGAAACGAACATGGCGATCGATGTATGAGCTTCCCGTCGCGACATTGTGACCGTCGTTCGATATCGCCACCGCCGTCACGTCGAAGTCGTGACCCTCGAATGTGCGAACCACAGAACCGGTGTCCTTGTTCCACAGCTTCGCGGTTTCATCAGCCGATCCCGTCAGCAAATGAACGCCGTCACTCGCCAGCGCGATATCTAGCACCGTGGCTTGATGTCCCGCGAGGAACCGCACGAACTGGCCATCGCTAGTGCGGCGAACTTCCACGCCATGCCCGACAGAACTCATCACATGCTGGCTGTCGAGCGAAAACACCGTCGGACGTGCAGCCAATTCACCGTCAAGCGCCGCCCGCAACGTCAGCGCCGGATAATTCCACAACTTGCCATCCTCGCCGAAACCCTGCGTCGCCATCATCTGACCGTCCGGCGAAAACGCGGTCCCGATGATCGTGCTCTGTTGTGCCTGAAACGATTGCGAAAAGTCACCCGTGTCGCTGTCGAAGAATCGCACCACACCGGCGAAGTCGCCCGCGCACACTCTCTCGCCGTCCGCCGTGAATTCGATTTGATAATCGAAGTTCTGACTGGGTAGATCGACCAGCCCACTTCCGTCCGCCGTCGCGACGACCTGACTATTGTTGTAGGCTGCAATAGCCATGCGTCGATCGTCGGAAGTGATCGAAATATCGTTCACATTGCTGCGAATGCGCGACAATCGCTGAACAATCTCGCCGGTCTCCGCGTCGAGCACGAACATCTGCGGATCAGTCAAAAAGGTAATAGGCGATCCACCGGACACCGCCAGCAGTCGACCATCCGGCGACCAATCCAGCGCACCAAGCTGCGCGGTCGTGGGCGTAAACGTATTGGTAAGCGTTCCGCTCGCGACATCCCAAGTGCGCACCGTGCCGTCCGCGCTGCTCGATGCGACCTTCGACCCGTCCGGTGAAAAATCGCCTCGATACACCAGACTCTCGTGGCCGACCAGCGTGTGCAGCAATTCACCGCTCAACGCGTTCCAAAGTTTCACCGTCTGATCGCCGCTGAAAGAAGCGAGAACGCTCCCATCCGGCGACAATGAGAGCCAATAAATCGCATCTGAGTGTGCGATGAATTGATTCTGCATTTCTCCGTCGCTGAGTCGGAAATACCTGATCACGCCGTCCGGATGTACAAAATTTGCCGAGGTGCCGGTGATGATGAATTGACTATCCGCACTAAAAACCGCCGCAATCGCACCCGCCGGCTCAAATCGATGCACCATCTCTCCGTCCGATCGCCGAAACACAAACGTCGTGTCCTCCGTCCCCGCCGGCGAACCCGCCAGTGCGACCCATTGGCCGTCGGGCGAAAACAAGACCTGCCCGCCCGACTCCATGCAGCAAAGCGATCCCACGAATTGTCCGTCGTGCGGGTTCCATCCAAACCCGCCGCCAATCCCCGCCGCCCAGATCTCGCTGCCGTCCAAATTGAAACTGGCATCGTAAAACGGAAACGACGGCGACCCGAACGAGTAGGGCATGGTTACCGTCAACTCAAGCATCCCGCTGGAAACGTCCCACACCTTCACCGTCCCATCTTGGCTGCTGGTGACGAGACGCTCACCATCCGGTGAAAAGCGAACTCCGCTTATCCCGCCTGCATGTCCGCCGATCTGCCACAACACGTAAGGCCGCTCGAAGCCATGCACACGTTGCCCAAAGAAAACGCAAACGACGAAAAGCGGAACGATCTGACTTCGTGTCAACGCGTGGCACATCGATCGTCTATCAATCATCGGCGGTGCTCCTGAATCCGGTTGGCGCCCACACGCATCTGCATGCGAGCCAAATCAGTCATGGCGGGAGTCGTGCCATCGCGACGACTTTAATCGAACTACGTCCGCTGATGAATGTCACCGCGCGTGACCCGATTGCGAAAGAAATCAGTGATGATTCACAAATCGCGCATGAAGTTGTAATTCCGAATTCAATATGCCAATTTCAGCCTGTCGACAGTTTGCGAAAACGACAGCTATGCGATCCCTCTCCCTCTTGGGGAGAGGGCGGGGTGAGGGGCTTTGGCAGAGTTAGTCACGCACGCAATCGGCGCGTCCAACTTGATTGGGCAATTCGAACCCGCAAAGAAGTGCTCAGCTAAAAAAAACGCGCGATCAACCGTCAGGTCAATCGCGCGTTCTTGTTATTCAGATTGAAGATCGATCTTAGATCGATCTCGCTACCTGTTACCGACGGACGTCAATCTCTGGCTGCGGTTCGCCCGGCATCGAGATGCCGCCATCATCGAAACCGCCGCCGCCCCAGATGTCGCCATTCCACGGCTCCGGAATGTACCCATAGTACATTTCCGACGTCACGGTCCCGACGTCGCTGATCGCCGCTGAGCGCACGCCGCCATCCGTCACCGCATAAACGTTGTCACCGATGAACACGCCGCGCGTGTACGACGGATAATAGAACTGCTGCTCGCTGAACCGGGTGCTGATGCGACCCTTCTCCGTGAAGCCGTTCTCGCCCGACACTTCGTACACGATCAGGCCGTCAAATCCCGGCGGAACGTACGACGCAGCGATTTCCTGCGCACTCTGACCGTCGATGATCACATCAACCGGCTCGCCGTTCTCATCGAGATCGATGACCACGTCGAACTCCAGATCGCCGTCCGCGTTCACGTTATCGAAATCAATCAAACCGCCGAACGGATCGGTGTACTGGTAGTCCGGCTCTTCCTGAATCGAAACCGGCAACGCCAGCAATCCTTCTTCAGCGTAATACGTGAACGCCTTCGGATTCCACATCGCTTCCGACCACGCACCCCATTCCTCGCCCAACACAACGCTGTGCGCCAGCGTCGGGTTCGCGAAATCGGTCACGTCGAAAATCGAAAGCTGCACGCCCCAAGGCCGCCACGCAATCTCGCTGTCGTCGCTCTGTTCAGGAATGTAGTTGCCAACAGTCAGCAAGTGATCCTGATCGATCGGCACGATAAACGTCGAGAAGCCCGGCACCTTCAACTCGCCAACGATCGTCGGCGCGGTTGGGGTCGCAAGGTCCAGCGTAAACAACGGGTCCACCTGCTCAAACGTCACGAGATAACCGCGATCGCCGAGGAAGCGGGCCGCCTGAATCGTCTCACCCGGTGCGATGTTCTCAATCCGGCCAACCACCGACAACTCGGTGCCCGTGGCCGATAGCACAAACACGTTGTTCGTTGAACGCTCGACAACGCCCGTCTCCGACCAAACCGGATCACTCGTCGTCGCCACGCGCAGGTGGCCGTTGTGCTCGCTCATCGAATACTGATTCAGAATACGCCCCGGAATGCTGCCTGTAGCCGTGGGCGTCGCACCATCCGCGGTGTATTCAAACTTGTAAATGTTGGTCGAGGAACGATAGTCGCCAAGGTAGTCATACTCGGTGTTGGTGACATACAGAGCGTCCGTCGACGAGTAAATCAAACCAGGTTCAGCCACCAGACCAACCGACGTGAATCGCGAGCTGTCGTCGACATCAAGCGAAATCAACGCCATCACGCCGAAACCATCCGCTTCATCCGGGCGGAACAGTTCGTTCCAGTTCACCACGTCGCCGCTGGTCTTGTTGCCGTTCGCGTCGATGTAGTCGTACTTCGGAATGAGCAGCGTCGCATCGACTGACGAGAAGTCCGCGCCCTCACGGCCCATCATCGGCACGACGTCATAGAAGTAGTATTGGTAGTTGGCGACGACAAGGCGTAGCACGCCGTCAATCATGCGGCTCGAAGCCTGCCAGCCGTCGAACTCATAGTGCCCAATGACGCGCGGAGTTGCACGATCAGCGACGTCGATAATGTCGAGCGCCGTTCGCGGGCGATAGTAGTAGGTTGGCGCGAAATCGATAACGATACCGCCGTCCGGAAGCGTCGGATCGACTATGGTTAGGCCGGCATCGGTAACTTCACCTTCAGGCCGGCTAATGCCAACACCTGTCGCTGGATCAACGCTCATGCCTTCGCTGCCGCTCGATCCGCCGCCTTCGACATCCACATCAACGACCGGCGTATCCACCGCGATCGGCGGAACAGCCACGCCGCCGCCCGCATCGAGTTCGCCGCCCCACGATTCCGTGAGTGCCACGACCTTGTCACCATGCAGATATAGATCGCGACCCCAACCATTGAGCGACGTATCGCTCAACACGGCGAGGTTCGATACCTGAACGATCTTCAGCTTGTTCTCACGCAGAATGTAAAGATACTCGCCATCCGTCTTCACGACGTCGGCTTCATCCACGCCGGCTTCCTGAATCGTCGTTCCCGAATGGTCATCGCCGCCGACCGCTTGAAGGTCGCCGTCACTCGGCGCCGAGGGAGCCGCAGTCGGCCCGCCCGCATCGCCGAAACCCGCGCCACCAGCGCTCGGAGCCGCGTCAGCCGACTCATTCTCGCCAACGTTTCCGTTGTCCTGTTCCAACGCGCGAACCGTGCCGCCGCGCGTCTCAACCTGGCCCATCATGTAGTTGTGAAGATCCGATTCGGACTGAAAGGCCTTCAGCCCGGGAACATTAACGTCGGACGGATTGTCGCGGCCGTCGTTGTTGTCCGACGGTTCATTGACATTGCAACCGTGGACAAGCGCGACCCCAATCAATAGTGCAAATAATTTGTGCCGGTACATACCGTCTCTACCTCCATCCTTTTGCATCCCTGTCTAACGAGAGCACGCACCCTCGCCATAGTAAGTATGCAACATCCAACTGTCTGGTCAAAGCACCCAATTCTCCATATTTTAAGGGTACTCAGCGACCATCACGCAGGCATAACGTCATTCTTAATAATACGTTACGGAAAACTGGACGGTCTTGCAATCGAGGGAGCGAACTGCAATTTCTATCGGACTAATTCATATTGAACCTCAGCCGGGGGCCGAGAATTGTCCCCAAACGCCGGATCGCAGAGCGGCAGGCACAGTTCCAGCAACAACGACACCCAGTCGCGTTTGATCGATCGTCGTTCGTCCGCAGCGACACCGTTAGCCATCCGAACCAGCAGGGGGGCGAGCGGTCTCAAGCCAATGTCCCATATATGCGCATGGGTAGCCGTGATGAACGGCGTCTTTTCCGCGACGTTCAAACCCGCTGCCTTGAAACGACCCTCCCAAGTCCCTTCGTCACCCAAAGTAGGCCAGGTTTCCAGCCGCCCACGAGCGATGATCTCGAGGAATCGATCCCCTAGCATGTCCCGATGCTTCGACAGGTTGTACTCGCGCATGCTGTCCAGTTTGACTTGCAGAATGATCTTTCCGCCCGGTCGCACGATCCGCCGCAGCTCTTTCAGAAATCCATCGATGTTGCTGATCCAGTAAGCCGCGTTGCAGTAGATCGTCTCGAACGACTCGTCACCAAACGGCAAGCGCGTGTTGCTGTCGTGCTCAATGAGCTGCTTATACAAATTGAGCTTCCGTGCCTTGCTGAGCAGTGCCTCTTTCAAATCGAGACCGGTGTGGATCGTCTGTGTCGGTTCGCCCACAATCTGTGGTGCATAGTCGTCCGTCTCATGATCGAACATGTCCGCATTCGAAGCATGAACTCGATCGAGAGAACCAACAGCCTGGAACACGTCAAACGCCGTATCAAGAACACCACCGACATGCAGGAAACTGAACAGCCCATCACCGCAACAGACATCAACCGTCGGCGCACGCAGCGAACAC
Organism: uncultured Phycisphaeraceae bacterium; assembly: GCA_964494205.1. Classification (GTDB taxonomy): domain Bacteria; phylum Planctomycetota; class Phycisphaerae; order UBA1845; family UBA1845; genus JBBTCX01. Next base: position 83,008 of record CAZBRD010000006.1, on the reverse strand, counting down.
CGCGCCAGCGTCTCGCTGCGAATCGTCATCCAAAACGCATTCTCAGGCCGCAACCAATACGCATTGAGAAATCGTTCGAGCAGGTCTCGCCGTGTCGAAGTGCCTTGTTTGGAAAATTCCGACTGAAGTCCTTTTCCGGCTCCCTCTCCCCATTGGGGAGAGGGTTGGGGTGAGGGGCTCTTGATTGTAGTTGGCGTTTCAGCCTGCGATTGCTTCGTATTGAATGATGTAGGTATGTCGTCTACACGAACTCCCATGCAGCCTCCTTGCGCAAGGTAACTTCGACATTGATCGTATCAATTCTTGGAATCTGAAACGCCTTATCCGATTCATTGCACCATCGCGATTGTGTCGTAAACGCCCCGGTGAACCCCGCACTCTCGCACGCCTCATTCGACCCCTCATCGAAACTGCCGTACGGGAACGAAAACGGATAATTCCCTCGACCGAGAACCGCCACAAGCGATTCAAACGATCTCTTTAGATCGCTCACCTGCTCCTCGGCCGACAACCGACCCAGCGGCTCGTGCGTGAATCCATGCCCGCCGATCGAGTGCTTATCCGCCTGAAGGTTGCGAACATCGTCCGCGCTCAAATACCACTTTCTCGCCCACTCCGCCGGCTCACCCACATGCTTGCGAAAAAGAACATCGAGCACGCGCGCCCGAACATCCAGCGGCAGCACCATCGTCACCAGATACTTGAACCACGCCCGATTCGGCGGCTCATAGTGATACATCTGCTGCGCCGTCGTTGCATTCACCTGATCCAGCCGCTGACCCTCATTCATCTCGGTCAGACAGCGCGCGACCTCTTCCTTCAACCGATCGACACCAAGTTGTTCAATCAACAAGTGAAGTGAGTGCGCCGGCAACATCGTATCGCCATCCAAAATCCCTCCTGGCACAAAGAACAACCCTCGCATCTTCCGCGAGCGAAGAATCGGCAGCACGTGTCGAACATGATCCGAAAGCCCGTCATCGAACGTCAGTAGAAAACACTTTCGCGGAATCGACCCCTCACCGATTAGCCACCGATGCAACGTCGGCCACTCAATCGGCTGCAACATCGAAGACAACATATCGAGCTGATCGCGAAACGCATTGGGCGACAGCGCGTGAATCCCCTTGTTCGAATTCGGCGGCCGATCCTGCACGTAGTGATACATCACAACCAGGCACCGAGGCCCATCGTGAACCCGCGTATCCCGTTCCGGCGCAAACGACTCAAGACCCATGACGATTCATCCAAAGGTTGAACCCAGCTCTAATCATCGGGCATTGTAGCTGTAAACAAGAACAAATGCGTTGTCTTCCACGGGTGGCACGGTCAAGCGCTAGCTTGGCCGTGGTGAACTGCGTACATGCTACATCCGTAGGCTATTCCCTATCACCTCAATTAGGTAACAAATACATTGGCGATACGCACATCGCTCGCTACACTGCCTGCATGCGGCGGGAACGGATTTCTGCCGACCCACGAACCGATGGAGGGTGCTTCCAGTGGTCCATCTTCTTCCCAGCCCCAAGCGAATTGAACTCACCGAGGGTCAAATCCGCGTCGGCGCGAATAGCATCATCCGCACGCACGACGTCGACGACCGCGTGCGCCGCGCGGTGGAAAATTGGCTGAAGAGCCTTCCCAGAAACAGGGATGAATCAACGATCGATGTGTCGGTCGCACCCGGCCGATTCGACCGCGCAGAAGAGTATCGCCTCTCTGTCACGCAGGCCGGCGTCATCGAGCTGATCGCCGCCAACCACGCAGCCGCATTCCACGGCCTGCAAACACTGCAACAACTCGCCCGCAACACCGAGACCATCCCCTGTTGCGATATCAGCGACTGGCCCGATTTCACTACCCGCGGCCTGCTGCACGACGTCACACGTGGAAAAGTGCCGACCCTTGGCACTCTCAAACAACTCGTCGATCGTCTCGCTTGCCTGAAAATTAACCAGTTACAGCTCAATATCGAGCATGCCTTCGTCTTTTCATTCGATTCGGAGATCTGCACGCCTGACGACGGCCTCACCCCCGACGAAATACGCGAGCTCGACGCTTATTGCCGCGATCGCTTCATCGACCTCGTGCCCGCGCTCGCCACATTCGGTCACATGGGCCGCATTCTCTCCATGCCCAAATACCGCCAACTCGCCGAAGTCGAAGCCACAAAACCGTGGAATGAGTTAGCTTGGCCGCAGCGCATGCGCGGCTTCACGCTCGACTGCATGAACCCCGAAGCACACCGCCTCGTCGAGCGCATGTGGACCGACATCCTCTCCGCGTTTTCAAGCCCCATCGTGAACATTTCCGGCGACGAACCGTGGGACCTCGGCCAGGGCAAAAACAAGAACAGGCTGCCCGGCAAAGCGAAGGGCGCTGCCTATCTCGATCACATCCGCCGCACGCACGACTTCTGCCGCTCGCGTGGCAAGCAGACCCAATTCTGGAGCGACGTCGTCACGCACTACCCCCAACTCTACGACCGCATTCCCAAGGACGCACAGCTTCTGCACTGGGGTTACGACGACCGCTCCGATTACGAAGGCACGCGCAGCTTCGTCGACACCGGCTTACCCACAATCGTCTGCCCCGGCGTCTCTGGCTGGAAGCGTGTTCTTAACGGTCTCAACCTCGCCGAACGCAACCTCACCACGTTTGCCGCCGCTGGAAAGAAACACGGCGCTATCGGCTTCCTCAACACCGACTGGGGCGACCACGGCCACTTCAACCTCCTCGGCTGCTCTTCACACGGCATAGCTCTCGGCGCAGCCTTAGCCTGGACATCCAATCACGACGCCGGAGAGAAATTCGATCATGCCTTCGTCGGCTCAGGGTTGACCGGTGTCAACAGCCATTCGATGTCAAACATTCGCGCCGCCTCGAGACTTGGTGACTCTTGCGAGAGCTGGCGACACTTCTGGCAGCCGATTGGCCAAAGCGCCGACGAAGAAGCCCTGCCCAGCGACGAACTACTATCCAGCATCATCAACGACTCGCGCCGCGCCCACGAATCCTTGCGCTCCAAGCAACGCGTCGCACAGTCCACCGCGAGCACAACCGCAGGGCTTCCGAACCGCGACGCATCAACCTCAAACAGCATAAACGCACTCGATTTTGCCGACCTCGCCATCGCCACTCGTTTCAACGAACTCGCCGCCAAAAAGCTCCTTTTCGTCCACGCGCTGAAGCAAAACAAACTCGCCAGCGTCAAACAGCAAATGACCGACTGGTGCGACCGCGTGCTCGAAGCAATTCCCGAATATGAATCCTGCTGGCTCGCGCGCAACAAGCAAACCGGCCTCGGCGCTGAACTCAATTCTCCCTCTCCCTCTTGGGGAGAGGGCAGGGGTGAGGGGCTCTCCTCCGCAGGCCCCAATAGCATCCGCTCCGCTCTTCGCGCCGCCATCGCCGACATCCGCGCCCGCGCAGGGTCGCCCAGATGAGCCTCGGCGCTCTCGACGTCGCCGTCATCATCGGCTACTTCATCGCTGTCATCGCCATCGGCCTCTGGGCCGGTCGCCGCGAAAAGAACACCACCGACTTCTTCCTCGGCGGCCGCAAGCAACACTGGCTCCTCGCCGGCATCTCGATCATCGCCACCGAAGTCAGCGCCGTCACCTACGTCAGCGTCCCAGCCGATTCCTTCCGCAGCGATTGCAACTACCTGCAAATGTACGTCGGCTCTTTCGTCGGCCGCATCCTCATCGTCTTCCTCTTGCTCCCCGCCTTCTACGGCGGCTCCGTCACCACCGTCTACGAATACCTCGGCCAACGCTTCGGCCCGCTCACGCGCACCACAGCCTCCATCATCTTCCTCGCCTCGCGCGTGATCGCCAGCGGCCTCCGCCTGCTCATCGGTTCCTCCGCACTCGCGATCGTCTTCGATTGGCCGCTGCACTGGGTGGTCATCATCTCCGCCGGCATCTCCGTCCTCTACGCCACCTACGGCGGCATCAAAGCCATCCTCTGGACCGACCTGCTGCAAACCATCCTCTTCGTCGGTGCAGCCATCGCAGTCGTCGTCTACATCTTCCACGCAACGCCCGGTACCCCGACCGAAACCATCACCCAACTCCACACCGACGGCAAACTCAAAGTCTTCACCTTCGATTGGTACCTGAACAACGACAAATCGTTCTACGTCCTCTTTGTCCACACCGTCTTTCTCAACATGGCCTCAATGGGCTGCGATCAGGACTTAACCCAGCGCATGTTGACGTGCGCGAATTTGCGACAAGGCCAGCGCTCACTCCTCTTCAACGCCTTCGCCGGCTTCCCGATCGTCTGCCTGTTCCTGCTGATCGGCGTCTTGCTGTATGTCTACTCTCAAACCGTGCACGGCGGCGTGATTCCACCAATGGTGCAGGAAAAAACCGACCGCGTATTCCCCCATTTCATCGCCAACGACCTCCCGCGCAACGTCGGTTTCCGCGGCCTCCTCGTCACCGCCATCCTCGCCGCCAGCATGTCCACGCTAGCCTCAGCCGTCGGCGCCCTCGCCTCCTCCGCCGTCACCGACCTCTACCGCCCGCTACGAAAGGCTCTTCAATACGGGGTGGCACGGTCAAGCCGCAGCTTGGCCGTGGAGAGTGCCGCCAACGACTGCGACCATTCCAGCTTCATGCCCAACGACGAAACCCACATGGTCTTCGTCGCCCGCCTCATGTCCGTCCTATTCGGCGGCATCCTGGTCATCGTCGCCCTCTCCTTTTCAGGCAACGACAAACTCCTCTGGGAAGTCTTCAAGTGGCCAAGCTTGGTCGTCGGCAGCCTGCTCGGCGTATTCCTCCTCGGCGTCCTCACCCGCGATCGCGGCCAAGACGGCTGGAACGTCTTCGCGATGCTCCTTTCCATCTCACTCGTGATCGCGATCAAGCTCATCCAGGACTCAACCGGCAAAGTCTACATCGCCTGGCCATGGTGGGTCGTAGTCGGCACCATCTGGACCGCAGGCCTCGGCCTGTTCTTCAAAACCCCACCGGCATCACTCCGCAGGTAACAACTCTTGTCACAGACAACGATTTTCGTTGCAAACAGCGAATTCGTTCCGCGTTCACCGCTTCATTGGTGCAGTTAGCATGTAGCGTCGCCCCTTGTGGGCGGCGTTGCACCTGAAAAATGCTATAGAGCCCCCTGCGCAAGCAGGAGAATGAGCGATAATCGTAGGGTGGGTTTCACCCGCCACTTTCTGGCATTGCAAGAGTCATATGTAGGGTGTGTGCTTTGCACCCACCTGTTTTCTACTTCATCGCCGTAGCCGACTTGGACGCAGACAACGCCCCCGACCTTGCTGTTACCCACGGAACCGACAACACCGTCACCATCCTGCTGAACCAATGCGTGCCGAACACATGACAGAATGCGTATGATCGGCCAACAACAGAGCCTCCCTTCGCATGCAGGGGTATGAGGAATAATCGTATTGCGCGTTTCGCTCGCAATCTTCTGGCGTTCTTAGTGGTCCCATCGTAATTCGAACAGGGTTATTGGTTGAGTTTTTGCAATTCCCGCAACATCGCGGTGTCGTTTTTTACGATCGCAGCACCGAGGTGATTTTCGATTACCTTGATCGCAACGCCGTTCATAAACACATTCATATAGCAGTGGTGTATTGATAACACGATGTCCTGTAGATCGTTGTCTTGCTCGATGAGGGAAACTTTCAAGCCGATGGCTTGGCATTCGTCAAAATGCAGGGGGCGATCATGCATCTTGTTTCCTCTGTAATCAGTCAATTTCTTGACTGCGTTAGAGGCCTTTTTTTTCCTGTCCCTTTCCCCTTCGAACATTACAGTCTCGAGTTGCTCCGCCACAAATTCCTTTGACCATTGAATTGCGTTCTCGCATTGGCTGAGGAAGGCGGGACGGTATTGGCTAATTATCGCCTGCCAAATGGCAGCCCTAGAGCGGTCTTTCTTAACTTCCCTGCAGGCGCGCTGAAACTCTGCAATTACTCCATGAGCTGGTATGCCTCGAAGTTGCGGATCGGTCGGCCCGAGTTGCGAATGGCGGGTCATTAAGATGGCCTTGCAAGCACATGCAATGATTGTCCCGGCCGACATTGCGATTTGTGGAACTATTGCACGAATGTCGTTTCCAAACTTTTTTCGCAAGTAGTTTACAATAGCAAATGTGGCAGACATACTTCCGCCCGGCGTGTGAAGTATCAAGTCTAGCCCAAGCGAAGTGTCTAGGCCATGAACTGTGGCCATAAGGCCGTTCACATCTTCGTCATTTATGCTTACATTATTGTTAGCAGGTTTGGAAAGCCAACCAGAGTAGATAGCTATTACGTTCCGCCCTGTTTTTTGTCGCAGGGACATCAAGTATTCGCGTCGTATTCTATCAGATGCAGAGGCCGTCTGGGTTTGGCCATCAAGTTGGGCTTGACGGATTTGCTGTTGAATTATATTCCAAGAGGGCATTCAAATCATCAACGAAAACTGGTTCACTTCCAAAGCCGTCTGTTGCAAAGCTGGGTGGGGATTCTATTGGAAATGGCTGAACCAAGGAATCGTCACTTGAAGAATTTTTCATAGGTGAAAAATAAGCTCGATAGCTTTGCTCCATCTCGCGTACTGCAAATGTTTTCCTGATGATGTTCTTTCGCATGATCAACACTCTAAACAGTACGATATCGACAATGAGTTATAGAGTCAATAATTACAAATAGTTGCGTAATTATTAAGCGACAGCCCAAGGTGCTGCTTGTTCTTTACCCCGACCTCCCTCGGTTTTGTAAACCGAGGGATCATTTTATCGGACAATGCAGTCTAGGTCAATTCCTTTATACCCTTGGTACGATGCCCCTCCATCCATTGTCGCCTTGAAGGGGAATGAAGCGTCCGTCATTGATTGTGTGCCCCCTCGAACACTTGTTGTTTGCATGGTGGAAGCGATGGCTGATATGGTGCCCACCTAATACGTCCATATTCGAAAAAAGGAGAACCAAGAACATAAACACAACCAGCGCGCTATTCCCGTCATCCGCAAGCGAGCGCCCTCCTTGTTATTGAACACGGAGCCTCATGCTATGTCCGCACCATCGCCCAAGCGCCATCGCCGCATCATCCCGTCCGCTCAACCACCGCGAGTCGCCTTTGCGCGAAAAAGAAATTCCGATTCGAAAAACCGCCTTCCAACCCCCTCCAATCGCGAATTCCACTTGCGCCGCGCAAAAGCGCAGCGATTCGAACCCCTTTCCCGCCCCCTGCGACAACACACATGCGACGATTGCGCCAATTCCGAAGTCCGCGCAAGTCAATCTCGCTCTCAACCGCACCCACGTCCCCGACGTTGTCCCATCCACCAACAACCAAATCTTGGTGCCTTAATGTCTTTGTGGTCATCCCAATCAATCGACAATCGGAAACCGTCATTCGATGTTGGCGATCATCCCCTAAGCAGTGGCCCACCAATCGAAAATCGCAATCAGCCCCCACGCTTAAGGTCGCCAATCGATAATCTCGACCAGTCCCCATACCGAGAATCTGCAATACAAATTCCATCCGTTTTAGGCGTTTTGGTTTTAGGTTTTAGGTTTTCCCCTTCGTTTCGTAATTCGTCATTTGTAATTCGTAATTCGTTTTGTGCCACACCGTGTCACTACTTAGCGAAAATTTTTCATCGCGCAGCCATTAGCCATTTCAAGCCTCCACCGCACGGCCTCAAGCGACACCCCATGAATCTATCCAATTTAACAATGCTGGGCTTGGCTGTTGGAAGACTGGCGAAAATGTCGTGCCTGAGCGGGGTTGCAACTGTCAGGAATTGTGAATTTTTGGAAATGTTTGGTATTTGTTCGCCTGTGCGTTATGATGCTCGTCTTGATGGTGGGACGGTTGTGGGCGATGCTTCGTTCGGATCAACCGCCCGAAGAACTTGATTCGGGTCCAAGACAAAAAAGGAGAACAAACCATGGCAGTCAAAGCGATTCCGGACGGATTTCATTCTCTCACTCCGCACATCATCGTGAAGGATGCGGCAAAAGCGATCGATTTCTACAAGAAGGCCTTCGGCGCGGAAGAACTGTTCCGCATGCCGGGCCCAAGCGGCAAGATCATGCACGCCGAAATCAAGATCGGCGACTCCCACCTCATGATGTGCGAAGAAGCACCCGATTGGGGCTGTTTCGGTCCACTGTCGTTGAAGGGCTCGCCGGTCACGATTCACATCTACGTCAATGACGTTAACGCAGCATTCGACAAGGCCAAGAAAGCCGGCGCGACAGAAGCCATGCCGTTGCAAGACATGTTCTGGGGCGACCGCTACGGCAAGGTCACCGATCCATTCGGTCACCACTGGTCATTGGCCCAGCACATTGAAGACGTGTCGCCGCAAGAATGCGCCAAGCGCGCCGAAGCTGCCTTCGCGAATTGCAAGGGCTAGTGCACTGACACGGACTATATTGCGGATTGCCGTGTGCCACTGCTCTGTGAGCAGTGCCTCTCACTGGGAATTTCACTCGCAATAATAGCTCGTAGCGTGGGTGCTCTGCACCCACCTTTTTTGCGGGTTCGAGAGCATGATTCGGATATCCAAAAATCAGTTGAGCCGTCCGTCGGGTTCGACGGGCGGCTCAACTTTTTGACGTGTTCGTTTCAGATGGCGTCGGCATCAATTTCCGCCTCCGTTACCCTTGATTTCGTCCCAGGCGGCGATCTGCAATCTCAAACCCGCGATGTAGTTGACGATTTCAGTTCGGATCTCGTTCGCTCGCGCCAATTCGTTCATAAGGTGATTGACGTTTTCGCGTGCATCCTTCACCTTCTTGATGAGTTCCGGCCCCGGCTTGTCGGTGTTGCTGAGGAGGTTCTCCGCCTTCACGAGCTTCTCCTTGGCCTCAGCAAGCTTGGCCTTGATTTCCGCGATTTCCGCATCGACGGTCGCCAGCTTGGCTTCCGCATCGTGCAGCCAGGCCATCAGTTGTTCGAGCGGATACGGTCCTGCGACTGCCTTAGGAGTATTTGCCCACATCATTCCCATCATCGCCATCCCGGCCATCATCATTCTTTTCGCGTTCATGATTTACACTCCTTATTTTCCGATTGTTTGCATTGTTTCAGATCGATCATTTCGATCCGTTCGGCATGATGTACGGGGCCTTCGGCGGGTTCTTCCCGGAAAACTTGTAGGGAAATGTCAAACTCCGTTGAGGAACGTTACTATGGGGTTATGACGTCGAATCCGTTTGAACAGACCAACCCGTCGCTTCTGCGAATGATCAAAGATCGCGGCAACCGCGAAGCGTGGAGCCAGTTCGACGCCTTGTACCGGCCGATGCTTGGCCGCTTTGCTCGGTCGTACGGTTTGAAAGAGGCGGACGTCGACGATGTCGTGCAGCATTGTATGACGGCATTGTGCATGAAGATCGACGAGTTCACTTATGATCCCACTCGCGGCCGATTCAAGGGCTGGTTGCGAACGATGGTGAACAACCGCTGTCGCGACCTGATGCGGATGCGCGGCAATCTGCCTGTCGAGCTGGAAGCTGCGGAGCGCGTGACTTCGGTAAGTGATACACCGGAAGATGCGTTTGAACGCATCTGGATGGACGAGCACCTGAGCCATTGCGTGCGTCTAATTCAAAACGAGGTCGAGGCACCAACATTCGCCGCGTTTCGCGCCTATGTCATCGATGGCCGTGAGGTCGAAGACGTGTGCCGCGAGATGGCACTCACGCCGAATCAACTCTACAAGATCAAGCACAAACTAACCAAGCGGCTGAAAGAGCTGATGGCTGTGTGGGTCGGGGAAGAGAAAGACTCAAGCTCGAATTCTGAGCCTAGTTAGGCGACAGAGCGAAAACCTAAAGCCAAAAACCTAAAGCCTAAAACAAGAAGTCTAAAACCGAAAACTCAAAGTAAGAAGACCAGTCTCAATTCAGCGCTGCGCTGACTAGTGACCTTGATCTTTCAAGGGAATCCCAGGTTCCGGCGTAACCTCGTCAGTGACCACGATTTCGACGCGCTGGTTCTTCTTGTGTTCTGATGGTTCGTAGGCGATGGGCATGATGCGATCGCCATCAGCCAGCGCGATGAGTCGCAGCTGGTTCCACGGGATTCCTTCTGCGCTGATGGCTTGTCCGACGCTGCGGGCGCGATCGAACGAAAGTTGCATGCCTCGGTCGCTCCGAGCAAATGCCTCCGCCGCGCTCACGTGGCCTCGCACTTCAACGATCAGATTATGCCCGCGAATCAGCTTCATAAGCTGACGAACGGAATCGATGCCCTCATTCGATAATGTGGTTGAGTTTTCATCGAACGGAATCGTCCCGGCCGGACTGTGGTAGTCGCTTTCGCGCGGGGAGTCGACGTCCTGCTTAGTTCCCTTCTTCCCCTGTGTGCGCGCATCCGACTCACCTCGTTCAATCATGCGCTGAATGAGCGGGAGATCCTTGGGGTCGGTCGAAGAAAGATCGACCGGGTTGTGGAATGCTTCGCGGATCGAGATGGCGAGGTCGAGCATGCGATCGGACGTAATCACATCGGCGACCTTGGGGGAATCCCCTTCGCCCTTGCCCGACGGCTTGTTCATTGCCATCGCAAGGAGAATGACGAAAAACCCCATCATGAGCGCGGTGTTATCCGCGAAGGAAATGAGCCACTCCGGCGCACCTTCGTGCTCCTCGTGCCCACCGCCGCCGCCATGACCGCCACCTCCGTGGCCACCTCCGCCATGGCCGCCACCGCTCCCGTGGCCGTGACCACCGTCGCCGTGACCTTTTGCATCATGTCCCTTATCGTCGCTCATGAAGTTTCACCACTAAGGCGCTAAGACACCAAGACCTGTTTTTCGAAACGAATTAACCTGAACTACTTGGTGCCTTCGTGCCTTGGTGGTTCATCCTTTCATTAGGCCGCAGCCTTCAATTTTTCGCGCTGCTGGAACGGCAGGAACGCGACCATGCGATCGAGCGTGACGCGCGGGTTATCGCCGGCGTGGATAGAGAGAATGCCCTGCAACATCATTTCCTTGGCGATGATTTCTTCTGACGAGCGTATCGCGAGCTTGTCGCCGATCGGGCCGGCGATCGCGTTCGCGATAACCGTACCGTACATCGTCGCACCGACCGCGAGCGAGAGCATCTTACCGAGGACTTCAATGCTGCCGCCAAGCTGACCGAACATACCGATCTGCCCAATAAGCGTTCCGACCAGTCCCCACCCGGGACCATAAAGCTTAATGAGGTCGAAGAACTTCTTGCCGCACTTGTGGCGGTCCTGCATGGCGAGGACTTCCATGCGCAGCGTGGCGTCGATGCTGCCGGGGTCGCGGCCGTCGACAGCCATCTGCAAACCGGATGCGAGAAATGGATCGTCGATCTTCTTGATTTCCGCTTCCATCGCGAGGATACCGTCGCGGCGGGCCTTTTCGCTGAATGCGACGAGCATCTTGATCACGTCGCCGTGCGGTTTGGCTTTCTGGAACATGAAGCGCTTCAGATAGCCGGGAACCTTGAGGAGCTTGTCCATGGGCATGGCCATGAACACGACGCTGACGCTGCCTCCGAAAACGGTGAAGACGCCTTCCAGCGAGAAGAACATCATGAGGTCGCCGTGTGAGGTGTGCCAGGCGACGAAACCGAAACACGCGCACCCGATGATGATGCCGATGATACTGGCTTTATCCATGGATAGGCATTCCTCTATTGATTTCGGGCGGCGGTGCTTTTCGACTTCGATGTCACGTCCGATTCGCCTCGATCAGGGTGCGCGATCGACTCCGCTAACAAACAGAAACGGTCGGAGTCCGCGTATTCATCGGCATGGATGTGAGGGCGCTGGACACTATCGAACTGCTTCCGAGATGTATAGCGGGCCGATAAGCAGCAACGAGAAAAGGGCTGTAATGTACAGGAAATCAGCGTCGACTGGGCGTGTTTTTCGGTCGCGTACGAGAGGCTAGAGGCAGGTCACAGCGTAACGTACGTAAGTATGAGCGATAATGTTCCTGCGTGTTCTAAAATGAAAAAGGCAGCCGCTGCTTCTTGTGCAGGGGCTGCCTCGATCGTTTGTGTTAAATCCTAGTTCGTTTCCTCGGAAAGCGCCTTCTTGAGCGCAATGTTGATCAATGCCCGTGGGAATCCGCACTTCCGTGGGTGTGGCCTTGTGTATCGTCCGCTGCCTTCGCCTGGCTGATCAACGAGCTTTCATTCGGGTGCGGGCCGAGCCATTCGACCTTGCCGGATTCGATGTCGTAGATTGCGCCTACCATCGCGACTTTCTGCGAGTCGATGAGTCCTCGAATGGTCGAGCTTTCGAGAATGAGGTCGCTCATCGACTGCCGCACATTTTCGGAGATGGAAGCGGCTGCGAGCTCCGCACCCGCCATTCCGCGATTCTGGCGGCGCACCGTTTCTACGGCGGGTTTGATGTGTGAGAGGAGTTGCGGCAAGTGACCGTGGACATCCGCGTTTTCGGCGGCTGCGGCAACCGCACCGCATTTTTTGTGACCCATGACAATAAGGAGCGGCGTGTTCAGATGCCCGACGCCGTATTCGATGGTCGCTATTTCACTTTCGCCCGCGACGTTTCCTGCGACGCGGATGACGAATAGATCGCCTATGCCTTGATCAAAGATGCGTTCTACCGGAATGCGCGAATCGGAGCAGGTGAGAATCGTGGCGAATGGTTTCTGGCCGTTTCGGGTCGTGTCGAGGCGGCGCTGCTCATCGAGACGGGGATTCGTCATCTTGCCGGAGATAAACATCTGATTGCCTTGGGTGAGGTCGGTGAGCTTGCTGGGGCGGTTTTCGAAATACGCCGGCGCGTAAACGGCTGCCGAACAAACGATGGCGACTAACGCGACGGCTTTGAATCGCTTGGTTGCGAGCATGGAAAGTCCTTTCGAATATGAGACCAAGGCGCAGTGCCACCATTCGGCACTGCGCGTGGAGGTGTATCGACGGGACTTGCAGGCGTAGTAAGCGAAGACCGCGTCCGAGAAATGACGAAGCGACATTCTGGTCAGAAACGCATCACATACCCCCAGAAGGGCGTACGTGGTCCCTTGATGACTATGCGTTTCGGGAGTAATGCCTGATCAGTTCAGACTCTTATCGAACCAGTATTTGGTCCCTTTGAGCGTGGCGGCGAGTGAGAGTCCGCTTTCAGTAACCTGATAGATATCAATGGCATTGACGGTTGCCTGATCGCCGAATCGGCCGCCTGTGTCGCGGTATTTGGCGGCGGCTTCCGCCTCAGCGCCAAATTCCCATCCCTTGTTGATGAAGTCCTCCAGCGCTTGGGCATTGTTGAAGACGAACACAAGCTGGAAGTCCTTCACGCCGAGCCCAAGGCCGAGGTCGAGATTGGCTACGCGCATGAAAGTCTCGCGACCTGTCGCGTTTGTCACGACACGACCGTATCCATACCCGCCGCCCACGAACACAATCTGCGTCCCAATGTTGCTGAACACGCCGTAACCCGGTGCGGCTTTTATTCTCGATTCGAGTTCCGGGCGTTTGCTATAGAGCTGAGACAGCGCGCCCTGGCTCATGTCGCGAACGTAGGCACGGCGTTCATCGACCGTTTGACCTTTGGGAGTGGCACAGCCCACTCCGACAGGAAGAAGGATGATCGCCAAAGCACAGACCTTCAAAGCACTCGCATACATAGAATTCCTTTCGTTCACTTTCCGGTCATGAGATCATTAGCCTCGGAAATCGCGCGAGGGCAAATGAATTCATGGTCAGGCGACAATCAACCAACGTTCATCAATTCCAAGCGTCAACTCAAACTCGGGCCAATCGCTTCGTACTTAGCCAGCATTCTGAGGAGCGGGGTTGATTTGTCTAGCAAAAAAGATTGTTGCGTTTGCATGAAGAGTCGAATCGTTTGGCGGTGGACGATGCACATCCTTGACAATCCTACGCTTGATTAAGGTACAATCGAGCATGTGGTCACCGACCGGCATGAAAGGGGGCTCATGGCCTCTTGCGGGTGGCAGGGAGGGGCGGGCGTCCATTTTTTCAAAGGGGGTTACCGTGCTGACATTATCTTCGGGTCGCGGGCTTTTGGTCTCTCGCTGGTTCCTTTGTTGTACTTTGGTCATGTGGGGAGCGACACTCACCGCAGTGAGGGCGGGCGTGGACTGCAATAGCAATGGGCAGTCGGATCTTTGCGACATCTCATGTGCGAACGCGGGTTGCACCGGAGTGCCGCTGTGTGGCACCAGTGCGGATTGCAATACGAATAATGTCCCCGACGAGTGCGAGTCTTTTCCGTCGACGCCGATGACGTCAATTCGCGTGGCGGATAATTTGAGTTCACCGTTGGGAATTGCCGCGCCCAAGGGCGATTCGCGTCTATTCATCGTCGAGCAGGCCGGATACATCAGGATCCTCTCCGGCGGCGTCGTACTGGTGACACCGTATTTGGATATCGATGCGTTGACCAACGGCGGCGGTGAACGTGGGTTGCTCGGTTTGGCGTTCGATCCGAATTTTCAGGCGAACGCCCGATTCTATGTCAACTACACCAACACGAGCGGTAACACGGTGATCGCTCAGTACATGGCTACGGGTGGTAACCCGTTATCGAACACAGCCGACCCAGCGAGTGCGGTCATACTCAAGACGATTACGCAGGATTTCGCGAATCATAATGGTGGTTGTTTGCAGTTTGGGCCTGATGGGATGCTCTATGTCGGCATGGGTGACGGTGGTAGCGGTAACGATCCGAACAATCGGGCGCAAAGTTCAGGCTCGTTGTTAGGCAAGATGCTGCGGCTGGACGTGAACAATGGGCCAACGTATGTGCCGGCTGACAATCCCTACGTCGGTGCTGGTAATCCCCTCGACGAGATCTGGGCGTTTGGTCTGCGGAATCCATGGCGGTTCAGTTTTGATCGGCTCAAAGGCGACATGTACATCGGCGACGTGGGTCAGGATGCGAACGAAGAGATAGACTTCGAGCCCGCGGGACTATCTGTTGGTAGGAATTTCGGCTGGCGGTGCATGGAGGGAACCGCGTGTACGGGTTTGAGCGGCTGCACGTGTAACGGTCCGACGTTGACGTTGCCCATCCTGAATGTTCCGCAATCCACCGGCGCGTGCGCGATTACGGGTGGCTATGTTTATCGCGGATGCGCGATGCCCGATCGGCAGGGATTGTATTTTTATTCCGATGTATGCGGCAATTTCATCAGCACATTTCGATATTCGCAAGTTGGCGGATTGACCGAGCATGTAGATAGAACGGTGGAGTTGGCGCCGGATTTTGGAAGCATTTCCAGCATCGTGTCGTTCGGTGAGGATGGTTTTGGTGAACTCTACTATTGCAGTATCGGTAACGGCGACGTCTACAAGATTGTGCCAAGCACTGCTGTTTGCGGGAACAACAACATCGAAGCCGGCGAGCAATGCGACGACGGCGACACGATGAGCGGCGATGGATGCAGCTCAACGTGCCAGATCGAATCGAGCGACAGCTGCGCGACTGCGATGACTGTGGGCAGTGGTTCCACACCGTTCAACACCGTTGGCACTGCGACGGATGGTCCCGTTCCGACCTGCGAGGGTGGTGCGCTGGCAGCCAACGATATCTGGTTTGATTACAACGCCCCGTGCACCGGTACGGCGACGTTCAGCACCTGCAACACAGCCAATTTTGATTCAGTACTTGTCATCTACAGCGATTGCGGCTGCCCTGCCGTCAACGGCGAGCAACTGGGTTGCGACGATGACACATCCGGCTGCGGAACTTCGTCACAAATCGCTGCGAGTGTCAGTCAGGGAGGTTGCTATAAGGTTCGATTGGGCGGGTTTGCGGCGTCGGATGAAGGCAGCGGCTTATTGACCATCACCTGCGTGGGACCCGTTTGCGGGAACAACCAGGTCGAGGCGGGCGAAGAGTGCGATGATGGGAACACTATGAGTGGTGACGGTTGCGACTCGCAGTGTTCGAATGAGGCGCCGCCGCCTTGTCCCTGCGTGGATGAAGGCGATTGCCACAACAGCGTTTGTGCGTATGACAATGGTTGCAACTGTGTGGCCTGCGTGACCGGCGAATGCGTGTTCAGTTGCTCCACTTTCGGCAACGTGGACTGTGCAGGGGCTGTGGCGATCGACGACATACTGTGCCTGCTCAATGGATTCGCTGATTCGGTGGATTGCGTGAACAGCGACATCGTTCCGTGCGGCGGGAACGGCGTAACCGATCTCGATGATATCCTAGGCGTGCTGAACGCATTCAGCGGGCAGAATCCTTGTGGATGTGACTCGGGAGGGACTGTGCCCGATTGTGGATTTGTCGACCCTTGATGCTGTAATTCTTTACTAGTCGAGTTAGGAAGCGGCTGCGCTTGCGGGCGAAGCCGAGACCATTCGAACCAACGTCGATGGAATCTCTGCAAGCGATACGACTCGATCGACGCAGCCGGTGTCGAAAGCTGCTTTGGGCATTCCGTAGACGATGCTGGAGTCACGATCCTGCGCGAGTGTTTGAGCGCCTGCCTCCTTGAGCTTGCGGATCCCATTCGCTCCATCGCAACCCATTCCGGTCATGATGATACCGATCGCATTGGCGCCGCACGTGATTGCGACACTTTCAAAGAGCACATCGACCGACGGACGAAACCCTGACACTTTGGGGCCTTCGTCGAGCAAGGCAAAACAGGATTGGCCTCGACGAACCAAACGCAGGTGGCGATTTCCCGGGGCGATCAGAAGCAACCCCGGCTTGAGCTCGTCGCCTGACTCCGCCTCCTTGACCGTGAGCTGCGAGTCTTCGTTCAGTCGCTTCGCGAAAGGCCCCGTGAAAGTGGCTGGCATGTGCTGGGCGAGAACGATCGGCGGAAACTCCTTGGGAATCAGTGGGATTATCTCGCGCAGGGTCGCCGGTCCACCCGCGCTGATGCCAATCGCGACGATCAGCTCGTTCGAGAATCCTGTAGGTGCTTGCGGTGGGAGTATGCGCGGTTTTGCCTTCTTGCCGATGCGATGGCGATTGGATGCGAACGCCGTTTCAACGGCGCGGAGGACTTTTTCCTGAAAGCCCTGGAGTGATGCACCTTGGTCGGCCAGCGGTTTGGCGACGTAATCGACGGCCCCTAGTTCCAACGCTTCGAAAGTGAGCTTGGCGCTGGCCTGCGTCTTGGTGGAGACCATCACGACTGGCAGCGGCGATTCTTTCATCACGCGCTTCAGTACATCAATTCCGGAAAGGCCGGGCATTTCGATGTCGAGCGTCACCACGTCGGGTTTGAGTTCGCTTATTTGTTTCAGCGCTTCTTGACCGCTCTGAGCCGTACCGACCACGTCCACGCTCCCGCTTTTCGACAGCGCGTTCTTGAGCATGGTCCGCATGAACACGGAGTCATCAACGATGAGTATGCGGATGGATCTGATGGGCATGTCGCAACTGGATCCCTTGTGACGGTTGTATCCAAGGTGATATCGTCCAGTCGGTTGTAGTGCTTTTAGAGGGGCGAAGTGGTGAGGGTTCTAACGTAGAGGGTGATAAAAAACCGCGCCGGGAACGGGTCCCGGCGCGGTCGTGCGAATTACTTGGAGTGTTTTCTTACTGCGGCAGGGTTGCGCCGTTGTAAACGTCAAACTCGCCCGCGCCGTTCAACAGGTCGATTTCACGGAGAATATCTGCCGGCTCGGCCGAACCCGAACGGTCGATGTCCGTCGCCCAAATGGAAAGTGGTTGACCGACACCGTTCAGTGAATCGATGAGTGACAGAATATCAACTGGACTGGCTGTTCCGTCACCGTTTACGTCGCCTGGCAGGAAGCCAATGCGGGTACTCGATCCGCTGGCCATGTGCGTGATCGTCGTCCACGCCGCTGGCGAAATCGGGCGATCCAGGAACGCAGTAACGACGTTGTTGTCGACGGGCAGCAACGTAAGGATCGTGGGAGCGGGTCCCGTTCCGCCCTGTTGCGTCACTTCGAGCTGATCGACGGTCAGGTCAAGCGCATAACCGGTAAACTCGAGAGTAATGAACTGCCAGCCCGTGACACCTGAACCATCAAGCAGCGATGGCTGACGAGCATCGATCGATTGTGTCGGCGGCGTGCTCTGCGTGATGGCCATCGCCAGATCGGGCACAGAAGCAATGACCGTCATCATCGACGGCGTGCCGGGCTTGAACAGGCCAACTTGCGCTTCGCCATCGACCGGCTCGGCATTGGCGTCAAACCGGAAGTTGTACATGCTGCCCCAGCGAATGGCGTTTGAATTCGGGTTCTGGGCATATTCGGTTGTGTTCCAGGTCAGATAGCCATTCGAGTGAGTCGCTGTCCAATCGGTCGTATCATAAGGTGCGCCGCTGTGATCGCCGACGTCGTGGAACCCGATATTGGTTAGCTGCACGCCCGTCGGAACCGGAATGCGGAAAATACCCGCCGAACGGTCTGAGTCGAGGTTCTGCACGGCGTATTCATAGTGCCACATTCCGTTGCCGAGGTCGGTGACCTTGTAACCGAGGATCAGGCGACCATCGTTCGGGACGTCGATATTGAGGAGCTTCGCATCGAGATCGAAGTCGCGCCACGCCACGATACCCGGCTTCTCACGCTGAGTCTGACCTGTCGTCGTGATGTTGTAGTTGTTCGGGGAGCTTTCCGCCACGGTAACGCGGCGATACGACGCGTTGTTATGAGCATTGTTGATGCCGTCATCGTCAATCACGGCGTCGCTCGGTGCGATATAGTGCCCTTCGACAAAATACAGTGCGCCGGCATTCAGATCGGGTTCGAGATACATGTCGGCAACTTGGATGCGTCGACCAATGGTCGCAGCAGCCGGAGGCGCCGTGAAAGGAAACGGATAGAAACCGGTCGAAGGATTCACCTGGTAACGCGGACCGAGGTTGCCTTGTTCACCGTTAAGGCCTGAGCTGTAGGGGTCCGAGCAACCAACGCCCAATTGGCTGCCATCGGTCGGATCATTGCAGGGGCTGCAAAGGCTGCCTGACAACGCGAAGAAGCCGTGCTTCAGCCAGCTCAAACCAATCTGCTCAAAACGACCGTCCTTCAAGCGGTACAAATTCTGTCCAATGACGGGGTGGTTGTTGGTGCTCGAAATCCAATCCAATCGTTCGCTGCCGATGTTGCACGAGGTGGTGGCCACGGAATAAGCAGTGATCCCGTTGACGCGGCCCCAGCGCTGCATGTTCGGAAGATCGCCGACGATGACGTCCGGACCAACCGATCCGGCCACGCTACCTTCGCCGTTCATTTGAACGTCAGCATTATTGAGCGCTTCAGCCGAATTGGCGTTGAGCATCATGCGACCGACAACAACATTCGCGAGCTCCGGGCGACCCATTTGGCCGGCAAAACCGGACGACAAAGCGATCTCGCCATAAACAGTCAAGGAACCGCGGCTCGATGAAAAATCTGATGCAGAGGATGAAACTTCAAACACGAGTTGCTCGCCTTCAAGCGTGGACGTGATGGTCCATGTACCTTCACCCGCATCACTAACGGCGAAGTTTCCGATCACGATGTTCTGGTTGCCGGAAACGACAAGCAGCGCACCGTGCGTGTTGAGTGTTCCGCCGTTGAAACCGTCAAAGCGGCCACCGGCGGTTTCAACTGCCAGCGTTGAGTCGGCCAGAATCGTCAAGCCCGATTCTTCTCGTGCAACGAAGCGAACGCCAAGCTGTTCCAGCGCGGCTGCTTCGAATTCGAAGGCAACATTTCCCGATTGCATTCCGACAGAATTCGCGCCGTTGACCAAAGTCGGCTTTGTCGAACTCACTTCGGCGAGTGCACTTCCACTCACCAACAAACAAGCCGCGACCGCTACGGCTGATCCATGCCGCTTCAACATTTTTTGCCTCCTAACGAGCATTCCTATGAAACAATGAATCCTAAACCCCCGCATGGTTTGCAAATTACGCGCATGCGTAACCTCGTATAATAACGAAAAGCGTTGCGCGAAACCAGTTGTTATTTGTCGGTTGTAGTGCAGTTGCACCAAGTGCGAATTGCACGTGTGCCTACGGTAACGGCTGAATTCGCGGACCTACCGGGAAATCGTCCGACGATCTACGATGCGGCTATGGGTCGACGTGGACGAAAAGCGGACGTTTATCAATCAATGGCTGAACCGGCAGCAGCGCGCGAGGCCATCGAACGTCGATGGTATGAGCGGATCACGCTGGCACCTGAATTGGCGACGCAGGTAACGGCGGCCGGTTCGGCGCGGGAACCGTTTCATCGATGGCTACATCTCAAGCATGGATTTTCGCCGGAACTCGTTCGCCTATTCCTTCGTGACGCTGCGGGGATGCGCGGGCACGTTTCTCAGAATCCGGTCCTTGATCCCTTCTCGGGATCAGGAACGGTAGTCGTTGAAAGCTCGCGACGCGGATTCAATGCGCTGGGTGTAGAAGCACTGCCCCCGTTGAAATTCCTGTCGAACGTCAAGTTCAGCAGTGCATTTTCGGAGTTGCCCAAGCTGGACGCCTTCGAGCGATGGGAAGATGTGGCTGAACTTCTGATCGAGCCATTGCATCGCGCGGCATTGATGCTTGCCGTCGCCCGTCAACATACGAGCGACGGTCGCCCGATCCCCAACGCGCGACCCTTGTGGCAATTGCTGGCCGAGGTCGTCGAAGTCATGCGTGAAGATCTTCGTGTTCCGTTGCCGGTCGCGAATCGAGTTCAGGAGGGTGACGCCCGCAAGTTGGAGATGCTGGCTGACGAATCGGTGTCGGGCGTAATTACGTCCCCGCCTTATCTTTCGCGACACGATTATCTCGAAGTAACCGATCCATACAGCCGGGTTTATCGACATTGGTATGGCGACGCCGATTCCGGTTCAGGCAAGGAAGGGCAGATCGCTGCTCACCCCAAAGCCATCCGAAAGAATCGGCCCTCCGAGTTTTCGTCTGTTGAAATTGATGAATCGTGTGAAGCGCTGCGTTGGCATGGATTGGATCGAATAGCCACGGTTGTGCGAACTTATTTCGACGACTTATTCACGGTGGTCCAAGAACTTCAGCGTGTGCTGGAACCGGGGGCGCCTTGTTGGATCGTGATCGGCGGCGCGAGAATGAAGGACGTTTGCATTCCAAGCGACTTGATTCTGGCGGAATTCGTGATGGATTGCGGATTTGCACTGCATGACATTCGACAGGCACGAAATCTCATTGATGTTGGCAGAAAGCTGGGAAAACTGAGAAGTGTAACCCCGCGTGAGTCAGTTCTGATCATGAGCAAGGCTTGATCGCAGCGGAAGTCGTCTAGGGTTCTTTTGGGCGATGGCCCACGTACTCGCCGAGCCTCCCAAATGCCTTTTGCCTGATGCCTATTGCCTCACCCGTGTGAATGATCGCGCTCAGGGTTTGCTCGCATACCGCGTGGGATCGGTGACGCCTGCTTCGTTGAATCCCTTTATGCGATAGAAGCAGCTGTCACATCGGCCGCAGGCCAGGCCCTCCGTTGTTGGGTCGTAGCAACTGTGCGTGAGCGAAAAATCGACACCAAGTCGAATCCCTTCGCGCACGATGTCGGCTTTGTTCATGTTCATGAGCGGCGCGTGAATACGAAAGGCGTCGCCTTCAGCGCCTGCTTTTGTGGCCACTCGCGCGAGCGCTTCAAACGCGGCGATGAACTCAGGTCGACAATCAGGGTAACCCGCGTAATCGAGCGCGTTCATTCCCACAAAGATGTCACGTGCGCCATTCACCTCCGCGAACGCAAGTGCGAATGACAGGAAGATGGTGTTTCGAGCGGGAACATACGTAACAGGTATTTGTTGTGAATTGGTTTTGTGCGTTTGCGTTTTGGGAACTTCGATTTCATCGGTGAGCGCCGATCCACCAAACGCGCGCAAGTCGCAATGTTGATAAACGTGCTTTTGGATTTGAAGATTCTGTGCGACGCGCGTTGCAGCTTCGCATTCAACGGAGTGTCTTTGGCCGTAATGGATTGTTAATGCAAGGATCTCAAACCCACGGTCCCGCGCAATAGCTGCCGAAGCCGCGGAATCCATCCCGCCGGACAGGAGGACAATCGCTGGTGATTTCCCGCGCTGCGCGTAGTTACCCATCCGTTGCGCCTTGAAATATTCGCGTGTAGCAGTTCCGGTTAATAAAAATGCGGTAGTTTAGATTAAAACTATCCAGATTAACCATATCCTTGAGTGAAATGCTTGCTATCTTTCCAGCGAGGTTTGACGAGATCACACGAGAATTCCGCGAATCTTGCAGGCCTTTCCAATAGTCGATAACTTTTCCGCCTTCGCGAGAATGAAAACTCGAAATGTAAACGCGAGCTCGCGGTAAGTCAAAAGACGTTTTTGAAGGAGAAGAGTTGTATGTTGAGGTCAGTGACTCCATGGTTGTTGGTGTTGGCGTTGGCTATTCCGGCGATGGCGGATGATAAGGCGAAGCCCGCCGGTGGCGAGAAGCCCGCCCCGACGAAGCCAGCTGAGGGCAAGCCGGCCGGTGGCGAAGCAAAGCCAGCGGGTGGCGAGGCGAAGACCGCCGCTCCGGCTCCGGCTGCGGCGACCACGGGCGCCACGATCGGTAAGGCCGCTCCTGCGTTCGCCGGTAAGGACATGTCGGGCAAGGAGTGGAAGAACGCGGATTTCGCGGGCAAGATCGTCGTCCTTGAGTGGTTCAACGATAGCTGCCCGGTTTGCGATCGTCACGTGAAAGCCGGCACCGTCGCCGAGACGATGAAAAAGTTCGAGAAAGACGCCAGCAAGATTCAGTGGGTGTTCGTGAACTCGACGAACAACGCTGAAACCCGCAAGGCTGAAATCGAAAAGTACGTGAAGGACAACAAGATCACCACCCCGATCCTCATGGACGCGGATGGCAAGATCGGCAAGGCCTTCGGCGCCAAGACCACCCCGCACATCTTCGTGCTCGACATGAAGGGCAACGTTGCCTACATGGGCGCGATCGATGACAACAAGGCTGGCGACAAGAAGGAAGCCACCAACTACGCCGCCCAGGCGATCGAAGCGTTGCTGAAGGGCACGACCCCGGCGACGACCACCACTGAGCCGTATGGCTGCTCGGTGAAGTACAAGGGTTAATTGAACGCCGCGAGCGTTCGCGTTCATCGCGAATGACTTTGTGGAAGCGTAATAGATTCGGCCCGGTGCGATGATACGTCATCCGCCGGGCCGAATTATTGCGCTCGCGAAAGATCGCGCGACCGACGATACTTTGAAAGTTGTGATGGACGGCGAGGGGAGGCTAGATTTCGTAGGTTAGTGATTCATTGCAATCGAGTTTACTGGTGGGGTGGCACGGTCAAGCCGCAGCTTGGCCGTGGCATGTCGAGATTCACCTGAAATTCGGAATGGAAGTGGCCGCTCGTTAATTGACAGAATGAACCAACCCGCCGACAGACAACCTTCCGCAAGTACGACACTAGGGGATTACCTTTCCCTGCTTCGTCCAGCTCAATGGGTTAAGAACGTCATTGTCTTTGCCGCTCCCGCTGCGGCCTTGAAACTCTCGTCGCCAACGTCGGTCTGGCGGGCGGTTATCACGTTTTGCGCGTTCTGCCTGGCTGCCAGCGCGATCTATGCGTTTAACGACGTGCTGGATCGCAAGGCCGACGCGATGCACCCGACTAAGCGAAATCGCCCGGTCGCACGGGGTGCCATAACTCCCTTCAACGCAATCATTCTGGCGGCCATGATGTTTGCGGCTGCGGTTGGGTTAGCCCTTCTGCTGGTCAACTCGCGCGTCATGGTCATCCTATTGCTGTATTACGGCATGATGATCGCCTACTCAGCGGTCCTGAAGCAATGTGTCATTCTCGACGTGATCGTGCTGGCCATGGGTTTCGTGCTGCGTGCATGGGCGGGGGCGGCGGCGGTGGAGGTAGAAACCTCCAACTGGCTTATCGCTTGCGTGTTCACGCTGTGCATGTTCATGGGATTCGGAAAAAGGCGTTGCGAGGTGGCTACGATGGGCACGACGGAGAGTGCAGGCCAACATCGATCGACGCTTCTTTCGTACACGCCGGATCTGCTTAATCACCTCATTACAGTCTCGGCAGGCATCGCGGTCATTACGTTCCTCCTCTACACTCTGGACACAACTCACGCACCAGCGCCTTTCCACAAAGAGTATCTGTTTTACACGTTGCCCATTGTGGTTTACGGTATTTTTCGTTTCGCGATGCTGACCGAAATCGGTATGCATGCCGGTCCGACAGAGATCGTGCTACGCGATCGATGGATCCTGACCACGATCCTGCTGTGGGCGTTGATTGCGCTGGGGATTGCGTATTTGAATACATTGCGTGCCTGGACCGGCTTCTAAAAAAGCAAATGACGGATCCAGTATGACGAATGGCGAAGCGGCATGAAGAAGTGCGGAGGCAGTGCGGGGAACGGTGTTGGAACGATTTTGGTCGCAGCCATCTTGTTCCTGTTATTCAATTCAGTCGTTTCCGCTCATGATCCAAAGCTCGTTGCTTCAACGGTAACATTCTCCTCCGACTTCACTAACTACAAGGTTGAGCTGCATGTTGACCTTGATGCCATGAACATTGGCTTTCCGCTCGGGCATTTGAATCAGTTCCAGTACCACCAAATCTGGGCGGTTTCAGATCAGGATCGGGTCAGGCAGGCTGACGATCTGAAATCGCTGGTCAAGAAGCGCGTCTATCTTCGCTTTGATGGTCAAGTGGTTGAACCGCAAGTGACACTCGCGCAGCAGGGAAAAACCGATCGACCGGAAGGAAAAGACGGGCCTTATTGGGGACACCTAGCCATTCTGGAAGGCGATGTTCCACTCGGTGCGAAGGAGTTCACTTTCACCGTTTCACGCGCCTTGGCCAACGTGACGTTGACTACGCAGATTGCTGGCTACGAGGATCGCGCCGTCATTGAAATCCTTCCGGCTGGCGGAGACAGCAAGCCGTTTGTTCTGCACCAACTGCCGCCACCTTTGAGCCGCCTCACGGTCGCCGGTCAGTATCTGGTGCTTGGATTTGAACACATACTTCCCAAGGGGTTGGACCATATTCTTTTTGTGCTGGGGTTGTTTCTTCTCAGCCCTCGATTGAAACCACTTCTGTTGCAAGTCACGGCCTTTACGGTCGCCCATACCGTCACGCTTGCGTTATCGATGTTCGGGATCGTTCAGCTTTCTTCATCGATCGTCGAGCCGCTCATCGCGCTATCGATTGCCTATGTTGCTGTGGAAAACACGCTGACTCCGAAATTGAAGCCCTGGCGACCGGCGGTTGTTTTTCTTTTTGGATTACTCCACGGTCTCGGTTTCGCTGGTGTGCTGACGGAACTGGGCTTGCCCAAGAGTCAATACATGACAGCCCTTGTCGGCTTCAACGTCGGTGTCGAGCTTGGCCAACTGGCGGTGATTTCGCTCGCGTTTGCACTGACTTACTGGTGCCAATCGCGCGTATGGTACCGCCACCGAGTGGTTGTGCCGGCGTCAATCGTGATTGCGCTTGTAGGCGTGTATTGGGCGGTGGAGCGGACATTCGGGTAGTCGCCACTTGGCACTTTGCTCAAATCTTCAAGTAAGTTGTTATGTCCTTGGAAGACACTTATTCTAAGTAAATGATCGCGCCGCGTGTTCCTGATTTTCGAGGGCAAGTCTTGGCCATGGAGCATGTTGAACGACTTCTGGAAAAAGTTTCGTCAGCCCTGGACGATGCAGGTGTTCGCTACGCCATCGTAGGGGGGAATGCTGTCGCCGCCTGGGTGGCGACCGTGGACGATGGGGCGGTGCGAGCCACGAAGGATGTTGACGTCTTGCTCCGACGAGCGGATTTGCGTACAGCGAGTGAAGCCCTGGCGAAAGTAGGCTTGGATCAGCACGATGTTCACGGTGTCACGATGTTTCTCGACCGGGCAAAACCGAATCCGAAAACCGGCGCACATGTCGTTTTCGCAGGCGAACACGTAAAAGCTACCAGCAAGAACGCTTCACCCGATGTTTCGCAATCCGTCAGATCAGCACGTGGTTTCGTTGTCGTCGACTTATTGGCGCTGGTGATGATGAAACTTGAGGCCTATAGGCGTATTGATCAGGTTCACATCGAAGATTTACTGTCGGTCGGCGTAATTGACGATGAATTGGCTGCAAGGCTGCCGCTCGATCTTCAGCAGAGATTGCGCGAGATTCAGAATACGCAATAGTTGAAAACCTCGCGCTTCAGGTGCGACTGGATTAACTCAACAATCTGCAAGACAGGCTCTACCCATGACTCCTGAAACCGCTCGACTTCTCATCTACTGCCCCGACCGCAAAGGCATAATCGCCGCGGTGACGTCTTTCATTGCGCAGCACGACGGGAACATTCTCGAGGCGGACCAGCACACCGATCCTCGCAATGGTCAGTTCTTCATGCGGATCGAGGTCGAGCTCGGCGGGTTCAATCTGACGCGCGAAACCTTCAGTCAGGCGTGGGCGGGCCTGGCGAAGTCGTTTTCGATGCGCTGGAACATACAGTGGAGCAACGAGCACAAGCGCATGGTCATCCTCGTCAGCAAGGAGAGTCATTGCCTTTCGGACCTGTTATGGCGATGGAAAACCGGTGAGCTGCGGGTGGAGATTCCTTTCGTAGTGAGCAACCACGAATTGCTGGCCGAGCAGGTGTCAGCCTATGGCATTCCGTTTCATCACTTGCCCGTGAACGATCGGAATAAGGAAGAGCAAGAGCAGACGTTGCGCGACATTCTGGCTGAGCAGGCGGTCGATTTCATGGTGCTCGCACGCTACATGCAGATTCTCTCACCGCAATTCGTAGCGGACTTCACCGAGCGAATCATCAACATTCATCACAGCTTTCTACCCGCCTTTGCCGGTCCCAAGCCGTATCATCAGGCCTATGAGCGAGGCGTGAAGATCATTGGCGCAACGAGCCACTACGTCACCGATCAACTCGACCAGGGGCCGATCATCGCGCAGCAGACGCTGGCGGTGGGGCATCGGGACTCTGTCGAGGACATGATTCGAAAGGGGCGTGATTTGGAGCGCGTCGTGCTCGCGTCAGCCGTCCGACTGCACGTCGAGGACAAGATTCTGGTCAGTCAGAACAAGACCGTTGTGTTCGATTGAACATGAACTCGTGTAGCGCGCAAGGCTCTTATCACTCACCGGGATCGGGTCCGGGATAAAGCGTTCCCGAGAATGCTGCCAGCACGGCCAGAATATCATCGAGGTTGGTGATTCGGTCCGGCGTGTAACCCATCAGGTCAGTGCCATAGAATTGGCATACCGGAAACTGCCCGCTGAATGCTGCCAGAATGCAGAGAATATCATCCAGATTCACGTTCGCATCGTTGTTGGTATCTCCCCAGCGGAACGTGGTCGCGGTTGCGGTGGCCGTCCAATGCATTGAGTCGATGGTTACCACATAGAACATGTCGGGCACTACATCCTGATCGCCTACGTAGACCGTTCCCCATTCCTGAGGAAGCCTGAACACGGGTGTTGAGCCCAGGTAGCCAAGTTCGTCAACGAACTGCGGATACTGTGTTTGGTTGAGCGGGCTGACCATGATCGAAATTGGGTCGGTTCCGGTGACTGTGATGGCCAAGTAGCGCGAACCTGCCGCCTGCATCATCACATCCGGACACTCGTCGGGCACGGCGTTGTTGTCCACGTCGAGGCTCTTGCCGGAGAATACGTCCAGCAAGTCTGTCACCTGGTTGTGGTTGCAGTCATACAGCGTGTCTTCGTAGAGCAACAGAAATGCGTTGAAATCTTGCAGATCGAGCACGCCATTCGCGTCGGGGTCAAAAACGCGGCACTCAGGCGCGATCGGGAAACCGGCTAGGAAGCAGGACCGCATTGCGAGGAAGTCCGTCAGGTTAATGACACCGTCGAGATTGCTGTCGCCCGTGTGAGCGTGTTGCGGGAACAGGTCGACGCCGTCATTGCGCTCATCTTCATCCTGATCGAGACCGATTCTGCGACCCGAACCCGGCGGGACAGCCGTGAACACCAAGTAGTCGTTACCCTCCATTGATTGCATCAAGTCGTTCAACGACAGACTAGTCTCCAGATCCGATTCAAGAGAGACTTCCGGCGCGGCGCTGGTGACAAGGAATGACCGCGACGCGCCGCCGATTCGACCCTTGGCTATCACGTCAGCGTGAGATGGCGATTTCGCGAATTGGGCGACCATCGACAGGATATCCTGAACAGCCGGCGGATTTCCACCAGACGATTCCAGGTCGCTGCCGGACAATCGCACCTGCCAACCAACAACGGACATGACGTTGGTTGGGAAGGCCGTCAGGTACGAAACAATGTTGTCGCGAGCATCCAGTGGTACACCTGCGAACAAATCATCGATGAATGACAGCAACGGATGGCCAAAGGCCCGTCGATCCTGCCGACCGTCGTGCAACAAACCAAATCCGGTGTAACGATCGGCATCGAATTTCGCGTAAGTTCCGCGGAATTGTTGAACTTCCTGCAATTGCGCAAACAAGGCAGAGTTGTCGAGGAACACGCCGCCGTCTTCTTCCATGTCGGCGACAAACATGGCCCCATCGTTGGCGATTGTGTGGCAACCGCCGCAGCTTGCGACGAATTCATCAACCCCCGGAAGCGCTCGCTGTGGATCCTTAAACGAGTTATCCCTGTTGAAATATGGGTTCGGGGGATATTCGATGGAACGCAGGAACGAGGCGAACAGATCCATATCCGCTGCGCTAAGTTGCGAACCACCCAAAAGTTTCTCAAACGCGGGGTTGAATGAAGACAACTCCGGACGATCTCCCCGCCAATGATAAAAGCTGTGGCCCGACAGCCCGCGAAGTGTCTGCGTCATCATGGGCCCCTTGATCGGGTGGTTTGGTTTCGGCTCGCCGGTTAAGAAGTCGTTCATGTTTGGCGAGGACACCTGCAAATCGCCTGCCGGGTCGCCAAGGTCCCAAACCTCGTGATCGGTGTGGCCGTCTATGTGGCACGTTGCGCAAGACGAGCCGAAATTGTTGGAAAACTTGGCGCTGTACAGGAATCGGCGTCCGTCCTTAATCGGGGTCGGCTCCGGATTGAACAGAGACTTCGTTTCAAGCACGATCAAATTCGCCGGGTTGGATGCGTCGATCGCTGAAATGGAAAGGTCTGTGCGGTTGAGTACGTAAAGACGATTCGAGGCTGCATTGAAGGCAAGACCTCGCGGTCCGCCTCCCACATCCACACGACTGATCACTTCGCCGGTCGAGCTATCCAACGCGCCGACGCGGTCTGTGCCAAGGGCGGCGGTGAAGACGTTCGATCCGTCAGCATTGATCGCCAGAGCAACAGGCTGCGCCAACGAAATGCCACGCGCCGTCGCGTTGACCGCGCTGGTATCGTTGAAGTTCGGGTCCGACGCATGCAAGTCAACTGACGAGACCGTCGCCATGCCGGTGCCAATCCATGACACTGTTCGAATTTCATGATCGACTATGTGGCCGTTGAGTGCGGGCTCGTGACGAACCAGGTTTCGCGGCTCCATGTTGGTGACGTAGACGTCGCCGGAAGTCGGGTGAATAGCCAACCCGGTCAGCGTCGTGCCGACGTTTTCGACATATTCGACGATGGGTAGACTCGGTGAATTCGCAGGATTGCTCACGTCGAGCACGACAAGATCGTGATCCACCGTGTCGAACGAATCGTGAACAATGTCGTAGATGGCCTCATACCCATTGGTCACGTTGAACTCACTCGCGAACAGGGCCACAACCGCCGGATCGGGGTCGCCGTTCTCATCCGCCAGCAATTCGACGAGCGTTCGCCACGTGCTGGGTCGACCCATATCGGGAATGATTCGTTGGATCAGCGGCGTCGGCATCGGGAAAAGCGGATCATCATGCGGATCGGGATAGACCGGGCCGAGATCGGTTGACGATGTAAACAACGCGGCAGTCAGGCTGAAATCGCGCAACCGCTCAAGCGAAGTGCCATGTGCGCATTCGCACTCGCAGTCCACCTGGCACAAATCGAACACAGGGGTCATGGGCGCATCCAAATGCAGCGAAAACGGTTGCCCGACGACTGTTGTGTTGTTACCGGAACTCAGGGCCGCAACGATCAATCGCTGGTTGGTCGCATCGTAGACAGCCGCACGTGGAAGATGCATATCGAGAAACGTCGTGCTGACAATTGATCGGGTGGCTGTGTCGATGACCACGACGTTGCCGCGCTCAAGATTCATCGGGTCCATTTCATAAGTCTGAAGGACTCGACTGCCCTGAATGATGACGAACGCATATGCACCGGTTGAATCAAAGAGAATGTTCACCGGTTCATCGCCGACTTCAATCACGCCGACAACATCGTTGGTCGAAACATCCACGATATTCACGTTGTCTGAAATGTGGTTGACGACCCAGACGAGTTGATTATTCGTACCCGGCTGAACCGCCACAGCCACGGGGTCGAGGCCAACCGGAATCTCGGCGACCTTCGATAGATCAGGTGACGTGTTCATCACAACGAGGCTGTTGTTCGGAGTGTTTGTAATGAACAGTCGCTGCCCGTCCGAGCTGAGCGCCAAAGGCATCACCGGCGGGCTTTCAAAGTTCACATAGTTGGAATGAACGATCGGCGCGACGGGCACATATTGGTGATCATCCGGCAAACCTGTGTCGTTGCCGGCCACCCCGGCGGGCGGCGCATTGTTTCGCGGGATCAAGTGCTCACCCGGATGTCCGGTGAGACCCTGCGGCAGCAAACGGGGCTGATGAGTTCGCGCGCGGTCGGTCTCGTCGCCGAAGGCGAGGGCTGACCCCAGCGCGACGAAAAGTGTCGCCATGGCCACAAGGAGCGACAGACTAGCTTGACCACAATGCTTCAACGTGGCTTCTCCCAAAGACGGTTTCTTGTTGTGCGTGGGATCCTTGAATCGCATCCCAAGTCGCCCGAGGAAGCGACTTGGCCCCATAACGCAAGATATCAACCGGGAGTGAAATGGGCAAGGAAAAGCGTGGGTTAATGCATTCGCATTAGCACTTAGCCGGCTAATTCGCCGTCTGCGGCTTCAGATTGAACCCTTTCGACTGCGAAAAGAACGCCACCGGGCTGTCATAGACCACCCGCTGAATCTCAGCGTCGTTGTGTCCGCGTGCCCGCATGGTGCGGATAAAGTCGGGAACGTTCATCGGATTGCTGGGCCCCCAGTCGCCGGCGCTGTTGACCAGAATGCGCCCCGGGCCATAAAGCTCGACCATGTCGACCGCGCGTTCCGGCGTGCATTTCGTGATCGGGTACATCGTCATGCCGACCCAGAAACCCGCATCGAGCGCCAGCTTGATGGTGTGTTCCTCGACGTGATCGATCAGCACGCGCTCAGGCTTGATCCGCGAGTCGCCCTTGAGCATGTCGATGATCATTCGCGTGCCTTTGTACTTGTCCACCAGGTGCGGCGTGTGCACGAGGATCAGCTCGTCGGTCTTCATCGCGAGATCGACGTGTTCAAGAAACACGGTGCACTCGTTCTTCGTGTTCTTGTTTAGCCCTATCTCGCCGATGCCCAGCACGCCCGGTTTGTTGAGAAACTCAGGGATGATCGAGATGACCTCGCGCGACAGCGAGACGTTCTCAGCTTCTTTCGCGTTGATGCACAACCAAGAGAAATGGTGGATGCCGAACTGTGCAGCCCGCTTTGGCTCGAACTCAGTGAGCTGACGGAAGTAATCGCGAAACGCAGCAGCAGACCCGCGATCGAACCCCGCCCAGAACGCCGGCTCCGAAACAGCCACACACCCCGCCCGCGCAAGACGAACGTAATCATCGGTAATGCGGGAAACCATGTGGATATGCGGGTCGATGTAGTTCATTCAGGAATGATAGCTCACGCACTGCGGAGTTGCTATGCGCTGGCTTGATAGATGGCCGGTTTATACCTTGGCTTGGGGATAGATTTTTTCTCTTTTCTAGCAGCCCGCAGCCAGGCCGCTTTCGCGCGCTTGACTTCGCGAAGCGCCTCTTCCGGCGTCCGACCGAACGCAGAACACGCCTCAAGGTCGGGAATATCAGCGATGTACCCGCGATCGGGTTTGCTGTAGAAAATATTGATGTGGTAGTCGGTCATGCTCCATTCTCCATCGACAAATTATACCGTTCGACCAACCGAAGCCACTGCTGAATTTGATAAGGCTTGACTTTCCCGCCGACTTTCTGAAGGTTTAGCAATTCTCGGACATCGGGATGAACAAAAATGTGGTGGCTTCCCGAAATTCTCGAGAGCCGAAATCCGAAGGACTCAACAAGTCGCACAAATTCGCTGAAGCGTACACTTCTAGAACCCAAAAGCAGCGATTGATAGAGTTTCTTTTGATTCAAGCAACACACCTCAGGATTGATGAAGTGCGAGTGCTCGTTGAAATTCGAAGCTGGATCGCACTATTTTTTGCCTTGGTTAGGGCGACAATACGGGCATTCCATCTCCATTTCAACGTTTCCAACGTCTAATTGCGGCACGGAACGTGCATAGAATTCTACCGAGGGACGCAGGCAGTTTGGCTGCTGAAGTGGCCGTTGGTTGACGCGATATACGATCGGAGGTGCCCTATGACCATTGAACTGAAGAGCGACGAGATCCAGGTGTTGAAGGACGTGATCGAGATGCGTCTCAAACAGCTCGGCATCGAAATCCACCGCACCGAAGCGCGAGACTATCGCCTGGCGCTGGAGCGGATTCAGGACAAGCTGCTGAGCATCGAGGAGCGGTTGCTGGTCGCAGGCGCGTAATTTCTCGACCTATAACGGGCCGCGCTTTGCGCTAATGTGGTCTGAACTCTTCGCCGATGCCGTCGACGAACAGTTCAACCCGGCCGCAGCGCTCGCACACGTAAACGTCGAACTTCTCGCGGTTGACGAATAGCTCGCCAAGTTCTCCTAGGAAACCATAGCGTGTTCCTTCGTGAAAACTCTTGGTTCCGACAAACTTCAGGGCCATATCACATCGCGGGCAATGCATGGGGTTCATGAAGCTGCTCCTTCACTCAACGGGGACGCGTCCAAGCCGCCTCATACGCATCCGAAAACAACATCTGTACGCGCGCCGCGCGGTCCGGTTGGCCATCGACGAGCAAACGCAAGGCGTCCATGATTTTGCCGGCACGATCATCGCGAACAACGCTCTCCGCACCGGAAGCACGGCCAATGCGGTCCATGGCAGCGGCGATGTCGATCAATCGGCAACGGATTTCCAGAAAATCGCGATCGAGATATTGCTGGGCTGACAGATTTGTATTCATACGCGCAACTCCACGTGTGCCAATAGTCATTACGACCATTCAAGGCGACGAATGTTCATCAGTGACAAGCTCATAAAAAACACTTTCTGCGCATTAGTTCCTAGCGGTTCGCTTGAACAAAAACCATGCTCTGACTACCAGCGCCCCAAACCCCAACGCCAGCGCCAGATAGATCAAGTCAACCGTGGTGAGCAAATAGTTCCGCTTCGGCCAATATATGTTGGTCAGCAAATAGATGAGCGAGGCGAAAGTTGTAACGCTCACCAGCACCGCCGGAATGAAGACAAACCAGCAGCGACGCCCTTGCTTATGTAGCCATAGCGCCATCGTGAACAGGCTGAGAGACGCCAGCAGTTGGTTGCCGGTGCCGAAGATCGGCCAAAGGAAGTGTGCTGTATTGCTGAACGCAAGGACCATCATGAGGATCACAGCCAGCCCCGAATTGAACCAATAATTCTTGAGGATTCCAGGGACCACTTTGAAAACGTCGGCCCAAATTTCTTCGAGCAGATATCGATTCAAACGAATCGAAACATCCAGCGTATCGAGCACGAACCCTTCCACCATGAGCAGTCCAAACACCACGCCCATCCACAGCGGAATTCCGAGACCCTTTTCGCAAATCCCCGCAACAGCCACCGAAAACGCGAGCACGGGTTTGTCGGTCCAACTGACCGGCGCGCCGACTGGCTTCACCAGAAACGAATTGTATTCGGCAAACGAAATCCCGACGGCGATCGTCAGTGTCACGCACAGCGCGAGGGCAGATTCACCCAACATGCCGAGATAGCCGACGTGCTTCGCGTGTGATTCGCGAGAGATTTGTTTGGACGTGGTTCCCGACGCCACGAGACCGTGGAAGCCTGACACCGCGCCGCAGGCGATCGTCACAAAGAGCGAAGGCCACAACGACCCTTTGTGAAGTTCGCCGTGTGCAATGTCAGCCGCTGGCGCTTGAATCGGAATTCCCTTGATGCTCGAACCGATCAGCGCAGCTACAAGCACAATGATGCCCAGATACAAGAACTGCACAGAGACAAACTCGCGCGGTTGCAGGATCAGCCACACCGGTGCCGCCGCCGCGAACCACACGTAGAGGCTGATCAGCACAACCCACACCTGGTTGCGATCCATCTTGATCCAGCCGAGGTCGATCTCAGGAAACGAAACCGGATATGCGAAGCCGATCAGCACGGATGCAATGCACAAGATCGTCGCGATGGGATAGCCATAGGCCTCGCTGAACTTGCGTTTGATGATGAGGAAGCCGAGAAGCGGCGCGATCACCGTGAGCGCGATCGCAGAGGTCGATGCGATGCCGCCGACAACGGCTTTCGTCTGGCCATCTTCATGATCGATGCCCATTCGAAAAATCGTCTGATCGTTCGGCAGACCAAGCTCTTCCGGGAATCGCATCGAAGTCAGCGAAGTGGCCGTGGTCTTGATGAACACCGCGTTGACGACGACGAGGTTGAAGACGATGAACAGCGCGAAAAAGATGAAGGCCGGTTTTCCTATCGTCTTGCGGGCGATCTGGGCGATGCTCTTGCCGCCCTCGCGCATCGAGACGAAGAGTGCAACGTAGTCATGCACGGCACCGATGAAAATCGCACCAAACACCACCCACAGAAACGCGGGAACATAGCCGTACAGCACAGCCATCGTTGGCCCGAGGATCGGCCCGGCGGCGGCGATCGCGGAAAAATGGTGGGCGAAGAGCACGTGCGGCCGCGTCGGCACGTAGTCGACGCCGTCATTGATGATCGTCGCGGGCGTAGGCCGCGAGTTGTCCTCGCCGAGAAGTCTCGCCAGAAACGGCGCATAGAAACGGTGCGCCACTGCGTAGAGGATGAACGCGGGAATCAGCAGAAAAGCGACATTCATTTCAATCAATCCAGCCGCGATGAGTAGAATGCGCGACCGAAGGCGTGTCAATCGCGCAGGACGCGCGAACGATCCGAAGCAGTTGGTTCACAACGGGTGGCACGGTCAAGCCGCAGCTTGGCCGTGGTTCGTAAGCGCTCGACTATGCAGCGACGTAGTTTTGTGTTTGCTTTCGCAAGGCCGAGGCAAGCGCTCATCGGCTGGGACTTCGCGCCATTCGATGGTAACATCATCCGTGTCTTAGACGACGATTACCTGCATCTTTTCGACTCGAAAGATGCCGTCGCGCTCGTAGCTCAGTTGGATAGAGCACCGGTTTCCTAAACCGGGGGTCGCAGGTTCAAATCCTGCCGGGCGCATTCGTGAAATGCCAGTGCCAGCGTGCGACACCTTGTACCCATGTCGGGCAGGTCTGCTCGGTCTTCTAGTTTGAAAAACCCGTTCCGCATTCCGGGCATCGATGTTCAACAAGTCCCGTCAGGCAGTAACCGCATTTTCGACAATGGCCGGGTTTGCCACGTAGGGCACGTCGAAAGGGGCCTAACACAAATGCGAGCATCGGTGGAGTTCCGAAAACTGCAACAGGCATCCAAAAAGGGATCGTAGCGTAGAAAATCATTTGAGAGAGCTCTTTAGATTGCCAGGTGCTACGAGGAGCGATTACGCAATGCCAAGGCTCAGACGCATGAAATTCTAGCTTTAGGCCGGCAAATTGAAACGAATACGAGCTTTCTCTTGTAGGGCCGTATGCCTGCGCAAAAACGAACCACCGAGCGATGCGCCTATCAGGAATGACGGCGATTGATTCAATTGAACTGACTATTGGGTTCTTGAAGACGCCCGTCATGTGAATGTCACTGATGTCGACTGACGTTAGTTCCAAAAGGGTAGGTGATACAATAGCACTACACCAAACCAACGAAAATGTCGAAGCAGCGATTGCAAGCGTACAGTAGATACTCTTACGGATGACTCGCCGAATTGGCCGCTTCGCGTCCTTTGCATTTGCCGGTGCAAATAACTCGCGAAAAACCCGCACCGCAAAACTTGGACCGCTGCTCGTATATTCGTACTGGCCCGCCATCGCAAACTTGTACAGCGCTCACGGCTTGCGGATTCATGATTTTCAGCCGACCGTGCACGAATTGCGTTAAAAATGACTCCCACACTCCGGGCATCGATGCGACCGATTGCCCGTCAGGTTGTATCCACATTCCGTGCAGCAGCCTTTGTGGTGTCGCCACCATCGCCGGGTGGGGCCGTTGATAATGGGAATCAGGCACGCAAGGACGAAACCTGCATTGGGCACCCAAAGCGGGAAGACGATCCACGTCGTGTGATAGGGGCCATGTTTGAACGAATGCAGTTCGAGTGAGCCGCGCTTGGCGAGCGGGTCATAACCAAGTGAGGAATGAAACTCTCCGCGCGAGGCTACCTTGCGCGGCATTGAAAGAACTTCAAAACCGCACAGGCCGTCTTTCAGGTAAACCCAAACCGATTTGTAAAGCGTGAGGTCGTATCGATGCTGCGAGGCGGCGTTGTGGCTTCGGTACCAGAAGCTCGCGCTGAACGGCAGCGCGATGAAGGCGAGTAGGGCCGCGATCTTTAGGAGCATGAACCCCCCTTGGTTTCGCAAGCATCAGCAGTCGTGCATCAAGAACATCAATCAGCGTGACGACCACATCATGAGTCTATTGTCGCGGATTGAATGGGTCGTCTTCGTCGTCATCGTCTATCTTCCACTTATCGGATTCATCGGCCTCGTCGAGTTCGCGCTCCATGTGTTTGAACATGCGCTCCTGAATCGGAGCAAGATCGCGATACATGTCGAGTGTGGCCTGGTGCGATCGCGAGATGATCTGCAGTTGATAAAGCTGCCACTTGCCAAGGCATTCGGGCTCTTTGATCGTTGAGTAAGGGTCACAAAGCAGACGCGGCGAGCCGTCAGCCGATCGTCGGTAGAACTCGCAATCCTTGCACTGGAGCATGTTGCAACTCCGCGCGGCCAATTGCCGGGGACGTGGCTTCTTAACCTAAACGATCCAAACATATCGTGACGGTCCACGCGATTCCAGCCGCGAAATGTTTGTGTCCAGCGTGGCCGCATAGGTTAAAGTGGCGGTCCGAGAAAAATTCACTTGCAGTAACGAGAAAGATATGGGACACTCCGGCAACAGTACTAAAGTCCACTTACCGACCCGTCCCCCCATGGGTCGGTTTCTCCAAGGCCCGGTCACCCCGCCGGGCCTCATTTTTTGGCCATTTCCGAAGTCAATCGTCGTTGTGCATTCGCACCAGTCGCCGCGGCCTGGCGAGAAAAGGACTGAAACATACGAGGTAATACGTCCAGACGGTTGGAAAGGGTTCGGTGCGGCGTCGATCAGTTCGTTGTCCGATCAGCCACTAATTGCCCAACAGCCGAACCAACATCGATTTGTCGCGATTTCACCTGTTCTTTGCGAGCCACAAACATTCACATCAATCGTAACTCTCGCCACCCGGTAACCTTGCAGGTTGGTGATAAGACCTGTTATACTGACAAAGCGTGTTTTTCGGTCTAGTTTGACTTATGGGGTGCTAACTGGGGATGCAGTTGGATCACCTGAACTGTCTGCTTGACCAGAAACGATGGCTGACGCGGGGCACAGCTTAGGTGGGCGGTTGGAGGGGAGAGAAACTCGTTTCTTTTTCACTCTGTACCATTGCAGATCCACTTCGTGCGATCGATTCTTTGGTCGCGTGGGTCTCATCGGTCGGATTGTTGAACGGGCCGGGTTCATTCCAAAGCACACCATAATGTCCAAAGTCCGGATGATTCCGGAATGTTGTTTTCATTCGTGCAGATAGGTCGAGTTTCAGGTTAGGACGAGGTGGATACGATGCGAGTTAGGAATGTACTTTGTAGTAGCCTCCTCGCGGTGACGGCGGTCGCGTTAGCGGTTGCCACGGTCAACGCGAAGGACACGGTATCAAAACAGAATCGAAGGGTTGAAGCAAAGAATCCTTCGGGACCAACGACGGTAGAGGTCGCAAACAATCGAAAAGCCAAGACGCAGGAGCGCTCGCTGGATCGTCGACTTGCTCGCACCAAAGACAAGTACAACAAGGAAATCGAACAGCCCGTCGATGAACACGCAGTGGCTGGCGGTCCGGTTAACGACAACTGTCAGGACGCCATCTCGATTTCCGATGGCGCGACGGCGTTTACAACTGTCGATGCATTGACGGACGGACTTCCCAACGCTTTGTGTCTAGATAACGAAAGCGACCAGATCAATCAAGATATTTGGTACAACTACACCTCGTCCTGCACGGGATTCCTTCAGGTCAGCCTTTGCACGGCCGGATACGATACACGCGTAGCTGTGTATGACGGCAATTCGTGCACCGGAAACATCCTCGCCTGCAACGACGACGTTTGCGGCTTGCAGTCACAAGTCGGCAACGTGAGCGTCACACAAGGCTCGGCGTACAAGATTCGCGTCGGTGGTTATCTCGCCGCGTCCGGAACCGGAACCATCAACCTGACATGCACGCCGGAAGCCGGCGGTGATGGTCAGACCTGCGACCAGGCCCAGCAAATCTTCGACGGCGTGACCGCTTTCACCACTGTCGGTTCAACGACTGACGGTACCGGCGACGCACTCTGCAATTTCTTTGGCAACAATCAGATCAATCAGGATATTTGGTACGAATACACAGCCACCTGCGACGGTGTCGCCACCGTCAGCCTGTGCGGCAGCTTGTTTGATACCAAGGCCGCGATCTACGACGGCGATGGTTGCGTCGGCCAAATCCTCGATTGCGATGACGATTCTTGCTCAACCCAATCTCAATTGGCCGCGCAGGTCACTGAAGGCAACGTCTACAAGATTCGCGTGGGTGGTTTCGGCACGGCGACCGGTACCGGCATCATTACGATTGCATGTGGCGAAGGCGGCGACAACGAAGTTTGCGCCGGAAGCATTGAAGTCTTCAACGGCGCGACGGCCTTTTCGACTGTTGGTTCAACAACTGATGGTCCGCCGAACACGCTCTGCACCGACGTCGGCGGCAGCCAGCAAGTCAACCAAGATATCTGGTATCACCACACTGCCACCTGCGATGGCACTTTGACTGTCTCGCTCTGCGGCAGTGGTTACGACACGAAGCTCGCGGTTTACGAAGGCCTTTCGTGCGTCGGTCCGATTCTCGGTTGCAACGATGATTCCTGCGGCTTGCAGTCGAATGTGGCTATCCCGGCCAACATTGGTGATGTGGTCAAGATCCGTATCGGTGGATATATGGCGGCCACTGGTAACGGAACAATGACCATCAGTTGCACCGAAACCGCCGGTAACGACAGTTGTGCCGACGCGAGTGAAGTAACGGATGGAACTTATTCGTTCTCCACCGTGGGCGCGTCGACGGATGGTCCGCCCAATTCACTCTGTACCGACGTAGGCGGCAGCCAGCAGGTCAATCAGGATATTTGGTTTAACTATGTAGCGACGTGCGACGGCAACTTGCTCGTCTCACTTTGCGGAAGTCTATATGACACCAAGTTGGCGCTCTACGACTCGCACGATTGTGTCGGTCCTATCCAGGCGTGCAATGACGATTCGTGCGGACTGCAGTCCGTAGCGCTGGCACAGGTAACACTGGGCCAGGCAATCAAGATTCGCGCAGGTGGGTTCGGAGCCGCCACGGGAATGGGCACGCTCAACATCAGCTGCCTCATCCCGGCTGGCAACGACAACTGCGACGGCGCGACGGAAGTCACTGACGGTCAGTACTCCTTCTCGACGATCGGCGCCACGACCGACGGTCAGCCGAATGCGATCTGCGCCGCGTTTGGTGACAACAACGTCAATCAGGACATTTGGTTCAACTACGTCGCCACTTGCTCTCAGACGTTAACGGCTGAACTCTGCGGCAGCCTATACGACACCAAGATTGCGATTTATGACACTGATGCTTGCACTGGTGACATTCTCGCGTGCAACGACGACGCGTGCGGCTTGCAGTCGCGAGCAATGTCGTCCGTCACAGAGGGTCAGATTTACAAGATTCGCGTCGGTGGTTTCGCCGGCGCTACCGGAACAGGAACCCTGACGATTTCCTGCGGCGCAGGCCCATGCGATGCGGGCGTCGGCGATTGCTGCACGGCCCACGGCGGCATTGGTTGCGAAGACCCCGCTTGCTGCTCACTCGTCTGCGGTTGCGACCCGTTCTGCTGTGAAACGGAGTGGGATGAGTTCTGTGCGGGCACAGGGTTCGTAGCCGGTTGCGGCGCGCAGCTCCTTTGCGAAGACCAGCCGTGCTTCATTCCTCCGCCGGAAAACGATGACTGCGTGGATGCGATTCCGATCACGCAAGGCGTCACCGGTTACTCAAACGTCGGCACGACCAACGACGGTCCGGACCTTCCGGGCGATTGCGATGAAGGTTTCGGCTTGGCGTTCGGTTCGGACGTGTGGTTCACGTTCCAGTCGGATTGCACCGGAACTCTCTCGGTCAGCACATGCAATGACGCTGGCTACGATACTCGTATGTCCATGTATCACACTTGCTCGTGCCCGGTTTCCAACGACGTGATCGCCGGCTGCAACGATGACGGCGTAGGCTGCGGCCTCACGTCCAACATGGAAGCGTTTGTCACCGAAGGCGAATGCTACCTCATTCGCGTCGGTGGTTTCGCGGGCGCTCAAGGCGCCGGAAACATCACCATCAGCTGCGACCCGGTTAACGCCGCGTGTATCGGCGGTATTGGAACCTGTCTCGAAGCCCAGCCGACTCCGGGTTGCGATGACCCGATCTGCTGCGACGAGATCTGCGATGGCGACTCGTTCTGCTGCGACGTGGAGTGGGACGGCACCTGTGCGGCTGCCGCCAATATCCTCTGCGTGCCGCCGATCAACGACGAGTGCGAAGACGCTCCGATCGAGCAGCTTCCGCACACCTACATGGGCAGCAACCTCAATGCAGATCCGGATTGCGGCTTGTTCAGCCCGCCGCCGGACCAGGTGTGGATTGCATTCGAACTCACCGAAGATTCGTCGGTCGTGCTTGATTACTGCGGCACGGGCCCGGCGTTCGGCAATGCTTGGTTGAACCTCGCGTTGGGTTGCCCATGCAATGGCTTCACCGATGCTGGTGCGTTCAACCTGACTTCCTGCGGCGACGGCAACGTTACGATCACGTGGCAGTGCCTCCCAGCCGGTATCTATTACTATCCGGTTCTGACGGAGACCGGTTCCGAAGGTCTCTACACCATCAACGTCAACTCCGGCGCCTGCATCGATCCGTGTGCCGGCGCGACTGGCGACTGCTATTCGCCGCACCCCGATCCGGGTTGCGAGGATTCAGGCTGCTGCAACATCATCTGCGACTTCGATCCGTTCTGCTGCAA
The DNA here is from genome assembly GCA_964494205.1 of uncultured Phycisphaeraceae bacterium. Taxonomy (GTDB): domain Bacteria; phylum Planctomycetota; class Phycisphaerae; order UBA1845; family UBA1845; genus JBBTCX01. Next base: position 41,569 of record CAZBRD010000006.1, on the reverse strand, counting down.
CACATCGTGGGACGAGATCTGCGTCGATGAAGCAAACGATTTCTGCGGCGGCGTTGAGCCTCCGGTCAACGATCTCTGTGCCAACAGCATCGACGTGAGCGAAGGCACGTACGACTTCACCAACGCCGGCGCGGGCAACGACGGTCCTGCTCTGCCGGGTTCGTGCGATGAAGGCTTCGGCCTCTTCTTCGGTGCGGACATTTGGTACGACTACACGCCGACTCTCTCGGGCGATGCCACGATCGACGTCTGCGACGCCGGATACGATGCACGCATGTCGGTCTATCAGGGTTGCAACTGCCCGGCCACCAACGCCAACTTCGTTGCTTGCAATGACGACGGCTGCGGCGATGTCGGCGGTCCGTCGACTCTCACGTTCGCAGCCACCGCGGGCACCTGCTACAAGGTCCGCATCGGTGGTTACGACGGCGCGACGGGCAGCGGCTCGTTCACCATCAGCCTGTCGGGCGTCGATTGCCCGGCTGGCGGAGTGACGTTCACCAACCCGCCGTCAGGCGCGGTCGATGCACGTCAGGATGGCGCACCGGCGGGTGGCCCGCTCCAAGGCATCACCACGGTCACTGCGACCGGTCCGAGCGGCGCTCCGGCTGGCTGCTGGACTTTCTGCGAAACCAGCAACGGTGGTCTCGCTCCGAACGCGATCAACAGCGTGACCGAAGGTCCTGCGGGCACGTACAGCATCGCACTCGCTCGTCCGATCACGCCGGGCGCGGTGTCAACGGTTCGCTACCTCGGCAACAACGCGACAGCCACGTACATCAGTCACCCGGCGAACGCCAACGGCGACTCGCTGGCGAACTCGGTCGACATTCTCCGGTTGATCGACTACATCAACGGCGTGGCCACAGCCCCGTGGGGACAGCTCAGCACGGACATCGACCGCAGCAACGCGACGAACCCGGCTGACATCCTGCGACTCATTGACTTGCTCAATGGTGCAGGCGAGCTCGAAGTGTGGAACGCCACACCGCTGCCGACCAACCCGGGTAGCTGCCCGTGATGAGGTAGCTCAAAGTTCGCGGAGCGATTCGTCGCGTCGCGAACATAAACGCGAAGTGCTTCGGCACTCCGCGCAAATAAACGCGAAATGATTCGTCGCTTCGCGTAAAGTAAACAAACAAACCCCCTTGCAGGTTGAACTTGCAAGGGGGTTTTCATTTGTGGATCCCATTCACCGCCCCAGCATCGCCCGTTCGGGCGCACGAAAGTTGCCGGCGACTTCAGTCGCCGGATATCGAACTCCTTACATCAAGCACCGCCCGGCTGGGCGGACGAAAGCGCCGGTCCCGTAGGGTCCGCCACGCGGACCATCCGTGGCCCGTGAGCCGCTCGTGCGAGAATCTCTTCTCGCACCAATCCCGCTTCCACGCATTCCCATTTCAAATTGAACCGCATCTTTGCGCCTTTGCGCGAGGCAAAGCCCTGCCAATTGCGCACTTACCGCTGGTGCGAGAATCCCTTCTCGAACCACTCCAGTCGGGGAATCCCTTCCCCTTCAAACTTTGCTACGAACAATCGCACCAAATCAGCGTACTTCTTATGAGAGCACTTAACGATCAACCGTATCGCGCCCCAAATACTTCCCCCCTTACCAAGGGGGGATTAAGGGGGGTCTGGCGATGCACTTGAACGGTTGATTGCACGAAGAACAACTTTCGGGCTTCGTTGATAGAATGATCACTATGGCCGGACACAAATATGTCATCCTCGTGACACTGCTGGCCGCATCCGTGTTCGCCGCCAATTCGCGAGCGAATGAAATCATCTACGTCAACGCATCTGCAACCGGCGCGAACGACGGAACGTCGTGGACCAATGCGTATCTCGATTTGCAGGGCGCGCTCGAGGAAGCGGCGGTTCGCTGCGTTGATACGTCCTGCGAAATTTGGGTGGCTGCCGGGACGTACAAACCCGATCGAGGAACGGGTGATTCGTTGGCCAACTTTCAACTCGTCAACAACGTCGGCACGTATGGTGGTTTCGCGGGCTGGGAGTCAGAGCGCGAGCAGCGCGATTGGGAGGCCAACGTTACCGTTCTTTCCGGTGATCTTTTAGAAAATGACGATCCCCATTTTGCTCCCACAAGCAATTGTTGCATTCCTCACGAGGGTGTCGGCTGCGACGATTCGTCGTGCGAGGACGCCGTCTGTGCCGAATACAAATCTTGTTGCATCCCGTCATCACACTTTTGGAATGACTTTTGTGCCGATCTGGCAGTCCATGTGTGCTGCCAGATTTGCGGCCCGGATCGTTGCGAAAACTCTCTTCATATCGTGACGGCGGATAGTGTTGGCCCGACTACCGTGCTTGATGGATTCACGATTCAAAGCGGCCATGCGCGTTCGTTGAACTATCCCGATTCCACCGGTGGTGGCGTTCTGAATTTGTCCGCTGATCCCACGATTGCTCACTGTACCTTCCAAGACAACCACGCCCGCGATCGCGGTGCCGCCATTAGCAATGCCGACGGTTCAAGTCCTTTGATCACGGATTGCGCCTTCGTCGCGAACCGAAAGGATGCGGTCACTAATTATTTCGATTCTCACGCCCTAATTCAGCGATGTTTGTTCGTGGCGAACAGAATGCTTCAAGGAGTCATAACGGCCGAGGACAGCGAGATTTTCGTTTCAGATAGTACTTTCGACGCGAACGAACCCCAGCAGGCGGGGCCGGTCGGTGGTGGTGCCATATTCTCGTTCGACCCTATTACAGTCATAGACTCTGAGTTTAGAAACCATGTCCATTGCCACTCGATCAAAAGCTACGGTTCTTGCTTGGTGGTAAATAGTGATTTCGTTTCCAACTCACGAACTGCGATCTACTCGTCGGGGGAAACGGAAATAATTGACTCACGTTTTCTTGAAAACAGCTTTGAGTTGGGCGGAGGCGCGATAGCAAATTATGATGTGCTCAACCTCTTGAATTGCGAGTTTTTCGCTAACTCCGTGGATGATGATGGTGGTGCGATTATCACGGGACTTGGTTCTAACACGACCGCACGGAACTGCACCTTCAGCGGCAACGAAGCCGGACGACGGGGCGGCGCGATTTACAACGACTTCGGAATTCTAGAAATCGTCGACTGCATGTTCGAGCACAACCGAGCAATCTCCGATACGGGCGGGGGCGGAGCTATCTTTTCTGAGTACGTGGCGAATATCAGTCGTTGTAGTTTCAGAGCCAATTCGACCAGTGCAGCGGGAGGCGCAATTAACACCAATGCCTTTTTTGGCAACGAACTCGATATCTCTGATTCCGTTTTCTCGAATAACAATGCCGGAACAGGCGGTTCGGTCTCGATCGACGATGGAACCGAGGTTAGCATTAATCGGTGCGTTTTCTGTTCGAGTTCCAGTCCTCCAGGCGGAGGCGGACTGCGCAATGCAGGACACGCATCGATCAGTAACAGCATATTTTGGGCAAACATGAGCACAACCGGATCGCCGGAATACGCTCAAATTCGCAATCTTGCTGGAGCCACGCTTCAAATCGATTACTCGACCGTAGAGGGTTGGTCAGGCGTGCTCGGTGGCATGGGAAATAGCGGCTTGAATCCATTATTGCTCGATCCCGATGGTTCGGATGACATCCCCGGCAATGAAGACGACGACTTCCGACTTTCGCCTGGCTCTCCGTGCATCGATACCGGCGACCCAGATTACTTGCCCGCCGACGGTGATGCCGATCTCGATGGACATGCCCGAAGACTCTGTGGTCGCGTAGACATTGGTGCTTTCGAATTCGGCATCAGCGATTACAACTGCGATCGCGTCGTCGAACTCATCGACTTCGCACAATTCCCCGCTTGCCTCATCGGCCCCGCGCCGCATGAACCCTATCAACCCGATTGCGCCGCCTACGATTTCGCCACCGAGGTCAACGAAGATGTAGACCTGCTCGACTTCGCGGGCTTACAGCGCCGCGGGTTCGATCAGCCGTAATCCGCTCCGGCAAAAATCGTATCGTTACACATGCGAAAGTCGTTTCGTCGCTCGTGCGAGAATACTTCTTGTAGCTGGTGCGAGAATCCCTTCTCGCACCCATCCTATCGGGAATCCTTTCCCTCTTCCCCAAGGCCGCCCCAAAATGCACCTTCGCGACTTGGCGTCTTTGCGCGAGTACAAGTCGTAGTTGTAGCTCGGGTCCATAGGTCCCGTGCTATTCCACCATTCACCACTTCAAAGAACGCCAACGGCGTCTCGTCCTCCAGCCCAAGGTTGCCGCAGCCGGGGCTACCTTGGGTCAGCAAACCCACCAGAGCCCAACCCCAACGGGGTTGCGCCCCGAGCGAGCGCCGATGTTGTTCTTAACCGAGAGGGGAACGCACCTATGCCCGTTAGAGCACAACTCGCGCAGCGATCAAACCGTAGGTCGGGTCTACAGACCCGACGCTCCCCGCACGCACACCCACCCACTCCGGCGGTTTTGCGCGAAAATAAAATTCCGTTTTCAATTTCATTGATTCCAGCGTCTAAACCGCGAATTTCACCTGCGCCGCGCATAAGTGCAGAAAAAAACCTCCGCCAACATCATCACAATCCCAATCTCGACTCCCCGCGTTTTCAACTCTCGCACCGTGAGTCATCAATCGCCAACGTCACAACTCTAGGCGTTTTGGTTTTGGGCTTTAGGTTTTCCGCTGGTTTTCGCAATTCGTCATTTGTAATTCGTAATTCTCAGAATGAGTGCCACACCGTGTCACTACTTAATGTTTTTTTTCAATCCTTAGCCATTAGCCATTTGAAACGGTCGCTGTACAGAACGCAGGTTCACTGCACAGACCGGCCCGGATTACCGCTGGTGCGAGAATCCTTTCTCGCACCGATCCTGGCGGGAATCCCTTCCCGCCTCACAAAGGTCGAAACCGTCGCGCCATTACTCGTCCTCGCCGATGTGGATGTCAACGGAAGAATCACCGAGGCCGTTGATCAATTGTCCGAGGCGCGTGGTCGCGAACAAGTCGGAGAGCGCCTGCGGGTTGGCCAGGGCGCTGAGCGCACCGGCGTTGTCGACGGTGCACGACGAGATCTGGAAGATCGAACCGGACACAAGGGTAGCCATCACGACCCTCATACACTTCGCACGAGTTGTCATACCATTCAACATGCAAACCTTACCTTTCATCAAAAGAAGCAATTACGCTAACAATCATGGGGACCGCATGACCCCCCTCAGTCCCCCCTTACCAAGGGGGGACTGAGGGCGACATTCGCTCTGGAAGGAGGATGAATCGTTAATGCGAAACGCGCCTCGTCATGAGTTAACGCGATGAGAGAAAGGACAGTCCGCAACTTTTTTGAGCAAATGCGCGCATAAAAAAAGGGCCGCCTTTTCAGGCAGCCCTTCGACTAATTACGTTTCTTGTCAGGCGATCACGGGCAGGTAGCCATGATCATGACGTTCTGCTCGACTTCGTCGAGAAGACCGGCTGTGCCGAACACCTGAATCCGCGCCATAACGGTCGTACCCGCGCCGGCGGTCGGCGACAAAACTCCGCTAAACGGATTGTAGTCGTCTTCGTTGGTCAGGCCCTCCACCGATACGAGCTTGAGTGAATTGGTCGGGTTACCCGTAACGACGGCGATTGTGGCCTCATCAATGTCGATGACGTCGCCAATTTCGAGGCAAGTCGGCAGACCGACCCAGGATGCATTCGCGATCTGGATGGAGACCGTAGCTGTTCCCATCGTGCCGTGTGCCGTGCAGGCTGCAGAGACCACATTGAAATGCAGATCAACGCTCGTGGTGACTTGGTTCACGCGCGGCACAGAGAACGTCGCACTGCCAAGTGTTCCCGGCGTCAGAGTCACCTGTATCGCGTCTGTCGCGGCCTGTGTCCATTGGACGCTCTGGAAGCACGCGGCAGTCGTTACGCTTGGATCGAGTGACAGGGTGACCGTGTCGCAAACGGCTGGTGCAGCAGCGCAGGCGCGTTCGTCGCCGGAGGTCTTGGTTTCGAGCGGTTCATTGTTGCCACCGCCGCCACCACCCGTGTTGGAGTTGACGTTCACGTTGCCATTGCCGTTGACGTTTGAGTTGCTGTTGGCGTTGGCATTGCTGTTGGTGCTTGTGTTATCGTTGACGTTCTCGTCTTCGTTGTCGTTGTTGTTGACGTCGTTGTCGTTGCCCGGTTCTTCGTTGTCATTGGAACCAGTGCCGTTGTCGTTGTTGCCGGTACCGTTGTTGTCGTTACCGACGGAAACGTTGTCGTTTTCGTTTTCATTGTCGACCGGCTCGTTGTCGTTATCGACGGTGTTGTCGTTGCCGGCGGGTTCATTGTCGTTACCCGTGGTGTTGTCGTTGCCAGCTACGTTATCGTTCTGGTTGCTGGGTGGAGGTGTGCATCCGCCACCGGCTCCACCGCCGTCCATCGAACCGCAGCCGATGAAAGCGAGAAGAGCGAACGCGGCGGTTACGCTCATCCATCGTGACCAGTTTTGAGATGCGACGATACTGTGAAATTTCATGGAGTTTCCCTCAGGCTGTTGTTGTTTCGTCTCTTGCTTGACGTCAAAGTCCGCGTCAGTTGCCGCTGCAATATCCCCATCAAACCAGGCGATGCGGCATCGGACTGGCTGAACATTTCGCCGGGAGGCCCGGCTAATAGACCACGTTCTTATGGTAGGCGCGGGCGAATTGCAATGTCGCTGGCGCAGCCTACTTTTCGACATTATCGGCCAATGGATGACCGGTACTGATTGAAAAACTATCGGTAAGCTGGACGGGCCAATCGGTTAGCCTTCAAGCGGCGGTTCGTGCACGTTCAATGTGGCCGATGTCGATCGGACTACCTTAACATCTTTATTGGTAGTTGTTTATGGATCGATTGGCCGTGTTCAGGATACAGGTTGTGCTCTGCGGGCGGCCCATTGAGCTATCTCCGAAATGAGATTGTTGCGGTCGACTGGCTTAGCCAAATAGCTGTCACACCCGGCTTCGAGGCAGCGGTTAATCTGCTCTTTCATGCCGTGGGCAGATAAGGCGATAACCGGGTGCTCGTAGCCGCCATCACGAAGTTTCTTGACCGCGGTGAATCCATCCATGACGGGCATTTGCATGTCCATCAGCACGACATCGAATGGCCGGCCCTGCTTTTCGGCGGAGGTAGCGGCTGCGACGCCCTGTTTCCCGTCTTCGGCGATTTGCAGGTCGGCTTCGGCTTTGGAAAGGATGTACTGGATAAGACGTCGATTGTCTTCACCATCTTCGACGAGCAGTACGCGAATGCCCTTAAGCGACGGTGTGTTGATCATGTCGGATGATCGCGCTTGCGGCAGTGGGTTCGGATGGTGCGCTGTGTCGTTTGCTTCCGCCATTGGGGCGTTAGCGGTCAGCGTAAAGCTGCTGCCTTTGCCAGAGGTGCTGGTGACCACAATGTCGCCGCCGAGCAACTGAGCAATACGTTTTGAAATGCTCAGGCCAAGCCCGGTTCCGCCGAATCGCCGCGTGGTGGAAGAATCGGCCTGGGTAAACGGCTTGAAGAGCTTGCCGAGCTGTTCATCGGTCATGCCGATGCCGGTGTCAGTGACTGTCACTCGAAGACAATGTTCCTTGCGATCGAATTCCAGCTCGATGCCGATTGAACCATCTTCGGTGAATTTGCAGGCATTTCCTACGAGGTTGACGATGGCTTGTTTCAGTCGAATCGGATCGGTTGTCACGAGGTCCGGAACGCGCGGGCTGCACTTGCCAATCAGCTGGTTGTTTCGTTTCCGCGCCTGCGGCTGAAAGAGGTTGATGACGTCGTTGAGCATGCGAGCCGGCGACGTCGGCGCTTTTTCGACGACGAGCATGCCTGCTTCCACCTTGGAAAAATCAAGAATGTCGTTGATCAGACCCAAGAGGTGCAGGCCATTGGTGCGGATGGTTTCGGCGAAATTCAGGCGATCGTCTTCGCTGGTCTCTGGATCGTGGAGCATTTCGCAGAAGCCGAGGATGGCGGTCATGGGTGTGCGAATTTCGTGGCTCATGTTGGCGAGGAATTCGCTCTTGATGGCTTTTGCACGTTCAGCTTCCTCGCGCAGCGCGCGCATCTCAATCATGTACGCCACCGAGGCTGCTAGGTCTTCCAAAGACTTGATGTCACGCTCGCTGAAGGTGCGCGGTCGGCGATCCTTGACGCAGAAGGCTCCGATGTTTTGGCCTTTGCTCGTTCGAATCGGCGCACCGGCGTACGATCGAATTCCCAGAGCCGTGACTTGTGGATTGTCCTTGAAGCGCGGGTCGAGTCGCGCGTCGGGAACGATGAGCGGGGAGTCACTGAGGATTGTGTATGAGCAGAAGGCGATCTTGCGATCGGCCTGTCGGCTATCCGTGCCCACGCACGCTTTGAACCATTCGCGCTCTTTGTCGACGAGGCTGATGGCAGCTATGGGCGTCTCCAGAATTCGGGACGCCAATTCCGTCAGCTGCTGAAAGGCTGCCTCCTGGGGGGAATCGAGAATATGGAGTGCGCGAAGTTCCGCTAGGCGGGCACTCTCTTCTGGATGAAGCGGAGCTGGTGGCATGCGGATGTTTCCGAAAGGTGACATCGCAAGCATCCTTCGACGCGAACAGCGCAAAGACACGGCTGGCGAATGCACCCGGAGTTGCGAATTGCTAATCGCATTCCAGCATCGTTTACGATCCCCGACTTTGCCGGAATGCGGACGAACGGCGTTTCAAAACGCCCATACGAAAATATCGGTACGTGTGGAATCCAGCATAAAGGTTGCGGATTTTGACATGCCCATTGTGCGATCGAGTTATGGGGCGAACTATTCGAATGGGGCTCTTGCGAAAAGAATCGGCGATCAATGAGGACTATTAGTTCCCGGCTCACACATTGACCTGCCGGCGCTTGGCCTTCATTGAGAATTCAGGTTCGATAATATTGGACGTTGTGGACTCATTCAGCTATGCTGTCTACTGTCAGGAGGGGGAGTTCCGGGTCAGCCAATCAACCTGGCGGATTCGAACGCGACTGAATCGTGGGGAAGGTCGCTGGAAGCATCCTGGCGCTGTTTCGTCATAAAGAGTAGTGTTAGAGACGGCCTACCCGCAGCAGCTTACGGCGTTTGAGCGTTAATACGTCCCACCAGCTAGCCGCCCGCACGCGGGGCTTTACTCCGTCCGCGAAAGGAATCCACCAGATATGAAGTATCAGTTGCGGTCTATTCTCATTCATTCACTGGTTCTTTGTTGTTCATTGGTGCTTGGAGCTTCGACTTTGTTCGGAGCGGCAGCACCGGCGCCCGTCCAGACCGTGAACATTCAGACTTCGCCGGCGACGGGCTTGGCGACGTTTGTGACACCCACCAATGGAAACGCGATTCCGGTTACACCAAAGGCGGGTGTGGCCAACATTCTTCCGACTGATTTTCTCGAACAATACGGACATCTGTTTGGAATCAAAGATCATCAAACAGAGCTGGCAGTTGCGAAGGCGGGCGTCGATAGCATCGGCTACACAACGACAACCTATGAGCAGTATCACAACGGCGTTCGTGTGTTCTCCGGCGTCGTCAAGGTGCATCAGAACGTCAATGGCGGAGTGAGTTCAGCCAACGGTGATTTCTATCCAATTTCGGACAAGCTTAATACGGTGGCAGATCTATCGGCGGATGAAGCGGCAAGCATCGCCGCGGATGTCATTGAGCATGGAAACCCGTGGATCGAGCGAGCGGAACTCGTCATCGTCGATCCGGGTTGGTATGGCGATCCTTCGATCGGCGCACACCTCGCTTATTACGTGATTCTCGCGGACACGAACGCTCCACTGCGCGAGGCTTTCTTTGTTGATGCACACAACGGTCGCATACTTGATCAGTGGTCTTTGATTCACACCGCAAAGAACCGTGCGATTTATGATGGGCAGAACGCGGCTGGGTTGCCGGGAGTTCTTGTACGCGGCGAAGGCGCACCGGCTGTCGGGCTTGTCGATGCGAACCGGGCGTATGACTATTACGGTGACACCTACGACTATTTCTTCCGTGCACATAACCGCGACAGCATCGACGATGCGGGCCTAACGATGATTGCCACCGTCAATTCGACGTTTATCAATCCGCCCTGTCCGAACGCGTTTTGGAACGGAGTGCAGATGGCCTTCTGCGACAACACCGTAACCGACGATGTTGTAGGGCATGAGCTTTCACACGGTGTCACGCAGTACACCGCGGACCTTGTGTATCAGAATCAATCAGGCCAGATAAACGAGGGATACTCCGACGTCTTTGGTGAGTTGATCGACTTGTTTAACGGCAACGCTGCGTTCGCGGGAACACCGGGCGGTACGCCGTGGCCGACGCACGCGACGGGACCGGGCGTGGATACTCCCAATAACTTGCGCACCAGTTCGTGCAGCACCGCGCCTGGGTACGCTGATGGAATGCGATGGTTGATTGGTGAGGATGCGACTGCGTTTGGCGGTTCGATTCGCGACATGTGGAACCCACCGTGTGAGGGTCACCCTGACAGGAACAACAGTTCACTTCAAACTTGCCCGGGAAATGATGCCGGCGGCGTGCACAGCGGCAGCGGAATTCTGAACCACGCGTTCGCCATGGTTACGGATGGCAAGACATTTAATGGTCACACCGCGATTGGAATTGGGCCGATCAAGTCGGGCGCGATTTGGTATCGCGCGTTGACAACTTATTTGACGCCTTCATCTGATTATCAGGATGCCTATCTCGCGTTGACGCAGGCGGCGCAGGATTTGGTGGGCACGACACCCAATGATCCACGCACCGGTCTCGCGTCGGCGAGTTCGATTACCGCAAGTGATGTGGTGCAGGTGACGGAGGCTTGTCTGGCGGTTGAAATGAACACGGATGGTGCCTGCGGTGCGACGGTGTCAGTGCTCAATCCTGTTCCGCCAACGCAATGCGATCCGCAATCGGTTCTTTACTCAGACAACTTCGAAAGCGGCGCGAATGGATGGACGGTTTCGAACACGAATCCGCCGACTCCGTACAACTGGGTACAGACGACAGACTTGCCTGCCCCGATGACGGGAACGGCTTGGTTCTGCGATGATCCGGATTTTGGGGATTGCAATGGTCAGGATGAATCGGGCGTGCATTCATTGGTCAGCCCGGTGATTAATCTGCCTGCGAATTTGAGTCGACCGACGATTGCGTTCACGCACTACATTGCGACCGAGGCAAGTTACGATGGCGGCAACATCAGCGTGCGTATCAATGGCGGTGCGTGGCAACTCGTTCCTGCCAGCGCGTTTGAATACAACGAGTACAACACTTCGCTGAGCACCAACAACAATACGAATCCCATGGCGGGACAAGCCGCGTGGACTGGTGCGGGTGGTGGATGGGGAACCACGCTGCTCGATCTCGAGAGTTATGTTTCCGGCGGCGAGACGTTCCAGATTCGATTTGATTTCGGCAAGGACGGCTGCACGGGCAACGTCGGGTGGTACCTGGCTGATTTCAAGTTGTATGTCTGCCCGTGTTCGAACAACAGCGAGTGCGATGACGGTTTGTTCTGCAACGGCGTGGAGACATGCGTCTCCGGTGCGTGCCAGAGTGCATCTGCAACGTGCAACAGTCCGCAGATTTGTGATGAGGCCAACAATCAATGCCTGACACCTGTTTTCCAGGAAGCGTTCGAGAGTGGCAACGTGCAGGGTTGGACGCTGCACTCGGCCGGTAGCACGGCGACGGCTGGTGCTTGGATATTTGGTAATCCTGTTGGCACTGCGGAAAACGGAAATCAGGCCCAGCCTGAAACCGGCCTGGATGGCTCGCTGTGTGCGTTCACGGGCCAGAACCCAACCGGCGCGTTGGGCACGGACGATGTGGACGGCGGCGTGACCTGGTTGATGACCCCGACGATTAACCTCGCCGGCCAAACATCAGCGCAATTGCTTTACTATCGATGGTTCTACAATCGAGACGTCAACGAAGACGCGAACGATTTCTACCGCGTCGAGGCATCCAGCAACAACGGCAGTTCATGGGTTACGGTTGAGAACCTCGGTTCCAGCGTGAACGCCAATTCGTGGACCCAGGGCAGCGTCTCGCTTGAGTCATTCATATCGTTGACGGCCACGGTTCGAGTGCGTTTCGGCGCGAGCGACGGAGCGGGTGGCAACGGCAATCTCATTGAAGGTGCCCTCGATGACGTGGTCGTCGCGACGGTGGTTGCGTGTGTCACGCCTGCGGATTGTGCCGACGGAAATCCGTGTACGAACGACGTGTGCACATCCGGTGTGTGCTCGAATCCGAACAACAGTGTGTCGTGCAGTGATGGCTTGTTCTGCACGACGAATGACACTTGCTCAGGCGGTGTGTGCGTCGGCGGTGCGAGCGGATGTCCCGAGCTTTGCGATGAGACGAACAATATCTGCGTGGAGTGTCTGACCGCAGCCAATTGCAACGACGGCGTTTCGTGCACGCAGGATACCTGCGAGAGCGGAGCGTGCTCGAACATTGCAAATGACGCGCTGTGCAATGACGGATTGTTCTGCAACGGTACGGAATCGTGCAATGTGCTGTCGGGCTGCACTTCGACGGGTAATCCGTGCAGCGGTGGCGATTTCTGCGATGAGACGATGAATGCGTGCGTGGAGTGCCTGACGGCTGCCCATTGCAACGACGGCGTTTCGTGCACGGTTGATACGTGCGTCAGTGGCGCTTGTTCGAACGTCACGAATGACTCATTGTGCGATGACGGATTGTTCTGCACAGGCATTGAAACGTGCAACGCGGGTGCGGGTTGTTCGTCGTCGGGAAATCCATGTGGCAATCCGTTGTTGTGCGACGAGGGTACCAACCATTGCATCTGTGAAGCGCCGGAGGCGGAGGGCGTTGGTTCGAAGTACATCGCGGTGACGCCGGCTGCGAGCAGCACGCCTGTGGCCATTCGTGTGGTCGGCCATCCGGGAGACAACGATGTTTCCTGTCTCAATCGTTTCGCACAAGCGGACGGCAGTCTTGGCGACACACCGGTTTACCAGTTGCCCGCGGTCTGGGCGACGACGTACATCGGCGATTCGGAAATCATTGCGATGGCCCAGTATTTTGTGCTGAGCGATTGCGGCTCCGTTGAAACGCCGAATTTTTCCACGGAAGTTGTGGTTGAGACGGGGCAATATGGTGAACTGACCGGTGACGCGATCATCAATCTCGATGACATTTTGCGTATGCTGGGTGCGTTCGGCGGCAGCTACCCGATCGGAACGACGCTGGAGAATTACGACATCGCTCCGTGCGTTCCGGACGGCGCAATTACGCTGGATGACATCCTGGCGGAACTGAGCGCGTTCTCGGGTGGTCAACCAAACTGCCCGGCGGTTTGTCCGTGAGATGGTTGAGGTGAATGGCTCGACCCTAATGGGCGAGTGATTCACGTTTATCGTTTGAGTTGAAATGATACTTGGCACGGATCGAGGAGACTCGGTTCGTGCCATTTTGTTGGCACTTGAACGAAAACGAGATCGTAAAAATAGCAAGTGGCGGAGGGACGATAGAGCGGACGCTCAGTCGTCCCTACGGGCAACGCCGTGAACTAAGCGGCGTTGCCCTTCGGGACGGAAATCATCGGATTGATTACTTCGGCGGAGTTGCTTCAGGGTCGGCTTTGACTTCCGCCTTGAGCATCGGACTCTTGCCAAAGTGCGGGTCGTGGCACTTGGTGCAATTCTGAACGTCGTCGCCGGAATGTGATTCGGGGCTCAGGTTTTCGGGCTTCTTGTGACATTGCATACAGGTGCGGAAGAGTGTGCGCGTAAGCAGATGCGGCTCAGTGCTGATGTGCGGCTCGTGACACTTCATGCATTCCTTGCGCTGGACGGGCGGATGTTCGACGTTTTTTCCGAAGTAGTCTTCGTGACAGTCACTGCATTCATCCATGATCGTCGCGCTGACCCGATTGCTGCGTTCGGCTTCATGGCAGACGGTGCATTGTCGTTCGAGGTAGGGGGGATGAATCGAGGCTAATTGAGAATGAGTTTGCGGTGATGGCTTGTCTGGCGTTGTGGTTTTTTCCGCGACGGGATCGGCTGGTTGTACAGCATCATTTGGGGGATTGGTTGCGGCCACGGAGTTTGCCGAAGGGACGTCGAAAAAGAAATGGGTGAGCTTCTCGCGCGTGCTCATGGAGCAGGCAACGTGCAGGAGCGTCGTGAATGCGATGGCGAATACGCAAAGACAGGCCAGTCGATCGCGCAGTTGCGAGGCGCGAATGGCGCGATGTTCGAACGGGGTTGGTTCAGGCGACTTGGGTGCGGATTCCGCAGCGTCATGATCGTACATGCATCAGCATCCTATCGACTGCGGAACGCATTGGAATTCGCGGTCACGAAAACGCAATTCTTGTTTGTTGATATCGGAAATCGAGATCGCATCACTGAGGGATAATGTGCCGCGTGCGGGGCATTCTTGCAGACCCTCTCACGCGCACGAACGTTCACCGCTGGGTGTTATTGCACAGTGCACATTGATTCACTCGCTAAGACCCGTTGCAACGTTTCGCTCGCCGAAATACGCGACGATGCCGTCGATCAGCGGATCGCTCACCACGTTTCCACCGACGGCCCACACGCCGCCGTTGGGGTCAATCCATGCACCGTGGAAATCGCGGGCGGTTTGCAGGCCTGTGGTTTGCGTGACCCATTCACCGTCTTCGCCACGAAAAACAACTGATGCTCCATTGCCGACACCGACTCCGAAGTTGTCCGCATTGAGATAGACACCGTTGAGCTGCGGGGTCAGGGCGTCAGCCACGTCGTTGAAGGAAAACCCGTCGTACTCCTCGATCACGCCGCTGCCGAATCCACCGACGGCTGTGATGAGCGTGTCGTTGCCGTGGATCGTGAACAGCCGACGGGTGGTGTCGGTATCGATGCGGAGCCAGTTGGTTCCGTCGAAGCGTAGAATGACACCGTTCGCTCCGCACGCGTAGACTTCGTCGACGCTGCGGCCCCAGACTTTGTAGAGCGCGGGAATACCGTTCGGCGCGATCAGTGACAAGTCGACGACGGACCAAACCGCGCCGTTGTAAAACCAAATCACGCCGCCGATGTTGTTTTCCAACTCTTCGGGATTTCCGCCGACCGCCCAGATGTTGGTTGAGTTCGCGCCCCAGATGCCGAAAAGCAATTCGGTGCCAGGTGTCTGCTGGCGATCGAATGTGCCGGCGATAGGATCGAACCGAAGGATTAGGCCGTTTTCGCCAGCCAGCCAAAAGTCATTGTTGATCAGCCGGTCACTTATCCACCAGAGGTCGCCTGTCGCGCCGGTTTCGAGACGCTGCCAATCGTTGCCATCATAGTGCAGCACAAAGGGCCCCATGCCGTCGCCAGGGTCAGCCCCCACGGTATAGATATCGCTTTGTGACGTGCCGGAAACCGACAACAGTGCAGCAGGCAACTGTTCCTGAACCAATTGCCACGTGGGTTCCTGTGGTTCGCCCGTGAAATCGGGTGAGCAACCTTGCGCGAGAATCATGGCGGTTGTTACGCAGGAAGCGATCATATTTCGCGGGTTCCAATACTGCTGGATCATGTTTTTCTCACAGAAATCAAGGTTTTGAATGCTGCCATCACCCGACATTGCTCAAACGGCCACATGAGCTTTCGTCCATGCCCGCATGTTGTCATTCATGGATGCAGCTTAGGACGATGGCCGTCATCAGTCACGGACGGCGGATTATACGTTTGCATGAGTATGCGCCAAAACAGGCTCACCTCATTTGGTGCTTCTCGTTGCGATAACTGGACGGTTTAGCGGTGTTTGGCTATGCTTTTCGGGATTCAGGGAGAGAGAATAGTCCACCGCTGCGCGATCGATATCCGATGGCAAAGTGTTGGCATTAGAGTGGTCGTTTGAACTGTAGGAGTGAGAGATCATGAAGCGACTGTTGAGTTTCCACGTCAATGGCCTTTCGTTAATTGGTGCATTTGGTCTGCTGGTGCTGGGCGCATGTACGCCGAATCAGAACCCCAACAACAATGCGAACACCAACGACAACACCGAACAGCTGCCGGGCAAGCCGGTCATCACGACCGTCGCAGGCAGCGGTGTCGCGGGACTTTCGGCGGATGGCGAGTCGGCGCTGGAGTCGCCGCTCTATTTGCCGCAGGACATTGCCTTTAACGCAGAAGGCACGTTGTTCGTCGTTGATTGGAACAACCATCGCATTCGTCGCGTCAATTCCGACGGGACGTTTGAAACGCTCGTTGGCACGGGTGAACTCGGCGAGGGCGGTGATGGTTATGCGAAAGACATCCAGCTCAATCACCCGACGGGTATTACTTTCGATTCGCAAGGTCGCATGCTGATCGCTGCCTGGCACAACAGTAAAATCAAGCGGTTGGACTTGACGACGGGATTGATTGAAAACATCGCGGGTACCGGTGGCCGCAACTTTGGCGGCGATGAGGGTCCGGCGAACATGGCGATCCTCGATCTGCCCAGCAGTGTAGTCGAGACCAACGCAGGCGACATCGTCTTTTCGGATCAGGCGAATTACCGACTCAGGTTGGTGGACTCGACAGGAACGATCTACACAATTTGTGGCGACGGTACTCCAGGATACGGCGGAGACGGCGGTCCAGCCGAGGAAGCGAAGCTCAATTCACCGAAGGGACAGGCCGCACAACCTGCCGGACGAATTGCGATCGACGACAATGATCGAATTTACATTGCGGATACTGCGAATCACGTTATCCGCATGGTAGATAACAACGGCGTGATTACGACGATCGCGGGAACCGGCGTCGCGGGCTATAGCGGCGACGGCGGCCCTGCTCTTCAGGCGCAATTCAATACGCCGAGCGATGTGGAAGTCAGCCCGGACGGTTCACTCTACGTGGCAGACACGGCGAACAACGTTGTTCGCAAGATCGATCAGGATGGAGTCGTTACGACGATCGCCGGAACCGGTGAGTTGGGTTATGCGGGAGATGGAGAAGCGGCTGATGAAGCGCTCTTGAATCGTCCCTACGGCGTAGCGCTTTCACCGAGCGGCGACCTGTACATTGCGGATACGCATAATCACCGTATTCGTCGCATCACCGCGGTCCTTCCGCCTGATTTTGATCCAAATGCAGGCGGCGGATTCGAGGAAGTTCCGATCGTGCCTTGCACAAATACGCTCGGCAGCATCTGCACGTATGCAGGCACGGGACAGACGGGTTTCAGCGGTGAAGGCGCTGACCGACTTTCCACCGTCATGTATTGGCCGTTCGACATTGAGTTCACTCCGTCGGGCCGTACGTATGTGCTGGATTGGAACAACCATCGCATTCGCGAAGTTCGAGCGGATGGCACCATCCAGACTGTTGTCGGAACCGAAGACGTCGGCGACGGACCGTTTGATTTGAGCGATCTGACTTCGCCGGGCGCGATCGGCACCACGGTCAATCTCAATCACCCGACGGACCTTTTCGAGTTGCCGGATGGAACGCTTGGTTTCATGGCGTGGCACAACCATAAGATTCGCACGTGGGATCCGGAAACGGGTCGCGTTCTCGTGGTTGCGGGTCGTGGCGGCGGTTACTTGCCGATGGGCGCGACCCAGGCTGAAAACATCGCCGTGAGCGGCGCGTTGTTCAATCAACCGGCGCACTCAGCGCTCGATGCACAAGGCAACTTGTTCGTCATTGATCAGCGGAACCAGCGTATTCGCGTGATTCGCAATTTCACGACGCTACTCGGCGAAGCCACGATCTACACGGTCGCGGGTAACGGCATGAAGGGATTCAACGGCGACGGCGTGGCGCTGGAGACTCAGGTCGCGTTCCCAGCCGGCGGTAACCCTGAACCGACGGGCGGCATCGCGATTGATGCGAACGGTGTGGTGTACTTCTCAGATTCGCACAACCACCGCATCCGCAAGATCGAGTTCACCGATGAAGATTTCCTTGACGGCACGGTGACGACGATCGCGGGTACCGGCACGGCTGGATTCGCGGGCAATGACGGGCCAGGCGTCGAAGCGCAGATCAATCTACCCGGCGACATCGAAGTCGGACCTGACGGCAACATTTACTTTGCGGACACCAACAACCACAGCGTCCGCATGATCAACCTCGATACGGGCATCATCACCAACATTGCTGGTACCGGCGTCGAGGGGTATAGCGGCGAGGGTGGGTTGGCGATCAACGCGCAGCTCAATCGACCGTTCGGTGTAGCGTTCGACGCAGCCGGCGATCTTTACATTTCTGACACGTTCAACTCGCGCGTCAGGAAAGTTACGCTGACCAGCGACGAATAGCCGATTTAGAAGTCTCGGGGCCGGTTTGGATCGATAGCGGATCTCGACCGGCCCTTTTTTATTAGTCTTATCTGAAAGGGAAGCACGCAAGATGATCTGTAATAAACGACATGAACGAATGATGTCACGAGTTGTCGCAGCAGCGTCGTGTTGCGCGATGTTCCTTGCTGTCGTTGCGTGTGCGCCAACAGGGCCGAGCGGCAATGACAACACCGCTGCGAACGAAAACACAAGTAGCAATGAAAACGAGAATTCCAGCGGCGGTCCAGTGCCCGTTTTTCCGGAGAATTATCGCGAGACGTTTACCGAAGTCCGAAATTGCCGGTTCAGCGTCGAGCATGGTGGATTTACCATTCGCGTTCTCGCCAACGACATCGCGCTGCAGGATTATCTGAACGACGCGGCACAATTGCCGGTGGGCAGTATTATCCTGAAGGAAGAATACGGCGGCCCCGACTGTGACGATGATACGGTGCTGCAGCAGTGGCGCGTGATGCTCAAGGAAGCTCCCGGGTTTGACCCGAATGCGGGTGATTGGCATTGGCAACGCGTATTAGCTGACGGTCGACAGGTAGTTGAAGACAATAAGGCAAGCTGTATTAGTTGCCATAGTGTTCCCGAGTGTTTTGAGCGGGACTACCAATGTACCCTGCCCTAGTGGGTGCCTATAATTCGCTAATTGGCTAAGCGGACGGGTTTGTTCTTAGGGGGTTTAGATGAGCTTTATTTCCAGAATCTCCGCCAGCGTTCTTTCGCTGGCGGTTGTTTGCATGGCCATGGTTCCTGGTTGTGCGCCGAGCGGTCCCACGGGAAATGATAACACCGGTGGATCGAACGAAAACTCAAACAACAGCGGCGAACCGCGCTGCGTACCGACTGATGAGTCTGGCGAAACCACGGTGAGCTACAACCTCGACCTGGTACCGTTGTTCGCGAACGCGGGCTGCCTAACCTCGGCTTGCCATACGGGTTCATTTCCGCAATCGAGTTACAACCTGGAGTCGTATGAGGGTACGTTCGGCCCCGGCGATCAAGCGGAGATTTTCAATTTGTGCAATATCGTACCGGGCGATGCGGATGCGAGTTATTTGATAGAAAAGCTCGAGGCAAATCCACGCAGCGGTGTGCGCATGCCGCAAGGTCTTACGCCGCTGACGGATGACGAAATTGAGATGATTCGAACGTGGATCGCCGAAGGTGCACAAGACAATTGATCGGATGGCCCTTCGTTTACTGGGAGTCTGCGGGGTGAAGCTGTTGGACAGGTCATTTAGGCGATTCGCGGGAGATTGTTTCCTGGCGATGCTGGTGCCATTGATTGGCACCTCGTGCGCTCCGCCCGCGCCGCCTGTGGAGATTCCTGTATGCGATCAGCCGGGCGTCATCTGCACGATGGCGGGCACCGGCGGCGCGCTGTTCAACGGCGATTTTCTTAAGGCCACCGAGACTGGTCTCTACCTTCCTATCGATATTGATTTTGACACGGCGGGGCATGCACTGATCGTCGACTGGAATAACCTTCGCATACGACGCATTGAGGAAGACGGTACGATTCGCTCGATCATGGGTGACGGCACGGAGGAAGTGATCGAAGAGGGCACGCTCGCGGTTTTCGCGCCGCTGCATCACGCCAGCGACATTTCGTTCGATCCGCAAGGCAATATGTACGTGGCGGGATATCACCTGCCGTTTGTCTATCGCGTAGATCCGGACAACCGCGTGTTTTTCGCAGCCGGCACGGGTGAATACGGCTACACCGGCGATGGCGGGCCCGCTCGCGAAGCGATGATTGGTTCGCCGTTTGGGGTGCTGGCGGATGATGTCGGTGGGTTTTATTTCTCCGATATCGACCAGAGCGCGGTTAGGTACGTCGATGCGAACGGCATCATCAACACCGTGGTCGGCAACGGCACGCGTGGTTACGACGGCGACGGCGCACTGGGCGTGAACGCGCTGCTCAACTCGCCGACGCGGATTTCGCTGGTCGATGACGGCAGCCTGTTGATTTGCGACACGAGCAACAACGTGGTGCGGCGGCTTGATACGAACGGAATCATCACGACTTTTGCAGGGACGGGCGAATCGGGCTATTCTGGCGACGGTGGACCGGCGACGGCGGCGCAGCTGACTCGCCCGCACGATGCGGAGCAGGGCCCTGATGGTGCGATTTACATTGCGGATACTGGTAACAACGTCATTCGTCGAGTTGACGCAGACGGTGTCATCACGACGATCATTGGAACGGGAGAAGGTGGGTTCTCCGGCGATATGGGTATCGCCAGGCAAAGTCTTCTAAAAGGACCAGCCGGGGTTCGATTTGATTCGGAAGGGTCATTGTGGATCAGCGACACGTCAAACCATCGCGTGAGGCGCGTGGCTGATGCCCTGTCGCTGGTCGGTCACTGATTTCGGTCTCGCCTCTATCTGAAACACCAACCAAGAACAGGAGTACATAATGTCGATTCTTCGAATGCCTGCCGTTTTCATGGGGATGGCTTTGATTGTTTGCGCGGGTTGCACACCGGCAGAGGAACCTCATCAGGACGTTGTTTTGAAGTTTGCGGCTGCGGTGGGCAATGAGGCCGCACGTTGCGGGCAAACCTATGCAGGTCTTGGCACGGCTGGCACCGGTGGCGAGATCATGGATCTGCGTCTTTATGTTTCCAACATTCGACTCATCAATGCAGAAGGTGCGGAAGTTCCGATCGAACTTGAGCAGGACGGCAAATGGCAGGTTGAAGACGTGGCCTTGCTGGATTTTGAAGATGCAACGGGCCGTTGCAGCGATGGCGGCACAACCGACGTGCGCGGCGAGATCACGGGAACCGTGCACGAGGGTTCGTATGAAGGAATTGTTTTCGATGTCGCGGTTCCGTTTGATTTGAACCACGATGATCTGGCGAGTGCTCCCTCGCCCTTGAATGTCTCAGCCATGTACTGGGGTTGGGCGGTGGGTTACAAATTTGTTCGCATCGATTTCCTGACAGAGAATGACCTCACTTGGAGCGTCCACGTCGGAAGCACAGGCTGCGAAAGCGATGGTCCCAGCGATCCACCCAGCGTTGAGTGCGGCAAGCCGAATCGCATTCAGGTGCGATTCGATTCATTCGATCCGGAACACGATGTCATCCAGCTTGATCTTGCGGCGCTGTTTGCGAATACCGATCTGACGCAGGACACGCCCGATTCATCTGCTGGGTGTCAGTCGTTCCCCGATGACGTGGACGACTGCACGCCACTATTCCCGACTCTGGGCCTCGATTTTGCAACGGGTGCGTGCACGGATGATTGTGCTAACCAAACCGCGTTCAGACTGCGCAACATCGAGTCTTCAGATGCAGACAAGTCGGCTGCGATCGCACGCGGTACGACGCTTTATTCCCATTCGACGACTACGCAGGGTGGACAGATCACTTCGTGTTCCACGTGCCACGGTGCGGATGGTTCGGGCGGAGTTGGACCCGATATTCGGCCGTCAATCTCCGGGCACTTGAAATTGCACGCCCATGACGACGGACCGCATCCCGATGGCGTAAAGTTTACATCACTGACGGCAGCGGATTTCGATGACTTGAGCGCCTATCTGACTTCCCTCTGCGAAGCCGATCCTAATTGTGAGCCAGAGAGTGTTGATCACGATCATGGCGATCACCCGCATTAAACAGTTCCGGCACTATGGGAGTTGATTCCTTGAGGTTTTGTTGGGCAAGTTTGACGGGGCTTGGTTCCGCCGCAAGCGCAACCGTCATGATGTGCATTGTCGGTTGCGTGCAGTCGCCCAATGGCCCGTCTAACGACAACGTCGAAACAACTCCTCATGAATTGCAACTGCCGGCTGGTTTCCCCATGCCGGTCATCCCCGAGGACAACCCGCTGACCGACGAGAAGATCGCCCTCGGCCGTTTTCTTTTCTATGACACCAGGCTTTCAGGAAACGGCACGCAGTCGTGCAGTTCGTGCCATGTTCAGGAACATGGCTTCGCTGACCCGCGAGCGAAGTCTCTTGGCTCCACCGGCGAAATGACGACGCGCAATGCGCCGGGTCTGGCCAATTCGATCTACTATTCTTCGCTCACCTGGTCGAGCAGGCTGCTCCTTACCTTCGAGCAGCAGATGATTCTGCCGATGTTTGGCGAAGATCCCATCGAGATGGGAATCACCGGGCACGAAGAAGAGGTCTTGCAGCGCCTTCGAGACGATGTGCAATATCAGCAAATGTTTGCGGCTGCGTTTCCGAATGATGAAGACCCAGTCGCTATCGGGAACATTGTAGGCTCGATCGCAAGTTTTCTGCGTACGATGATTGCGGGTGACTCGCCGTGGCACCGCGCGATCTATCAGGGAGACGACTCTGCCATCGACGATTCTGTTCGCCGCGGCGCGGACCTCTTTTTCTCTGAGCGACTTGAGTGTCATCATTGCCATGGCGGGTTCAACTTCTCGCAGGCGACCAGGCATGACGGCACCGTGTTTGAGGAGTTCGCCTTTCACAACACCGGTCTATACAACCTCGACGGTGAAGGGGCGTATCCCCCGTCCGATCAGGGGCTTATTCGGTTCACCGGAAACCCCACCGACATGGGAAAGTTTCGTGCACCAAGTTTGATGAACATTGCATTGACCGCTCCATACTTCCATGACGGCAGTGTGCCGACACTTCGCGAAGTGATCGCGGTGTACGAAGCCGGTGGTCGACTGGTGGAATCGGGCCCAAACGCGGGCGATGGCCGCACGAATCCCTTTAGAAGCGGATTCATTAAGGGTTTCACGCTGACCGAGGATGAGCGAAACGATCTCATCGCCTTCCTCGAAGCTTTGACAGATGAGACGTTCATTAACAATCCGCAGTTCTCCAATCCGTTTGAAAACGAGCCGTAGATTAGGCGGACTGTTTCTATTATCGTTGACTCGATGACCAACACATTTCGAATTCCGCGCATCGTTTTGATTTGTTGTTTTCTTGCTGTTTCGATCGGCTGCACGACCCCGCCGCCGTCGGGCAACACGAACGAAAATGTGAATGAGAACGACAACTCAGCACCATCGGGTTCGGTGATCACCGTCGCGGGAAACGGCGAGGCGGGATTCTCGGGTGATGGTGGATCAGCGATTGCAGCCCGCATCTATAATCCGATGGATGTCACGATTGATGGTGATGGTCAGTTGCTCATCGCTGATTTCGGCAATCACCGTATCCGCCGTGTCGACTTGACGAGCGGAACGATTTCAACTGTTGCAGGTAATGGCCTGACGAGCGGTGAAGGTGCTGTCAATTCGCCCAGCGGTGTGACGAGTCTTTCGACCGGTGAGTTTCTGGTGGTGGCGTGGGCCGAGCATCGCGTGTATCGATATGCGGTGGACGGCTCCCGATCCGTCGTGCTCGGTACTGGCGTCGACGCATGTTCAGCCAATGGTGATCCTGCGTTGCCGGTTGATTTCACGACCTCATTTCCGCGCAGCGTGGATGTGCTTTCTGACGGTTCGATTCTGATGAGCGAACAAGGCTGCAACCGCGTGCGTCGAATTCGCAGCGAAGAAGTGACGACGTATGCGGGCACGGGCGAAGTGGGATATTCGGGCGATGGGGCGATGGCTCCGCTGGGTACTTTTCATGCCGGTGCAACGGACGCAGGCCCGTCGTTCGGCATTTCGCTCAGCCCCGAGGATCCACCCGATGAATTGTTTGTGGCCGACACGGGTAATCATGTGATTCGCCAGGTGAAGACGTTCACCGCACGACTTGAATCGTTCGCCGGAACCGGCGAGGCCGGTTTTGTTGATGGCACGCCGAACGAGGCGCAGTTCAACAACCCGACGCATGTCTTCCTCGGACGGGATCATTCCGTCTGGGTGGCTGACACCGACAACCATGCGATTCGATACATTGACCCACTTCGAGTTCGCGTGAGTACTGTCGCCGGAACCGGCGTAGCCGGGTTCAACGGCGATCGCCTGCCGCCCACCGAAACTCAACTCGATCGTCCCACGGCTGTCTGGGTCGAGGCTGATGGGCGCGTCTTTATTGCCGATTCCGGCAACCAACGCATCCGCATGTACAACTCGCTGGCGACTCCTTGATCCGTTGCTGTAGATGGAAGCCCGTAAAACGAAACGCGGCACAGCCAACTTCCGTCGACCGTGCCGCGTCGCGATTTTTCGCAGTACCTTTGCCGGGCAAGTGCCACAGCTAGGCACTCACTCGTGCGATTTCCTATTTGCTCAACGGAGCGAAATCCTGATCGAGCGAATCGATCGAGCTGTCGCCCGAATCTGAGTCATCGGCTGAGCACGAGTTCGCAACTTGGCCCGGATTGGGACCGCCGCCCTCGCAGATGTCGTCGTCCTCATTGCAAGTCTGGGTATCGTTGCACGGGCCGGGGCCCTCTTCGCACGAGCCGTTCTCGCAGACTTCATAGCCGTTGCAGTAGTTGCCGTCGCTGCAATCCTCGCTGGATTCGCAAGCGGGGAAGGCGAAAGTCTGTACCGGGCTCAATGCCAGGACAGCCAATACGCTCAACAAGGCAGCTGCCGGAGCGCCGCGCAGGCGCAAGTAAGAATTGTTCAACATGTTGCTTCTCTCCCGTGGTCCACGTTCCGCCACGCCCGCCGACGAATCGCCGGCTGATTCGCTCCGACTCCGCGGTCGCGAGCCGCACCAAACGCCCAATCAGGCGCCGGCACGAGCAGGGCGGATTGATAGAAAAGTCTACGATAGATCGGGATTGCAGTGACTTGTCGAATGGTAGGCCGGTTCTAGTCCAAAAACATCTTGCGATGCGAGTAAGTCGTGGCCCGAACTTATGGCAGTTCTCGATCTGAACTGGCTAAGAGGAGTGATAATGTTTCTGGGAGTTTCGTTTTGAGACGATAGTGCCGCCGATTGTTATCAGGCAGCCCATGACGACCATGGTCCAAAAGGAAGTTGCAGGCACCGGGCCCGAAACGAGAAGTTTTTCTTCGAAGAAATCAACAACCAGCGAATCGACAGACGGGGGCATCCCGTGACCGGCGCCATTGACCATATTGTACGTGTGTTCGACGCCCAGTTGCGACAGTCGAGTGGCAAGTTTCGTGCTTTGACCCATTGGCACCGTTGTATCCACGGTACCGTGTGCGATGTAGAACGGCGGGTCGTCGGCGGTCGCATGAACGATCGGATCAGCCAAAATAACAAGGGCCATTTTCTCCGGGAATGGCGGGCTTGGATTGCTCTGATTCGCGCGAAGTACGCCGATGCCTTGGCCCGGATCATCAAAGCCGATCAGTCGTGACTCCGGCGAACCGGGATCGTCATGGTTGAAGGCGCTGCCGGGCGGTGTGGTCACGTCGAGCTGTATATGCAATAGATCAGTCGGCCCAAAGTAATCGGCGACAGCCTGCACACGACTGGAGAAGCCAAGGTTACCGCCGACGTTACCTTCAGCCGCAGCAACTCCGCCGGATGTTCCGACGAGCGACACCAGGTGCCCACCGGCGGATGATCCCCACACGCCGATGCGATTGGGGTCGAGGTTGTAAATGGCTGCGTTAGCACGGAGCCAGCGGATGGCGCCTTTGCAGTCGTGAATTTGCGCCGGGAAAATCTCATGCTGACTCAGGCGGTAGTTGATGCCGACGACTGCGAAACCAAGCGGCAAGAGTTGTGCGGCACGACCAGCGGCACTCGATTTGTCACCCCCTAACCACGCCCCGCCGTGAATCCAGACAACCACCGGATGCGGACCTGGGAAACCATCAGGAAGGTAGATGTCGAGCACGTTTCGTTCGTGCAAGGTTGCGTAGGGTACGTCGGCAAAGGCGGGCGTGACTTGTGCGTGGATAGAATCTACAGCCAAACCGACGAAGAAAAACACTATCAACAAGTGCGGAATAGTGCGGTACATGATAATTCCCCCTTACCATTGCAAACGAATGGTGTTGCGACCTATTGCAGGGAATTTAAAGATCGGAAAGAAAAAACACACGGGGAGAGGTTAGAAATCGTCCTCGTCGGATTCGAGTGTTTCTTTCCAGTCTTTGAGATTCTCAAGATAAACGGCTGTACCGCGTGCAACGCAACTCAACGGATCGTCGACAACGACAGTTTTGAGACCCGTTGCCTGGCTGATGACTCGATCGAGGCCGCGAAGGAGGGCGCCGCCGCCCGCGAGATGGATGCCGTTTTCCACGAGGTCGGCTGCAAGTTCTGGTTCGGCGGATTCGAGCGTGCGAATCACGCAATCGACGATTTGCGTCACAGGTTCTTGTAACGCTTCGCGAATTTCATCACTCGCGATGGAGACTTGTCGCGGTAGTCCACCGATTAGATCGCGACCGCGCACGTCCTTGCTGATTTCCTTGTCGAGCGGAGCAATCGAACCGATTTCGATCTTGATCGCCTCAGCTGTTTGCTGGCCAATCATGAGTTCGTACTTGCGGCGCATGTGTCCGATGATCGCGGCGTCCATCTCGTCGCCGGCCACGCGAAGACTGTTGGAAACGGCAATGTCAGCCAGCGACATGATGGCTACTTCGGTCGTGCCGCCGCCGATGTCGACGATCATCGACGCGGTCGCTTCACCGATCGGAAGGCCCGCCCCGATTCCGGCAGCCATCGGTTCTTCGATGAGATATACACGTCGTGCACCGGCGCGCTCGGCTGAGTTGTAAACCGCGCGCTTTTCAACAGCCGTAATTCCAGATGGTACTGCGATGACGACGCGCGGGTGAACCAGCCAGCGGCGACCGTGAACTTTGCGTATGAAGTAACCGAGCATAGCCTCGGTGATATCGAAATCGGCGATGACGCCGTCTTTCAGCGGACGAATAGCGGAAATGGAGCCGGGCGTTTTGCCGAGCATCTCCTTGGCCACGATGCCGACGGCGGTGCCATCGCGTAGCACTCGGTTGGTGCCTTTCTTGACGGCGACGACGGAAGGCTCGTTCAGGACGATGCCTTCGCCTTTGATGCAAACGAGTGTATTGCAAGTGCCCAGGTCGATGCCCATATCGACGCTGAACATGCCAAGTAGAGAATTAAACACTGACGCCCGCCCTTACTCGAAAGGCTCCACTCGATGGAGCGACCTCATTCCCACTCGCGGTGTGAATTTCGGTATATAACCGAGCCAGCGCCGAGTATCAAACCCGAACGTCACAGAGTCGGGAAGAGAATTAGAAGGGATTCCACGAACCGAACAGACTGTTGCTTTGAATAGCCAGGTAAATCGTCGCGCCAGCCGCCATGACCGTCGCCACAATCAGCAGGACTGAGTACACATCCGGTTCAGGTCTTACGCCGGGGCCGTCGCTCACGTTTATCCACTCCCGATTCGAAGGATTGTATCAGTCGAGTCGATCCGCCCCGAGTCCAACCGAGGCTGCGGATCGCGATTCAATTAGCCTTGAGAAGCCGTCAAACCAAGCTCATCGATGATCTGATCGCCGGTCTGGGGTGTCGCCGTTGAACGGACCAGACGGCCAGCCGATTGATTCGGCTCGACGAGACTGACAGTCAGGTCGCCGATGTAAGTTTCGTTGCGATAGATCACGAATCGCATGTCTTTCTTGACGCCGTCGGCAGAACCCACGCTCATGGTAACCATGTTGCCGTCGACTTCCGTCAACTGACCACGAATGATGCGATCAGCCACTGGCGCCTTAGCGACGACACCAGGCAAACCCGTGCCGGTCGGGGCTTCCAGATTTCGGCCCGATGAGACCCTCTGCGAGCCGGTTGAAAGATTCTCGTTTTCTTTCTTGAGCAGGTTCAACTGCTGCTCGTATTGTCTTCTTTGTTCTGCGAAAACGGAGATTTGTGCGGTTTGCTCATTAACGCGATCGTTGAGATCGATGTTACGTTGTTCGAGTTGGATACCACGATTTTCAAGGTCGTCTCGCTGCTTTTGATATTCCGTGCGAGCTTGCTCAGCGACCTGCAATTGGCCCAGCAGTCCGCGATTGATCGCTTCGGCATTGCTTTTCTCTGATGCCGCGCGGGCGAGTTCGACCTTAAGTTGGCCGGATTCCTGCTTGGCTGATTTCAGGTCACCTTCCAGGCTCGCGATTTTCTCCATGGCGGATCGTACCGCGTCGCGCGAGGTGGCGACCTCGGCTGCGTTGGCCGCAATCAGGTTACGAAGGTGCGTGTCGGCAATGACCGCCTGATCTTCGTACTTCTTGGCGACGTCGCGCCAGTTGGTAGTCTGCGAGGTGATGGAAACGGTCATGACGGTGAACGCGATGCTGAACACCGACAGGAGCACGATAAAGACCTTGGTGAGCGTACTCAATGGAGGCCTCCTAAACGATCAATAATAAACCGTTCGTTTTCAAACTTATTGTATGCCGCCGCCGGTCATTGCATCGACCTGTCCTGACAACAGGCCGACTGATCGCCGACGCTGGGCGAGCACCGATCGGATCGACGCATCGGCCTCGCCGAGAGCATCGAACGGGACGCCGATCAGCCGGTCGCTCGGCTAGGTCGCGCTCACACGGTCGGTAACCATTATCGTATATCGCAGGTTGTAGCTTCTTGCAACCCCGCTTCAACATTGGACAACAATTTTCTACCAATTGACTCAACGTGAAGGATTGGCGCTGGCCGACAGGGCTGCGTAGCCATTGGGTCCGCCGTCGCCGCGTTCGACCGGGAAACCCGAAGTGCACCAGCCGTCTTCGGTCACTTCGCCGGAGGGAAGGGTTTCACCGTGGAAGCCGCCGGCGAGATTGTGGACCTTCTTGTAGCCGCTTTCGACGAGGATTTCGGCGGCGGTCTGCGAGCGTTGCCCATGGCCGCAGCCGACGATGATTGGCGTTGTCGATGGAATATGAGCTTGGACGACGTCGACGAATCGCTGGTTCATTTCCATGCGACCGATGGCTGGGTTCATTTCAGCGATGGGGATGTTGAGCGCGCCGGGTGCGTGGCCCTGATTGAATTCGGGGACGGTGCGGACATCGAGGTATATGTATCCCGACTTCGCGTCGAGGAGTCGCTTGGCGTCTGCGGGTGAAGTTTGCGGGATGTTTGTCGTGGGGTTCATGGAATCCTTCCTTTCGGCGTTGTGTTGCCGTGCGTGTCGCGGAGAATATCTAACCGAATGATCAACGTCTGTCACATGCTGGATCGATCAGCTGGGTGGGAGCAGCGGGTGGCCCTCACGCAGCTTGTGGATCGCTTACCAAAAGAGCACGTATCGCAGCAGGCGGTGTCGCTGGGGCCGGTGGGCATCAAGCTTGGTTCGGGATTGACGGCGAAGACGCTGCCTAGTTTCGGCGCGATGACGGCGCTGAGCGCGCCGTTTGTGGCGCGAGCACTGAGAAAGTTAGGAACAGGGTTGGTTCATGCGTGGGGAGTCGAAGCGGCCGCCGCTGCTTCGGCGGGGTCAACGGGGCCGCTGGTACTGGAGATGTTCGACCCGATCGAAGCGACGACGCGAATCAAGCTGATTCGAACTCTGGTGCGAGCGCGGGGATTTGCGATTGCATGTGGATGCCAGATTGTTCGACGGCGGCTGATCGAGGGCGGTGTGTCGCCGGAGGCATGCGTGGTCATTCGGCCCGGCGTGGATTTCGGGGCGATCAACCAGTGGAAGCGGGGGGGGCTGCGAGAAGAGCTCGGCATCGGTCGTGACGAGACTATGATTTTAGTGCCAGAGCCTGTCACTTCTGCGGGGGGACAGCTAGATGCCTATTTCGCGGCATCCATGTTGGTGCATTTGGGGGCGACACTTCGCGTCGTGGTTTCGGGCGGTGGTCGCGGGCGCGAGGGAATCGCGAATTTTTCCAAGGGATTGTTGGAGCAGCGATCGCTGGTGCTACCTGATCCTTCGATTCCGTTTGAAGAGCTGATGGCGGTGGCGGATGTGCTGGTGGTCGCGCCGCGCGGGGATCATTCGACGACAGCCATCGCTTGGGCGATGGCGTCGAACGTGCTTGTGATCGGAACGGCTGTGTACTCGGTGGCAGAGCTGATTTCGCACAAGGTGAATGGGTTGCTGTACAAGCAGACGATGGGGCGAAGCATGTTGCCGGGGTTAGCGAAGTTGCTGGCGGGTGTGAGTCCAATATCAAACGTCGAAACGTCGAAACGTCGAAACGTCGAAAAGGGGATGACGGAGACTGAGAATGCACCGAGTTCGGCGGATTTGTTGCATGGAGTTGGTGGTGAGCGGATTGACGTTGTGCGATTGAAGCAGACTGCGCATGGGCAGGCGTATGAAGTGTTCGGGCTGCGGCGGTTTGTGGAGCAGCATCTGCGGCTGTATCGCAATTTGATGGAGGGTGTCGCGCCGGGCGAGGGGATTGTGGATTCGGCGATGGCGGTTTAGGTACAACCTGATGGCGTTGGCAAACGGGGCCGTTGAAGTGTTGGATGAACTTATTCATTGAAGCCGCCAAATGGCTAATGGCTAAAAGGTGAAAAAAACCATTAAGTAGTGACACGGTGTGGCACTTTCCGAATTACGAATTACAAATGACGAATTACGAAACATGGGCGAAAACCTAAAACCCAAACCCTAAACGCCTAAAGGGAGCAAATTGTCAATTTCCGAGTGTCGATTAAGGGTTCGCAAGCATTGTGCGGTTTCCCGTTGAAATAACGTGATGGGCGCTCGATTGGGTTTGGAGTTGTAGCGAGCAGGTTGTTTATCATAAGACGCGAGGATCGGTCGCCCCGATGGAGCTTTCGCCATTGTCAGGCCACAAAAAATGATTACGGCATAAAGTTAGTTGCAAGCACGGCGAAGTCGTGTAGATCAACATCAGTGCCTGCATCCAACTGGGACGTTTCACAACCCGTCGCCGTTGGGATACTGGGACCAGCGAAACATGCACTCCAATTCACGAAATCTGTTAAGTCGGTATCGTCATCAGAGTCTGAGTCGCAATGGGGACATGTACAGCCCCATCCGAGCAAATATTTCCAACTGTGAGTCTCTGTTTCAAAAGTGAAACCGCCGCCGGCCCAAAGACGGGTGCCACTGCCATCGTCATAGCTTGTCAGGTCTCGAATGCCGGCTACTGCGGGATGCGCTGTTTCGCTGGGCAGGCGCAGTTCGAAACCATCCCACTCAGCAACGCCATGGTCAAACATTCCGCCATCAAGAGAAAAACCGCCGGTGATCAACAGCGTACCTTCGTGGATGAGCATTGCTCTGACAAATGCGTCAGCGAGATTTCCCACAGCACTCCATTCCATACCGTCCCACTTAGCTAACCCGTTCGCGGTAACACCACCGGCGGAAGAGAAATTACCGCCAACGATCAAGAAGCCCGCATATTCGGCCATTGCAATAATATCGCCACCGCTTACGCCGATTCCGAGCGAATGCCAGTTCTCTCCGTCCCATCTCGCGACTCCCCCAAGACTCTGAAATCCGGTGGAAATCAAATCTGAACCATATGTCGTGAGCACACCCACCGCTCCGGGTGCACCGTTCCCAAGTGGATGCCATGCTTCACCGTCCCAACGTGCGATATGATTAAGCACCAATCCGGGGGTACTTGCGAACCATCCGCCCGCAATCAGTTCGTTGTTGTAAACGGTCAAAGCAACAACGCTGTCTGAAAGTCCCAATGCCAGCCGATCCCACATCACTCCGTTCCATCTCGCGATGTGAGGTCCTGGTATACCACCAACGCCGCCAAACCAGCCGCCTACAATCAGCTCGCCATCAAATACAGCCAGCGCATTGACAACACTGCCTAGATTAGTTCCTGAAGTTAACGAGGACCAGTTTGTTCCATTCCATGCAGCGATGTCATTTGCGACGATTCCGCCCATCATTTCCATGTCGCCCGCAACAATCAATTGGTCATTATAGGTAGAGATGGCGTAGAGATTGGCCCCCGTAGAATTGGTTCCCCCGAACCCCAAGCCGAATCCCTTCCACGCCATTCCATTCCAAGTGGCGACAGCCTGTGCGCCAAAGCCGCCGACTCGTGTGAAATCACCACCTATGAAAAGTTCTCCAGCGAAGGACTCCATGGTCATAACTCCGCGCGAAAAACCGCTCGGCCCCTCACCGAGTGCTTGCCAGACAAAACCATTCCACGCTGCAACTCCTCGAGCTGGTATCATGTTTGCTTGTGAGAATTCACCCCCAGCAATCAGCTTTCCATTGAATTCGAATAGGCTACTTACAATGTTGTTTGTACCGCCACCAACTTGATTCCAATTTGTACCGTTCCAGCGAGCTATGTTTCTACCGACTAGCCCAGTGCCTGTTTGGAAATCCCCACCAGCGTATAACTGTCCATTAAATTGTCTCAGGGCATGGACGTGAGCAAACTGGTTGAACGCGGGTGTACCGAAACCGTGCCAAGAAACACCGTCCCAAGCCACGACAGGATTTGCGGCAACTCCATTCATCGAAGTGATGTTGCCTCCAATAATCAATTTGCCATCAAAAACGGCGAGGTCATTGATCGTTGGAGCATTGCCGGCGTAAGTAGGTCCTTGCGGAAATGAGTGCCACGCCGTGCCGTCCCACCGCGCTAAGCTATGGGTTTCAACACCATCGATTAATTCAAATATGCCTGCGGCGACCAGTTCATTATTATATATTGCAAAGGCATTTACAAAGTTGTCGTGTTCGTCCAGCCCACCTCCCATGGGGTGCCATTCCAATCCATCCCACCGCGCGAGGCTATGTACCACTACGCCACCGGCCGTTGCAAAATCGCCGCCAACGATCAAGTCTCCATCGAGGACGATGAGTGCCTTTACTTCGGTATCGATGTATCCGCCATCGACGCCACCGCCGAGTGGATGCCAATAATAGCCATCCCAGTAAGCAATGTTCTTAGCCTGAACATCACCCGCAACGGTGAATGTTCCGCCGACAACGAGAACGGGCGCAGTAGGACCGTCGCCATCCGGGTCCCAAATTGTGCTCGATTGTACTCGACCGTTGATTCCGAGTACTTCGCCTCCCGATAGCCATGATGGATCACACTCGCCAAATGAAAGTTGAGCGAAACCGAGTATTGATGCCAAGACTACAGATGAACGGATCATTTGGTTGCCTCCGGACTGTTTGAAAGTCGAGAACGGACTTATATCACACCATATTATGGAGAGATGAGACAAAATGGAAGCGATCTATGATCCGAAGAATCGTTCGCAATTACATGCGAAAAACGCTGTGCCCGCGGTCGGGGAAGGGACCGTTTAGTGAGGCCGCAATGCCGAGGGCGAGGACGGTGCGGGTGTCGATGGGGTCGATGATGCCGTCGTCCCAGAGGCGGGCGGTGCTGTAGTAGGCGCTGGATTCGTGTGCGTATTTTTCGAGGGTGGGGCGTTTGAATTCTTCCTCTTCGGCGGGGGTCATCGAACGTGCGGCGGCTTCGTTTCCCACGGCCAAGCTGCGGCTTGACCGTGCCACCCCTTGGCTCGGCTGCTCGTGCGAAGAAGCAGGTGGGTGCAGAGCACCCACCCTACTGGGGTTGGCGGGTGAAACCCGCCCTACATTTTGTCCCACGCCATTTGGTGCCATTGATTTGGCACTCGCGGCTATCTGGTCTTTCTTGACGGTGAGGAGCACGTTCGCCGCTTGTTCGCCGCCCATGACGGAGATTCTCGCGTTGGGCCACATCCAGAGTTGGCGCGGGCTGTAGGCGCGGCCGCACATGCCGTAATTTCCTGCACCATAGGAGCCGCCGATGATGACGGTGAACTTGGGGACGGCTGCGTTGGAGACGGCTGCGACGAGTTTGGCGCCGTCTTTGGCGATGCCGCCCGCTTCGTAGCGTTTGCCGACCATGAAGCCGGTGATGTTCTGGAGGAAGATGATCGGGATGCC
Organism: uncultured Phycisphaeraceae bacterium; assembly: GCA_964494205.1. GTDB lineage: Bacteria > Planctomycetota > Phycisphaerae > UBA1845 > UBA1845 > JBBTCX01. Next base: position 7,535 of record CAZBRD010000006.1, on the reverse strand, counting down.
GCGCTGGCTGCAAAGCTCGATGAAATGCGCACCCTTTTGCGCGCTTTCGGAAAAGAGGACGCCGTTGTTCGCAAGGATGCCGACGGGATAACCCCACAGATGCGCGAAGCCGGTGACGAGCGTGGAGCCGTAGAGGGCTTTGAATTCCTGGAAGCGGCTGCCGTCGACGATGCGGGCGATGATCTCACGGACGTCGTAAGGTTTGCGGATGTCCTCTTGAATGATGCCGTAGATTTCGGCGGGGTCGTGGGCTGGGTCTTCGATCGGTGCGGTGGCGAGTTCCGTTTTCGGGCGGCGATTCAAATGTTCCACGATGCGGCGCGTGATGGCGATGGCGTCTTCGTCGTTGAGCGCGTAGTGATCTGCGACGCCTGACGTGCGGCAGTGGACGTCTGCGCCGCCGAGTTCTTCGGCCGTGACTTCTTCACCGGTGGCTGCCTTCACGAGTGGTGGGCCACCGAGAAAGATCGTGCCCTGCTGACGTACGATGACGGCTTCGTCGCTCATCGCGGGGACGTAGGCGCCGCCGGCTGTGCATGAACCCATGACGACGGCGATCTGCGGGATTTGCAGAGCCGACATGCGCGCCTGGTTGAAGAAGATGCGGCCGAAGTGCTCTTTGTCGGGGAAGACCTCGGCTTGCAATGGGAGAAACGCGCCGCCGGAATCGACGAGGTAGATGCAGGGCAGGTGATTCTCTTGCGCGATTTCCTGGGCGCGAAGGTGCTTCTTGACGGTGATGGGGTAATACGTGCCGCCTTTGACGGTGGCGTCGTTGGCGACGATGACGCATTCCTGATTCGAGACGCGGCCGATGCCGGAGACCATGCCCGCACCGGGGGCGTCGTTGTCGTACATATCCCAACCGGCGAGGGTGCTGAATTCGAGGAAGGGGCTGTCGGGATCGACGAGGCGGTCGATGCGATCGCGGACGAAGAGCTTGCCGCGCTTGCGGTGTTTGTCGACGGCGGCTGTGCCTCCGCCCTGTTTTACTTGAGTGAAGCGGTCTTTGAGTTCGGCAACAAGGCGTTCCATGTGGGCGCGGTTGGACTTGAAGAGAGGGTCCGAGGTGTTGATCTTACTCTGAAAGGTGCTCATAGAAGGCTATGGTATCCGCCGAAAAAATGTAGTGCCATTATGTTGGCACTAGTTGAAGTACCCCGTGCTTGCGCACGGGGCTCTGGAGAAGCTCTCATTCTAGCTATTGGGGCATTTTGATTTCAGAGATCAACGATGCCATCACAGGCGCGACCTGAAGGTCGCGGCTCGCCTATTTCGACGGATGCAGTTGCGAGCGGTCGATGGCGAAGATTTCGACGCGACGGTTTCTCTGGCGACCCTGGTCGCTCTTGTTATCTGAACGCGGCCAATGTTCGCCGGCGCCGGCGGCGACGAGGCGGTTGGCGTTGATGCCGTGCTCGCCGAGATGGCGGACGACAGCGAGCGAACGCTGGCTGCTCAACTCCCAATTATCTTCCCAGCCGCTCTTTTTGATGGGTTGATTGTCGGTGTGGCCGAAGACGAGCACGTCCTTTTCAGCGTATTCGCTGCTAAGCGTCTTGACGATCTGATCGAGCGTCTTGCGGGCGTCGGGCAGAAGGGTGGCTTTGCCTGATGGGAACAGCAGGTTTTCGGCGATCGTGATCATGGCGCCGCCGGGTACCGGAGTCCAGCCAGGAGCTGCTTCAGATGGCGTGGGCAGTTGCGCGAGCTGCGATTTGAGTTCGTCGCGCTCGCGCTGGGCTGCGGCGAGTTGACTTTGCAAATCCTTGTAGCCGCGATCGCATGAGGCGAGGCGCGATTCACATTCCTGGAGGCGTGAGTTGAGCCCCTGGTTTTCGGCGGCCATCTGTGCGTTGCGGTCTTTGCCGCCGGTGTCGCAGCCGAGGTTCAGAAAAAGGACGCAGCAGGTTGCGGCGGTTAGTTTGAGAACGTTCTTCCACATGATTCCACTCCTATGAAAATGTGTCATTCCATCCAACACGATTATGCGATTGTTGAGGCGGGTTAAGTCCGCCATACGTGGTGACCTACAGTCGCTCCAACGCGGAGTCATCAGAATTCGTCGTTGTATTCCCTTGCAACTGTTGTGCCAGCCGGCGTTCGCGTTCGTCAAGTTCGCGAGCCTTGGCTGCCTGTTTCATTTCGATTTCCTGTCGCTCACGTTCCCGTTTTAGTTCCTTTAGATCACGCCGAAGGCTGAGAGTGAAACTCACTGCCCACCACAACGTCTTCGCGGCGGCTGCGGTAGAAAGCACCAGCCAAACCACATTGATCTTTTTGTCTGCATCGGTCAGCCCGAAGAACCAGAAGTTTACCGTGTGGTGGCGGTTCATGAACAGGACGATGGCGAACACCAGTACGATGAGCACCACCACCGTGATACGAACATAGACTTTGACCTGTTTGTAGGCAAGACTCACGGTTTGATTTCGATCCAGCGAGGTTGGGTTTTTTCACGGGTGAGGAACGTGATGGCTTCGAGCGTTCGGGCGATGGGTTCGAAGCGGACGATCGGCTCGTAAAAGACGACGACGGCGAGGAAGGAGAGGGCGAGCCAAGGTCCCAGCGGAACGGCGCGGGAGCGTTTGAACGGGAGAGTCAAAAGCCAGCCGATCATGGCTAATCCGCAGGTGAGGAAGAAGCCAAGCACGACGACGGGCCATCCGGCGACGCAGCTGGCGGCGGCCATCATGTGGATGTCTCCAGTGCCGAACGCTTCTTTTCCGAACAGCAGGGTGAAGACAATGCGAACGGCCCAGCCCAATGCGCCGCCAATGATATATCCGGCGGCGGCGGTGGCCAGCCCTTCGATAGGAGACCAGCCGCGCATCATGGGAATGGTGTGGATCGGGATGTGGGTGTTCAGTGCGGCGGAGAGACGGTGCGACCAATCGCCTCCGGCGCTGGTCATGAGGTAGTAGCCGAGCAGGCCGAAGAGGAGAGCGGGGAGCAGCAGTGCGAATTCGGTGAGCACGTTGGCGCGGGCGGTGCGGCGCTCTTCGTGGATTTCTGCGATGATCTGCTCGTCAGACGGGCGCGAAACGGTGCTCTCGCGCACGATCATGATGAAAAAGAGGATAAGCGGAACGAGGGCGCGCGGGGCGAAGTCTCGGTGCGAAACGCGAAGTTCGGTGGTGGTCAGTTCGATCAACAATAGGACGAGGATTCCGACCGAGATCCACGCGAGCAGCCATGAGCGCGGGGCAGCGGCGATGGTTGGCGCTGTTGATTCCGGTTCTGTAGTTGGAAGTTCTTCGTTTTCTTCGGGAAGTCCGAAGTCTTCGTTGTCCACGCGCGGGCTACACACGAGTAGGAGCCAAGTGAGACCTAATCCAAACATCGCAAAGAGGCAGACAACCCCGGTCGTTTCGGATGGTCGCAACCAATTCATGCTGTGCTTGGGGGTCCAGATGAAATGGAGGATGAAGCCGGCGGCGGTGGCGAGGTTGGTGAAGCGAATGTCGACCCAGTAGTTCTCGATGTCGATCGCAGACATGGAGAAGAGGCACGCGAACAGTAGCACGTGCGCGGTGAAGATCGGCCAATCCATCGCGAGGCGTTCGGTGAGGCCGACGGGGCTGTTGCTGAGACCGACTCGGGTCGCTCCGATGAAGAAGGCATCGAGGATCATGAGGACGAGGACGGCCATCATGGCTTCGACGACGACGTAACGCGGCGAGATAGGCTCGCGACATTGGCGGCAGCGACCGCGAAGAAGAAAGAAGCTCAGGATCGGGAGGTTGTCATACCAGCGGATGCGCGTCGTGCAGTTCGGACAGGCGGACCAGAGCGGGGAGCGGAGAGAACGATTTCGCGGGAGGCGATAAATGACGACGTTGAGGAAGCTGCCGATGCAAAGACCGGCTGCGGTGAGGAAGAGCAACCACCAGAGCGTGACGGCGATCAGCAACGGGGGAACTCCGAGAGCGGACGGGATCGACAATCAGGGACTCGGCGGAAGCGTTTTGTGGGTTCCATCGCACCAGGGAAGAACTTTGGCTTGATGACATTGGCAGACGGCTTTGCGGCCGGGTTCGGTGACTTCGCAGATGAGGGGGCGGATGTTGGTCCCTTGGCGGCCGTGTGAGCCGTCGCAGTAGGGGAGTTTTTCCGACCAGCCGCACTGGCAATAGGCCTTGGTGCCGGCGGTTTCTTCGATGACTATGGGCCGCGATCCGTGCTTTGCATCAGCCATGAGTGGCTCCTGAGTTAGAGTGCCGATGGGTGGCACTGTTTTGTTTTTGTTGATTGTCGATTTCCGATTGTCAAATCGGCGGGTGGAACCCGCCCTACGTAATCTCGAATGAAACTCCAAAAGGTGGGTGCAGAGCACCCACCCTACAATATCTGTTTCTTGTTTTCGTAACCATCGTTGTCTCAATGCTGCTTCTTTGCAGACGCGGTTCAGATTTTTACAAAGACTCCAAGTGGCGCACGAAATCGGCGATGACCCATTCGGGGGTCGAGGCACCCGCGGTGACACCGGCGGTTGTCTTGCCGTTGGTCATATTGGGTTCGTACTGGTCCCACGTTTCAAGATGGTACGTATCGCAGCCGACTTCCTGGCACAAACGAGCCATCTCGCGCGTGTTGGCGGAGTGGAACCCGCCAAGGACGAACATGACGTCGACTTCCTTAGCCAAGGCTACCGCTGATTCCTGCCTGCGTGTCACTTCGAGGCAGAGCGTGTTCACGATTTTCACTTCGCGATACGGGCGGCGCAAAATCTTGGCGATCATGTCGGCCACGTATTCGGGTGAGTGTGTTGTCTGGGCGACGAGGCCTAATCGTTCCTTGTAGGGAAGGGCTTCGTCTAGATCGCTGTTGTGGTCGATGACGGTTACGTTTGGGGCGTAGCCGATGACACCGATGACTTCGGGATGTCTTGCGTCGCCGATCATGACGACGTGGTAGCCTTCCTCGTGAAGTTGCTTGACGACGTTTTGGGCGCGTTTCACCAGCACGCAGGTGGCGTCGACGATGTTGAGGCCGCGATCGATGGCGCGTTGCATCGTTTCGGGTGATGCACCGTGTGAGCGAATGAGGACGACCTGCGAAGAGTCGATGGTTTCGAGATCGCCGGATTGGTTGAGGCCCGCTTCCTCAAGTCTGTTGACGACCTGCTTGTTGTGGATGACCGGACCGAGCGCGACGACTCTGCCTGCACCGTGGTCGGCGACGGCTGCTTCAGCCAATTCGATGGCGTCTTCGACACCGAAGCAGAATCCGCGATGAGTGGCCAGTTTTACCTGCATAAGCGTTTCTACGCTGGGTGAAGCGACTCAGTTCATCTCCATGTCTAATTATCGGATGATACACGACGATTTGGGCCAAGACCAATCGGGTATTGAAGTTGTCGCACGGCCGTGAATTGCCCGATGGCAATGGGTGACCGGCGCGGCGGACTTTGGTTGGAAACGGATCATTGTTGCAAGCTCGGTGGGTTTGCGTCCGACTCTGATCGAAGCGTGCATGCCAAACGTAGACTACTAACAATGACAACATTTCAATTCACAAACATTCGTTGGATCGTTGCCATAGCTGTTCTTATCGGAGCGGGTTGTTCCGCGCCGCCATCATCAGACATGCCCGATGCTGATTCGGATGGAATTCAAGTTGCTGAGACGTTTGAGTTTTCGGACGACGGCGATCCGACGACGGCTGCACTTCCGTTTGTGGAAGATGAGCTCGTTGTGCAGAACCTCCCGGGGGCGGATGCGCAGGCGATGCTGGATGCGTTCAACGAAGCTGATGCGGCGATTGTCTCTGAGTTGTCGGATTTGGACATGACGGTGTTGCGGATCGCGGCGGGTACGCAGGAAGCGGTTGCGGCGAAGTTGAACGCGAGTGAGTTGTTCGAGGCCATTCATAAGAACTATGTGCTTGAGGCTGAGGCAACGCCGAGTGATCCGTCGTTCATTACCCAATCGTATCTGACGCAAATTGGTGCGCCGCAAGCGTGGGACATTACCACGGGAAGCCAGAGTGTTGTCATTGCAGTGGTGGACAGCGGAATTGAATCGACGCATCCGGATTTGAGTGGGAAGATTCTTCGCGGATGGAACGTGCGGACGAACACGAATGACTTCCGTGATGTGAAAGGACACGGCACGCTGGTCGCTGGTGTGGCCGGGGCGATGTCGAACAACGCGGTTGGAATTTCGGGCGTTACGTGGAGCAGTCCGATTCTTGGTGTGCGCGTTTCGGATGACTCGGGGCAGGCGACGGCGCGGGATGTGACGGCGGGAATCCTGTGGGCGGTGAACAATGGTGCGAAGGTCATCAACGTGAGCTTCGCGCCGCTGTGGTCGAACTCGCTGGTGAAGTCGGCGGTGGAGCTGGCGTTCAATCGCGGGGCGGTTGTGGTCATTAGTGCGGGGAATGGCGGCAGCGTACAGACGGCTACGGGGTATGAGCAGGCGCTGTTTGTCGGTGCGATTGATAGCTCCAATCTGATCACGAACTTTTCAGACCGCGGGCCGTTTGTGGATTTGGTTGCGCCGGGCAAGTCGATTTACACGACGGCGATCGGTGCGACGTATCGTCCGGCGGATGGGACTTCATTTGCGGCACCGGTTGTGGCGGGAGTGGCTGCGCTGGCGTGGTCGACGAATCCTGATCTGCGGCCGACTACGATTCAGAACATTCTCTTATCGACGACAACGGATTTGGGGGCGGCGGGTTATGACGCGACATACGCGGGCGGTGCGGTGAATGCGATGCGGGCGGTGTCGATGGCCGAAGCGACGACGGAATCGCCGGATGTGACGGCGCCGACGGTGCGGATTACCTCGCCGCGCGACGGCGGATCGGTGAGCGGCAAGGTGAAGGTGGACGTGACGGCCACGGATACGGTGGGCGTGGCGGATGTTGTGCTGAGTATCGACGGCGTGGTGTTCGTGACGGACAACCGCTCGCCGTATCAGTTTGTGGTGGATACGAGCACGTTTTCGGCCGGCGGGCATAAGCTGTCGGTTCGCGCGACGGATTTGGTCGGGAACGTGTCGAGCGAAGCGAGCGCAAACGTGACGTTTACGCGATCGGCGGGATCGAGTGCGGGCGCGGGGGCGACGACGATTGGGTTTCGATCACCGGCGGCGGGGGCCAGTGTTTCCGGCGATGTGCTGATCGAGGCGTCGGTTAGTGACACCGACGGGTTGGCTGTGGTCGAGTGGTGGATCGACGGAGCCAATGTGCAGACGGTGACAGCGAGTGGCACTTCGACGGGTGTGAGCTATCTTTGGCGCGGAAGCGGTGTGACGGCGGGGTCGCATACGATCATGCTGCAGGTAATTGATGCACGAGGGAATCGACATTCGTCGAATTTGAGTTTGGTGAGGAGATGATTGGCAAGAGTAGTCGATGTGCCCCCAAGTTCTGCTTTGTCCGCACACTAATGCTGTACTTTGATTGAGGTTGCCGGTCGCACAACGAGGTAACGCACAGCTCACCGAGCAGTGGCACACTAACCCCCGAAGCTTTAACAGCCCGTTGAAAAAGTCCTTGACGCCCACGGTATCATGAGGTTCGCG
>CAZBRD010000005.1:0-311996 GCA_964494205.1 uncultured Phycisphaeraceae bacterium | reverse complement strand
CGCAGTTTGCCGGATCACCGTCCGTCGAGATGCGTTCAGCCGTGACGCTCGTCGGAATGGGCGAACAAGCGGCTCGCATTCAATACGACATTATCAACGAGCCGGAGGAAGCCAACGACGGCGGCTTCGTGATCGGTCAAATGCCAGGCGTTGGCACGACGCCGGATGCGCCGTCGATGATTAATGACGACGTGACGGTGGCCGGCGGCGTGGCAGACAACCGTGCGTCGACGACCTTCAAGGGCTCATTGGTCTCGTGGCCGGTGATCGAAGTGAAGTGGGATGCTTACGGCACCTTGATTCAGGACACGTTCATCACGATCGTGAACGACAACCCAGGCCAGGTGAAGATCCAGTTCTACCAAGTGAACGGCGATGCGCCGCTCGATCCGGTGTTCTGCTGCGATCCGCAGCAACTAGTTGAGCGCGCTCACCCGGGCTGGAACTGGAGCGATTACCAGGTCACGCTCACCGGCGACGAGAGCGCGTACTGGTCAGTAGCCAGCGGTCTGCCGAAGGGTGTGTCACCGATTTCGGTGCTCGACAGCGGCAATCCGAACGGTCGTCCTGATCTCGACCCGAGCAATCCAGGCGGTCGCGTGCTACGCGGCTTCCTCGTGGGCTGGGCGGTGAATGACAACGGCCAGGAAATTCGTTGGAACCACTTGAAGGGTCATGCGGTCGTGATTCGTTACGACCAGGCGACGGCCTTCGACTACAACCCGTGGAACTTCCGCGTGGTGAGTGGTGTGGCGGAAGGCGCACAGTCGGACGGCGACCCGGGCAGCCTGCTCCTCAACGGTGAGGAATACGACTATGCACCGGAAACCCTGCTCTTCGACTTCTTCGCAGCCGGAACCAGCGCATTGTCGCATCCGGACGCGGTGAACTTCGACAACGACGACTAAGTCACCTTCGCCGTGACCGACCAGTCGGCCACGACGAATTAAGGTAAGACAACCATGCCGCGCGGGTGTGAACCACCCGCGCGGCTTTTTTGTTGAGTGCATGGAAAAATACCGCCGACGATGGCGTAAATTGTCAGAGAGGAACCTGTTCGAATCACTTGCCGCTGACAGCAGGACTTGCAACAAGGCATTGAACACGCAAACGAGTTGGGCGAGGCGGGACTCGAACCCGCACGTCCCGTTAGGGACAGGGGATTTTAAATCCCCAGCGTCTGCCATTCCGCCACACGCCCGCGCTGATGACACGGCGTGGCACTTCTACCAGGCACGTACATCACTTCGCACTTTAGGAGCGAACCATCGGTCAATGTAACCGGCGATGCATCTTTCGCAATTGCATGGCAGACCGTGTAGGCCCATTAAGACGCACGCGTGACAATTTGATCTGCAACAGCGATTGAGCGGTGGAGGGCGTTTCAGGGCGTTTCGCCCTTGAGTTTCTCAAGCCATTCCTTAGAACGCTTGTTTTCAGGATCGGCCTTGATGATCGTCTCAAACGCTGCAACGGCCGCGGGCTTTCGACCCACTTCGGCGAGAGCAATGGCACGCTGTTCGGCGATTCGCAATGGAACATTGGGGGCCGTCGCCTTAGCAGCCTGTTCGAGAACGGCAAGTACGTTGTGCTTGGCGAGCATCTCGGCATATTCGGAGCGTTTGCCAATGTACTCGGCCAACTTCAGGTAGTCGTCTGGCGTAATTGGTGTAGGGGCGGCAGCGACCGGCGCGTTCATCATGTTAGTTGGTCTGACACCCTTTCCCATTTTCGCCTCAATGATCTCGATGAGCAGCTCATATTGGCTGTAAACCGATTCAACCGGACCGCGCTGTCCCGGATTGTTCCGCATCTCGGCCTGCGCGATCTTCATTGCTTCCATTGCTTCATTGTCCGCCTCAGACCAACGCCGGAGCGAAATCAGTACTTTCGTTAGTTGCGCGACGTACTTGGCGTTCTTGCGCTGGTCCGCCGCAACCGCGTCGTTGGCAAGCCTCAGAGCTTCTGCGGAATCACCACCCTTGAGCGCGCATTGAGAAAGTCCATACGAAATAGCAGGGTCACCAGGACTCAGCGCCTTCGCACGGTTGTAATGACCCCGGGCGAGCATGGGGAACTCCTCAACGAACAGATCACCCAACAAGCGGTGAGCTTTGGCCTCCGTCCTGCCTTCGCGAGTATCCACATACTTACTCAAGTAGGTGATCGCGTTTTGATTGCGACCGGATTCTTTCTCCAGCCGTCCCCGCAGAAATAGGAGCTGCACATTCCCTGCGTCTTTCTCAGCAACGACCCCGAGCATCTTTTCTATTTCCTCGACCAGCGCTTGCCGGTCATCCGCCGCACCTGGCGTTTCAAGCAGATCGAGCTTTTGGCTGGACGCTGTAATGGCCGCATCAGCCGACATCGTCGCAAAATCAGGCGCGGGGGCTTGTGTAACCGTCAGAGGTGTCGTGGCGGATTGGTTGAGTGCGAACGCGACACCGCCCGCTAGTAAAATCATGGATAGTGCGGCCTTAACCCAGTCGATCCAAGTTCGTTGGTTCTGAAGGTAATTATTGGATATGGTCATTCGGCGACTCCCGTCGTTCGTTTGCCCGGGCAAACAACGTCATCATAGGTTTTCGTAATGACGTTTATCGACCCCTCGCCGGAATTAGTTCGGTTTCCTTAACGGCAATTCCGTTCCCAACATCGCGCGGTCCCCAACCGTGCCCATGCCAAGGGTATGCTCGTATGTTACTTTAACTAATTTAGAAGAATGGAGTTATGTGCGATCGCGAACGGCGATATCAAGTTTCGAAATCGCTTTCTTTGTGGTCACAAAACAGCTTGGTGATGTCAATCGCCAGCATATTCGCCAGACCTTCCGAAACCGCGTCGCGCGTTTTTAACCGCAACGCCGTAGCCGCCGTCATTCGAACGTTTAGCGGTGCCCCGGCCGCTCCGGTTGGCCACAGGCGAACTGCCGCCCGATCTTTCTTTTCCTTTGCATTAAGCACCTTGACGGTAACAGTCCAAAGAGCCGCTTCGGACGACTCATCCACTTCGTCAGTCGCAAGGAAGTTCTGGGTCTCGATCCATATGATCTGATCCGCCCCCGCCAACTCCCCGATTTCGCGGGCGCTCTTCTTGTCGAAGTCGGCGACGCCAAGTTTCAAGTTTTCGAGGGTCTCGCGCGGAACAACCTTTACAGCGGCCTTGTGCCTGAGGAGTTGTTGGCTTAACTCATCCATGAGTTTTTGCGGCGCTGCCGGCCAATCGATCAGGTGATTCGTATCGTCTACCAGAATCAGGATGGGCCCTTCAGTGAGATAGTACTGCGCCTTGACTTTCTTATCCTTCGCGCCAACGGCGGTCATTGCACCAACTAGGTGAGTACATCCTGGCAACAGCAGGAGGGACATGGCGCCGATCAGAACCGAATGTATCAGGGATAGACGAAGGACCGGCTGCAACACCGAGGAACCCCCGCGCCCCGGCAAGTGCGATTGAATCAGTTGAAACAGATAAGTTTGCCGCATGTCTGTATTAGTTCTCTGCCGTATGTTCATAGAACTTTTTCGCAACTTTCTCAGCGAAAAGCTGGTACGTTGCCTCGCGAATGCTCAGTGAGTTGGTGGCGTTCATCAGGATGGGTCCACCCTCGGGGTACATGCACGTAACCGGCGCAAGAGCAAATCTGGGAGTTTGCTTCTCGGATAAACGAGTGTCATGCACTGTCACCGAAGCATTGATCCGCCCCTGCAACAGCTGTGGGTGTTCCGGGCTGCGGAATTGAAACTCGTACACTTCGACGAAAATCACATAATCTGCCTTGAACTGCCGGCCCACGCGCGTCGTGTCCACCTGTGCGCTCGGGTTTTTCTGTAGGAAGTCCTCCACATCGCGAGGACTCACCAGGTCCGTGCCCGCCTCACGCTGGGTTAGCTCCGTTTTTAGCTTGTCAGACAAATGCGTAGCCAGTTCGAGCCGGGCATGGGGGTAATCAAACCGCGTTGACTGGTCGGTATCGATCAGCACAACCGCGCGACTACCCGGAAGCTTGTCGAATTCGGCGGTGACCTTCTGCTTCGGGTCAGCGATGAACATGATCGGCATGACTATGTTGCAGCCAGTGCAACTCAAGAGGCAACTGAGTCCCAATAGGGTGCCGATGCGGGAAAATCCAGTCATGTCGCTAGTTCCGTTGTACAGATGGATCAAGGTTTGCCAACCGGCTGAATCGACACGTATCGATGAGCCGATGCATTCCACACCGCGCGAGGTCATGGACGAGCAGGCAGCGTACCGCTGATAAGCCCAAGGATCAACTTGAACGCCCAACCCGCCAGAAGGATGGCGACAATAATCACAGCACCCCATCCGGCACTCAATCTCCGCGATCGAAATTCAAACGGGCGACCCGTAAACAGCACGCGTGCGGAGCCCACAGCCGTAGCGATGGTCAAAAGCGCTAAGAAAAGTCCAGCCGGTTGGGCGATGAAGGCGGATATGAATTGGGCACGAACCGTATGCGCGAACGCAGTAGTCATGCCGCACGTAGGGCATGGATATCCGAAAAAAGTAATCATCGTGCAGGGAGGAAGCGGATGCTGGCCAAGCAGCATGCCTAATTGCTTGTGCGTGCCGAACCTCGCCGAATCCGGTCGCAGCCAAATGGCAAGTCCAAGCAAGACAAGACAAGGAACCAAGACAGCCGCCGCCCGCATACGCGTCCTCGCCGGACTCTTGGGCCGTATGGTCCATGCGTTCTGATGGCTGAAGTTAGAGTTCTCCTTTGTGCTCATGGACAAGACCTTTGAGAGCTGCGCGCTGGTTGCATCGGAGGATTGCATCAGGCAAATCCGTGATACGGCAATCCCGTTGCTTTAGTGCACCTGCTTACTATAATCCGATGGAAGCCTTAGGAAAGCTCGCGATCTGTTCATCGGGCGCGGTTGGCAGAACGGATGGCGATGGACCTACGTGGTTCGAGTGGAGGTCGTCAGTGTCCGATCATCATGCGAAGACCGAGTCGGTCTCGTTTGTCGATAAGCATTACTTTCTCATTCGACGACTGCATTCGTTGTCCGGGCTGGTGCCCATCGGTGCATTTCTGGTTGTGCACTTGCTAACCAATGCGTCTGTCCTCTCAGGCCCTCAGGAATTCCAGAAAGCAGTCGACCGGATTCACTCCCTTGGTCCGCTACTGCTGCCTGTTGAGGTAGTTTTCATTTTCCTTCCGCTGATGTTTCACGTTTTGGTTGGATTTCAGATTGCGTTCACCAGCAAATCGAACGTACAACTATATCGATACGGCGGGAACGTTCGCTACACGCTCCAGCGACTAACAGGCTACATCGCCTTTGTATTCGTTTTTTACCACGTCTATCACATGCATTGGCTTGGTCCAAAAGAATTTGGCGGTGAGAAATTCGACCCGCACAACGCTCCGCAGACAGCCGCCATCGCGCTTCAAGCTGCTTGGTGGATTGCACCGGTTTACGCGATTGGGATCATCGCCAGCGTCTTCCACCTCGCCAACGGCATTTGGACGGCGTTGATTACGTGGGGCATAACCATTCGACCGTCTACACAACGCACAGCAGGTTATGTATGTGCGACCTTTGGCGTACTACTGGGATTGGTTGGCCTCGGGGCGCTCTCGGGTTTCAAAATGCTGAAGACGGATGCCCCAGCGACTACCTCGCCCGCTACCAAGCATGCGAGCGCTGACGGACACTGAAAGTTGAATGAGAGTTGATCAAAAGTTTGTACTAGGTTGTGGCATGCGTCCACGACGGTACAGAATACGAGTGAACGAATAAGCATGGCCAAGCAATCTGTTGTCATCGTCGGCGGAGGATTGGGCGGGCTATCAGCCGCCATGAAGCTCGCTGAATTGGGAATCCATGTTGACTTGATCAGCATGGTGCCGGTTAAGCGGTCGCACAGCGTTTGCGCGCAGGGCGGGATCAATTCGGTCAACGACCTCACGCGGCAGCAGGGCGACAACGAGTGGCTACATTTTGATGATACCGTCTACGGCGGCGACTTCCTTCAGCATCAGCCGCCCGTCCGCGACATGTGCTACGATGCCCCGCGCATCATCGACCTGCTCGATCGCATCGGCGTGCCGTTCAACCGCACGCCCGAAGGTTTCCGCGATCAGCGTCGGTTCGGAGGGACGCTGTTCAAGCGTACTTCGTTCGCCGGCGCGACCACCGGTCAACAGATTCTTTACTCACTCGATGAACAAGTTCGCCGCTGGGAAGCGGAAGGCCTCGTCACGAAATACGAGTTTTGGGAATTCCTCGGCCCAATCATCGATGACAAAGGCCAATGTCGCGGGGTCGTCGCGCAAGACATGTTCAACATGGAAATGCGTGCGTTCAAGTCCGACGCAGTTGTGCTTGCGACTGGCGGCAATGGACTCATCTTCGGCCGCAGCACCATGTCGATGGTCTGCACGGGGGGCGCAGGCGCGCGAGCGTTCAAAGCCGGGTGCAAATACGGCAACGGCGAGTTCATTCAGGTGCACCCCACAGCCATTCCGGGCACAGATAAATTGCGACTGATGAGCGAATCCGCTCGCGGCGAGGGTGGCCGTGTCTGGGTACCGAAGAAACCACAGGACACACGCGATCCACTATCGATTCCCGCTTCGGAACGATACTACTTCCTCGAAGAGCGATATCCCAAGTACGGAAATCTGGTGCCGCGCGATATCGCGACGCGCGAAATTTTCGATGTCTGCGTCAATCAGGGGTTAAGCGCCGAGAAAAACCGACTCTGCGTTTATCTCGACGTGACTGAGCTTTCCGACGCGAACAAGAAAAAGCTCGACGGCATTCTCGAAATCTACGAGAAGTTCCAAGGTGTCAACCCGCGCGAAGTTCCGATGAAGATTTTCCCAGCCGTGCACTACACGATGGGTGGTCTGTGGGTTGACTACGAAAAGAACGAGAAAACCGGCGGCCTCGTGGAGGGTTCGCCGCGAAATCAACATACCAACGTGCCCGGCATCTTCGCGCTCGGCGAAGCAGACTACCAATACCACGGCGCCAATCGCCTTGGCGCGAACTCTCTGCTCAGCTGCATCTTCGCTGGCCTAATCAATGCGCCCTCGATCGAAAACTGGTTGAAGTCGCTTAAGCATGGCAAAGCCGAAGACCAACCGCAGAGCCTCTTCGACGGCGCGATAAAATCACACAAGCAGCACATGGATTCTCTGGTCAACAACGAAGGCAATGAGAATCCATACAAGCTGCACGATGAACTCGGCGAGTGGATGACTCGCACCTGCACAGTGGTTCGCGTCAATAAGGACATCAAGACTTGCCTCGACAAGATTTCGGAATTGGAAGATCGCTACAAGCGCGTAAAGATGGCCGACAAAGGCAACTGGACGAATCAAAACCTCAGCTTCACGCGTGCTTTAGGCGACATGATTTTGATTTCGCGAATCGTAGCCCAAGGCGCGTTGCAGCGTGACGAATGTCGCGGCGCCCACTTCAAACCGGACTTCCTGATTAAGGGACCGACGGCTGACAATCCCGCCGAGCTAAAGAAACAGGCCGATCAGTGGTGTCTGGAATTCAAGAAACAGACGGAGAAGTGGCTGACGTCAACCATCGCCACCAACACGCCGGAAGGTCCGGTGCTTTCGTACGAAGCGGTCGACACGACGCTCATTCCGCCGCGTCCGCGAACGTATGGTCTCAAGGGTGCGGAAATCATCGACAAAACATGGAAGGAAACGTACGGCGGCCAACCGCCAAAAAAAGAGAGCCCGGCGATGGCGACGGCGGGTAGTCATTGACGCGGCAGGACGAAAAGCCGATTAATTCGGATACTGATTAACTCAATGAGATAATTAAACTGCCCGATTTTTCAGAGCAGACTATGGCACACGACAATCACTCGCATCATCACGATTCGCATTCCGAGACGATCAAGGTGAAAGTTCTTCGTCAGGAGAACGACCACTCTGGTTCCCATTGGGAGACGTTCAACGTCGAGCATGAAATCGGCATGAACGTCACCACCGTGCTCCAGCGAATCGCGGCCAACCCTGTGACTACCGATCATCACCACACCACGCCCGTCGCCTTCGATTGCAATTGCCTCGAAGAAGTGTGCGGTGCTTGCACGATGGTCATCAACGGCCGCGTGCGTCAAGCATGCTCGGCGCTCATCGAGCCGCTTCTCAAAGATTCGGTAGATGGCATCGAACTACGGCCGATGACGAAGTTCCCGGTTATTCGCGATCTTGTGGTCAATCGCAAGCAGATGTTCGAAAACCTCAAGCGCATCAAAGCGTGGGTGCAGGTAGACGGCTATCATTACCTCGGCGCCGGACCTCGAATCACGAACAAAGAGCAAGAGGAGATGTATCCGGTCTCGCGCTGCATGACATGCGGTTGCTGCACCGAAGCATGTCCACAGATCAACGACCGCTCCGCGTTCATCGGTCCCGCCGCCATCGCGCAAGCGGTTCTGTTCAACGAACACCCGACCGCCAAAGTCGATGCCGATGCGCGTCTCGAAGTTCTAAGCGGCCAAGGCGGTGTCGTCGATTGCGGCAACAGTCAGAACTGCGTGAAGGTTTGCCCGAAAGATAT
Source organism: uncultured Phycisphaeraceae bacterium (assembly GCA_964494205.1). GTDB lineage: Bacteria > Planctomycetota > Phycisphaerae > UBA1845 > UBA1845 > JBBTCX01. The sequence goes on along the minus strand of CAZBRD010000005.1, from coordinate 303,429 downwards.
CCCGCTCACGACTTCCATCGCCAAGGCAGGCCGCGACGTGACCGTGCATAAGATTCGTCAACTGTTCGGCCGCTAGGCGTCTTTCGAATTCACAAAAAAGCAAACGGGGCGCGGTTCGAATCGAACTCGCGCCCCGTCTAGTTTTTGTCATTGAGCCGAATTAGTCCCAAGCGGGATTACTCGACCTCTGGATGCGTGTAGTTACCAGCCGCCGCGGTCACCACCACGATCGCCGCCGCGATCGCGACGATCGCCACGGCCACCGCCGCCGCCTCCACCACCACCGTAGCCACCGCGACCACCACCTCCACCGCCGCCGCCATAACCGCCGCGACCGCCGCCGCCGCCACCACCGGAGCGACTATGCGCTTCCTTCGGGCGTGCTTCGTTCACGGCCAAGGCGCGACCCTGGAGCTGGCTGCCATTGAGACCAGCGATGGCTGCCTGTGCTTCTGAATCCGAACCCATCTCCACGAAACCGAAGCCTTTGCTTGTTCCCGTGGCGCGATCAGTAATAACTTCCGCGGATTCCACTTTACCGTGAGCTGAAAAGAGCTGCTCAAGGTCTCCCGATTCCACGGAATAGCTCAGATTTCCGACATACAACTTTTTGCCCATTGATTCGTTCTCCGTATTGAAAGGGCAATGCGGCCCTCATCCTACTTTCGGGGCCTGCTACAAAGGTGCCGACGCTCCGGCACGCGAGGTCAGAAGCAAACAGACAGGCGAAAAGGACGGAAACGAAAGGAAATCCGTGACCTACGACCGCAGCAGCAAATCCAACGACCGGTAGTGTATGTCAAAACAGCGATTCTGGCAAATGCCTGCAATTACACCGAAAGACGTCAAAATCGGGATGATTGATTCTTACGGCGATCTGTCGGCAGCGAACACATAAGTAGTGTCAGTGCAATACCGGTGCGTCATTGTGCACTTTGGTATTTCGTTGAGCGTTCGACACCGGCGAATGGCGATTCAATTTCCACCATTCGATCGTGGCTCTGAGGCCGTCGGTAAGTTTGGTTTTCGCTTGCCAGCGCAGTAGTTGTGCAGCGCGAGTCACATCGAGTTGCCGGCGGGGTTGTCCATCGGGTTGAGTGGGGTCCCAGGCAATTTCTCCTTGGAATCCACAAAGAACTGCAATCTGCCGCGCGAGTTCATGAATAGCGATCTCGGTTCCGGTTCCCAGATTGATCGGCGCTGAATCGTTGTGCATTTCAGTCGCGCAAACGATGGCCTCTGCCGCATCGTCGACGTAGAGAAACTCGCGAGTCACTCGTCCCGTTCCCCAGCACACGACGCGTTTCGCACCCGCGTCAACCGCGTCGCAGAATTTCCGAATGAGCGCCGGGATCACATGCGATCGCTGTAGATCGAAGTTGTCGCCGGGACCATAGAGATTCACCGGAACCAAATAAACGCCGTTGAATTTGTATTCATGCCGGTAAGCTTCGAGCATGACCCCCAGCGCGCGTTTGGTAACGCCGTACGGCGCATTGGTTTCCTCCGGATAACCATTCCACAGTTCATCTTCGTGAAACGGAACCGGGCAATGCTTGGGATATCCGCAGACTGACCCGACTTGTACAAACTTCTGAACACCGCGCTGACGTGATTCTTCAATCAGGTTCAGGCCCATGGCCATGTTGGCGAAGAAGAACCGGCCAGGGTGCCGCTGGTTGGCACCGATTCCGCCGACCTCAGCCGCAAGGTGTATGACCACATCGGGCTTGGCGACGTCAAACATGCGGCGGACGGCATCGGGTCGAGTGAGATCGAATTCGCGCGATCGAGGTACGACGATGTAAGTCGCGCCGCGCTGCTTGAGCAATTCGCAAACGACGCGACCAAGGAAACCCGCGCCACCCGTCACACAGATGCGAACTTGATCAAACTTCAAACTCATTTCATCGCCACAAATCGAGCCACCTATCGACATTCACTTCTATCGACCTGCTGCGGCGGCTACATCAGCCGTGGACTACGCGGCCAGCCTTAATGACCTTGGAAACGCAATTTCGGCCAGGTTCGTACATCCACTGTTCGACAGTCGGCACGTCAAGGATTGCCAAATCCGCGCGCATCCCGATTTCGATCGCGCCCACGAAGTCTTGCCTTCCCAAGGCTGCGGCTGCGTTGGAGGTGGCAGCCACAAGTACCTCCGCGGGCGTCATGCGCATCTGGGTGCAGGCGATGTTCATGACCTGAGGAAGCGACTCCATCATTGACGATCCGGGGTTGTAGTCTGTGGCCACTGCTACGGGCACAGCGGCCTCCAGCAGTTTTCTGGCTGGCGCTTGCTCAACACCTAGGAAGAACGAACAACCCGGCAGGAGCACGCCGATCGTGCCGGACTTCTTCATGGCTGCGATTCCCTTGGAATCGATGTGCTCAAGATGATCGGCTGATATTGCTCCCAACTCTGCGGCCAGTTTGCTTGCGCCAATTTGCGTGATCTGGTCTGCGTGGATTTTTAGTTTCAAGCCTGCGTTTTTCGCAGCCATCAGCAACTTTCGTGTTTGCTCAAGATTGAACGCGGTCTTTTCGCAAAAGACGTCACAGAACTCCGCGATCTTCTCATCTACGAGTCTTCGCAGCACCGCCTCGTTGCAGATTAGTTCCAGATACTTTTCATGATGATCCGCATATTCGCGGGGAAAGGTGTGAGCTGCCAGATAGGTTCCGACGACTTCGATTGGCTGCATCGCCCGCATGAGTCGGACGACTTCCAGCATTTTCAACTCGTCCGGAACGGAAAGACCGTAACCGCTCTTGATCTCGACCGTGGTGACGCCGTTGGCCAACATGCGACGCAGTCGAGGCAACGTCAGGGCCATCAGCATCTCGACGGTGGCCATGCGGACCGCTTCAACGGTCACACAGATTCCGCCGCCGCGTTGAGCGATTTCAGTGTATGACTTGCCTTGTATTCTTTCGACGAATTCGCTGGCTCGTGAACCTGCAAAGACAGTATGCGTGTGGCAGTCGATAAGGCCGGGAATCACGCAATTGCCCTGTGCGTCGACCGCCTCGCACTTCGGCGGTTTCGGTTGATCATGTTCTTCGCCGAACCACGCGATTTTTCCGTCGACGATGTGCATAGCCGCTGATTCGATGCGCTCAAACTTGCTTTGCTCGCGGCCTGCGAGCGGTCCCTTTGGAATGACCGGCAACTCGCCGATGTTTCGGATGACAAGATTCGAGGTGTTTGACTGGGTAGTAGGTTCTGCCTGCTTCATGTTCTGTCTCTTGACGGTCGGTGGACGAACGCGCGAATCCGAGGCATGATACTGAGCGCGACCAGTGGGCCGCAACCGAAGCTATTGTGCTGCGAACAACGCGGTCTAGGTTCTGAAGGCCAGTAATAAGATCGGGTGTTGATGGCCCAAGAGACCCTCACCCCAACCCTCTCCCTAAGAGGGAGAGGGAGGTCATTGAGTCTTTTTTCATTGATGGATGGAGCATGCTGATCCGATTTGATTGTCCTGCCTGCGGTGGATCTCACTCGTTTGACATGCCCGAGACGACCATACACATGACGTGCTCTACGACGCACAAGACACTTAAGCTGCGTGTTACGCCGGGTGGCGATGTCCGCTCTTCGATTGTCGGTGAAGATGGCGCTGACGAAGGCGCTGAGACTGAGGCCGCACAGGAATCGGCGTAGCTTTCTAACCCTCCTTTACCGGGTAGTTTCATATTGCGCGAATCTTTCGTCCGTTGCGAGAGTGCGTTTTTCTACGTGAAAACGCGGGGTAGTTTGTTTGCGCTCTTGCGCGGCGCAAGTGAATTTCCCACTTGGGAGACTGGAATCGAGGAAATTGGAAATAGAATTCTTTTTTCGCGCAAAAGGGATTCAGTAGAGCGGATTGGTTTGCGTATCGTTGCGTAGGAAATGCGTATCTACAGAGCATCGTAGTACTCCATATTAATAACAACACAGGTGATCGCTCGAAATCACATCTTGCAGCGGACAGTTGAGCATAGAGGTTGACCCCTCTCAGTCCCCCTTTGTTGATTTGACAGTGCGATAGAGTTCAATTGGTGCGGTGGGTGATACGTTGTTGTGTCTACGTCGACCCTTTCAGGGTCGCCAAGGATTCGGGTATTCAACCGGGGGTCTCGCTGCGCTCGACCACCCGGCTATGGACGATGAGCCTTTCAGGCTCAAGATTTTGAGGCTCAAGTAGTCTCAGGCTCAAATGATTTGGGGACCAAATGGTTTGAGATTCAAATAGTTTGTGGCTCAAAGTGTTTCGGGCTCAATTCGTTTCGGGCTTAGTGGGTTCGCGCTTCAGGGCGAAATGGACTGGCGGTGTCATACTCGATCGCTTGACAGTCAGTTGTGGCGTCGGAGTTTATCCACGGCGCTGCGCTACCCACAAGAGGCGACGCTATTTGTTGATGCTCTCTAACATCAATTAAGCGTCATCTACTCGGCTGCTGCGGAAAACGGATTCCGGTCCGGTGCTTCGGCGTGCGTGATTGATTTCAGGAATTGTCGTGCGATGACGTTGAGTGCTTGTTGGCGATGGCGGATCCAGACGTGCATCGATTGCGGCTTCGCGCCGAGGCGGGCTTTGGCTTCGAGGGCTGTGCGGCCAAAGGAGATGCGCTTGCAGCCGAGGTCGATGGCGTCGGCGACGACTGCGTGGAGTAGTCGCAGGTAGATCGGGGCTTTTTCGTTGGCGGCGGGGTCGTAACCGATGTAGTAGCCCACAGCGGTGTCGCCGTCGCGAAGTGTGGTGACGAAGCCGACCGGGTCGTTCTCGTGCCAGACGGCTGTGCCTCGGAATGCCTGCGGGTGCGATTCAGCGAGTGCGGGCAGGTAGTTGGGATGCAGGCACGCGAGCTTCACGTCGACTTGTTCAAAAACGTTGAGATAAAGTTGGTGAATGCGGTCGCGGTGCGTCGTCCAGTTGCTCATTTGCTCGACGCGGAAGCCGGCTTCGCTCACGTCCTTGATGATTTTCTGTGCGGCTTTGCGGTATTTCGAGGACATGTCGGTGAGATAGTCGGTGTGTGACCGCCATTTGGGGCTGATGTCGAGAACCATGTCGGGTTCGGTTTCGACTGGGCGATAGCTGATGCGCGCGAGCGAAGAGGCGGAGTCGGCGTGGATCGCGGGAACGTCCTTGACCATGATGAACGCGACCTGTCCGGAGAGACTATCGGAGCGACGGATGCGATAGAGTGCTTCGGCCACGCCGGGCCAGATGGGTGTGGGATCGCGATCGCGGGCGAGTGCGACGCCGTGCATGCCCCATGAAAGGCAGTTGCCGCAAGAGAGGATTTTGGTTTTGACGCGGCGCAGTGCGTCGAGCTTGAGTTTCAGGCGGCGGCTTGGTTTTTTCGGTGATTTGTCTGCCGTTTTTTTACCGTTGGATTTCGTGTTGTTGGGATTGACGATGTTCGCGGCAGTAAGGGTAAGTATTTGAGCGACGACGGCTGCAACGGGTTGGTGGTTGTCGAAAACCATCGCGTAGCGTTGTTGCAAATTGTCGGGTGTGTGTTGCTCGAGAAGTCGAAGGTACGGGCGCTGTAGGAAGAAGCTCTGGTCTTTCGTGACGGCGTCCCAGTGGCCGGGTTCGAGATAATCGATGCGATCGGAGAGGGCGAAGTTGAAGCCGGTTGGTTTGTGCCGCTCGCGGTGGCGGGCGTGGGCGTCGGTAATGCGAGAAATCAATGATTTGAACCTTTGATTAGCTGGCATTTGGCCGTTCAATCGCACAAATGCTCGTTGTAGTCAACTAATGCTCCGTAACCATACCACGCATTGGCAGTTCAAGTGACCCTCACCCTACCCTCTCCCTAAGAGGTAGAGGGATGTCATGCGGTGCGATCTAAACTGATTCATCGTGCGGCAGGTCTGCCAGCGGACAATTCGGGCAATTAGCTTTCGCGCGGCAATGGGTTTTGGTCAGCGTAACCGGCAGGGCGAATCACCCGAGGGTGGGACTTGTCTTCTATTTCCCCCAAAGGCAGTTTGAAGCGTGGGTCTTATCGAAGTAGATCAGCAAGTCATAGTGTCTACTGAAGTCCAATTCGTAGAATTGATTTTCGTCGGCCACGGCGCCGATGGATCGCATCTTCATGAGTTTCGTAATCCACGCGGAATCGGGATTATCACGAGAACACTTTCGCAGGTCGAGGATGAATTGCGGCAGGTCGGCAGCATGGAGAGCGTGTTCGATGCTTCCATCGGGGCCTTTGATCATTTCGTTTGTTGAACTCAGACGATTGTTCTTGGGATCCCAAGCAGTGAACTGACCCTCGTTCGCGGTGAAGCCGATCACGACCATTTCTTTTTCGTAGAAACGTTCGAGGTGTTTTCCCATCCACCAAGGCATCTTGGCGACGTGGCCGTTGTGTGCCCAGAGAATGATTTTGGCGTTGGGTGCGGCGTGATCGAGAATCCACTTGACGTTGAGGGCCATGCTCTCGTCGCGGGAAACAGCGTTAGCGGTACTCTGCATGCATTGCTGCACGATGCGCGCGTTTTGGATGGCCCAATCGACTTCGTGCGCTGGTTTTGATTTCAAGTATTTGTCGCGGGATGATTCGATGTGCTGGAATTCGCGAGAGAACCGAGGCAGAACTTCAGCGATGGCCGGCGCGTGTGGGATTCGAGCTTGCGGATTAGTCTTTACGGCATCGTCGAAGATTGGCTTGGCGGTTGCGTAGTAATCGGGGTCGACGGACTTGAGAAAATCGAGTGCGATCTGTGCGGCTACGTTGGGCGTTTGCATGTCGAAGCCGGTGAATTCGATGCGACCTTTTCCCGATTTGTTGAACTCTCGCATCCAGAGAATCAGGTCGAGCAGTTCCTGTGTGTTCCAAGTCCAGAAGTACATGCCGGCGATTAGTTCTTTCGGGTCGCCTTCGCCGCGCAGAACAAAGTCGTTGATTTTGTGAGCCTCGGGCATGTTGGCTTCGATGGCGAAAATCGTGAAGCCCATCTCGTTGGCGAGAAACTGCGTGATGCGATGTTTCATCTGGAAGAACTCGCGCGTGCCGTGAGTGGCTTCGCCGAGTGAGACGACACGCGCATCACCGATGAGCCCTTTCAATGGGATCAGGTCTTCCCACTTGTCGCTGGGTTGTGCGGAATTGAACGGGATGACGATTTTCTTTAACCAGGCTATCTGTTCGGCGGTGGGTTCCGCGAATGCCATTGGAGGTGCGAGGACGGACACTACGGCGATTAGCAAAATACTGGTTTTCATGGGCGGCCCTTTCGTTGACTGGCGGGCATTGTATGCAGCAATTTGATCGCAGGAGAAGCGTAAGATTTTGTGCGACAGAAGCTTTGTTGTGCGCGCGCGGGCAGACTGATAGTGTACACGCGGGATCGCGAATAATTCGGGCGAAGATAGGAATTAGATGTCTTTGACATGACCCAGTCATGGTCGCACAAGAGACCCTCACCCTGCCCTCTCCCTAAGAGGGAGAGGGAGGGATTGGCATACGTTCATAGATGGAAAGCGGCGATTCATTCGCATCAGATTGCGCCCCTGGCTTTCGAATGGTGTATTTAGTATCGCAGACAACGAACTTTCGATCGGTAACGTGACATGGACCGTACTCTTCTAAGAGCCCGAGGAATTCACAAGGCGTTTACCATGGGGCCTGCGCGGGTAGACGTGTTGCGCGGGGCGACTATTGAAGTGGCGAAGGGTGAGTTCCTGGTGGTGATGGGTTCGAGCGGTTCCGGGAAGAGCACGCTTCTGCATATTCTTGGGGCACTGGATACTCCCGATCGTGGGATCGTCGAGTTTCAAGGCGAAGACGTCTTTGGCTTGCCGGCGGATGCTCGCGGAGTTTATCGGAATAAGCAGGTCGGGTTCGTGTTTCAGTTCTATCATCTGCTGCCCGAACTCAACGTCCTTGAAAACGTAGTAATTACAAGGATGGTAGGTGAATCGGGGTTCCGTTGGCCATCTGTGAAAAAAGCCACGAACTTCGAGGCTGAGCAGTTACTTGAGCAGATGGGATTGTCGCACCGATTGAAGCATCGGCCCCGTGAACTTTCGGGTGGGGAAAGGCAGCGTGTAGCGATTGCGCGGGCGTTGATGAACAAGCCTGCGCTATTGCTTGCGGATGAGCCAACCGGTAATTTGGATGAGGCGATCGGGGGTGACATTTTGCAACTTCTGAAGGGTCTCAATGAGGCCGGTCAGACGATTGTGATGGTCACGCACGATACCAAAGTAGCCTCGCGTGCCCATCGGCAGGTTCAGCTGAGCGAGGGTGTCATTCAAACGTTACCCGCAGCCGGTCGGCGTGCCGTCGACCCAGTCCTGAAAGAGCAGGTGCGAAGATGAAGGCAGACGCAGTAGACGTGCGGACGGTCCCGGTCAATCCTTATACACCGGACCCGAATCTTAAGATTTGGATGGGCACGGAGATTGTGTCGGCTGAGGACGCCAAAGTCAGCGTGTTTGATCATGCTTTGCTGTATGGCGACGGAATCTTCGAAGGTATTCGAATCTACAACGGAAAGATCTTCAAGGAACAGGATCACATCGAGCGGCTTTTTGAGTCGGCGAAGTCGATACGTTTGCCGATGCCGATGACGCCCGATGAGGTCAGCGCCGCGATGTATGACACGATGGAGGCGAACGGGATTCGCGGGGATGGGTACATTCGTTTGCTAGTGACGCGCGGTGTTGGTGCGCTGGGGATTTCGATTCGACGAACCGCGTGTCCTATGTTGATTGTCATTGCCGACAAGATCGCACTCTACCCGCCGGAAGTTTACGAGCGCGGGATGAAGTGCATCGTTTCGAGCATCGCGAGAAATCATCCGAACACGCTGAGTCCGCGAGTTAAGTCGCTGAATTATCTGAACAACGTGATGGCCAAGTTGGAAGCGCATGACTACGGTGCGGACGAGGCGATCATGCTGACCACGGCGGGCCACGTGTGCGAGTGCACGGGCGATAACATTTTCCTTATTCGCCGGGGTGAACTACTCACGCCGCCGATCAGCGAAGGCTTCCTGGAAGGCATCACGCGCGCGGTGGTTATGGAACTGGCTGCGGCGCGGAAGATGCGCGTGCGCGAGACGACGCTCATTCGTCACGACCTTTACGTTTGTGATGAGTGCTTCGCGACGGGAACGGCAGCAGAGATTGTGCCGATCGTGGAAATCGACAAGCGGCCTGTGGGGAACGGGCGGCCAGGTCCGATTACGGCGCAGTTTATCAAAGACTTTGTTGCTTATCGCAACGCGAATTAGAGCACCTTTACGTCAAGTGTGGTGAAAGACCCCCTTTAATCCCCCCTTGCTAAGGGGGGAAGATCATGCTGCACGCCAAAGTTAAGAATCACGTGGTCCTAGCACGGTTGAGGTCGGTGATATTGACGGCTTGTGCGATTGCGAAAAGAGCACGTCGACCTCTCGTCAAAAGGTTTGCGGAACCAATCGCGACGTGCTTGAAAACGCTTCGTTTGCCTATGGAATCAGTGGGTAGTTAACCCATCCTGTTCGGTGCGCCCGCCGATACATTGCATGTCTGAGCGGAGCGATGTTGTGAACGGTTGGGTGGTGTTGTGTTATCTGTCGGCGGGTATTGCGGGGGCGATCGCCTTTCTGCGTGTCATTGCGGTTGAGATTTCCAACGACGACAGAAAACTGGCCAAGCAGGAACGCCTTTTGCGGGTGGAATGGGAACTCGCGCACGAGGAAAAGCAGAAACCGCAAGAATCTGATGAACCGGTTGAGGCGATCGTGGTGCGGCCCTACGGAAAAGCAGCCGAGGCTGGGCTTAATTGATTGTCAGTAACGTAAAGGGGTCTCCGCTTCCGCTTTTCCCTGCAAGTCGCGAATTCTCTGGTCGCCTTTCGGCCCCATGACACTGGTTTTTCACGCCTGGTTAAGTCCTTGTTGCCGAAATAGTTGACGGTGGGGAGTGCGGATTTAGTATGGCGTTTGGTATTCGTTGCTGCGCACCCGTTGAGGACTGTGTGGACGAATGCCCGAGATCCTTTACGTGAGTCGTGCAAAGAGGGATCCAGCTATGTATTCATCGCCGAATCGATTTTCGCAGCTCCGCTGGTTGCAGACGCTTGTTTGCCTGTTGGCGGTGCTTGGCGGGTTCCTGCTTATCGGGCTTGGGTTGGTCGACTCCTCGCTTAATTCGCGGGGTTGGCTGATCATCGTTGGCGGGGCGGGGGTTTTCCTATCTGTCATGGTTCTTTCGATTACGCCGCTACTCTTGAAGATTGAGTCGACCCTAGCACGGCAGCTTGGCGAGTTTCGTGATTTGAATGAGGCGATGGGGCGGCAGATCGACCAGCTGCAGGCGATCGGCCACAACACACGAATTTCGGACGCAGCAAAGTCGCTGACGCATCGCGAGCAGGAATTGGAAGCTCTTCGAGCAGCGATTCGTGATGATATTCGGAATGAAAAGTGGGAGGCTGCGCTGAATCTTGTTTCGGAGATCGATCGAAGGTTTGGTTACAAACAGGAAGCGGATCGAATTCGCGAGGAATTGGAAGAGGCACGGCAGGAAGCGATTCAGTCGAAGTTGTCCGAGGCCGTTGATCTGATCGAGCGGCAGTTCCAGCTTCACCAGTGGGAGAGGGCGGAGCGCGAGATTGATCGGTTACTGCATGCACTGCCTAATGATTTGACGGCGCTGGGTCTTCGCCAGCGGATGAAAGAGCTGAAACTGCAGCACAAGGGTGAACTGAAGAAGTCCTGGGAGGATGCGGTCCGCCGAAACGATACAGATCATGCGATCGACATACTGAAGGAAATGGACCAGTACATGTCAGTGTCTGAGGCTCAGACGCTGCAGGAATCGGCGAGGCACGTGTTCAAGGAGAAGTTGCTGCAACTTGGCGTGCAATTCCGGTTTGCGGTAACGGAGCGGCGCTGGCAGGATGCGCTGGATACCGGACTCGAACTGATTCGGGATTTTCCAAATGCGCGGATGGCCAACGAGGTTCGCGAAGCGCTGGACACCCTAAGGGAGAAAGCGCGTCAGGGTGCGGGAGCAGCGGTGGGGGCCAAGCGGAGCTAATCCGGCAGGCGCATCCAACAACCCTATAGGTTCTGGGACAACTTCAGCGTGTACATTTCAGGCTAGCAACCCGTTTCAAATCTCAAATCTGAAATCTCAAGAACCAGATTTGTTCGAGTTAGCGCTTAGATTTTTGAAACGATAGCCTTTTGATCAGTTCTTCAATGACTAAGGGTCCCTTTGCTTGCGCAAAGGGCTCGGATCGGAAATCTTGTCAGTTGCCTGCCAAATGGGCGTTTTCACTTCCTTGTTCCGTCACATCCAACACTATTCGGACTTTGAGATCGTTTATTTTGAAGTCCTCGCTGATAATCAAACGACGGTTTTATACTCTGGTTTCATGAAATATCGTGGTAACCTAGTGGTAAAATCATCGATAGAAGGACAGTAGCATCACGTTATGGGTGCCTGCTGGGTTTGAGTCGCGACGAGGGCCTTTCATGTTCGCGTGGCTGGGGCAATACGTCACCAAAACGGTTGTAACTGCGATCGCCATTCTTGCGACGGCGGGCGCGGGATTCTGGTTCTGGAAGCATCCGGAGGATCTGCGTGCGATCTGGATGACAATCAAATATGCGATCGCCTGGTGCGGTTTCGTCGTACTATTACCGTGGGCGACGTTTTTTGTGACGCGGTGGGTCGTGACGCTAGAGTCGAATCGGGCGGCTGCAATGATGCTTCTGGGATACTTGGTTGTGGACGCGGGTGTTGCGATTTGGTTAATGGGTGGCGTGCGCGGGCATGGTTCGCTCTCGTGGGCCGTCGTTTTTCTTGGTTTCCTAGCAGCAGCGGTTTATAATTTCAAAGTGTGTGAGTATCAGGCTGAGAGACTGGAGGAAGTCTAATGGTTTGGATTGAGATGGGAATCTCGATCCAGCACAGAGGTTGGAGGAAATCTAAAGACTTGGACCGAGATAGGAATCTCGGTCCAGCGATTCGACTAGGAGTTTCCGCCCGTCAGGAGGGTCTTGGGAGGTAGGTAGCGATGCCCGGGTTGCGCGAAGGGGATCGAGTTAATAATTATCTGCTTGAATGCCGCGTCGGGGCTGGAAGCTTCGGCGAGGTGTGGCGAGCACGCCATCACGTCTTTGGCACCATCGTAGCCATCAAGATTCCGACGGATACACAATACGTTCGCAATTTGCAGCGCGAGGGGATCGTGGTGCATGGCATGCAGCACCAGAATATCGTGCGCGCCTTAGACCTCGACCCGTATGCGGACCCGCCGTACTTCATCATGGAGTTCATCGATGGACCTTCGCTGAAGGAGGCGATCGATACCTATAAGAAGACATTTCCGATTTCCAGCGCGATCGCGGTGATGCGCGGTTTGCTCGAAGGGTTAGCGACGGCACACAAGACTGGCTTGGTTCATCGCGATTTGAAGCCGGCGAATATTCTGCTGAATCACCCGCTGGCAAGACTGGCTGAAATCGATTCGTCGGCGGTGAAGGTTACTGATTTTGGCTTAGGCAAAGTCGGAGGCAATCTCACGCAATCGATCATGCAGAGCGGCAGCCTGCTAACGGAAGAGGGTAAGAGCATCAGTGGGACGCTCGCGTACATGGCGCCGGAACAGCGCGAAGGCGGCGATGTAGATGCGCGCAGCGATCTTTACGCTTGCGGGATTGTGTTGTTCGAGATGCTGACGGGCGAACGGCCACAGGGTGGGGAACTGCCCGGGTCTATTCGATCGGGCGTGCCCGCGTACTTGGATCAGGTGTTTCAGCGGTGCTACACGCGGTGGGAGCGACGATATGCGTCGGCGCGAGAGATGCTGGCTGCGCTGGAGTCGCGGTCTACAAAGGTCAACGTGAGCGTTGGCGTTCCGAACAACAACGCGGGCCGATGTCCGCAGTGTAAGTTTGCAGTGGAACGCGACGATCAGTTTTGCATTCGGTGTGGACGGCAGTTGGTGGAATCGATACCGCGATGCTCGGGCTGCAGGGCGTTTGTGCGGCCCGGTGATCAGTTTTGTATTTTCTGTGGGAATGATTTGCGGGTGTTGATGGGGTAGGAGACCCTCACCCCTGCCCCTCTCCCTAAAAGGGAGAGGGATCGAAATCTCGAGTCTTCGAAGGCGGAAAGTAGTCGAGCCATGGGTGGCGGCGATTTTACAGCTTTGATTCTCCTGTTGCTGGTCGGGTTTGGGGCCTTCTTTTTCGGCATCATGTGGCTAATGTGGAGTCTGTTTGCCGGAATGGGTCGAGGCGTGATGAACATGATGCGAGGCAAGCCGGTGGATCGAACCCCACGCTGGAGTCCGTTTGAGAAGACTGCGGGCGCCACCCGGATTTGCCCGCGAGCGGAATGTCGAAAAGTCGAGCGACGGCCCGCACGTTTTTGCAGCCAGTGCGGTGCGCGGTTAGCCGCTATGGAGGTAATCTGACACGGTGTTGAATCCGGACGTTGCGGCAGCTTTGCAATGCGAGACGGATTTTCTCGCCGGGGTCGATGCCAACCTGGAAGCGGCGAAGGGTCGACATTTCCGCGGTACTATCTGGCAGCGATCACAATTCGATGAGAGCGATCGCCTGCGGGCGGTGATGGCGTCGAACCGGCTGTTCGATCGCGAGTTGATGAAGTCATTTCCGGCGAACCGGCGCATCACGCTGCAGGGGTTCGAGAAACGATTCTTGTTTGGGAAGAAGCGTACTGGCGTGGCGATTGCGTCAGTGATCGCGCCGTTGAGTCACTACGCCTCCAAATCGGGCGGGGCACCGCCGCCGATTGGTCTCGGGGAACTGATGGACCACGTGCGGAAGCTGGTGGTTGATCCATCGGTGCCGCATGTCATCGGCGTGTGCAGTCCGTCCGGTTTTTCGGCTGAGGTTGAGCAGGCGCGGGTCGAAATGCCGAATGTTACGGTGGTGCTCATCGAGCAGGATGAGAACGGCGGCTGGCGAACGCGCGGGGCCAGCGAGCGGGTTGACCCGCGATTGCTTCGAATATTCGACCCGGAGAGTGCGAATCAGAAGCTGGAGCGGGTGCGTCGCTTCGCCGAGGAGCACAGTACGGAAATGATAACCGGAGGGTTATCGGCCTCGTCGGCGGCGAGTAAACTACACCTGCCGGAGGACCTGGTGAAGCGCGCGTTTGAGTATGTGGCGACGAAAGACCCGGAGCTGAAGGTCAGCAACAAGAACGGCGAGTTCCTGTTGTATCGCGGGGCGGCTGCTATCCCGGCCGGGAAGAAACCGATGGGTATGATCGATCGCATCAGACAGATGTTTGCCAGCGAACTCGATACGCCGCAGAAGATCAATCTGCTGGCGGAGCGTCGAGCTGCGCTGTCGCAGCGACGCGATCGCATTTATGAAGACATCGGCAAGCTTGAGAAGGTCGAGGCGAGTTTGCTGGACCAGGGCAAGGCCGCGACGTCGGCCGTGCCCAAGCGGAGGTTGGCCGCACAGCTCGCACAGTTGAGGAAGGACATCGGCCGTCAGAACACGACGGCTGCGATGCTGAATCAGCAGATCAACATCATCAGCACGGACATTCACAATCTGACGCTAATTCAGCAGGGCGAAGTCGCGCAACTTCCGGATACGCAGGAGTTGACCGAGAACGCAGTGCGTGCAGAGGAGTTGCTGGAGTCGCTTAGGGCTGATGCTGATCTGGTGAGCAGTCTTGAGACGGGTATGGAAGCGACGATCAGCAACGAGGAAGAGCTGGCGATTCTGCAGGAGTTTGACGAGGGTCGCGAGAAGCCGAAGACCGCGAGTGCCAATCCGATGGCACCGGGCCGCGCTGAGGCAAAGCGAGAGGTTGCACCGCCAGTGTTTGACCCGCCGTCGTCGGGGGCGTCGAAGTCCGGTCGAAAAGCTGATCCGGAGGCCACATGATAAGCAAAGAACGATTGGAAAAAGTTGGCGGCGACCTGGATGGCGTCAAGTGTGCCTGCTGCGGGAGTGAATCTCTGGCAGAAGGGCAACTGTATTCGATTCAAGGCGTCTTTTTTCAGCCAGTCGATGCCAAGTGGTATGCGACGGGTCCGGCGATTTCAGCACATGCTTGCGAAGACTGTGGATACTTATCATTCTTTGTTGACCCTAAGGCATTGACCAAGTGTCCGCGTAAGCCGGAGTGATTGTCTGTTTCCAGACGATCTAAGGGGAATCAGATTGGTGTTTCTGGAATGGTTGTCGAAGCGAAAGAAGCCGCTGTCACGCATGACTCGCTCGGAGTTACGGCGGCAGGAATTGCTTTTGGACAAGGAACGCACACAGCTCCTCAATAAAGTCACCAAGCTCGCCACTGATAAACAAAAGCTGTTTGAACGCGGTGCTTCGGAAAAAACGCCGGAGCTGCGTCGGGTTCTTGCGCAAGAGTTTGAGCTGAAAACGACCGAGCAGTTGATGCTCTCGCGACAGCTCAATATTCGCAGCAAGGAGATGCTGACGGTTTCGCGGCTGCGAATGCTGCGGGAGAACGCGGATCGTGCCGGGCAATCGAATCATCTCGGTCTGGTCAGCGAAGGCGATATTCTGCGACTGAGCAAGCTGATTGAGATGGATTCGGTCAAGTCCGAGGTGTACCAGGAGCGGCTTGATGAAATCCTGCGGATCGGTTCGGCCGTGGATGAAGGTTCAGCCGGGTTGAGCGAGGCCGGTCAAACGGTGATGGGTGTGTGGGAGAAGATGGACGCGGGCGCGCTGACAGATTCGGCTGAGGCGTTTGATGAGGCGGATCGACGGGTGCGCGAACGACATGCTGCGCCGGAAGGATGACACACCATCGAAGCAGTAGGGGAGTTACAAATTACGAATTACAAAACTCCGTTGAGAAGGACTTGAATGTCGAGTTGTTGGGTTTTGTTTTGATCGAAGGAAACAATGGGACGAGGTACGAGGAAACTAAGGCGCAGCATTGAGAATCGCGCGATTGCGGGCGTGTGTGGCGGGATCGGCGATTATTTTGATATAGATCCCACGACGGTGCGCGTGGTGTACGTGCTGGTGTCAGTGCTGTCGGTCGCGTTTCCCGGAGTATTGATTTACCTGCTTCTTTGGCTGCTGATTCCGGAGCGCGAGTATTACGAATAACGTGTCGTGTACAGCTGTGCGCTTAACGCGGTTTTTGAGTGTAACGAATCCCCGATGGGCGTGTCGTTGTGTATAAGATTGGGAGGGGGAGTGGCGGGTGGAACCCGCCCTACGTGTTTTTGATTCGTGCGAGAAACAGGACACGTCCGTGCGACAGGTAATCGTCTGAGAATGCTTAGGATTGTTTATGGCCCTTTTTAAGACTCCTGAAGAGCGACGGATTGAGCGTGACATCAAGATTCGCCAGGGCATTCGGCGGATCGAGAAGTCGATTCGCGAGCAGGGGCAATTTCAGGAAGATTTCATCAAGAACGCGCAGCACGCCAAGCGTATCGGCGATAACACGCAATACCAGTTCATCCGCAATTCGCTGAAGAAAACAGCCACAATTCGGAAATTGCTCGAACGACAATTGCTGTCGGTGAAGAATGCGCTGTTGATCAAGCGGCAGGCGGAAGCGTCGGCCGATTTCGCGAAGAGCATGGGCATGATGGCCGCGGAAATCGGCAAGCTGTTTGGCGAGACGGACCTCGTGAAAACGCAGGGTGACTGGGAAAAGGCGATGGTGCAGTCGCAGTCGATGGAAGAACGGATGAACATGTTCCTCGATTCCGTGGAGGATATCGCGGCGCAGGATGTGGCGATGGCTGGGTCGAAGGAGACTGTGTCGGACGAAGAGATCGATCGGTTGATTAACACCGAGGCCGAGGCTGAGCATCAGCGCGAAATGGACAAGCTGGCTGTTTTGCGGGCAGAGCTGGATGCGTTGAAGCAGCAAGGGGAGCGGCAGGGGTAAGATATAAGTAACGATGGAATACTTGAAATGTTCCAGGCGACGATGTTTTCATGATCGCACGTTTTCAAATCGACCGCATTACGGAGGCCGGAATGTTCTTTGAAAAACAGGGACCGGTATGGGATACGGTGCGCGAACTGGAAGCAAAGTTATTAGATTCAAAAATAGAATATGTCATCATCGGCGGGCTGGCGCTAAATGCCCACAACTATCCGCGGCAAACTATTGACGTAGATGTCGTCATGAGCGCGGGTGATCTGGAACGATTCCGACGCGAGTTTGAGGGTGTGTCTTATTCTAGGGACGAACGTTTGCCTCGACGATTTCACGATGTGCAAACTGGTGTGACAATTGATGTCCTGATAGCCGGCGAAATCGCCGGAGATAGTCGCCGGAATCACAGTATTCGATTTCCAAAGCCCCAAGCAGCGGAGTTTCACGCGGACTTGCGAACGGTGTCTCTTGCGCGACTGATTGAGCTGAAGCTTGTGACGTGGCGATTCAAGGATTGGGGCGATGTGGTGGAACTGATTCGACGAAATCAACTGTCCGAGACGTTTTCAAATGAACTAGATTCGTCGGTTCGCACCGCGTTCAAAGAGTGTTTTGATCAGGCGAACGACCCGGAGTACGAATCGTAAATGCAGGCCTGATGGTCCGCATGGCGGCCCCTACCAATATTTTTGGACTTCGAAAGCGTAAATCTTCTATCGATATGACCACTTCCTTCTCCACCTTCGAGCGCCTTAAATCCAAGGGCATCGCCGCGTATCAGAACGGCGATTACCTGACGGCCAAGACGTATCTGGTTGATGCGGCAGAGTGCATTATTGAAATAGCGGAGAAGGCGAAATCTCCTGAGGCGAAGCGGCAGCAGGAGGAGCTGGCGGCAGAGTTGATTGAACTCGCGCGCGAAAGCGAGCGTTTGGCTGGTGGGGGGCGGCGAGTGAAACCCGCCCTACAAGGCGCTGGAAATCAAAAGGGTAAGGGTGCTGGCGTCGGTGGGCGCGGTGGTGGCAGACCGGGCGGCGGTGGTCGACAGAGCGAGCGCGAAGAAGATGAGGGCGCTGATGCCGAAGAGTGGATTGTCCGCGATAAGCCGACGCTTGGCTTTGATGACATCGCCGGTTTGGAGGATGTGAAGCAGGAAATCCGGTTGAAGATGATCTATCCGTTTTCGCATCCGGATCTTGCGCGGCAGTACGGCATCGGGGTGGGCGGCGGTGTGTTGTTGTATGGTCCGCCGGGGACGGGCAAGACGATGATCGCGAAGGCTATCGCTTGCGAAATCGACGCGACGTTTTTTTTGATCAGTCCCGCGCAGATGATGAGTAAGTGGGTGGGCGAAGCAGAGCAGAACGTGCGAAAGCTCTTTGAGGCCGCCAAGGCCGAAAAGACTTCGGTGATTTTTCTGGATGAGACCGAGGCTCTCATTCCCAAGCGAAAGAGCGACAGCTCGACGGTGATGCAGCGGGTTGTGCCGCAACTGTTGCAGGAGCTGGAGGGGTTCGATCGTAAATCGGATCGGGCGTTGCTATTTGTCGGCGCCACGAACAAGCCGTGGATGCTGGATGAAGCGGTGCTGCGACCGGGACGATTGGACGCGAAAATTTATGTACCGTTGCCGGATGCGCCGGCGCGGTTTCGCATGTTGGAAATCTATTTCAATGGCCGACCGCTGGCTGACGACGTGGACTTCGGCGAAATATGCGACCGGCTGAATGGTTATAGCGGTGCGGACATAAAGAACATTGCACAGGAAGCGGCGCATCGACCGTTTATGGAGGCTGTTGGCGGTGCAGAGGCGAGACCGATTTCGAGGACTGATGTTCTGGCTGTGATCGAGGAGAACTTGCCGTCGGTGCATCCTTCGGACCTTGTTCGTTACGAGAAATTCGCGAGCGAAGGAAAATAGTTCCGGTGCAGCGACTTCAGGTTCGTAATTTGTAATTCGTAATTGGTGATTTGTAACTCCGTCTTTGTGGATTCTCGTCGAAGCGGTTTCGAGGATGTGCTATAATCATCGATGAGGTGATGTATGGTCAGCAGCAAGTTTGAGCCTCAGACTTTTTTCCGAAATCCAGAGTTCTTGGCGGCGCGGTTCGCAGCCAGCGAATTGTTCGGTTTTCTTCGCCGGTCGTTGGAGCTGCCTTCGCCGTGGGCTGCGCTGGTCACGCGGCGATCGGGGGATCAACAGGTTTATCGAAGCGGCGCGTTCGACGGCGGCGATGTTGATGACGTGCTCTTGGCGCGCAGCGGTGCGGTCGACGTGCAATGGGTCGAAAACGATGTAGCCAGTGAGGATGGTTTTCGATTTCGATGTGATGTGGCTGCGCGAGTCGCGTTACTCGCAGAACAAGGTGAGCTCATTTCTTTTCAGAAGTCGTTGCTGGGAAATCGTCCGCTGGCGACGCGGGCAGACCTCGCCAAATACCTGCAACCGACGGTTCGAAAAGCGTTGGCTACTCTTGCTGACGCGAAATCGGCGGCGTTTCTGACGGATGCATCGTCGCGGGTCCAGATTGAGCAGGCGGTTCGCGAGGAATTAGAAGGTGTTTGTTTTGCTGCGGGTCTGGTGATTGAGAGCGGCCCGCATGTGCAACTCGACTCACCGGCCTATCGACAGGTACAACGGGCGCACGAAGCGTCGGTCACGCTAACGCACGAGTTTGAAGCGGCGAAGCCACTGCGCGACGCGCGAGCGGCTGCCCAGCGGCAGCATGTTGATCATCTCTCAGATGTGCTATCACGGCTGCGGCAATTGGCGGCGTCTTCGCCAGGTGCGAGCGTGCCGCAGTTGATCCAGACATTTTCGGAAAAGGAACGCGCGGAGCTGTATCAATCGCTGTTCGCTCAGGATGTTCCGGCCACGCGGACGAAGTGGGTGGTGGTGGCTGCGGGCGATCAGGTTTTGTTTTTTGAAGACGGAAACTTCAAGGAGCCAGCGAGGCGACTGAAGATCGCAGGGGCGGCTGGTCCGGTGCGGTCGGTGCAGGCCGCGAGGTTGGATGGGAATCCGATTTTGTTTCTTGGTGCGGCCACAGGTGTGTATCGCTTGCCGTTGGATCGCGTCGAACCGGATCGCGTGTATCAGGTGCCAAACGCTCCAAGTGTGCGTGGCGGTTTCAATTCCGTGGTGATGGTCGGGGACCGTTTGATCGCGGCGCATTCAGAGCTTGGGTTGTGGCAGTGGCCGGCAAACGAAACGGGTTCCGGGCGAGCGCTGTTTGAGTCGATGACGCGAGGCGCCAAGGCCGTCCGAAATCTGGCTGTGCTGAATCAGGATGTGTATTGCGCCATTGATGATCATGTCATTCGATGGGCCGCGAACGAAAGTGACAGCCAGTGTCACCGATTTGAAGGTGCTGGTGCGACGATCACGTCGTTGTGCCCGACGGTCGACGGGTTGTTCGCGGGTACGAGTGAGGGCGACATCTGGCGATGGGATTGGGCGAATAGCTCGCACCCGGATCGGGTGTATCGCGGAGCGGGGCGAGCCGTGGAATCGATTGCGGCGCAGTCGTCGCTGGGTATTCAACGTCTGTTTTTTGCAGATACATCGATCAGTGCGCAGGCGCAGGTGGTGGGTGATAGTTACACCTGTCGTTATGAGGCGGGCGGACAGACGATTCGGCGAATCGACGTGGCAGACGACATGATCGTAGCCACCAATGAGCCGCGCGATCGATTGATCATCTGGTCGCCGGGCCAGCCGGATCGGCCGAGCGCGGTCGTGCCGGTGGGGGCGATGGTGCAGCGCAGCATTCAGGATGTGTGTTTGATCGCAGGCCATGACTCCGCGCCGATCGCGACTTGAGAATGTCGAACGGCGCATATCGAATGTCGAAAGTCCTGGGTCGAATGGTAGGGCGGATTCACCCGCCAAATTGTTTTCGATCAGAGTTTCGGCGAGTGGAACCCGCTTTACATAATCAGCCGTCGGCAACTTTCATCGTCCTGCAATCAATGTGTCGAAGCGAATGTCGAGTCATCATCGCATAGACCCCCCTTTGTCCCCCCTTGGTAAGGGGGGAATTGGTTTCGGTGTTCGACGCGCAGCCCTAAATCTTGCGCTCATCACGTTTGTTTCCCTAATCGTTCAAATACGTGCGTTTGCCGAGGAAGTCGTTCCCTCTCGAATCATCACCATTGCGCCGAATGCATCGGAGATCATTTGCGCACTTGGTGAATGTGAGCGGATTGTCGGCGTAGATAAGTTTTGCGTGTATCCGCCGGAATTGAAATCGCGGCCTCAAGTCGGTGGGCTGTTTGATCCTGATCTGGAAAAAATCGTTTCGTTGCGGCCTGATCTGGTGGTGATTCGCGGAAAGAGTGAGTCGCTGGAGAAACTGTGCGCGGATTTGAAGATCAGGGTGTACCACGATCCCACGGAACGAATGGCGGACATTGAGCGGACGGCGATCGAGCTGGGCAAGATTCTCAAAAAGGAAGATGCGGCCAAGAAACTGGTCGATGAGTTTCAGGCGAAAATCAAGGCGATTCAGGAGCGCGTGAAGGATCGACCGAAACCGCGCGTGCTGCTGACGGTTTCGCGGCGACCGGATGATGTAGCGAACATTCTGACGACTGGCAAGGGCACGTTTCTCGATGACATGATCACCATCGCGGGCGGGGTGAACGTGTTCGGCGACGTGGACGCGCCCTGGCCGCAGGTGAGTCTTGAGAGCATCGTCGCGAAGCAGCCGGAGGTGATTATCGAGCTGATGCCGGGGGAAGAGGTGGATGAAAAGAAGAAGAAGGAGTTAGTGGAGCAGTGGAAGAAGGTGGGGGAGATGCCTGCGCTGGCGAACGATCGTATCCTGATTCTGGTTGATCAAAATGTCCTAATCCCATCGATGAGAATTGATGCTCAGATTAGTGAGATCGCGAGGTTTCTTCATTCTGTTGGTTCGTAATGCTGGTGATTAGTGAATCGTGTCGCACGTGACATATCGTCGAGGCTAACCATTCTCGAAAGAATCGTTAGTTGCTGTCGCTCTGTCACTCTTGCGGCGATCAAGCTCGGCGTTCTAGGAAATCTCCTCTTCATCGGGGTTATTGCAATTCTCTGGCCGCTTAGCTACACCAAGAATGTCAAAGAACTTGTTTGGGGCAGCATACAGAAGACATACTTCATGCGTACCAGAAATTATGGAGTGCAAGCGCAATGGTATTGGTCGAAGCACACTCAATTGGAGATGGTTGCCAGCAATGGCGACTTGCACATTTATCTCGATCGCCGGTTTGACTACGCTCTGCAGACAAAGCAATGGCAACGTCAATCCTTCAAATGGTTTCGCTTTGGAAGGACCATGGGTGAAGGCCAAAGTGGTCGCGACACACCTGCCATGTGGGGATTCCCCGAGGATGGTTTCCCGTATCACTACAGTCAAATTCGCCGGCATATTATTTGCCCATTTTGGATGGTGTTTACATTGAGCGCTGTTGTTCCAGCGCTTGTGATTCGAGCTGCCGTTCGTCGAAGGTGGCGTCGACGGCGCAGAGGGCACTGCGTCTCCTGTGGTTATGATCTTACTGGCAACACATCCGGCGTTTGTCCTGAGTGCGGACAAGCGATTCAATCCGGGGTACAACATCCGTGAATGGCGGATGGCGTTCAAGTTTCTGATTCCATGAATGAACCGTTGCTCGTGCTGAGCGATGTGCGGTTTGGGTTTGCGAATCGGCGGGAGTTTCTCGGGCCGGTCGGTCTGGAGGTGCGCGCCGGGGAGTGCTGGGCGATTGTCGGGCCGAACGGGGCGGGGAAAAGCACGCTGTTGCGATTGATGGCGGGGTTGGTGCGGCCGACGGGGGGAAGGATTCTGCTGGCGCAATCGTCTACCAATCAGAGCCCCAAGCGTGAGCGCGAGGTCCATTCGATTTCGCGAATAGTTGAAACCGAGGCAAGCCCCTCACTTCTGCCCTCTACGCAACGGGGAGAGGGATCCTTGAAGCGTCATGGATTTGAGGTGGAAAAACCCGTCGCTTGCGCTCCCGGCTCCGATGCGGGCGAACTTCGTGAGTTGAAATCCACTACACATCGTGATCGCGCGCGGGTGCTGGCTTATGTTCCGCAGCAGGTGCGGGTTGAGGGTGAGTTGACTGCGCGCGAGGTGGTGTTGCTTGGGCGGTATCCGCATCGCGGGGCGGGGTATTTCGAGTCGGAGCAGGATGAGCGGGTGGCGGGTCGGGCGATGGCGCTGACTGAGACAACCGCTTTCGCCGGTCGAACGATAGGCACTCTGTCAGGGGGAGAGGCGCAGCGCGTACATGTGGCTGCGGCGCTTGCTCAGGAGTCGAGAGTTCTCTTGCTGGATGAGCCGACGGCCTCTCTCGATTTGAAGCATCAACTAACAATGTTCGATTTACTTCGTGATCTGACGTTGGGGGGATGTTCTCATGAGATAGCACCTACGTCTGATGGCCCGCCCACGGCCAAGCTGCGGCTTGACCGTGCCACCCGATGCGTTGATTTGCAATCGGCGGTCCGTGGTTCAAGCGGCGAATTGGCTGTGGTGGTGGCGACACATGATTTGAATCTGGCTGCGAGATATTGCACGCACGTCTTGTTGTTGAACGATGGAAGGGTGGCTGCGAGGGGGACGCCGGAAAAGGTGATCAAGCCAGACGTGCTGGAGCCGGTGTATGGTGTCAGGATGGTGGCACTATCGACGCGTGAGAGTGAAATACGAGGAGAAAGCGGGGCGGCGGCAAAACAAAGTTGGGTCGTGGCCACTGATCGAATGGATGTACGCAGCACATGACGCGCCTGACGCCTGGACAATTCTTCTTCAAGCTCGGGGTGTGTGTAGCCGGACTGGTGTTGCTACTGCTGATCGCGCCGGGCGTGGGGACGGAGTCGTCGTCGTTTGGCTGGTGGGACGCGTGGCGTGCGCGATTGGGGTTTGAGATTTCGCCGAGCGAGTTGCAGTCGCGCGGCGTTGCGGATGATGATCGAAATGGGACTGTTTCTCAGGACGAGACAAGCCGATTTGCGAAACAGGCAATGACGATTGGGTTTACGTTGCGATTTCCGCGTTCGCTGCTCGCGTTGCAGGTGGGAACAACGCTGGCGCTATGCGGGGCGGTGTTGCAGATTCTGCTGCGAAATCCGCTGGCGGAGCCGTACACGCTGGGCATCGCAAGCGGTGGGTCGCTGGGGGCGGTGATCGCGATTCGATGTGGATGGGTGGCTACGATCGCAGGGGTTTCGAGTCTCTCGGTGTCGGCGTTCGTGGGGGCGATTTCTGTTGTTGCGGCGGTGTACGCGATCACGCGCGGGCGGCGGCGACTTACGTCGAACGAGATGTTGCTGGCGGGTGTGACGCTGGGTTTGTTCTGCGGCGCGATGATGATGTTCGTGACAGCCGTCTCCGACGAGCAGCAGACGTTTCAGTTGATTCGCTGGATGATGGGGTCGCTGGACTCGCTGACGACGGAGAGTTCGCTGCTGTTGCCGTTGATTCTGCCCGCATGGGTTGTGTTGCTTCTCTATGGGCGGGCGTTCAATCAATATCGAATGGGTGATGACGTGGCGGCCACACGCGGGGTAAACGTGGGGCGGATGCAGGCGGTTTGCATTTTGGTGACGACGTTGGCGGTCGCGGGGGTAGTGGCCAAGTGTGGGCCGATTGGGTTCGTGGGACTCGTTGTGCCGCACATCGTGTCCTATGCATTCGGACAGGATGCGAGAATTCTGCTGCCAGCGTCGGCGATATTGGGCGGGGCGTTTCTGATCGTTTGCGATTGGGGTGCACAAGTTTCGATGCGCTTTGGGGGATGGATGACGGGGAAGTATCTGGGCAGTGCCACTCTTCCGGTGGGGGTGGTGACGGCGATGGTGGGCGTGCCGATTTTTCTGGTGTTGTTGAGAAGGCGGAAGAGTATCAGCTAAGCGTTTGAACCACCAAGGCGCAATGGAATCAAGTTGGGCGGAATTGAGAGCAGTGTCGCGAACTGGCATTTCTTTGTAATAGGTAGGCGATCGGATGGACTGGATGTCGTTTTATGTTCTGTGGCTGATTTGCGTGGCCATTGGCGGATTGATTGGGGCCAAGCGAGGCGGCTGGAAGTGGTTTTTTCCGGGGATCTTGTTGGGTGGCTTGCTTGGTGGTTGGGGTTGGGTGGCGATTGCGCTACTGACGCGGAAACCGGAAGAAAGGTTCTTCTTCTGGGGTGGAAACGGCAAGAGTCAAGATGACACCGCCACGATAGAACCGGTCGCTCGCGCTCCCAGCTCTGATGCAGGGCCGCTCCCTTGCGGTCGCGGTTCTGATTAGTGGATTCCGGTCTGGCCGGTCAGTTGCTTCACGATATCGCCCACTACGGCCTTGGCATCTCCGAATACCATAAGCGTGTTGTCGGCGGTGTAGAGTGCGTTGTCGATGCCCGCAAAGCCCGGGTTCATCGAACGCTTGATCGCGAGGCAAGTCTTGGCTTTGTCGGCGTCGATGATCGGCATGCCGAAGATCGGGCTGCTCTTGTCAGTGCGAGCGGCTGGGTTGACGACGTCATTGGCGCCGATGACGAGGCACACGTCCGCACGCGTCATTTCGGGATTGATGTCGTCCATTTCGATGAGCTTGTCGTACGGGATTTCTGATTCGGCGAGCAGCACGTTCATGTGGCCGGGCATACGACCTGCGACGGGGTGAATCGCGAAGCGGACGTCGACGCCGCGCTTGGTCAGTTGATCATAGAGTTCACGCACGCGGTGCTGTGCCTGTGCAACAGCCATACCGTAACCGGGGATGATGACGACGAGCTGGGCATTCTCCATCAACTGAGCTGCGTCTTCGGGTGTTGCACTCTTGACCGCCTTTTGTTCACCGGCGGCAGCGGCTGCCTTCACCTGACCGAACGCGCCAAAGAGCACGTTGGTGAACGAGCGGTTCATGGCTTTGCACATGATGATGGAGAGAATAAGGCCGGAAGAACCATCGAGCGCGCCGGCGGTGATCAAGAGCTTGTTTTCGAGGACAAAGCCCATCGCGACGGCTGAGAGGCCTGCGTAGGAGTTAAGGAGCGAGATCACGGTCGGCATGTCCGCGCCGCCGATGGGGAGAATGAGCAGCACGCCGAACGCGAGCGACAAGATTGCCACAGGGATCATGAGATACCAAGCTTCTGGCTTCCAGAAGATTAAGAGGAGTCCGACGACGATGGCGATCGCAAGGAGCAGAAGGTTGTATAGGTTTTGGTTCTTGTAAGTGATGGGTCGGGTGGGAATCCACTCCATCAGTTTGCCTGCGGCCATGAGGCTGCCGGTAAAGGTGAGGAAACCCAGAATAATTTCAAACACGAGCGCGCCGGTGCGGAAGGTGGTGAGTTGGGATTGCTCTGGTGGAAGCGCCATGCTTTCGTGAAGCCAGTGCATGTATTTTGCGATGCCGACGAGGCCGGCCGCGAGACCGCCGAAGGCGTGAGATAGCGCGGTTCGTTGGGGGACTGCCGTTAGTGCGACCATTGAGAGGGGCACACCAGCGACAATGCCGACGGTGACCGCAATACCAATCCACTTCCAAGTAACCGGATTGTGAAAGATTAGCGTTCCCGCACAGGCAGCAAGCATGGCGGCTACACCGGCGAATACACCGCGACGGGCGGACTTGGGGTGACTCATCCACTTCAGCGCGAAGATGAAGAGCGCGGTCGCGACAAGGTAAGTGAATTGGGCTATGTGTTCTTTCATTACTTACCGGGCTCCCGCTTCTTGAACATTTTGAGCATTCGGTCGGTGATGAGGAATCCGCTGACGATGTTGGTCATGGACGCTGCCACGGCCACCATGCCAAGGAAGGTGGTCACATCCAGCTTTTCTTTTTCGCCGGCGATGATTAGCGCGCCGACGATGGCGATGGCGGATATCGCATTGGTGAGCGACATCAGCGGCGTATGCAGCAGGCGCGACACGCCACGGATCAGCTCGAAGCCGATAAACGTGGCGAGCATGAAGACAAACAGCATCGACCAGAGATCAAGTTCGTGCATAGCAATTATCCCGCCGCTTGCATGGATTTCTTGGTCATTTCATTCACGACTTCGCCGTTGTGCGTGATCGTGCATCCTTTGATGATCTCGTCGTTCATGTCGAGATTGAACTTTTTCTCTTTGAAGAACGTCGTGATGAACGTCGTCAGGTTTCGCGAGTACATCAGGCTGGCGTGCATGGGCACCTGCGACGCGAGGTTGAGTGGGGCGGCAATCGTGACGCCGTGTTTGACGACCGTTTTGCCGGGTTCGCAGATGGTGCAGTTGCCGCCGCCGTCGGCTGCGAGGTCGACGATGACCGAGCCGGGCTTCATGCGTTGAACCATTTCTTCGGTAATCAGCTTCGGGGCTTTCACGCCGCCGATGAGAGCGGTGGTTATGACCACGTCGTTGGCCGCACAGCGATCTGAGATTAGCTCGGCCTGTTTTGCGTAGAACTCTTTCGACAGTTCCTTGGCGTAACCGCCAGCATCCTGGGCATCTTCACCCTGCACACCGACGAACTTGCCGCCGACGCTCTCGATTTGTTCTTTCACTACTGAACGTGTGTCGGTGGCTTCGACCGTGGCGCCGAGGCGCTTGGCGGTGGCAATGGCTTGCAAGCCCGCGACACCAGCACCGATGACGAAGACTTTGGCTGCGACAAGTGTTCCGGCCGCGGTCATGAGCATCGGGAAAATCTTGTTCAATTCGCTCGCACCAATGAGCACAGCTTTGTAGCCTGTGATGGTCGCCTGCGAAGAGAGCGTGTCCATGGATTGAGCGCGCGTGATTCGCGGGATGAAGTCAGTGGCGAACGCAGTGATTTTGGCAGAGGCAAGCTTGCGGACCGCGTCGTGACTGACGGTTGGGCGGAGCGTGCCGATGAGCATCGCGCCCGATTTCATGGCTGTTGCTTCGTGTTGGCCAAGTTCGGGGTTGTTGTCGGGACCGTGGACCTTCGTGATGAAATCGCACTGTGAGAAAATGGCTTTGAGGTCGGGAGTGATTACCGCGCCGGCGTCGACGTAGTCTTTGTCAGCAAAGAGTGACTGAACACCCGCGCCGGGTTGAACGGCGAATTCGATGCCGAGTTTCGCGAGTTTCTTGATTGATTCCGGCACCAGCGCGACGCGGCGTTCGCCGGGAACAGTTTCTTTGATGACGCCGATTTTCACGCCGTGCTCCGAGACCGCGACCGTGTGTACTTGTTACTCCCGCGCCAACGAGAGAACGACAACATAATCAACGTGAAAGTGGTAAGCAAGTTCTAGACGGTGCCGAGAAAGGATTCTCGGCACAGCAAACTGCAAGGACGGCACCACTTTCCCCTTTGGTTGATCGGTCGAAATCTTGCATGAGGTAAGCCATGGACGTGCCGAGAAGCGATTCTCGGCACAGCTGAGGATGAACGGCGGTTATGCGGGGTTTTGGACATAAGCCATTAGCTTGTAGGCGAGGCGGGCCGCGAGAAACTCGGTGACGGCTTGGCCGGGGATGGGGAGGACTTCGACGATATCCGCACCGACGACGTTTTTCTCCGAGGTGACAAGTCGAAGCAGCGAAAGCACCTGATACCAATCGAGGCCGCCGGGTTCGGGCGTGCCGGTGCCGGGGGCGTAGGCTGGGTCGAAACCGTCGATGTCGATGGTGACGAAGACGTTTTCGGTGAGGCCGGCGAGAGCGCGGTCGTACCAATCGTCGTCGGCGTTGCATTCGCGGGCCATGATCGGCGAGAGTTTGTTTTTCTTGAGGAACTGATGCTCGTCCGCTGAGACGTTGCGGATGCCGACCTGCGTGAACGGGATGCCCATGTCGTGGATGCGGCGCATGACGGACGCGTGTGAGTAGGGCGAGCCTTCCCACTCGTCGCGGAGATCGAGGTGCGCGTCGATCTGAAGGACGGAGAGTTTTTTGTATTTTGAGGCGACCGCGCGGACGAGGGCGGAGGAGATGCTGTGTTCGCCGCCGAGGCCGAAGAGGAACTTGCCATCGCGGACGATTTTCTTGGCGGCGGTGTGAAGGTCTTCGACCATTTCCTTGGGGCCAGCCATGTTTGGGGCAATGGGGTCGAGCGTGGCGATGCCGCACTTGTAGCATTCGGCTTCGATCTCATCGTCGAAAAGTTCGACTTGCTGTGAGCAGCGGATGATGGCTGCGGGGCCGTTGCGCGTGCCGACCTGAAAGCTGGTTGTTGAATCGTAGGGAATCGGCAGAACGGCGAAGCGGGCGCGCTTGTAGTCGCTGTAGGGGGCGGGCAGGCCGAGGAAGTTGTTGGGGATGGTGCTCATAGGTAAACGAGCTCTGTTACGGTTTCTCAAGTCATTCGCTTGTTACTTCCTAAGTCAGGAAGCGTCGGAATCTTTCATTTTTCCTTGAGGCTGTCAAGTGGCAGTTTCAAATGGCTAATGGCTAGGAATTGAAAAAAAGTGTTAAGTAGTGACACTGCGTGGCACTTCGAGAATTACAGAATGCAACTTACGAAGACTCTTTAAAGAAACCAAATTCTAGAATCTCCAAGAGACCCTCACCCTGCCCTCTCCCTAAGAGGGAGAGGGATGTTCTGTTTCATGCTCCAAGTTCGAAACCATTACCTAACTGCCCACTTCGAAGAGAGTTTCTCGCTACCGTAATAACTTGCGGGGCGCTCGCAGGATTGTAGTTTTTGATAGTGCAGGGAGCAAAACGTTCGTAGCAGCTTGATTGTAGCTTCCGACGAATTGGTCGTGTCGAGCGTCCGGTAATCGACAGATTTCGAGACTGCTACTTGAATACCGCAAATCTCGCGTGCACTTCGACTTATTGACAGAATTCTGAGTTTCAACTAGTCTTTACATTTGCATCCCGTGGAGAACAGCCATTGGGCAGCAGCCAAGTTCCGATGGCTTAGCCAGACGCAAGTCGCGTCCGACACATCTTCGCTTGGGTCACTATAGAGAAATTTTGTATGCCATTTGAATCCCTTCGGCTCATTGAGCCGCTCCGGCGCGCTGTACTTGAGGCCGGTTACCACAAACCTACACCCATTCAGGAAGCCGCCATCCCGCACATTCTCGACGGTCGAGATCTGCTGGGCAGCGCGCAGACGGGCACGGGCAAGACTGCTGCGTTTGCGTTGCCGATGTTGCAGCGATTGAGCACGAATGCTGCACGAAGCCCCAAGCGATCTGGAACGGTTCGCGCTTTGATACTCTGCCCGACGCGAGAACTCGCGCAACAGATCTTCGAAAGTTTTCGCACATACGGGTGCTACTGCAAACTGAAGTTTGGAGTGATTTTCGGCGGCGTGAATCAAAAACCCCAGGCTGACATGCTTCGCGGCGGACTTGATGTGCTGGTCGCTACTCCGGGGCGCTTGCTCGACTTAATGAATCAAAATCTCGTGACGCTGGCGGCTGTCGAGACACTGGTCCTCGACGAGGCTGACCGCATGTTTGATATGGGCTTTCTGCCTGATCTTCGTCGGGTGCTTGCACGCTTGCCGAGCGAGCGACAAACGCTGCTCTTTTCGGCCACGATGCCGACTCCCATTCGCGAACTGGCGAACACGATTCTTCGCAATCCGATTCCGGTGAATGTCGCGCGGGTGTCGTCACCGGCGGCTACCGTCGCTCAGTGGGTATACCACGTTGAAAACCCGGCTAAGACGGCTCTATTGCTGGAGTTGCTCAGCCAGAAGCCGCGGACTCGAACACTTGTCTTCACGCGCACGAAGCACGGCGCAAACAAGGTCGTTCGACATCTTCAGGTGGCGGGGGTTGGTGCGGCGGCGATTCATGGCAACAAGAGTCAGGCTGCGAGAACTCGCGCGTTGGCTGAGTTCAAGTCCGCCCAGACGCCGGTGCTGGTGGCTACCGACATCGCAGCACGCGGGCTCGATGTGAGCGATATTTCTCAAGTCATTAATTACGATCTGACGGCTGACCCTGAGACGTACGTTCACCGAATTGGGCGCACGGGGCGTGCGGGGGCAACGGGTACGGCCATTTCGTTCTGCAGCGCGGATGAACGGGGCGACCTGCGATCAATCGAGCGGTTGCTTCAAGAGCCTCTGCAACGTGCCGGTCATTCGCTGGAATTCGAAGATATGTTGCTGCCGCGTGAAAATGCTGCCCGACGGGCTGCTCCGCCTCCGACGAAGCCGCGGCGATTCAGAAGTACGCCGGTGAAGTCGTATCGGAAAGAGGCGAGGCGGTAGGCGTTATCGCTGAACTTAGGGTGCGGCGAAAACTTTTGTCGTTGAGAACGTCACTAGTAATCAAAAAATCCTCGGGTGCATTTCCTCGATTGAGATGGCAAGTCGTGCGGCGAACGAGGGCACTGCTCACAGAGCAGTGGCACACGGTTAAGGCTCAGTTTTGAATTGAATAAGCCACTAAATGTCCTCTGCATACACTTCGGCCCAGCCGTCGCCTGACGGATGGCGGATGATGATTTGCGCGACTTGGCCTGGCGCGCCGGTTTCTGCGGTGTGATAGCGGATGAAAATCTCTGTACCGGGCTGAAGAGCATCCTCCACGCCGTTTGGATCAAGCATGCAGCGCACAATTCCACCGAAGACTCGCCCGGCATAGGTGATCCTCAGGTTCTCGCCGGCTGGGAGAACGCTCTCGATCGTGAATCGGCGATAATCGTCCGGCGGATTCTCAAGCACGGTTTCGTCCGGTTTCCTGACGTGTCTCAGGTGCGGTGTGCACTATGAATCCGCCATTTGGTACATGCCTTGGCCAGCGTATTTGAGGCGCCCCAGGGCGACGAGTTGATCCCACACGGCGCGCGGGAACTGGTGCGGCGGCGTGATAGCGACGAGGCCTGATGGTTTTCCGCTGGACATCGGCCCGCGTCCGAGGCTCGATTCGTCATCGAGGCGTGTAAGCTTAAGGCGCTTTTTGAACGCCTGCATTGCTTTGCGTAGTTCTTCCGGTGTGTGTGAACCAGGCGGTGGAGACTGTGGGTCAGGTTCGTTCATACTCTTGCACTCCCTTTGCGGTTGCGATTCTTAAGCTTGGTACGCAGGAATCAGTGGCCGACCGCGTCTAATTTGGCTTAGCGATTTGGTCCGGTCTTTAGGCACCGTATTTCGCATCGAAGAGAGTACCGGAAATTTGCGTCAAATGCGAGGCAGGCAACTAGGGCGTGTTGGGACAATTGCGGTTCAAACGACCGTTACTTCAATTCAAACGGCTTCGCGAAACTCAATGTCGTGCCTGCGAGGCGACGGTTGTCGGCAGGGAAGGCTTTGGACGATGCGGATTGATTGATTGTAGTTGTAGCAAAGGACTCGATGTCTTTGTTCAAGGCTTCGATAGTCTGGGGTGTATTGGGCGCGAGCGCGCGATCGTTGACGAAGATTTCGAGTTCGGTGCGGGAGAATTTGAGCGGGCTGTCGGAGGCGAAGTGGGATTCCATTTTTTTCGCGGCGTTGGCGGCGGCGGTGAAGGCCTGTTTGATGCGGTCGACGTTGGTGCCATCGAGTGACAGTTTGCGGTTGTAGCGCATTCCCCAGCGGTTGCCGGTGTTGTCCATGCTGTAGTCGCCCTCGTGGCCGATGAGCAGGACGCCGGGGCCGGCGGGGACGTGGCAATAGTCGGCGACGTCGATGAGCAGTTCGGGCATGGATTTGTTTTGAATCCATTCGTGGAAGACGTTGATGAAGCGCGAGGGATCGATCGCGAGGTTGCCCTCGACGAAGAGTTTGACGTTGATGTGTTGGAAGTCCATTCGATTCAACCGTCGTTTCAATGAGTTCGATGCAAAAGGTGGGTGCAGAGCACCCACCCTACACAAGTCTCCGTCTCGAACGTAGCGGCGGGTGGAACCCGCCCTACTTTTTTCCCTCTGCGGCGGCGGCTTTTTCGAAGCGCCAGCGGTTGTAGCAGCTGTGCACGGCTTCGAGGAATAGTTGCGATTCCAGGATCAACTGGCTGGCGGCTTCGGGTGTCTTCGTGGCGCCGACTTTGTCGTGCGCGGCGAAGAAATATTGGCCGAACTTGCCCTGTGCGAACGGGTCGAAGAACAGTTTTGTGTCGAAGTAGCGCTCTTTGAATTCGTTGACGATTTCTTGGGCGTCGTTGGACACGTCGTCGTATTGCGTCTGCACGAGGGCCTTCGCGCCTTTGAGCATGGCTTTGTAAGCGGTTTTGCCTGCTTTTTCGGATTTGCCCGCGTCTAGCTCGATTTGAGCCTCGAAGACCATGCGCTCGGCGTCGGTCATGGCGAATTGGTACGCGCTGACTACTTCGCCGGCGCATTCGCCGATGCCCACGTCGCCCGTGCTGTATTCGCGCGGGTCGCGCCAGTCAGAATAGAAGGAACGATCTTCGTCGTGTTCGGGTGCGTTCTTCGACAGGTCTTCGAGAACCTCGCGCACTTTGGCTTTGCCGACACGCTGGACGAATTTGTTGAAGCGCTCGCCGTTTTGTTTTTCGCGCATGTAGAAGCCGGTGATGCGATCGAGCGCGTCGGGCACTCGTTTTGACGGAACCGCGACCACGGGGAGGCCGAAGGAGCCGGCGTTTTCCTCCCATTGGCCGCCGAGGACGACCTGGAAGTGCGGCACCTGGAAGCCTTTGACCATGCGGTTGACGCCGTAGAAGCCGATGTCGGCGACGTGGTGCTGGCCGCAACTGTTGAAGCAGCCGCTGACTTTCACGTGCAGATTTTGGATGGCTTCGTCCATCTGGAAACTCTTTTCCTCAAGGCGGCGGCGGAGTTCGGATGCTAGGCCTCGCGATGAGGAAATGCCGAGCTTGCACGTATCGGTGCCCGGGCAGGCGACGATGTCGAGGATGTTGCCCGCGCCGGCTTGGGCGAGACCGACTTTTTCGAGATCGGCGAAGAGGGCGGTGACGTCGGCTTTGCTGACCCAGCGGATGACGAAATTCTGCTCGACGGTCGTGCGGATGGTGCCGTTGGTGTACTTACGGACGATGTCGGCGAGTGAGCGAAGTTGGTCGGCGGTGATGTCGCCGAGTGGTAACGCGACGGTCGCACAGACGTAGCCTTTTTGGCGCTGCTCGCGGAGGTTTGTTTTGATCCAGCGATTCAATCGCTCGTTGCCGTTGAGCAGGGGAAGCTCGCCCGGGGGACGCAATGGCTTTTCTTCTGCGGCTTCGATCGTGCTGATGTACTCGGTCCAGCGCGGATCGGGCTGGAGCTTCGCGCGTTCTTCGAGAACGGCTTCCTTGAACTTCTCTAGACCCCATTGCTGAATGAGGAACTTCATTCGCGCGCGGGCGCGGTTTTGCTTCTCGCCGTGCTTGCCGAAAACTTTCGAAATCGCTTGCACGATGGGGAGCATTTCCTCGGGTGGGAGAAACTCATCGAAGACTTTGGCTTGTTGTGGGACAGCACCTAGTCCACCGCCAACGACGAACTTGAAGCCGCGTTTTTCCTTGCCGTCCACCGTGCGGACGACAGCCGTGTAGCCGACGTCGTGCATGTTGGCGAGGCCGCAGGCGTGCTGGGCACAGCCGCTGAACGCGGGTTTGAACTTACGTCCGAAATTCTGCGCGTCGGGATGGCCCAATAAAAAGAATGTTAGTGCATGAGCATAGGGGGTGACGTCGAATGGCTCATCCGGGCAGACGCCCATGAACGGGCAGCCAGTGACGTTTCGCACAGAGTTGCCGCACGCTTCGCGAGTGGTGATTCCTGCGGCTGCGAGGCGACGCATAACTGTCGGTGTGTCCGCGATGTGGATGAAATGGAGCTGAAAGTCCTGTCGCGTGGTCACGTGAGCGATGCCGTCGGAGTATTCCTCTGCGAGCTCGGCCATCACTTCCAACTGGTGCGGAGTCATGCCGCCGTAGGGAATCTTGATGCGCTGCATACCGGGAGCGTCCCATAGTGTATGCGGCCCTTTAGTCTCGGTGCCCGTTGGATATGCTAGTTGTTGCGTTTGCTTGCCGTCGTAGCGTTGGCCGTTGTCGTAACGTTGCCCATACGCGCCGCGGCGGAGGCGAGTTTCTGCGAAAACTTTCTCGTCGATCTTGCCCTGACAACGAAGTTCGATTTCGGTTTCAAACGTGTCTATTTCTTCAGCCCAGGCCGGCGTGATCTTGCCGTCCAACAGGGTTTTCCAGAGTGAATTGCTGGATTTCATGATACACGTCTCCCGCCGAAAAAGGCTCATTTTGAGCGTTTTCTTAAGTATACCGGATCGATTGTTTGAAGCCAAACAAAGAACGTCCGTATCGGCGCATGCATCGCTCAGAAACGTAGAAATTGGCGCGCATTCCCCTTACAATGCACCTCAATATGTCAGACGATCACGGTCGCAGAGTTTACGATTCGATGCTGGGGCTTCTTTCGAATGAGGAGAACCCCACGCCGCTGGTGCGCCTTAACAAGGTCGTGCCGTACAAACACACCCAAGTCTATGCCAAGCTCGAGTGGTACAACCCGTTTGGGGCGGTGAAGGATCGCATTGCGGCTAACATGGTTCGCGATGCGGAAGAGCGCGGCGTGTTGAAGCCGGGTAAGAAGCTCGTTGAGCCTACATCGGGGAACACGGGACTTGGGTTGGCGATGATCGCCAACGCGAAGGGGTATTCGCTGCAGTCGCCGTTGTCGAACAAGATTCCGCTGGAGAAGCGGACGGTGCTGCGATTCTTCGGAACCGACGTGCTGGAGCTGGATGATTCGCTGTGCCCAGCGCCGGGTGCGCCGGAGGGTGCGATCGCGACGGCTATGAGCATCGCGGAGACGAAGCCCGATTACATCATGCTCAATCAATACAAGAATGAAGCCAACCTGATGGGCCATTACCTGACGACGGGGCCTGAGATCTGGCGGCAGACAGAGGGGAAAGTCACGCACTTTGTGGCGGGGTTAGGTACCTGCGGGACAATTACGGGCACGGGGCGGTTTCTCAAGGAGAAACAGCGCGGCGTCAAAGTGATCGGCGTGTATGCGGAGGAAGATCACGACATTCCCGGCGTGCGAAGTTATCGACAACTTGGTCAGACGAAGTTGTTTCATCCGGAGGAGTATGATGGCACACTGGAGGTGACGACGCGCGAATCTTTCGACATGTGTTTGCGACTCAATCGCGAGGAGTCGATCATCGCCGGGCCAAGCTCGGGCATGGCGCTGGTTGGGGCGTTGAAGTCGATTCCTGATGAACCGGGGAATGTCGTCGTCATCATTTTTCCAGACAACGTGTTCAAGTATGCTTCGTCGATGTGCCGGCATTTCCCGGCGATGTGCCCATCGCTGGACACGAAGGAAGGCGAGGACGGCGGGCCGCAGGAGGATCAATTCCTCAGCACGATGATCGAGAATTTGAAAAACCCGTATGACAGCATCGTGGTCGATGAGTTGACCAAGCGGTTGCAGGGTTCGGATCGGCCGATGCTTGTTGATGTGCGACCGGGCGAGATGTATGAGAAGGGGCATGTGCCGGGATCGGTGAATATTCCGCTAGAGGAATTGCCGGATCGGGCGGATGAGATTCCCAGTGATCGCGAGTCGCCGATTGTGATGGTGTGCGGGATTGGGAAATTCTCGAAGCACAGCGTGCTCTTTTTGAAGTCGATGGGGTATCGCAACGTGCGGAGTCTCAAAGGCGGAGTGAATGAGTGGGTTCGTAAAGGTGGGACGACGGAAGAGGGAAGTAACGGAGCACAGAATTAAGAAATAGCAGGTGGGTGCAGAGCACCCACCCTACGTGCTCAACCATGGCCTTGCTTCGCAAGACCGTGCCACACTGAACGGAACAATGAATCACGATCTGTTTTATGTCGGTATCGCGCACAATCACGCACCGTTGTCGGTGCGCGAGCGGCTGCATCCGTTCGCGGATGCGCAGGACGCGATTTTGGCGCAGGTCATGACGCTCGCGCCAGAGCGGATGGTGCTTTCGACTTGCGAGCGGTTCGAGGTTTATTCATTTACTAATCGACTCCATGTTGAGGCGTGGATTGATCGATTGGCCGCGTGGTTTTCGGTGCCGGGTGATGTGCTGGCGCGATACACGCGGTCGTTGCAGGGGGATGCGGTCGCGCGACATTTGATGCGCGTTTCTTCTGGTTTCGAGTCGCGATTGTTTGGTGAGGCGCAGATACAAGGGCAGGTGAAGGCTGCGTATTTGCGAGCGTTGGAGACGACTTCGCTGGGGCCGATTCTTTCGTGTTTGGGGCGGGCGGCGCTTCATGCGGGGAAGCGCGTGCGGAATGAGACGGGAATTGGGTCGGGGGTGCGGTCACTGGGGACGATCGCGGTGCGGTTCATTGAAAAAACGCTTGCTGACTTTTCGCGTGCAAACGTCCTGATTGTTGGTACGGGTCAGCTCGCGGCAGAGGTGGCTGCGTCGTGCTTGTTCCGGAATCTGCGGAATGTGACGATCGCTGGGCGAGATGTGGCGAGAACGCGGGGACTTGCGGATCGGTTTGAGGCGCGTGCTGCGTCGTTGAATGATATTCAGGACTTGGTGGCCGGTGCGGATGTCGTCATCACTTGTACATCTTCGCCTTCGTTCCTTGTCGATGTTGGGATCATGTCGGCGGTTGCGAGGCGGTCGCGGTTGATGCTCGATCTTTCAGTTCCGCGAAACGTGGAGCCGGCGGTTGGGGGGATGGAGGGCTTGCGCCTCGTGCATCTCGACGAATTGTTGATCGGCGAGGGTGGGAGGCGGGAGAGTATTTCGGCTGCAGAAGCGGTTGTCGACGAGGAACTAGGGCGGTTTTCGCGATGGCGACGTGAACGGGAGGTTGTTCCCGCTATCGCGGCGCTATTTCGGCGCGAGGCCGTTGGCGTTGGTTCTGCGTCTGAAGGTCGCGTGGAACGGCATCGGCGCATTTTGCAACTCAAATCGAGTGTCGCGGCATGACACGGACGGCGCTGATTTTGGCGGCGCACGGGTCGGATCACGAACCAGCGGTCAACGAACAGATTCGAGAATACGCACGGCAGGTCTCAGGCAAAACACAATTCGACGAATACGGCGTGACGTTTCATCAGGGCGATCCGCACTTTTCGATGGTTCTCGACACGATCAAAGCCACTGACGTGACCATCGTGCCGGTCATGGCCAGCGATGGGTATTACTACAGCACCGTCCTGCCACGCGAGTTGGTCAAGAATGTGCGATACTCTGATATTGCGGTTCGAATCACGCCTCCGGTTGGGACGCAACATGCGATCGAATCTCTCGTGCGGCGGCGAGCGTTAGCGTTGGTCGCGCAATTCGGCCTTAGTGCGACGAAGACGGCGCTAGTTGTCGTGGGACATGGAACGCCGAAGAACAAGCAGAGTCGGGTCAGCACGATTGATGTTGTCGATGTGATTGGGCGAGAGCAGTTGTTCTGGGAAGTGATTCCGGCGTTTCTTGATGAAGAGCCGTTTGTAGAGTCGATTTTGCCGCGAGTCGCGAGTTCGGTGGTTGTCGTTATTCCATTTCTCATTGCGGCTGGGGCGCATGCGTCGCAGGATATTCCACGACGGATGGGGATTACGTTGGCGAACCATGCGGGACGGCCGACGAGTGTAATTGCCGAAGGACGCACGATTGTCATCGATCAATCGATCGGCATGGACCGGGGGATCATAGACATCATCGTGGATTTGGCGACGTGTGGCGAGGGGCTGGTATCGGTCGCCCCTGCCGGGGCTTCCCAAGCTGAGGCGCGATCTATCCCCACGGCTTCCGCCGTGGGCTGTCCGCGGGCGCCGCTGCCGCGGCTTAATAACCAGGCCGAAGACTCGGAGTCGTGTGCAGGTGTTGACGTCGGTTCGCGGGTTCTGCCACCGCAGGTTGTTGAATTGTGCGACGAGTTTCCAGACAGGTCGAAACATTCTGATATTGGTGATTATTCGAGGGTGAGATCGCTGAGGCTTGGGACGCGGGGGAGCAAGCTCGCGATGTGGCAGGCGAACCATGTCGCGGGGCTACTTCGCTTGCAAGGATGCGAGCAGGGAATCGATGTTGAGTTGGTCGAGATTGCGACGCTGGGGGATCGGCGGCTCGATTTGCCGATTGCGGAGCTTCCTTCGGAAGGGCCATTTACGGATGACATTGAGGAATCGCTGCGGCGCGGGGAGATTGATTTCGCGGTGCATGCGCTGAAGGACTTGCCCGTTTTTGGGGCGGATGATTTGGTGATTGCGGCTGTGCTAACGAGAGGCGATGCGGGCGAAGCTCTTGTTTCGCGCGATGGTTTGAAATTGCACGAGCTTGCAGCCGGAAGTGTGATCGGTACGAGTAGTCCGAGGCGGGCGGCGCAGTTGCTGGCGTTGCGGAACGACTTGCGGACGACGCCGATTCGCGGGGCGGTAGATGCGCGGGTGCGTGATGTTCGCACTGGTGTGTTTGATGCGGTGATCCTTGCGACCGCCGGGTTGGAGCGATTGGAACTGCTGGGCGAAGTGAGCGAGTACTTCGATATGGAAGAGTTTCTTCCAGCGCCGGGGCAGGCAGCGCTGGTTTGCCAAGCAAGACGCGGGGACGAAGCCACAGTTCGTTTGCTTGGGCGATTGGAGCACGCGCCCACGCGACTAGCGACTGATTGCGAATTGGCTCTGCTGCGATACTTCGATCATCGGAAGGATGTCGCGTTGGCTGCGTATGCACATGTTGTCGATGATGAGATTCACTTGCAGGCGAGATTGCTTGCGGTTGACGGAAACTGGTCACATCAGTGTCATGTCGTTGGCACCGATGGACAAAACGTAGCAGACGCGGCGGAAAAGCAACTGAGCCATGCGTTTTCAAATAGACTTGGGGCGGCGGTTTGAACGCGTCGCGGGGGATCGTCTATTTGGTTGGGGCGGGTCCGGGCGACCCGGGGTTGATTACTGTTCGAGGATTGCGACTGCTGCGTTCAGCCGACGTGATTGTTCACGATCGTCTCATTTCTCATGAGCTGCTACTGGAAGCGCGACGCGGGGCTGAAATCATCTCTGTCGGGAAATCGCCGGGAAGGCACACGGTGCCACAGGATGGCATCAACGGGCTTCTCGTTGAACGCGCTCTCGCGGGAAAATTGGTGGTACGACTCAAGGGGGGCGATCCGTTCATTTTTGGACGCGGTTTCGAGGAGATGGTTGCCTGCAAGGAAGCTGGGGTTGATTGTGTTGTCATTCCCGGCGTTTCGAGTGCGATCGCGGCCCCGGCGGCTGCGGGTATTCCGCTAACGCATCGAAACCTCATTCGGTGTTTCGCAGTTTTGACGGGAAAAACAGGTGAAGATACGGGAGCGCCGGACATCAACTTTCCTGCGCTGGCGGCGATCGATGCGATTTGCGTGATGATGGGGCGGGAGAATTTGCGGGAGATCGCTGACGGATTGATGAGCGCGGGTCGGGATGCGACGACTCCCGCGGCGTGCGTGGAGTGGGGGACGACCTCGTCACAGCGCGTGGTGAAGGCGACGTTGGGCGAGATTGCCGAGGCTGCCGATCGCGCGGGGATTGAAGCGCCGATCGTGACGGTGATCGGGGCGGTTGCTAAGTTCGCGGAGACGAATGGTTCGATCGCGCCATCGACAGGTTCCACGGCCAAGCTGCGGCTTGACCGTGCCACCCCGGATGATGGGCGTCATTCAGCAATTGCGCGCCCGCTGGCTGGTAAGCGAGTTCTCGTGACGAGGTCGCGATCCTCTTCGGATGAATTGGCAAGGCTGATCACGAGCACCGGTGCGACGCCGATTCTGTGTCCGCTCATTCGGATTACATATCCGAATTTTGACGCACTTGGAAAGAGCCCCTCACCCCTGCCCTCTCCCCAAGAGGGAGAGGGAGCATCGTCAGGTGTTCTCGGTTCGCTTGATCGCTACGATTGGATCACGTTCACTTCGGTGCATGGGGTGATCGGGTTCTTTCGTATGTTGAGAAAAATGGAGTTGGATGCGCGCTCGCTCGCGCGATGCAAAGTGGCGGCGGTAGGTCCGGCTACTGCGGCAGCATTGCTTCGGCGCGGCGTCCGTGCGGATCTTACTCCCGAACATTACACGGCTGAGACGTTGGCGAAATCGATCATTCAACTTGGTGATTCGAGGCCGCGACGTGTGCTTTTTCCGCGCGGAGATCAGGCGAGGCCCGT
Organism: uncultured Phycisphaeraceae bacterium; assembly: GCA_964494205.1. GTDB lineage: Bacteria > Planctomycetota > Phycisphaerae > UBA1845 > UBA1845 > JBBTCX01. Next base: position 262,545 of record CAZBRD010000005.1, on the reverse strand, counting down.
GCTGATGCAGGCGCTGACTGCCAATGGAATCGCGGTCGATGATGTGGTGGTGTATTATACGCGCGCGGTTTCGCCGCCGAGTGCGATTGAGGCCGTCTTCGAGCGGGGTATTGATGTGATCACGTTCTATAGTCCGTCGGCTGTGCAGAGTTGGGTCGACCAGAAGTTAAAGGTCATAGGTGCAGTGGTTGCGTGTCTTGGACCTACGACAGCGGATGCGGCGCGAGCGGCGGGAATAATCGTGGACGTGATGGCAACGCCGCACACGGCGGCGGGGTTGGTTGATTCGCTGGCGCGGTTTTTCGCCGCGCGGGGGTAATGCGATGAGCGGGTATCCAACACGTCGATTGCGGCGCATGCGGCGAACGGAGGGGTTGCGCGGTCTTGTGCAGGAGACTCGGCTGCATCCTTCGCAGTTTGTGTATCCGATGTTCGTGGTTGAAGAAGCGAAAGCTGCTGGGACGGTGCCGAGCATGCCGGGGATTGAGCGGTATTCGGTTGACTCGCTGAGTCGTGGAGTGGATGTGGTTGTCGGCCAAGGGATTCGGTCGATCATTTTGTTCGGTGTGCCGACGCACAAGGATAATCGAGCGAGTTCGGCCTACGACGAGCGCGGAATTGTGCAGCAGGCGATTTTGCGGGTGCGGAAAGCGCATGGCGACCTTGTCATCATGACGGATGTATGCTTGTGCCAGTTTACGGCACATGGGCATTGCGGTGTGCTGAAGGATGACGAGGTTGATAATGACACGTCGCTGGAATTGATCGCGAAGACGGCGGTTTCGCATGCCGCGGTCGGGGCAGATGTTGTTGCGCCAAGCGGGATGATGGATGGCGCGGTCGGTGCCATTCGAGCGGCACTCGATAAAGGTGGATTCAAAGAGACAGCCATCCTCGCGTATGCGGTGAAGTATGCGTCAGCGTTTTATGGACCGTTTCGCGATGCGGCTGAGTCGTCGCCGAAACAGGGAAATCGGCGGGCGTACCAGATGGATCCATCGAATGCGCGGGAGGCGTTGGCTGAGGCGAGTTTGGACATCGAGGAAGGTGCGGACGTTGTGATGGTCAAGCCTGCGATGCCATACCTCGACATCATTCGCCGAGTGCGTGAGGCGCATGCGGATGTTCCTATCGCGGCCTATCAGGTGAGCGGTGAATACAGCATGTTGAAGGCCGCAGCCAAGAATGGCTGGCTTGATGAACGGGCGACAGTGCTTGAGTCATTGACATCGATCAAGCGAGCGGGGGCGGACATGATCCTCACGTATTTTGCAAAAGAGGCTTGCGGCTGGATAAACGCCTGAACTTCAATTCTGTAATTTCATTTTCACCTATTGGTCGATTGCAAAGCCGAGTCACACTGGAAAGTAAACCCTTGCCGGTTGATCCGTGTCCGGGGGTTTGAAGCGACAATTCTTGTGTTGGTTTACTGTATTTGATGTCATTTCAGGCGAGACAAATTGTCGCGGTAGACATTTCAATTTCCCCAGGCAAAGAAGGAGATGAAAGAGCTGTCTTTCAACGAGCCAAATGAATCGTCATTCGCGATATGGCAAACGGAAAGAGGCACAGCGAGAGCTGGAAGTAATTTCAGGACTTTTTAGGGAGAAAGTAGATGGAAGTCACAACCACTGATAACACAACGTTGATTATCATTATCATCGCGCTGCTCGTCGGATTCGCTTCGATTTTCAGCGGGGCGGACATCATCTCGTTCTAAGTCGCGATGGAAATGAACAGACGGGTGGGGAGAGAGGGGGCAGGTCGAGCTTTCGACCTGCCCCAAATCTATTTGCTTGTCGTTTGCATCTCGCGTGGCTGCATTGTTACCGCGCACATTTGTTCTTGGACGCTATAGCAGAACCTCGCGATTGCCGCTCAAGAGACCCTCACCCTGCCCACTCCCTAAGAGGGAGAGGGAGATTCAGTTGTATGGTTTTAGATCCCACCACCATGCAAACCACATTCGGTCTTACCCGTCCCGGCCCAGCGACCTGCGCGGGAATAATCGCCCGGTCGACTGCCGGGAACGGGCTTGGTGCAATGTGTGCAACCGACCGTCGGGTAGCCTTGTTCATGCAGGTCGTTGTAGGGCACTTTGTGGTGCTGGATGTATTCCCAGATCTGGGCGCGGTCCCAGTTCCATAGCGGGTTCACTTTGACAACCTGATATTGCCAATCCCACTCGACGACTTTGATTGCGCCGCGCGTGCTTGATTGACTGCGACGCAGGCCGGTGATCCAGACGTCAACTTCGTTCATGACGTCAACCATCGGATCAACCTTGCGGATCTTGCAGCATTGATCAGGGTTGTATTTCCAAAGCTCATCGCCGTATTCGGCGGCCTGCTCCTCGGGTGTGAATGTTGTGCCGCGATTCACGAATTCAAGATGCGGGTAACGATCGATCATGCGATCGCGGAGTTCATATGTTTCAGGGAAGAAAAACATGGTATCGAGGTAGACGACGGTAAGCGGTTTGTTTTGAGCTGCATACATATCGATGAGCGCGCAGCCTTCCATGCCAAACGATGTTGTCATGACCAGTCGTTGATCCGCAAAGCGGTCCATAGACCAGCCGATGATTTCCTCGGTGGTTGATTCCTCGCCGATGGTTTTGCTCCTCGGTTTGGATAAGACTTCCAGTTGCATGACTTCCTCTCCCGTGTTCCTTGATTGCCGATTTCGGCCGCCCCTGCCGGGGCTTGGTATTCTTATACGCTTGTCTCCCACGGTTTCCACCAATGGTATCTACACAACTTTGTAGCCTATGCGAGCCAGCATTCACAGTACTGGCAAGGGGTTCCAGCCATCGCATTCGTCCGCCCATCCGGGCGGAAGGTTGAAAAAGCAACTCGAATCCAGTGATTGAAATCACTGGCAACTACCGTGCGCCCGTCCGGACGATCGAGGTTGGCGACTTCTGTAGATACCATTGGTTTCCACCGTGGGCTGTCCGCGATCGCCGCTACCGCGGCTTATTGTTCTACATGTTCGCCGCCACTGCGGCTGGGCGATGTTCGCGTTCGCTACTACCGCAGCTGGTGACTTTCATGTTCGCCGCAACAGGGGCTCGGTGATTCTCGCGTTGCCCGCTTTCACTGAACATTCTTGCTCACGGTTACTTTCACTAAAGCATTCCCAACAAAAAAACCCGCAGGGGCTGTGCCTGCGGGTCGTTCGACGTTTTGCAATTTCAAGAATTAGTCGTGGTCCCGAACAGGCGGTTATTCCGCTGTCATGGAACAACAACACGCAGCGACTTCCATCGCGCTCAACTCGGGTGAGCACTGTGAAATCCCTTGAGCTGACAAGATAGTCCGTCGCCGCATGGGTGTTATCTTAGAAAAGTGTGTTACGGTGTGTCAACGGTTAAACGATCCAATTCATTGGATTCTCAGGGTAAACGATGTCTGCCACGGCCAAGCTGCCGCTTGACCGTGCCACCCTATTTGCTGCATTGATTAGATTGTTGAGTTAGCCGGTAAATTTGCCGAGGATCCGGCCAACTTCCTGAACATCCTTGTCGCCACGGCCGGAGAGATTGATCACGATGTGAGCGGATTTCGGCAGTATTAGGGCGATTTTCAAGGCGTGAGCAACGGCGTGTGCGGATTCAAGGGCGGGGATTATTCCTTCCTTTTCGCAAAGGGTTGTGAAGCCGTGCAGAGCTTCTGAGTCTGTTACTGAAACGTACTCGACTCGACCGGAGTCTTTCCAATGGGAGTGCTCCGGTCCGACGCCGGGATAGTCGAGACCGGCTGACACTGAATGCACTGGAGAGGTCTGTCCGTCAGCATCTTGCAAGACGTAGGTGTGCATTCCATGAAGAACGCCGGGTTGGCCGGCAGAGAGCGTGGCCGCATGGCGACCGGCGACCCCGACTCCTTCACCGGCGGCTTCGACGCCAGTGAGCGTTACTTCGCGATCGGCGATGAACGGGGCGAACATGCCGGCTGCGTTGCTACCGCCGCCGACGCAGGCGAGGACGCAATCGGGCAACTTGTTGTAGCGATCGAGCATTTGAGCGCGGGTTTCACGGCCAATGATCGATTGAAAATCGCGGACCATCATCGGGTAGGGGTGCGGGCCCATGACGCTGCCGATGACGTAGTGCGTGTGATCGCTGGAGCCCATCCAGTCGCGCATGGCTGCGTTGATGGCGTCCTTGAGCGTTTTCTGACCAGTCTCGACGGCTACGACCTTTGCGCCGAGCAACTCCATGCGGAATACGTTGAGCTTCTGTCGGCGAACATCTTCGGCGCCCATGTAGACGACACATTCGAGGCCGAAGCACGCGGCGGCTGTGGCTGTAGCGACGCCGTGCTGACCTGCGCCGGTTTCGGCGATGATGCGACGTTTGTTCAATCGCCGAGCGAGCAGAACCTGGCCGAGCGTGTTGTTGATTTTGTGCGCGCCGGTGTGGTTGAGGTCTTCGCGCTTAAGGAGGATTTGTGCGCCGCCGAGTTCGTTGCTCAGTCGTGCTGCGTGATAGAGCGGGCTTGGACGGCCGACGTAGTGCTGAAGCAACGAGTGTAATTCGTTCCAGAAAGTGCGATCGGTGCGGATGGCGTCGTAGGCGCGCTCGAGTTCGAGTACGGAGGGCATGAGAGTTTCGGGGACAAAGCGGCCACCGAATTGGCCGAAGCGACCGGAGGCATCTGGACCGAGGCGCGATTCTGTGGATGGGATGATGTCTGTGAGCATGCGTTGTGCCTAGGGGTCGTCGGTGTCTTACAGGTCAAATCGTCCCTTTGCTTGCGCAAAGGGCTCTGTTTCTTTTTGGTCAAGCATCTTATCGATCATCGAGGCCGCTCCCTTGCGGTCGCGGTTCTGATATTGTCGAAATCAGGCCGTTCGCTTGCGGACGCGGTTCTGATGTTTGTTACATCGAGATAGCAAATCAACCGGTCGCTTGCGCTCCCGTCTCTGATTGTTTATCGGCGAATCCTATGTCGGATCATGTGTGAGGTGAAGAATGTGTGCGTGGCGAAAGTTTGGATGGCGATTAACATGATTAGCGCGAAGTGGGGAGCAAGGATTTTTTGCAGGAACGCGGCGAATGAATGATCCGCTGGAACGAATGTTGAACGAGCCGGTCGTGCTGGATACAGACACGCCGATTGTCTACTTGGGACTGCTGAAGGAAGTTACGCCGTTGACGTTTGTGTTGACCGAAGCTGACATGCACGATTGTCGCGATGGGCATGCGACCAAGGAGCAGTATCTGCATGAGTCGCGGGAGAAGGGGATTACGGTCAATCGGAGGCAAGTGGTCGTGATGCGGTCGGTGGTGATCAGCGTTTCGCGGTTGGCCGATGTGGTGGCGGAGTGACGTTAGGGATTGAAAGTCAAGTTGAGAACCATCGAATTTCGGAGACCCTCACCCTGCCCCTCTCCCTCATAGGGAGAGGGATTGATGGGTGTAAGCCATCGAATCAGCTTGGCGCTGTTGGTGAGCAAGCATGAAAATCTTTGTTACGGGCGGGGCGGGGTATGTGGGCAGTCACTGTGTGCGGGCGCTGTGTGATGCGAAGCACACTGTGACGGTGCTCGATAATTTGTCGAACGGGCATAGGGTGGCCGTGGATAAGCGGGCGACGTTCATTGTCGGCGACATCGGCGACACTTCGTATGTGGATCGAATTCTTGCTGAAGGGAAATTTGACGGAGTTATGCACTTTGCGGCTTCGCTCGAGGTAAATGAATCGGTTCGCGAGCCGCTGAAGTACTTTCGAAATAATGTGGTTCACAGCGTGTCGTTGCTGGAGTCGATGCAACGGCACGGCGTGAAGCGAATGGTGTTCAGTTCGACGTGTGCGACGTATGGCGTGCCGCCGCGAATGCCCATCACCGAGGACATGCCGCAGAATCCGATCAACCCCTACGGACACACGAAGCTGGCGATGGAGTGGGCCATGCGCGACAGTGCGCCGGCGTGGGGATTGGGTGCGACGGCGTTGCGCTATTTCAATGCTTCCGGAGCTTCGGCAGATGGATCGATTGGCGAGGATCACGATCCTGAGTCGCACTTGATTCCGCTCGTGCTGCAAGTTGCGCTGGGGCAACGAAAGGATATCAAGGTATTCGGGACGGATTATCCGACGCGAGATGGGACGTGTATTCGCGATTACATCCATGTCGAAGATCTGGCCGAGGTGCATCGCATTGCGATCGAGACACAGCCGGAAGGGTTGTTTCGATATTACAACGTCGGCACCGGGGAAGGTGTCAGCGTGAAAGAGTTGATCGACGTGGCTCGATCTGTGACGGGACATGCGATTCCGGCGGTCGAGTCACCGCGACGAGAAGGCGATCCACCGGAGCTTTACGCCGATCCCGCAAAGATTCGCAAAGAGCTGGGTTGGAAGCCGAAGTACATGGATATTAGGAGCACGCTGGAGACGGCGTGGAATTGGCATCGGACGCATCCGAAGGGATATGAATCGTAATTGATCCGACGTAAATGGTGATGCACTTTTTGGCGGAATGACACCCATGAAAAATCGAAAGTCGCACGAGGGACAGCTCATGAGACAGAATTGGAATATTTCGGACACGAAATGCGAGTTGGTTTCGACACTCGCCACGGCCAAGCTGCGGCTTGACCGTGCCACCCGGTCGGGGGCCGCTCCCTTGCGGTCGCGGTTCTGTCTGATCGCTTTCATCGGTGTAGTCTGTTGCAATGGCATAGTACTCGGGGGTGACAACAATTGGCCGAGCTTTCGTGGACCCGATGCGCAAGGAATTGCAGATGGGACACCGTTGCCGGAAAAGTGGAACGTTGAGAAATCCGAGAACCTGAAATGGAAAACCAAGTTGCCGGGGTTGGGGCTGTCGAGTCCGGTGATTTGGGAAGATCAGGTTTTTGTCACGACGGCTGTGCGCGAAGGCGCCGATGAGGAGTTGAAAGTCGGGTTGTACGGAGACATCGCGGCGATCAAGGAGGACGTGCCGCAGAGTTGGCGATTGATTTCTCTCGATCGAAAAACGGGAAAAGTTCTCTGGGATCAGGAAGCCTACAAGGGTGTGCCGAAGGTAAAGCGCCATGCGAAGTCGAGCCATGCGAACTCGACGGCTGCGACGGATGGCAAACATGTCGTTGCGTTTTTCGGATCTGAGGGACTCTACTGTTTCGACATGAGCGGAAAGCTGCTGTGGAAGAAAGACCTCGGGATGTTGGATTCCGGCTTTTATATGATTCCGGATGCGCAATGGGGGTTCGCCAGTTCGCCCATCATTCATGAAGGTCGAGTGGTCGTTCAATGCGACGTGCAGAAGGGTTCGTTCGTGGCGGCGCTCGATGTGAACGACGGCAAAGAGATTTGGCGAACTGCGCGCGATGAAGTGCCGACGTGGAGCACGCCGACGATTGTTCGTGAGGGTGCTCAGACGCAGATTATTCTAAACGGATACAAGCACATCGGTGGTTACGATTTCGCGGATGGCAAGGAACTTTGGAAGCTGGTCGGGGGCGGTGACATTCCGGTTCCGACGCCCGTGGTGAAAGACGGCGTGGCGTATATTACGAACGCGCACGGGTTCATGTCGCCGATTTATGCGGTCAAGACATCTGCGCGCGGGACATTGCCGACACCGGGCGGACCGGTCGCAAGTGAGCACCTTGCATGGTTCGATCCCAAAGCGGGGAACTACATGCAGACGCCGATGGTATACGGTGACTACCTTTATTCATGTCGCGACAATGGCGTGCTGACATGCATTGAGGCGAAGTCCGGAAAGCAGGTATACAAGGAGCGAGTCGGCGAGGGTACAACGGGTTTTACGGCTTCAAGTGTGGCGGGTGATGGCAAGTTGTTTTACACGAGCGAAGAGGGTGATGTCTTCGTCGTGAAGGCCGGACCGAAGTTTGAAGTTATTTCAAAGAATCCGTTGAATGAGTTTTGCATGGCGAGCCCTGCGATTTCGCAGGGAAACATTTTCTTCCGCACGCAAAGGCACGTGGTGTGTGTAGGGAAGTAATACACGCACAATTAAGTAACGGCGTTTTTTGAAATCGATCAGTCGTGCCTACGGCACTTCGGTTCGCATATTAATGCATTACCCAGCCATGAATGGCTGGGCTATTCTCGCGCTGTCACTACGTGACAAGACTTGGCAGCCCGCCTTCAAATACTGGGATTCGCATGGGCAACATCGTCATTCGCCCTGTGTTCAGTGGAACTACTTGAGCAACGTGCGTGTGCACTCGATTAGTTGACCGCGGCGGTATGTGCGACGGAGTTCAACTTTCTGGCCGCCGTCGAAGTAAAGCGGTTGTTGATAGCTGTGATCGTCGGTGGGCATGCGGAAGGGCGATGGTTCACCGGCAAAGGGTAGCTGGCAGATAATGGCTACGCTGGGTCGGATTGTTTCGACGAGATCGCGGATTTCGATGGAATCGTCGTGGAACGTGAGCTCGCGTTTGAAGTGGCCTAGGGCGTAGCGAATTCCAAGTCTTTTCGGCAGTGCTGGTACCACAGGTGTTGTCGGTTGATTTGTTTTCAGGCTGCGGAACCAGCGTGCCAGCCTCAACGTGATCGGAAATCGGTCCGGTTCGATCAATAGCCGAGGGTGGTGAAACGGACCGCTGGCGCTTACCAGCGATTCCATGGCCTCGGTGTGCGTGTGCCCCGACCAACGTCCGCTGACGCGGACAGAATCCGAGAAAATGACAGCGACGCCCGAATCATGCAGTTCAGAGGCGGATGAGCGCCAGATAATCTGAAAAGCAGCGCCCTGTTTGAGATTTACGATGGCGCGGTAGCTGCTTGTTTCTTTGGTCCAAAGGCCGCTGGCGGGTGATTCTGGTCGCGAAGCCGGCACATTCATCGGGGTACTGCTCTCGGTCGTTGTGTCGGTTTGGTGCGAACTTCTATTCAGCGTGAGCGCAAGTCGAACGGCTAAAAGCGATACCATGTCGTCGGAGAGTGAACGCGTCCTGGGGTTTGAGCACTTTTCGATTCGCGTTCGCACATGCAACAGGGCGCGAGCGACGTCTTGCGAATGTGTCGCCATTGATTCGAGGCCGCACGGGCTTATGAAATGAGTCCCGCGAGAACAAACTGCACCGCCGGGTATCGACGAATCCACGATGAAATTACAAAGCCAGCGCGTAGCGCGATCGAGCGGCTCGGTGACTTCCTCCCAATGGTGAACGTGCAAGAGTCGTGACAAAGAATCGATGACGAGCGATAGGAAACCGAAATCGGGGCCGCCGTTTTCGGGGAACCAACCTTCCGTGGTTTGCATTTTGATGAATCGCCTGAGGCGATTGCGCGCGTCATCTGCGAACTCGTTGTCGCGTAAGAGTAGCGATGTGTCGGCCATGGCGGTGATGAACGCGGCTTCCTTCCACGAGGCGAGATAGGGTCGGCGCGATAGCCACCGGACGTGGAGCGCGATGTCAGTCAGAAGAGAATCGCTCTGAAACTCGCTGGATTCCGAGAGCAGGAGCACGACGCTTGAGCAAGTACTCGCATGCCAGGGGTCGAGGCGATGTCGACGATCGAGCGGGACACCGTCGCCGCGAAGTGAGTATTGCCAGCGGACCAGCGACGAGCGCACCAGCTGGGCCAATTGCAGGCGATACGGTTCATCATCAAACTCCTCAATAGCAAGACCGAGGGCGGCAGCCGCGGAAACAAACTTCCAGATGTGTCGTGCATCTGCAAAACCGCCATGCGCGTCGTCACGGTCCACGGGAATCCAGGGAATCGGCTCCAGCAATCGAACGAGCCGCGGGCGAAGGGTCTTGAGAAACGTGGAGTACAGCGACGCGCCGGGCAGGTTTGATGAGAAGGCCGGATCGTTTGACATCACAACCTGGGGACTCGATGGGGCACCGGTTGGCTGATACGACGCTTGAACCGCCGTATCCGTAGCGGCAGCGCTGAGCTTACGTTGTGTGGGCTGCGTGGCGCTCATGTTGTGTATGTCGGATACAGCCTCGATCCATTCTATGCAAGCCGGTTGCCTTGCCTAAGCGAATTATGTTAGCAATTCCTAATCGTACCGCGTGGTGTACCCGGGAAGTTCATCGGCAGAAATGGCGCCGTCCACTCCTAGTGAACGTGATTCAAATTGCGACGTTCGACTTCGTGAGCTCCATCGGGAACAAGGTCGATTCCCCCGCGTTTGAAGGGGTGGCAGCGGAGCAATCGTCGTACCGCTAGCATGCCACCGCGCAGCACTCCGTGTTTGCCAACGGCTTCAATAGCGTACTCGCTGCACGTCGGGTGAAACTTGCATTGGCCAACCAAGAATGGCCGGATCATTCCCTGGTAAGCATGGATCAGGAAGATAATGAAAAACCGTGTGATTCGGCTCAAGTGAATCCTCTCATCAATCCAGATGAGTTTAGACGAGGGTAATTGCGAAGACAATGACGGCTGCGAGCAGCATGACGATAGCGGCGTAACCCACGACGACACGCACTCGCGCGCTGATGCGATCGAAGGGTTTGTTCATAAGGGTCAATATGAAAATGAGCGGACTCAGCAGGCCCGAAAGCAAACATCCGACCGTTTTCGGTGATTTGAGTTTAGGTGGTGAATCTTCGGGCGCGGGCGCTGCCGATGTAGGTTTGGGCGATCGCGGCGTGCTCGCGGAAAGGGCAAGGAGATCATCTTCAAGATCTTCCTCGGCGGTTGCGGTCGCGACGTTGGCCGTGGGGGCTGCGGCGCTACTTCCGCCAGAAACACTCGCGCTAGATTGAGTGGTGCGGGCCGTTTCAATATCGCTTTGTTTTTCGGAGGTTGAAGCAGCGGGCGGCGCGTCTTGCGTGAACTCGGCCATGAAATCGGGGATCGGTTGCTTTGCTGTCGCCGGTTTTGGACCGGTGGTATCCACTCCAACTTCAGCCTTGGCGCTGTTGAGTAACCCATCAATCTGCGCAAGCTGGCTGTCGATGCCTGGCCCGTCGATCGAATCGTGCGAGGGGGTATCCGATCCGGCGACGGTGTGTTGTGGGTCGTTACTGCCAATCTCGGTTTTGAGTTGGTCAGCCAAGGAACAAGCCTGATCGAGGAGCGAGTCGAGCTCTTTCTCCTTGGCGATGTTCCAGTCGGAACCGTCAGGCGCTGGCTGAGGGTTTTGGCTGTTTTGTGACATATGGTGGCACTAAGAAAAGGCCGGGCCTTGAGCGGGTCGCATTTTGAAGCCGTGAAAATAACCACGATTCAATCTGATGTCCGCACATAACGAACGGTACGAATCGTCAGGGCGTCGCGGGAATTATACGTTTCGGTTGCGACGGCGTCCCCGTATTTTTCGGCTGGGAATCTAAACGGCTCGTACAAGGCTGCATTTGCGGGCGTGTTCGGAGAACGCGAAGTTGCGGGGCGTTCGCCCGGCCCGATAATCACAAAGAATGAGAATCCCACGGTTGTATTGTCCCGCGTTGACAGAAGGAAACATAGAGGTTCCCGAGCAGGAAGCGCACCATGCCGGCGACGTGCTTCGGCTGCGCCCGGGGGATCGGGTGGTTTTGTTTGACGGCCAAGGGCGACAAGCCTCTGCCAACATTGTAAGTGTGGCCCGGCGCGGCATGTCTGCAGAAGTTCGGGCGATAGAAGTCCGCGAGTTCGAGCTTCCAATCCGGTTGACACTGGCGGTCGCGATGCCGCGAACGCAGCGTCAGGGATTTCTTATTGAGAAATGCACCGAGCTCGGTGTCGCGGAGATTTGGCCAATGGTTACCGAACGAGCCGTGGCAAAGCCAGGCAAAGGGGGCGTTGAGAAGTTAGCGCGAAGGGCGATTGAAGCCGCGAAGCAGGCTCAGCGAAGTTTCGTTCCCCAGGTTCTGCCTGCGATGAAAATCGATGAGGTAGTTAAGCGCAAAGGGGAATTCGATTGTGGAATAGTCTGCCATCACGACCCCCTAAGCACTGGCATTTCGCCCGTGCTTGAAGCGCTGCCGAGAAACGCTAGTGCTCTTGCTTGCGTTGGACCGGAAGGGGGCTGGAGTGACCCCGAGCTTGCAAACTTTGTGGAAAATGGATTCCGCAGGGTTTCGCTGGGGCCGAATGTTCTGAGGATTGAAACCGCAGCCGTTGCGGTATGCGCGGCTTGTGCTATTTCATCGCGATGCTCGAGCCTTCAGCAGCTCTAGGACGCTAACATTATAGGACGTTGCTAGCCGTCCTCACTTTTTGCAAGGAATTCCTAGCTAAGGGAAGTTAAGCATAACTGGGCCGATAAGTAACAGCGTTTCGTTCAATGTCCCTGAACGTATTGACGCGATTTCGCAAAAACAGTAGCTTAACACTTGCCCTCAAGGTTTCTCGGGTTCGGAATATAGAAGGGGTTACAGAATGTTTAGGGTAAGAATTGCGCAAGTCGCAATCGTCGGGTTGCTGATTTCATGCGCGAGTGCATCGGCTGAGTTGCTTGGTGTTTATGAATACACCGGCAATCCAACCGGTGACAATCAGTTTAACGCGGTCACCACGCAGCCTGTTGCGGGGGCGTTTTCGCTGTATACGCGAAATGGTGATATGCAATTTGCGCGAGGCGAAAACATCTTTAACAGCGGGTCGTGGAATCGAATTAACGCGATTACGGGGGCTCCGTATACGGCGTTTTCGTTTACCGCGCATGATGGCTTTGAGGTTGAACTCGATTCGCTGACGTTTGATTTCGGCCGAACTCGCTTCGGGCCAACGTCGGGTCTCATACAGGTCAGTACCGACGGGTTCCAGACATTCCAGTCAGCTACCTTCTTTGACTTGGCTCAGGGAACTGCCCTTGGTGGAAGTCTGCAATATCTACATGATGACGTTTGGACTGGAAACGTGGTGTGGGATCTGAACGACTTGACCGTCGATCCGAATCAAACTGTTGAGTTTCGGTTCTTTGGACCGGGGGCAACGCTTAATAAGGGCAACCTTTGGTTTGATAACGTGGCGTTGTTTTCGTCGCAGATTCCAGTGCCGAATGCGGTTGTGCTCTGTGGAGTCGGCCTCGGGTTGCTCGGTTTTGTAAGAAGGAAACTAGCCTAAGGCTTGCCGGAGTTTTTCGGCGAGATTCGAATAGAACGTAAGCTGTGTTAACGGATCGGGATCGACGGGGGTGTCGATCCCGTTCTCCTTTTTACGTTCGAATCGGACCTCCTCGCGATTTCCGTTCGAACCCACCAATCGCAAGCTGTGTCCAAAGTTGCATTGAAACTCAATCGTTTTTGGGACACAACTTTCGCTCTAATGATTGCGAGGTTCACAAAGTTCCGTGAGCACGGAGTGAGTGCCTTTGGGATGAAGAAAGGCGATCATGTTTCCGTGGGCTCCACGCCTTGGATTCTCATCGATCATTGCAAATCCCCTGGCCTTTAGTTCGTTTACGCGTGTTGCAATATCGGTGACGGCAAATGCGATGTGGTGCAGGCCTGGGCCGCGTTTTTCGAGAAACTTCGCGATAGCGGAATTCGGATTGGTCGGTTCAAGTAGTTCGATGCGGCACGGATGTTCGGGCGGGCCGAAGGCGAAGAATGCGATCTTGACCGATTGGTCGGCGACTTCGGCTGTGCCTTCGTAGCGACCTCCGAGTGTCTGCTCGTAGAAGGGCCGCTGCTCGTCGATGGAATGGACGGCGATGCCGATGTGGTGGACTCCAGTGGCGTTGATCATGAGCGTGCTTTCGGTTGATCAAGAAGGTGGGTTCAGAGAACCCACCCTACAATGAAACTCAAAAAGTCGGACGGTATTCGCCGAACACTTTGGCCAGCGTTGCAGAAATCTCGCCGACGGTCGCGAGATCGCGCACGGCTGTGATGATCAAGGGCATCAGATTGTCTTTGCCGCGAGCGGCAGATTCGAGATTGCCTAGCGCATCGTGAACACGTTTTTCGTTTCGAGTGTCGCGCACTTGTCGCAAGCGTGAAAGCTGTCGCTTCAGGGCTTCTTTCGAAATGCGAAAGAGCTGCATTCGCGGTTCACTTTCAGCCGTGAAGGCGTTGATGCCGACGATAAGTCGCTCTTTTCGCTCGATGGATTGGTTGTAGCGATAGGCTGCCTGCTCGATCTGACTCTGTACCCAGCCGCGTTCGATGGCTGGAACCATGCCGCCCATCCCGTCAATCTGATGGATGTACTTTTCGGCTTCTGTTTCGATTCGATCGGTGAGCGCTTCGACAAAATAACTTCCGCCGAGTGGGTCGATGGTGTTGGCGACACCGGATTCCTGCGCGATCAAGTGCTGCGTATCGACGGCTATGGCGACGGATTCCTCGGTCGGCAGGGCGAGTGCTTCGTCCTTTGAATTCGTGTGCAGCGACTGGGTTCCGCCGAGTACGGCTGCGAGTGCCTGCAAGGTTACGCGAACCACGTTGTTGTCGGGTTTCTGTGCGGTGAGCGTGACGCCGCCCGTTTGTGTGTGGAAGCGGAGCATCAGGGATTGCGGGTTCTTTGCGCCGAATCGTGTTCGCATGATTTTGGCGTAGAGTCGGCGGGCGGCACGGAACTTGGCGACTTCCTCGAAGAGGTCAGTGTGAGCGGCGAAGAAAAACGCGAGACGCGGCGCGAAATCATCGATCTTCAGGCCGGCAGCGAGGCCGGTTTCAACGTAGCGGATGGCGTTGGCCAGCGTGAAGCCGACCTCCTGCGCGGCGGTGGAGCCTGCTTCGCGAATGTGATAACCGCTGATGGAAATAGAATTCCATTTTGGCATTTGCTTCGAGCAGAACGCGAATATGTCGCCGACAAGTCGCAGTGAGGGAGTAGGAGGGAAGCGGTACGTTCCGCGTGCGATGTACTCTTTCAGGATATCGTTTTGCAATGTGCCGGAGATTTTCTCGGGCGGGACGCCCTGCTTTTCGGCGACCACGTAATACATCGCGAGCAGGATGGCTGAGGTCGCGTTGATGGTCATTGATGTTGAAACGCGATCGAGCGGGATGCCGTCGAAGAGCGTTTCCATGTCTTTGAGCGTGTCGATGGCGACGCCGACGCGGCCTACTTCGCCGACGGCGAGCGAATGATCGGAGTCATAACCGATTTGTGTGGGTAAATCGAAGGCGACGGAGAGGCCATTGTTGCCTTGTTCGAGCAGGTATTTGTAGCGACGGTTGGATTCCTCGGCGTCGCCGAAACCGGCGTATTGGCGAACGGTCCAGAGGCGACCGCGGTACATGGTTGGCTGAACGCCGCGGGTATAGGGTGCTTCGCCGGGGAAGCCGAGCTTGTCGAGGTAATCTGAATCGATTTCGGTTGGTCCGTAGAGACGGTCGACCTGTTCGCCGGAGGCTGTTTGAAATACAGGCGCGCGCTCCGGGCATTTTTTGAGAGAGTCCGCCAATGGGCCTTGCTCCCAGCGAAGTTTCGAATCGTTGCCCGTGCTACTCATGATTCGAGTGCCTTGTCGTGTCATTCGCGTTTCTGGCCGCGCGTTCAAGAAGTTCCATCGCAGCCTGATCAATCGACCTCCGGCCGCTGAGAATCTGTTCGATCATCGACATTTCCGCGCCGTTGGATTGCAAGTTGTTTTGCAGGATTTGACGAGCGTGCTGGAGTATGGCTTGGCGAATGGTCGAGCGTTCGGTTATTGATCGTTGGTCGGCCCATACAGCTTCGTGAAGCTGCTGGCGACGGGTGAGTTCATCGATGAATTCAGGGATTCCTTGTCCGTTAGCAGCACATGTAAGCAGAACCTGCTTTGAAGCTCGCGCGTCGAGGGAGAGCCCCTCACCCCGACCCGTCGGGCTACCGCCTTGGGCGCCCTCCGTCCAAGAGGGAGAGGGAGTAGGTTCCGTCGCTCCGAGGCTTACAGTTACTTGGCGACCGATCTCGAGCATCGATTCAAGCGATGACGCGAACTCTTTTGCGCCTGGCGTGTCAGACTTGTTCACAATGAAAATGTCTCCGACTTCGAGGAGGCCGGCTTTATGCAACTGGATGTCGTCGCCAAAGCCGGGGGCGAGCACGATGGCGACTATGTCGACGGCGTTTCTGATGTCGACTTCGCTTTGGCCGACGCCGACTGTTTCTATGAGTACGGTTTCGCTTCCGAGCGCGCCAAGCACGCGAATCGTCGCGGCGATTCCCGTCGTCAGGCCGCCGAGTTGACCGCGCGAGGCGAGTGAGCGGATGTACACGTTCGGGTCGGCTGCGTGGCGCATCATGCGAATTCGGTCGCCGAGGATGGCGCCGCCGGTGGTGGGGGAGGACGGATCAACCGCGATGATGCCAAGTTTGCGTTCCGGAGTGCGGCGGCGGATTTCATGGATGATCGCGTCAACCAATGTTGACTTACCTGCACCGGGCGGGCCGGTGATGCCGAGCACGAGTCGCGGGTGCGGACAATCGTGAAGGTCTGCGAGAATCTGTGGTGTTGCAGTGTGGTTGTCTGCGATGAACGACATCAAACGTGCGGCTGCGCGGGTTTGTTCGGAGCCGGTTGCGGTTTTGACGAGGCGAGTGAGTTGCCGAACGTCGTTCATGTGCGCGCACCGGATTCGGCGAAAAGTCGATTGAGCGTCTGAACGATTGTCTCGGCAGATGTGCCGGGAGTGAAGACGGCTGCGACGCCGAGGTCGTAGAGTTTGGCGATGTCGTCGGATGGGATCGTGCCGCCGCCGAAGAGGACAATGTCGGATGCGCCTTTCTCGTTGAGCAATTGCCTGGTTCGCTCGAAGAGATAGATGTGCGCACCGGAGAGGATCGACAGGCCGATGCCGCGCACGTCTTCCTGAAGGGCGGTTGCGACGATTTCCTCAGGTGAATGACGAATGCCGGTGTAGATGACTTCGAAGCCGGCGTCGCGGAGGATGCGTGCCACGTATTTGGCACCACGGTCGTGGCCGTCGAGACCGGCTTTGCCGACGAGGACGCGGGTTTTGTGTTGGTGGTTCGTCATGTTTGGTGATTGAAAAACCGGTCGCTTGCGCTCCCAGCTCTGATTCCATAGTCTAATTCAGGCGACACAAGCCACGGCCAAGCTGCGGCTTGACCGTGCCACGCGATTGCCTTCTTCATGCCCACGAAAGCGTGGGCATGCCACGCGCCAAAGAGACCCTCACCCCAACCCTCTCCCTAAGAGGGAGAGGGAGGTATTGCTACGCGCTCAAAGTCCAAGCAGTGATGCGATAAGCACGCGTTGGATTTCAGAAGTACCTGAATACAGCTTGCCGCCGGTGGCGTCGCGGAGTTCACGTTCGACCTCGAACTCTTTCATAAAGCCGTAGCCGCCGTGTATTTGTATCGCGTCCTGGGCACACTGGCACCAGTTTTCGCTGATGCACAACTTTGCCATCGCTGCTTCCATGAAGACGTTGCGGCCCTTGTCTTTCAGCCACGCGGTTTTGTAGAGCATCGAGCGTGCGCTCTCCAGACGCATTTTCATGTCAACGAGTTTTGTCGAGACTAATTGGTTTTTGCCGATCGATTGGCCGAATTGTTTGCGTTCGCGGGCGTAGCGGACGCACTGCTCGAAGAGGCGCTCCATCGCGCCGACTGCGCCGGCGAGAATGCAGCCACGTTCCCATGTCATCGAGTCGGTGAACAAACTTTTGCCCGCGCCTTCTTTGCCCAAGCGGTTGGAAACGGGAACCTTGCAGTTCTCGAAGAAGAGCTCGGCCATCGGTGAAGTTCGCAGGCCCATTTTTTCGACTGACCGCGCGACGCTGAAGCCGGGGAAATTCTTTTCGACCAAAAATGCTGTGACGCCGTTGGGGCCGAGCTTGGGATCAATGGTTGCGAAGACGAGGACGAGATCTGCGACGCTGCCATTGGTGACGAATATCTTGCTGCCGTTGAGGATGTAGAAATCGCCGCGAAGTTCAGCCGTTGTTGCGAGTGAATAAGCGTCGGAGCCGGAGCCGGGTTCGGACATGGCGTTGCCGCCGATGATGTCGCCGTTGCACAGGCCGGGGAGATAGCGTTTTTTTTGTTCCTCGGTGCCGAAGGAGAGGAGCGGGATTTCGAGCGTCCACATGTGGGCATTGATCGAAAACACGAGGCCGTTGTCCTTGCAGCCGTAGCCGAGGCTTTCGAGAACTCCGACTGTGGTCAGTGCATCGAGACCGGAGCCGCCGTATTGCTCGGGGATGGGCAGACCGTGGATGCCCATGTCGGCGCATTTTTTCCAGCCGGCTTTGTTGAAGACGCCGGCGTGGTCGCGCTCGATGAGTCCTTCGTTGAGCTCGCGTTTGGCAAACTCAGCGATTTGCTGGCGAAATTGTTTCTGTTCTGGTGACCAGGAAAAGTCCATCATGCACCGGTGGCGACTGGTTTTGCTTCTGTCGGTTTTGCTGACTGTTTCAACGATTGATAATCGATCTTGTCGGTCGAAGTCTTGGGCAAGGATGGATGAAAAGTGAACGCATCGGGCACCATATAGACGGGGATGTGCTGCGAGCAAAATTGCTTCATGGCGATGCCCGATAATTTCACGCCGTTTTTCGTGGAGAGATGCGCGATGATGCGAAGCCCGGATTCTTCGTCAGGGATAGCAACGACGGCTGCTTCGTGGATGTCTGCATGGCGATAGAGGCAGGCTTCGATCTCACCAAGCTCGATGCGATAGCCGCGTTTCTTCACCATGCGGTCTTTGCGGCCTAGGAATTTGTAATCGCCATTGGGTTCCTCGATGACGAGGTCGCCAGTTTTGTACCAGCGCTCGTCAGTCGGTCGCGCGAGAAACGCCTTCTGCGTCCACTCGGGTTTGTTCCAATAACCTTGCAGGACGGATGGACCCGCGATGCAAAGCTCGCCCTCGCCGCCTTTTTTGATTTCTTTGCCGTCGTCGTCGGTCACGCGGGCGCGCAGATGCGAGCAGACTTTGCCAATGGGGTAAGGTTCGGTTCGATCGTCTTCGATCTTTCGCGGCACCTCAAAGAAGGTGCAGACGTTCGTTTCGGTTGGGCCGTACAGGTTGAAGTAACGCGGGTGTGGGAGCAGATTCTTCAGGCGACGAAGGTGAACGATCGGGAACACTTCGCCGGCGAAAAGAACCATGCGAACCTTTGAATAGTCGAGCTTATCCATGCCGCCGTATTGTGCCATCATGCTGAGGATGGACGGGGCGGAATACCAAATGGTGATGTTTTCGTTGGCCATCAATGAGGCGAGACCGGTTGGTTCGCGGCCGATTTCTTCGGGAATGAGAACGAGCGTTCCGCCGTGTTTGATGGGCACGTAGATGTCGAGGATCGAGAGATCAAAATGGAACGGCGCGTGTGACGAGAAAACATCGGCTGGTGTTGGTTCGAAAACTTCCGAGCACCAATCGACAAAGCTCACGGCGTTTTCGTGCGAGAGCATGACACCCTTGGGTTTTCCGGTTGAGCCGGAGGTGTACAGGATATAGGCGAGTGAGTCCTTTTCGGGATATTGGGTCTTCGCTTCGCGGGCTGATTGTTGCGCGTTTGCCAGAGCAGCTTCAAGGTCGCCGTTTTTGAGATCGACGATGAGAAAGTGCGGGTTTGCGCCGAGATTCTTGAGTTCCTGACGTAGCGACGGCTCATAGCGTTTTTCCACAATGACGACTTTGACCGTGCAGTCGCTGAAGATGAACGCGTTTCGCGACGCGGGTGCCGAGGGGTCCACCGGGACATAGGCCGCACCTGTTTTGAGAATTCCAAAGATCGAAGCAACGGAAGCGATGGACTTCGGGAGATAGAAACCCACGCGGTCGGACGGCGCGACACCGTTTGCTACGAGATAGTTCCTGAGATCATTCGTGAGCTTATCCAGAACGCGGTAAGTGATTGTTGAACCGCGTGGATCGCGCACCGCCAGTTTCTCTGGGTGAGCTCGCGCAGTGGTTTCCAGGTATTTGTGAAGGTTCATGTTGTGGCGGGCCTCTTCGAGTTATTGACGATCAGCAGAACGACAAAGCCCTTCCCCGACGGATGTTGTTATCGATTTTTCGCCAGTTTCGATGAAACCAGGTTCTGTATCAAACTGAGGGTATTCAGGTTCTCGGCATCGATTTCATGCGGTTGGATCGCGATGTCGTAGGTTTCCTCAAGAAACGTGACGAGCTTCAAAGTAGCGATTGAATCGAGAATGCCAGAGGTGACGAGGGGAGTCGAGTCGGTCAGATCGGCTGGGTCCTCGCCGGGAAGGAACTCGCTTAGGACAAATGACTTAACTGCTCCGCTGATGACGCTCGTTTCGCTCATGTTTCAATCCTCTACTTCGTGGCCGGTTATACGCTAGTTATCATCGGAACGCCAAGCACGTCAGTTGGCTCAAATGGGTTGAATCAACGCGAACGGTGTAGAGCCTTGATTAGATAAAGTTATTGAATCTAACGTACCTCAGAAAGGCACTGCTCACAGAGCATTGGCACACTCCCTGCAATCCTCATGCGCAATTCATGCGCTTACCAACAAACATTTCTCAAGCGGAAGTTGTTTTCTTGCCCGTCGATTGAGGTGATCCCAAAGGAAAGTCCACTAATGCATGTGCACAACAGGATGTAAGCCGGAATTTCCTTGTCAGCATATGTAGCATTTGCTACGTTCCCCTTTCAGGTCGGAGAATTCGGAGCACATGTTTCATAGTCGTTACGCTTTTCGTGCTTCGAAGTTTCTTGAGTTCAACTTTTCGCGTCGTGTGTGAAGCGGGTGCTTCGTAAACGGGGCTCCCACAGAGTGTTCTAATTGGAGGATCATTTCCGTGAAAAATGTGTTCAAGCATGTGGGGTTGTGGGGCGCGACGTGTTGCGCCGCTGTGGGATCGGTGATCATGATCGGGGGTGCGATGGCGTTCGCCGATGAGCCCGTCGTTTCCGATGTGACTCTTGCCGAGCCCGGACTGGAGATTGCGCCGGTCGAAGCTCGCGATGTGGAAGTCGCGCCGAGTCCGTCGTGGAAGCGTCCGGGAGTTGAGCCGAGCGCGAATCCGAAAGAGAACACGCCGGTTGAGTGGTGTCAGACGCAGATCGCATGGGAGGCGCAAGGGAACGGCCACACGGGCGGCGGTTCGGGTTGCGAACTTGGAACATGCGATTTTGCAGCGACGAGAGACTCATTTATTCCCAATGCATCGACGCCGGTTCGAAACCTTCGCATTCATTTCAATGTTTTCGCGAATAATGACGGCTCAAGCCCGGCTGCCTCGCAGGCTGCGGTCGATGCTCAAATGGTGCAGCTCAACAACGATTTCGCTGCGTCCAAGATTCAGTTCTGCTATACAACGGAATTCATTAACAATACGACCTACCGTCAGTTTGCTGATTCCGAAGAAACGGCCATGAAGAATGCGTACGCGGACAGTCCTGCGACGCAACTTAACATTTACGTCGTCAATATTCAGGCGGGTTATCTTGGTGTCGGCACGTTCCCCTGGGAGTCGGATGCGCTAGCCGCTGGCGGCGGTCTGATCATCGACGACAACTGGTTCGGCGCCGGGCAGAAGACACTGACGCACGAAGTAGGTCACTGTGTCGGTCTTTGGCACACGCATCACGGCGTTTCAGAAGTCACGGCGTGCTCGGCTTGCTATGAGCGAGCAGATCATCTGAACGCGAATGAAAACGGCGATTTCGCATTGGACACCGATCCGACGCCGACCAACTTCAATTGCGCAGGGCCGGGCGGCACCGACTCGTGCAGCGGCGTAGCGTGGGGCCCGACTGATCCGCAGAACTATATGGGTTATGCGCCGGACGCTTGCTACACCGAGTTCAGTTCGCAGCAGTACGGTCGAATGCACTGCTGGTCCGAATCTGTCTTGACCGGCTGGAGCTGTGCACCGGTGACTCCGACCGGCGGCTGCTGCGTGGGCGGGTCGTGCTCGATTCAGACGCAAGCGAACTGCACGGGCACTTATCTTGGTGACGGAACGAACTGCAACGGCACTCCGGGCACGCCGACGACGTACGCAGGTACTGCCAATCTATCGATTCCGGACGGCGGCGGCACGGGTAACCCTGCCACGCACACGATCAATGTGGCAGACTCCTACACGTTGGGCGACGTTAACGTGCGCGCGAACATCACGCACACGTGGGTGGGCGATCTTGTTGTAACCCTTCAGCATGGGTCAACGACCATAACCATCATCGATCGTCCGGGTTATTCCGGTTCTGGTTTTGGTTGCAGTGCGGACAACTACAGCAACGCGATTCTCGACGACGAGGGATCCAGTTCCATCGAGGCACAGTGTGCCAACAACCTGACCTCGCCGCCGAACTACATTCCGAATTTCACGCTGTCAGGGTTCGACGGGCAGAACTCGTCCGGCGCATGGACGTTGCGCGTATCGGATGCCGCAAGCTCGGATACCGGCACATTCAACAACTGGGCAGTCATTCTGTCCCCGCAGGGCAGCGGTCCGTGTTCAGCCGGTTGCACAACGAATCCGCAGTGCGATGACGGTTTGTGGTGCAACGGCGCGGAAACTTGTGTGAGCGGTTCGTGCCAGGCAGGCACTGCCCCGAATTGTAATGACGGCGTCGCCTGTACAACGGATTCGTGCAATGAAAGCACTGATTCGTGCAGCAACGTGCCGAACAACTCGGCTTGCAGCGATGGTCTGTTCTGCAATGGAACAGAGACGTGCAGCGCGACGCTTGGTTGCCAGGCGGGCACGAATCCATGCATAGCCGGTCAAACTTGCAACGAGACGACGGATACCTGCAACAGCGCCGCGGGAACGCTCTGGCTGTCGTTCTCTGATACTGCGACTGTGCCAGGTGTTGGCACGGTTGAGAATGAGGACATCGTTGCGTACAACATCGGCGCAGGCACGTGGTCGCTGATCTTTGACGGCAGCGACGTTGGCCTCAGCTCGTTCGCGATCGACGGAATGCAGTTGCTTTCCGATGGCCGCATTCTCTTCTCGTTCACGGGCGCGGGCACGATTGGCGGCATCAGTACCGACGATTCGGACGTGCTGCAAATCACGCCGACTTCGCTCGGATCCACGACGGCAGGCACGTGGGCGATGCTCTTCGATGGCAGCGATGTGGGTCTGACGACGGACAACGAGGACGTCGATGCGATCAGTGTGTCGACCGACGGCCGACTCGTGCTTTCAACGCTCGGTGCGTTCAGTGTCAGCGGCGCCTCGGGCGAGGACGAAGACCTCATCGTGTTCAACGCGACGCAGTTTGGAACAACGACCATTGGAACGTATGCGATGTACTTCGACGGCAGTGACGTCGGTCTCTCGACGAATGCCAACGAAGACATTGATGCGTCCAACATTCGTTCAGACGGTACGTTCCTGCTCTCGACGCTAGGTAACTTCAGTGTGACGGGTGCGTCGGGCACGAGTCAGGACATTATCCTGTTCACGCCGTCGGCGCTTGGTGCAACGACATCGGGCACATTCTCGTTGTTCCTCGACTTGAGCACGGTGGGAATTGACCCATCAGAAAACGTGGTGGGTATCCAGTTCCTGAATTAGTTTGCGACTCTTGTAACTCGGTCGGGGTAACCTGACCGGGTTAAGTTGAGACGAAAGAAAAGCAGGCCTCGATCGTGGTACGATTCGAGGCCTGCTCACTTTTGTCGTCACAAATAATTGGAAGGAGTGCGAATCAGCCCTTCTTTTCGGTGTTCTCGATCTTCCCCGCTTGCTCGCGTTGGGCGGCTGTCGGAATCTGCTCAAGGCGTCCGCGAAGCTCCTTGAACATGTCGTCGACCGGACCATAAAGCTCAGCCAGTTGCTTTTTCAGGTCATCAATTTCTTCCTTGGTATCCGAAGGAGTATTGATTTTTTGTTCCAGACGAGTGATGTCGTCCTTTCGGCGATCGCGATGAGCTAAGGCCCGACCTTTGATTTCGTTTAGACACGACGCGGCGGCATCGGTTTGGCCCTGATCGAATTGATACTTCTTCACAAAGTCGGCGACAAACTCTTCCCATCGTTTGACTTCTAGCGCGATCTGATCGTCGGGTTCTGCCTGTTTGACTTCCGCTTCTTTTTCCTTGGCTTCGCGTTCTGCCCGGCGACGGCGACGTTCGGCCCGGGGCGGCTCCCAAAGATCGTCGACCTTAAACTCGCCTTCCTTCCATTGTTTGAGCCTGGATTCGGCCAACTTAAGACCGGCTTCAAAACCGAGGGCCTCGATTTCGAACTTGGCCCGTTGGCGGAAGTTCAACATCTCGCGAAACTCGGATTGGCCTTGCCTGATCTGTTCGCGAAAACCATCGAAAACAGGAAGTGCCTTGTCCGCCCATTCCTGCACTCGCTCTTTGGACGGCGGTTCCAGCTCAAGCCGCATTTCAATGAACTCGTTGACCAAGGGCTGGATGTCCTCGCGGTTGTCGTCGAGGAAGCCAGTCCAGCGTTTCACGACCCCGTCGCGGACTTTGTCCTTTTGCGTCGCATCGAGATCGAACTGGATGGAAATGTCCTCCGCCCAGCGTTTGAGTAGCAATTCCCGCTGCTTGGCTGTCAGCCAAAGGCCTTCGACCGGTGTCTTGGGTTCTTCGGCGGATTCCTTGCCAGTCTGCTCGCTCGAAACTGGTTTGGCCGCCGGTTCCTCAGAGGGATAGGCGTATCCAACCGATAACAAGAGCAGGAACGGAATGGTACTCATGCGAATGTTATTCATGTGGATCTTCCCAAAAGTCAGGTAATCGCGTGACGCTGAAGCATATTGTGTCGATAGTCGTGCCAACGTTCAACCGGGTTGATCGGTTGCAGCGGTGCATCCACAAGATTGGACAAAACGTGAAGCACCCGCACGAAGTGATCGTGGTGGACGGCGGATCGACGGACGGCACGCGGAATTGGCTCGCGGAGCAGGGGGGGCTGAAGGTCATTCTGGAGCCCCAGCGGGAAGGCGCGGTCCGGGCATTCAACAAGGGATTTCGTGCGGCGACCGGGCACTATGTCATGTGGATGAACGACGATGCCTTTCCGATTCCCGGCAGCGTGGAGGCGGCGATCGCGATGATTGAGCGGCCGGACCTGGCCGATGTGGGAATGGTCGCGTTCTACCATAATTGGCACAACGAGCGCAACGTGCTCGATCGCGTGCAGCATGGGGGTGAGAGTTATGAGCTTTGCCATGTGCGCGGGTACACCTATGCCAACTTTGGACTGTTGCGGCGCACGTTGCTGGAGAAGATCGGTTTCGCAGATGAGCGGTACTACTTCTTCGGCTTTGATCCCGACCTGTCGCTCAAGATTCAGTTGCAGGAAGGTCTGAAAGTGGTGGGGTGTCGGCAGGCGCTGATGCACCACGACGAGCATCATGATGATCGGAAGCTTGCTGACTTGGGGCGTGGGCGCGAGGATAACGAGAAGCTCTTCGCAAAGTGGCCTCTACCTCCTCGCGGTGAGTACGAAGACCCAATACCTGGCTATTTGCAATTAGTACGGGAAAGGGCTCTGGCCTGAAAAAACCGCGTCCCACCGACGCGGTTGCGAGGGTGGGACACGATTGCATTTCTTTCGATGAACTGTTCGAGAATTATGCTTCGAGCGTTGCGACCGCGGTTTCCACGGTCTTGCGAATCTTTGCCTGGAGCGTCAAGAGGGTGGCAGTGTCTTTGCTGTTGGTTTCGCTGTCGCCGACAACATAGGTGACATTGGCGCCATCCTTGCAATCAACGGCCTTTCCTTCGGCTTTGCAGGTCATGCTAACGGTTGAGGCGGCTTCGCAGATGAGCTTCAGCGCCTTCTCGGCTTGTGCTTGCTCCGCGAAATCGACGCCACCGACTCGGTAGGCGATCTTAGAGTTAGTCTTAGCGGCCACTTCCTTCGCGTGGGCCGGGCAACGACCGCAATCGCTACCGGCGGCAAATTGCATCGACTGCATGTCAGCCAGCTGCTTTTCGAGCAGTGAAGCCAGCTTTACGTTGGCGGCGGCTTCGGTATCAAACGCTTCTTCGCCGACGACGTACGTCATCTTTGCGTTGGGGCCGGCGCTGGTAAGCATCGCGGCAGCGGCCTTCGAGCAGCAGGTGTCCGCATCACCGACGCGGTACTTAACGGACGGAAGCGACGTAAGAACCGCTTCCACTTTCGACTCGCGGGCAAGTGCTTTTTGTGCATGCGGGCAACCGCCGGAGCCTTCCGACGTTCCCGTGGCGGCTGCGAGTTGTGCCTTCTTCTTGCAACATTCACCACCGGCAGCATGTGCACAGCCGCCTTTCTTCTCGCCTTCGGCCTTGGCGGCGACGGTCGTTGCTGGCGTGCCGTGTCCCTCCGGGCAATACGCCACGGCAGAGCTGACGAGTAGCGTCATAGACAACGCGCTAAGACCAAACATGATTCGATTCAACATTCCCAGCCTCCTTTTCGTGCAGTTCAAATCTGGTTCCGATTTTACTCTTATTGGCCGATTCAATTGGGACGGTTTGCCTATTGGCGACCCGGCCCAACATGCTACTTATCATAGCAACATACTATCCTCTGTATTCGCAACGTGCGTGGCAAGTTTCAAAGATGTTAACCTGTTCCAGCACGCCCAGATTGGGTTTCAGACGGGCCCAGATCCAGCGTGCTATGTTCTCGGCGGTCGGGTTTTCCAAGCCGGGGATTTCATTGAGATAGCGATGGTCGAGTTCGTCATGGATCGGTTGAAACAAAGCCTTGATTTGGCCGTAATCCACCAGCCAGCCGCGTTCCGGGTCAATCTCACCCTCGCATACCAACTCGATCCGAAAACTGTGACCGTGCAGTCGACGACACTTATGACCGGAAGGCGCCTGCGGTAACTGGTGGGCGGCTTCAAACGTGAATTCGCGCACCAAGCGGACTCGATCAGAAGTTTCTACTTCCGATCGACAGGATTCCGCGGACATCGGGCTACGTGCCTGTGTGTGGCGCATGGTTGCGGTCATCGAGGAGCACCTATTCCGTTTCGCTGTGTTTCACGGCCATCAACTCAACTTCGTAAAAGATAGTGGAGTCAGGCGGGATACGACCTGGGATTCCATCGGCGCCATAGGCTAGGTCCGGCGGTAGAATGAGAATTCGTTTTCCGCCCTCCTGCATAGCGCCGATTCCTTCCTGAAGGCCTTTGTTGAGGCGCTTGAGCTGGTAGGTCATCACGCCACCTGCGTCATATTTCCCGAGTTTCGCTTCGGCTTGGGACTGTGAACTGTCGAACACGGTCCCATCAACCAGCGTACCGCGGTAGACAACTTCAACGGAGTCGGCATTGGAGGGTGTTGCACCGCCGCCTTTCTTGACATCAATGAACTTCAATCCGCTGTCGGTCTTGGTAAACGTTTGGTTGGTCTCGGTTTCGATCTCCCGGATTCGTTTGGGAAGCTCCTCCTCGGCCTTGGTTTTTGCTTCCTTCTCGGCTTTTTCCTGATTGATAACGAATTGCTCCGCTAAAGATTGGGCCTTCGGCTTATCGAGCGGAGTAAGCACTGTCACCGTTTGAATGACGACCGTCTCTACCGGTGTTACGGGGCCGTCTGGTGTTCGATATTTGGGATGCAGGGCGACTTCGGCGTCACGGATTTTCTCGACGGTTTCTTTTCCCTCAACGACCTTGCCGAAAACTGCGTACCCTTCTTTGCCGACAACCGGCTTGTAATCAAGGACATCGCGATTATCCGCGACGTTGATGAAAAACTGCGCGGTGGCGGACTGCGGGTGCGCTTTGCGAGCCATGGCAATCGTGCCGTAGACGTTGTTCAAGCCGTTGTTTGATTCGAGGCGGATCGGCGGTCGAATCCCTTTCACGCGTTCCTGCATGTCGGGAGTGAGACCGCCGCCCTGAATCATGAAGTTTCTCAGCACGCGGTGAAAGATCGTACCGTCGTAGTATTTGTCCTCGGCATATTGGATGAAGTTTAGAACCGTGCCGGGGGCCTTCTCGGCGTCCAACTCCACGACGATGTCACCACGATTGGTGGAGATTTTCACTTTGGGATGAAGGCCGGGCGCTCCGGCGTCTTCATAGGCCCAAGCAGCGTGGCCTGTCAGAACGTATGTGGCTGCGAGGGCGAAACACAGACTGCGGACTTTCGTCATAGTGATGGTTCCTCGATCTAGTATTGCTGGCGGGGGACGATCAAATTGATCAAACCCACAACCCATTTCAATCCTTTGACGTTATCAAAACATCGTAACTCTTGCACTCACCTTGAACAAGGAACGGAAACGTCGGTTCCATAAACTTTACGGAAGGGTTTCATTTCTCTTGACGAACATGGTTCCGAAGCGGATCTGTTACGAAACTGTAGCGCGAATGGGAGCGGTTACGACTTTGATGAGCGACGAGGGCGAGGCGGCTTGGAAGGCAATTCAACAGTCGAAACGGCGCCCTCTTGGTTGGCAGCCATTGTGAGTTCATCTCCCATGGTCTGTTTGAGCTCAGTGATTCGATCGCGGAGACGCGCGGCGCGTTCGAACTCCAGCGTCTCAGCGGCTTCGAACATCTCCTTTTCGAGCATCGCGATCAGGTCTGTGCGATCAAGCTCGTCCTCAGACGCCTGGATCGCGTCGGCCACTGACTTGTGTGCTTTGACGATGCTCTCAAGGCTCGAACGGATCGCCTTGCTGATCGACTCAGGCGTGATCCCATTTTCCTTATTGTACGCTTCCTGAATTGCGCGGCGGCGATTGGTTTCGTCGATCGCCCGCTGCATGCTAGGAGTCATACGGTCGGCGTAGAGTTTGACTTCGGCGCGGACATTTCGAGCAGCGCGGCCAATCATTTGGATAAGCGACGTTTCGCTGCGGAGGAATCCTTCCTTGTCTGCGTCGAGAATGCACACGAGTGAGACTTCGGGAAGGTCGAGTCCTTCGCGCAAGAGGTTGACGCCGACGAGCACATCGAACTTGCCTTCGCGAAGTTCCTTAAGGATTTGAACGCGTTCGAGCGTGTCGATGTCGGAGTGCATGTAGCGACCGCGCAGGCCTTCCTGCTGGATGTAACGGGAAAGGTCCTCGGCTAATCGCTTGGTGAGAGTTGTTACGAGCACTCGTTCGCCGACGGAAGCACGCTCCGCAATTCGCTTGAGGATGTCCTGCACCTGGCCGCGAGCGGAAAGAATTTCGATCGAAGGATCGATGAGACCGGTGGGGCGGATGATCTGCTCTACGACCTCGCCTTCGCAGAAGCGAAGCTCATAGGGGCCGGGAGTAGCCGAGACGAACATCACTTGGTGCCACATGCCCTCGAACTCTTCGATGCGCATGGGGCGATTGTCGAGACAGCTTGGTAGTCGAAAGCCGTGATCGACGAGCGTTTGCTTGCGCGAGCGATCGCCGACGTGCATCGCGCGAAGCTGCGGTATGGTGACGTGGGCTTCGTCGAGAATCAGCAGAAAGTCCTTGGGAAAATAGTCGACCAGCGTGTACGGCTTCGCGCCGGGGGCGGAACCATTTAAGTGACGAGTATAGTTTTCGATGCCGGAGCAGTAACCCACTTCGCGGATCATCTCGACATCGTATTTGGTGCGAGCGGCGAGGCGCTGGGCTTCGAGGAGTTTTCCATGTCGGCGCAGTTCCTTGAGTCGTAAATCGAGTTCCTCTAGAATTCCCTGCGTTGCATCGGCGATGCGATCCTGCGGCATGACGTAGTGGACGGCTGGATAGATGAAGATTCGTTCCAGCTTGCCCAGCGATTGGCCGGTCATGGGGTGAACCATTTCGAGCTTCTCGATGTCGTCGCCGAACATCTCGATGCGATAGGCGAATTGCTCATGCGCGGGGTGGAGTTCGATGCAGTCGCCGCGCACGCGGAACGTGCCGCGTTTGAAGTCCATGTCGTTGCGTGAGTATTGCAGCTCCACGAACTTCTTGAGCATCTCATCGCGATCGATCTGCCCGCCGACGGTGAGCATGATCACGCTGGATTTGTAATCGTCGGGACTGCCGAGGCCGAAGATGCACGAGACGCTGGCGACGATGATGGTGTCAGGCCGTGACACCAGTGCGCTGGTAGCGGAGAGCCTCAGGCGGTCGAGATCGTCGTTACGCGAAGCATCCTTTTCGATGTAGATGTCGCGTTGAGGGATGTAGGCTTCGGGCTGATAGTAGTCGTAATAGCTGACAAAGTATTCGACTGCACTGCGCGGAAACAGTTCCTTGAATTCCTCGAAAAGCTGAGCGGCGAGGGTCTTGTTGTGAGAAATCACAAGGGTCGGGCGGCTGAGGTTTCTGATGACGTTGGCCATCGTAAATGTCTTGCCGGAACCGGTGACGCCCATGAGGCATTGGCCTTTGGTGCCATTCTGGTAAGCGTGGGTCAGCTTCGCAATGGCAGCCGGTTGGTCGCCGCGAGGCTCGTAAGGACTGACAAGATCAAACACACTCATGAGATTCTCTGCCGTTTCGGATCAAAGTCGTATTATTGTAGCGTTTCACGGCAAAGGCGGCACGCGGTTCGCTTGACCCTTGCTTGCATGGCGCTGATACTTCGTTGCGGAAACTGGAGGCGGTCGATTGGACTTTTCGGCGATCAAGTTGCTTGTTCTCGACGTGGATGGCGTGCTGACGGATGGCGGTTTGTTTACCCGTGAGGATGGCGGGGCCGAAGTCAGCTTTCACGTGCGCGATGGGCTGGCCATTCAACTCTGGCAAAGGCAGGGTGGTAGTGTCGCGATTATTTCGGGACGAGAGAATCCGGTGGTTTCGACGCGGGCACGCGAATTGGGAATCAAGAGCGTACACACGGGCGTGCGCGATAAGTCGGCGGTGTTGAAGCAGGTGCTCGCGGAAACTCAGTGCGATTCGAGTGGCGCTGCATTTGTCGGTGATGATGTTCCCGATATCGCACCAATGCGACGGTGTGGTTTCTCTGCCACTGTCGCGGATGCTTCGCCGATCGTGAAGCGGGAAGCAACGTACATCGCGAGACGGTCCGGCGGACGTGGAGCGGTGGCAGAAGTGATTGAGTTCTTGCTTCGCAAGCAGGGGAAATGGGCAGAGGCGGTCAAGATTGAGGGGTAATCGCATCGACAGTTCAGGGTCAAGATTGCGTTCGCGAACCATCAAGCGTCGCGCCAGCGGCCTTGTGCGCACGTTTGTGGTTGGTTCAGCCACGCTAGCCATTCTGCTTGTTTGTTTCTCGATCTATCAAAGTGCACAAGTCAGCGGCGTGGCTCAGCCCAGGAACAAGGTGCCGCGATTGAGCGAATCGCGGAGCAGTTCTAACAAGAATACGAATGACAATTCAGGGACATCCAAACCGATCGGAGTCGAAGTCGGCGGTGCGACAATCACTTCGGGCAAAGATTTCCAATTGAGTTTGTACTCTTCCGACACGGCCGAACCATTTGGCGAGCTGTCGGCGCAAGGCTGGGTGCCGGACGAGCAATTGAACAACACCTGGCGGGTTGCCTCGCCGGTGTTTCGTTTTTGGACGAAAGACCGCCACGGCATGCGGCTGACGGCTAAGGAGGGTTTGCTGGAGGGCCAGCGCAAACTCTCCGGGTTTGAGCCGCGTCGCGTGACGTTGATGGCCGACGTGGTGCTCGAATATGACCGTTTGTCGCGCGATGAGCGCGAGCGGCTGCCCGCTGATCAACGTGATCGTCTCGATCCTTCTCAGATTGTTCGCATTGAAACTCAACGTATCGAGTTTGATCGTGAATACGGCAAGCTGCTGATTCCCGGCGACGTGCGCGCCTTTTCCCCGCTCGATCTGGATTTCAGAACGTCTGATGTCGAGGTTCGATTCAATGAAGCTGAGAGTCGCGTCGAATCGATGCGCATTGGACGCGGCGGGAAGCTGGAAGTGCGCGGACTAGCGGGGCAATTCGGGCTGTCGGTTCCCGAAGCAGGCGGCGGAACGACGAAGCGGCTGACGGTGGTGGATTGGCTGCGAATGTCGATGGAAGCCCAAATGGAAGCTCGTGCGAAGGCACAAGCAGCCGAAGCCACATCCACAAAGCCGGGGCAGTCGGTAACTATTGGCGACGATGGTGTTCCCACATTTCACGTGAACGCAGCCAAGCCAAAGGCAAAGCGTGAGAGCATGCGCTATCTCGCCAAGTTTGAGCAGGACATTGACGCGCGGCAGTATCGAGGTGACACGATGCTGGCACAACTGCTGGCGGATGTTCTGGAGATTGACCGCTCGATTTCGCAGGACGAGGGTCAGCCGAAATCGGCGGCAAGTGGTCCAAAAACCGGAACCGCTGCACCGTCGCAAGCCCCTGCTCAGCCTACAGAACGAATGGTCCTAGAGTGGAAAGGCGTGCTTACTGTCACAGCCGATGCCGGGACAAGCGGCCAAAATGGAGAACCCGTGCGATCAAAAATGACGGCGCGCGGTGCACCGGTTCGTTTGACGCATCCTGAAGGAACGGCAGAATGCCTGACTCTCGTACACGAGCCGGACAAATCGACAACTCTTCTTGTTGGTTCGCTCGATGCGCCGGTTGTGGTGAACTCTCCAGAACAAGGTCGAATGGAGGGAGCTGAGGTTCTAACGGAGCAGGGTGCGGATCGACTGTTCGTGCGAGTGACAGGTCCCGGCGAAATGACGCCAGCATCAGACTCCGCTACGGCGGATCCAACGACTGACGAAACCGCCGACGAGAAACCTAAGGATGTAGCTGGTGTCATCTCGTTCGGTGAGTCCATGGAGATCGTCGGGCGAGTTGTGCGTATGACGCGGCTCGATTTTTCGGGCGGCATCAACACCGGCGATGTGCGTGTGATTGATCGCGCCGCTTTTACGGGGGGAGTCAAACTTCGCGATGGCGATACGAAATTGTCGGCGGAAACGCTGGATGCCGCATTCTCGCCGCCAACCCGCCGATCGTCGCGTCAAGGCATTGATCAGTTGAAGGCTGCGGGCGATGTCGAGATGGTTCGTGGTGAGAGTCGCCTTACTGGTCGTGAACTCGATGCGAAGCTTACGGTCACCGCTGACGGGAAAATGGTGCCCAGCACGGCGACGATCACGGGTGATGCACAGGCCATGGAAGGTGATCGCTCGATCAAGGCGGCCGATCGATTGGTCGTCGATTTTGGGGAAATCAAGGAAGCGATCGTAGAAGAGGCGGGAGTTGCGTCTACCGGCAAGAAGCGCACTTGGGGCGCGCAGCGCGTGCGCGCTTTTTCCGAAGTTTCAGTGGTGGATTCGCGGCAGGGGCTGGACCTGTCGGTTGAAGAGCTTGATGCGACGATCAACGAAAACAATGAACTGGAAACCGCAACCCTCAAAGGGACGGCTGAGAAACCTGCCATCGCGAGCCTTGAGGATTTTTCAGTAGTTGGCCGCGAAATCACCTTGAACGCGCAAGACGAATGGGCGGATGTTCCCGGTGAAGGGCGCATGACTTTTCGCTCACTGAAAGATCTCGACGGACGTCGACTCGATGAGCCGATTCCGATCGTGATCAACTGGAGCGAGAGCATGCGCTATCGTGGCCGCGAGAACCAGGCGGTCTTTTCGGGGCAGGTTCACGCGACGAGCGAATCGTCGACGAAGTTTGATACAGAACAGTTGGTGGTCGAATTTGAGAACGTGGCACCATCGACGGAAACGAAGCCATCGGGACCGGAATGGTGGATTCTGGAAGGGGCAGCGAATGCCATCGGCGCAAAAACAGGCGACGACTCGCCGAAACTGACGGGATCAAAATTCTCCAAAGAGCCCGCGAGATTAATCGCCACGGGCCGAGCGGTGGCGCTCACGTCGGAAGTCGATCCCAATACGGGCAAATTGAAAAGTCGCGCACGGTTAGAGGGACCGCGTCTGTCGGTGGATTTGCGTCGTGAAGTTGCCAAGATGCTGATCGAAGGCAAGGGCTTACTGCTACTAGAGGATTTCAGCGAACCCGCACCTCCCAGTCAGGCAACGGCGCGTGCTAAATCGGATCCCAAGGGCCTTTTCACGATGGATGAAGAAGCGGGTCTTTCGAAGACTCTCATCACTTGGAACGATGCGATGTGGTACGACTTCTCAATCGATCAGACACGGTTCGAGGGCGACGTCGATTTGAAATTCTTCAGCGGGACCGAATTGGCGAAGATTGCGGATATTTCGAAGTTCACGACGCGCGAATTGACGTCCGGGCGATCAACCTTCTTGAAGTCCAATTTGCTGACGGTTGATTTCAAGGAGAGTGACTCGGCCTCCACTCGATCAGACGATCAGCGTATGGGCCGGTTGAGCGCGCAAGGCGTGCGGCAGTTTCGCGCTGCCGGGAATGTCGACCTGCAGGATATCCGTTCAAAGCTGACCATGTCGCTCAAGGCGGATGAAATCGTTTACGAGCGAGATCGCGATCTATTGGCCATTCACGGCCTGGAGTCTAAACCGGCCCACATGATCACCCTTCGGGAAAAAGGATCTTCGACAGAGAAGGAAGCGCCGGTGCACTCGAAGTTCCTGCGTGCGTTCTACGAAATCAGCACGAACAAGCTCGAAGTGACCACGCCAATTGTGGGTCAATAGATCGAACGATTACTCCAATTCTAATGAAACATGCCTTGAACCAAACTCGGCAAAATTTCATTTAGTCCGCATCGGTGGTAACGGAAACTGTTCGCGCAGCAAGACAATAATCGCCATAGAAGTGCCGTAATTCCGAGACCGTGGGAAGACTCGATCGTTCCAGGTTCCATCTTCGTCGCGAGTTCGCAACAGTTTGTCTCCCAGCCGGTCGCGTTCTCGGGGTCGATCTGCTTCCGGCAACATTTCGATCGCTTGTGCAGCG
Source organism: uncultured Phycisphaeraceae bacterium (assembly GCA_964494205.1). Taxonomy (GTDB): domain Bacteria; phylum Planctomycetota; class Phycisphaerae; order UBA1845; family UBA1845; genus JBBTCX01. Next base: position 228,008 of record CAZBRD010000005.1, on the reverse strand, counting down.
TACCGATGCGCAAAGTAGAAGTAGTAAGGCGCGATTCCGAACGGCGGAAGGTGAGTTCCCGGCTGTTTTCGGCGCTTTTCCAGTTCATCCCAATGTTCGTGAAAGGCGTCGAGGGACGATTGCAGATGCTTGGCGTCTCCGTCGCCGAGGAGCAACAACGTTGCTTCACAGAGCGGGGAGCGTCCAACGGAACCTGGGACAGCAGCCCTTTCGTCTTTCGATGTGTCTCCCGCCAAGATCCCTGAATACTTGAATGCTCCATTCGGTACCCGGCTAGCCTTAAGAACCTTTGTTGAACGCGCGAACACCTCATCCGGAACGTTGGCTCCGGCGGCTCGTGCCTGAAGTAAGGCTTGCACTACAGGTGCAGTAACAAACGACGCGTGCTCTCTACGATTGGCGTAGTTCCAGCCGCCGCCATCAAGTTCCTCTTCCACTAGTATGGCAGCCAGTTTGGGAATCCACGATCTCACGTCGTCACTTCGCGCTCCAGCACGATCGGCTTTCAATAATTGGCAAAAGAATTCGAGCGCGGAAGCCTGACCCCATACCCGCACATCGTAGCGAGGATCCTTACTAGCGCTCATGCGTTCGTCTTTAAGTTCTTTCAGAATCAGATCGATTGCTCGCTCCAGTGCGCGTTGCGATGCTTCGTTACTGGGCCCAGCGTGGAGTATCGCTTGCCCCGCCAGGGCCGTACCACCGACGCGATAGCCGATTGGAATCTCACCCTTAACGCGGTAAACACCTTCGTATGGCCATGCACCGTCACCCTCTTGCATGTCCACGAGTTGTTTAACCGCCACTTGGATCATTTCAGCTGAATTCTGGCCTGCGTGCGTGTTGCCTGCGAGTGACGTCGCTACAACAATGGTGACAGGCAGAAAGGTCAGCATCGAATGTTCCCAAAGATCAAAGCATGGCCACGAAGATATTAGCGTGCTGCCCAATCGCTTGCATGAAAGTTACGATCCTCGGCTTTCAGTAGAGCAAGAAATGGAACTGGGCGATACAGGACTTGAACCTGTGACCTCCTGCGTGTCGAGCAGGCGCTCTAGCCAACTGAGCTAATCGCCCATTGCGGGCCGGAATTAGAATACAAGTCGTCGAAGCCGTCAACCTAGTCCATTCAGGCGGTTCATACTTCTCTCCAACTCCACTAGTTTGCTCTTTGTCGGAATTCACAGCAAACATGTGGCATTTTGCCGCGCACATACTGCGCGTTTCCGATGCAACTCTGTTTGCTCTTTGCTACGGAAAAGTTATCTTATGACACCTATCAATTATGCAGAATCGGCTGATTGCGCGGCCAGATTTCTCGGGGGGACGACGAGGGTTGGAGGGAAAGATGAAGCAACGTTGGAGTGGGTCAAGCGGCGTCGTAGGCAGCTTGATTTGTACCAGTGTATTCGTAGCCGAACTGCGCGCCGAGCGAATTGATTTCCTCGGTCCATTTGTGGATGGACAAATGGTCACTCAGGTCAAGCAGGGGTCTTCGTTTTCGCTGTTGGCTCGGCTGTCGGCCAACAATCAGATTCCATTGTTTGGTTACTCGCTGAATGTGGACCTGACGCCGAACGCGGGAGCGGTTGGCGATGTGATTGGTGATCCCGCGGCCTCGAATTTTTTTGTGCAGCAAAACCTGATTACTCAGGGTGGAGGCACGCTTCACCCGGTTCTGAGTTTGATCCTTGCACCAGGTGACGACGGTTTGTTCGTCAACGGCGTGAATCATCTTCCGGTGCCCGTGTCGCTTTCAGTTCCGGGTGTCAACGATATCCTGGCTGAGCTTGTCTTCGATACGTCGGACGATGCACTCGGGTTTTTCACGTTTGGTCTCGGCCCCGGCAGTGTGCTCTCGCACGTGCCTAAACAGGAAGTCCCGTTTGACGTTCTTACAACCCAAGTCGAGATCGTTCCCGTGCCGGAACCATCCACGATGGCGGGTCTGATCGTCATGGGTTTGTTTGTGGGTGGCAGGGGTTTGAAGCGGAGGCGGGCGAGGAAGGGAAAAGCACCGCAATCGTAGTCAGCCAGGTTGGAGCCAGGCGAAGAGGGAGTGAACCATCAGGTCGGCGTCGCGGTTCGGTCGGGAAGTCACCGTTCACGTACGTCGTCGACCGGGAGTCAACGAGAGATGATCGTTCAAAATCAACTGGGGATGTTTGGAACTACTGCGAAATCAATTCGTAGAGGCTTGGGGAATCTGGCGCTAATGGCGGGCTTGGCTGCTACCGTTCCGAGTGCGAATGCGGCTGCGCCTAAGGTATCCGCTGTTTCGCCGAATCCAACATATTGGATCGTCGACGGTAGCACGCTTTCAGAAGTTACCATCACGTTTGATCAAACGGTCGTCGTGCCGACTACACCGGCTAGTCCGATCAAGGCGCGCCGGCTTATCGATGTTGGCGGGGGCGATGCAGGACTTCAACAGTTGGCGGTCACGATCCAACCGGCACCGGGCACCCCGACGAACGAGATCAGCGTTTCGTTTGCGCCGGTGGCAGCCAGCCGCATGACGCTGGTCATCGACTACACGATCGAGAACATGCAGGGCGAGGCCCTCGACGGCGAAGTGGCTGACCCGCGAAATCCGATCATTCCGACGGGCAACGGCCAGCAAGGCGGTCAGGTTGTTCTGCAATACAGCGTGCTGCAAGGCGAAATCGGCGGCGCGGGCGGCGAGCGTGATGGGTTCGTGAATGCGACCGACTCGCAGGCGCTTTTGCTGGCATTGGATAGCTGTGACGGCGAAGTGAATTACAATCCGAATGCAGACCTGAACAACGACGGTTGCGTCGATGTGACGGATCAGACGATTCACGTCGGCGGTCTTGGGCAGTTTATTCCAGTTTCTGACACCACAGCGCCGGTTGTGGTCGATGTGACACCTGGCGGCTTGCCTTTCGCAAACGACCTGTTGTTTGTGACGTTTAGTGAGCCGGTAGACGCCGCGACAATTTCCGCGACGAGTGTGTTCGCATCGGGTGCGAATGGCGAACTGGTTGTTCCGACAAACGTCGCGAATGTTGATCCGGACACCTACTTGTTTACAGTGGCCGGCTTTGGTTGCCCGCAGGATTATTCATTCCGCGTCAGCAACGGCGTAGGCGACGGAACAGGTCAGATCGTCCCGGCTGCCAACTCGACGACGACATTCACCAAGTTTGCGGACGTCGACGATGTGACACCGCCGACAATTACGTGCCCGGCGGTTGCCTATGTGAACAGCACCGTTGCTTTCGGCATTCCAGCAGCCCAAATCCCGACTTACGCACCGCTTCAGACATTCCTCAACGGCGCGACGGCAACGGATAACTGTGGTACCGCAACGGTCGCGCACTCGCTCAACATGACAACCATGGTGCCACTGGGTGTCACTATGGTGACGTTCACTGCCACAGATAGCACGCAAAACTCAGCGAGCTGTGTTGCTCCGCTCATTGTCGTTCCGGCTGTTCCACTGGAGGGTCCGGAAGGCGATCCAGGTCCTCCGGGTTCGCCAGGCGCGCCGGGATCTCCGGGTGCACAAGGCCCGTCCGGTTCCAATGGCAGCAATGGTTCGGTTGGTCCAGCAGGGCCCGCTGGACCGGCGGGTCCAGAAGGCGCTGATGGCGACGACGGCGAAGACGGAACGGATGGCGTTGACGGCCAGGATGGTGTTGATGGAGAGGCTGGTCCTGCCGGGCCCCAAGGTGAGCAGGGTGAACAAGGCCCGCCGGGTGAAGTTGCAATTGAGGACCCAGCAGGGCAGGGAAATCCCGATGTGGCTACCGACACCACGAACAACCAGTGTGGTGCGTGCGGTGCGATGGGTATGCTGAACGGCCTGTGGATTTTTGCGGGACTATCCTTTCTCAAACTTCGCGGGCGTCGCTGGCTGTAATTGGTGGCCAGGCGCGACAACTCGCTTCGATTGGCATAAAGCTACCGCCGTCATACAGAAATCAACCAGCCGTGGTGCTTCCTTATCAAGGGGCACCACGGCTTTGTTATTAGTGTTGGCACGTCCGCAGGGTTTCTTGTTACTTGCGCAGCAGCATTACAAACTGCGTTTTGATGTTTTGGGCAACGGAAGCCGCGACAGCGATTCGGATTGTCACTCAACCTGAATGCAGAATTGGCGTCGTGTGAATTGGCATCCAACACCGATTCACCTCGTTCAACGACACGACTTTTTACAACGCTAAAGGCGATTTCGAATCTTGGTTTAGGACGTCTGTGTACAATGGCTCGCGAAGTTCTGCGAAGATTTCGGTCGATGACGGCGGGGTATTGATCCACTAATTACACGTTCAGCATTGTGATGCCGAGCGTTTCTGCCATGAAGCATGCAACGAGTCGAGGAGAATCCACATGAACATTCGAGCCATGTACCTTGTTCCGCTGGCGATTTCGCTCAGCACCGCGTTAGGTGCGGAGCAGCCGAAGAACGCTGAGAGTCTTGACCTAAGTCAGATCGCGACCATGGTCCTCACCGAAGGCGGGAAGACTCCCTCCAAACCGGAAGCCAATCTGCCTGAGTTTGACGAAGTGACCAAGGGAATGAAGTCGCGCGAGGGCTTTTTCACGCTCTGGTCTTATCCGCCTGACGCGAAGGACAAGGACGCGGAGAAACTTCTCTGTCAGATTCCGTCCAGCCTCCTCGGCGACAAGTTCATGCTGTCCATGAGTTATTCCGGCGGTGGTTTTCTCACCGGGTTCCCGCTCGAAGAACGCGTGGTCAAGTGGGAGCTGCTCGGCGAGCAACTGCTGCTGATCGCGCCCGAAACGGGATATGTGGCTGCAGAGAATGCGCCGGTCAGCGACGTCGTTCGTCGAACGTATCCCGATTCGATTCGCGCAGCCATTCCACTCGTCACGAAGACAGCCGGCGGCGATCCAGTCATTGATCTTGGTGCGTGGCTCAAGAGCAATTTTGCCGACATTGGCTGGTTCATCATGGATGAGACGGGCATGCCTGGCGGCGGAACGATCAACGCCTCGTTGAGCAAGTGGAGCAAGAAGAAAGTCTTCGAGCAGAATGTTGAGATCGGCGTCGAGTTGGCTGTTGCGAGCTCGTCGCCGCCCGGTGCGTTTGAAAAGAAGATGGTACACTACAGCTTTTGGGGTTTGCCTAAGAGCGACTACACGCCACGCGTGGCTGACGAGCGTGTGGGGTATTTTCTGACGACGAATCAGGATTGGGCCAAGCCCAACGACTCGCGCGACATTTTCAATCGATACATCGATCGCTGGCACTTGGAGAAACGCGATGAATCGCTGGCACTGTGCGAGCCGAAGCAACCGATCGTCTATTACATCGAAAAGACGGTGCCGATTCGCTTCCGCAGGGCGGTGCGTGACGGCATCCTCGAATGGAACAAGGCCTTCGAGAAGGTCGGGTTCAGCAACGCCGTCGAAGTCCGCCAACAGGATGACAGCGATGAGGAAACGAAGAACCTCGACCCGGAGGACATGCGTTACAGTTTCTTCCGCTGGATCGTAACCGGTGCCGGTTTTGCAATGGGTCCACATCGCTCGAACCCGTTTACCGGACAAATCTACGACGCTGATATTATCTTCGATGATTCGATGGTGCGCTACTTCGAGCAGGACGCCTCAACCAACATCAGCGGCGGCCTGAACAGCCTCTACGAGAACGATCCGTCGCTGCAGGCGTTTTTCGAGAAGTTCCCCGAATGGCGTATGCCGACACGCGACTGGGAACAGGTGCAACTTGGCGAGCGTTCGGCGCCCAGAATTCGCGAGGCTGTGCAGAAACGCCTCCGCGATCGCGGTTGCCAGAGTTGCGACTACAACCACGGAATGAAGCATCAGATGGCCTTCGGGCAATCGGTCCTGGCCGGTGCGCCGAAGGAGGTTGTTGACAAGTTTCTCTACGACATCATCAAGGAAGTGGTCATGCACGAAGTGGGTCACACACTCGGCCTGCGACACAACTTCCGCGCGAGTTCGATTTACACGGTCGAGGAATTGAAGAAGCGCCGAACGACCGGTGAGGCGATGACCGGCTCGGTGATGGATTACAATCCGGCGATCTTCTTCGCGGATGGCTCTTTGGATGGACATTTCATCACGCCGACGATTGGCCCCTATGACTATTGGGCGATCGAATACGGCTATCGACCTTTCGACGATTCATACAAGCCGGAGAGCACCAAAAAGGAAAGTGAAGGCGACAAAAAGAAGGAAGACAAGAAGGAAGAAAAGAAAGAGAAGAAGCCAGATGCCCGCGCGGTGAAGACTTCGGGCACCTCGGAAGGTGAGAAGATTCCGAAGGAAATCATGGATCAGCTACCAGCTGACGTGAAGGCCATGATTGCTTCCGGCGGTGCAACGACCGCGATCGTCAAAGCGGAAAGCGGCAGCAAGGACGACGAGAAGGATGAGAAGTCGGATGAGTCGTCGTTCAAGTCGCCGCCTTCCGGCGAGGCGGGCATGTTGCAGGAGATCGCGGGGCGATCTTCGCGTCCGGAATTGGCTTACGCCACGGACGAAGACACAACGTTTATGAGTCCCGATCCGCGCTCTAACCGCTTCGATATGGCGTCTGACCCGGTCGCTTGGGCGAAAGAGCGAATGGAGCTGATCGACAAGCGAATGGGCAATATTCTCGAATGGGCGGTTAAGGATCAGGAAAGCTGGTATCACCTTCGCGGAGCGTTCTTCAGCCTGTTCTTTGAGCGAGCGTACACGCTTGATTATGTGGGGCGGTATGTGGGTGGCGTATACTTCGAGCGCACGATGCGCGGAGCATCGGGTGCGGGTACGCCGTTCACCGTAGTAGAACCAGCCAAACAGCGAGCCGCGCTGGAGTTCATCGAGCAGAATCTGTTCAGTGACAAGTTCTTCAACGTTTCGCCGGAGTTGTTGAATCACCTCGCTCCGCCGCGATGGTGGCACGATGGTCAGGACGTGAGCTTCACGGTGGACTTCCCGATTCACAACGTGATCGCCATGCTTCAACGAAATCAGCTTTTCGGGCGTTTGTTCCCCAACACGCTGCGCAGAATTCATGACGCGGAATTGAAGACGACGGCGACGGACAAAGTGACTGCCGCTGAGTATCTCCAGCGAATCCAGAAGGGTTGCTGGGGCCAGACGACGAATCCGCAATCGGTGAGCGCCAAGGCGTGGACAGACGCGACGCCGTTCGTTTCCAGCACGCAACGATCACTTCAGCGCGAGTACCTGTCGATGATGGAATTGATCGTGCGGCAGCAGCCGGGGAACATGCTCAGTCCCGACCTGCACGCGATGGTGCAGTATTCGCTTCAGCAATTGTCGAACGAAATTGAGGCTGTGCAAAAGACAGGTAAGGCCGACTTCGCCTCGCAGGCGCACCTGACGTCGTGCAAGTCGCGCATCGATCGTATGCTCGCGCCGCAATTGAATGAGCGAAGCCCGTCGATGGGAATGATGATCTCCATGGATTAATGCGTTCTACTCAAGATTGTGTATTCGACTCCGCCCGGACGCTTTTTCGTTCGGGCGGAGTTGTTTTTGGGTGACTTGTCTCAGCTCAATTCTATCACCGGTTGCTCGTCGGTTTTTTCGGTGAATAAGGCCATCAATCGCTCGCGTTCTACGTCCGACACCTCAAGGAGTTGCTCCCAGAACGATTCAGAGACCGATCGCGGAAAACTGCCCTTGCCGACTTCGATGGTGGGGATTCGCGGATGCTTATTGGATGTGATACCGACCAGCAGAGCGAGTTCGGTTTCGCGGATCATGCGCCGGCGCATGGCCGCATACGAATCTGAAACCGATCTGCCCCATCGCATGTGAGGCACCGCCCTTTCAGCAGTTCTTTGTGAGCTTCAAGTCCAACATCGAGTGAGCGACACCGTTCGCCTTCAAAAGCCCGCGTATCAGTGTTCCTCAGTCTGTTGGCTTGAACGATACCAGATCACCCAGACCGAACCCAACACGCCCGCGCCGATGAGCTGAATTGGAAGCAATGAAAGAAACGGTGAGGTCAGAACGGGTAGGGGGAGTTCGGCATTGACCCGGCTAAAAAGCGTCCATGCGTAACCTACGACTGCGATCGGAGCGATCGCCAGCAGCGACCATGCGCCTGAGGATACGGGTTGGACGCGATGGGCGATGTAAGTTCCAAGTCCCACGCCAGCAGCCGCAATGAAGCAAGCCTGTCCGTGCTCGACGCCGCGCGAGCGATAACCTGACGAAAAGATGACAATAGCAGCCACAGCCGTCACGGTGCAGATCATCACGTGCAGCAGGTGCGGCATGAGTTGGGTTGCAAGTTCGTTGTTTATCGGTTTTGACGTTAAGATCTTGTTGGGAAGTAAGGGCGAATTTGTTCTGCCTGCGCGGCGAGGTTCGGTCTCGAACCCCGGAAAACTCGGCGGCATCCCAAGCACGGATCGGCTCACAAGTTCAGCAACGATCATGGCCGCGGCTAGTGCTATAAACCACGCGAGCGATTCGGCAATGAGGCCGAAGGTAAAAGGCAGTTTTGATTGTTGTGCGGTTACAGCGCGGCTGAAGAGTAGATAGGTTGCGGTCCCTCCGCGCGTAGACAGTGCGACCAGCCCGACGCCCGCTGCAAATGGGCCGATGTGTGGCATCTTCTTGCCCATGAGCAGAGTCGCCATCGCTGAGACCAGCGAAGTTAGAACGATGGTTTGTAGCCAGCCAAAGAATGGGTGCGCGTGGCTGAAGAGACTAACCGGTCCAAGTGGATCATGTGGGCCGACTGCGCTCCAGCCGTAATACCAGAACACAGCAGCACTCAGGCCGCAGATGGCGAGGAATACGACTCGGCCAAGAAGGCTCAAGTGACGCTGCTCATAAGCGATGGAGATCGAAACATCGGACATAGAACAGCGCCGGGCTTGTTTCGCAAGCTTATTTCGTTACCTCGTGCTTGCGAACTAATTGTTCAAGGCCCGTTCGTGCGGTGTCCGGCAGGGGAACGAGCGGCAAGCGGAATTCGGGTTCCAATAGATTTACAACAGCCATGGCCGTCTTGATCGGCAATGGATTCGGGCCGAACTTCGACAGCCCTTCCGCGAGGTCGTACACACGACGATGGCTCGCGATAGCAGCCTTCGCGTCGCCGTTCAACGCGGCGCTGGTCAACGACTTTACCAGTTCCGGTACGAGATTGGAAATGACGCTGATGAGACCTGTGGCCCCCATCGCCATCAAAGGCCAGGTGATCGCGTCGTCGCCACTCAGAATCGCGATGTCGCAACGCGAGCGCAACTCGGTGACCCCGTCGACAGTGCCCGTCGCGTGCTTGATCGCAACGATGTGTGGAAACCGCTCGCGAAGTCGAACTACCGTGTCGTTACTGATGGATACACCGGTTCGAATGGGTACGTTGTAAAGCACGATCGGCAAGTCGCAGCATTCCGCAATGGCCGCGTAATGTCGGAACAATCCTTCCTGCGGCGGACGGTTGTAGTAGGGGGTTACAATAAGCGCAGCCGTTGCACCGAGAGATGCCGCACGCTTGGTCAACTCAATGGTGTGGGCTGTGCAGTTCGACCCGGTCCCGGCCATGACCGGAACTCGACCGGCGGATTTGCGAATCGCGACTTCAATGATCTTTGCGTGCTCTTCCTCAGAAAGGGTAGGAGACTCGCCTGTCGTTCCACAGGGAACCAGCCAGTCGATACCGCCTTTGATCTGCCGTTCGACCAGCGCCTCCACGCGGGGCCAATCGACCTGATTGTTGCGGAAGGGGGTCACGAGCGCTGTCATCGCGCCACGCAAGTTTGCTGGACTAATTGCGGAGGGCATGAACGGACCTTTCATCAAATGTCAGTGGCAAGATCAGAGAAAGCTCGTAATTCGTCGTAGTGAATTTTTGTTCTTATTGAATCTGTCGGAACCTCCTTGTTCCATTCATCGAATCGACCGGTCTTCAGGCTTTATGGCGTTTGTCGAACAGCCGGTGGTCGACGGGTGAGTATTGTTTGAGAAGGCATTTCATTTCGCGGACCGCTTCGCGCATGCCGACGAAAACGGAACGCGAAACAATCGAGTGCCCAATGTTGAACTCGCCGAATCCGGGCAGCGCGGCGATGGGACCGATGTTGCGATAGGTTAGCCCGTGGCCGCCGTGTACTTCGAGTCCGGATGCGTGGCCGACTTCGATCGCATTTCGTAAAGCCGACAAAGCGTCGTCGCGATGGCGTTGATCCTTCGCGTGAGCATACGCACCGGTCCATAGTTCAATCGCATGGAAGCCGACTTCTGCGCTGGCTTTCACCTGTTCAGCGATTGGTTCGATGAAAGCGCTGACGGTAATGCCGACCTCGCGCAGTCGCGAAACAACTGGTTGAATCTGCGACTTCAGACGTACGACATCCAGTCCGCCCTCGGTGGTCAGTTCCTGTCGTTTCTCGGGAACGAGCGTGCATTGATCGGGTCGTATGTCCAATGCAATCGCCACGATCTCATCCGCGATGGCCATTTCCATGTTGAGTTTTGTGGCCACAGTCTCTTTAAGCAGCTTCGCGTCACGATCGTTGATGTGCCGGCGATCCTCGCGGAGGTGAAACGTGATGCCGTCAGCCCCGCCGAGTTCAGCCTCCACGGCCGCCCAGATGGGATCCGGTTCATCCGCCCGCCGTGCTTGCCGGACGGTGGCGACGTGATCGATGTTTACGCCAAGTAAGGCCATATCAGTTAATTATGACTTCTTTTGCAGAAAAAGCGAAGTGGGTAAGGCATCGACCGCGCAACATCATACACTTAGGCCAAAACGCAAATTCGATGTCAGATGTTCTCGCCGGAAAAGAACGCGCCGCCCATCCGGTCAGCCATCGCCTGATTGGAGAATATCAGCGGGAGAAGGAACTGGATGTCCGTGTTGGGAGACCGGAGATAGTCAGCCATTTTCAGCCGCCACTCGGAATTGAAGGTCATCAAGATGTCCTGGGAATGAGGACTTTTCAGAGCTGCATCAATCACCTGAGCGGCTATCTGCCCCGACCACATCGCGGGATAAATGCCTTCGTGGCTGGCGGCGGCGACGAACCCACCTGCGTCGCCAATGACTAGCGCGTGTTTGCCTACGTGCGTGTCCATCTCAAGAGCAGCTGAGCCGGGAGTCGCGATCACGACTGCCTTGCTCGCCTGGGGCGACAAATCAATCGGAACTTGTTCATGCTGATGTGCCAAGCGGCAGATGTTCACAAGAGCCGCGATCGCGCCCTCTCGTTCACCTTTCCAACTGATATTGATGGTCGTTCGATCGCCGGCTGTGCAAATCAATCCGAAGCTACCGGCCTTGTTCAGGCCAAGAACGACCGCGACGTGCGGACCAGCCGCTTTCTTGGACTTGGACTCGGCGTCGATCGACGCCATCCAAACGGGTCGGGCGCCGCGTGGTCGAGCGACACCGACGGTCTCGACGAGTGAAGAAGCAGCACCGGTAGCCACAATCAGCAGTCTGGCCGAAATGGACTGTCCGCTCCCCAACTCAGCGATGACGCTCGACTCCTTCAAGCTGAGTTTGTTGACCGGTTCGCCTTGATGAACCTTTACGCCAGCCTTCTCTGCGGCAGAAACGATCTCTTTGTCGAACTTCGTCCTGTCAACCAGATAGCCCGGCGATTCCGCAAAACTCGGTTGTGAGGACTTCGTAAAATCAGCATTAAGAAAGGTAACACTGTTGAATGCGTCGTTGAGAATCGCCTTTGTGGGCACATGGAGTAGATCGAGGAATGGTGCGGTGCGTGCGCTGATCCAACCGACGGTTGTATTCGCGCGCGGAAACTTGTCGCGATCAATGAGGGCAACATTGCGGCCGGCCTGTGCAAGAAGAATGGCGGCTGTCGAACCGGCTGGCCCGGCGCCAACAATGATGACATCGAAATCCGTTGCAGGCATTCAACCATCCGTGACGTTACTAAAACGATTAACGACGCCGAAACCCATTGCTGGTATCGTCATTCGACAACACGGTACACTACTCGCACGACAATGAGGCGTGCAAGCGCCCACTATTCTCTCACAGAAATGGAGTTGGTTTGGCAAGCGTCAAGATTGAAGGCGTATCGAAGGTCTATCGTGATCGACAACGAGATGTCGCGGCGTTGCGCAACTTCAATATGTCAGCCGGCGACGGACAATTGGTGGTGCTCGTCGGACCGTCCGGGTGCGGCAAGACGACGTTGCTCCGCCTGATCGCGGGGTTGGAGGCCCCGACACAGGGAACCATTCATATCGGCAGCAGATGCGTGAACGAGGTCGCGCCCAAGGATCGCGACGTGGCCATGGTGTTCCAGAACTACGCGCTCTACCCGCACATGACCGTCTATCAAAACATGGCCTTCGGTCTGAAGATGCGCGGTGTGGCCAAGTCGGAGATCGACAAAGCGGTTCGATCGACGGCTGAGCTTCTCGGCTTATCGGATCTACTGGACCGACGACCGAATGCGCTATCGGGCGGCGAGAAGCAGCGTGTCGCGCTCGGCCGGGCGATCGTGCGGCGTCCACAAGTTTTCTTGCTTGATGAGCCCCTTTCCAATCTCGACGCTCGACTGCGCTTGCACACTCGTACCGAACTCAAGCGACTGCATCAATCCGTGAAGACAACGATGATCCACGTGACGCACGATCAGGAGGAGGCCATGACCATGGCTGACCAACTGATCGTGATGAAAGACGGCGAAGTACAGCAAAGCGGGACGCCATTGGAACTTTATGACAAGCCGGCGAATCGATTTGTGGCTTCGTTCCTGGGAAATCCACCGATGAACTTCATTGAGGGAAGGATTTCGGGTGAGGATTCAGGGCTTTGGTTTGAAGGACCGTTCGGGCGGTGGCGATTGCCGGTTGAGCTTGCGGCGAAGGCGTTACCGCTGAAAGGGGACGCTGCTCAAGTTGGAATTAGGCCAGAGCATATTCGCTTGGGTGCTGATTCATTGGGCGTTGATGAGTTCGAGGCCTCGCGATCAGGTGGGGGTCTGGCAACGATGGACCTGAAGGTCTCTTTGGTTGAGCCGTTGGGGAATTGTCTGCATGTACACGTGGACGATGGTGCAACCGTTCGATTGGTCGCCCGGATTCCGACTGGGGCTAACGTCAAGGTCGGAGAGCGGGTTCGTGCGGTCGTGAATCTTCAGCGGGTTCACGTTTTTGCGAAGTGACGTTCCGGTTAGCACGGAATTATCGAGGACTTTTCAGCACTTCGGATAACAGCTCCAACGTCTGTCGATCGGTCAACGCTGATTTGCCAAACCCGCGAACTGCGCCTGCGGCCACCGCTTTCTCCTGGGCATCTGCATAGTTGCTGATGATCATGACGGGGACGTTGCTGATGGCGTCGTCTGATTTCATTTGTTTCACGAGATCGAGTCCCTCAGCCCCGCCCCGGTCGAATATGCGATTGACAAGAACCAGATCAAAGTTCGATTCATGAAGCGAATTGATGGCGTCATCGATGCTGTGTGACCGTTGTACGTCGGCTTCGAATGACGTTGCAAGAAGCTGCCTGATGTGACCGTGGTCGTAGTCGCATTGACCTACATCGAGTACTCGCGGCTTGTTTGTGCCCATCTACTCACCCTCCGAATGTTTGTCCGATTCAAAAGCGCCAGTATAACACAGGCAAATAGAAGAGCACGACTAGCGCTAGGGAGCTTCGCATGATACGAAATGAACGATTTGAAGAAGCCATTCGACGGATCGATGCCGCCAATCGCGAGGACCCCCGCGTAGATATTGTTGATGGTCAAACACAACCGCGAGAATATCTGTTTGCGAAACGTGTGTATGAGTGTGTGGAGTCGATCGCGAAGGAGCCGAGCGAATCGCTGCTGTTGGCTGCGAGATCGCACACGCTTCGGCGCTGGGCGATTCCGCGGGAAAAATATCCGATGACAACGGTCGGCTATCACCAATGGCGGGACACACTCGCGCGATTTCATGCAGAAGAAGCCGAGAAGATTCTCCGCGATGTAGGTTATGACGAAGCTATGATCAAGAACGTCAAGGCGTTCATCACCAAAGATAACTGGCCGACGAGCCGTGAGGCGTGCGTGCTGGAGGACGCGGATTGTCTGGTCTTTCTCGAAACGAAGCTGGTGAATTACGTCGACGAATGGGATGAAGAAAAAGCCAAGAGAATCCTCGAACGCACGTTTGAGAAAATGACGCCGGATGGCCGCGCGCGAGTGAGGCAGCTCGCGCTCGGCGATCGGGAGCGCGCTCTGTTGGAGCGAGTCTTGTCCTAGACCTGCAACCAACAGAGGGCATACCTGTGCATACTATTCCGTTTCTGATCGCTAAGGCCGTCGCGTCAACATCTACTGCAGCGGGCACGGAGCATCACGCCGGCCCCGCTCCAAGTGTGTGGGCTGCATTGCCGTTTGTGGCAATGCTTCTTTCGATTGCAATACTGCCATTGTTGAAAGCGACAGCCCACTGGTGGCACACCAATCGGAATCAGTTCATCGTCTCGGTATGCCTGGGTTCGTTGACACTGGGCTATTATTTTTTCGCTTACGATGCGGCGAAGGCAACGAGCGTTATCAAACATGCGATACTTGATGAGTACATTCCATTCATGGCGTTGCTGTTTTCTTTGTATGTCATCAGCGGCGGCATCATGTTGAAAGGTGACTTGCCGGCCACCCCCGGGACTAACGTACTTTTTCTGGCGGTGGGAACGCTCATCGCGAGTGTCGTCGGCACAACCGGCGCAAGCATGGTGCTGATTCGTGAATTGCTGCTCGTCAACAGTGAACGTAAGCATGTAACGCATACGGTCGTATTCTTCATCTTTCTGGTAAGCAACGTCGGTGGATCGTTATTGCCGATCGGCGACCCGCCACTGTTCCTGGGTTATTTGCGCGGTGTGCCGTTTTTCTGGACACTGTCGTTGTGGAAGGATTGGTTGTTGGTATCGGCAGCCCTTCTGATCATCTACTATTTCTGGGATCGGCGAGCCTACAAACGCGAGACAACGCGAGACATTTCCGTAGACAATGCGATCCGTCAGAAGCTTCAATTGCGGGGAGGGCTTAACCTGGTGTGGCTCATGGGGGCGGTCGCGTGTGTCGCATTCATCAAGACGGGCCATCCGTTTCCATTCCTCGGCTTTCTGACCCCTCAATTCCTTCGCGAGGCCGTGATGCTGTGTTTTGTGGGTCTTTCGCTTTGGTCGACTGATCCGAGAATCAAGAACGAGAACGGCTTCAATTACCACGCTATTATCGAAGTCGCGGCCCTGTTCATCGGCATTTTTGTCACGATGCAAGTTCCGCTGGAGCTGCTGGGCCTTGGTGGCGACAAGCTTCGCGAACTGATCAACACGCCTATGAAATACTTTTGGGCGACGGGCGTGCTGTCGAGCTTCCTCGATAATGCTCCCACGTACCTGGTATTTCTGCGGCTTGCGGCAGTTCCGGAAAGCGGGGTTGAGGGCATGATTCCTCTGAATGGCCAACTGGCGGTTGACCACCATCTGCTGACGGCCATTTCGCTGGGAGCGGTGTTCATGGGCGCGATGACATACATCGGCAACGGGCCGAACTTCATGGTGAAGAGCATCGCCGAGCAGGCTGGGGTGAAAATGCCGAGTTTCATCGGATATATGGCATACAGCGTGGCTATTCTGGTACCATTGTTTCTGGTCATGACATTGATTCTGTTGTAGTGCTGATTCGTAAGCGCCGGTCGAGACTACCAGGTGTGGAGGTCACATGATTCCTTTCGCCGTTATTTCTCCATTCATGTTCGTCGCGATTGCTGATTCCAGTTCGAACAAGTTTGCGACTTATGAATCCAAGTACTACTCGCTGGAAACGAATGTCAGTGCGGATCGCGCGAAGTTCATTGGCAAAGTCATGGATGCGGCTGGCAAGGAATACGATCGTCGATTCCAGGGATTTTCCGGCAAGATCAAGACGAAGCCGAAGCTGAAGATCTTCGCCACGCGCGAAGAATACGTCGCGGGCATGAACAAAGTCTTGATGGGCGGCAGTGCTGAGTTCACTGGCGGACTGTTCTATCCATTGGATGGTTATGTGTATTCATTTGAGTCCAAGGAACTCGAGGCCACGCTCAAACACGAGTGCTTTCATCAGTTTGTGAATACGGTCGTCGGTGGTCGGCTGCCGACGTGGACCAATGAAGGCCTGGCTGAGTACTTTGAAGACGGTGTGTTTGATGAGAAGACCGGCCATATGCAAATTGGTGCGGTGCATCCGCGGCGCGTCGAGTGGCTGCGAGCGGCGAAGGAAGCCAAGGCGTTGTTCACGGTGGAGGAGATGCTTGAAATCGGCGGACAGGATTGGCACTCCAATATGGGCACGGCGCGAGGGCCGCTGCAATACGCTCAGGCGTGGGCGTTGTGTCATTTTCTGATTCACGGCGATGGTGGCAAATACCTAAACGTGTTCGACAAATATCTGCACCATATCGATAGAGGACTCGACGGAGACACGGCTTTCAAGCGTGTATTCGGACCGGATCGAAAGGCGCTACAGAAGCGATACAGTGCGTACGTGGATGAGTTAATTTCCAAGCTGCCACCCGACAAGGAAGAAGAAGCAGACGAAGAGGAAGATAAAGAGGAGAAGGCGGGGAAGTAGCTTGGTTTGCGCGTAATTTCGCGACGCGGTTTTTGGCGGCGTAGCCGGGGGTCGTTCTTTCGTCTTTTTGCGCGGCGCAAGTGAATTTCGCGGTTTTCGAGTGTGCCAGGCGAGAATTTCGGTGGGAAATAAGAAACATGCGCAAAACCATCATCGTGTTGCAAATTCGGGGCGATGATCGCAGTATGCAATTGGAACCGACGAATGGTCACGGTGAAACTCCTTTCTTGCAATCATAACTTTGCGGGTGATCGCTGGACGCGGGAATTGTAACGTTCACGTCGTAGAGTATTTTGCACGCAGCCCATCAAATAGCGGCGCAGTCAGCGGAATCGATCAGTCGTGCCTACGGCACTTCAACTCCCATTCAACTGATTACCCAGCATTGAAATGCTGGGCTATTTTCGCACTGTCACTACGTGACAGATCATGGCGATGCGCCGATAAATATTGGGAAGAGTATACGGTGCAACCTGACGGGCGTGTTTCGCCAATGTGTGCGGCGTTTGATTTCGAGGGGAATTGCGGAGCGACCCGGCAAAGCGCGCTACGATTGTTTGATGGGTGAATAAAAGGTGGGTCGAAACGACCCACCCTACGCGACTCCGCCAGCGAGCCAGGCGAGGTTCAGTACACGCTTCGTTCATGTCCATAGGCCTCTACGCAATTCAAGGCTGGCATACTCAAGGTGGGATTGGATGAGGACAGCTATAATTCCCGCCGAACGCAGCGACCACCGCGAGGATATCATCGACGTCGATTGCCGCATCACCGCCGCAGGGCATGACATTTGCATCCGGACATGCGGACGGTTGAGCGAATCCGGCAAGCGCGCATAAGATGTCATCCAAGTCGACTTTGCAGTCGCCGACGGCGTATCCGGTTGGAAATACATCGCCATAAAGCTGGCAGCCTCGGGCTTCACAAACATCGGCCCTACCGTTGCAATCAGCATCTGTGTCATCAAATGAAAAAATGTATGCCTCACCGCACGCTATACCGCCAAGGCAAAAACCGTTGTATGCGCCAAGGATGACGTTCATGCCATCCGAGGACATTGATCGACCGAACGCATCGAAAGAACCCGGACTACTCGGAGTCAACTTGCTCTCTTCTGCCCATGCATCGCCGTCTTGTCGGAATACGTAGGCCGTACCACATACGTTTCCGAAATCGCATTCCTTTTCAGATGCAGCAATGACAAGTCGGCCACCCGCAAATGCGACGTTTATCCCGAATTGATCGTTTTGATTGGTATCCGAGCCGGTTAGAGTCGCTTGCAAGTTCCAGGAGTCACCATCATGCTCGTAAACGAAAACCTTCCCGCAATTGTCGCCGAACGAACAATCTTCGAAGGCCCCGCCAAAGGCGATCATATTCTCGCCGAATGCTATTGGACATCCGTTACTTGAAATCTCGTGGGCCGGATCAAAGGTGAACTCAAGATTCCATTGAGCACCGTCATAACGATACAGATTGCGCCCTTTGCCGGCGAAGGCCAAGTTGCCCTTGATCGCTGTGCAGTGGGGAGCGGGGATGTGCGGGTCACCAACACTTAGGACCGCTTGTTTTTCAACCCACGTCGAGCCATCATATTGATAAAAGTAGGTGTAGTCATCGTTTTCACCATTGTAGACGGGAAAGAGGGAAAAGATGATCCAATCCCCGCTAACCCTCGCGAATCCAGTCGCGAAAAACTTCTGTTCCTGAAACCAACTCGTGCCGTTAAATCGAAATACATAGGCAGCACCACAGCCTGGGCCCGTTGAGCAATCAGGTGCATATAGCGCTCCAACAACCGCCACATCTCCGTCGATGGAAACGTAAATGCCGAAGTCATTCTCCAATGTTTCGTCATCCGCCATTAAGATCGCTTCATGAATCCATTGGCTGCCATCGAAGCGATAGATGTAAGCCGAACCAAGGGTATCGTGCTGCCCGACAGTACCGGGTGCTCCAACAATGGCGACTGAACCACTAACGGCTACATTCCTTCCGTAATTTCGGAAAGGAGCGGAATCTATCGCCGTTAACTTGGTTACTTCGCATCCGGCAGGTGCGGTACACACGGCACGTGATCCGCCCAAGGAAGCCGAGACAAAAAATCCGGCAGCGATGAGGCAGTACACGGGTTCAAATAGGGCGCGTCTTGTCCTATTAACGCGCGCGAAGGTGCTGTTTGTAACGCTTGAGTTACTCATGGCGATTCCCCTTTCAAATCCATAACAGAAGTGTCATGGCATCTTTCGTTCCAAGAGTCTTTTTTTTCTCGTAAGCTGGGGGGTGGCCAAGACTCGGCTATTCACCAAAGAATTTGTTGCACTATGCTCAGCCATGTAGGGAGGATTTTTTGATGCACCATTCAAGTAGCTCTTGATTCACCGTAAAGTTGCATTTCTCACCGCCCGTTAAATCATACCTAAGCGCCCAGCTATTTGCGATGGAAGATAGCGGGCAGCACCTACTTCCCGACAGTGGTCACCTACACTTTCAGTGCGATCCAAGGGTTACGATCGAATTGCGCCTTATCATCGATACACCTCACTTCCCGCCTCGACGAACTCTTTTGACTTTTGTTCGAGGCCGAGTTGGATGGCTTCCGATTCCTGCACGCCCAATTTCGCGGCGTAGTCGCGAACGTCTTGGGTGATTTTCATCGAGCAGAACTGCGGGCCGCACATGGAGCAGAAGTGGGCGGTTTTGGCGCCGTCCTGTGGGAGCGTTTCGTCGTGGTACGCGCGGGCGGTGTCGGGGTCGAGGGAGAGATTGAACTGGTCCTCCCAGCGGAATTCGAAGCGGGCTTTCGACAGCACGTCGTCGCGAAGTTGTGCACCTGGGTGGCCCTTGGCGAGGTCGGCTGCGTGGGCGGCGATTTTGTAGGCAATGACGCCGGCTTTCACGTCGTCGCGATCGGGCAGACCAAGATGTTCCTTCGGCGTGACGTAGCAGAGCATCGCACAGCCGTACCAGCCGATCATGGCTGCACCGATGGCGCTGGTGATGTGGTCGTAGCCGGGAGCGATGTCGGTGGTGAGCGGGCCGAGGGTGTAGAACGGAGCTTCGCCGCAGGTTTCGAGTTGGCGGGTCATGTTCTCGTGGATGAGCTGCATGGGGATGTGGCCCGGGCCTTCGATCATCGTTTGCACGTCGTGCTTCCACGCGATTTTGGTGAGCTCGCCGAGCGTGTCGAGTTCGGCGAATTGGGCCGCGTCGTTGGCGTCGGCGATGGAGCCGGGGCGGAGGCCGTCGCCGAGAGAGAAGGAGATGTCGTAGGCTTTCATGATCTCGCAGATTTCCTCGAAGTGGGTGTAGAGGAAGCTCTCTTGATGATGCGCGAGGCACCAGCCGGCCATGATCGAGCCGCCGCGCGAGACGATGCCGGTGACGCGTTTGGCGGTGAGTGGAATGTAGCGCAGGCGGACGCCGGCGTGGATGGTGAAGTAGTCGACGCCCTGCTCGGCCTGTTCGATGAGCGTGTCGCGGTAGATTTCCCAGGTGAGTTCTTCGGCTTTGCCGCCGACTTTTTCGAGTGCTTGGTAGATGGGCACGGTGCCGATGGGCACGGGCGAGTTGCGGATGATCCACTCGCGGGTTTCGTGGATGTTCTTGCCGGTGGAGAGGTCCATGACGGTGTCGGAGCCCCAGCGGATAGCCCAGACCATTTTGTCGACTTCTTCTTCGATTGAAGAGGCGATCGCGGAGTTTCCGATGTTGGCGTTGATTTTCACGAGGAAGTTGCGGCCGATGATCATTGGCTCGATTTCGGGATGGTTGATGTTGGCGGGGATGATCGCGCGGCCGCGAGCGACTTCGTCGCGGACGAACTCAGGCGTGATGCGGCGGGGGATGGATGCGCCGAAACTGTGGCCGGGGTGCTGTTTGGCGACGATGTCTTCGTAGAGTTCGGCGCGCTGGTTCTCGCGGATGGCGATGAACTCCATTTCGGGCGTGATGAGGCCGCGACGGGCGTAGTGCATTTGAGAGACGTTGCAGCCGGATTTCGCGCGGAGCGGTTTGCGGCGCGAGCCATCGGGGAAACGCTCGACGGTGAGTTTGTGCGTGGCGGATTTGTAGCCGTTGTCCTCGGGGCGAACTGTGCGGCCGTTGTACGTTTCGACGTCGGCGCGGGCGGTGATCCAATCGAGGCGAATGGGTGCGAGCCCGGCGCGGAAATCGATGGTCGCAGTCGGGTCGGTGTAGGGGCCGGAGGTGTCGTAGATTGAAAGAGGCGGATTGGCCTCGGTCTTACCATTAGCTAATTGGGTTGGGGTGAGCGCGATCTCGCGGATTGGGACGCGGATGCCGGGATGTTTGATGCCTTCTTGATAAATTTTTCGCGCTGATGGAAACGGACCGTGGACAGACTCGTCGGTTTTTTCAAAGGATACGCGCGGTTGATCGACATTGAGTTGAATCATGAGTTTGCTCCGTTTTGTGGCTGCGAGGGAAGGGGTGACTTGTTTCAGCGATCGGTGCGGTTTGCACGAGAACGGATTCTCGTGCTCGCGAGTCGGAGAAGGGTGCGAGAAAGGATTCTCGCACCAGCGTCGTAGAGCGAGAAAGGATTCTCGCTCCAGCAACACGTTTCTGGCCACCGGGTCGCTGAAACAGTCGTCGCTTCCCTACGCAGGTTCGATTCGAGCGATTGCGATCGCCCGAGCCTGATCAGGTTCCAAGGTTATGCTCTCAGCCCGTCATCGCGGGCACTCCTAGCGACGTTCATGATGTTTGTACATCTGTGAGCGCAGGACGTCAACGTGACGAGATCAAGCTTGGGTGGCATGCGCGAGTCTAATCTGCTCGGGCGCGGGCGTGAACGAGCCGTACATGGCGGCGCTGCGCTTGGCCATGCCACCCGCCATATATGTCAACGCCGTCAATTATCAGCAAGATTTGAGCGAAAAAATCGACGGTTTGACGCCCCAAGTGAATGCACAACGCACTTAGTGGTGGGAAGAACGATTGCAAGTTCTTTCTCCACGTACGCTGCAGCGTGAGTTCTGCGGAGCGGTTGGTTTTGGAACAAGGAAAAAAGCAATGACGAAATCGCAAGGTGTGTTGGCTGTTCTTGTGACGCTATGGGCTGGGAGTGCTGCTTGGGCGGATACGTATGACGTGGAGATTACGCAAACCGTCAATTATTCGCAATTGGATGGCGGTCCCCTGGATGGCGATCAAATGGCCAACGGCGAATTTTATTGCAGGTCGCTGACGGTCCGCAGCACCGGCGCCATTGTCGTAGACGTAACGAATGCGGTTTTTTATGTCGAAGAGGACGTTCACCTGCAAAACTCCGGGGCCGTTCGCACGCCCTCGATGGTGACGAATGAGGCAGGACCGGGAATCGGGTTTGTTGCGGCTGGGTCTTTCTACATGTCCGGTACTTCTCTGCTACGTTCGCATGGGAGGATGTATGGCGGCACCATCCAGGTTTTTGCGGCGGGAAACATCGAATTAAAGCAAAGCGCAAAGATTGAGGCGCATGGCACTATGCAAGGAACAGGGGGCTTCATTTCCCTTGTTGCGGATGGCACCATACGACTCGTCAACTCAACGAATCGTATCACCGCCAATGGGTTCAATGGCGGATCGGTTTACCTTACTGCATTTGCTTGTGATTGCCCTGCGATCTACATCAACGCGGTCATTAACGCCGTTGGGTTCAACGGTGAAGGCGGCGTGGTCTTTATTTCGGCTGACAATGGTGGTGTAGCTGTGGTCGGCGAACCCGGTCGCATCGCGGCCATTGGAACATCTGGCTATCCCGGAAGTGTTACTATTCATGCCGATACCACCGTTACACCGGAACCGATTCACACTCAGCCAGCCGCACTTGTCACTGAGAATGGGGAGTCTTGTGACAATTGCCATCCCTAATGACATCGAGGTGTAAATCAGAAATTGCTTAGAGCGAGAATACGTGCACCGTGATCGATTTACTTTTTGCCGAGAGAAGGAGAAAAGCCATGAATAGAAATGCAAAATCAATTGTTGGACTAGTCGTTGTTTCCGCATGCGCGGCGTGGGTGGATACCGCTGTTGGTAATGTTGACGTGGTCATTGCCCACAACGTGAACTTTTCCCTGTTGGATGGTGGTTCTCTAGATGGCGATGGCGTAGAGGACGGCGTGTTTACATGCAAATCCCTCACCGTTCGCAGCACCGGCACCATCATCATAGACGTAGATATAGTGGAGTTTGCGGTAGACGAGGATGTGATCCTTCAGAATTCAGGCGCGATTCGGACGCCGTCGATCGTGACCAATGACGTAGGGTCGGACATCAGGTTGGTGGTCGGCAGATCGTTCTTCATGTCCGGCACTTCGCTGCTGCGGTCTTATGGGAGAATTTTCGGCGGCAGCATTGAAGTCATTACTGTCGAGGACATCAAATTGACACAGAGCGCAAAGATCGAGGCGCATGGCATCGCGGGTGGATCCGGAGGTTTCATTGGGCTTAACGCCGGGGATTCCTTACGCCTGGTCAATTCGACGAATCGCGTGACGGCCAACGGATTCCACGGCGGATTTGTCGAGCTAATCTCACAGGAAGATGCATGCGTGACGATTTACATCAATTCGGTTGTCAACGCGGTTGGCTTCAACGGTGCAGCCGGCGTAGTCAAAATCGTAGCACTGCACGGAGGAGTAACCATCGCCGGCGATCCCGGTCGCATTGCTGCCATCGGTACCGTTGGCCCTCCCGGAAACGTTTTCATCTTTGCTGAAACCATGGTGTCACCTAACCCGGTTCTTACCCAGCCTCCTGCAAATGTGATTGAGGAAGGGCAACCCTGTCCTCAATGATCCGGGCACCTGGTGTGCGCTGTAGATCACCGATGAAAGCGACGACGACTCGCGCTGTCGAATCCCAACTTTCAATAGTGAACGCTGAAGCGTACAATTCGGCCCGCGATGGGTCATACAGTTGTTCATGTTTTGGAATCGCTTGAGCGGCACGCTGGGGCACCGGCCATTTGTGTCGCGGGATTGACGCGCGAGTTAGGTCGGCGCGGAGTTGTCGGTGACTTTGTTGCGCCGTCGGTGAATGGTGGCGTTGCAGAGAAAGCAACTCGGGCCGATTTGGTTCATTTTCATGGATGGGACCGAGCGGCGTTCGGCGGCATCGCGACGAGTCTGAAGAAGAACGGAACGCCTTATGTTATTTCGCCGCTTGGCGGGCTGTGCCCAAACCCGTTCGCCAGGGTGTCACTATGGGATCGAGTGGCGAAGTTGTTCAAGTCCGATCGAACGGTTCGCGATGCGGCTGCGGTGACGGCGATCAATGAGATCGAACGAGGGATTCTGACATCACTGCGCGTGCATGAGAATGTGCGGGTTCTTGGCTGCGGACTGGATTTTTCGGCGTATTCAGGCGCGGTGTCGGAGCGGGCAGAAGAATCGAAAAAATCAGGTGGATTGACGGCACTTGTATTGGGGCCGATTCACCCGGTTGAGGGATTGGTTCCATTGCTGAAGGCCGGGGCGGAGGCGGGGCTGGATGCGCAAGGGTGGAACATTGTGTTCGCGGGGCCGGAGGTTGGTGACTGGCGAAAGATGATTGAGGCTGCGGTGAATCGCAAGGGCGCGGCGGAGCACGTGCGGTTTGTCGGGGCAGCGGACGAAGTTGCTCAACGCGAATTGCTTGCCGAGGCGGATTTGCTGGTTGCACCCAGCATGCGGCCTCGATGCCCGGTTTCGATTTTGCAGGCGATCGCCTTGGGGGTGCCGGTGATCGCGACGCGCGCGGCCTGTCCGGATGGCGTAGAACATCTGTTCAACGTTAGTGAGCCATCCCGCGAAGGTTTGCGGTCGTCCCTTCGCTCATTCATTCAGAAAGACTTCGCGGAAAGGCGCGCTGCCGCGATGCGAGTTCGCGAGGAAGCGGTTAGGCAGTTCGACTGGACATCGCTCGCTACATTCTATTTGAAACTCTATGAATCAATCGTCGGGAAAAGCGGTGTAATCACTTCCGCTGAAGCTAGTCAAAGTCATATTGGAGTGCCATCTGGTGGCACCGATCAACCGCGAGCGGCCGCCAAGAACCGCAACCGCGTAAAGGCACCTGTCTGACAAAATGACGCCGGAATTACTCAACATCGACAAGCCGCAGTCTAAGCGCGATTGGTCATTCAAATGGTCCGAGCTGCGCCGTTTGTGTGGGCTACTTTGGCCGGAGCGGCGGACGCTGATGATCGGCACGCTGTTGACGATTGTGTTCGCCGGATTGAACACGGGCGGGTTGGCTGGCGTGTTTCCTTTGATCAAGGTGCTTCTTGAAAAGGAAGGGCTGCACGCGTGGACCTACCGCTGGGCCGCAGGAGAGCGGGTCGGCGTGGAGTTTTCGGAGCCGAAAGATTCCGGCAGCGTCTTGCTGCTGCATGTGGATTCTAACGGAACGGCTTATGCGGCAGGGCTTCGTGAGGGAGATGAAATTCACGATCGTGGTGGCCGAGCGGGGCAGGAATTACTTCGCGATATCGTGTTGGTTCAGAATGAGGCGTTGGTGCCAGCGGTTATCACTGCGACACCGCCACGAGAGGTTGATGTATCCGCCGGTAAGCGAAGCATCCCGAATCGATTGGCCATCTGGGCGGTGTCGCTGATCCCGGCCGGCGCGGTAAAGGGCGATGTCACGACGCTGACCTATCTCTTGTCCGGGCTAGTGGTGCTGGTTCTGCTCGGAAACGTGTTTCGTTATTACGGCGAGGTCGTGATTGCGTCGGCTGTACTGCGGGCGATGATGCGATTGCGTGCACAGCTGTATGAAAGAACGCTGCAATTGCCGTTAGCCCAGCATCTCGCGCAGCCGACATCCGACCTCGTTACGCGTTTCGTGCAGGACATTCACGAGATTCAGCGCGGACTGCTTACGTTGTTCGGGCGGTGCATTCGCGAACCGTTGCGCGTCGTGCTGATCATAGGGTTGGCGTTGACGCTCGACTGGCGAATTACGCTGGCGATGGTGGTGGTTGCGCCGATTGCCGTTGCGGTGTTCTGGTCCATCGGGCGAAGCGTGAAGAAGGCAAACCGCAAATTGCTTCAGCGCCTCGGTGCGATGCTGGGGGCCGTGACGGACAGTCTGCAGAACATCAAGGTGGTGAAGGCCTATTGTGCGGAGGAGCATGAGCGGCGGCGGCTTACTCAGGTTGACGAACTGATGTTCAAGCAACAGTTGCGACTTGCCAAGCTTGAGGCGGCCACCGGTCCGGTTATCGAGAGTCTGGCGATTGTCGCGGGCAGCGTGCTTTCGGTTTGGTTTGCTTCGCGTGTGCTTTCGCACGAGCTCTCGATTTCGACTTTCGGAACCATTGGAATTTTGCTTGCAGTCTTGTTTGATCCGCTTCGCAAACTCTCGGACGTGTATGTCAAGGTGTTGCGATCGACGGCAGGGGCTGAGCGGATTTTCTCGATCATTGATTCGCCGAGTGAGAGTCAGTTGTCGTCCGGGTCGAATGTATTGGCACCGTTGAAGGACAAAATCGAGTATGAGGATGTCACCTTCAGATATCCAAATGCGGAAGTCGCTGCACTTCGTCACGTAAACCTGACGATTCGGCAAGGCGAAACCGTTGCGGTTGTTGGTCCGAATGGCTCTGGAAAGACGACGCTTCTTGGCTTGTTGATGCGTTTTTTTGATCCGCAACAAGGTCGCGTGCTTTATGACGGCGTTAACATTCGCGAAACTACGCTAGCGAGTTTGCGGCGACAAATCGGGCTTGTGACGCAGGATGCCGTCATATTTGCGGGGACGCCGATCGAGAATATCGCGTATGGTGATCCTGCGCCGGATAGAGAGCGAGCGATTGCGGCAGCGAAGCGGGCGTCCGCGGATGGATTCATTAACGCGATTCCCGGCGGGTTTGATACGTCTCTGGGTGAGCGGGGGACATCGCTTTCGGGCGGTCAACGACAGCGGATTGCCATTGCGCGAGCCATCTACCACAACGCGCCGATCCTGATTTTCGACGAGGCAACTAGTCAGGTGGATTCAGAGTCGGAGCAGGCCATTCATCGCGCGATTCGCGAATTTGCAGTCGGTCGTACGACTCTGATCATCGCGCATCGACTCAGCACGATTCAACACGCCAAACGCATTGTCGTCATGGACGATGGTCGCGTGCTGGATACCGGCACGCATCGGGAGTTATTTGAACGTTGTGCGCTGTATCGCACGCTGTGTGAGACGCAGCTTGTGGCGGATGAAGATGATGACTCGGAATCTGTGGCAGTTTGACGATTCAAGTTACACGGACAGTTACAAGTGACGAGTTACGGCTTTGTGGGCAACGAAGTCACTTCTGACATTAGCCAATAACAAGACCGGACGCCGAATGCCAAAGAGACCCTCACCCCAACCCTCTCCCTAAAAGGGAGAGGGAGGTATTGTTATCCGCTACATTCATCCTACTTCGCGGCGTTGGAAGAGGGCGATCGCCAGGCTCACCATGCTGGTTGCGAAAAGCAAACCGTAGGCCGTCGTGTATTTGATGTATTCGAAAGTGACCGTTGTGAAGCTGCTTTGGGCCGTGAGACCGTCGATCACCCAGAAGGGGCCGACGTTGGGAACGACGCGATAAGCCGTGTGGGCGAAAAGAAGCTTGTACTGGCCACCTCTTAATAGCTCGTACATCGTTTGGCCTGCGGCGCTGGTTTCAAATTGGCCAAAGACGTAATCGGCCATGATGCCGAGCCCGAGTACGCAGGTACAAGTCAACAAGGTCATCATTTGACCAAGGCGAGTGGAAGCAGCCAGCGCCACGGCAGCAATAACCAGCACGATAATCAACACGAGATAGGCGGCTGCTAGCAGTTGCACAACGTCGATTCCCTTGCCGAAATTGCTGGCGAAGGGGATGACCTCCCATTTCTTGTCGAGCTTAGAGGCAGCTAGAACGGCGATCGTCAGTAAGAACGAGGTCAAAGTGATGGTACTCGTTGGAAAATGGACGCCGTAGAAATAATTGCGGAACGCTGAAATCAGAATCGCGGCGAAAACGCCGCCGAAGCCAAAAAGGAGCACCGGCGCGTCCCAGGGGTCAGACGAGTTTTGCAGGACGCCATGTCGTACTGAGAGAACAAAGACAAGCGTGCTGATGTAAAAGGCGGTAATCAGCGCGGCCGCCAACCCCAAGAACTTGCCTATGATGAATAACGGCCGTCCGATCGGCTTTGAAATCACCGTCAAAACGGTCTTGTTCTCGATCTCGCGAGACAAAATTCCGGCGGCGCTGAAGGCCGCCAAGAACAAACCGCTCAGCAGCAACGTAGATAATCCCAGGTCGAGGAGGAGTTTGTTGTCGTCTTCGAGGGTGAAGGCGGCCAGTGATACATTGAGCACCATCAGAATCGCGGTAACAGCGAGAATGACGGAGTAAATGGGTTGGCGAATGGTCTCGACGTAGGTGCTGGCGACGACGGTCCAAAGGCGATGAAACATGATGGTTACGGGTCTCGATTGTCAGGATACAGCTGCGTTTTCGATTGCCCAACGGCGGTTTATGCCGGTCGTTCCAGCTTGGCAGGCTGGGGCGATTATTGTAAGCTCCGCCACCTCTTGAGCAATCGCCAACCGCAGGTAGCGGTTAAGTTTCCGACTTGTATTAGTACGACACGACAAACGGAGTGGTTCGCGTGTCGCCACGGGGGTTCGGGAGTCAGGCATGAGTGAGGCAGTTTCAACAGGTGATCGTCGCCCGCAAACGGTGGCGCTGGTCGGTTTCCTCATACAGCTGGCGTCATTTGTCGTACTTGTAGCGCTTTTCATCAAGCTGAAGTCTGACTCGGTTTATGCGGTGGCCAGGCTTGTGGCTATTGGCGGGCCTGTTTGGATCGGCTTGTACCTTGTTCTCAAGCAGATCAGGCGAGTCGAAACGGAAGCCCTCGAAGCCGCGGAACTACAGCGTGCGCGTGAGGCCGGTGTCAGTTCAGCGATCTTTGAGGTCAATCAAGAAGGTTTTTTTGTAGAGCAAAACAAACTCAATTGGTTGGCTCGATGGTTCTTGCCCGGAATCACGATTTTTCTTGCGTTCAAGCTTATTGTTGGACAATTCTCCTATTGGCCATGGACGTTTGAGAACGCCTTCGAACCCGGCAAGTTTCTCCGAACCCAAGATCCCACGCTGGCGATGTGGATTGTGGTGGCCGTTGGCTTCGCAAACTTCCTGTATTCGCGTTATGTGTTGGCTCTCTCCCGATTGTCGGGCTGGCGTTTGCTGCACGCCGGTGCCGTTTCGATGGCGGCGAATGCCATCGCATGCCTTGGTCTTGCCATCGCACTAATGACCACCAAGTCGATGGATTGGGCGGAGCCGCTGCTCGCCTACATCATTCGAGTCGCATTACTGGTCATCGGTATCGAGTTCGCCATTAATTATGCTCTGGATTTCTATCGGCCGCGATTGAAGGGCGAAGTGCCCCGTCCGTCGTTTGACAGTCGACTTCTCGGGCTGGTGAGCGAGCCTGGTGGGATGGCCAAGTCAATCGCGGAGGCGGTGAACTACCAATTCGGGTTCGAGGTCAGTTCGACCTGGTTCTACCAGCTTCTCCAGCGCTGGATGTTTCCGATCATGGTCTTCACGTTTTTTGTCGTGTTGGCGCTATCGAGCATCGTCATCGTCGAAGCAGGTGAAGAGGCGGTCATCGAGCGATGGGGTCGGCCGGTGCAAATCCAAAAAGATGCCGACGTGCTGGGACCGGGGCTCTATTTCAAGTGGCCGTATCCCATGGACGTTGTGTATCGCGCACCATCGCGGCGGCTCAACGAAACGGTACTAGGTGAAGCGACCAAAGAAGACGACCACGATCCGCGCAAAGCGATTCTTTGGACCGAAGCCCACGAATATGTTCCAGAGATGATGGTGCTTGTTGCATCGCCCAAATCCGAGCTTGATGACACGACCAGCAAGGCGATCCCCGATGCGACGGCTGCAAGTTCGGGCACTGAAAGCGTGCCGGTCAGCTTGCTGATGATCTCTGTGCCGATCCATTATCGTATTCGCGACGTACACAAGTTTCTTTACACGTATGCCGAACCCGTAAAGCTCCTCGAGTCCGTGGCGTACCAGCTGTTTTCAAACTTTGCAGCAGAAATGAATCTTGATTCATTGATGGGCCCCGGACGCGATGCGATCAATCGTGACCTCCGCAACAAGATTCAATCGCGAGTTGATGAGCTCGACATGGGTGTGGAAATCGTATTTGCCGGCATTCGCGGCGCACATCCACCCCCACGCGATCAGGTGGCAGCGACATTCCAGAAAGTCATTTCGGCGCAGACGAGCATGGGCACCATTATCCATGCGGCAGAAGGAGAGGCGCGAAAGAAGCTGATTGCAGCGGCCGGTTCCGAGGCTGCCGCGAAGGCATTGGATGAAGCGATCATTGAGCGAGATCGACTTCGCGGTAATGCGGCAACTCCGGCGGCGGAGTTGGCGGCTGCGGACGCAAAGGTCGACAGCTTACTGATTGGTAATGAAGCCGAGGGCCTAGCCTCGATTGGCGGCGAGGCTGCCAGTCGCATTGCCGGTGCCAAGGCACATGCCCAGGCAGCGATCAGCGATGCGCAGGTGAAAGTGCGAATGTTTGAGACGGAAGTCGCAGCACATGCGGCCGCGCCTTCTCTGTTTGAACAGAGGAAACTGCTGGAAGTTTACGCCGGTTTGGAAATGGTGCGTAAGTACATGATCGTCGGTGATGCTTCCAACGTGACAGTGATTTACGAGACGGCGGAGGAGGCCGGTCTGGACCGCGTGCTGTCGGAAGGTGTGGATAAGGAAAAGAAATCGCGCGGACAGTAGTTCGCCAGGAGTGTTCGTCCATGAAGAACATTGGCACGTTACTAGCGGCGGGCTTTCTCGGCCTCGTGCTGCTGGCCTATATGTGCACGTTTCAGGTTCGGTTTACGGAAGTGGCCATTCGAAAGACTTTCGGCCAACCGAGCAAAGAGCCGTGCAGCGAACCGGGGCTTTACTTCAAGTGGCCGCGACCGATTCAGACGGTCGTCAAGTACGACAAGCGCGTGCAGTTGCTGGAGGATCGCACAGAGGAAACGCGAACCATCGACGGCAAGAACGTGCTGCTGACGACGTATGCTCTGTGGCGCATTGCTGATCCATCCAAGTTCCACACCAATTTCCCTCTGGGCGTTGAGTATGGCGAGCGGCAGCTGCGAACCACGGTCGTGACGCACAAGCAAGGCGTAACAGCGCAGCACGGGTTCAACGAGTTTGTATCTACGGAGCCGAGCCAACGAAAAATTCGCGAAATCGAGCAGGAAATGAAACGCGCGATCGCGCTGGATACGCGCGATCAATTCGGTATTGAGGTCGTTGAATTCGGGATCAAGAAGCTGGCGTTGCCCGAGTCAGTTACAGCAACCATTTTTGAGTCGATGAAGAAGCACGAAGAGACGAAGGCCAGTCGTTATGAGAGCGAGGGCAACGCGCGAGCGCAATCGATCATCTCTGAGGCCAAGGCGTCGGAACAGCGAATTCTGGCAGCCACCCAAAAGAAAGTCGCGGAGATTGAGACTGAAGCGCAAAGCGTGGTCAGCCAATACTACAAGGAATTCACCAAGCACGAGCAATTGCGGATTTATCTGGACGGATTGCGAACCATGGAGCAATCGTTGCAGCAACGCACGACCTTGATTTTCGATACGAACACGTTCCCGTGGAACCTGTTCAGCGATTCGGCGCGGGAGAAGTTTGCGATCGACGCGCCAGCGCAAACAACGCCGACCAATACGACGGTGGAACGAAAAGGCACGAACGAACCGAAGCAGAATTAGTTTCGCAACCGGAATTCGACGAAGGCGAGTAAATTAACGTGGCTCATCATCACCACCACCATCACGGCGATCATGATCATCACCATGATCATGATCACGACCATGACCATGGTTCGCACGGAATTCCCGAGGAGCCGTTGGACAGAGCGAATCAGTCGCTGGCCGACGCGCTTCGTGTCAGTTTCAACGTTCTCAAGGGAATCATGCTTGTTCTAGTGGTGGTCTACGTTTTTTCTAATGTGAAGTCCGTTCAAACATCGGACCAGGCGTTGGTTGTGCGGATGGGGGCGTTGCAGCCCGGCGTGCGCGAGGCTGGTCTGGTCTGGGCGATGCCGTTTCCCATCGATGAGATCGTTCTGCTGCCAACGCGGAAGAGCAATGATCTTGTCATCAAAAGTCATACCTTTGCGCGACAGGCTGATGAAGAGAGTAAGCCGTTGTCGTTCATCTCGCGCGGCCACGGCGGGTTGAATCCATCGCTCGATGGCGCGTTGTTGACGGCTGACGCGGGACTGGTCCACACGCAGTGGAGAGTGACGTACAGGATCGAAGACGTCAGCAGCTACATCAAGGAATTCGCCGGCGACAATGTGGGCGGCGCCGAGAAATTGATCCTCGCCATGGTTGAGACAGAGGGGATTCGATTGGCGAGCGAGCTAACGGCGGAAGAATTGATCCGAACCAAGGTTGATTATGTGCAAACCGAACTTCGCTCGCGGGTGAACCAGCGGCTTTCGGGCATGAAGTCGGGCGTTGATGTTGTGCTGCTGGAAATGTTTGAGCCGACACCGCCCATCACGGTGCGCGAATCGTTCGATCGAACGCAAATGGCGGAAAACCTCAAGCAGAAACTCATTAGCGAGGCTACCCAAGGTCGCACGAAGATTTTGAATGAGGCAGCAGGCGGTGCTTATCAGAAGCTTCTGGCTGCGCTTGATGAGTGTGACGCTTCGAAAGAAGATCTGGCGAAGCAACTCTGTCAGGTCAAGGTTGAAGAGTTGCTGATCACGGAGGTTGAGGGCAGAGCCGGGCAGATGATGAAGGATGCCGGTGCTTATCATTCGCGCGTCGTAAACAAGATTCAAAGTGATGTCAATTTGTATAACACGCTGGTCCCCGAATACGAGCGTAATCCGCGGATGCTTCTGAATCGCCTGTGGGAGTCGACGCGAGAGAAGATTCTTGCGAGTTCCGGCGTGCTCAAATTCTATCGTCCGGCGGGTCTGCACGAATTCCGCCTGCATGTGCCGCTCGATCCCGAACAGGCACGCATTGACGAACAACTTAGACTTCAAAGGACAGATACCGAGGTGCAAAGCTTGCGGCCTAAGCACATGAAGCCGGTCGGAGTGTTTGAGGATTAGTTACGAGTTACAAATTACAAATTACAAATTACGAATTACAAGTGAAGGATCGTCGTTGGCGAGTGGTTGATGGGGCGTGAGAGTTGTCGAAGCCGTGTGGGGCATGAATGACGGGACGAATTAGATGGTAGCTCAAACACTTCCTGTTGTTCAGACGGCGGGGTTAGGGAAGACTTTCAAGGATTTCTGGCGGCGGCCTCGCGTTGAGGCGGTGAAAGACCTCAACCTTGAGATCCGCCCGGGCGAGATCTTTGGTCTTCTCGGGCCAAACGGCTCCGGCAAGACAACCACGATCAAGATGTTGCTTGGCCTCCTGTATCCCACGCGGGGGCGCATTTCGATTTTTGGTCGTCCGCCATCTGATGTGGCTGTCAAAGCCAGAATCGGTTTTCTTCCGGAAGAGTCTTATCTCTATCGGTTTCTCGTCGCACACGAAACGCTCGATTATTTCGGACGGTTATTCCGCCTGCCCGCGACCATTCGCAAAGAACGCACGGAACGTTTGCTCGACATGGTTGGTTTGCGTCACGAAGCCAAGCGTCCGGTTGGTGAGTACAGCAAGGGAATGGCGCGGCGAATCGGTCTTGCACAGGCTCTGATCAACGATCCCGAGTTTCTCATTCTGGACGAGCCAACGTCGGGGCTTGATCCTATCGGCGCGAAACAGATCAAGGATGTCATTCGCGAACTGGGGCGAAAAGGCAAGACCATTCTTCTTTCCAGCCACGTGCTCGCCGACGTTGAGGACGTTTGCGATCGAGTCACGATTCTATACGGCGGTCAGCAGCGGGCGATCGGTGAGATTGGCGATTTGCTCCGCAAGCAGGACGTGACGCAGATTACGGCGCCTGCACTTTCGACTTCGACGATTTCGCAGATTCATGACCTTGTCCACAAGCTGGAAAAAAAGGATATCCTCGAAGTTTCCAACCCGCGCGTGAAGCTCGAAGATTTCTTCCTCAAAATCGTAGAGGAAGCTCAGGCAGCCAATATTAAGACGTCTGGCGCTCGCGCCGGGGGCGCAGTGCCGGAGTTCCTACAGAAGGCGACGGAATCGACGCAGGTGGATGTGATTGAGTCGTTGGTGGCTGCAGGTACAAGGAAGGCGGAGGTTGTGGTGCCTGCGCCGCTATCTTCACCAAAGAAGCCCGAGCCCGCGTTTGAAGTCATCGAACAACTGGTCGCGCCGAAACCAATGTCCGAAGCACGGCACGCGGAATCAGGCGGTCCTGTACATACCGAGTCGGATGCCAAGCGGGATACTTCCAAGGCAGACGACGCTGTGATTGATTCGCTGCTGGGTGAGGCCAGCCGTCGAAGCGGCAAGCCGGGGGGAGGCAAGTCGTGAACTCGATCTGGGCGGTAGCGCGCCAGACGATCGCCGAGGGCATTCGGATGAAGATTGCCCTCGTGTTCTTCCTACTCATTGCACTCGTCGTACTTGGGTTGCCGTTTTCCCTTTCCGACAACTCGCTGACGATGGCGGTGCAAACGTTCATCACCTATGCGCTCAGCACGACCATGGCTTTGCTGGGGCTGCTGACGATTTTTCTCTCGCGATCACTCTCCGACGAATTGGTCAATCGCCAGATATTCCTGGTCATGACCAAGCCGATTCCGCGCTGGCAGTTTATTTTTGGTAAGTGGTTCGGCATTACGCTGATGAATGCCGCGTTTCTCGCGTTCTCCGGTCTGGCGATGTATGGACTCGTCTATTACATCAAGTACACCAAGCCGCCATTGGAGCCGCGCTATGATGCGGCTGAGCTGCAGAACGATGTGCTCGTCGCACGCCATTCGCTGAAGTGCAAGATTCCTGATTTCCGCGAGCCGGCCCGGCGCGAGATGGAGAAAAAACGCGAGGAAGGTTCCTACGCCAATCTGCCCAATTT
Source organism: uncultured Phycisphaeraceae bacterium (assembly GCA_964494205.1). Classification (GTDB taxonomy): domain Bacteria; phylum Planctomycetota; class Phycisphaerae; order UBA1845; family UBA1845; genus JBBTCX01. The sequence continues at coordinate 193,382 of CAZBRD010000005.1, read as the reverse complement.
CAGCCCCGAGGCTGAGGTTGCACAGCTCATGAAAAAGCACGAGGCACGATGGCGAGTGGTCGCGCCGCTGACAGAGCGCTATTTTGAGTTTGATAATGTGCTCGTCGATCGCACCCGCACGAAATCGGTGCAGATCCGTTACAAGACTGAAGTAAGTCAGTATCCGCAGGATGAGATTTTTCGTGCGCTGTGGGAGTTCGGCGATCCGCTGAAAGGCACGCCGATGGCACAGGTGCCGGTGCGTCACGTGGTGGGTCGCTTTCACACGATCAACGTTCCGGTGGAAACGATCGCCAGCGACAACACGCTGAAGGTTCATTTCATTAACTCGAATCCGTATTTTCAACCCGGCGATGATGTAGAGCGCTTGTTTCGAAACGTGATTGAGTTCCGCGCCGGGCAGGATCCTGAAATCTTATTTGTCGTCGGTTCGTTTGAGGGAAATCTGTTCCGCCTGTTGGTTATCAATTTGTGCAAGCTGATGTTTCTTGCGGCGGTGGCGCTATTGGCAGCCACCGTGTTCAGTTTTCCGGTTGCGTGCCTGGTGTCCTTTTTCGTCTATGCGTTCGCGGGAGCGCGAGGCTTCATTTTTGAAGGATTTGATTTTTCGACCGACAACGAAGCCGGCCTGTTCAGTTCACCAAAAGAATTCTTCTTGCGACTGATGTTTTTCAAGTTGCGGGTGCTGGCGTTCCTTATTCCGGATTTCTCGCGGTTCGATGCTGTGGAGACGCTGGTCAACGGTAGAAACGTGAGCCTTGTGTGGGTTTTGCAGGCCGTCAGCGAATTGTTCCTGATCAAGACGGTTATCATCCTCGGCTTGGCCATCTTGCTTTTTCAACGGCGCGAAGTGGCGGAAGTTTCGGTCTAGAATCGAGTTGATTGGATTTGCTCCATTGCATTGCGGAAGCTTGAGTAGAACGATTTGATGAGCATTTGGTTTATATATAGGAATTCATGAGCCCGACGCCCACGACTTTTCCAATGAGCAGCCGGATGCCCGAGCATCTCGTTGCGCGGCAAACAGCCGAGCGGCGAGAGATTGGGGTGCAATTAGCAGCCCTCTGCACGTCGATCGTCGCGCTGGTGATCGCCGCATCGTTGGTTACGCCGATCAATGACATCCGCAAAGAGCGTCAGCTCGTTATCGATCCCGAAGACATCAAGGGCTTGCCTCCGGACATTTCACTTCTTGGGAAGCTGGGAACATTTCGCGCGCTGGCCATTGACTGGGCGTTTATTCGCGCCGACCGCATGAAAGAGGAGGGTAAGCACTACGAGGCTTACCTGCTCCACGAGACGATCTGCAAGCTCGCACCGCGATTTGCCAAGGTCTGGGTGCATGCCTCATGGAACATGGCCTACAACATTTCAGTCACGCAATACACTCCTGAGGCGCGATGGCAGTGGGTGAATAACGGTATCAAGGTATTGCGCGATCAGGGGCTTTTGTATAACCCGAAATCGGTCTCGCTCTATAAGGAATTGTCCTGGATCTATTGGCACAAGATCGGAGACTTCCTCGACGACGAACACCTGAACTACAAGAAGGCGCTGGCGGTGGAGATGGAGGCCTTGTTGGGTGCACCGCCCATTACGCTCAGCGACGAAGAATACTTCGCCTGGTTCAAGAGGATCGTCGACGCGCCGCACAACGTTGAGGAGTTCATTGAGAAAGACGCAGAAGTCGCTCAACTCGTAGGAAAACTCGGCGGAATGGGTTTAAGACCCGACCGGACTTTTCTTGAGTTCGTGGCGAGAAACCTGCGACCTGAACTGAAACCGAAGGACCTCACCGCTCAATCGCCAGTCGATGATTCGCTTTTCGATCGCCAAATGCGTTTGCTGCGCGATCCGGCGAATGCGGCGCCGCTCGAACGATTGTTGTCCGCACTTCGATCGCGTGCGCTGCGGGATGATTATCACCTCAACGTTGACTTTATGTACAAGCTAATGGTCGAGCAGTATGGCCCGCTCGACTGGCGAAGTGCTTTTGCGCACTCGCTCTATTGGTCGGCGCTCGGCGATGAAGAGACTCGCGGGCACATCAACCTCGACATCGGCGACAAGCTTAACAACGCGCGGTTCGTGTTCTTCGGACTGCAGAACCTGATCATGCGCGGGCGTATCGTCCTCATTCCCAATTTTGATGACCCGTTTTCATCGTACATCGAGTTTTTGCCGGATTCCCGACTGATTCCTTATCTGCACGACACGTACATGCGGTTGGGCAAGGAGCACTTCGGCGACGACCCACGGTTTATCGAGGGCACACCGGGCCCGAATTACTTCAACGGTTTCGTCAGTGCCATGCACAACTGGATAGAGATTCTGTATCTCGAAGGCGGTGCAAAAAACCAGAAACTGGCGGAAGTGTATTACGCGTGGCTGCGGGAAAATAACCCGCATCCGGATGGTTCCACGCAAGAAACGTACATGCTCACGCTCGACGAGTTCGTGATGAGAGACGTGCTCGCGCAGATGAGCACTTACCGAACGGCCACCGCCATATTGCGCGGGCTCGTCGATCGGTCGCTGAAGCAGTTTGCTCTGGGCAATTACGATGCCGGTGTCTCGACGCTCGTGCGTGCGCGATCCTGTTATGACTTCTGGATGATCGACACAAGGATTGACACCAACGAACGCCGCAAAATGCAACCGTTTCATCTGGTCGTGCGCGACCAACTGGATGGTTTCATGAGGAGGGCGGAAGTTGATGCTCTGTGGAAAGCACGTCTATGGAAGAACCTGACTGAGTCCAGGGAAGACATGGTGAGATTGCTTACGCAGGGAGTTTACGACCGGCTCGCGCCTTACTTCGCTGAGCTTAGCGCCGCGCAGACCCCGCCTTGGGCGGTCGAACGCGCATTTCCAGAGCCTTTCGGCATGGAAGAATATCGTAAGTCGGCGCCACCTGAGGTCATCGGTGCACCACGTCGGGATGATGTCGAGCAGGGAACGAAAGACAATCGTTAGGTTTGCACTTCTGCGGCTCAGCGTTTGATCGCCAGCTTGAGCAGAATAGCCAGGCGCTGGCAGACAAACTCGCGGAATTTATCGACGGTGAGACCGCGCAGTCGAAGGGCCGGACCGCGAAGCAGTTGGCCGTCGCAGCTTGGCGTATAGCGTGTCTCCAGGAAGGCAACCATGTCAGTGGTGACGGTGCCCTCCAGCATGCTACGGTGTTCGCCATGCTTGAATGTCATTTTGATCGTGCGACCGCCGGAGAGGAAGTCTGACGCATCCAGCTCCAGTGAAATCCCCGAAGGTGCGTACTTGTCTACCAATTCCTGAAACGCCGGTGCGAACTCATCTATGACCTGGGCACGGAGCGTCTCAACCGTGTCGGCTTTGAGGCCAAGAGACGCGTCGACCTGCTGGTTCGGTCCCTGATCCATACGGTTGACAAGGCGATCCAGTTCTTCGGTGGCCGAGATTCGGCGGCGCGAAGACGAATTGCTCTGCTGGATGAGTTTCCCGTATCTGCTTGGACGAAGCGATGAATTCAAGATCTTATCCTCCGGCTGCGGACGAGGAAGCGTCGCCGATCGACGATCCGCCGCGGCGTTATCCTCACAGAGTATACAATGCGGTTGAATTAACTTTGGGCCGGTAATCGAATCGAGTCGCCGATTTTGCCATATGGGTCCGCGCTTCAGGCGCGGCTTTACCGGACACATAAGCCGCCGATTGAACCTACCACGTGTAACGCACTTTATAGGTCACAACGACTTCTCCGTCCTTGGCAACCTCGATCGGGAAGTGAATCGTTCTCGCATCGACTTTCTCAAACTCGTGTGATTTCTGTTTGATCTCCCAGTTCAGCCAGCGATAGAGGTTTTCCTTGACGATGACCTTGACCGGTTCGTCTTTGTGATTGCGGACTTTGATTTCGATGTCCTCTTCCATCCATTTGCGGGTCGTGTCGACTTTGAAGTCCACCTGACGGCGCTCACCGACGACGTCGAATGCGTTGCCCATCTTGATGAGCACTTTTTCGTCCTTCGGCGTGTGATCGATTTTGTCCTCGCCTATGAACTCCAGTGAGCCGTCTGCGGTATCGAGTTTACTCACGCGGATGCGGCCAGAGGGAAGTGGCATGCCCATGCCTGATTCCTTGTTGTTCTTGAGTTGCAAGTAGACATCGACTTTCTTGTTCGATTCGATGCCGTAGTTTCGATCCGTCATCGGGTCGGAGTAATGCCAGTACGGATTGGCCAGCCCGTAGTAGACCAGAACTTTCTCGCATGGCACGCCGCGCGCGGTGGGGAACAACTCGATTTGTTTGGTGGAGTTGTCTGGAATCGAAGTGGGGCGGCCTAGGGTGTAGAGGTGGTATTCGAAGAATGACTTTTCTTCGAAACCTAGTGAGTCAGCACCCATTGCCATTTCGTACATGTCCGCTCGCTGCCTGTTCATTGCTTTGGCAAACTGAGGCTTTGGTGCTCGGTGGACATCGCCTGCGATCAGCTTCAATTTTGCCTCAGGGTAGCTTGCTCCCGTTTGGTTGATGATGCTGACCCATGCGCCGAAATCGAGGACGCCGCTGTTCGCGTCCTTTCCTTCAGTGAACAGCACATTGTAATCAGCCCACCACGTAATGCCGGTTGATTCGTAGGAGACGCGCATTTTGTGGTCGCCGGGCTTGCCGGTGGCGATGTCCCAGACGAGTGTCGGTTTGGTGATGAGACCCCCGGGGAGCTCGGGGAACTGTACGTTAGAATAAGAATTGATGACTTGCACTTTGCCGTCTGGCCCGGAAAGCACGAGACCGCCGCTTGTACTGAGCAGCTTTCCGCTGAATGTCGTGACGTTGTTGCCCTGCACCTGTTCAACGGTGATGTTCTTGTCGATGTATCGCTCCATGAGTTTCTGCGTGCTGACGAGATCGAACTCGTAGTTTTGCTCGATGACTCGCGTGTCCTTCGGGTCGGTGAGCGATGAAATGGCCACGGTCGTCGGGTCGATCAGCGCCGCCACGTCGGTGAACTTAATGGTGCTTCGCGCGTTGGGCAGGCTCAAGCTGCGTTCATGACGGATTAACGCATAACCGGGAACGGGATTGTTCTGATAGTTGTAATTCTGACCGGGTCTGGGGCGGTAAAACTCGGGCTGAATGGCGCCCGGTTGTGCCGTGCTGTAAATCGTAAGCGAGTTAGTGGTCTCGGGGTCGGCGGCGAACGCGTGAGAACCTAGTGCGGATGAAAGCGCGGCAAACGACACAGCGATAACGAAGTACCGAACGGTTGCAAACATAATTTTGACTCCACATACCTGACATGAGCGATACCGCGCTCAACGTCATTTTATACACATTGCTTTGACGCGAAATGGCGGCGTTGGTTCCAGGAGATTGGGAATCGATTGGATTCATGCCGAGAGGGGATTCTCGGCACAGGGAACTTCGCACTGGCCGCTCCTTTGCAGTCGCGGTTCTGTGGTTTGTACCGAGAAGGGATTCTCGGTACAGCGAACCCGGTGCACGGCGGACCCTACTGTTTTTCGATTCGTTCGCGGTTGCCCATGTAGGGGCGGAGGGCTTTCGGGATTGTCACGGTGCCGTCCGCATTCTGATACAGCTCCAGAACGGGGATCAATACGCGCGGCGATGCGATCACCGTGTTGTTGAGCGTGTGGCAGAAATGAACTTTCTTCGCGCCGTCGCGATAGCGTAACTTCAAGCGTCGTGACTGGAATTCGTAGAAGCGCGAGGCTGAGTGCGTTTCGCCGTAGGACTTCCGCGAAGGCATCCATGTTTCGATGTCGAACTTCTGGACTTGACCTTGACCAAGGTCGCCGCTGCAGACGTTTACCACGCGGTAGGGGAGTTCGAGTGCCTGCAGAACGTCTTCCGCGTTTTGCAGGATTTCGCGGTGGAAGCGTTTGCTCTCTTCGATGTCATTCTTGCTGATGATGACCTGCTCGACCTTGTCGAAGAGGTGGATGCGATAGAGGCCGTGCGTGTCTTTGCCGGCTGCTCCCGCTTCGCGACGGAAACACGTGCTCTGGGCGCAGAACTTCAGCGGAAGTTGCGATTCGTTGAGGATTTCGTCGGTGTGGTAGGCCGTGAGCGGCACTTCCGCTGTGCCAACCAATGACATCACGTCGCGCTCACAAAGATATGCTTGCTCGCGGCCGCCGGGGAAATAGCCGGTGCCGTACATGACTTCTTCGCGGACGAGGACGGGAACGATCATGGGCACGAAGCCGCGGGCGACCATCATGTCTTGGGCGAGACGTAGTACTGCTTGGTGAAGGAGTGCGCCGTCGCCGCGAAGAACGTAGTTACGAGTTCCCGCGAGACGGACGCCGCGTTCGAGGTCGATGATGCCGAGTGATTCGCCAAGCGAGACGTGGTCTTTCCATTCAAAGTCGAACGTGCGCGGCGTGCCGACTTTGCGTAACTCGACGTTTTCGGTGTCGTCTTTGCCGAAGGGGACTTCGGCGTCGGCCGGCTGCGGGATGGTCAGCATGAGCTGGTTGAACTCTTCGAGGATCGGACCTTCGGATTCCTCGAGCGTCTTGAGCTTCGGTTTGATCTCGGTAAGCCACGATTGGATGCGATCGGTTTCTGTTTTGATGTCCGCGTCGGATTTTCCGTCGTTGAGGGCGCGCTTGTACCACTCCGATTTGGGGTTTCGCATGAGGCCGATGCGCTGGCCGTCCTCTCTCACTCTTTCGCGAAGCTGGTCGAGTTCGACCTGCAACTCGCGACGGCGCTTATCGACGTCGACGAGGCGATCGATGTCGCACGTCATGCGTTTGTCGGTGGCGGCCTTTTTGACCAGATCAACGTTTTCGCGGATGAATTTGATGTCGAGCATTCGTCAGCCAACCCTCTCTTTTCGATTGTTCTCGCGAGTTATGTCGTGGAATTGGGGGTGGATGTCAAGGCGCGTCCGTATCGCTGGACTGGTAGTTTTCCAATCGACGGACAATTTCGTCGCGAAGCTCGCGGCGCTCTGCCTTGGTCATCAATCGCGTTGGCAGGTAACGTGGGAGTGTTGGTCCGAGATCGGTTGGATCGGTCGGCATGAACGGGTATTTTAACTGAACGTCCTTCCACGGTCGAAACAGCGGCTTGCGGTAACCAACTTTGAAAGTCAAACCCGACTTGCCTACGACAATGAACTCCCGGAGGAGAAAGTAATTGGCGAGGTTGGCTACGATTGGAAAGAACAAGCACAGCCACGGTACAGCGTTCGTTCGCAAATATCCGAGCCTTCCACTTTGCCAGAGCTGAATAGCTACGAGTAGAAAGAAAGCAGCAAATATCAGTACCGGCACTACTGCAAAGGCCAGCGAGAGTTTTGTTCGCCAAACTCGCATCGTCTCGTCGTACTCGAACCCGCATTCGGGACACTGATGATCGCGAGGCAGACCTTCGAGGCTGTATCGACAAATGGGGCATTCGGTAATGGGGCCGCCGTTGACTTGCATGGTGAGAAAGAGAATTCCAATTCACCGTCTCGTCAAATTGGCCCGTCGGCTTGAACGACCTGAAGTGATTCTGGCGGTGGGTTGTAGAAGGCGATGAGCCGCCGGAGGATTTCGTCGCGCAGCTCAATGCGATCTGTTCCTTTCAGGTACCCCGCTGGTAAGTATCGAGGTAGGCTTGGACTGCCGGTCACGAGATCGGCGGCCCAAATCGAGTCGTTCAATCTCACTTCATTCCAAGCCCGAAAAGCCATTTTTTGCAAGCCATACTTGTGAGTAACTCCATGTTTTCCCACAACGATAAATCCCCGAAGCCAACCTCCCAGCACGAAAGCAACAATCAAAGACGAGAGAAAGAGAATCAGGGGAACAAAGAAAAACCCTCGCATTCTGGCTGTGAATCCGTGATGCAGGATGGATACGAATAACATCAAGGTCGAAAAGCCCAGGAGACTGTAGGCAATGATCTTAAAAGCCAAATGTGTACTGACAACCCACACCCGCATCGTCTCTTCGTACTCAAACCCGCACTCCGGGCAGCGGTAGTTGCGCGGCAGGGATTGGAGGTCGTAGTTGCACACCGGGCAGACTTGGATCGGTCCGCCGTTCATTTTAGACTCCGCGGCCTGAATTCGGCCTTCTCGCCCGTGGCTTTTTCCCACTTCTCGGTTATGTACTTGTGCAGTTCCTCCCGGTCCTTGCGCGATAGAAGGATCAGCGCTCGGTCCATTGGATGTTCTTCATCCTTCCACCAAATACTAGTTCCGGAAGCGGTCGGATAGATATGTAGTTCCGCCAGGGGAATTGTCCACACTTTTCGAAAACCGGATGATTGAATCTGAATTTCTTTGGCGCCCACGATGACGAACGGACCACGAATTGAACGAAGACCGTGGTAAGCCGCAACGATTCCGGTGAGGAACAAGAGAGAAGCACCGCAGTTCCCAAGGCAGCCTGGCAACGGGAGTCGAACAAACAGGCTTACGATTGCGCACGCTGCGAATATCGCCCCGGAACCGGCGAGGAGTGCGTAAACCCATACCGATCGACCACGCCAAATGCGCATGCTCTGATCATACAAGAACCCGCACTCGGGACACTGATAATCGCGCGGCAAGCCTGCGAGGCTATAGTTACACATCGGGCAGACTTCAATCGGTCCGCCGTTCATCGGGTCATGCGTGGCTGGGTTGCATGATGCCGACGGTGATGCCTTCCGGGTCGGTGAACATGGCGAAGTGGCCGGTGTTGGGGATCGCAGTTTTTTCGACGATGACTTTGCCGCCGAGGTCGCGGACTTTCTTGAGCGTGCCGTCGATGTCCTGCACCTGAATGTAGACGTTCACGCAGGAGCCGTGCGCGCTGCTGGGTGACTTGAACAGGCCGCCCGATGGATCGACGCCGGCGTTGATGAGCGTGTAGCCGGGCATGGTGGCGTCGTCGAACTTCCAGTCGAAAAGCGTGCCGTAGAACGCTTTCGCTTTTTCGGTGTCGCGGGTCATGATCTCAAAGTGGCACAGATGATTGGGCACGATGAACTCCTTCCGTGAACTTCAGTTTCGTGTGCGCACGTATACGGCGCGAGGGGGCGGTCGTCAATTGCATTGAGGGTAGTTGATGCCTACCATGGTCCCAATCGCCCAAAGACTCCGGCGAAACCAATCGGCTTGTTGGCCCAACTGATTTCCGAAAGCAAGCAGGGATGAGGCTGCACCATCCCGATCCACATATTTGTACTTAATCCGCTGAAGAAACTGCCGTCAATGCTGTCAGCAAGTAGTCCGATTGTTTTCGGATCATCCAGAGTGAAGATCAGAAAATCAACATTAGACGCATCGGTCTCCAGTTGCCGCGTAACTGACATGGTGCGATTAAGGCGCAGATCGATTTTGCCAAAAGGAATCGGTGGGCATGAATAGGGTGCGGGTTCTGATGTTACTTTGATAATTGGTCTATTCCGCGTTGAGAGATAGTCGCGGCACAAAACTTCGGCGAGGGCGTTTCTTGAGCCAATTCCGCGTGAGTCCGTTGCAAAGTTGCGGATGTATTGAGAGGTCTGCCAAGCTACAAAGCCAACGATGAGCGTCGCGACTACGCCCAGCATCAATCGGAGTTTCCGACTCGTCATAAACGATGCGAAAAGACAGCTTGCTCCGATCGCCAGCGCCGTGTTTGTGAATATTCCGAATCGGCCATACTCGGCGGGTTTACCTGCGCCGATGAGGACGAATTGGAGGAAGAAGAGGGCGGCGACGACGATTATGGGGAGCGCTCGCGTGCGGTTGTTCGCATTTTTGGTGAAGCGCAATGTCGCGGCCACGAAGGCGATCGCGCCGAGGATGACGATCGGCCAAGTCGCACCTTCGACAGTTAATTCGAACACGCGGATAAACCCTTCGCCGATGCGCGAGACCTGATACATGGCCAATGAGTTGCCGAAATTACTACGAAGGACTTCGCGGTTGGTGAAGGTGTTGATGACGACGTAGGGGTTGGTCACGAGGTAGGTAGTGATAGCGATCAGCGTACCTTTGAGTGCGATCGCGAACCAACGATTTGGAGTTGTTTTGAGATTTGAAACAGCGCTCGAAGCGTCCGCCATGGGCACGTTTGAACACGCAGAAAGAATCGCGGATCGATTACGGTTCAGCCAGGCAACAACCGGAATGAGGATACAAATCGGCCAGGATGACAGAACCATTCCAACGGCTGCTCCGCAGGCTATCGACATAAACACAAAGCGCTTGTCAGTTCGACATTGGATGCCCGAAGTGAGCCCCACACCCCTGCCCTCTCCCCAATGGGGAGAGGGCGTTCTTTCATGACTACGCATCGCCAACCAAACCGCGATCAGCATCAGTACGGCTCCCGGCAAATGCGGTTTACCTTCGTGCGACATGCAGACGACCACGGGCATTAGCGTGAATAGAAATGCGGCGAGCAGGCCGGCGGTTGAAGGGTGAGAAAGGATTCTCGATGGTAGTGGGGTGCGAGAAGGGATTCTCGCACCAGCGTTTGATTCCTCATCAAAATCGACTCTCTTGTTCGCGTCGTTTGGTTTTGCGTCCCTCTCATTCGGCCACGGCCAAGCTGCGGCTTGACCGTGCCACCCGTCCGAAAGTCGTCGAGCTATGGCAAACACCACGATCACGCCGATCGCGCCCCATGCGGCTGAGTAGGCGCGGGCGACGATGTAGAACTTGCCGAATTCGTCTGGATGATCGAGGTAGTAAACAACGTCGTTTCGTACGTCGATGAGGCCGAGCGTGCCGCAGAGTTTGATGAGCGCGCCGACGGGATAGATGAACAGGCCGCCGTATTGGTAGAGTCGCGGGTCGAAATCCAATTTTGATGGCTTCATGCCGGCGAGGGCCATCATCGTGATCATTTCGTCAGGTTGATACGTGTAGAGGCGGTAGCGAAGGTAGATTCTGGCGACGTCTTCGGGCGTTGATGTCAGCGGTATCGGTTGGCGATCTTCGGCTGTCAGGGATTCGTCGTGGCTTGAACCTGTGTTGAAAGGATCGGCGTCGACGTCCGCACCGCGCGCGGCAGAGAACTTGTCTGCCGCGTTCGCGAGGCGATAGATCTTCTCGCCGCTCCACGGTTGCTCGTCGCCAAAAAGGTATTTGTCGATCGATCGACTTGGCAGGCCCCAGTTGATGCCAATGATCGAGAGGGTGATGTGCAGCAGTACGATGGCAGTAAGTGCGAGTTTTACCGCACGCGATGTGCGCGTTGACGATGCACCGACGTTTTCCGTCGGGGTATGACTAGGGGCGTGTGAATCCTGCACATCATTGGTACGCGAGGGGGCGCTGGCAGGTTCGCCGTGTGAGGTCATGAATGCGGTTTATAGCGATCGAAACGATCGTGGCAATTGGCTGAAGTCTCATCGCAACGGCGTGTTTGTTGACTTATTTCGCCGATTTCGCTAGAAAACAAGCCTCTTTTGCGTCTTCTCTTGGGAAATGCAGGTCGATCCAGTTGGGCCATTTGGGCATACGAACTATTGGGGAAGGAAAAGCCATGTCATTCAGCGCAAACCACCTCGATTTCATTCTTGGGTCAAATCGCACTCGATCGCCAGGGTGCATCCAGCATCGCCTTGCAGTAGCAATTCTTGTAGCTGCATTTCCATTCGTTTGCGTTGCGCAAGGCCTCACGCAAGTTGAGGGACAAGTCGCGCCAGAACTTGCTGAAAAACTCGAGGGCGGCGGCATAGCTGGCGCGTGTCCATTCGGCAGCCCCAATGATTGTTTCCAATGCGGCGACCCGGACGAGCCCGGTTGCACCGACATGGGCTGTTGCAACATCGTTTGCGAGGAAGACCCGCTTTGTTGTTTCCTGGAGTGGGATTGTGCTTGCGCGACGCTGGCCCAACAGTTTTGCAACGTGGTCATCAACGATAGCTGCGCGAGTCCGCAGACCATTGCTGGCGGGACCACATCCTTTGATACGACTATCGCCACGACGGACGGCCCGGCGCATCCCGGTTGCACCAACTTCGGCGATGGGCAGATCCACAAGGACATCTGGTATCGATACAACGCGACGGCAACCGGCACGCTGAACATCAGCTTGTGTAACAGCTTTTTTGACACGGTGGTTGCGGTGTATCAGGGCACCGCGTGTGTCGGGAATCTGCTCGGGTGTAATGACGATGAGTGCGGCACTCGCTCCAAGCTGGCTGTGCCTGTGACGGCTGGGCAGTCGTACAAGATTCGCGTTGGCGGATTTCAGGGGGCGTCGGGCGCGGGTTCGATCATTTTGTGTCCGCCGGGTCTGTGTGACAACGACGAATGCGATAACAGCAATCCGATCTTCGACGGCGAAACGGATTTTGATTCCAGCTCAGCCACCACCGACGGTCCTTCGCACAATGCGTGCTGTATATTCGGCGATTGCCAGGTGGGGCACGATTTGTGGTTTGACTACATCGCGAGCTGCACGGGCTCACTTTCGGTTGAGTTGTGCGGGAGTCACTACGACACGCGTCTCGCACTGTATTCGGGCTTCAATTGCTTCGGCACTCTTTTGGCGTGCAATGATGATTTCTGCGACTCTCATTCGGGAGTGACATTGGATGTCACCGAGGGCGAAGAGTTGAAGATTCGAATCGGCGGTTATGACGATGACGATGGGATCGGGATGGTAACCATCACCTGCGAATCAATTGGAACGTGTCCGCCCGCGGAGATCGTTAGTGCGATACCGCCCTCGGGCATCATCGATGCACGGCAGCCGAGCCCACCCAACGGAGTGCCATTGCAAGGCATCGGCATTGGTTCCGAGTTGGTTCAGGTGCAAATGCCTGAAGGGCTGACGGGCGCTGTCGGGTGCTTTGAAGTTTGTGAGACCTCGGCCGGTGGCTTGCCGGCGATTGAAATCGCCGAAGTGCAAGAACTAGGCGCGGGACTCTATTCGATTCGACTCAATCGTGCGATCACGCCGGGTGCGGTCACCACTGTCCGTTACGCAGGCGGCACTGGCCATGTGACTTATACGACACATCCCGCGAACGCGAACGGCGATAACAGCGCTTCGCCGGTAGATATTCTTGCGATCATCGACATGCTCAACGGAGTACTTAATCCGCCGCACGGCATCTATAGCCGAGACATCGACCGCAGCGGGGTGCCTAATCCGGCAGATATTCTCCGGGTGATCGATCTGCTCAACGGCGCTGACGCGTATGTTGTGTGGAATGGCACGGCGCTACCGTCAACGGCCGGTTGTCCCTGACGCGACCGTTAGCAAAGCTCCATTTGTTGAAACTAGCCCTGCCTCGCCTTACAAGTTCATGAGGCGAACGGTTGGCGCATCTCTCACCGTGACAGCGTTCCGTTGTCCATATACTATGACAACGGCGAGTGTTCACTGCGTGATGGCAACTCGCTGAGAGTCGAATTGAAAGGCTGATTCTGTGTTGCACGGCAAGAAGAACTTCAAATTGTTGATGGCATTTGGGCTTGTGGCGTTCACGCCGTTGTCGATTGTTCGCGCGGCTGGACCATTGGATCAGTTCGATGCGCTAGAGCGTGAAATGAATGCAGCCGAAGAAGCGTTCTACAAAGCGATGGACGCGCTGATGGGCAAGGACGGGGGAATCACTCCGGGCGAAAACACGAAGTTGCCGGTGGATGGCCGGCGCGAAGTGCTCAAGAAAATGCAATCCTTTGCGGATGAGAACGCAACTCGCCCCGAGGGCGGCATCATTATGGTCAAGACGTTCCAGTGGTCGGTGAATGTCGATCCGGAGTACTCGCTTCCGTGGTTCGAAAAGCTTGTTTCGAAGTTCCCGGATGAGCCGACCGTGATTGACGCGCTCGATGCGGCTTCCTTTGCCGCTTCAATGGCTGATTCGCAGGATCGTTGGGTGACAGCGATTGAAAAACTTGAAGGCGCAACGAAGGTTGATGCCACCAAGGCAGGCGCGCTGTATATCGCGGGGCAAGTGAGACTTTCAGCCGGAAAGAACTCCGACGCCAAGACGATTTTTGAGAAAGTCGTGAAGCTCTCCAAGGACGAGGACCTTACTGCCCGTGCGAAGGGCTTCCTATTCGAAATTGAGCATTTGCAGATTGGCATGGAAGCGCCGGACTTCACAGCCAAGTCGCTCGACGGCAAGGAAGTTTCGCTCAAATCGCTGCGGGGCAAAGTTGTGCTGCTCGATTTCTGGGCATCGTGGTGCCCACCTTGCTTAGGGGAAATTCCGAACCTGTCATCAGCGATGGCGCAGTTGAAGGGCGCGAACAAACCGTTCGAGATACTCTCGGTTTCAGTGGATGAGGATCGCTCCGCTCTCGAATCAATCATCAAGGAAACGAACGCGCCCGGTATCCACACGTGGAGTGAAAAGGGGGGCGAAAACCCGGCAGCGATCCTATACAACGTGCGCGGCTTGCCGACGTGGTATTTGATTGATCGAGATGGAAAAATACGCAAGCGCGATTTCCCTGGAGAAGAGTTGGTGGCAGCCGTTGACGAAATTCTCGAAGGCAAAAAGCCGACCGCAGCCCCCGCGGTTGCAACACCGGAGCCCAAGACAAACTCGCCCTGAGATTGCAATCGGACCAATCGCGTTGCGTGAGTGTGATGCGCTACGGATTCGTCCTGGCACAGTGATTCGTTGGGACATATTCAGTTGATGCGCCTCATCGCTTTAGTGCCGACGCATGCAGTCCCGATAACGCGCCAGACGTCCTCAAAGTTCAAATCTATGCTTCGGCTTGGCGTGTATTTTCTCGTATCGTAACTTTGGGATGTTCGATCGTCGTTTCACATCTCGACGATTGATGTCGCAACGGCGCACCGGTCGGGGGCGCTGTACGACCTCAGCCGGTAATGACCGGTCGACTGGAGGGGAGATGCGGGGGGGATGCGTAGCCTTTTCTGGTCTTTCGGTTTGCCTGCCTGAATAGCTGAGTGCTTCCCGGAACGGGGAGAGAAGCGGACTAGCCAGCCTGTCGATCGCCCAGCGGTCGCTTGCCTGGCCGGTCTGCGTTTCATGAATTAAGAATGTCGAATTGCGATGAGCGAAGATTCGCTAAGTCCAAAACTCGTGCAATCGTAGATTGGATCAGGTCTCTTTCAACTTTCGTTTGAATGCTATTGTCTGATGCCAAGTGCCTGTTGCCTGCGATCAAACCGCTTCCTGCAGAATCGTTTGATATTTCGGCTGCTTCAGGACTTCATCTGTCGGCACCATCGTGATGACGTGCCACGGACAGACTTGCGCGCAAAGTTTACATCCAATACAGACCGGCAGATCGATCGTGCAAATGCCCATCGCATAGCCGGGGTGTGTTGGGTCTGAGATTTTGTCAATGCAATCGACGGGACAAACCGTGACACAGGCATCACAGCCGGTGCACAAGTCCTCGTCGAGAATCGCGAGCTGCTTGGGTAGCTTTTTTTTCTTGGCCATCGTTCGTGCTACAAACCATTGTCGCCGGAACCCGGGGCGTAAGGCCCATCGTCGTCCAGTCGATTGATCGTAGCATCGAGCCCAAAGTCAGACAATGATGTCCACTCGCCGTTGTTCTTGTCCATCGCGTCGGAATGACCGTTCGACTTTCCATTCCCGTTTGCTTGAGCGTTGCGTTGAACTTTGCCGCCCAATCGGAAGATGGAGCTTGGGTATCGCATTCGTCGCGATAGACGGCGAGCCAAAAGATCTTCCACTGTGATGATCTGAGCACCCTTGGCCACCATTTGGCGAATGGCTAGTTCTGCGAGAGCTTTGTTCCAGTGACCGCAGGCATCCACGACGACTTTTACTTGTTTGCCGCGAGCGAGCAGTCCGAGTGAAAGTGACTTCACCGCGCCTTCGACCGTGTTTCCGAAGATGATGAACTCGCGAGTCGGAAGCTGTGTCAAGAGTCGGTCGGCCTTCGGATTTGCCAGGAGATCGTCGGTTCGTTTCGGGAAGACGACTTGCTGGTAATAGCGAAAAACGTCAGCCGGAAGCGCCAGCGTATTGTCTGCCTCAATGCGAATTCGCGAGGCCAAGACTGTAAAGTCGAGCTTTTTCTGGCCGGTTGTTCCGTCGACGCAGTGCTGCGGTTTGCCGTCGCCGTTTAGCTCCCAGAGCCGATGGGCATCCACAGCCGAGACGATCGCCGCATGGTTTCTCTTGGTCCACGCGATGACGCGCCGAAGTGCAGGAATTAGTTCATCGATGTTGGCAACAGGCAGAGCACCTGTCGTTTCACAAAGATCCTTTTGTGTACTGATGTCTACGACCACACACTCGTGGACGCGACCGTTCCCCCGTCCGATCATCTACCCACCCCCCGACGACCGTGACTGACTCCTTGTAACCGCGAGGTATCGATCAAAGCCTCGCGGCGACAACAAAGGCAGAGTTCATGCTTCTTTCCCATGCCTCCCCTTCCTATTCTGCTTATTTGATTTGGCTTCTTTCTTCTGCGAAATAGTAGCACCAGCGCGGGGGGTTGGCGAGCGATTCGAGTGTTTATCTATAACTAATTTTGCAATAAGTAATTACGTATGAGGTTGGTGGTCGAAAGTGTCGTCCATCGAAGTGGGTTTTCGGGCATGGACTGGAAGAAGGTGCCGCGCGTTCGAGTGCCACTTGAGTCCGGCTGACGGCGCGATCGGTAATTAATCACACGTGCATGAAGTGTCATAACCCATTGTTTTTACGGTCGATTCAACAAAACTACGCCCTGTGAATTTTCCCGTCACAGAGATGAGATGCATTTTCAATGGTGGACCGGTTCAGTGCCAAACGGACTGCGCAATTCCTGCGCTTCTGGAAGTTTGGAGATTCGTTTGTTGGCGAACCGATAAGTTGGATGAAAAGTTATCGGTCTAATCCCGGCAACTGCGATGAACTATGTACTTGCAAGAAGGGGAGTCAGCCAGTTTGAATGCGCAGGTTTTGCGCGATGGTTAGTTTGATATTGAGGGACATAGAACACCCACACACGACCATCAGCGGCTTCGAGCATTTATCGAATCCATGGTGAAAAGTAATGGCGATGGCGTTCGTAGAAGTTGTTTGTGGTAGTTCGGAAGAGTCCGATGCGCGGTGATTGTTTCAACCTGTTTGGAGATGATGAATAGTCAGAAGTATGTACTGCGATTCCACTCCAATCCCCTTTGATACATTCAAAACAGGCCTGAAAGCAGCGGTTTTTGCGGCTTTTCTGGGATGGATCGGATGCATTCCAGATCATCAGTTTATGGGGCGAAGTCAAAGTTTGAGTCCTGAACTTCAAAGTAGTTCTATGGAGGAGGCTGCGTGAAGGACCTGCAACTCCAGCATCGAGAGCAATTGGACGATGAACCTCTGCGTCCGAAGTCGTGTTGCGGCTTTAGCGGTACTGAACGTGCGACCCTTGAAAGAATCGCTCGCCGGATTAGCAGTACCGCAGGCAAAACAGAACTCGGACTGACGCGGCTGAACGGTCGAATCTGGCGAGCCCTCATTGTCTTGATGCTCCCTGTCGTCACGTTGGGTTGCAAAAGTCAGGAACCGGTTGCACCCGAAGTCAGAATCACGAATTATCGATTCACCGGGATGACAATCGCAGTGGCTCCGGCAGTGAACCTCAGCGGTTCGGCTGCCTTCGATCCGGAGCGATTCGCCGACTTGATGGCTGGTGAATTGCAGTACGCTTCGGGTGTCTCGGTATTACCCGTCAGTCGCGTGCTCGCGGTTCTCGCCTCACAGGGCCGAAGCGGCGTTGAATCGCCGGAACATGCACAGGAAATCGCGGAAGCGCTGGGGGCCGACGCGATATTGGTTTTTGCGGTGACAGACTATGACCCATACAGCCCGCCGAGCATTGGAATCACCGCTCAATTGTACGGAGCACGGCTTGGGAAGAGCGGCCAACAAATGGGTCCAACGCGACCACCGTCAGATGGAGCTGGCGGGCCAATGCCAGCCGCGAATGCGCAAGTTCGACTTCTCGCTCAAACTCAACGAATCTTCAACGCCTCCCACGACTCGGTTGTCGCCGAGATTCGGGCGTATGGTTCGCGTCGTGACAGCGGGGGAAGTCCTTACGGGTGGAGGCGTTACCTGGTGAGCCAACAGGACTTCATTCGCTTCTGCTGTTTTTCAACGATTGAATCGTTGCTTAGCCAATAGCCGGGGACCGAGGCAGCCGATGAAAGAGCCGAGCGATATGGCTGGTATGGACGCGATGAGCCAGACTCGGCAGCTTTCGCTGGTGAAAGGCGACGAGCGGTTTATCTTCCGGTATCAGTCCGGACAGGAAGCGGAAATCATCGACTCGTTTGCGTCGATGGCCTCGAACCCGGAAAGTAAGTTTGACTGGTTCGACGCTGCTGTCCTCAGCTACCAGATGGGCCGACGATTAGAGACGGAGCTTGATCAGGTCGCAGTGTAGGTCATGGCAAGAAACTGGGTTGAAAGGAATTATCGGCCCGAGCGCGCTATGATTAATTAAAAGGACCAGGGGTTTTCGCCGAATTGAACGACGCGATCATGATAGAGAGTCGACTAATAGATGAGTTCCTGAATTACCTCAGGTTCGAACGGCACTTCTCGCCGCACACGGCTAAGTGTTACGCAGCGGATCTCGCTCAGTTCTGCGCGTACCTCGCCGGTGACATGGAAAAGGCGACGGGAAGGCAGAATTTCGCTTCGAACCTGACGACGACGCGTTCCGCGCACGGTGGGGGCCATGCGAGTGACGCCGTCTCCAGCAATCTGGCGACGATCCTTTCGGATCCGAACGTCACGCAGCGTTTGACTGAAGTCGACGCCAATGCGGTGAAGTCGTTTCTGAGTTTTCTGGGAACCCAGAACTACTCGAAATCGACCGTAGCGCGAAAGCTGGCGACGCTAAGAAGCTTCTACAAGTTCTGCCTGCGTCGCGGCTACGTGCAAACGCACCCGCTTTCGTCAATTCGCACGCCGAAGCAGGAAAAACGCCTTCCGAAATTCCTCGAAGTAGATGACATCACGCGTTTGCTTTCGACGCCCGACGATACGACGCTTCTCGGTGCTCGCGATCGCTCGATGCTCGAAGTGCTGTTCTCCACGGGCGTTCGCGTTAGCGAGCTGGTGGATTTGAACTTCGCGGATATCGATTTCACCGGCCAGGTGATTCGAGTTCGCGGCAAGGGCAAGAAGCAGCGCACCACGCCGATCGGCCCAACGGCCATCGCGTCACTCCAGAAGTATCTCGAACTGCGCCGTGCTGATGCACGCTCTGCCTCGTTCGACTCCAGCGCGCTGTTCGTGAACAAGCACGGTCAACGACTCAGCACGCGAAGCGTTCGCCGCAAGCTGGACAAGTATCTCGCTCAGTGCGGTTTGGATCCGTCGATCAGCCCGCACACCCTGCGACACAGCTTTGCCACGCATCTGCTGAACAACGGTGCCGACTTGCGAAGTGTTCAGGAATTGCTGGGTCACCAGTCGATTTCAACGACGCAGATCTACACGCACTTGACCGCGCCGCGACTCAAGGCTGCCTATGATGCAGCTCACCCGCGAGCTTTGGATGTGCCGCAGAATCATCCGCACAATCCGCAGACGCCGCCGCCCCAGCAGCCATACGGCCGCTAGGCGAACGGCTGAGATTCAAGATGAATTGACAAGGGCTGGATATGAATCCGGCCCTTTTTCATTGCCACATCGCGCCAAGCGGACAGGCGATCCTACGAATAGAGAGATATCACAGGGCAGAGGAATGTCGCTGTTATGGTGGCGATTGATGGGGGAAATGCGTTTACACCCACTGAGGTGAACTTTATACTCCTGTTGCATTAGGCCGAGTTGCAGGATGCTATTTTTCGGGGGCGGGATAGCCCGTCGGTAAGGGACGACCGATGCGACGAATCGCGGTCATCAATCAAAAGGGCGGCGTTGGCAAGACCACTACCACTGCCAATCTCGCGGCCGCCATTTCACGTTTAGGGAAGAAAACACTCGTCATCGATCTCGATCCTCAGGGGCACTTGTCGCTGCACCTTGGCTGTGAGGTTACGCCCGGCCATTCGAGCGTGTATGACGTTCTAGTTGATTCTGTCCCAGTCAAGGACGTGGCCGTTTCGGTGGGCGAGCGGACGACCTTGATTCCGTCTGACATCGATCTCGCTGCCGCAGAGCCGGAGCTGATGGGCATTGTCGGGCGAGAGGTGATTTTGCGAGAGGCGATCAATGCCTATGACGTGGCGCATGACTACCTTTTCATCGATTGTCCGCCATCGCTTGGTGTGCTCACGATCAATGCGCTGGCGACTGCTGATGAAGTGCTGATCCCACTTCAGGCCCATTTCTTCGCTCTTCAGGGTTTGGGGAAATTGCTGAATACCGTGACGCTCGTGCGGCAGCGGATCAATCCGAAATTGCGGGTGAGCGGCGTGGTTTTGTGCATGTATGACGCGGGCACCAAGTTGGCGAGCGAGATCGTCGATGACCTTTCGAGCTTCCTGGCGAACGCAAAGGGGACGGGAGTTGCCTGGGCCGATGCCCGTTTGTTCCAAACCCGAATTCGCCGAAACATCAAACTCGCGGAATCTGCCAGCTTTGGGAAATCGGTGTTCGAATACGACGCCAAGAGCAACGGGGCACTCGATTACGAATCGCTTGCGAAAGAGATCCTCGCGCAAGAAGTTGTGGTGGAGCGAACTCTTCCGAAACCAAAAGTGGTAAAGCCCGCGCGGCCACGAAAGAAAACCGAGGCAGTTGCCGAAAGGAACAATGAACCGTCACCAGCGACCAGGGAAGTGAGTGCCATTCCTATGACATCGACTGAAGCACCTGTTGTACCCGTAACCGCGACCATTTCAGCCTGATTTCCTGATGACGAATCAATCTTCGTCTAGTCTATTCGCGTTTGCAGTTTGGATCGGTTTCTGGATTCTGGCGTTCACCGCTACTCACCTCCCGATTCCCAAAGAGCGAATCATCACTCCGGATTACGCCGACAAGGTGATCCATTTCGGCATCTATTGCATGCTCGTGTTGCTGTGCGGGCGGTTTGTCTTGAAATCCAATCAAATGCTCCAGCACTCCGGCGTATGGAGCATTGCGCTCGTTTACACACTCTATGGCCTGTTTGACGAATGGTCTCAGGCATATGTGGGCCGAGACACGAATTTCTGGGACTTTCTTGCGAACTTATCTGGTGTCGTTGTCGGTGTGATTGTTCTCAATTACATCGTTGATACGAACCACGCCGAAAATACCTCGTCAGATCTAAGGCCATAATGTAACAGCCACTTAACATCCAGCTCTTCGTTTGCGCCGCAGCGGGGGTGATAGCGGTGTAAGATAGAATGTAGGGTCTTGGAGATACACATGGCTAGAAAACGAATGATCGTGGTTGTCGAGGACGAAGATGCCATACGCAGAGGCATTGTCGATATTCTCAAAGTGGCCGGCTATGAACCGGTCGAAGCGGCTGACGGTGAAGCAGGGCTGAATGAGGCACGGCGCGCGGGCGTCGATCTCGTGCTGCTCGACCTGCTGCTGCCGAAGCGTGACGGACTGGATGTCTTATCCGAGTTGCGCGTCACGCATCCCGCGTTGCCGGTGATTATCCTCACTGCGCGCGGATCTGAGGACGATCGCGTTCGCGGATTACGGGCCGGAGCGGATGATTATGTCGTGAAGCCGTTTTCGGCGCGCGAGCTATTGGCGCGGGTGGATGCGGTATTGCGAAGAAGCCCGGAACGACCGAATCCGGTGGTGCGCATCAACGGCGGGCCAACGTCGGTTAATCTGGCGCGGCGCGAAATTGTGCACGAGACCGGCGATCGAACCGTGCTATCCGAAATGGAATCGAACATCCTCCAGCGGCTTGCGGCCCATGCCGGTCGCGCGGTGTCGCGCGAGGAGCTACTTTCATGCGTCTGGGGCATTCGCGACGGCAACGTGGATACGCGAGCGATTGATATGCACATCACGCGACTTCGCCAGAAGCTTGATCCGAACGGCGAAAACAAGACTCAGACCGAATGGATCGTCACCGTCCGTGGGCGTGGATATATGCTCGGTCCTGACCTGAAGCTAGAGATGGAGGAAGCAGCCGGATGAGGCTGTTCGCGAAGGGAATTCGCTCGACAGTCATTGGGTTTGCCCTCACTGCGTTCATGGTGGTGGGGGGGATGACGTGGGCCACCTTGGCCAACTTCGAGCTTGCGCGAACGCAATCCTGGGAAAGCACGGCTAGCAAGAGGCGCCTCGCTTTGTGGCGTATGGACGCCTACATGATGTGGGCGTTGGGCACGCAACAAGCAATTCCACCTTCCCATTACCTCTCGTTCTTCACACCTGAGCATGAGTCATTATGGACAAGAACGGGTGTACCGCTCAATCGATTTGATCGAGAGCGCCTGATGGAGCGGTCGCCATTATATGGTTCAGAACTGCCTCATCCTTGGATTGACCTCTATTTCCAAGTCGATGGTGCGGGGCACTGGAGTTCACCTCAGATCCCCGAAGAGGGCAACATCGTCATGCAGCATTATGCCCGCGACGAACCATTACGGCGGGCATTAAAGGACCTTCGCGAATCCATTGAAATTGCAGAATTGCACAAGCGCGTGGATCGGTCCGGTGCGCAGACAGACCCATTCATTGGGCCAAAAACTGAATTGGCCTTGTCGGACGGCAAGCGCGCGGTACTCGCCGATTCGCGCGGTCGCACGCAAGAGTTTAATGCACGCCAGCGTAGCGTGAATTGGGCACAGGCTGCATTGGCGCCGCAGCCGCAATGCTGGCCGATTCCTTCCAACGATCCAGAAGTTGACGAAGAAAACCGCGTTGAGAGTTCAGGTGACGAATTTAGCGACGTGTCGGTCTCTATTTCTGAAGCACCTATCCGGGCCATCTGGTTAGATACACCCGGTAGCAAAGCAAAGAAATTACTTTTCGTCCGAACCGGTACAGCCGGCGGGCAGAAGTTTCTTCAGGGCTTTGTGGCCGATTGGGCGAAGTTGAAGCGCGAGATTTTCGAGCGAATGACGATCGAAGAGATTTTCCCCGATGGTGATCTGATTCCCGTTGAAGAAATGTCCGACGACCCCGAATTGCGCGAGACAGTCATGGTTTCCATCCCCGCGCGATTGACAGCCGCAGAATTGGCTACGCACCCCACTGCATGGGAAGCATGGACTTCTCTACGCAATTCCGGCGAATGGAAAACTTTGAACGCTTGGATGTTTGGCGGGTGGGGGGCCGCGATAACGGTGTTGGGCCTCGCAGGTTGGGGCTTTGCAAACCTTATCCGCGTTTCGGCGAGGCGAATGGAGTTTGCCTACGCCGTGACGCACGAGCTGCGCACGCCGCTTACGACGTTTCGATTGTACACGGACATGCTTGCGGCGGGCCTGGTGCCGACTGAAAAGCAGAAGGAATATTTTGACACGCTGAATCGCGAGTCGGGTCGATTGTCGGGATTGGTAGAAGATGTGCTTGAGTACGCGCGTCTCGAAAATCACAAGATTCGGTTGAATCCGACGACGACAAATGGCGAGTCGTTACTTAGTGCTGTTGCGCAGGATTTGGAGACTCGCTGCCGCCAGGCGGGTATTGAGCCAAAGACCAAGAACGACATTCCGGATAGCGAAGTGCTGAAGACCGACCTTGATCTCGTGCATCAGATTACGAACGTGCTGGTGAACAACGCTTGTCGCCATGCCGCCAAGGCGAAAACGAATGGTCCGTCGAATGGCCGCGAGAATCCGGTCGTCTTGCTTCATTTGTCGGCGGATAATGGCCATGTGCATGTTAACATTATTGATTCGGGCCCGGGGATCGATCGGCTCGATGCTCATGACATTTTCAAGCCGTTTCGACGCGGGCGAAATGCGGACGCAATCGCCCAAGGTGGGATCGGTCTGGGTCTTGCGCTGGCGAGGTCGTGGGCCGGACTGCTGCGCGGACGACTCGATCTGGCAGCGCGTCATCATCCTACCTATGGCGGGGCACATTTCCGGTTGACGATTCCGACGAAACTGGAAGTCTGATCGCACACTCGATTCGTTTGACGGTGGGATTGCTTACCGTCTACCATGTCCATTTCTGATGTCCAACGATGGAAAACAGCCAGTTTCTTCAGCAGCGACCCCCAATTCGCCTGATCTTGCGCGATGGGTGCGAGCATTCCCCGGGCGCCGCGTGCTTTTGGTCGGCGATTTGATCCTCGATCGATATTTGTATGGCGACGCGGAGCGGATTAGCCCCGAGGCTCCGGTGCCGGTGTTGCGTACCGTCGAGAAGAAAGAAGCGGTCGGTGGCAGTGCGAACGTAGCCGGTTGCTTGCGAGCACTGGGGTGCGATGTCACCTGCTGCGGTGTGGTAGGGGAAGATTTGGAAGGCAAGCGCCTGACCGCGCTTTTGAGAGAGTCTGGTGTCGACGTGGCGGGAGTCCTGACTGTTTCAGGTCGGCCGACGACCACGAAAACACGTCTAGTCGGCTTGGCCCAACATCGCCATCGTCAGCAACTGCTGCGAGTGGATGAGGAAGATTCGTCGCCCTTGCGCGAGTGCGATTCGGAGAAGCTCGCCCGCGTTGCCTGTGAACAAATCAAAAAAGTCGATGTGGTTTGCATAGAAGATTATGACAAGGGCGTCGTTTCGGATGCGCTGGCGAAGCGAGTTATTGAAGAAGCCCATCGCAACAAGAAGGTTGTGTTGGTCGATCCGGCGCGACTTAAGAGTTACGAGCGATATCGTGGTGTTGACGTCGTGACGCCGAATCGCGATGAGCTGTCGATCGTCGCGGGGAAACGTCCTGACTCGCTCGAAGGCTTGGCTGAGGCTGCCATGCGCGTGCTTGAAGCTGTCGATGCGAAATCGATGGTTGTGACCGTGGATCGCGACGGTGCCATTCTGGTTGAACGAGGGCGAGCGTGGAAGCATTTGCCAACGACGCCGCGCAGCGTTTACGACAACACCGGTGCTGGTGACGCAGTGCTGGCCATGCTGGCCGCCTGTCTGAGCGCGGGGGCAGATTTGGAGAGCGCTGCTCGACTCGCGAATATCTCAGGCGGGCTGGAGGTTGAGAAGTTCGGATGCGTACCCATTACAGCTGACGAAGTGCTCGCGGAGTTGCGGCTGACCGATCGCATGCGCAACGGAAAAACGCGGTCTGTGCATGAGCTTGTTTCCGAGTTGACGATTCGGCGCGATCGTGGCGAGACGGTGGCGTTTACGAATGGCTGCTTCGATATTCTGCATGCGGGTCACGTGGATTTCCTGAAGCGTTGTCGGCAGCACGCGTCGATGTTGGTGGTGGGGCTAAACGATGATGGGTCGGTGCGGGCACAGAATAAGGCACCCGATCGACCGATCAACAAGTTTGATGATAGAGCGATGGTGCTGGGGGCGTTGGAGTGCGTCGATTACGTCGTCGGATTTTCAGAGCCCGATCCGGAGTCGCTGATTCGACAGGTCCGGCCCGATGTGCTGATTAAGGGTGAGGATTGGGCTGTCAAAGGGGTTAAGGGTCGCGAAATTGTGGAGTCTTTCGGCGGGCGCGTGGTGTTGCTGCCGCTGGTCGAGGGGCTTAGTACGACCAAACTGGTTGAGCGGATCAAGGGAAGTCGCTGATGCGGACGGTCGAGTTCATGAAGGATCAGGTGGCTGAGCATAAACAGTTGCTCGGGTCGCTCGTCGAACAACTCGACCTGTTGGAACGTATATCAAAGTGTCTGCTGGAGTGTTTCCATACGGGCGGCAAACTGCTTTTGCTGGGAAATGGCGGCAGTGCGGCTGATGCGCAACACATTGCAGCCGAGCTGGTCGGGCGTTTCAAACAGGATCGTGCGGCGCTGCCGGCGATCGCGTTAACTACGGATTCATCGATCCTGACGGCGGTGGCGAACGACATTGGGGCGGAGTTCTGCTTCTCGCGGCAGATTGAGGCGCTGGCGAACAAACGCGATGTTGTGTGGGCGTTGAGCGTTTCCGGCAAGTCGCCGAATGTGATACATGCTTTGGACGCAGCGAAGAAGATCGGGTCGCTGATTATTGGGTTCACCGGCAAGAACGGGCACGCATTGAAAGAGCGAAGCAATCTCTGCTTCATGGTGGACCATGCGTCGAGTGATCGCGTGCAGGAGATGCACCAGCTTGCGTACCATTTGATTTGTGAGTGCGTGGAACAGGATTGCGTGGCGAAAAAGAAGGAGTAGGCCCCGGGCTTCGAGCGTATGAAAGTACTAATCACCGGCTCCAGCGGACAAATTGGCACGAACGTCGGGCTTGCAATGCAGGCACGCGGCGATCGCGTCATGGGCATCGACAAGCGCGACAACACATGGACGCGCGAGCTTCAGATGACCAAGCTCGATCTCACGAAGGTTGACTACACCGGTCTGCCGTCTGCACGAGATTTTGATATTGTTTTGCACTTCGCCGCCCACGCGAAAGTATTTGAATTGGTCGAGCACCCCGAGCGCGCGATGGAGAACATCACGATGCTCTTCAACGTGCTCGAGTATTGTCGCCGCAACAATTTGCCCATCATTTTCAGCAGCTCGCGAGAAGTGTACGGCGACATTCATCGACACGTGACGGATGAAGCCTCGGCGGATTTCGTTGTGGCGGAGAGTCCGTACAGCGCAAGCAAGATCGCCGGCGAGGCCATGATCTACTCGTACGCCCAGTGCTACGATCTGCCGTTCTTGGTTTTCCGATTCAGTAATGTCTATGGGCGGTTCGACAACGACATCGATCGCATGGAGCGGGTCATTCCGCTGTTTGCCGATCGCATTTCGAAAGGCATGCCGATCACGGTCTATGGGCCGGAAAAGGTGCTCGATTTCACGTATGTCGATGACGCGGTGGCTGGGGTGATGGCTGCTGCGGATGCGCTGGTCGCACGACGAGTTGTTGGCCAGACCATTAACCTCGCGTTTGGTCAGGGAAATACCTTGGTTGACGTGGTGAACATCGTTTCACTGGCGCTGGGGAAAAAGCCAAACGTGACGTTCGAACCGACGCGCGTGGGCGAGGTGACGCGGTATGTGGCCGACATTTCGAAAGCACGCGAGCTGCTTGGATATAAGCCGCAGGTGCCGCTGAGCAGCGGGCTAATTAAGGCAGTCGAGTGGGCTCGATCGACCGGGGCGGTGTAATCGACTAAATGCCGGCACTACGATGGACGACATTGGCCTGATTTCAGACGCCATTCGACAACCCCCCGAAATCATTAGAATTCCTCCTCCTCTCAATCCTCCCTTGGGTTATGTCAAGGGATCACTAATTATTGGGCTTTCGGTTTGTGCCGTGATGATCATCCCAATCGTAATCGCGCCAGGCCAGTCTGAATCGCTCCTAGGTGTTGCAGTAGTCTTGGTATTTTTTGCGAGCGCCTGCGGAATTGGACTACGGTTAGCTGGAAAAAAGTATCGGCACAAGTATGCGGCCTTCATGGCAAAGCACGGCCGCGAACTTGTCGAGGTCAGCGAACGAGAGGCCAAGAGCGACTGGAATTACACGGTCATGGGATCCCCCGCCGATCTCTTGCGTAAGATCCTGAAGCGAAAACCGGAACCGACGGACCGCGCGAGGGTGGTTTGTACGGGTTTCAGTGAACCTCCGTATGTCGGCGATCTTCGATTTGAACCGAGGTTTATCACTGAAAATGATCGACGATGGGAGCGGGTAGGCAAGTACGCGGTTCCTTTGGTGTTGGGCCCGGTCATGCTCCTGCAGATTCTGGCGAGCCCGCGTAGAATATTCCGCGATGCAGTTCTGGTTGTGATGGTCTTTGCTTTTGGCTTTTCCCTCGTATCGGTACTCTTCGGAGGCGTTGTCGAGGCCAACTATATCCGCATGGCACCTGGCATCGTGCAGTTCATGAAGTTTTCGGGCAAGGGAACAAAAGCGCAGATTCGAACGTATAAGATGGTAGCTGGAACGACGGTCACCGTGCGTGACCAGTGGGGAATGTGTTCGTTCGTTTTTGGGCGCGATGGCCAGGTCGATACCCTGCAACTTACGGGGATTCGCAATCGCGCTGAAGTTACCAGCGATATTTGGAATGCGATTCTCTCAATAGCCCCGATACCCGACTTGCCTGATGATGAATTGCTTGGCTAGGTTACGGCTGAGTGGAGCTGTATTTGAGAATCACATGGCTCGGAGTATCGTATGTCAAAGGAATTATTCTAACTTTGGAGATTGCCGATGAAGTTCGTAAAAATCTTGGTGTTGCTACTTGTTCTAGGTGGAATCGTAGCTGCCGTCGCGATGATGGACAGTGCCGGTTCGGATTCTTCCACTCAGCAACCTGACGACGGAAAGAAGAAGGATGGCACAGGCGGTCCTGCTCTTGAGGAGCGTTATGGATTCACCTCGCAAGGCGTCGGCGGCTGATTTGCGGTGACAGACGGAAGCCCTGTCTGCTTCCGAGTGCCTGATGCCCAATGCCTATCGCCTTCTTGCCATAAGGCATTAGGTCATTGCGTTTGACCTCGCAACGGCAATGCTCGCGCGTAAGATTCCTTTAGCCAAACCGAATCACTTCCGCGTTTGAATGCGCGAAGCGCTGGATTTGCGTCGCGACGTATTCGACTTCGGTTTCCTTCGTAAAGGGGCAAAGCGGTAGGGAGAGTATCTCCTCGCACATCGACTCGGTGTTACTGAGCGTGCCCGATGGCATGCAGCCTTTGCTGAACGCCGCCTGACGATGGATCGGAATCGGGTAGTGGATTTGTGTAGAGATACCCTGGGTCTTCAGGTGTTCCATCAATTGGTCGCGATGCGCGGAACGGATCACAAACAAGTGATACACGTGTTCCGCCCCCTTCATTTCGGCGGGCAATATCGTTTCAAAACTTGAGAGAAGTTCGCGATACTTGGCTGCCAGCCTGCGACGACGTTCGTTCCATTGATCGAGGTGTCGTAATTTGATTCGCAGCACAGCCGCTTGAATCGTATCGAGCCGGCTGTTCCAGCCGCGCGTTGTGTGCTTGTACTTAATCTTAGAGCCATAATTTCGAGCGGTACGGGCCCAGTCAGCCAACTCGTCGTCGTCGGTCACAAGCGCGCCGCCGTCGCCCATCGCGCCAAGGTTCTTTGCAGGGTAAAAGCTGAACGCGGCAGCGCGGGCGAGAGTTCCACAGCGTTTGCCGTGGTAGCGAGCTCCATGGGCTTGGCACGCATCTTCGATGACCGTCAGGTTGTGTTCGCTCGCTACTGCGTTGATTGCGTCCATGTCAGCCGGTTGGCCATAAAGGTGAACGGGCATGATCGCTTTCGTGCGTGATGTTATTGCCGCCGAGATTTTTCGTGGATCAATGTTGTATGTGCTCTGATCGTGATCGACGAGCACGGGAATCGCCCCGGCCTGTTGAATCGCCAGCGCCGTGGCAATGAACGTATTTGCGGGGACTATTACTTCATCACCGTTCTGAACGCCGCAACCGCGAAGCGCGAGGGTGAGAGCATCGAGGCCGTTGGCGACGCCGATGCAGTGCTTCACGCCGCAATAGGCCGCGAACTCTTTTTCAAACGCGTCGACTTCCGACCCGAGGATGTAGTCGTTGCGATCCATGACGTTGTCGATTGCGAAATGGATCACGTCGCGCAATTGCTCGTGTTGTCGTTGCAGGTTTATCAGCGGGATGTTCATGAGTACCTCATCGAGTTTCAAAATCGCTACGTCGAACAGTCAAAACGTAGGGCGGGTTTTGCCCGCCAATACTTTGGCGCAATGTGCTGCGGCGGGTGGAACCCGCCCTACATTTACGCGCGTTATCCCACGTGTTCATCGGAAATATCGGGCGTGAATTGAAGGACCATAGTTTTCAAGCTCGAAATGTTCGAATTGGGAAATCCAACCCTTTGATTGCGCAAAGGACTCGATGGGAAACGGCTTACTTACACCAGTGCGAATTGTTGGCGTATAAGGAAGCACGCAGCCGACCTTGCCGAGAAAATCAGCAGGTTCCAGCCGTGACTTGTGCCGCGATTGAATCAGGCACGAATCTCTTCAGTTCGCCCCGTGAATCCGATTCCTCTTGACGCACAGCGGTTTTGGTGGATTTCGCGAACATGACGGAGCGAAGGGCCCGCAGGTTTGCGCGGATATCCTCCATGCTCCGCATACGCGTCAGGCGACGAACCAAATAGGTGGGGCGGAAATAGAACTCGCGATAGGCAAGGCGATACATCTCGTTGATCTGCTCCGCGCTCACGGTGGGCAGGTCGAGCACCGCGTTGGCCAGGTCGTAGTCGGTCCAATCGAGCGTGCGGAGATATCCTCGGTTTTTCGCCCAGTCGAACATCTGCGTGCCGGGGTACGGCGTCGTGATGTTGAAAAGGGCGATGTCGGGCGCGAGCTCCTTGGCGAAGTCGATGGTGCGACGCATGGTTTCGATGGTCTCGCCCGGGTTGCCGAACATGAAGGCCGCCCGCACGTCGATGCCCGCTTCCTGGACCATGCGTACGGCGTTGCGTGTGAGTTCGAGGTCGATCGGCTTACGGATGTTCTTCAGGATTTCCGGGTCAGCCGATTCGATGCCGAACAGGATCTGGTGGCAGCCCGCTTTTTTCATTTTCTGCAATAACCACGGACTTACGCAGTCCGTTCGCGCGAAGCAGGACCACGTGAGGTCTACGTCGCGTTCAACGAGTGTATCGCAGAACTGGGCGACGGTTTGCTTGTAGATCGTGAATGTGTCGTCGTAGAAACTGACTTCGCGGATGCCATAGCGTCGCTGAAGCATTTGTATTTCGTCGACGACTTTTTCGGCAGAGCGGGTGCGCAATGCAGTCTCAGCCGAATTGCAGAATGTGCACTTGCCCGGACAGCCGCGTGTCATCGTCATGTTAATTGCGGGCAGGCGGCGAAATGCTCCGATCGCGGGCTTATATTTTTCGAAAGGGACAAGGTGGTATGCGGGTGGCGGCAGTGAGTCCAAGTCCTTGATCGGTTCCGCCACGCGATTGTGCTGTATTGGTTGCAGCGGGTTCTTCGAGCGATACGTTAGGCCTTCGATCTCGTCTAGGGATTTTCCGCCAACGAGTTCGGTAAACGGTCTTTCGCCCTCCCCGCGAATGACGAAGTCGACGTTCGGATCGCGCATGACATCGTCCGGCATGGCTGAGGCATGTACGCCGCCAACGATCACTTTCGAATTCGGTGAAACGCGTTTGACGATGGCAGCAAGTCGATGCGTGCTGACGATCTGTGCGGTGACGGCTGTGAAGCCGACGAAGCCCGGTCGATGATCGGTAAGAATCTTCTCCGCATCTTCCGAGGTCAGTTCTTCTGCGTTGCAATCAATGACGCGGACGAGGTGGCCTTCTCGTTCAGCGTAGGAGGCTACGTGTAGCAGACCGAGTGGTGGCGACGTGCTCTTCACGCCGTGCCAGATGTTGCCATCTTTCGTGAGCCACGGCGGATTGATCAGCAAAACGTCCACGAAAATCCCTCGATGAGCAAACTTACGCTTTGACTGCGTAGTTATCCGCACCATGGGCGCGGACAATTAGCATTGCATCGTCCGAAATAATCGTTTGGTTAATCTGAGGCCGGAAATGCTGGGGACTGGCGAAAAGGGTTCGCCGGCACGCTACGGCAGGGGCGATAACCTTCGAATTAGGATGGAGCCTTATCCCCGGCTCGTTTTGTGATGGAGGCAAGGATTGCGCGTTCGGCTGCCCCGTCGCGGCGGATGGTATCCCACACGGTATTCTGCTCGGGGGTGGAATAGGCCCCGCGATCGATTGGCGTATCGTGCGGCAGGTCGGAAGATGCCTTGTCGCTGGCCATCAGTCGATAGGTCTCCGTCGTCTGCTGCTGAACCGCCACCTTGCAGAACACGCGCGTCTCGCCGGAAACTTGCTCCACGCGGATGTCAGCCACTTTTCGGGTTCGACTACGCAATCGGGAGCGCAGGGTCGTATCACCCGGATCAATTGACTCCTCAACCGGTACCGTCGTGATGGTGCGTTCCTTTGCATTGCGCTGGGCGATGGCAAACCCATTTTCCACCAGCGCTGCCTCGGCTGCGTCGAGCACCGATTCGACGTTCTTTTCAGCCACTGGGCGAATACTGTAATTGACCGGAGTGGCTGCCGTGGTCGCACAACCCGCAACTATCGCGATTGCAAATACGGGAATAATTGACACCAACGCTCTGAAAATGAATCGTTTCTCGATCATGGGGGCATTATCCGCTTCGGTTTCGATCACGCAAGCGAAAGTTCATCACGTTTTGTCCATTGGCCGATTGAAGCGCGGAAGGAACGCCACGAACAGGAGCATAGGCAGCATCGGAATGCGAAATCGTGGATCGATTTGCGGCGTGGAGGTCAGCAAAAGAGCAAGGACTGCCGCCAATGGGAACATTGCGCTCGTCCAGCAAATCTTGCCGCGTATCAATCTCCAGAGTACTGCCAGCGTCAATATGAGATAAATCGCACCCATTGTTCCGTGTCGCAGGGGATGGGGCGCAACTTCGTTCGGCGGTTTGATCGCGAGCGTGAGCGGAAACGTCAGAATCTCGCCGACGCCGATAGCGGCGACAGCCACAGTGCAGATAGGCGAGGCAGTCATGAACGAAAGGCCAATGTCTGTCAGCGCGTCGGAAACCGCAAAAGAATCGACCGGCGTCTTATTTCCTTGCGCGAGATTGCTCCAGACGAGTGTCTTGCGCGTCGACTCCGAGAGGTTTGAAAAGCGACGCTGAAGCGCGTCGTCGATCGAATCCCACACCACGTGCGGTTTATCAGCCTTGTCCGGGTCGAGCGATGTTTCAATATAACGATCCCGCGACCTACCTGTTCGCCAGAGCTCTACTTCCGTTGCTTTGAAGTATGCGAGGACAATTCCACTCTGATGCGTGAGGGCGAATCGACCAGCGCTATGGTAATTACGCGCCATCCAAAGTGCGGGGAAAAGCAAACTCGAAACCACGAAGACTGCGACAATTAGCCACGGACGCATTCTTTGCTGCACTCGAATCAGCCAGTAAAGACAAAAAACGAGGCAGAAGGGAAGGGGCAGGGCGAGCGGTCGAATCAGGATCGCGAGTCCAATGGCAACGCCAACGACTGGCACCCAGTGAAGCTGTCTGGTTTCGGCCAATTTGTTCCACGCAATCCACAGCAGTACGAGCGAAGTCGTGAATAACGGTGTCGATAGCAACCAGAAGGTGTCGTAGACGCGATAGAGATCGCAAAGGAAGACGGTCGCAACAAACATGGCGCGACCAGCGCTCATATGTTTTCCCACAGCCAAGAAGACTAGCGGAATCGTGAAAACGGCAAGAAGTTGTTGAACGATGATGAGTGCGATAGGTGATTGCCCAACCAGCATCATCGCCGCGGCGAGAAACGCGGGAAAACCCGGCGTGCGCCAGGTGTCGGGCGTGAGATCATTTGCGGCGCCATCACGGTCCTGGCTGAATACGCCGTGCTCAACCAAGTTCTGCGCAAGTGCATAGAACTCTTCGGAGTCGATCGATCGAAACGCAAATGCATCCAATCGGCCAAACTTGGAGATGATCACCGCACTCGCCGCACCTTGAACCACCAAGGCGGCCAGCACTAGCGTGAGGCAGGGATGACGCAGAGCGAATGCTCTCAATCGAGCTGCTTTCTAAAACGAGCCAGACTCAACGAAAGAATCACCACGCAACAAATGGCAAGCCCGGCGATCTCCGGCACCAGATCAATCGCATCGGCCCCCCGAAGGATGATGCCGCGCAGAATTTCGACGAAATACGTGACCGGCAATATGAACGTAATTGCGTAAATCAGGTCGGGCATCTCCGATCTTGGGAACATGAATCCCGAGAGGAAAACAGAAGGCAGCATGATCAGGAACGAAAACTGGATGGCTTCAAGCTGCGTCCGCGCCAGCGTTGAAATCAGCAGCCCCAAACCAAGAACGGTAATAATGAACAAGCAAGAAAGTGAAAGCAGAAGCATCAGGTTTCCGTTAATCGGCACGCCGAACACCGCCACCATCGCAAACAAGACAATAATCAACTCAGACATCGCGAGAATGGAATAGGGCAGTAGTTTACCCAGCAGCAGACCGCCACGTCCGACGGGTGTGACGAAAAGCTGCTCCAGTGTGCCGACCTCGCGCTCGCGCACGATTGACCCGCTCGTGAGAAACAATGAGACCAGCTGCAATATGATGCCGATCAGCCCCGGCACGAAGAAGTAAGAGCTTTTTAGGTCGGGGTTGAAAAGCAGCCGAGTACGCGCTTCGATGGGCGGCGCGAATTCGCCGCGTTCGTTTCTGGCTGGTCCCATTTGCAGCGACTCGCCGACCGCGCGAGCCTTTCCAATGGCTAACTGCCCAACGAGCAGATTGGCCGTGTTGACCGCTGTCATTGCAACCTGCGAATCACTGCCGTCAACCAGCACCTGAACGACAGCCTGCTCGCCGCGAATGAGTCGATCGGTGTAGTCTGCGGGAATCAGCACGCCAGCTTGCGCTCGACCGGACGTGAACGATCGACGATACGATTCAATATCCTGCACCCGATTGACTACACGAAACGTCCGCGTGTTGCACAGTGCATCAACGAGGCGGCGACTTTCCTGTCTGCCGTCGAGGTCGTATACCACCAGCGGGATGTTCTCGATGGTGACGTCGATCGCAAACCCGAAAATGGTCATTTGCAAAACAGGCACGACAAACACGAAGAAAATCGTCGCCGGTTCTCGCCGAATATGAGCGAATTCCTTGAGAAAAATGGCCAGGAACCCGTTCAAGCGGCCGCCTCCGCCGTTCTCGAGCGACTCATTAACACGAACGCATCTTCCAGCGAAGGCCCGATCGGCCGGATCGTCGCGGTCGCATCATCCGGGCACACCATTCGCACAATGTCGTCTGGTCCCAGTTGATTCGAGGCAAGCAAGTGCAATGTATCTCCGAACATTGTTGCGTCGCGAAAACTGGGCGAATGTCGCGCAATCGCCAGCGATGCAGCCGGCTCGCGGCACGTCAGTTCGTAGCGCGCCGTGCCCGGCGGGTTGACTTCCGGCGACATCTTGAGATCGATTGGTTTGCCCACCGCAATCATGCGGGCCTGATAGATATAGCCGACGTGCGTGCATCGCTCGGCTTCATCCATGTAGTGCGTCGTCACCAGCATCGTAATTCCACGATGCGAGAAATCGAACAACAGATCCCAGAGGTCACGCCGCGCCACTGGGTCGATGCCGGCTGTCGGTTCATCAAGGAAGAGCACTTGCGGTTCATGAATAAGCGAACACGCCAGCGCCAGCCGTTGCTTCCATCCGCCTGATAGCTTTCCCGCCAGGCGATCAACATACGGTGCAAGTCCCGTGATCGCGATGACGGCCTCTTCGCGTTCGCGTTGTTTCGCTGGCGGCAGGCCGTAAATGCGAGCGTAGAATCGAATATTCTCGACAACATTCAAATCTGCATAGAGGCTGAATTTCTGCGACATGTAACCGATGCTGCGCTTCACTGCTTCGGGGTCCTGCACGATATCAACGCCGAGTACGCTACCCGTCCCCGAGGTTGGTCGAAGCACGCCGCACAACATACGAATGATCGTCGACTTGCCCGCACCGTTGGGGCCAAGGAGTCCGAAGATGCTGCCACGCGGCACTTCGAACGTAACCGCGCGAACGACCGTGTTGTCGCCGAATCTCTTCGTCAACTCACTCGTTGTTATGACGGGCTGGCTCATGGTCGCTGCGACTCCGCCAGCAGAACGTCTCCGGCCATCCCTACACGCAAACGTTTGTCTTCAGTTGTCAGATCAACCTTGATGCGAAAGACCTGTTTCCCGCGTTCCTCCGGCGTCTGCACGTTTCGGGGCGTGAATTCTCCCTCGCTCGCAACAAATACAATGCGGCCCGGAAACTGGGTGTCGGGAAAGCCATCGATGCGAATGAGAAGTTCTCGGCCAAGTTCGGCATGGCGGAGGTGTACCTCGGGAACATACGCCCGAACCCACAAATGCGTGAGGTCGAGTAACGACACCGAAGGTGCATTGGGTGAAACCAAATCGCCTGGCTGAAGTTCGATGGACTCAACCACGCAATCGCACGGCGATGTCACCGTTGTTTCGGCGAGACGAATGCCAATGGCGGCGATGGCCGCTTCTGCGGCCGCGACCTGGGCTTCGGCACGAGCGATGTCTTCCTTGCGGTTTCCAGTTTCGAGCAGCGCGAGTCCTTGTTCCGCCTCGGCAAAGAGCGCTCTTGCTTCGGCGATGTCCTCGGAACGCGTGCCTTCAAGAAGCAGGTTCAGTTGTTGCTCGGCAGCCGCCTTGCTGGCCCGCGAGGTCTTCAACGTGCGTGATGCTATTTCGTATTCTGCCTTGGCCGCGTCTGCACGCTCGCGAAGACCACTTACACGCTCAAACTCGGATTCGGCCCATTCGAGTTGCGCTTGAGCCTTCTTGTAGTCCTCCTCGGCGATCTTGATTTCTTCGGGACGGGGACCGGTTATGAGGCGCTGCAAGACGGCCGACGCTCGATCGCGCTTCGCCCGCGCTTGTTCGATTTCCTCATCGCGAAACCCGGCCCGCAGGCGATCCAGCTCTGCACGAGCCGCATCACGGCGCGCCTCGGCTTCGGCCAACGACGCCTTGATATCAAACGGGTCAACGCGAAAGAGTGGTTGGCCTGTGGTGACGCGCTGCCCCTCGTCGACGACTACTTCTGCCACTCGGCCGCCAATTCGCGAACCCACGCGGATTTCGTCTGCCTCGACGAATCCTGAAACGCTCAGCGGGACGGGCCGATGCTTCTGCCAAAAGAGCCAGCCAAGAATCCCTCCTGCAAGGACGAGGCCGATGATGACGATTCGTGGCATTCCTAATTGCTCCGTTTACGGGGATATGACTATCGAATTCTTGTGGTTGCGATCATTTTCTCTTGAAAACCAGAATCTTAGGGCTGATCTTTCCAGTATTTGGCGTTCCCCATCCCGCGATCGCCAGCCACGAACGATGCGGCGGAAGATACTTCCCATCGAAACTTGCAACCAGCTTATATCCCAAACGCCCGGGTACAAGCTCATCCATACTCGCACGTTGCTCCTCCGAATAATCTTCATAGTCGTAGCTCGTCAGCACAAGATACTCGGGCTGCGGTTGATTGAACGAGTCGCGCGTCATGGGAATCGAGTACGTGGCGTATCCCAGTTCGGTGAGTCGGGGAAGGTACTGCGGTTTGGAAGTAGCTCCAATGCTCGATGGAGGCGGAACATTTTTCTTGAACCATTCCTCGGCTGCATAACGTGAATCCGACATCATCTCCAGATTGACCGCGAACGCGTAACTGAACGACGGCACGAGGACGGCCATGATCACCAGCATGCGCACCAGACGATGGACGTGCGATTGACGCAACCATGTTGAACCGGCCAGCCCTACGAGCAGGCAAACCATGAGTAGAATGGGAAAGAGAAATCGAGCATATACGAAATCCATTCGCTCGATAACGATGATGTAATAGGTGAGGCAGGGAATCGCGACGATCAACACTTCGCGACGGCGGTAAAGCACTGCAAATAGGCATGCGGCCATCATGGCGTAGCGCATGGGCCAACCTACCGCGGAGGTGACGTACCGAAGTGTGGCCATCGCGAGTTCCAGTGAACCGGCGTACTTGGCTTGTCGGCCGTGGATGGTGTCGGCCGTCACGTCCAGCCAATAATCCATGCGATCAAGATAGGCATGTGGATTTTGAAAGATGCCGTTGATCCACAGATAAGGCAATATGAATGCTGCGATTCCGATTAGCCAATTCACTTGAAAAAGAGTTTTAAGAAATGAACGGCTAAGTGAGTTTTGGGCACGATAGCGAACGAGCTCCGCTCCCAACAAAACGAGGGCCATACCGGGATAGATTCCTGCCAACGAGTCTTTGGTGCTTATGGCGAGTGAACCGAACACGCCGAGAAGCGCGCAGTCTTGCGTCCTTCCGGATCGCAACGCGCGGATATAGAAATACACGCTCCACGCAAACCAGCACATTGATGGGACGTCTACGTTTCCCAGCTTGGCGAAATACGTGAAATCGGCACCGATCATGAACGCTACAGTTGCGATGATTGCGGAGAGTGGATCGTCGGTGAAAAGTTGCGCCGCCATCCAAAGGCCGAATCCGGTTGCGACCGCCATGAAAATCGAAACCAAGCCCGCGATGAGGTGCAGCAACCCGATCCGTTCGTCGTGAGGGGGTTTAAGGATTTCTTCTCCCGTTTTTGGATCACTGATCAAGTCCCCCGTTGACTTCCAGTGATGCAATAGGGGAGTGTAGATCGTCTGAAGAACCAAGTATTGAAACGGTGCGTAGCGGCCTTGCCAGTGGTCGGGCCACGTCTTGACCGCACCGAGGGTTCTCATGCCGCCGATGGAGTCCTGGCTCCAGGAACTGACTGCCGGCAGGCCCCAGTTTACGCCGGGAAGATACAGGGTGAGACCAATCAGGATGATGACAAGCGGGCTCAGCCAGCTATGAAGTAAGGACTGCTGAGAGTCGGGATCGCCCGATGCTGTGGTCGGGTTACTATGTTGGAATTTCGGCGGGGTTTGTGTCATGCCCTGACACAAGAGGAG
Organism: uncultured Phycisphaeraceae bacterium; assembly: GCA_964494205.1. Lineage (GTDB taxonomy): Bacteria > Planctomycetota > Phycisphaerae > UBA1845 > UBA1845 > JBBTCX01. The sequence continues at coordinate 154,910 of CAZBRD010000005.1, read as the reverse complement.
GGTTCTGGCATCGGACGACTTTCCACTTTGACAACAGATCTTAGGTGACATTCATCCATAACACGAAGGATGTTCTCCCCGAGGATACACTTCAGCTCTGCTTCGGTTAGCCCGCGCTCCAGCATCGAAGCCGTCAGATTCGGCAGCATAGAGCAGTCATCCATATCTGCGGGTACAGCCGGTATGCCGTCGAAATCTGAACCGACGCCCACGTGTTGATGCCCCACGACTTTAACCGCGTGCATGAAGTGATCAACCAGTCGTGAAAGCGGAGTCTGGTGTTCGCTGACCTTCTCGGTCAGGTTGCCACCGCTCGCCAGACGTCTCTTCAGGGCCGCAATGTCGACAGGAGGATGATCGGGGTCAATGAACAACGAAGCGAAGTTGATCTGAACGACGCCGCCGGATGCCGCGATCGCCCGCATCATATCGTCTGTCAGATTTCGCCGGTGCGGTGACACTGCGCGGCACGAGGAGTGGGTGGCCACGATGGGGGCTGCGCTCGTCTTAACCACATCCCAAAACGTCGCGTCGCTGACGTGCGAAACGTCTACCATCATCCCGATGCGATTCATCTCTCGAATAACGTCGCGCCCGAACTCGGTCAGGCCGTTGTGCTTCGCAGCCAGCGATTCATGCACGCCGGCAGAGTCCGCCCAGTTGGTGTGCAATGCGTGGGTAAGTGTCATGTACATCGCGCCGGCGTCGCGATACTCGTGCAGCAACTCGATCGAATCCTCAATCAAGTAGCCGCCCTCGATTCCAATCAGGATCGCAATCTTGCCCGCTCGTTTGGCGGCACGCATGTCCTCACTGGATCGCGCAAGACAGAGATCGCCGGGAAGTTCACTGCAAAGTCGCTTGATTCGTTCGATTTGCGCCCTGACGGTAGCTGCGTAATGCGGCGATTCGTTTTTCTGCGGCATCCATACAGCCATGAAGAGACCGCCGACACCGCCTTCGCGCAGTCGAGGTAGGTCAATGTGGCCTGTGTCGTGCCGCTCTTTGAACGACCAATACGCATCCATCAAGCGTTGCGTCGTATCCACGTGCGAATCGATGACGATGGCCGTAGCGTGTAGCTCGCGCGCGCGATCCAAAAACTGGTGAAAGCTGCCGCTCATGCGGGGCATTGTACCTGCATCAAAAGCGTTTGCACTTCGCCGATTATCAGCCCTGAGAAACTGTTTCTCCGCATTCTGGCAGCATTGGCCGGGCATTTATTTGGACATGCACACGCTCCGAACCGCTCGAAAAAAGCGATCGGAGTCGCCCGATAAATAACAAATGTTATGGCTCGTTCCGATCGATAGCTATTGGACGGAACGTGCCGAGTCACCGCCTCGACGTAAACGGTCTTCGCGAGCGAGTCTTCGGCGTCAGCGTTTTTCATTGCGAAGGAGTAGGTTGCATGTTCGGAAAATACAGTCGTTTAATTCTGATTGTGCCGTTGGTGGGAGCGGCGCTCGCGTGCAATAAGAAGTATCCCACCGCAAGCCAGATGCAACTCGACCTGATGGACGAGGGTCGGTCGGAGGCGATGGGGCATCTCAACGACATGTCCGACAACGCGCTGCTCGCGGACATGGCGATCGCCGATTTCCATTTCGCCGGCCAGTCGAGCGAACTGAGCGGAACGGGCGCAGCGCGACTTGACCGCATGGCGAGTGTGATCAAGCATTATGGCGGCACCATTCATTATGACACAACCAAGACGGACAAAGCGCTGATTGATCAGCGCCTCGAACATGTTCGCGAGTATCTGAAACTCGCGGGCTGTGACATGGGCAAGGTCAAAGTAGAAGTGGGTCTGCCGACCGGTCGCGGAGTGGCAGCGGCGTCGGCCATCAAGATCGCCGATCGCGGCACACACAAGCCGACCGATGGTGGAAGCGGACCAGCCGCGCCGGCTGCTCCTAGTTCATCGAATTCGAATTAATGGAAGGAGTGGGGGCCTGATATGACTATGATGAAGATCAAGACATTGACGACTGCGGCGCTGATCGTTGCCGGTTGCGCTAGTTCAGACTACCTCGTCCCGAAAGGGCAACATTCTTCGTGGAAACCCGTTCAAGACGCCAAGGTGGCAGACGCCAAGGATATCCCGGCGCCAAAGATTTTGCCGGAAACGCACTTGGCTGCCGGTTTCCTCTTTGAGGGGCAAGGCAACTACGAGAAGGCGATTATGCAATATCGCAAAGCGATCGCCGTGAGCCATGAATACGTCGAAGCCTATCATCGCCTCGGCCTCGTGCTGAGCAAGGTAGGGCGACACGCCGAGGCCGTCGAAGCGTTTCGTCGCGCTGTCGAGTTGAAGCCGGCGTACGTCATGTATCACAACAATCTCGGATTCGAGCTCATGCTGCTGAACCGCTGGGCCGAGGCTGAAAGCGAATTGCGTACCACCATCGAGCTCTCGCCGAAGTTCGAGCGTGCGCGAATCAATCTCGGTGTCGTGATGGCACGACAGGGTCGATTCGATGAAGCGCTGGAGACTTTCCTGCAAGTGTTGCCGGATAGCGACGCCTATTACAACCTCGGCCTGATGTATCGCGGTCAGAAGCAGTACGAAGAAGCAGCCACGGCCTTCGAGCGCGTCCTGCAACTCGACCCGCAGTTCACCGCTGCCAGTTCTCAATTGGAACAGATCGCACCGTTCATCGAGACGCGGACGGTCCGTACGGAGACGACCGAAACCGTCACGCCGACAAGCGTCGCGTCGATCGACAATGATCTGACGACCGTTCGCCCGCAAACGAATGCGTCTTCGGAACCGATCGTTTTCGATCCGGTCCAGGCGAGATTTGTTTCATCCACTGATTCGTTTGAGCAGTTGGCCAGCTATGATCTGACTCAGTCTGAAGACACTGACATCACCGATCTCGGACCCGTGACGTCAGTCACTTCGGATTGGTACGCGAACGAACGCTGGTCGACTCCGGAATGGGATCGCACGATTCGCGAAATCGACTTCGAGACACCGGCCGTGACGACGACTGATTCGATCGACGACAATGCGGTCGAACCGATTTCGGCTTTCACCGGCGAATCGATCGACACCGACACGATGGTCGACGAAGAAACCGAAGGCAGCGAACTCTCCGACCCGACAGACGGAATCGATGCGTTCGAGTTCTTCAACAACGGGTTTCAGGTTACCGACGACGGCGAAGCCATCACCATCAAAGATGAGACGGCGTTCGCCTTAGAACTGGAACAAGCCCTGTGGGTCGCTCGCAATGAAATGTCCTGCTGGGATGACATGATTGTCCAGGCGATGACGCGCAATCAGCCGACCATTTCCATCAACCCTGATGTCGTGCTGATTAGCGCATCGGAGATTGAGTGCTTCGCCACACAGGAATCCACCTGGGAAGTCGGAACGGCCTCCGGTGCCGATTCACCCAAGGGAATCCAGAGCAGCACTTTCGGATCGCCCCGCGAAAGAATGCACGACTAAACGGTCGCTGCACTAACCAAAGTGACATGATTCGGGCTCGCCCAGCAATGGGCGAGCCTTTTTTCATTTCTAATTTCAAGAAACCAATGCGTGTTTGCATTGTTCCGGTGCAGCATTGTGTGCACCGGCATGTCAGTGTAGCGTGATCGAATCAAGCCGTTCGTGCGACAATTCCGAGGCGCGCGGCCCGGCGCCGGCGGCCAGACTTTTCAAGAGGAATCCAATCATGTCCAACAGAGCAAGTCGGTACCATGCAGTTGCCATCGCGGTTTCGGCGCAAGTGTTGTGCAGCGCCTCAGTTTTCGCACAAGACCCGGTCAAGGTGGCACCGAACAATTACAAAGTCGCGTTCGAAAATGAAACAGTCCGCGTCATCGAAGTTACGGCTAAGGCGGGAGACAAGGTCGCAAGTCACTCACATCCCGACCACGCGGTGTATGCCGTCAAGGCGGGAAAGATCAAGTTCACCTACCCGGACGGCAAGTCCAAAGAAGTCGAGAAGAAGGCCGGCGAAGCCATCTGGATCAAGGCTGAAACCCACGCAACGGAGAACATCGGTACCGGGGAATTCAAGGCGATTGTCATCGAACTGAAGAAACCGGCAACGAGCGATGCGCACTCGATCCCCGCGGACGAAGATCAGGCCAAGGTGGCGTCCGATTCGACGAAAGTCGTTCTGGACAACGAGCGCATGCGTGTGATGGATACTCATCTCAAGCCCGGTGGCAAGCTAGCCAAGCACTCGCACCCTGCTTGCATTCATTATTCGTTCACTACGGGAAAGCTAAAAGTGACCGGTGCTGACGGCAAGGCCGAAGACAGAGAGCTAAAAGCCGGAGATGCGAAATGGTCCGAGGCCGTGACTCATTCGGTCGAGAACGTGGGCACAACCGAAATGCATGGCTTGTTGATTGAATTCAAGGAGCAAGCCAAAGCAGCGGAAACCAAGCCGGGCAAATAGCACAAAATAGCCCATTTGACGTCTGATCTGCGTGACTCGAGCTGATACGATGTCTGTAGACTTATGAAGTGATTCCCCTCCGCTCCCTCTCCCCCTTGGGGAGAGGGTTGGGGTGAGGGGCTTTACTCATTAGACAATGCTACTCCTGCCATGGCGCTGGATATTTCAATCCCAGCGCAAGGATTCTCTCGAGCAAATCCGGGTATTTGATCCCTCCCGCTTTCGCTGATTCAGCAAAATCCTCTCCGTTGGCAATCTGCGGATTTGGGTTTGCTTCAAGCACGTATATCTCGCCACTTTCCGTTAGTCGCAAATCAATCCGCGCATACCCGCTCAGGTTCAGAATTCGATAGAGTCGCTTGCACGTGCGGATGACACGCTCTGTCACTTCCTTGCTCAGGTCCGCTGCAGCCGTTGTGACTCCCGCTCGCCGTTGGTAGGCCGAATCCCATTTTACTTTCTCGGTAGCAATGCGCGGCGCGCCGTCTGGCAAGTTCTCAAACTTCATTTCCCAGATCGGCAGCGTGAGCAGCCGCTGATTCCCGACTACGCCGACATACAACTCGCGCCCGACAATGTATTGCTCGGCGATAGCGTCCGTCTGCAATTGCTCATGCACGAATACAACCCGCTCGCTGAGCTTTTCCTCACTGTGCACAACCGATGCTTGCGAGATTCCAACAGAGCCCTGCTCAGTCGTCGACTTCACCAGCAGCGGAAACGGCAATCGCTTCGGCAGTTTCACCGCACGGCCTTTCGTAAAGACGGCGAATCGCGGCACATTGATTCGATGATACGTGAGAATTTTTTTAGAAAGCGCCTTGTCGCACGACAGCATCAACCCGCGCGGATTGCAGCCGGTATAGCGCTGCTTCATCAATTCGAGAAAGCTCACGACATAAGGGCCGTACGTGTGCACGCCGCTGAACTCTTCCAGCAGATTAAACGCCAGATGCGGCTTCCACGTCTGAATGGCATGACGCATCTCGCTCAGACTGTCTTCTACACCCAGTGGATGCACCTCATGCCCGAGATCGCGCAGCGTGGCCATCACGTCGAACTCCGTTTTCCACGATGCGATATCTTTCTCTGAAAGCCCCTCGGTGGATTCCGGGGGAACGAATTGCTTGAGCATCAAGACGAGTATGCGTAATCGTCTCATAGCGCGACCCGGTGAAACCCCGCGTGCAGATAGTTCATCGTCTGAACGGTGACCAGAATCATGGCTTCCTGTTTCAGTGTGTCGGTCGGTTTCGTGACCTTCAGTTTCAACTCCCGACAACGATCGATCATTTCTCCGATGACCTGATCAATCGTGTATTGATACTCGCCCGTCCAGTAAGCTACCTCGCGCCCCAGCTCCGCTCGAATTCCGCCCAGAAACTTCGCAGCCGAGGGCTTACGACCGCGTGTTTCATCCGGTGGAAACAAGCGATGCAAATCGCGATCGTAAAACTCCGGGTGATCAGCCGCGTACCGCGCGCATTTATCGGCGTAATGTTCCGCCAGTGTTCGGCGAATCTGTGAGAGGGGCTCAACTTGTCGCTTCGTTGTCACCACAGGCGGCGAATCGATGATCTTCTTCATTAACTCATCAACGTACTTGAGCTTGGTGAGTGCGGGCCAACCTTTGTACCGCGATCGCCATTGCGATTTTGGTCTTAGCCACACCGCAAACGTCTCCGCGAAATCCTCCGCCGGATGGCTTTGTGCGTACCAGGAATCAAGATGCAGGACGAAGCTCTTGCTGAACGGTTTGGGTTGGTAGAAATCGGGGTAGGGGACTGTCGTCTTCCCGAAAACCTGCTGCCACGATTTCATCCTGTGCAAGCGGTACGCATTGTCGATCGCGTGCCCTGCTTCGTGGCGAAGAATTCTCATGCACCATCGCTCAGCCCCGCCTTCCACTTCCAACATTTTTTTCCGTTCAAGGCGTGCCAGGCGCGGGTGTGCTAAGTAGAAGGGGATCGCAATGCCCGGCACTCCATCCGGCGTGAACCACTCGACCGACAACCAGAAGTGCGGTCGAAATCGAAAACCTCGTTCGGCAAGCTCATCACACAACTGCGATATTCGCTTTTCGATCGACGTCCCTTCCATGGTGAGGTCGAAGTCGCAGAATCGAGTGGCTAATAGCTGCGTGTCTGAAAGGCGTTCGATTTGTTCCGCATTGATCCGCGGGCGCATCGACAAGCGAGATTGACCTCGGCGTGCGGGAGTACCCACGTCCAGCGATTCTGGTGAAGTTGCCGTTGTAGTGGTTGGTTCCTTCATGTGGGTCCGATTTGTAATCGGTACCCTTCAAGTGTTCAAACAAAGGAGATTGGTTTTTTGAGGTGCCATCCAGATATCAACCCCTCCCCTCGATTGGAGAGGTGACCAAGCCAGCTTCGCTTGGGCAGGTTTGGCTGAGAAAACTCCCAACAAATCCGAAATTGACCAATCTGTCAGCAGGTTGCCGTCCGGCGCGTTACCACCGTGCCCGCGACCAGAACCAACATAACGAGAATGATCATGGTCCACGTAGAAACCGCCGGCACCGGCTGATCTGCTTCAAACATCTGGTTGTTGTTAATGGCTCCGCGAGTATGTGCCGCCGGGGACACCCATGTGAAATCAGTATACTCGTCTCCGGTTCCCTGTAGTTGCAACGACAAGTCCACGGCATCAGTACCCGGTTCGAGCACGACGATGTCCGTCGACGACATCCCGCCGGCCACTCCGCCGATGGCGACAAATGTTCCTTCATAACTCAGGAACTGAATGACTGTGTTTGTCGGGTCCGCCAGTGCGATTCCGTCCGGAGCGCCGTTCTGGAGGCCCGTAAACGGAAACCAGAGCGTGCCGAATCCGTTCTGTTGATTGGGAATCACGCCGGACAGGCTGACGGAACTGTAGGCGGCAGCGCCGTTGCCGTTGTACCCCACAATCTGCCATCCAGTGAGGATCATCCCCGCCGGGCCGGCGATCTCGATGCCTTCATTCGTATCGGTGCTGATGTTGTCGTAGTGAATCTCGTTAATCCATGGTGTACCCGGCGGCCCGCTTCCGCCCGCTGTCGGAGTCGCCGAAACCGTAATGCCCATAGCCGATTCATTCTCATCGGTGTCAACGGCTGTCACTCGATAGTAATACGTTATTTCGTTAGTAACGGTCGAATCGCTGTAATTGCTGGTGGCAACCAGACTGCCGTTGATCATGCTGAACGGTCCTGACACACTCAACGAACGATAGACGTTGTATCCGTCGATGTCGCCCTCGGGATTGTCATTCCAGTTCAGATCAACTACCGCGTTCCCCGGGGTCGCGACGAGGCCCGTGGGAATCGACGGAATCACATTACCGCCGCAGCTCGATCCAAAAATGCAGTCCACCCATTCCGGATGGTCGATGAACGGGTTGCGATTTCCTTGGAATCCAAAAATCACATCGTTCCGCGCACGCTCCATGTCGTCGACAGGATCTTCCGCGTTCCATTGTAGGAGAACCGTCAATAGCCCCATGTAAGCGATCGACTCGTTGCTGCCCGTGTTGCTCGCAGCGATCAAGGCTGTGTTGTCTGTCAATCGCAGATCCGGTTCCGCGAAGCCAGTAACGCCGTGGTTGCCTCCTTCGTAACGCAAGTCAAGATAGAACTGTGCCCGCGCGACATCGCCGCGTCGACCGACCCAAGTCTCCCACTTGCCGGTGGCACCAGCACCAGAACGCCAGTTGGAATTGCCCGGATAGCTTCCGCTTCCGCCCCCCACACCGTTGTTGAAATCAGTTGTTTGTTCAGAACAACCTGTGCTGCACGTTGCATAGGCCGTATTGCCGCGCGATGAGTTGTAGGAACTGTTGCTGATGAAAAGCTGGTGGCAATCGGTGTACGGATAATTTGCGCTTCCATCGTTCGGAAAACCATACGAGTTCGGCCACGAGTGTTCACGGTCGTAATTCGGATTACCGGCGCCGACTTTGGTGTAAGTCGCGTTCTTGTAAACATCGAGCACGTTGGCCGAGTTGTTCGGGTCTTCGTCGGCCAATTCAAGCACGTTCCAAGTGTCCGTCCCGCCCGACGAATAAGGAATTCTCGTATGATCGTCGATGATCGCGTGGACGCTCGCGCGCAAGGCGGCCGCACTGCTCATGTCGGCCGTGTCGTAATATCCGGGTGGGGGGTCTGCCAACGCGGGCGTCATCGCCGCCAGGAACACAATGCCTAGACCAAGACCGAAACCCGAATGGATGACTGGAAACTTCATTCTGACCCCTCGTGGAAGGCTGACTAATCGCAATCCCTTTGAATTGCGTAACATATAGTGTACGTGCTTGAATACCGGTCTTGCAAGGACGCGAAAGGCACAATTCCTTAACTTCCGTCCTGATAGAACCGGAGAAGGCCATTTGCTAAACTACGATTCTGATTGAGTTAAGATGCTCAAAGGGTAGGGGCCGAATGATGACAGGAGCACCACCGCGAAACGATCGAGCTGTTTCGCCCCAGATAGCTATACGCCGTTGCTGCCTTTGGCTCGTCGCGATGTGGTTTCTGTCCAGCCCGGCGTGGGCTACGTGGTCGATTATCATCGTTGATGGACGTACCAAGGAAATCGCCGTCGGATCAGCCACTTGCCTGACCAGTTTTGACCTGCAACTGAATCTGCCGGTTGTGCTCGTCGATGTTGGGGCGGCGTGTGCGCAATCTCTCGTCGACGTCAATGCCGTCAATCGCATGATCATTCGCGATGAGTTGCTCAGCGGGACTGACCCCGATCAAATCATCGCTGTCCTGGCAGCCGCCGGAAACCAACATCAGTCACGCCAGTATGGCATCGTCGACACGCAGTGGCGTGCGACCACGTTTACCGGCACCGGCGCTGGTCAGTATCGCGGCGGTGTCGTTGGTTTCAGCGGCGACATTTACTATGCGATTCAGGGAAACGTACTGACCGGTGCGCCCGTGGTCAGCATGGCCGAGCAGGCAGTGCTGGACACGCCCGGTGACTTGCCAACAAAACTCATGGCTGCGATGGAAGCCGCGCGGGCGATGGGTGGCGACGGTCGATGCTCATGCAACATTCAACAACCGACTTCGTGCGGCGCGCCACCTCCGAGTTTCACGAAATCGGCGCATATCGCCTTCATGATCGTCGCCCGTACCGGAGACACCGACGGCGTTTGTACAGCCGGAATGGGTTGTGCCAACGGCGATTACTGGATGGATTTCAACGTGCCGTTCCAGGTGACTACCGATCCTGATCCAGTGTTCCAATTGCAGGAGCTGTTCGACGCATTCCGACTCGATTATGTCGGGAAGCCTGACGCAGTACACTCAGCCGTTGAGGTGCATCCAGCTGCGGTGCCGGGTAGTGGCACTCATTCCGCCATTATGACCATACAGCTTCGCGATTGGCAGGATAACCCGGTCACAGCAGACGGATGGACCCTGTCTGTCGAGCACGACCCCAAGAGTGCCGATTTAGCGACAATCGGCGAAGTCACGTCGTTGGGCGAAGGGGCATACCAGGTTCAGTTGCAAACCAGCGGTGGCGTAGGGCTGGACAAGTTCCGCGTGGTGGCCAACGACACGGTTCGCCCCGTTGTCTTGATTCCGCTCCCCGAACTCATCTCAGCCGCCCAGTTCGATTTCGATATGGATGGCGATGTCGACGCGGTTGACTACGAGGCCGTTGTAGCTTGCATTGCGGGTCCAGGCCATCCGCTTTCGCCAACGTGTCCCGACGGAGATGTTGACCACGACTTGGACATCGACCTATTCGATTTTGCCGAATTCGACCGCCAGTTCACCGCGCCGCCGTGTCGCTTGCTTCACATTGAGCATCAACCGCAGCAGGACTTCCACAACTGTGGGACGCCATTCGATGTAACGGTGGAAGTGCTGGCCGACCCCGAGGCGCAGTATCAATGGTCCCTGAACGGTGTGCTGATTCCCGGCGCGACATCAGCTGTTTACCATGTAGAATCTGCGACCAATGCCGACCACGGCATGTACCAATGTCGAATCGCCAACACTTGCGGCGTGGTGTTTACTAACAGCGTGCTGGTTCGTGTTTTTCCGACGCCGTGCCCCTAAGCGATCGACATCTCACTGACTCGGACCTCGATCGACGAGTTGGAACATCGTCAACCACTCCGCAACAGAAAACGTTTCAGGACGACGCGTGCCGTCGAATCGCTCGCAAATGGCACCTCGATCGTGATCTTCCAAAACATATCCGAGCGACGATCGCAGCGTCTTTCGCCGATGCTCAAACGCCCGCCGAACGAACAATGTGAATCGGCGCAACGTTTCGCCGTTTGAAAACGGAGGCGGCAACAGATCCATCCGAAGCATAACGGACTCGACAGCGGGTTTCGGCCAGAACACATCGCGCGAAAGCACGGCCACCTGTTCGATACGACACAACAGTTGTGACAGAATGCTCAATGGCCCGAACGCTTTTGTCCCGGGCGACGCGAGGATTCGATCGCCCACTTCCGCCTGAACGGTAAAGCAGAATCGCTTGACCTGTGGATAATCAAGCAGCAGGTTAAGCAGTAGGGGAGTAGCCACATTGTACGGCAGATTGGCCACAAGCTTCACGTCGGCGCTTGCATTGGCCTCGTTCAGCATTTCGGCCGCTTCCTTCGACAATTCGTGTTTTCGCTCAAGTATGTCGCCGCAGATAATCTGGACGTGTTGTGCCGCTTCGAATCGTTCGACTAGCAAACGGTGCAAATCGCGATCAAGCTCAACGCAGATGAGTCTCGCGGCACGCGGCGCGAGCAAATCAGTCAGGCCACCCGTTCCTGGCCCGACTTCAAGAACGATGTCACTCGATTGAAGCTCCGCCGACTCAACGAGTCGTCGCATGAGATTTCCGTCGATCAGGAAATGCTGCCCGAATCTCTTTCTTGGTTTGAGTCCGGCAACCCGTAGCAAATCCTCAATCTCGCGTTTGGTCTGTACATGGTCGACCGTTGGCTGTTGATTTCGATCCAATGTCGTCTGTTTTCCTTTCTTCGCGCGACGATAGTATAACGATTGTCAACCGGCGAGAATCACATGCGAGTTGAAATGCAATCAGCCCGGCCGGCATCCATGGGAGATGGTCATGAAGTCATACGAAGTCCTGCGTAACGCAGCCGACAAGATCGGCGTAAAAGCACTGGCTGCGGAACTGAAGCTGTCTCCCGCGATGGTGTACAAGTGGTGCCAGGAATTCGACGAAGATGATCCGGATGCCAGCGGCGCGCGTAACCCGCTCGATCGTCTGTCTGAGATAGTCTCGGTGACGGGGGACAAGAACGTAGTGAACTGGCTGTGCCATCAGGCGGGCGGGTTCTTCGTTCCTAATCCGCCGACTCGCCCGACGCATATTGGTCAGGAATTGGTCGTAGAAACGCAGCAATTGATGGAGGATTTCAGCGAACTTCTACGCACGGTCACCAAATCAATTGTCGATGACGGCGAAATTGAACCGCACGAGGCTGAACGAATTCGCGATGAATGGGAGAGGTTTAAGTCAGCCGTAGAGGAGTTCACCATGGCGTGCGAGCAAGGGGCCTATCGCAAGAGTAAGTAAGCATGAAATTGTCAGAATCGAAACGCGTCGCCGAGTTATTCTTGGCAGAGACAGCCCGAATAGCTACGATGCAATGAATTAGTTGGTTTTCCCAATTTCAGCCCTCATTTTATGACGCTTGGTTCGGACTATTTGGCTATGTCGAAACTGCCGTTTTCTCCTAAAATCTTCTTCAAGGTCTTAGCTATCATCGTAGTGTTGTTGCTGACGGCCTTCGCGATCATACATTGGATCATGGGCTCCATGACCACCAAGGATATCGTCGGCGCCAGCATCAGCTCCGTGATATTTGCTTACCTCGTCCACTTGTGGCTACTGCCGGCGGGCGATCACCCTCATGACGGGCGGGAAAAATAATGGGCAGAGGATCAGCAAGACTCTTTCTTATTCCGTTGACCGGAGCACTGGCTGGTATCGCTGGATGCATGACGGGCGATCCTGCGGACAAGATGATCCAAATGGTGGATCAATCCCCGCCGGAGAAACGCCCACCAGATTGGGACACGACGCGCTCCCTGATGATGCGGCCATCGCCGTCGGTGGGGGATGTCGCTCCCGATTTCACGCTCAGGACGGCGAACGACGACCAGTCAATCACCCGCACGAAGTACCAGCTCGGCAAACCACAGGTGCTCGTCTTCGGCAGCTTTACCTGACCGCCTTTTCGGCGCCAGTCTGGCGCCATCGAGCAGCTGTACCAGCAATACCGCGACCGGGTGTCGTTTCTGTTCGTTTACGTCCGCGAAGCTCATCCATCTGACGGCTGGCAAATGGACTCGAACAAGGAAGACGGCGTCATATTCGATCAGCCCAAAGCCGATGAAGAACGGCGTTCCATTGCACAGAAGTGTGTCAGCGACCTGAAGCTAACCATGCCGTGCGTGGTCGATGGTGTCGACAATCGCGTCGACACCTTGTACGTCGGCTGGCCGGAGCGATTGTATATCATCGATGCCGATGGTCGTATCGCCTACGCCGGACAGCGCGGGCCATGGGGGTTCAAGCCGAAGGAAGTTGCAAGGTGGCTTCGCAAGAACGTCGGGCGGCCATCCAAATAGCATCGACCCGCTTCGTCACTTTGATTCCTTAGACGGCTTACCGTCGACTTCCAGAATTTGCATATCGATCGCACCGATTTTTCCCATGAGTGGCAAGCTCAAATCAGCAAGTCCTGCATCCTTTAGTGACGAAGTAGCAAACGCAATTCTGGCGGGGCTGACGTCAGTCTCACGCAAGGCCGCATCGAAATCGTACCATTCGCCGTTGATATAGAACTGTGCCCACATATGGTAACCGTAAATATCATCCTGCCCGCCGAAGATCGGCACATAGGCGAGACCAACGACGACTCGCGATGGCAAACCACAAATCCGGCCTAATGTTGCTAACAGGACACCGTGCTCGCTGCAATCACCCTCGCGAGTTCGCGCGACCTCGCTCGCCGTGGCGAACCCAACATCGAGACTCTTCGTTGAGACGTATTCAGTGACAAACTTGCGCAGCCGATCACCGATTTCGAATGGTTCTGTCGCGTCGCCCTTGGCCTGTTTAGTCAACTCAATCAACTTGGGGTCATCAACGTTCATCATCAGATTGCTGGACAGGAACTCTGCCATATCGGGCGCGGGCTCGGTCTTCTTGGCAGGTGGCTTATTTCCCTCGTGTTTCTGACGAGTGGCGACCAACTTGATCGACCCATCCGGCAATCGCTCCGATTTCTGCATTCCTGTGTTTGGAAAGTCAGCCAACGGTGAATCTGCGTTCTTGGACTTGAGAACGTACGTTATTTGTTTGATAGTCCCGCGCTCCAGCGACTGCTTCACGGGAATCACCGTGTTCATGAAAAACTCGGGCGGTGCGAACTCGGCCAGCGCGACAGCCTCATCGCATGAATACATCACAAAATCGCCCAAGCCCGGCATGGGCATCGTCGACTTAATCTGGTTGCCGTCCTTATCAATCCATGAGAGCATTTCCATCGCACCGTTTCCGGTTTCCAGCTTGTTGATGACGCGCCATCCTTCGCGTTGTTTGCCGCGGTACTCGAACTTCTCGAGGTTCTCGACCTTGGCATACACTTTTGTCGCGGCATTAAGTTGCAGGTCGGGTTCGAAAATCTCGATCGTGTATTCGGTACCAGGTTTGAAACCCCGGATCAGGCTCTCGCGCAACATGCCCCAACTCATGACCGCGCCCGCCGGAAATGGATACGTTTGTGAAGTATCCATACCGAACTGCGTGTTGGTAATGGTCACTTTGCCGTCGCGCACCACACCTTTCGACTTGGTCTTCATGATGGACATGTCCATTTCCGAACCAAACTCAAGCGGAGTTCCTTCGAGGGTTTCAACGGTCGACTTTTGAATAGCGAGTTTGATTTTTTGAGACGCACGCTCGACGTGCATCTGAAAGCTCATTTCCGTCTTGATGACGTCCTTGTCGCGGCTCGTCACCGAATGTGCGTACCCCACCTTGTTGGACCCGAGATATACTTCCATCCATTCATCAGAAAAACGACCTTGCGGAGGGTTATGCGGGTTGATTGGCTCGGCAATTGCGAACACCGGCCACTGGAATGCTGCAACCGCCATCGCGCCGAGAAACCGCAGAAAAGAACCGCGCTTGATAATCAAACGTTGGACGCAATTCCGATTCGTAGTCTTGCTGAGCATGCGAGAATTCCTTGGGCAATAAGTCGAAGTTCTTTCAAATCGTTATGTGTGTTTGTGCTGATTCAATCGGCCGGAGGAATGTCCGTCATCAGCGAAAAAAGATCGGAGAGGGCGGGATTCGAACCCGCGGTACGGGTAAATTCCCGTACGACGGTTTAGCAAACCGTTGGTTTCAACCACTCACCCACCTCTCCAGTTTCGTTTCGCTGGTCGACGCACTTGGGGGCCGGTGGGAAGGACCCCGTTTCTCGACCCGCATAACCTTCCCAAGAACCATCGGTTGCGTCAAGACCGGACTTCATCTCTCAGGATCAAACAGATGATCCCGGTATCACCTTTCCTGAATCTTATTCGACCCCGTCTCAAATACCGTTGCAACGCGCGTGCGAACTTGTGTCAACTTGTGTTTGGGCCTGTGAAAATCGCAAAAACCAGATGTTCCCCATGCAGAAAATCGCTGAAACTTGCGAGACTACCCCTGAAGCAACACGAACGCGACGACGGGGATGCCGTTTGCGAAGTCGCAGATTTCGGCCTACTATTCGGTGCGGATTTACAAAGGCATTCGAGAACACCTGACTGTTACTGCAATCACATTCAAACTTGTTCCAAGGCGGGGCGAACTCGGGTTCTCGCCGACCTCTTTCGGAGTCTAACTATGTCTGTTGCTACTGTTGCTCGCCCCGCCATCCTGGGTGGTCCCAAGGCCGTGACCTTGCCGTCCGAAGAAGCCAATCGCTGGCCGATCATCACGGATGAGGATGTTGCAGCGGTTACTGAGGTTCTTCGTGGCGGCCAACTTTCAATCAATTCGGTCACGCAGGCCCTTGAGGCTGACTACCGTTCGTTCCTCGGGGTCAAACACGCCCTCGCCTGCTGCAACGGAACATCGGCCATTTTCGCGGCCCTAAACTCCTTTGGTTTGCAGCCCGGCGATCATGTAGTTGTCCCGTCCGCCACCTATTGGGCCTCGGTCATGCCAGTCCTCTGGTGCGGGGCCGTGCCGATTTTCTGCGAGACCGAACCCGATCAATTGGGGCTCGATCCAGCTGACGTTGAGAAGAGAATCACACCTCGCACCAAAGCGATGGTGATCGTGCATCTTTGGGGCATGCCCTCGAAAATCGATGAGCTGCTGGCGATTGCCAAACGACACAATTTGAAGGTGTTTGAAGATGCGTCCCACGCCCACGGTGCAAAGTGGCGCGGTCAACCGTTGGGCACGTTTGGCGACGCTGCTGTTTACAGCCTACAGACCAACAAGCTCGCCCCGGCTGGCGAAGGCGGCATCCTCATTACCAACAACGACCAAATCATGGAGCACGCGACTTGTCTCGGTCACTTCGAGCGTGTTCTAAATCTGCAAACTCCTGCGCGACGATTCGCGGGAACGGGCTTTGGTCAGAAACACCGCATGGCTCCGCTCTCCGCAGCCGTAGCCCGCGTTCAGCTAAAGCACCTGATAAAACGAAACACGCAGCGAAATGACAACCTCGTGTATCTTTCGAACAAGCTCGAAAAACTCGGCATTCAGACTTTCCTCCCGCCTCCCAACGCGGAGCGCGTGTATTTCCAATATCTGGTTCATTGCGACGAAACGCGCACGGGCGTCACAGCCGAAAAACTGAACGCCGCTCTGCGTGCAGAGGGGTGTGAGGTCGCACGGCCACGTTATCCGTTGCTGCACCAGCAACCCGTGTTCACGGAACGCAAATATGTTGAGCTCGCACGGTTGCAGCATCTTCCACCCGAATCGTTGCCGGTTTACAAGCCCGACGCCCTGCAGATCACGGCGGCCGGTAACGAGCGAATGCTCCAGCTTCCGTCATTCCCGCAGGCGCCCCGGGCATTGCTTGATCAATATGCCGCTGCGTTCGAGAAAGTGCTCGAAAACGCGAATGAAATCATGAGTGCCGCATAATGGCACTCCATGGAAGCAATCCGGTAATTCTAACATGAGCATGCAAGCGCATAGTCCCTTGCCGCGAGAGGTCGATTGCGTCGTCCTCGGCGGCGGCATCACCGGCGCGGGCATCGCGCGCGATGCAGCCATGCGCGGTTTGAGCGTGCTGCTGCTGGATTCGCACGACTTCGCATCGGGCACCAGTCACGCGACGTCCAAGCTCATTCATGGCGGATTCCGCTATCTGCAGCACGGCCGCATTCGCATGGTCATCGACGGCATCGTCGAGCGAAACCGATTGCTCAATGACCTCGCCCCGCATCTTTCGAAGCCGATCAAGTTCGTGTTGCCGTTCGAAGGCGAGAAAATGCCGCTCTGGCTCGCCACCGGTGGGGCGTTGCACCTGTACGACCTCATTGGTTTGTTTCGTTGCGGCGGCCGATCGGGAGCGACGCTGGGCACCACCATGCGGCGCGACTATCCCGCGCTGCGGCCGCACCCGTTTGGGGTTCGTATTTGGGACGCCCAAACGAACGACGTTCGCATGGTGCTCTCAACCATCCGCACGGCAGAGATGCATGGAGCCGTCGTTTCGAATTACACGAACTTGAAGCGGGCGGAACCGAACGCGAGTGGTTGGCGGCTTGTGCTTGTTCGCGAAGATTCACCCTTTGATGAGATCGTTCAGGCTCGAGTCGTCGTTAATGCCACGGGGCCATGGTCTTCGTTGACCAAAGAGCTTCTAGGTGCAAGGCCGACACCGCTCACCTGGCTCAAGGGTACACATATCGTGGCGACGATGCCGCGAGCGTTTGGGAACGATGCCATCATCTTTCGCAGTATTCGCGACAAGAGGCCGCTGTGGGCGATACCGTGGCAAAATCGTTTGCTCATCGGCACAACCGAATCGAATTACACCGGCGATCCGCGCGACATTCGGCCAACGAGCGACGAAGTTGACGAATTGCTTTCGAGTTTTCATCACTGGTTTCCGGGTTACACGATCGGTGCGGGTGACTTGGTCAGTGCATTCGCGGGCGTTAGACCGATCGTTGCACAGGATGCCGCCACTGAAAACCAATTGTCCCGTGAGCATGAGATTGAAACCGATGCCGCTCGCGGCCTCATCACCGTTCGCGGCGGCAAGCTTACGACGTTTCGTTTGATGGCCGAGCAGACCGTCACCGCGCTGCTGAACTTGCTCGGCAGGCCGCACAGCACTGAGTCGACCATCGTGGCCATTCGTCGATCGCGACTCTGGCCCGGCACGCAGGTGCGTCTTGATCAGGAGCCGTTCCTTACACTGATTGAGGAATTGCGGCGATTGTCGTTTGCCGACGATTCGATCGACCATTTGCTGAAACAATACGGCGCTGATGCGGGCAAGGTTCTTACCATTGCAGACGAGTATCCCGAGCTTGTCGCCCGGGTTTCTCCCGACCAACCCTGCACCTTGGCTGAGTGCTTGTACCTGGCGGAGAATGAACACGTTGAGCATCTCACCGATCTGCTGCTCCGCCGAACGTCGTTGTATTTGCTGCTGGGCAATGAATGCTTGAAGGCCATTCAGAATCTTCTCCCGCGTCTCGCGGAAAGACTCGGTTGGTCTTCGGCACGTCTCAACCTTGAATGCACGGAATTGATGGCTCAGTTGAAGTCAGATCTGGCAGCCTTTGAGCATCTGAAACCCTCATCCAGCAAAGCTCGGCAAGCGGGTTGAGCAACGCAATCAGTAGGGCGGGTTTCACCCGCCACGATGTTTTTGTTTTCGATACGGCGGGTGAAACCCGCCCTACATGGCTTGTCTCTTGAGTGCCAGTAATTGGCACTAAATTCAGCTACTTCATATTCTCGCCGCATCTGGCGCACTTTGCCTGGCTGTCAACAGTTTGCAGATACGTCCAGCGGCCTTTGCATTTGGGTGAGTAGCATTTGACCGCCGCCATGCCTGTGTCCTTCTTGCACTTGGAGCACGCAACCGGAAAGCTCGAGAAGCCGAACTTGCGGTTGATCACGTAATGGTGGCCGCATTTCGGGTCGGAGCAGAGAACGTGGAAATCGGCGGTCCGCGCCTGGGGCACGGCTGTTTCCGGCGGGGGGACGGAGACCATTCGCGTGCCGCATTTCACACCGGAAAACAGAATAAGCCCGGCGGTGAGGTAGACTACGTATCGAATGGCCGAAGTTTCCCAGAACAGGCGCGGTTCCTTGCGGGCTTCCTGAAACCACTCAGAGAGTTGGCCGAATAGAACCGGCGCGTGCCCGCGGACGGCCACGATCCATTCGGCGATCTTGCTTGGTTTTTCCTGGGCCATGAATTCTCGCTGTCGTTTGCTACGCTACTCATTCTATGTCCACATCAATCGTGTCAACAACTCGATTCTGATAGCATAGACCGCAATGCCATCGCAACCCGAACCAGATTTCGCATCGCCCGACGAGTCGACGCAGCACGTCCGCCGGAAGCGTTATTCCGGAAAGAACCCTCGCCGCTTCGAGGACCGCTACAAGGAACTTGATCCACAATCGCATCCTGAAATACACGAGCACATACTTGCTCAAGGGAAAACACCGGCCGGCACACACATTCCGATCATGGTCGAAGAGGTCATGAATGAGCTTCGACCGGTTGCCGGCGTGTTCGTTCTCGACTGCACAGTGGGGTACGGCGGCCATGCGAGTGAGTTTCTGAAAAGGATTGGCCCGTTGGGGCGCTTGGTCGGTTGCGACGTTGATGGCGCTCAACTTGAGCGGACGCGGACTCGACTGGCGGCTATTGGCAGCAACGTATCGCTGCATCGCATGCCATTTACTGGTATTGCGAAGGTTCTCCGCGAAGAAGGCATTGAAGGGTTCGATGTCATCTTCGCCGATCTTGGCGTTTCGAGCATGCAGATCGATGACCCCGCGCGGGGGTTCAGCTACAAGCATGACGGCCCGCTCGACATGCGGATGGATGACCGCACTAAGAAGTCTGCGGCTGATCTGCTGGCGGAGCTTTCCGAAGCAGACATCGCGTCCGCACTGCATGAGTTGGCTGATGAGCCGGATCATGAGCGGCTTGCTCGGCACATTGTTCGTTGCCGTGAGAAATCGCCAATTCGATCGACGCAGGATCTCGTGCGGATCATTCTTGAGGCTAAGGGCGTCTCGCGGAAGTCGCTTCGCAGCGATCCAAGTGAGCAAGAGTTTCCCGATTCAAGCGAGTCTTCGGGTTCGCTGCACCCGGCTGCTCGGACGTTTCAGGCGCTTCGGATTCTCGTCAACAACGAGCTGGATGCGTTGGCCCAATTGCTGCGGCTTGCACCATACAGTTTGAAATCCGGCGGTCGATTGGGCATCATCAGCTTCCATAGTGGCGAAGATCGGTTGGTGAAGAAGTCGTTTCAGTCCGGCGCCAAAGATGGCCTCTATTCTCAGATTTCCGATAGTCCGATTCGACCGACACCGGCAGAGGTTCGTGCGAATCCCAGAAGTTCGTCGGCGCGGTTTCGCGTGGCAGTTCGCAACTGATACGCATCCCATCAAATCGTGGCGCTGTCAGTTGGATCGATCAGTCGTGCCTACGGCACTTCGGCTCATGCCTTAACTCATTACCCAGCATTGAAATGCTGGGCTATTCTCACGCTGTCACTACGTGACAAAATGTGCCAACGCGCTATTAAATACTGGATTTGAGACCTCTGCGCGAAAGATGCGCGCGGGTTGCCCATCGCGTTTTTGGAACGGCCAGGGGGTGATATCTGGTGCGAATCTGCGCCGCGCAAAATGAAAACCTTATTGGCGTGTTCAGCGAGGCGGTTTTTGGCGCATATTCGTGAAGAAAATAAAGAAATGCGCAGAATCGACTCTGGAGTGATTTTGGTCAGAGACAGGTGACGAAGTTGGTTGGCGGTACGCATGAAGCATTTCCTGATTTTGTCGCGGAGCCAGACCCCCTTTGTCCCCCCTTGGCAAGGGGGAATACGAGAGGGGCGAGGCGCACAAAAATCAAATCCCTGCATCCATAACGTGATCGGCGCACGTTACATTTCCACGTGGGTGTGATCGGCGTGCGAGAGGTGAACTGTAGACCTGTGGTTAGGTCGTTGGCGAAACGGCGGATGGAACCCGCCTTACGGATTGCCGGTAGTTCGCTGACGAGAGGTCCGCGTGGCAGACCCTACTTGCTAACGAGTGGACATGGCGGCGCTGCGCCTGGCTATGCCACGCGATGCTCGACGAGGCACAATCGCAGTTCAAGGCCGCTCCCTCGCGGTCGCGGTTCAGATTAGCGCAGTCTGCGTGCAGGCGTAGCGTCGCGGCTTGTTCGCGGCGCGCGTAGTGCAGTTAGTTCTGTAGGGTGGGTGCTCTGCACCCACGCTGTTATTGAGCGGCTTCAGTTAGGGAGTCATGAGAGTATAGAACGCAGCGTGGTCCGGCAGATCGACGATAATGTTGTCGTTGAAATCGAAAGCGGCGCAGTTGTTGGCGGCGGAGAGTTGGAAGAAGCAGTTCTGGAGAGCGGCGAAGTCGCGGAGGCTCCATTGGCCGTCGGCGTTGATGTCGCCGAGTTGGTAGGTGTAGGAGACGGTGTTGATCGTTGGATTTGTAGGGTTGGTCGGATCGACATCGGTGAAGGTGAAAGTGGTGCGCTCGTTCGACGGAAGCGGGCTGTCGAGGACGATTTGCAATACGTCCGAGGGGCCGTTGTCGAGGCGTTTGGTGGCGATGACCTGCGGTGTTTCGGGGCACGGTGGGCCAGCGCTGCAAGTTACTTCAACGGTGATGTCGGCGATGTAGGCGTAGTTCGGCGAGTCGTAGGTGACGGTGAAGCGATCAAGGTTGTTGAAGGTGACAGGATTCAGAAATCCGATCGGCGGGTCAGCCGACACGATCTGCTCGCCGAAGCCGATCGTGCCGTAACGAACCATGTCCCACTCGTTTCGCGAATTGGGTATCTGATCGCCGACACACCCACCTAGGCCGCCGAACGCCATGAAGTGATACTTTTCTGGTCCCAAGCCGCTGTCCACGAAGAAAACCAAGCCATCCACGGATATTCGATAATTGACCCCGTCAAAGCTCTCCATGCGGTACGTGTGGAAGTCGTTGATATCTAGACCCTCGATGACGACATCTCCGCTGAACGTAATCGCCGCATCGCCGTACATCCTGGTCACGTCATAAGTATTTACGAGAAGTACCGTAAAAAAGGCATCACAGCCATCGAACAGTATTCCCAGCGGATGGTTCGAGCGAAAGTTCCATTCCACCCAATATGTAGACGGAGGTTGCTCCGGCGGTTGTGCAATCCATTTGATGTACGAGTAGATATCGCTGGCCATTGTATGAGTAAGAACATAATGGCCGTTTTCGATGGAGTCGCTGCATACCCCATCGCATATTCCGCCTACAAACCAGTCCTCGGAAGGATCATAAGGTGGAACATTGCCCTCGTAGCCATACAGCAAATCGTCTGCTCGAGCAGGAACGAAACTGAAGCCGAGCAGCAAAAGACAAGGAATCACTGGGATCAGATTGTGCGGTTTCACAGAATAACGCTCCGTGGGCATTATACACTTCAGCCCATGCGTTGAAGCAAGCGGGATTCGCATCTAGAATTGAGGGAATTGTGCAGGAGCGCTTTGCCGTCACGCGACTAAACCGATGGGAGTTTGCCTTTCGGTCGCCCCTACGGGGCTAGGTGGTGGAGGAGGCACTTTTCCCACGGCTTCCGCCGTGGGCTGACCGCGTTTCGCCGCTACCGCGGCTTTGGCTTGGCTGCATTTCGCTGCTTTCGCGATTTGCTTGGCCGCTGCCGCGGAATTGTTTCGGCTATGGTAGCTGGGCGCGGTTGGTCTCCCTGTTCTATTGGTTTTCATTGTTCGTATGGAAGCCAATCTTGGTTCGAAACGGCGACTTTGCTCTGTTCGACTGGTAACTCGAGGTAGTCTGATGGCTAAGAAACAGAAAAAACTCGGCGAGATTCTGGTTGGCTGGGGGATTATCGACGCGGCTGCGCTGGCTGATGCCCTGAAGTACGGCATGGAGCACAACAAGCGGATCGGCGAGGCGCTGGTCGAGTTGGAGCTTTGCTCTGAGGATGACGTGACCAAGGCCCTCGCGTCGCAGTTCAGCTACGAATACATCGATCTCGACAAGCAGCCGGTCAATCACGAAATCCTCGATTTGATTCCAGCGCGACTCATCGAGGAGCACATGGTCATCCCGCTGGCGGAGGAAGGGAACCAGCTCAAGGTCATCATCACCGATCCGCTGGACATTGAGACGATCGACCTTCTTCGCTTCCGGCTCAATCGAGACATTGTGGCTACGCTCGCGCCGGTGAGTAAGGTCAAGCGATTCATCGACAAGTTCGTGAACCCCGACGGCGACGTGCTGTCGAAGACGCTGAAGAGCATCGACGAGGATGCACCGGGTGAAGAGAAGACCACGGGGGGTTCGGCCATCGAGGCTGAAGATGGTGACGCCCCGATTATTCGCCTTGTCAATCTGATCATCACTGAAGCGGTGCACAGTCGTGCGAGCGATATTCACGTGGAGCCGATGGCTGACCGCGTGCGCGTGCGTTATCGAATCGACGGCGTGTGCCACATTCGCGACAGCATTCCGAAAAACATGCAGGGTGCGGTTTGTGCACGTTTGAAGCTGATGGCCGGCATCGACATCGCGGAGAAGCGATTGCCGCAGGACGGTCGTATCAAGATGAAGATCGGCACGGGGCCGATCGACTTCCGCGTGAGTGCGTGTCCGGGGTACCACGGCGAGAGCATCGTCATGCGTATTCTGCGACCGGACTCGGTGAAGATCGGTATTCCGGCGCTGGGATTTGCCGAGGACGATTACCAGAAGTTTTCCAAGATTATTAAGCGGCCTAACGGCATCTTTCTGGTGACCGGCCCGACGGGGTCGGGCAAGACGACGACGCTGTACGCGGCGTTGCAGGAGTTGAATCGGCCGGACAAGAAGATCATTACGGCTGAGGACCCGGTGGAATATAACTTCTCCGGCATGAACCAATGTCAAGTCAAGGACGACATTGGTCTGAGCTTTGCGCGCATCCTGCGAAGCATGTTGCGACAGGCGCCGAATATTATTCTCGTCGGTGAGATTCGCGATCGCGAGGTAGGGGACGTGGCTATTCAGGCGGCGCTCACGGGACACCTTGTGTTCAGCACGCTGCACACGAACGATGCACCGTCGGCCATCACGCGTTTGATCGATATGGGCATTAAACCGTTCCTTGTTGCGAGCGCGATTCAGGCGATCATGGCCCAGCGATTGATTCGTGTGATCTGCAAAGAATGCAAAGTGGTCGACCCGAATCCGAACCCGATGACGCTGCGACTGCTGGGCTTCACAGATGAAGAGCTGGTTGGCAAGAACGTTTTCAAGGGGGCGGGCTGCAAGCGTTGCCACGGGTCGGGGTATCGTGGTCGAGTCGGTGTGTTCGAGTTTATCATCATGAACTCGCAACTTCGCGATCTGGCGTTCAACCGTGCTACGTCGACGCAACTTCGTGCGGCGGCCCGCGCGGGAGGCATGAGGACTCTGCTCGAGGACGGAAAAATGAAAGTGCTGGGTGGCGTAACAACTCCGGAAGATTTGCTTCGCGTCACACAGGCGGAAGGTGTTGTGGCGGCGTAGTAGAGATTGTCGACCGACAAAAGGTGGTTGCAGAGCACCCACCCTACTCGTAGCCGAGCTTGAAGCCCAACCGTGGTTATGAGTCTTCCCTTGCTTGCGCAAGGGGCTCTGCTCGCATTGACTTATTCGTAACCCAACTCTTCCAGATCATCTTCGTCGAGGCCGAAGTAGTGGCCGATTTCGTGGAAAACGGTCGTGCGGATCTCTTCGATTAGCTCTTCGCGAGTTTCGCACATCGATTCAAGATTCTCCTGAAAGATCGTGATGCGGTCGGGCAGTTGCGGGGCGAGGTCATCGCCCCATTCGGTCATCGGCGTGCCGTGATAGAGGCCGAGGACTTCGGTCGCGTCCTCGATACCAACCTCGTCGAGTTCTTCGCGTGATGGCATCGCTTCGACGTCGACGACAACATTGGCCATGTATTCTCGCAAGTGGTCGGGGATATCGCTTAGTGCTTCCTGCACAACCTTTGCGAACTCATCGTGCGTTAACTTCATGACCACTTCCAACAATCGTCGCGTCGCGATACATCCGTTACGATAGCCAAATGTAATTCCATCTCGTACTATCTTCCACGATCTTAGTCGCGATCGTGTACAGGACAATTGGCGGCGCGAATTGGCCGCGACGTTGCGAATGGAATTGCAGAGAGGTTCGTCGAATGTCTAAATCAATGAACAAGAAACACGTGATGGGGCTTTTGCCCGGGCAGGTTGCGGTTGCGTTACTGCTGGTCTCGCAGTTTCCGTTTCTCTGCGGATGCCCGAATCAGGGGCTGCTCATTCAGCCGGTTTCGACGCGGCGCGACCTGGTCGAGACGGAGCTGGCGAAAGATGAATTCGGCGCTCGCGACAAGATCGCGCTCATTGACCTGAGCGGGATCATCATGAACTCGCCGCGATGGGAACTGCTCAGCCAGGGCGAGCAGCCCGTGAGCCTGCTGCTGGAAGAGTTCGACAAGGCGAGCAGAGACCCGGCGGTTAAGGCCGTTGTGCTGCGAATCAACTCACCCGGCGGCACGGTCGTCGCCAGCGAGCTGATGCACCAGGAGATCACGTATTTCAGGCAGAAGACGAACAAGCCGGTTGTCGCTGTGATGATGGATGTCGCGGCAAGCGGTGGGTACTACGTCGCGTGTGCGTGTGACGAGATCATCGCGCAGCCGTCGACTGTCACTGGCAGCATCGGCGTGATCATGCAAATGTTCGATTTGACTGGCACAATGAACATCATCGGTGTTAGGCCAGATGCCATTACCTCGGGGCCGAACAAGGATGCGGGTTCACCGTTCCGCACGATGAAGCCGGAAGAGCGCGAACTCTTCCAGAAGATGGTTTACGACATGTACGGCCGATTTGTGAAGGTCGTGGTGGCGGGACGCCCCAAGCTTGATGAGGCTACCGTGCGAAAACTGGCGGATGGGCGAGTGTACACCGCGGGTCAGGCGCTCGAGGTCGGGTTGATCGATCGAATCGCCACGATGCGCGATGCAGTCGACACCGCCAAATCGAAGGCTGGGATTAAGAAAGCGCGGCTAGTTACCTATCATCGCCCGTTGGAATACAAGCCGAATTACTATGCAGCCGCGCCGAATGGTCCATCGGGTGATGTCAACCTGCTTCGCATCGATTCGAATGCGTTCATGAACCAGATGACGCCGCGTTTTATGTATCTATGGCAGCCGGGTATGTAACAGGCGACATGGTGAATTGTAGAAGCCAAGCCATGTGGGACCGGTTTTCAACCGGTCCGGTGACGGGTTGGAAACCCGTCCCACACGTTTTTACGCAGGCTGCCAAAACAATATGTCCCTTCAACCAGTGACACTCACCGGCATTCAGGTGCGATTGGAACCGCTAACGCAGGCGCACGCGCCGGGCTTGCTTGATGTCGGTCGCGACGAGGACATCTGGAAATATCTGATGCGGCCACCGTTTGCCGACCTCGACGACACACGAGATTGGATCAACGACGCGCTGACCGCCCAGAAATCCGGCTCACAGCTTCCTTTTGTGTCGATTCACAATGAATCGAACCGAGTGGCTGGCTCCACGCGATACCTCAACATTTCGCCGAACGACAAGGGTCTTGAGATCGGCTGGACATGGCTCGGTGTCGATTTCATGCGCACGGTGGTCAACACGGAGTGTAAGCTGCTTCTTCTGCGACACGCGTTTGAAACGCTTGGCTATGTTCGCGTGCAGCTCAAGACAGATCTACTCAACGAGCGATCGCAGCGGGCGATCGAGCGCATCGGCGGCGTGCGCGAAGGCGTGCTCCGCAAGTATCAACGCACACGCAACGATCGAATTCGCGATACGGTCATGTACAGCATTCTTGATTCGGAGTGGCCGGCAGTACGATCGAAGCTGGAACAAATGCTAAAGTCTTGAAGGGATTAACCACAAAGGCACAAAGGCACCAAGATTTGAGTGCTTCACACAAAGCGGTCGAATCGTGAACGGCGCGGCGTGAACGTCATAGTGTTTCTCGCGGCAACCCGATCTCGTAGTTTGTCGTTCAGCGGCAAATGCTCTGACCGCCGAAGCTTCACGCCGTCAATCAATGGCCTGTTGGTGTGTAATGCAACGGACCGCCGGGGCCTAGCGGCCAACCTGTCTGCAGCCAAATGAGAATCAGACCGGTCCACACGATCGCAAAGGCGATCGAATACGGCATGTTCGTCGAAATGAGCGTACCCATGGCGGACTTCGGCGCGTGCTTTTGCATCTCTTTGAGAATAAGTATCTGGTAGGGATTCAGCGGGGAAATGTTGTTGGTGACGGAATCAGCCACGCGATAGGCAGCCTGCGTGAGTTGTGGGCTGATGCCGACCAGCATGAGCATCGGCACGAATATAGGGGCCATCACCGCGTACTTTGCAGACATAGACGACATGACCATGTCGATGGCGATCACAAGAAACACGAAGACGATGATCAGCGTGCTGGTGCTGAGTTCAGAAGTGGCGAGGAATTGTCCTCCAACCATCGAGAGCATGCGACCGAGATTGGAGTACTTGAAGTATTCAACAAATTGCGCCGCGAAGAAGTAAACGATAATCACCCCGGACATTGATCTCATTGAGTCAACCAGCAATTCGGTGACGTCGCGCTCGCGCCTTATTCTGCCCACAGCTAGTCCGTACACGATGCCGGGAATGAGGAATGAAATGAAGATGATGGGCACGATCGCCTGTGTCCAGCGGGCGCGTTCCGAGTTTGGTGCGAGGCCGGACAGCGGACCGCTCTTCAGCATTATTGAACCGAGAATAATCGTCAGCAAGACGGCGTAGCTTGCCATCGCGATGATGAGGCCGCGCTTCTCCAGCGAACTTAGTTGTTTGGCTTGGACATCCGCTTCGGTCATTGCGGCGGGCCCACCCTCGTTGGCCGGTTTCTTGGCGAAGCGCGGTTCTACAATGCGGGCGGAGACAAACCAGCCGGTCAGCGTCAGGACGACCGTCGACAACATCATGAAATACCAGTTGCAAGTTGCGGGCACAGTGTACTTCGAGTCGATGACTCGGGCTGCGGATTCCGTGAAACCCGCCATCATGGCATCGCTGGCAGTGATGAGGATGTTGGCGCTGAATCCTGCAGCAACACCACCGGTAGCGGCTGCAATGCCGGCAATGGGCGAGCGACCTGCCGCCATGAACAGAGCAGCAGCGGCAGGCGGTAACACGATGTAGCCCGCGTCGCTGGTGATCGATGCATTCACACCAAGAAAGATGATAGCAGGTGTGAGCAGCGCCCTGGGTACAGCGATCGCGAGTGCTTTGAGTATGACACCGATGAGGCCGCTACGCTCCGCGACGCCCACGCCGAGGATCGCGGTGAGGATGATTCCGAGCGGTGGAAACTGAATGAAATTGCTGACCATGGTCGAGATGGCCCAATAGATTCCATCGCGCGTGAGCAGGCTGACCGGTCGAATTGGATCGCCATAGGATTCGAGTACAGGCCGACCAGTTTTCTCATTGGTCAACGGTTTCAGTTGGGGTTTGCCTTCGCCGTTGAGTATTTCCTTGCCGGAGTCATCAGTCACTGCGACCATTTTCTGGCGCAACGGTTTGACCGACCAATCCATCACGCTGCCAACATGGGAGAGAACGATGACGATGAATGCGGCCAACACGAAAAGCGTCGCGGGTTCGGGAAGTTTGTTTCCAAACCACTCGACGATATCAAGAAACCCAAATCGAAATCGTGTGTTTTCAGCCGACTGCATTCGTGCCTCTCAATGATCAAATCACTCGAGCATGACCTTGCGATCGGTCAGGTTATTGCCTTCGCAAAAGGCCGCAAGCATAGCCGCATAGGACGGGCGAACGTGCGGCAGATTTTCGAGTCCGAGCTCCGCCTGAACTTCCAGCACGCGCTCCTCGGTCGGTCCTTCGATTTCGACGAAATACCCAATGTGCGGCGGCGTGTCGAGGCTGATGATGCACTCGCGGTGCTCCCACGTTTCGCGACGTTTCTGATAGGTGAGGTCGGCTGAGAAACCGAGCAATTCGAGCATTCTTGCGGCGGCGTCAGCGTCCTGCACGGGCTGTTCTACTTCTTCGCGAGTCTTGACTGCACCGGTTGTCGCGGGGCCCTTTACCGTGAGCACGGATCGAATCGTCGATCGGTTGTCCGCGCGTTGAACGGTCCTTAGCCGAAGTGCGATGCCTTGTTCGCGAAGATTCTGTTCGATGCGATCGAATAGTCTATCGGTCTCGATCGTCTCCTCACGCAGGCGCGCGCCGGATTCCTGGAGCCGTTGTCGGACGGCGTCGTGAGAGTCTACCTTCAGCTTGGCTTCGATTTCGAACGGCATAGTCAGGCGGGGAGTCTAACGACAAGCGCTCAGGCTTGCGATAGTTCCCAAGACGTAATAGGTTCAGTAATTTGGTAGCAGCACCGGTTGGTAGGGGTTCACTGTTGGATCTTCTTGGAGTTAGGAAAGCCCCGTTTCTCGCGCGACGCAGTTACTTCTACGAGATGCTGCACATCGCTCCGTGGAGCATTCTCGCGGGACTCATCGAAGGCCAATTCGGCAGCATCGTCATCTCAAAGACGTTTCACGGCAGCGACATGATGATTGCCGTCGCGAGCGCCACACCGGTCGGTGCACAACTCTTCAGTCTGGTGTGGGGGATGCTGTGTATCGGGCGACCGAAGCGAACGCTTTTTACTATTTTTGGGGCCGCCACGGTTTTGTTTACTGCTATCGCGGGGGCGATACCGGCGACTCCGTGGGGCGCGCATCTCTTTATCATTCAAATGGCGGCTGCCCAGATCATGCTCGCCGGCGTGGTCACCGTTCGCTCAGCAGTGTGGAAGCTCAACTATCCGCGCTCGCATCGAGGGCAAATCACCGCGCGGATTCAACGTTTGAGATCCATCGGCAGCGTCATCGGCATGCTGGCGGCGGGCAATGCGCTCGACGGCGATCCAACCTCGTATCGATATATCTTTCCCATTGCGGCTGCGTGCGGCGCGATCGGCATTTGGATCGCAGCGGGTATTCGTGTCCGGGGGGACAAGCTTCCCGACAAGCGAGCGCAGGACAGCGTCGCCCAGTCGCCCGCGCAAGTGAATTGGGTGGAACCGTACAGCGTGACGGCGCTCATGTCGCCGGGGCATGTCTTAGGGCAGATGTTTCGCGTGCTTCGTAAGGACAATCGGTTCCTTCAATATTGCATAGCGCAGTCGATGACGGGCATTTCGAATCTGCTCACCATCTCCGTTGCGGTGGCTGTGGTCACGCGCGACCTTGACCCGGGCGATGAATGGGGGTTCTGGTTCAGCACGGCGTTACTGTCTGCGCTATCCAATCTCGCCATGATGGGCAGCATCAGTCGCTGGGGGCGACTCTTTGACAGTGTCGGCGTGCTGCGCTTTCGTGTGATCAATGTCGTGTGTTGGGCGGCCGGGCTTGCGTTTGGACTCTTTGGGACGCTCGCGGTTGTTCATGGTTCGCGAATCGGGGCGGCCTACTTTCCGTTTGCGGTGTTCATGTTTGCGTTGCGAGGGATCGCCAACGGCCTCGGCTCGGGTGGCGGGGCGCTGGCATGGAACCTCGGACACCTCGACTTCGCGAAACCCGAAGAGGCCGAGATCTATATGGGCATACATGTCTCGCTCACGGGGCTGCGCGGTCTAATAGCCCCGTTGATCGGTATGTGGCTATTCAATCATTTCGGCTGGACGGTGTGGGCCATCGGTCTGGCGTTTTCGTTTTGCAGCCTCTACACCTATGCTTCGATGGCGAGGTACGAGGAACGCATGGGACTCGACGTTAGGTCAACAGGTTCCTGACGAAAGACCCTTTTGTTTGCCGATCGCCAGGCTTTGGTCCCATCCGCCGGCTTACATTTGCTTACAAATCAGCCGGCAATCAGCTCGTTCACTGTTACATTTGACGGCATGGGCCGATCATTCATTGCTGGACACTTGGACGGCTTGTAATATTGGACGTTGGTCCGGGGGAGTGGGGGCGGTCTGTCCAATGCGTCCTCATCGCAAAGTTGTCTGCTAGGTCCACCACTTCACGGGTCGGCGGATGGCAATCTTTTTTCAGGAGGAGTTTCAACATGTTGATTTGGGGGCTCAATGTCGCGTTTGTGGTCATGGTTTCGATCGCGCCGACGAAGGCAGTGCGCGTGGAACCCGGTGACGGGGTGGCTGGCGGACCAATAGGGCCCGTAGCTTGTTGCTTGCCAGACGGATCTTGCCAGCCGTTGGGAGTTCGACTTTGTTTGAGAAATGGGGGTATTCCGCATTCGAATTCGACCTGTGAAGGCACGATCTGTCCGGCGATGGATACCGGTGCATGCTGCTCCAGCCAAATGGGTGGCGTGCGGAATTGCATGGATTTAACGGGCATCGTTTGTGAGTCGCTCGGCGGTAATTTCCAGGGCAACGGAACAACCTGTGAGGGCAATCCCGGCGCGCCACCGATTTGCGGTGCTCCGACATTTGCCTGTTGCCGCGATGACGGTTCGTGCTCTGACGTAGAGGTGCAGGCTTGCTTGGCTGAAGGCGGCGTGCCGCACTTTGGACAATCTTGTAATCAAGTGGAATGTGGCGACGCCGGAGTAGGCGCATGCTGCGTGGGTAATGGCGGCTTCATTTCGTGTCTCATCGTCCCGCGCATGATCTGCTCGGCTCTGCAGGGTGATTTCCACGGTATCGGTACCGATTGTCAGTCGGACAATCCCGGTGGTCCAGCGCCATGTCAGTCGTCGGTGGTCGCCTGTTGCCTGCCGCAACTTGGTGTTTGCGTCGAAGCGCCGGAGAACATCTGCATTGCTCAGGGTGGAAATCCACAGAATGCTTCTTCTTGCATGGGTATTACGTGCGAAGGCGGCGAGCCCCAAGGCGCGTGCTGCACGTTCTTGCCTGGTGCGCCCCCGTGTATCGAAGCATCGCCGGCGGGTTGTGCCCATCTAAACGGCATTTATCAAGGCAATGGAACACATTGCCCGAACAATCCGATGGAGCCAAATCCCTGCAGCTCGAACGTCGTGCCTTGCTGCATTCTGACAGATGTTCCCGAAGGGCATTGCGAAGAGCTTTCGATTGTGCAGTGCTTGTCGCAGGGCGGTCAGCCGCATCCAAATGCAGAATCGTGTGCTTCAGTGCAATGCTTTGGTGATCCCGAAACGGGCGCATGCTGCGTGGCCGTTCCCGGTGCATTTACCTGCCTTGACCTGACTCAGGAGCAATGTGCGCAGTTTGCGGGAGAGTTCCACGCGGGCCTGTCTTGCGATGTATTTCCGACGCATCCTCCCTGTGAGCAAGGTGGAAATGATGTCGCGTGCTGCCTGCCAAACGGTGAATGCGAGGTGCTCCCGGTCTTCATTTGCCAGATCTCAATGGGAATACCGCAGAATTCAATATCTTGCACGGGCGTCGATTGCGGGGACGGACCGAACGAAGGTGCGTGCTGTCTGCATATTCCGGGTCTTCCGCGATGCGTTGTTATTTCGGAACAACAGTGCACGAACAACGGCGGAACGTACCACGGTGATGGTAGCGATTGCCCGAACAATCCATTCGGGCCATCGCTGTGTAATAACGGCGGCGACACCGTACCTTGCTGCATACTTTCGGCCATTCCAGAGGGACTCTGCCTTGAGCTCACAATTCAGGAATGCCTTGTTCAAAACGGCGAACCGCATCCCGACGCAGACTCTTGTAGCTTCGCGCTTTGCTTCGGTGAGCCGGACGTCGGCGGCTGTTGCCTGGGAGAAAATGGTGCGATCAGTTGCATGATCCTCAGCGAACAGCAATGCGATTGCATGAACGGCAACTACCTTGGAGATGGATCGAATTGTCAGGGAAATTCGCAAGACCCGACACCCTGTGGAAATCCGACTTTTGCCTGCTGTTTGCCGAACGGCAATTGTTTGTCATTGCCACTCAATGTGTGCGTCAATGAAGGCGGCATGCCGCAAAACACACCGTCATGCATGGGTGTTGTCTGCAACGGTGGTGATGACGACGGCGCATGCTGCATTAGCGGCAACGTCATTTTCGGGTGCACCGAGGTAACCGCCCGCGAGTGTGCAAAGATCGGCGGCGAATTCCAAGGTCGCGGTACACACTGCGGAAACAGTCCAGCGGATCCCGGTGCGTGCGGCCCGCTTACGGTGCCGTGTTGTGTGCCGTCCCCGCTTCCCGAAGGCTCGTGCATCAATGTGCATCCTAACGTTTGCATGGTCCTCGGCGGTGAGCAGGTTCCGGGGAATCAATGCACGCCGAACTCGTGCAACGGCCAGCCGCCGGTTGGTGGTTGCTGCCTTGACCTGCTTGCGAACCCATTGGGGTGCGCTGTAGTCAGCGAGCAGCAATGTGTTCAGTCCGGGGGCGAGTATCTTGGTGATGGAACTGATTGCATTGGCAATCCAAACGAGCCGCTTCCGTGCAATCATGCCGCAAGCGCGTGCTGCCTTCCCAACGGCAACTGCCTCGTGCTGCCGGCTCAGATTTGCCTAAATGAAGGTGGCACACCGCAAAACTCGCTCCATTGCCAGGGAATCATGTGCGGCGGAGGCGGTGGGACTGGTGCATGCTGCCGAAATACACCCGGATTCAGCGAATGCGTGGTTGTCACGGAGCAACAATGCAATCAAATCGGCGGTGAATATCACGGCAACAACACAGATTGCCAGGGCGATCCCGGTCAGCCGCCCATTTGCTCAGGTTCAAATGTTGCGTGCTGCTTGCCGCAAACCGGGACGTGTGTTGAGGTCACGCCTCAACATTGTCTAAATGAAGGCGGCCAGCCGCATAACACGCCGAATTGCGAGGAAGTAAA
Organism: uncultured Phycisphaeraceae bacterium; assembly: GCA_964494205.1. Taxonomy (GTDB): domain Bacteria; phylum Planctomycetota; class Phycisphaerae; order UBA1845; family UBA1845; genus JBBTCX01. The sequence continues at coordinate 121,384 of CAZBRD010000005.1, read as the reverse complement.
CTGCACGGGCGGGCCAATCATCGGCGCGTGCTGCCTCGGCGGTGGCGGTTTCTTGACTTGCCTCAACTTGAACGAGGGCAGCTGTAACGCCATAGGCGGTGAGTTCCAGGGCGCCAACACGCATTGCCCAAATAGCCCACTCGAACCGAATCCTTGCCAACCGTAGAGCGAGCGATCGGATCTTTTCTTGAAAAGTTCCTTGCGAGGGTGGGTCGAATGATCCGCCCTCGTTTTTTTTTTTGGAGCTACGCGTTTAAGTTCCGCGTTACGGGCACGAATTGCGTTGGAGCCTGTGGATCATAGCTCGTCGATAACGAACGCCTTTGCTCGACGACGTATGTCGGAGTCGTATACACTTCGGTTATGCACTTCCGTTCTGCCACGAACTGCGATGGACCGCGTGTGCGCGAAGTCGTGTTTTCGATACTCCGCGAGTTTGGCTTCACACCCGAGCCGGAAGGCACGGATTCCGATTTATTCACCATCGAAACCAGCTACAGCGCGGGGGTTGGGGCATTTGAGCTGTTGATCAACGATGATGGCCGAATCATCGGCACGGTGGGTTTGATGCCGCATGGACCCGGCGTGTGTGAGCTTCGCAAAATGTACCTCGAGCCTGAACATCGCGGTCGCGGGCTGGGCCGGCAAATGCTGGAACATGCGATCGCCACCGCGCGGCGGCTCGGATTCGGGCGAATCGAACTGGAGACCGAGAGTCGGCTGAAGGACGCGATCAAGCTCTACCAGCAATTCGGTTTTCAGGCCGTTTGTTGCGAGAATATCTGTGATCGATGCGATCAGACATTTGCACTCGATTTAACCGCGTCGTGAGTTCGAAGGACCGACTATCTTGAATCGCAACGCCGTAGTTATTTTTGATTTCGATGGAACGCTGACGCTTCCGTACCTGAACTTTGATGCGATTCGCGACGAGATCGGCGTGAAAGGGCCAATCCTCGAAGCCATCGAAAAACTTGAGGGCGACGATCGCTCGCGTGCCTTCGAGATCCTGCATCGTCATGAATGGGACGCTGCCCATAACGCAGAGCTGCGCGCGGGAGCGGCTGAAGTCCTCATCGAGTGTCGCCGCAGAGGATTCGCGGTGGGCATTCTAACCCGCAATGCACGCCCCATGGTCGAACACGTACTTGAGCGATTTGATTTGCAAGTCGAATCCTTGAGAACACGGGAGGACGGGCCAATCAAACCTGCGCCGGATGGGGTACTCGCTGTTTGCGAACATCTCGGAGTCGCTCCCCAAGCAAGCTGGATGGTAGGAGACTATCTGTTCGATATTCTGGCTGGCAAGCGCGCAGGTACGCGCACCGCGTTGCTCATCGATGATCCTGAAGAACCGCATTATGCTCATGAAGCAGACTTCGTTATCCGAGAGTTGTCCGAACTCCTTCCGATCGTTGGCCACCCGTTGCATTAAGATTGTCGATTCGCACACTTCGGCGATACCATCCTGAGCGCTCTGACGATAGAGCGAGTGATCGATAGGTTGATTCAAAGGTTGCATGATGAGACGCCGCGTTAGTGAAGTTTCGTTGTTTGGCGCGGCGCTGATTGCGATCGTAATCGTTGCATGTCTGTTGCGATTTCAGGATTTGACCGCGCGTGAGCTTTGGCTCGACGAAAGCTGCACGTCGTATTGGGTGCACAATTTCACGTTGATCGACGACGCCCGCTCGCCGTGGAACGAGCCAGCGCATGTCTCGTATTTCTTTCTGCTGCGATGGTGGACGCGCGTGTTCGGCGAGACCGAATGGGGGATGCGGAGTTTTTCGGCTGTAGTGGGGAGTCTCACCGTTGGCCTGCTTGGAGTCTTGGCTGCTAGGGTTGCGAATCATCGTGTAGGTCTGTTCACTGCCGTGCTTGCGTTGGTCCATCCGTTGCACATCTACTACAGTCAGGAAGCTCGCTCGTACGTGCTCTGGGTTTTCGCGATCACGGCGGCCACTTATTTCCTTATGCGAGCCGCAAAGTCCTCGCGAATAATCGATTGGATCGGCTACGTCATTTGCACGTGTGTTGCCTTCTTGACGCACTATTACACTTTGTTCTGGATACCAGTTACTTTCGCCGCGTGGTTTCTTTGTAACGATAAGAGACGCTTCGTCCGCCAATGGATGTCTGCAGCGATTGTTATTGGTTTGCTCTTGATTGCACCCGCATGGTTCTGGATGCGGCCATATCTGCAAACCGGCCCGACTAGTTGGCAACATGCGATGTGGGAAAGCTATCCGCCGTGGTTGGCGATTCCGCGAACGATCTGGGCACAGCTGCCGTCGGGTGGATATCCGCGTGCGTATTTGGCGCCGCTGGATTTCGCGGCTGAAAACGTCGGGATAAAAACCGGTGCGTGGGCGCTCGTTTATCTTCATTGGATGCCAGCCGCATTGCTGTTCGTTATGCTTGGACTTTGGTTTCTCAACCGACGGTCGGTTTCGACTCTCGACCGCGGCGGAGAACAGAAAACACTGACCAATGATGGACCGAAAGCGGCAAGTGATGTGATCAAGTTCGCCGCTGTCATGGGCTTCGGATATCTGCTTATCGTGTGGGTATGTGCGCTGGCGATGAGTCGAGGGTATCTTGTTGGACGATACGATCTGGCGGCATGGCCCGCGCTGATTCTTGTTTTGGCGTTGCTGGTCGACGTGGTTTGTCGTCGAGTTATCCCTCGATCGCTTGATGTTCAGAGAATTGCGGCTTGCACTGTCATAGCAGTCATGGTTGCATGCAGTTGCTGGACTATGGCCGGTTATCGCGGAGAGCACATCAAGAACGAAACGCGGGACCGTGCTCGCCGTATGGCCGCGATCATTCAGCCGCAGGACCTTGTCATCAGCGTGGGAATGTATCGATGGTTCTTGGATCATGAATGGCGCTCCATCGGCTTTTCCCCGGAGGTGCGATCCTTTCCTTCGTGGCATGATCGGCAGCTTTGCTGGCGCGACGTGCCGAGCGAACTGGCTGACCCTTCGATGTTGCAAAGCGACCTTGATGCTTTGATGACAACCATCACGACGGCACTCTCCGACAATCGTCGAGTCTGGTTGTTGTGGCAACCGGACCCAGAGGACCCCACGTGGGCTGTCGACGGCCGACTGCCACAGGCTTTGCAGGAGAAGCAAGTCTCCATCCGCCCTGAAGATGATTGGGTAGGAATCATAGAATTGAGGCTACCGCCGCCTGTGACGCCGGGGTCGTGAGAAGCACACCGGAGAATTGCAGCTTCGGTATGGGCCACCAAATCAGATTGACTGTACACGTGCGTTAGTCTGCAATTGACGATACTATATATCGCGGGTTTCGCGGCGATTGGCCGCTTTATTATTTCGGAGAATTGATTCAATGACCACCGCCGTTGCTGATTTCAAAGTTGCAGATATGTCGCTCGCTGACTTCGGCCGCAAGGAGATCATCCTTGCTGAGCATGAGATGCCCGGCCTTATGGCGATTCGAAAAGAATACGCTTCCCGCAAGCCGCTCCGCGGCGCGAAGGTCATGGGCTCGCTGCACATGACCATCCAGACGGCTGTGCTCATTGAGACGCTGGCCGACCTCGGGGCGGAAGTCCGCTGGTGCTCGTGCAATATCTTCAGCACGCAGGACCACGCGGCTGCGGCCATCGCGAAGGCCGGCATTCCCGTGTTCGCATGGAAAGGCGAGACGCTGGAGGAGTACTGGTGGTGTACGCTGCAGGCGCTGTGCTATCCCGACGGCAATCCGAACATGATCGTCGATGACGGCGGCGACGCGACGCTGCTCATTCATATGGGCGTGGATGCGGAAAAGGCGTTTGCGAAAAACGGCACGCGACCGAATCCGGACGCGGCCGACAATGAGGAGTTGGCCATCATTCTTCGTCTCATCGACAACGAGTTGGACAACAACCCACGTCGGTGGCATGAAATGGCTGACAGCATCATCGGTGTGAGCGAAGAGACGACCACTGGTGTTGCACGACTCTATCAAAGACAGGAAGCGGGCACGCTTCTGTTTCCGGCGATCAACGTGAACAACAGCGTCACCAAGAGCAAGTTCGACAACCTCTATGGCTGCCGACACTCGCTGGTTGACGGCATCATGCGTGCGACGGACGTCATGCTGGCGGGCAAGCTGGCGGTTGTGTTTGGATATGGTGACGTCGGCAAGGGCTGTGCACAGAGCCTGCGTGGGCAGGGGGCACGGGTTGTCGTCACCGAGATTGACCCGATTTGTGCCTTGCAGGCCGCGATGGAAGGGTATGAAGTTTTGACGTTGGACGACGTGGTTGAAGAGGCTGATGTGTTCGTCACGGCCACCGGCAACTACAACATCATTCGTGCGGCTGACATGGCGCGGATGAAGCATCAGGCGATTGTTTGCAACATCGGGCACTTTGACAATGAGATCGATATGGCTGGTCTCAAGAAGGTGCCGGGCGTGAAGAAGGAAGTCATCAAGCCGCAGGTTGATAAGTGGACGTTCTCGGATGGTCACGCGATTTTGGTTCTCGCGGAAGGTCGCCTTGTGAACCTTGGCTGTGCCACCGGTCACCCGAGTTTTGTGATGAGCAGCAGCTTCACCAACCAGGTGATGGCCCAGATCGAGCTGTTCCAGAATGGCGACAATTATGACAACAAAGTTTACGTTTTGCCGAAACACCTGGACGAAAAGGTCGCTCGGCTGCACCTCGATAAGCTAGGGGCGAAGCTCACCAAGCTGCGGGTGGATCAGGCGGAGTACATCGGTGTGCCGGTCGAGGGTCCATACAAGCCGGAGCATTATCGATACTAGTGAGTGCCATATTGTGGCACCACACCGATGCGGGCGTCGGGTCTGAGGACCCGACCTACTCGGCTTGCAGGTGAACGCAATACTGACGCAGCGAATTGCAGGGTGGGTGCAGAGCACCCACCCTACTTTTTTGGCTCTGTTGCGTATCGGCGGGTGAGACCCTCGCTATTCGTTTGGTGATTCCTCTGTGGTCTCGTCGTCCAAGTCTTTTTCGGTTGAATTGAAGTTGTGGTAGTCTTCGGGTCCCAGCGGGAGCGTGGGATCTTCTGCAAATCGGGCGCGGAGTTGTTCCTCGCACGTGCTCTTGAGAACTTCGATGAGCCGGTTACGACGGTCGACGTCTTCCGTGGTCGTATACTCGGTGTCGTGATTTCGCTGATCGGCTAAGTCCGATTTCATGAAGTTGTTGAGCGAACGGGCGAAGTGGGTGACGGCTTCAAAGGCGCGGACGCGGGTGCGGTCGTCAACGTCCTTGCGAGAGACGAGACGGATCATGTGCTGGTAGGCGTGACAGAAGTTCTGCGCATTTTTTACGCCTGCGTTTACAACCGCGTTCTTGAAGGTTTCGAAGTTTGCGATTCTGCGCCGCGCAGCGAAATTTCTCGCGTAGAGCTGCAGGGACCGCGTTTTTGTCATTGGAATTTTTATTTTGCGCAAAATGGCGGGGGCGGAAATGCCGTCCTCAACCAGACGGTTCACGCGAAGCCAGTTTTCGTCGCTGATTTCGCAGGCCCAGCGGGGTTTCGAAGGGGCGATGGGTTCGATGGGGTTGGTCGATTTGGTGGTCATGAGTCTTCCTCCTCGCGCAAATGGACGGCCTGGTGTGCGTCCCAGTGGGTGCTTTCTATTGACATAACTTCGCGGGTGATCGGTGGGGAAAGCGGGGGTTGCGAGCAGGGGGAAAGCGATGGCGAAGCCGAGAGGTGAAATTGCGATGTGGGCTGAAACAGCGTGGGTGCAGAGCACCCACCCTACAAAACTCCACGGGTGATCGTTGTGGAAAGGGGGAGTTGTGATCATGGGAATCGAGGGCGGGTTATGGGTAACTACAAAGACGAGACTGCGAATGAGCTTGTAGCTGCGATCTGCCGCGATGCGACCGCAGGAATGAAGTTGAGTATTCCTTGCCTTGGGCTTGTCGACTTGTGCAAGAGAATCGATCTTCGTGGCGCTGAGTATGCAGATGTTGTGAAACGAATCAGTCAGCTGGTTTATCGAGACGACGATGATGTTCGACAGGACGCTGTGTTCGCCTTGTGCAATTTCAATCCTGTCGATGGATTCGAGTGGGTTGCGATCGAGGCGTGGAAACATACCAGCGCCAGTTCGGCCAATTGGATTGCATCGGGGATCACATCTAGCTTTTCGACACCGAAGATGATTACTCCGCAATTGGTGGCGATCATCGCCTCCCGTGCATTTGAAGAATTTACCATGCGAGATTCGTTTATTGATCATGAGGACGAATACATCTATCGAGTCGATTTGACGACACGACAATGCTACGAAACGGCCATTATGCAGGTCATGAATCATTTTTTGGACTTATTCCGTGGAAAAGCGCCATCTCCATTTGAAAGGGATGCATTCGGGAATTCGCAGAAAGTTATAGATTGGATAACGGTTGCAGAGGTGTTTTATTTGTCGGTGAGCAATTCAGCGGCTGTGCCACCGACAAATCGCTCAAAGTGATTGGGTGGCAGGAATTGGAATTGGAGTGCCCTCGGGAGCGTGGCTGAAAGTCCGATTTTCTCGCGGTCGGACAGTACTTGGCTAGTTCATGTGAGGATTATCGGCATTGGGCTTCATTGACCCATCAAGTGCCATACCGCTACAATTACTGATTAGCCCTCGGTTTATGGATGGTCGTAGCATTTCCGGAGGGAGCGATGATGCGGCGTGATTGGCGAGCAATTTTTCCGGGTGGGATTCGCTGCGCGCCGAGTCGTAAACGGGGCGAAGCATCTCGCGACAATCGATCGCCCCTGCAGGGGCTTGGACATCTTGAGGGTGGCGATTTACCCACGGCTTCCGCCGTGGGCTGTCCGCGAGCGCCGCTGCCGCGGCTAAGTGAAGACTTGAAAGATGGTTTCCGAAGAGCCCCTCACCCTGCCCGTCGGGCTTCCGAATTGGTCGCCCTCCGTCCAAGAGGGAGAGGGATGTCTTGCTGTGTGCTCTTGGTAATTCTTGCTGTGTTGCATACTCCGATTGCTTCCTTCGCGCAGGTGACTTTCATCGACGCCAATCAATCAAGCGGGTTTGATTTTGTTCATCACACGCCGATTCCTCCTGCTTCGCCTTATGGGCCTTCGACGTGGGCGGGGTCGGGGCCGGCGATCGCTGATTACGACGGAGACCGTGACCTCGACGTTTACATGCTCGACTCTTACGGGTGGCCTAATCAGCTTTATCGCAACAACGGTGACAAGACGTTCACGAACGTGACGGCGGGTACCGGTCTGAACAACACCGGTTCGAGTCGTGTTGCGCTGATGCTGGATTTTGATAACGACGGTGATCCGGATTTGTTGCTGGGCAATGACACGCAGGGGTATTCGGGGCTGACGCCGTCGCAGGTTTTTCGGAATGATGGCGGGACGTTTGTGAATGTGACAGCGGGGTCGGGGTTCACGCCGAATGCGATCATTCTGGGCGGAATGGCTGCGAGCGATTATGACGGGGATGGATTGCTCGATGTGTATGTGACGACGTGGGACACGCTTCTGGGTACGCCGTCGAATTATCTTTATCACAATCGCGGGAACTTGCAGTTCGAGGACGTGACGCAGGCGATGGGGTTGCGCACGCCCGCGACGCAGATGCAGACGTGGACGCCGGTGTTTGTGGACTTCGATCAGGATGGGGATCAAGACCTTTTTACGGCTGTCGATTTTGAGCCGAACTATTATTTTCGACTTGATACGCACGCTGGTGGGCCGCCGACTTTTACGGACATTTCGGTTGAGCTGAACGTCTTTCACTGCTGCGCGTATCAGAGTGGAAATGATATGGGTGTGGCGATCGGCGATATTGAGGGCGATGGCGATCTCGATATTTACACGACGAACATCACGCTAGCGCCGCCGAATCAGATGGTGCGGACGAACTTATTGCTGGTGAATGACGGTCTGCCGAGTCCGTTTTCGGATCAGGCTGTCGCGCGCGGGGTGTGGGATACGTTCTGGGGATGGGGGACCTCGTTTTTCGACGTTGACCTTGATGGTGACCTCGACCTGTACGCGGTGAATGGTCGCAGTGCGGGTGACGGTGGGTATTGGTCGGATCGGCCCGCCAAGTTGTTTGTGAATGATGGCGGCGGGCAACATCCGAATGGATCGGGGTATTTTACGGAGATTGGTGAGGCTGCGGGGGCGGACGATCACGGCAACGGTCGCGGGTTTGTGCCGTTCGATTATGACGCGGATGGCGATCTTGACTTGCTGATTCTGAACGTGGCTCAGCCGGCGCGGTTGTATGAGAACGTAACGCCGACGTCGAACCATTGGCTGGGGATTAATCTGAAGGGGACGACGCGGAATCGCGATGCGATCGGGGCGAAGGTGCGCGTGACGGCGAGCGGAAAGACGCAGTTGCGCGAGATCATTGGCGGCGGGAGTTTCTATACGACTCCGCCGTTGGAAGCGTTCTATGGGTTGGGTGCGGCGACTAAAGCGGATTCGGTGCGAATTGATTGGCCCGGCGGCGCGTCGACGACGATTCCGAATGTGCCGGGCGATCGACGGATAACTATCGTTGAGGGGGCGCCGCTTCCGGCGGCTGTGCTGGTGGGCTTGGATCTTGTGGGGCCGAGCAGCGTGGCGACGGGAGCGTCACAGGCGTTCAGTGCGAGTGGGCAGTTCTGGTATGCGGCTGATGCGGATTTGACGACGCAGGTGGCTTGGGCGGTTGCGCCTTCGAACGCTGCGACGATCAACTCTGGTGGATTGCTGGCGATTGCGGCGAATGCGGACGTTGCGAATGTTACAGTGACGGCGACTTATCAGGGATTGTCGGCGAGTCGTGTGGTTACGATTGTTGGTGTGGATGAGCCGGTTGAGTTGCCGCCGGTGGTGTCGATTACGTCGCCGTCGGCCTTGGCGAACTTGACGATCGATGGGAGCGAGATTTCGCTGGCGTGCAGCGTTACGGCATCGAACGCGGTGGCGACGGTTGTGTGGCAGTCTGATGCGGGCAGCGGCGCGTGCGTGCCAGCGGGTGGCACGTGGAATTGCGGTACGCATGCGGTGGTGGTAGGCGAGAATGAATTCACGATTACGGCCACCGATCAGCAAGGGCTATCGGGGAGTGATGCGATCGTTGTCACGCGGACGCCGGTGTCGGTGGCCAAGCTGGTCGTTTCGCCTGTGCGGTTGGAATTCGGCGACGATTTGGATGAGTTGGAATTCGCGATCACGCTGCAGGACGGGGACAGCGTGGGCTATAAGGTGGTGGCGGAGGCGCGATGGCTTAGGGTTGAGCCGGAATCGGGCGCGATTGACGCAGAGAATCATGTGCAGACGCATAGGCTCATGCTTGATCGCACCGGATTTGAGCCGGGCGAATTCTACGAAGCAGAGATTTCTGTCATTGCGAACGACGCGGACATGGAGCCGTTGGACGTGGCGGTTTGGGCGTTGAGTCGGGCGGAGGTTGATGGGCCCGATGACAATGTGAATGACAATGTTGTCGAGGTGCCGGACGATGGGCCGGATGTTCCATCGGATAATGTAGATGGCGGGGCGTCGAACAATGACAACGCAGCAAATCCGAACGACAATGAGGCTGGGCAGGATGTTGGTGAGCAGCCGCGGGTTTGCGGTGCGATGAGTTTTGTCACCTTGGTGATGATGTTGGCTGGGTTCGTTTCACTTCGTGGAATTCGACGACGGTAGGTTTATCTAGCAGCGAGACCCCCCTTTGTCCTCCCTTATCAAGGGGGGAAGAGATTCCTTGCACGCGTAAGGAGACTCATCAGAAAGCAAGGAAACATCGGTGCGAATCTGTCGTGCGCGGTCATGGAATATCGTGCGCTTTTCGAAATGATGTTCGACAAAAGAGTACGGGTCGGATGAGTGTGTTCTCACATCCGACCCGTCCTGTGTTAGAGCCGGTGCGTCAAACCGGCAGGAGGGATAGATCAGGGCGTTGTTATTGGTTCGTTGCCGGCGCACCGTTATTTCTGTCTTGTAGACGTCCAATCATAGCCCAGACTGTCAGCAATGTGGTGTAAGACCTTGTCGATTGATTTGTACGAATGGCGACAGGGAAGGGACTAGCCAGCAGGCATTAGGCAATTGATGTTTGGTGTGTCGCAATCGATAGAATTTCCCTGATTTTTCACGCAAAGAACGAGAGCGTCATGGTTATTCTGGTGCTTGACCGCATTGGTGAACGCGTTACTTGCCACGACGCGCCGCATCACAACTTTTCATAACTCGACGAAACAACAATTGAGATATTTCTTGTGACTGGCGCGCCTGCGTGAACTAACCGTGCATGGCGGCGCTCCGCTTGGCTATGCCACCCACCGAGTCGTTTGGGTCGATCGCCCCGGCCGGGGCTTGCAATTTTTTGGGGATCGCAATGTCCCACGGTTTCCACCAATGGTATCTACGCAACTTTACAGATGATGCGAGCCCGTTTTCTTAGTGCCTGCGGAGAGTTCCAAGCATCCTTCGTCCGCCCATCCGGGCGGAAAGTCGAGAAAAAGAGTTCGAATCCAGTGACTGAAGTCACTGGCAACTGTCGTGCGCCCGTCCGGGCGATCGAGGTTGGCAACTTGTGTGGATACCATTGGTTTCCACCGTGGGCTGACCGCGTGTCGCCGCTACCGCGGCTACGAGGGAACTGTTCAAATTGCGTGTGTTTTGTGAGGCAACTTTTCGATTGTTTTAGGGCAACCTGCGGCACTAACTGCCAGACAGTTGGTAAAGAACACCGTTGAGAATGCTTGCTTGGTGATCACTTACTACGGAACAAACTTGTAGCCGATACTGTGCACGGTCACTATGTGTCGCGGGTGTTTGGGGTCGGGTTCGATCTTGCGCCGCAAGCTGACGATGTGATTGTCGACGGTGCGGTTGGCGGGGAAACCTTCGAGGTCCCAGATTACGTCGAGGATTTTGTTTCGTTCGACGGGCTTCTCGGCGTTCTCGACGAGCATTTTCAGAATTTCCAATTCGAAGTGGCCGAGGTTGAAGGATTCGCTGCCGCGCTCGACTTTGCCTTTGACCATGTCGACGGTGGAATCGCCAATGCGAAGGACGCGCGAGACGCCTTTGGAGGCGCTGGTGCGCCGAAGGGCGGCTTTAACGCGGGCGAGAAGTTCGCGAATGCTGAACGGTTTGGTGATGTAGTCGTCGGCGCCAGCTTCGAGGCCGCGAACGACGTCGATCTCCTGACTCTTTGCGGTGAGCATCAGGATCGGGATCATGAGACCGGCTTCGCGGATGCGGCGGCAGACTTCGAGGCCGTCCATCTTGGGCATCATGATGTCGAGGAGCACAAGGTCTGGGCTTCTTTCGAGAGCCGCTTTGAGGGCGGCTTCGCCGTCGCCGGTGACGACGGCTTCGTAGCCTTCGAATTCCAGGTTGTCGCGGAGGCCTTGGGCCATCGCGGCTTCGTCTTCACCGATCAGTATTCTTGCCATCGTTACTTCTCCTGCACCCGCCATATTGTAAGCAGGTCTGTATCTTGCGATCAATCCGAGAGGGACCCCCCTTTGTCCCCCCTTATTAAGGGGGGATTGAAGGGAGGACGTTTGGCTTTGCCACCCGGTAGAAACACAGAGAACTTGCTGCCTTTGACGAGTCTCGATTCGACTTCCAACGTGCCTTGATGGGCGTCGATGATGTGTTTGACGACCGAAAGGCCTAGGCCGGTGCCGCTGCGCTGGCGGACGCGTTCATCCGGGACGCGGTAGAAGCCCTCGAACAGGCGTGTCCGGTCCTCGGGGCGAATGCCGATGCCGCGGTCTTCGACTGTGATCAAGACGCCTTCCACATCGCGGCGGGTGTCGGGGCGGACGTCGATGCCCACGAACTTGTCGTCTTCGGAGTATTTGACCGCGTTGCTCATGAGGTTGAGTAGCGTCTGCGAAACGGCGTCGCGATCAGCCGGGATTTTGGGAAGGCCATCCTGGACAACGAGACGGTGTTCGAAACCTTTGTCGTCGAGCTCCGCGCGGTAGGTGTTGTAAATCTCGCGAACGACTTCGCCGACGTCGGTGGATTCGAGGGTGTATTCCTTCTTGCCGGCTTCGATGCGCGAGAAGTCGAGAATGTTGTTGATGAGGTTGGTGAGGCGGGTGCTCTCGCGGTTAATGATGGAGTAATACTCCTGGCGTTTTTCTTCGGTGGGCACGCGGCCGCCCATGAGTGTTTCGGCGTAGAGGCGAATGAGGGCCAGCGGGGTTTTCAATTCGTGAGAAACGTCGGCGACGAAGTTTGATTTCAAATCGGCGAGTTTGATTTCGCGACGGGCGACGCGGGAAAGGCTCCACATGGCGGCGAGCATGGTGCCGAGTGAGACGAGCGTCAGGCCGAGGTAGGCAACGGTTTGACCGACGACGACGTTGCGTTGTTCGCGGGCGTATTCCTCGCTTGGTTGAATTGACCAGACGCGAATGCCACCGATGGTCTGGGACCACGGGGCGTTGACGTCGGCGGTTGAGACGATTTTGATGCCGTCGTCGAGAGCGACGAGCGGTTCCAGCATGTCTTCGCGGAGCCATTGCGGACTGATGACGGCGACTAGATATCGCGGGAGGTCGAAGGCGTCTCTTGTGAGAAGTACAGCCACGGCGCGGGTCTTGTCGTGCGTGTCGTCGTAGATCACGAATGCGCGCTCGGTGTCGCCATCCGAAAATGGGTTGGTGGCAGGCGACAGCATGCGCGAGCGCATCAGTAGCTCTACTTCAGAGGTGGACTTCTTGAACTCGGCTACCGCCTTTTCATCGTTGTTGGCCGGTGGTGTGAGGGGTGTGAGGACATGGCCGTCCCATGAGAAAAGGTCGGTGATCCAGACGGGCCAATCTGGCGGCGCGGTCCATGGATTTTGTGGGCGATAGCGGGCGCGTTCGGCTGCGCCGCGGAGGGCAGAGTTAAGCTGATGGTGGAAGAGATCGGCGGCGGTCGTCGCGATCTGGCCTGCACGGGCTTGAGCGTGGACGGTGAGGCGGGTTGAGAGGGCTTCTGCTTGCTGCAAAGAAAGAGCGATGCCGCCCGCGGCGAGGCCGAAGGCTGCGACGACGAGCGTTAGTCCAATGACGGGCCATGTGAGTCGGCGGCCGGTCTTTGCGGTGGGCAAGTCGATGCTCCGTTTGGTTCTGATTGATGGTTCGACGTATGGGATATTCTAGCAGGGGGCGTCGGCGAGGTCTCGATGTTGCTTTTTGTCGTTTGAACGCGGGCCGAATGGAGGGTGTTGGGCAAAGTGTGCGCACGAGTCGACAATTTTTGCCAAGTGCGGATTAAGTGTGGAATTCATAGAAAAGTAGCGGTTGCGTGGCTGTGGAGACCCCCCTTTGTCCCCCCTTAGTAAGGGGGGAGTTTCGATCGCAAGTGGTCGCTCTTATGTAGTCGCGGTTCTCATACTGCGAGAGGCCGCCCCTTTGCAGTTGCGATTCTGATGCGACGATTGGGCCGCTTCATTGCGGTCGCGGTTCTGATGGCATCAGGGTGATGCGTCGTTGCTGTCGGCTTCGGGTTCGATGGAGGCAAAGACACCGTCGACAAATCCGGTAAGGATCGATTGCACGCCTGATTGAATGCCGGGCAGGGCGGTGTCGCGGAATTGTCTTCCGTAGGGCATCGTGCAGCCGGACGAGGCGACGGTAATTGCGATGACCGCGGTGCCGATTGATATTCCAAGTTTGGTTCGATGATGACGAGCTGCCATGTTCACACCTCCTGTGCGATACAACATTCCTAATTTCGAACAATGAGCGATCGTGAAGCGCGTGTCGCATTGCGAGCCGATTCGGAAACGTCTTACGATCGCCCCTTCCGGGGCTATGACAATTGGTGGAGATCAATATCCCCACGGCTTCCGCCGTGGGCTGGCCGCGATCGCCGCTACCGCAGCTCGCCTGATTCAACGATCACCAATTTTGTCGTTTATCCAAATGTCATTGCAAATACTATCGACCTCTGAGTTACCTTGCGGATAGTTGGTGGGCCGCGTTGTAAAGCGCGGAGGACTCACTACGGCGAGTGGGCTGCAGGAATTGCGCTAATCGAGTGCGGTTGTGGGTGAATGGAACCGGCGATGGCGAGGGCGGATTGGTAAGTCAGCCGTGAGGCTACGATGAACAGCGCGCAAAAGAAGCAAACGCGAACTGTGCGCACGGGGAGCTTGTGGACAAGTCGGCTGCCGATCGCGCTTCCGAAGATGGCGGAGGGGATGAGAACGGCGGCGAGGATGAAGGATCGCATTTCTCCGTGGTGCTCTTTGACGTAGGCGTAGTTCTTGACGATCGCGCCGACGAAGCTGGTGGTGATGATGATGGTTGCGGAGTTGGCGATCGCGTTACGGATGGGTATGCGCAATATTTTTCGCTGTAACGGGACTGCGAGGATTCCGCCGCCGACGCCGAGTGCGCCGCCGACGAGGCCGGTCGGGATACCGATCATCGCGGCCTTGCGCCAAGTCATGACGGGAGACGTTGTGCCGTCGGCATCCTGATCGCGGCTGAGTTCGTCGATGGCGGTTCGTTTGCGGCGGAACAGGCGATAAATGTCGGCGACGCAGATGCAGAGGAGAAAGAGTCCGAAGAGGAGGCGAAGATGTTTCTCACCGCCGCCGGATAGCGCGGGGTGTTCGCTGAGCAGTACACCTATGAGCATCGAGACGAGAGCAATCGGGACGATGGCACGAATGACGTCGGGATTGATGGCGTTGACGCGGCGGTGGTGAATCATCGCGGGGACGACGATGAAGAAGTTCACGATCATGGCGGCTGCCTGGTAGAGATGTTGGTTCGGGCCGAGGAACTCGTTCATGGCGGGGATCATGACGATGCTCCCACCGACGCCGAGCAATCCGCCGGCGATACCGGCGAGCAGGCCGATGATGGTGAGGACGATGTAGGTGGTCATAGCACGCGAGCCTTGGGGTACTTGGGTGCGGTCATACACGATTGGGTGACGGAGGCAAGAGGGAATAGGCATTAGGCAGAAGGCATAACGCCATATCCAGTTGAGATGAGAGTTAATTCGCCACGGCCAAGCTGCGGCTTGACCGTGCCACCCTCCGGAGGTGATCGGCAGAAGGCAATGGGCAAAAGGAATTGGGGGTGTGCGTGCGGATTTGAGATTTGAAATTTCAGAAGGGGAGAAACGAGCGCCAGTGGCATGTTGTAATGCACGCCGTTGTTTGGAGTTGACACACAGAGTCGCGAAAAAAGAGCGTGCAGGACAATCAGGCATGCCTTGCCAATTTAGGAAAGTGATGTCGAAAGTGATGAAGCGTGAAAAGGTGGGTGCAGAGCACCCACCCTACAGGATGAGTATCGGTCAGATTACGTGATGAGCATGGCGTCGCCGTAGCTGAAGAAGCGGTAGCGTTCTTTGACGGCGTGTTGGTAGACGCGGCGAGTGAGGTCGATGCCGGCGAAGGCCATGACGAGGCCGAGGAGAGTGCTGCGGGGGAGGTGGAAATTGGTGAGCAGGGCGTCGACGATTTGAAATTTGTAAGGGGGGTAGATGAAGATATCGGTTTGGCCGGTGATTGTAGATAGCCCCTCACCCCTGCCCTCTCCCCAAGAGGGAGAGGGAGAAATGCTCGGCGCTTCAATAATGCGAGATGCTTGCATGTGAGATGCAACCGATTCCAAAACGCGCGTCGATGTGGTGCCGACGGCGATGATGCGGCCACCATTTCGTTTTGTTGATTGGATGGCTTCGATTGTTTTCGCAGGAACCGTGTAGGGTTCGCTGTGCATTTTGTGTTCGTCGAGGCGGTCGACGCGGATGGGGCGGAAGGTGCCGATGCCGACGTGTAGCGTGAGTGTGGCTTGGTGTACGCCGCGATCGTGGAGTTGTCTGAGGATATCTTGGGTGAAGTGCAGTCCGGCGGTGGGGGCGGCGACGGATCCGGTTTGTGCGGCGTAGACGGTTTGATAGCGTTCGCGGTCTTCGAGTTCATGTTCCTGCGAACCGCGCCGGCGAATGTAGGGCGGGAGCGGTGTTTCGCCGGAGTGTTCTAGGATTTCAGCGGCGGGGGCGTCGAAATCGAATCCGAGTCGCCAGAGACCTTCGCCGTCGCGATCGATGATGGTGATGCGGACGACGGAACCGTTTTTCGATGGCAACATGAGCCGCTCGTCGGGTTTGAGTCGGCCAGAACTTTGCATCATAACCAGCCATTGGTCGGGGCGGTCCTGGCGGACGAAAAGGCCTTCGACTTTTCCGCCGGATTTTCGACGAGCGACGAACTTGGCTGGCAGGACTTTGGTGTCGTTCAGTACGAGCAAGTCACCTGCGTTGAGCAGATTCGGTAGGTCGGTGATTCGAAGGTCTTGCAGCTGGCCGGTCTTGCGATCGACGAGGAGGAGGCGAGCCTGGTCGCGCGTCGCGGGTGGGTGTTGGGCGATCAAGTCTTCGGGCAGATCGAAATCAAGATCTTGAACGGTGAATGGGCCGCGAGGCGATTCGGCGGGGTGTGCTTCAGAATTTGTATGGCGCGGCGTCGTATCCATGAGGGATGTATGGGGCGAGATGGCACATGGGTCAAGTCCTGATCGTCGCGAGCCGGGTGATCGCGTGATAGGATGGGGCTATGAAGGCAAAGACGGGGCCGATTGCCTGGTTGTTATACGCAGTGCTTCGTTGCGTGTTTGCGGTTTTCCAGATGTTTCCCTTGGAATGGAACCTGGCGACGGCGCGCGTGCTTGGGCGACTTTGGCCGTTGGCGATGCCGCGTCATCTCAAGCGAGCGAAATCGCATTTGGCTGCGGCCTATGGGAACGAGCTATCTGCTGTTGAAGTGGATCGTATCGCGCGCCGGAGCCTGCAGTGCATCACGATGTTTCTTATGGAGCTGATCTGCCTGCCGCGAATGTTGAGTAAGACGACGTGGTCGCGGTATGTGTCGGTGGTGAATTTCGATGAGGCGCTGGCCATTTTGCTTAATGGACGCGGCGCGATTCTGGTGACGGGGCATTACGGGGCGTTTGAGCTGCCGGGGTATTTGCTGGCGTGTCTTGGGTTCGACGTGGTGGGAGTGATGCGACCGCTGGACAATGTGTATTTCAATGACTTCGTGGTGAACAGTCGTCGGCAGCACGGCTTGCGTCTGTTGAACAAGAAGGGGGCTACACAGGAGGCTGAGAAGTATCTCGATGATGCGTATTTGCTTGGGGTGATCGGCGATCAAGATGCAGGCAGGAAGGGGATCTTTGTCGATTTTTTCGGGCAGAAGGCCTCGACATATAAGTCGATTGGGTTGCTGGCGATGGCTAAGGATGTGCCGATCATCGTGGGGTACGGGCGTCGGCGTGGGGATGCGGCGCGTTACGAAGTGGGTGTGACGCGGATTATTTACCCGTCGGAATGGGCGGAGCAGGAAGACCCGCTGCGATGGATTACGCAGACATACACGTCTGCGATTGAAGAAGCGGTGCGCGACGAACCGGAGCAGTATTTATGGATTCATCGACGGTGGAAATCACAGCCTCGAAAACGCGCGGAGAAGGCAGCGGATCTTGAAACGAGTGAGGCGAGTTGATATGCGAAGGCATTAGGCAACAGGCATTGGGCAAAAGCCTGCGACTTCACAATTATCCAACTTGGTACGCAAGACACACTTCGGTCCGCCACGGCCAAGCTGCGGCTTGACCGTGCCACCCCGAAGCAAAAAATCTTAACTGCAAATCTGGCGTGCAAACTTGTACTACAAGCAAAGTTACAGCGTGCGCGATTGACGCTTTGATTGGCGCGACTAGGATGACGACTTAGCTGGACAGTGCCGTTGGCGCGGTACCTGATTTGAATTGAGAAACGTTGTTCGTGGACCGCTATCCTGCGGGAAGTGCGCGTTTCACAACGGATTTATCGATGATTCAATCCAACTTCATTCGGAAGGCTATTGGTATTGCGTTTGTAAGCACCGTCGCCATGTGCTGCGTGCCGAGCTTGGGTTATGCCGAGGGTAACGCGACCGGCGATCTTGACGCGATTCCAACTTTGGTCACGGCGATCGCGAGCGGACAGGGACAAGTGCCGGTTGACTGGCAGGCGTCGATTCCGTGGGATCGGTTGGTGTGGCACGTTCCTGATCCGTCGAAGGAGTTGGAGCGACTGCGGACGCGGCTGACCGAGGCACAGCAGAAGAGCGACAACGCGGCGATCACGTATGTTACTCGGCAGATCACACGCATCGAGACCATCGAGCGGTCGAACCAATGGCGGCTGAGTCTTGAGGATGCGCTGCACCTCGCGATGGAGAACAACTACGCCATTGAGACGGCGCGGTACAACCCAGCCATCGAGACGACGCGGGTTGTGGAGGCTGAGTCGGCATTCGATGCGGTATTCTTTTCCAACCTCAACAAGAACAAGGTGAATCGGCCTACGGGATCGACACTGGCGGCGTCGGATACGGATTTTCTGAGCTCGTCGACCGGCGTGCGAAAGCTGCTGCAATCCGGTATGCAAGTGAGCGCGAGCTACGGTATCCAACGCACCAAGACCACGTTGTCCTTCCAGCAAATTAACCCGGAGTATTTCTCCAATCTCATCCTTGAGATGCGGCAGCCGTTTCTTCGCGGTTTCGGGCTAGACTATAACCGCTCGATTATTTCCATCGCACAAAAGAACAGAATGGTCAGCGATCAGGAATTTCGGCGACAGGTTCGCGATACGCTTCGCGGGGTTGAAGAGCTTTATTGGCGATTGATTCAGGCGAGGCATGACTTGGTGGTGACGGCGCGGTCGTTGGCGGATTTCGAAACGATCTACGATTACGTCGTGTCGCGCAAGGATTTCGACATGACGCCCGTGCAGATCGACGCGACGCGTGCGAATTTGGAACAGAGCAGAGCCGAATTTGTTCGAGTACGTGACAACGTGTTTGACGCACAGGATCGACTGCTGGCGGCGCTGAATGATCCCGAACATAACCTGAGTCATGATCTGGAAATCGTGACGACGACGTTTCCGCAGATTGCACGATTCGAGGTGAACCGACTCGGCGAGGTTCAGACGGCGCTGGAGCATCGTGAGGAGATCAAGGAACAACAGGGTCGCATTGATATCGCAAAGATTAATGTCGGGCGCGCGAAGAACGAGGAACTGCCGCGATTTGATCTGACGTTCCGATACACAGTCGATGGTTTGGGCGGTAATGCCGATCGTGCGATGGACCAAGTGTTTGAGCACGATTTTGTGGAGTATTTCGTAGGCGTCGAGTTTTCGATGCCGATCGGCAATCGTGGGCCGCTGGCGGCATCGCAAAGGGCGCGCTTGCAACATGTGCAGGCGATGGCATCGCTCAAGTCGATATTCGAAGAAATCATTCTCGATGTTAATCTGGCGGTGCGGCAGCTTTCGACGTCGTATGAGCAGATCGGTCCGGCGTATGAAGCGGCTGAGGCGCGCGTGCGTGAAGTTGATTCAATCGTCGCGCGAGCGGAGCGAAAAGATATCAACACCTTGAACAGCGAATTGAGCGCACGCCAAAGTCTGGCAAATGCACGGCGGGGCATGGTCGCGGCGATTGTGGCGTACAACGTGGCGATCATTGATCTGGAGCGTTCCAAGGGAACATTGCTGGATTACTACAACGTCATTGTGCCGGAGACGCCGTCGGCGGCAGAGTAAACAGTCGTGTGAGTGACAAAAGGTGGGTGCAAAGCACCCACCCTACAAATCCTGAGTCACGTTAGGAACAGGCAAGTTAATCTACTTGAGAGCCCCTCACCCTGCCCTCTCCCCAAGGGGGAGAGGGATGAATCACACTACCGTCGCTACTGCTTCGTCGAAGAGTTTGAGGCCGACGTCGAGTTGGGTTTCGTTGATGCACAGCGGCGGGCAGAAGCGTATTGTGCATTCGCCGCAGGGGAGCAGGATCAGGCCACGCTGGAAGGCTTCGAGGATGATTCGCTCGCGCATCTTGAGGTCGAACTTGCCGGTGCGGCGGTTGATGACGTCGACGCCGCACATGAGACCCAGGCCGCGGGCGTTGGCGACGACTTTGTATTTTTCGTCGATCTGACGAAGCGAGGACAGAAGTCGGGTGCTGAGTTTGGCGGCGTTGGCCATCATGCCGTTTTCAATGAGTTCGATGGTGGCGTTGGCTGCGGCACAGCAGATCGGGTTTCCGCCGAAGGTGCTGCCCTGTGCGCCGGGCCCCCAATCCATGATGTCCTCGCGGGCGATCACCGCCCCGAGCGGCAGGCCGCTGGCGATGCCTTTTGCGACGAGTGTGATGTCTGCGGTGATGCCGAAGTGTTCGTATGCGAACCATTTGCCGGTTCGCCCCATGCCCGACTGGATTTCATCGCAGATGAGCAGGATGTTGTGTTTGTCGCAGAGGGCACGGAGGTCGGGCAGGAACGATGGTGGCGGAACAACATAGCCGCCCTCGCCTTGGACTGCTTCGACGAAAATGGCGGCGACTTCGTTCGGGGCCATCAGATGTTTGAAGAGGCGCGATTCGATTTCGCTTACGTCGCCGTAGGGAACGTGCGCGACCATCGGTACGAGCGGGCCAAAGTTGGCGCGCTGTCTCGTCTTGGAACAGGTGAGCGAAAGTGCGCCCATCGTGCGGCCATGGAATGCGCCGTAAAACGCGATCGCCCATTTTCGCTGCGTGTGGTGGCGCGCGAGTTTGAAGGCGGCTTCGACCGCTTCGGTTCCGCTGTTGGTAAGGAATACCTTCTTGCCGAACTTGCCCGGCGTGATCGCGCAAAGTTTCTCCATCACGTCGATCATTGGTGGGTAATAGAAATCGCTGCCGCAAATGTGGATCAGGTTGCGGGCTTGTTGTTCGATGGCGGCGGTGACCTTGGGATGGCAGTGACCCGTCGCGCAGACGGCGATGCCGGCGGCAAAGTCGAGGAAGCGGTTGCCGTCGACGTCTTCAATGACGGAGCCGAGGCCACGCTTCGCGACGAGCGGATAATCGCGCGTGTAAGAAGGCGTGCTAACGCGGTGGTCGCGCTCGACCATGGCCTTGGCGATGGGGCCTGGGAGGGGCGTTGAAATCCACGGGGCCGGACCGATCCACTGATCTGGGGTCAACGGCGTCAAGTCTTTATCCTGTTTAATTCCCAACATGGAACTGCCTCCTTACCCAACCACCGGAAGCGAGCATACCGCAAACATATTCACACGTCGATCATCGGCCAGGGCAGCGGTGTTGCATCACTTGAAGGTATGCTGCTGCATTCAGTTGGATTCGACTACGTATTGGCGATGATCGCGCCGCGATTTGAATTTATCGGGCACGAATCGTGCCAAACGATACAGGGGCACTAAGAAATCGTGCGGTTTACCTATGGGTTAATAGGAAGCAGTCGTGGGCTGAGGACCGTGGCTTACGTTCGGAGCATGAATTCAAATGTCGTCATACTTTGCGGTGATTCGTGCGGGCTTCGAGGGTGTCGTCCGGTAACTTAACCAATTCATAGTCGCCGAAGATGTTGGGTGCTTCTTTTTGAAGTACTTGGAGCATCAGGGCAGCGACGATGCGGATTTCAGTCTCTGCGTGTTCGTTGCAGCGGAGCTCTATGAAATGACGCAGCGAGCGGGCGTTTGCAGTGACGAAGATCTTTGTTTCGGTCGCGTTGGGTAGGACGGAACGGGCTGCCTGGCGGGCCATTTTGCGGCGGAGCGTTTTGTCTTCGATGTCCGAGAACTTGTGCTGTAGGCCGTTGACGAGTTTGACGTAGGCTTCCTGTGCGTGCTCGACGGCTGAGCGCCAGACTTCGTGCAATTCGGGATCGTCTCCAATGCAATCGGGTTCGACAAAATCAGCCACCGATTCGTCGACGTAGCGTTGCGAGAGTTGCGAGTAGCCGAAGCCCGCGCGGTGGCGGACGAGTTCGTGCGTGAACGAGCGCGACACGCCGGTGATCACGAAATTCCACACGCTGTGTTCCAGCACGCTGCCATGGCCGACTTCCTTGATGTGACCGAGGTAGGCGCTGTTCCCGCCCGGGCGCGGTTTGGCGAAGCTCATGTAGCAGACGCGGCCGGCGATTTCGGGAAGGACCTGCGAGGCGTTTTCGGTATCAGTTTGCCAGTCGCCTACGTTGTGGTCGGCGAGGAAGCGCGCGATTTCGGAGTCGTCGAGAGAGGGGCGGCCGACGAGGTAGACTTGGGGTTGTCGAATGACGCGCATCTTACTGACCTCCAACTGATGTCAGGTCACCTGATAATTGAGGACGGGAATTGCGTCAACCGTCGGGAAAGGGTTGAATACGCGAACTATCGGGTGAAAGTTCGAAGTTGGCGCATGAGCTGGACGATTCGGTCCTTGTGAGTTTCGAAGAACTCGGCGCGTTCCTCGATCGGCACATCCTCATTTGTCGTCACGAGTTGGCTGGCCATGTTGTATGTTTTGGTTGGGAATACCGCTTTGAAGCGGTCGTCAACGTAAGCGACGTTGTTCCAATCACAAATCACAGTGTATTCGCGTCGCGTATCTTCCAGCAGATTGATGCCTTGTGAATAGTCTTCCGGCGGATTCGTGACGCCGAGCAGCGGCATGATCGTGGCTGGAATATCAAGATGACTGGTCATGGTGTCGACCGCGCGTGGGGATTGGCCCGGAATCCAGATGACCAGCGGTGTGTGGGTCTGCTCTTCGGTAAATTCCGAGTTGTGCCCCCATCTTCCTTTTTCCATGAACTCCTCGCCGTGATCGCCCGTGAAGAGAACGATCGTGGAATCCATCAGGTCGTTGTTTTTTAGAAATGATAATGTCCTGCCTATCAGCAAATCGACGTGATTGCACGCATTAATGTATCGATTCTTGATCAGGCCCATGTGTTCACCCACGTTGATCGTCGCGTAGTTCAAGTCCTGTGCGTAGGGCTTGCGGATGACACACTCATCGGGAAACGTGTAGTTCGCATGCGACGATTCGAAAAACAGAAACGTCATAAACGGACGGGATGTGTCTCGATCCCGAATGAAGTCGAGCATGAGATCGATGTTCGCCTGATCGCGAACCCAGGGCGGCTGGCCAAGTCCTTCGTACAGATGCTCGCTTTCGACCCGCGCGAAAATGGTCTTATCGAATTCGGGGTAAGTGAATTTCGCGCCGGTGAGCATGTGCATTTGGTAGCCGCTCTCGATGAGCTGATCGATCAGCACGGGCCCGCGACTTTCGTTGAGGAACGGGAACCAGTAGTAGCCGTAGAGTCCGTAGAACATGGAGAACATGCCCATGCGAGTACCGTTGCCGCCGCTGTAGTGATGGCGAAACCACTGCGATTGCTGCGCGAGTGACCACATGTTAGGCATGATATCAGGGTCAAGCATGTCGGCGCGGAGCGATTCAGTGGCGAACCAGACGATGTTCAAAGGACGCGATACTGGTTCACGATTAATCGGCCGCAGCGGGTATTTGACGTGTGCCGAATCCATGTTGATTCGTAGCGTCGGCTCGCGATCGACGTCATATCCCATGCGCTCAGCCAAATGGCGAAAGGTCGTCGGAATGTAGAGCGGGACAGCGTTCGACGCAGCCAGAACCGGGCTGTAGCCGCGCAGGCTGCATACGCCGTACGTGATCTGCTGAAAAAAGCTCATTGCGATCAATGAGCCAACGATCAACAGCACAACTCGTCGTGTGAAGCATCGCGCGAAAACGATGCGCACTCGCTCGCTGAATAAGATGGCAGCAAGCAGGGCGGACTGTAGTGCGACGATGATCACAACGAGGACGACAAGGGAACCCTTGGTTGATTCATCGCTTCCCATCGATTCTATGCCACCCTTGGTGAGCACGAGGTTCCACACGAATCCGTTCAGGTGAAAGCCAAAAACGTGAAAAACGGTCTTGTCGACGAACAATGCAAGCTGGAGCGCTACAAAGGCAATGGCTGTGCCGCCGTATACGAGGCAAGATTGTGCGCGAGGCGGAATGCCCGGAATTCGGGCGATAACTTGTGAGCGAACGATGCGATTCCAGCAGACCAAGAGAAGCGTCAGCGGGAGAACATACAATGCAGCGTAGGTGAGGAACGAGGCGGCTACGAAAACGTAGGTTAGCGCTCCCTGGAATCGGATCTCTTTCAAATAGGAGAGTGAATTGACGAGCAAAAGTATGTAGGTCCCGAATGCGTAGTACCAGATTGATTGAACGTGCCAACGATGAGAAGCGACATCAGACGTGTGCAATTTGACGATGGCCGCGTCTGACAACTTCGAATTATCTGGTGCAGAGAAAGAGATTCCAGGCTCGATCGCGTGAACGATGGATCCACTTGAATCGGAATGTTGTTCGAGGTTCAACTGAGTGGCTCGCCGATGGCATTTTGTAAGCACATGCGGCGAATCATAAGGAGGAGACACCAGTCAGATGAATTACGGTACCATTACAAATCCGTCACAGTATTTTGTTCATGCGTAACTCTTTGAGTATTCGACGTGTACATCAAATGACCGGATAGGCATGGTCGCGTCGTGGATGTCGAGATGAAAGTTTACGCCAGGTAAACGCCGCCACACTAAAGTGGTGCTTCAGTGTGATTTCCGTAGTTGCCGGTGTCTGTCACTGGCACGCCTGGTTACGGAGGCATGAGAACAATCAACTTAGTGCATCAGTTCCCAGCCTCCGATCTCAACTTGAGAATCACGATCAACCGAGTGGAGGCTTTTGATCTTCCGCCTGATGGTTGATCGGTGATTCATTATTCAAGAATCTGCAAGCCAACGATATCCGCCGAGGCGTCGATTCCAATGTTGGTCAGGTGCAGGAAGTTCACGGACGAGCCGGTCGTGGTTGGACCGAGCAGGGTCGGATTGAACTGCACGATATCTTCGTTCGTGCCCGTGAGACCTGGGACGGTGAAGTCGCCGGAGGTCGAGTAGAGGATTGCACCAGACGCGCGGAGCGTGGCGGCGTCGAGGTTCTCGGCGGCCGAAGCTGAGAGGCCGACGTCGCTGCCGTCGAAGTAAACGGCGTATGTGCCTGTGGTCACCGAGCCGAGGCTGGTCGGGGTGAATGTGAAGAGGTTTCCGCCGTTACCGCTGGCACCGGTGACGGAGTAGCTGCCGTTAGTTGAGAGGATCAACTGCCCAGATGCGTTCACGATGATGGCGTCCACGTCTTCGGTATCGGAGCTGAGACTCACGTCGCTGCCGTCGAAGTAGAACGAGAATGAACCGGCTGAGGTTGTGCCGAGAGATGTCGGCACAAATCGAATGATATCGGAATCGTCGACGAGCAAGCCGCCGGGGCCGCCGGTGAGACCGGTGACGTTGCCCGGTTCGTTGAAGGACAGCAGGATCGAGTCGTCAGCTAATTGCGTGAACGCGTCAATGGCAAAGCCGGACAGGCCGACGTCGCTGCCGTCGAAGACCAAAGTCCAGACGCCGGTGTTCAGGTCGTAGGAGACGATGTCTTCGTTCTCGACGGTGCCAATGGTTGGCACGTTGGTTGCGGCTGCGAAGGCAAGTAAGAGTTCCTGGCTCGTGCCGCAGGAATCGTTGGCTTCGCTGCACATTTCGGCAGCACAAGGTGCGGTGCCAGCCTGGCAGCCTTGAATCGCATCGCAGATTTCTACGCCGTTGCAATACACGCCGTCGCTGCATGAACCGTTGTTAGGCGTGTGCACGCAGGAATCAGTGGCTTCGTTGCAGGTGTCGGTGGTGCAGGCGACGCTGTCGCCGCAGTTCACAGGCGTGCCAGCCACGCAACCTTGGACCGCGCTGCAGGTCTCGGTGCCGTTGCAGAAGAGGCCGTCGTTGCAGGCCGCGTTGTTCGGCGTGTGCATGCACGAATCTGTGTTTTCGTCGCAGGCATCCGTGGTGCAGGCGATGCCGTCGTCGCAACCGGCGGCTGCGCCAGCGGTGCAGCCGAGTTCGGAGTCGCAAACTTCCACACCGTTACAGAACAGGCCGTCGTCGCACGAGCCGTGGTCGAGCGTGTAGCTGCAAGTACCGGTTTCGGTGTTGCAGGAATCGACGGTGCATTCGATGCCGTCGTCGCAATCTGCGTCGTTTTCACATTCTGTTGGTTCCTCTTCCGTGCCGGTTTCGACGAGTTCCAATTCCTGAACGTCTTCCGACGCATCGATACCGATAGTGGTCAGGTCGAGGAGCGGGGCGTAGGTGCCGGACGATGCGGCTCCCAGAACGTTTGGGAAGAACTCGAAAATGTCTTCATCCGGACCGCTTGCTCCAGTGACGGAGAACGGGCCGGTGGTTGATAGGATGAATGAGCCGGCAGCTGAAATCGAGAAGCCGTCGATGTTTTCATCGTTAGTCGTCAATTCGACATCGGTTCCATCCAGCAAAACGGAGAACGTGCCGGCGGTGACAGCGCCAAGGCTCGTCGCGTTGAACGTGACGAGGTCTTTGTCATCACCCGAGAGGCCGGGAACGCTGAACGCGCCCAATGTCGTGAAGACGAGGTTGCCGGCTTCGTTTAGCTCAATACCGTCGAGGTCTTCGGTGGAGACAGTCAAACCGACATCGCTTGCGTCGAAGTAGAAGGAGAATGAACCCGCTGTGGTTGCGCCGAGCGAAGTCGGCGTGAACATCACGACGTCGGAATCGTCCACGAGCAAACCGTCGGGACCGCCGGTGAGGCCGGGGACGTTGCCCGGATCGACGAATGACATGAGGATCGAACCATTGTCGAGACGCGCGATGCCGTCGATCGCGAGCGTTAGGCCAACGTCACTTCCGTCGAACACGAGCGACCAGGTGTGCGACGTGAGGTTGTAGGAGGCGATGTCTTGAGTCTCAATAACGCCAACGCCCGGCACGTTGGCCGATGACGTGAACACCATCCACATTTCGCGGTTGGCGCCGCAGGTGTCGTTGCTTTCGGTGCAAGTCTGATTGCCGCATGGCGACATGCCTGCCTGGCAGCCTAGAGTTGCGGAGCAGGTTTCGGAACCATTGCAGTAAAGACCGTCGTCGCAGGCCGAGTTCACCGGCGTGAAAGCGCAGGCGTCGGCGGCTTCGTTGCATGCGTCAGTGGTGCAGGCGATGCCGTCGTTACAGTCCACCGGTGTGCCGGCCTGGCAACCGTTTACGGCGTCGCAAGTCTCAGTGCCGTTGCAGAAGAGGCCGTCATTGCAGGCTGCGTTGTTCGGCGTGTGCGTGCAGGAGAGGTCGACTTCGTTGCAGCTATCGGTGGTGCAGGCGACGCCGTCGTTGCAATTCACCGGTGTACCGGCGAGGCAACCGAGTACCGCGTCGCAGGATTCAGTTCCGTTGCAGAACAGGCCGTCGTTGCAAAGAGATTGCTCCGGCGAGTGAACGCACGAATCGGTTTCTGTATTGCAGGTATCTGTTGTACAGGCGATGCCGTCGTTGCAGGTTTCCAATGGGCCGGGCTCGCAGCCAGTCGCCGGATTACAGACTTCCGTGCCGTTGCAGAAGATTCCGTCGGTGCAAACGGCGTTGTTGGGCGTAAAGGCGCAGGCGTCAGTAGCTTCGTTGCAGGCATCGGTAGTGCAATCGATTTCGTCGCTGCAGACGACCGGGGTTCCGGACTGACAACCCAGCTCCGCATCACAAGTTTCCACGCCGTTGCAGAAAAGACTGTCATCGCAGAGGGCATTGCTTGTGGTGTGTTCGCAGAGCTGCGTGGCTTCGTTGCATGTATCGACCGTACAAGTAACGTCATCAGAGCAATCGATCGCCGTGCCTGCCTGGCAGCCGAGAGTGGCATTGCATGTTTCGATGCCGTCGCAATAGAGGCCGTTGTCGCAAACTTCATCATCCGGCGTGTGCGAGCAAATACCGTTTCCGAGGTTGCAGGTATCGATCGTGCACGAGACGCCGTCATCGCAACTCGCGTCGCTCGTGCAGAGCGGCGGACCTGCGTTGACGACGATGTTGTCCCATAGAACGCGTTTCTGCTGATCGGTCGTCATGAAGGCGGTGATGAACACGCGATTCACTTGAAGAAATGCGTTACCAAAGTTGAAAGTTGTGAACGGTGTTTGCGACGTCAAATTAAAGGTCACGAAATTCGAATTAGCCGCGTTCATCGGATCGTAGTTTGTGCCGACGCGGAACGTGGTTCCTGCGGGCATGTTGAGCAGACGGTATTGGAGGCTCACGAGATCGAACGGACGGCCGTCAGCCATCTGAATGTAGATGCCCGAAACGTCCGGTGTGCTCGAGCTGGTATCGGTCGCGAATCCGTGCGATGTTTCATAACCGTTTGGCAGTTGATGAAAGTGGCCGTCCGGTCGAAAGCCGGTTGGCCAATGCTGAATGAAATAGGTGGTCATGACGTTGGGCACCCAGAACGCTTCGGCATGCACCCCGTCTTCCACGAAGTTATGGCATGTCGGCTGGAGGATTCCGCCCGTGTCCGGATTATGGCTGGTAGGAACGCCGGCCGGATTGCTGAACGTTACGGTATGTAGTTCAGCCCGGACTGTCGTTGCAACCTGAATACTTGTGAATAGAACGATTACGCGAAGAGCCTTGCTCAATCTCGACATGCAGCTTTTTCCCCTATCCTTGGCGGCGTGCCAACTCAACCCTTGGCCCGTCTTCCGCGAACACAACAATCGAAGGCGATGGTCGCGGCTGCCCGAATGGCAATTGGTCTTGTAGTGTAGGCGCAGCACCCGCCGGCAGACAAGTATGATACGGGACGTAACTCTCGCAGTTTCGGGACGTAACGAGTATTCTATAAGGCAGGTGAATAGTCAGAATAAGAATAGTCCAACCAGACCCAAGAAGCTGCTCATCCTCGGACTCGATGGGGCGACCTTCGACGTACTCGGACCGCTGATGGCCGAGGGGAGGATGCCGCGCCTCAAGGAAGCGGTCGAATCTGGTGCGAGCGGGATTCTCCGATCGACAACGCCTCCGATAACCCCGGCTGCCTGGACGACGTTTCTGACCGGCAAACAGCCCGGATTGCACGGAATCATCGATTTTGAGCGTTACGACCCGCTGGCCAACAAGCTCTCCTTCAACAGCATGCGGTGCCTGGATCACGTGCGGAACTTGTGGCAGATTCTCGGAGGCCATGGGCTGCGGGTCGGGAGTCTGCACGTTCCCATGACGTATCCGCCGATTCCGGTGAACGGATTCATGATCACCGGTTTCGAGACGCCCGGGCCGCAATCTGACTTTGCGTATCCACCGGAGTTGAAGGCTGATGTGCTCGCAAAGTGGCCGGACCCGACGCTGCGGAAAAAGTGGAAGCGAAAAACGTTCGGCGGCGAAAAACTTTTCCGGCAAAACGTAACCTACATGTCACGAAGCTTTTTCCAGGGCCTCGATATGACTCGCAGCTTGGGAGATCGCTTTGGCTGGGATGTGTTGATGGTCGTCCTCAAGCTGGTGGACAACCTGCAGCACAAGACTTGGAAGTACATCGATCCGCGATGGGCGTCGCGAAATCGAACGCGACATGAAATCGTCAAAGAATGTTTCGGCGAACTGGATCGCGCGGTGGGGGAGTTTGTTGATTACGCGAGGCGGAATGACGCGGCTGTGTTGATGGTGTCGGATCATGGCCACGGAAGTCTCGAAGGAAAGATACAGGTCAATAAGCTGCTGCAAGATTGGGGGTATTTGCACCTCAGAAGTTCGGCGGCGCAGGGTTCGACGCGGTTGCAATATCTTCTAGATCGGTTCCGTGGAAAGACAAAGAAGTTTGTTCGCGACGGCGACGTGACGCACGAGCTGGCGATCGATTTCGACAAGACGCGCGCGTGTGTGATGCACGCGGGGATGGCAGGATTCCTGTACATTAATCTGAAGGGACGCCAGCCGGTCGGGATTGTCGATCCGAAACAATATGAGACGCTGCGCGATGAGATTCGCGAGCGACTACTCGGGCCAGAGTGTCAGACTCGTGACACTAGCGGCCGGACTGTTCAACTTTTTCCCGAGGTGCACAAACCGGAGGAGCTATACGGCGTATCGCGGGATGATCAGCCGTGGATGCCGGACCTAATTCTGATTCCACATGATTCGCTGGCTGTGGTGCGGCGCATTCGCGGTAACGACGTGGTGCAATGGCTACCGTACAGCAAGATCGAGGGGACTCATCGCGCGGATGGAATTCTGATTGCAACGGGTGCGGGCATGGCGAAGGCGAAAGATGTGCGGGCGCACATCGTGGATTGTGCGCCGACGATTCTTGCGATGCTCGGGCTGCCGATCCCGCGAGACATGCAGGGGCGCGTCGTCGATGAGCTTTTTGAATCGCAGCCACAGATCTATTACGAAGAAGCGAGCGCCGCGATTTCGAGCAGCGAATCGAAAGACGTTTACAACGATCGTGACCTTGAGCAGGTCACTTCCCGCCTTGCGGACCTGGGTTACCTTGAATAGGGGGAAGGTGACTGAGCTTGGTGGCTTCAGGTCGGGGTTGTTGTGCAACGGTGTTCCAGTAGTGATTCGCTAGTTCGTTCCAGAAACTTTCGGACATCTTGGCGATGGGCGGGATTAATTTGCCGTCAACGAAAATGGTCGGCGTGCCTTGAACGCCCCATTGTTCTGCAAGTTTTACGTCATCCGCTATTCGAGTTGACGGTGCCTGTGATTCGAGGGCCGTCTGCAACGCGTCGACGCTAACGCCCGATGCTTCAGACACTTCTTCCTTCGTCGGCGGCTTCTTTTTCCAATTCTGTTGATGTGAGAACAGAAAATCGTGTGCCTTCCAAAACGCGTCGTTGCCGCCGACCGAACGGGCTGCCTCCGCCAATCTTGAGGCTGTGCAGGCGTTCGGGTGGATGGTTTTCTTTACGAGCGGGTTGCAATCCATTCCCAGCGGGAAGTGTTTGTAAGTCAGGCGAAGGTGGCCGCCGAAGAGCGGTTGCACGCGATCTTCGAGGAAAGTAGCCATGCGAGAGCAACTGGGACATTCGAAGTCGCTGAAGATGACAACGTCATAAGGCTTGCCGTCTTTTGCAGGCATTCTGGTCGGGTCGTCGGCTGCGGGCTTGTATTCCTTTTTGGGAGCGGCTTGCCAACCCGCGAAGAGTGTTTGCACATCTGCACGTACGCGGTCCAGCTCTGCTTTGTATTCACCGATCTCAGCCTGCAATTTTCCCACGCGCAACATGCCCATCATGAGATAAGACATATAGATGACCAAGGCCGCGCTGGTGAATGTGAGGAAAAGCTGGCGCGTCGAAGGCAGCATTACGACCGATGGGGACGGGGGCGCGTTATCGTTGGCGTTTTCTGTGGTTGTAGCCGTGGTAAGTGAAGGCTCCTTCGCGGCGACGAACCAAAGTCGCAGGAGACAGGCGGCGATGATGAAGTTCAGGCCGTGAGTTACCGCGCACCAGACGCACCATTCGCCGATCTTCGAGAACATGACGAAGATGAAATAGGCAGAGCCGAGCAGGCCAAGTGCGACGCCAGCGATGGGTAGGAATAGCAGCCATCGGCGTTCGCGCGAAGGTCTGCCTACGCCGACGAGAAAGATGAACAGCACGGCGTAGTAGATCAAACCGAGGAACGCGGCCGGGAAAGACGTGCCGCTCGATTTTCCTTCAAACTTCGGTGGGATGTATGAGTAGGGACTGTTGAGGACGGCTGCACAGTTGGCTTTGTCGCCAAGCGCAGAAAGATGGCATCCTTGATCAAACCACACCGTCGATGCGCCGGTCATGTGTTTGATGAGCAATTGATAACTGAAGTAGGCTGCGAAGATGGCAGCGACAATGGCAACCTTGTCTGCGATGGTTCGGTTCTTCATGTGTTAGGCGATTTTTCTTCGTTTCTTGGTTTTTCGGCGAGCGCGGACCTTGGTTTTGGCGCTCGATTTGGTTTTGAGTTTTGATGGCTTACGTTTAGTTGCGGGGGCCTTCTTTCGGAAAACGGTGTCGAACAGTTCATCGATCGTTTGAACGAAAACGAAATCGAGGCTCTTGCGGACTTCTTCGGGGACTTCTTCGAGGTCGTTGCGGTTTCGCTCAGGGAGGATGATGCGTACGAGGCCCGCACGGTGCGCCGCGAGCACTTTTTCGCGCACGCCGCCGATGGGCAGCACTCGACCGCTCAGCGTGATCTCGCCTGTCATGCCGGTGTGCGGATCGACGGGTTTGTCGGTAATCACCGACGCCATCGAAGTCAGCATCGCTACGCCTGCCGATGGGCCGTCCTTCGGGATCGCGCCGCCGGGAACGTGGATGTGGATGTCGTGCGATTGGAATTCTTTCAAGTTGATGCTGAGTTTGCGGGCGCGGCTGCGAATGATCGAGCTGGCAGCGACGGCTGATTCGCGCATGACTTCGCCGAGTTGACCGGTGAGCGTCAGTTGGCCACGACCGGGCATTTTTGTGGCTTCGATGAAAAGAATCTCGCCACCGACGGGCGTGAACGCGAGTCCGGTCACGATACCGGGTTGTGCGACGTTGGCTGCGACTTCCTGCTCGAAGTCTTTTTCGCCGAGGATGGGTCGCAAGTCTCCCACGCGAATGAGCGATGGATGCTCTGCCTTGCGTACGACAGCGGCTGCTCGGGCGCGACAGATCGCACCAATCTTGCGTTCAAGCGTTCGCACACCGGCTTCGCGCGTGTAGTCGAAAATGATCGCGCTGATCGCTTCGTCTTCGAATTGCAATTGATCCGGCGTGAGCCCATTTTCGGCGATTTGTCGCGGAATGAGGTGCTTCTTCGCGATCATCAGCTTTTCGTGCGGGGTGTAACCGGGGAGTTCGAGGATTTCCATGCGATCGCGCAACGCGGGCTCGATCGCCTGCATGTAGTTGGCGGTGGCGATGAACAGAACCTTCGAGAGATCGAACGGAACGCCAAGGTAGTGGTCGGCGAAGGTCGAATTCTGCGCGGGGTCGAGCACTTCGAGAAGTGCGGACATCGGATCGCCGCGCACGTCGGCACCAATCTTGTCCACCTCGTCGAGCATGAACACGGGGTTGTTGCTGCCCGCTCGGCGCAGCTCGCGAATGATGCGCCCGGGCATTGCACCGATATAGGTTCGTCGGTGTCCGCGGATGGATGCTTCATCGCGCACGCCGCCGAGTGACATGCGTATGAAATTGCGTCCCATGGCGCGCGAGATGCTTTGGCCGAGTGAAGTTTTTCCTACACCCGGCGGACCTGCGAAGCAGAGTATCGAACCATGTGCGTCTGCCCGAAGAGTGCGGACGGCGAGGAATTCGAGAATACGTTTCTTGATTTTCTCCAGGCCATAGTGGTCGTCGTCGAGAATTTTCTTGGCATTCACAATATCCAGGCTGTCAGTGGTGCTGACGGACCAGGGAAGTTCGACCAACCAGTCGACGTAATCGAGCACCATGCCGTATTCCGGCGATGCCTCGGGAATATGCTCCATTCGTTCCAGTTCGCGGTCGGCTTCTTTGTGCACGGGATCGGGCAGCTTGGCTTTTTCCATTCGTGCACGCAGGTCTTTGAGCCGATCGCTGCCCGCGCTTTGCTCGCCGAGTTCCGACTGAATAGCTTTCATTTGTTCGCGCAAGTAATACTCACGCTGCGATTTGTCGACCTGGCCACGAACCTGCTCCTGAATCTTGTGCGAAAGCTCGACAACTTCGAGCTGGGCCGCGAGCGCGAGGTTGACCTTGCGAATGCGTTCGGTGACGTCAAAGGTTTCGAGAATTTCCTGCCGGTGGATCACGCTGAGCGGGAGGTTGGCCGCCAGAAAATCAGCCAATGCGCCAGGTCGTTCGATGCTCCTGATGACGGTGCTTGCCTCGTTGGGAATATTTGGCGAAAGCTCGATCATTCGCTCGGCTGCGGAGCGAACTGTGTGAACCAGAGCACGCTGCTCCATGGAGACGTCGGTGGGGTCGGAATGCGCGTGTACGCGCGCTTCGAGGAATCGTGTCTCTTCCGTCACGTGTTCGATGCCGACGCGTCGCAAACCATGAACGATAATGGTCTCCGAACCGTCGCCAGTCTTGAGCATTTTGAGCAGGACGCACGCAGTGCCCACGCGGTATAGATCGTCGAGCTTGGGATCTTCAACAGCGGGAGATCGCTGTGTTACCACGGCGATCAAGCGCGAGCCTGCCAGCGCGAGATCGAGCACGCGGCGCGATTTTTCGCGGTTGATCTGCAAGGGGGTAACAGTCCCCGGAAATACCACTGAGTTTCGGATCGGAAGGACGGGAAGATGTTCCGGAATCTGGACAGTGTCGCCGCTGTTCGAACCGCTCTCGGGCAAGGCCATGATGCCAACCGCATCTTCGACGTCTTCGTCGCTGACCTCTTCGGTTGCATCATCGGCATCGGCTTCGCCGTTTGAGTCGTCTTCAACGGGTGCCTCATCAAACTCCCTGAGTTTGTCATGATCGTTTGTCATGGTGCACCCCCGCTCACTTGCTTGTTACGCCGCGGCAGGACAATCCAGAGATAGCCGTGCTTGTACGTCGCTTGAATGGCATCCACATTCACGTCCATAGGAATCGCAACTTTGCGATGAAATCGCCCGGAGTCAATTTCCATCAGATGAACGCTGACATCGGACTTCATGTCAGGCAAAACGGGCTTATCTCGAAATCCGGAAACAGACAGCGTGCCGGTTTCTGAGCGTACGTCGATTTTGTCGCGATCGATGCCCGAAAGTTCCACACAGACCAGAAAAGCATTGTCTGTTTCATAGAGGTTGAGGTGTGGGCACCATTCCGGCGACGATTGCGCGTGGAAAACCTTCGAGGATTGCAATTCACGCATCATCTCCCAGACGTGGTCCGCGAGCTTATCGAAATTGCTGCCCCAGCTCTGGCCGGTTTTTGGCAAGAAAATCCTCCTCGCGAGGGTTCGAGTGCATTCTACCAACTTGGTCAAACTCTACTCGCTTAGGACTGGCAGCGTCAAAAGGGGACTAGCCATTAGGCATCAGGCAATAGGGATGGTGCTTCTCGCGATTGGGTCCAGACAATCGCGAGCTTCAGCTACGTATTCTGTTTGGGCCATCCTCATTGAGCCTCTAACTTGTCTTTATAGCCACGCAGTCGTATCTTTTCCGGTAAGTGACCAAGCGAACAAAAATCACAATTTCGACACTCCGCTCTCGTAAACGCGACGGGCGACGTATCTCCATGCTGACGTGTTACGACTTTGCAACAGCACGGCTGATGGAGGAGGCGGGGGTTGATTCGCTTCTTGTTGGCGATACGTATGCCGAAGTTTGCCTTGGTCACGACAGCACGCTTCCAGCCACGCTTGATCACATGGTCACGCTAAACGCAGCGGTGCGTCGCGGTGCACCTACGTCCTACCTTGTTGGCGACATGCCTTACCTCACCTACCAGATTTCACAGGAGGAGGCGATTCGAAATGCCGGCGAATTCATGGCCCGGGGGTTTTGCGACTGCGTCAAAGTGGAAGTTGATCGACGTCACGTAAAGACGGTGGAGGCGATGTCAGCGGCCACAATTCCGGTGATAGCGCACCTCGGTTTGAAGCCGCAATCGATTCAGAGTTTGGGTGGTTACAAAATTCAAGGCAAGCGCGCGGCTGATGCAAAGCAGCTTGTCGAAGACGCCAAGATGATGGAGCACGCGGGCGCGATAGCGCTACTGCTTGAGGCGGTGCCGACGGAAGTGGCTGCGATCATCACTGAGTCGACGGAGTTGCCGGTGATTGGAATCGCCTCCGGCGCGAAGTGCGACGGTCAGGTTTTGGTGATGCACGACATGCTGGGATTCAACGCGGGTCATCCACCACGCTCTGTCAAGCAATATGCAAACTTGTCACCAGTTCTGGTTGATGCTTTTCGTGCGTATGCGAATGATGTCTACGAAGGAAAATTTCCAAATCAGGAACAGAGCGTCGGCATGGAGGCGCAAGAGCTCACTGAGTTGCATCGGCTGCTGAATCGATGATCGAAATTATTTTTTCTCTTGACACATGATGCGCCATTCGTAGTCACGCCACACGATTACGCGCGTGGTGAATCTTGACATTTGGGCAGCGACAGATAGTTTGCGAGTTAGTTCGCCGAGGTTTACTCATGCTGATTCCCATGAAGCTTGCGCGCATCGTCATTGTCGACTCGGAAGAGGACAAGATGTCGATGATTGTGCTGCGGGAAGAAGATGGCGATCGGGCGTTTCCGATCCTCATCGGCGTGCATGAGGCCTACGCGATTGACCGGCGCACCAAGCAGGTTCCGGTTCCGAGGCCGATGACGCATGACCTGATCGCGGGGATGATCGACGATCTTGATTGTTCGCTGGAGCGGATCGTCATTCATGAGCTGCGCGACTCGACTTTTTTTGCGAAGCTGGTCATTCGACGGCGTCAGGAATTGATTGAAGTTGATTCACGTCCCTCCGACGCGATTGCAGTTGGCGCGGGAACGGATGTGCCCATACTCGTTGACGACTCCGTGCTGGACGAAGTTTGCCGGTCCTGAGTTGATTCCAGACCCTCGCGAGACAGGCGACAACTGATGGTGGAAAACGATTCAACAGCCGTATTGGGGAGCAGGCCTCCTGTAACGCAAACGGCGGATCCCACGTCAGCAACGGAACTCGCCAATTCGCCCTTCTTCGTCGAATTGTTGTCACGGCCAACGAATACGAAGTGCTTTGTTGCTTCGGCCCCCAGTCGGTTGAATTTGATGGGCGGGGTTAGTGAACCGTATGGTTCGTGGACGCTGCAGACGACAGTGGGCCAGGCGGTTCATGTTTCCGCGGCGCGTCGAACTGACGGGGAGATCAGCATCCGGGAATTCACCGATGGCGCGAAGAATGGACATTTGCCATTTACGATTTCGGCATCTGAGTTGCGTGATGCGGATGGTTCGTATGTCGAAGGGGCGTGGGCGCGCGAGAAGCTGATCGCGAAGCAGAGCGATTGCGTAGGCGGCGCACTGGGAGCGCTCGTTGAGCTGATCCGCGCGAACGATTCGATCGATCCTAGTAAAGGCGTGTCGATTCAAGTTTCGCCCGGCGATTTCGAGGGGTGTGCGCACACGCGGGCGAGCGCGATGACCATCGCGTCGATCATTGCCTTGGCGAAGGCCTTTGACGTTGTGGCGGATGAGCGGACTGCTGAGAACTTGAGTAGTCGAATTTGCACCGAGTGGCTCAACCGAAAAGCTTGTGCCTCTGACCTCGCATGCATGCTGAGCGGTGAAGATGGTCTCATCACCCAGCGTCAGGGAACTCCGAGTGATCTGGTTGGCTCATTTCGCCTGCCGAAGGGGATCGCGCTCATCGCGATGGATTCTGGTGTTGTGCCCGAACTGCTGAATGAAAAGCTGGCCAGAGTGCACACGGCGTCGTTGATGGGCTGCTTCCTCATTGAGCAGATTAGAAATCACGAGGGGCTCGCGAATCACTCGCCGCATGGAGTGGTGTCACAGGTTTCGATTAACGATTACGTCGCGAAGTTTCGCGATCGCTTGCCCACGAAGATCAAGGGCAAGGAATTCCTCGCGAAATTCGCGGATCGATTTGAGGAGGCTTCGCTCATCGAGCCGGACTACATCTACAAGGTGCGCTCGCGGACGGAGCATCACATCTATGAACATGCCCGGTCGCGGCAATTTGCTGAGACGATTGCACGAGCGACACGCACGGGCGAGCTACAGGCGCTGATTGACGCCGGTGAATTTCTCTACGCATCACACTGGAGTTATGGCCAGCGGTGCGGTTTGGGCAGCGTGGAGACTGACTTGCTCGTCAATCTTATTCGCAAGGCGAGTACTTCGGGCGATGTGTTCGGGGCGAAGATCACGGGATTCGGTTGCGGGGGAGTGCTGGCCATTCTGGCACGATCGGGCGATCAGACTATGACTGCCCTGCACGAGGCCATGGCTACCTACACGCAGAAAACGGGCTTGCAGCCACGCATTCTTCCCAATGGCGTCCACGGCGCATTGAAGGCGGGCGTTCGCGTCATGTGACGCGCAACAATCGTGCCGAAAGCATCGCGGGAATCATCAGCGATAATACGATCACACCTTCGCGAGCGGTCGCGCCTTTCACGGTCACAAGCGCATCAAACACAATGATGAACATGACGAATGTCTTGACCGCTGATTGAACCAGCGTCGGTTCGGGATCATCAGTGGCGCTCAGCCCGCGCAGCATCAAGAAACAGCCGACCACAATGATCGACACGTTTGGCAAGCTGATCGCAACGATGGGGCCATTTCCCACCGCGATTAGTCCGAGACATGCGGCACCGACGCCGATAGCGCCCAGCTTGAGACGAATTGGTTTGCTGATAGCGGCTTCGTGGCGGGCAAAGAATGTGAGCGACGTCACGTACAACCACATCATTGCGCACGGCAAAATAACGGAGGGAGAGGCGAGGTCCGCGACGCTCATGCCCAGCGCGAGATTCAAGGCGCGACATAATCCCATCATTGCTGGGGCTGCGATGGTTGCTTTAAGCAGCGAATCGTAGAGGACGATTGCGACGACGAGTGCGGCCGAGATGATTGCGGCTCGCGTTGACGTACTGCCGGCTGTGACGGCGCCAATCAGCAGCAGGGAGATGCTGATGACTCGTGCGCGGGCCAACGAGATCGCGCCGCTAGGGATGGGACGCGTCGGGCGCTCGCGCGTGTCTTTTTCCACATCGCAGACGTCGTTGAAAGCTACGCCGCCGGCATACATGCAGACCGAGCCGACGATTAGCTTCGTTAGCTCCGCCCCGTTTATGACTTCGCCGAGTACGAAAAAGTAGCCAGCGAGGATGTCGGCAGCAGCGGTGAACAGGTTGGGGAAGCGAACGAGGTCGAGATAGGCGCGGACCGTCTTGTTCACGGCGACATCAGCCGTTGCAGAAAGTTCATCGCTTCGCGGCCTGCGGCGTCGGGGTCGTCGAGATAGGGATAGAGTTCAACTGTGATCCAGCCTTCGTAGCCGGTTTGTTTGATGGCTGAGAATACTGCTGAAAAATCGATTGCGCCGCGACCGGGAATCAGATGTTCGTGCACGCGCGTGGCGGCGATGTCTTCGAAATGGTAATGGCGCGTGATGTGCTTCAGGCGATGGACCGCTTCGGGCAACGGCTCACTGACGCAGTAGAAGTGGCCGATGTCGAAGTTGTGGCCGAAGGCGGGTGAGTCGATTCGCGCGGCCAGGTCCTCGAATTGGCTCGCATTTTCGATAAGCAATTCCGGCTCCGGTTCGACGAGCAGCAGCACGCCGCAATCCTCGGCCACTTTCAACGCATCGTTCAAACCATCGACGAAAATGTCCATCGCGGTTTCGCGCGACATACCTTGCGGTAACGGTCCACCCGGTTCGGTCGTGATGCACTTCGCGCCGAGTTTCGCGGCCATCCGTAACGCATCCTTGGTGTGCTGGATTCGTTTCGCGCGGTATGCGACGTCCGGTTCGATCCATGACGGGTGCCAGAAATCCTGAATCGCACGCATCATGAACGCGTTGATGTTCGAGATCGTCAGGCCGGAATCGGCGACGACGTTTCTGATTTCGTCGATCTGGTCATCGGTCGTGGTCGCGGGCCAGGCATGGGGCACGTCGGCCATGAGTTCGATGCCTTGGTATCCCAGCGAGGCGATGCGCTTGATCGCTTCGGCGATCGGCCAGCGCATGTAGGCATTTGAGCTGTAGGCAAGTTTCATCAAGAGTGCGAGTGATCGTGCGTACAATTCTCGTGATCGTGGGTACAATGTTCGTGGTTGTGCGGAATCGTTTGATGGACGAGTTCCATCCACTGGCAGAACAAATCGTGTTCGTCGACGCCGAGCGGGTCTTTGAAGAAAAACGCTAGGTGCCACATCGGGCCGGCGTGGTTTTGCTGAAGCGCAAGGATGGCCAGTCGCGTCAGGTCAATCACCAAAGGGGCTGCGAGGACTGAATCACTGCCGCACCACGTGAATTGCATGTTCATCTTCGTGCCGAGGAAGCCCTCGAAGTGGATGTAATCCCACGCGATTTTCCAGTCGTCGAGCGAGGGGACGAAGTCGATGCCGACTCGCGTTGTTGTCTCGGGGCCGAACATCTGGGAAACGATTTTGTCCTTGCTGCGGAGTTTTGATTCACGCGTTTTCGGATCGTTGAGGACTGCTCCGTCGCGATTGCCGAGAATGTTCTGGCCGACCCAGCTGAGGACTTTCAGGTTGCGCATCGCAAACATCGGCGCGAGTACGGACTTGATGAGCGTTTCGCCGGTCTTGCCGTCGCTGCCGAAAAACGGAAGGCCGCGCGATTCTGCTCGTTGCTGCAACGCGGGAATCGAAATGCCGCAGGAGGGAGTGAAGTTGATGTACGCGCAACCGGCTTCGATAGCAGCAAGTGCATAGACCGAACTCGTGGGCAACAATCCGTCCGCCTTGCGGCTGAGCGACTTTTCGAGTTTCGCGTAATCCTTGTGCTCGGGCTTCATCGCGAACGGCGGTTCTGATGAGGCTACGTTGATGACGACCACGTGCGAGAGCTTATTGGCCTTGCGAAATTTGTTGATGTCGTTTGAAAGTCGCTCGACGGCAACGGCGATCGATGTGTCGGTGGGAATCGATCGGCCATTGGCGATCTGCTTCACGGTTTTTCCGGCGCTGATCAGAGTTCCGCTTACGATGTTCTTCTGAAATTCGCCCAGCGTTTTCTTACAGCGGTTGATGAGTTCTTCATTGAAAACGTTCGCGCTGCGGTGCATGGCGTTGACGGCTTCCCACGGCGTTTCCGAGCGGATTTCGTGGCCGCCGACGACGATGTCAGCAGGGTCGATCAGGCCGGAATTCTCGAACAGCTGAAGGTCCGTCACCATGCCGGTTCGCGCGGTCGAGCCGGCGCGAATGGCGGCGAGCCCTAGGGCGACGGTGCTGCCCACGCCGCCGCACGCACCGATCATCCACAGGCCGACTTTTTCGTTTGATTTCCTTTTTGGGTTCCCCATAGAACGGGGCATGGTAGGGGAAGCGAAGGCGACTTGCCAGCCAACGCAAGATAGAATGACACGGGTGCCAATTTACGGCCAAGTAAGGATTGCAAATGCCGCTTGACAGCTTCGGTCGGACGATCGACTACCTGCGTGTTTCGGTGATTGATCACTGCAACCTGCGGTGCGTCTATTGCATGCCGCTGACGGGGCTGAAGTTCACGCCGAGTACGGATTTGCTTCGCGCGGAAG
The DNA here is from genome assembly GCA_964494205.1 of uncultured Phycisphaeraceae bacterium. GTDB lineage: Bacteria > Planctomycetota > Phycisphaerae > UBA1845 > UBA1845 > JBBTCX01. Next base: position 80,381 of record CAZBRD010000005.1, on the reverse strand, counting down.
AGATCGAAACGGTCGTGCGGGCAGCTGCCAATGTGGGTTTTCGCAAGGTGCGGCTGACCGGTGGCGAGCCGACATTGCGGTCGGACATTGTCGAGATTGCTGAGCGGATCGGACGCGTGCCGGGGATCGCCGATCTTTCGATGACGACCAATGGCGTGTTGTTGCCGGAGTTGGCGACAGAATTGGTCGCTGCCGGGTTGAAGCGGGTCAATATACACATCGATTCATTGAATCCGGACCGGCTGGCGAAAGTTATGCGGTTCGGGAAGTTTGAGGATATTTGGAAGGGGATCGAAGCGGCTGAAGCGGCGGGCATGAAGCCGATCAAGCTGAATTGCGTCGTCGTTAGGGACTACAACGATGAGGATGTTGTCGAACTAGCCGAGTTGACGGTCGAGCGAGACTGGCATGTGCGGTTTATCGAATTGATGCCGTTTGGCACTGGCGAGTGTGCATCGGTATCGCGCGATAAGTTTGTATCGAGCAAAAAGTCGCGCGAGCAGATAGAGCAGCGGTTTGGCCGACTGATCGAATTGCCGGCGAAGAATCGATCGGATGAGTCGCGGAACTTTCGCATTCTCGACGGCAGAGGGGTGATTGGTTTCATCTCGCCGGTCAGCGAGCCTTATTGCGATTCGTGCAACCGTATGCGACTGACGGCTGATGGCAAGCTGCATCTTTGCTTGCTGAATGATGATGAAGTGGACCTGCGAGCGGTGTTGCGAAATGGCGCAGATCAGCGGGAGTTGGAGCGACTCATCGAACAAGGTGTGACGGCGAAGCCTGTGGGACATCACTTGCACCAAGGGGTCTCGACGCGCGAGCGGATCATGTATCAGCTCGGCGGATGAAATTGGCGGAATGAGGCTGGTGCGAGAATCCTTTCTCGCACCCAAAGCCGCGCAAATACCGGTGACAGTTTCTGAAGGCGGTCCGCACGGCGGACCCTACTATTTCGCACTCGCTGATTTCGCTTCGGTCGTAGCGCCTGCGGTTTTCTTGAATGTGCTTTCCTTGGCGATCGTCCAGCCGCTGTCGCTCTTCTTAAAGACTTTCCAATCGTACTTATCGCCGTTGAGTGTGATCGTCTGTCGCCAAGTGCGGGTTCCTTCCTTGGCGTAGTCGAACCAGGTGTATTCGAGTGTGCCGTCGGCTTTTGCTTCGGCGATGCCCTGATAGAGAACATCCCATACTGAGTCGCTGCGGAAGGTGATTTCGCCGGTTTGCGGGTGCAGACTACAGATCGTCTCGTAAACCAATTGTTCGCTGCCGTCGCGATCGACGTACGATTTCACGACGACGGCTTTCTTGTCCAATGCCCATTCGTAGACGATGCGCATCGAGCCTGTTTTTGGGTCTTCCCACACGCCTTCTGTTTTCCACTCGCCGATGAAGGGCGCGAACACATCGAGCGTTGGCTTGGCGGCGGGCTCGCTCGATTTCGGTGCATATTTTTCATAGAGGGCGGTCAGCACTCGTGGCCAGGCGTTGTTGAAATATTCGTAGTAGGTGTCCCAATCGGGGCCTTCTTCGGAAATGATTTGGGAGATCGTTACCTTCACGCGATTCGGTGCGAGTTCGTCGAACAGGACAACGACGTTGGTGCGAGCGCCGGCGTTGCGGAGATTCGGGATTTTCGGCGGGGCATTCCACGAGAATGAGAGCATTTTCTTTGGAACGTAGCTGAGAACTTTGCAGCCCTCGCTGCCGCGACTCCCTTCGGGTGCATCCGGCGCGAAATACCATTCGAACGGTCCGCCGACGCGAAGCTCAACGTTGGCTTTCGATGGCGCGAAACTGGCAGCCCCTTCGCTGGTGGTCCAGCAGTGCCACACGTCGTCGATCGTCGCGGGAATGATCTTTTCGACGCGGATGGTGCGCTCGGCCGCGAAGGCGACCGTTGGCACGATTGTGGCTAGCGAAACTACAAGGACTGATGGGAGGGAAATTCTGGGGGTCATGTTTTCTTAGCTCCTTTCAATGTTTTTCCTGACGCTCGGCCTGACTCTGCGGCGCGAGCGATTCGTTTTTAGAATGAGACGTCAGCTTCGCTTCGTTTTGAAGTCGGATGATGTAATCGCGCATCATCGCGATCGATGAGTCGAAAGGTTCGATGCTGCGATGCGAACGGGAGAGCATCACGCCGCCCTCCATGATCGAGAGGACAAGCGTGGCGATTTTGTCGCGATCGAGATTGGCTGGGAGTTGCTCGCGGGCGTCGAAGAAGCACTGGCGGACAGCCATGCGCCAGCCCTCAAAGTTTTGCGAGATTTTCTCACGGGCTTTCTCGGATCGCTCGGACATTTCGAGAGCGAGGTTGCCGATCGGACACCCGGCTGTGTAGTGCGTGACGACGAGCATCTCGCGATAGCCGCCCATGAGGGCAAAGACGCGCTCAATTGGGTCGGCCACGTTTTGCCAGATCGGTTGCAGGAGTACGGGTTGCAGGGCGGCTGCGTAGAAGTCGAGCACAGCGAGGAGCAATTCCTCTTTGCTCTTGAAGTAATAGTAGAGGCTGCCGCTGTTGACCCCTGCTTCGGACAGAATCTGCGACATCGAGGTGGCTTCATAACCCTGCATCAAAAAGAGCTTCCGCGCGGCTAACACGAGCCGTTCACGAGTCGGCGTTTCCGGTTGGATCGCCAAGGGATCTTTCGCGTGATCGTCCATGTTTGTTGATCGATCAACTAATAATGTAGCAAGATAAGGAAATGGACGCAAGTGGTTACTTAGTTTTGTTTTTTGAGGGGTGTCGTCACAGGTGCACCAGGTCACGGAGTCAGGATTGTGCTGAACTGGTAGTAATCAGCCGGATCGATGATCAAGTTCGTGTCAAAGTCAAAGGCCGCGCAGTTAGTGGTGTGGGTCAGTTGGAAAAAGCAATTCTGCAAGGCAGCGAAGTCGAATAGGTTCCAACGTCCATCGGCGTTGATGTCGCCGAGTTGGAAGGTGTAAGAAACGATGTTGATCACTTCGCCGTCGTTGAACGTGAAAGTCGTACGTTCGTTAGCTGGTAGGGGACGATTGAGAACGATTTGCAAAACATCGGATGGGCCGTTGTCGAGGCGCTTGGTGGCGACGACCTGCGGGGCGTCGCCACCGGACACTTCAATGGTGATGTCGTCGATGTACGCATAGTTCGGCGAGTCATACGTGATGGTGAAGCGATCGATGCTACTATAGATGTTTGGGTTCAGAAAACCACTCGGCGGATCGGCTACGACAATTCGCTCTCCACTACTGATTGTACCGTAGCGAATAAAATCCCATTGGTTGTAAACAAACGGTAAGCTCTCCCACTCGTCACACGTACCAGCGAGGGAGCCGAATTGCAGATAGTTGTTTCCTATTTCGTGATTGCCACTTCCTTGGCTGAGATTAAGACCATCGACAACGATGCGATAGTTGTTCCCGTCAAGACTTTCAAAGCGATAGGTATGTAATTCTTCAAGAGCGAGTGGGTAAATAATATCGTCTCCCCCGAAAGAAATCGCCGCATTCCCATAGGTGTTCACGACTTCGAGTACGTTGCGGTAGCGCAAAGTGAATGACCCATCGCAACTATAGAAGTTTGGACCAAGTGGATGATTAGAACGGTAATGCCACTCGACCCATAGTGTGGGCGGTGGCGGCTCTTGGGGAGGTACGATCCAATGATGGTAATTGACGATGTCCCCCGGTGGTGGATGGTCGAACTGCAAGCCAAACGTTCCATTTTCGATTACTTCGGTACACGGAGGTGACTCGCAAGGGTCAAAATGGAGCCAGCCAGCGGAGGGATCGTAGGGTGCCACGTTGCCTTCGTAGCGATACAGCAATTCGTCAGCCGGTGAAATTTCAGATATTGCCGCGATGCAGAAGCCAATAAGAATGCGAGTTTTCACAAAGACGCCCGACGATGATTATATCTCTGACGAGTTAGTCAACCAAAGTCATAAGTAGTTCGGAAAGTTCGCTTTCGGTGTGGGCGTCACCGGCAGACTGAGCCGCTTGGATTCCCTTCTTGATGACGTCGCGTGCTTGATCCATGTCGCCGGATTCGACGAGTGTTTTGCCTTTGTGGTAATAGGCCACGCAGTAGTTGGCATCGAGGGCGATAGCTTGGTCGAAATGTGCAATCGCCTGCTTCTTGTCGCCTTCTTTGGCGTACTCCATCGCGAGGCCGAAGCGGAGGAAGGGGTCCTTGGCGTCGGTCTCGATCATTTTCAGTAGTTTTTCTTTTCGGGTCATATTAGAGAGCCCCTCACCCTGCCCTCTCCCCAAGAGGGAGACGGATGATGTCGGATTAAATGTTAGTAACAACAGCCAAGCGGTTCGACTAAACGATTGTTGCCCTTAGTTACGTAATAGTGCAGCTGCGCTAGGGTTACGTCAATTTCGGTTCGTTGAAGGCGGAAACGATGGCCGATACAATCGACACGTGCGAAACGACAGATCGATCGGATGGTTTCGCACGTAATTCGCGAGTCGGCGGGTTATCGACATGGCGGCGCTGCGCTTGGCCATATCACACCGGCCCTCGGGCTCGCGAGAATCGACTATGGATGGCGATCGGTTCGATGAGGCGGACTGACGGATTGTCCGGGTTTCCTCATCGGCCACAGATGCGGAGGCATATGGCAATGAGTTCGGATAAGTCCACGTTTTGGTCTCGGGTGGGGCATTGGTTCCGGCCGTCACGCGGCGAGGAGATGCTCGATTCGCCCGACGGCGTGCTCGGCACTTCTACGCTCTCAGATGCGATTGACCCATCGGGAATGGGCAGCGGATCGGGGGATGGCGGCGGTGGTGGTGGGCGATTGTCGCGGTTTCGGCTGGGGCATCGCGAGTCAGCCATCGAGCGACTGGAAGAGGGTTACAGCAAGGTCATCCAACTCATCGAGTCCATGCAGCGGCACATGGTGGTTCAGGAGGAGCGGTCAGCTACGATAGCCGAGGCCATTACCAAGATGGCGGATTCTCTCGCTCGTGTGCCCGAAACTTCGGAGCGGTCGCGCGATCTGCTGGAGTCGCTTGAAGGCCGCGCGGAGACACAAGCGAACTCCTTGCGTCGGCTGGAAGAGTCGCTCACTCAATTACCTGACTTGGCAGATGCACAGCGCGAAACGATGACGCATGTCAGTCATCAACTCGACGGGATGCGGCGTACGACGGAATCGGTTACGACGACACTCGATGGTTTTCGCGGGGCCGTGGAGAAGCTCGGCAACGCTACGCAGGAATCGGCTTCCGCGCTAACCCAATTGCATAACGATTCCGCCTTGCGCGAGCAGCGCGTGGCTGAGTTGCTGAGCGAGCAGACGAAGCGATTCACCATTTTTTCAGTGGTGGCGGTTTGCGTGGCTGTCGTAGCCAGCGTGATCAGCTTGGTCGCGCTCGTGCGATAAAATGAGAATGTAGAGGAGACGTTTTGTGTTAGACCAGTTGCTTCCGCCGAAGGAGATGATTGACAAGTTGCTCACGGCGATGACGCAGCTGGGCGCATCTGACTTGCACATGAAGGTGGGATATTCACCGTACTTCCGCGTGGCTGGCCACCTGCGAAGGATTGAGACGCCGCCGATTACAGAGAGCGGCTATATTGAAGCGATGCTGGCGGACCTCGTACCAGCGGCTCGGCGTGCGGAGTACGATGAGCGCGGCGATCTCGATTTTTCCGCGCGGGGGAGTTCGGGCGATCGGTACCGCATCAACATGTTTCGCTCGACGGGGGAAATGCACACGGCTATCCGGCGCGTGCAAAGCAAGATTCCATCTTTTGATGAATTGACGCTGCCGGATGTGTATCGGCAGACGATCATGAAGAGTCTGAACGGGTTGATCCTGGTCAGCGGCGTGACCGGCAGCGGCAAGAGCAGCACGCTGGCGTCGATGCTAGAGCACGTCAATCAGACGCGCAGCATGCACATCATTACGGTTGAAGACCCGATTGAGTACGTTTTCCACGCGAAGAAATCGATTATTTCGCAGCGCGAGATCGGCATCGATATTCCTAGCTATGCAGAGGCATTGCGGTACGTTGTTCGGCAGGACCCGGACTGCATCTTCATCGGCGAAATGCGCGATAAGGAAACGATGCTCGCAGCCATTCAATCGGCGGAGACTGGTCACTTGGTGCTGGGCTCATTGCACTGCAGCGACGCGCAACAGACGTTTTCGCGCATTCTTGAGTTCTTCCCGCGAACGGAGCACGCGTTTATTCGCTCGTCGATGGCCAACAGTTTGACCGCCATCATGTGTCAGCGGTTGCTGCCCGGCATTGAAGAGGGCAAGCGATATCCGGCGACGGAGGTGTTGCTGAACAACTCGGTCGTGAAAGACAAGATCCTGCACGAGGAGGACGGCGACCTGCCCGCAATCATTTCGCAATGCTTCGAGGAAGGCATGAGATCGTTCACAGTCTCGTTGGCCGAGCTGATTGAAAAAGAATACGTACACTACGACACCGCGATGGAATACGCTCCGAGTCGTGAAGCGCTGGCGTCATCGGTGAAAGGAATCAAGACCTCGGCGCAAAGCCTGGTGGGGCGCGTGCGCGGGGGGCGGTAGAAGTTCAAGTTTGACAGGTGTTTCAATCGTGCATGGCGGCGCTTCGCTTGGAAATGCCACTTACCGAATCATCGTTGTGTCAACCTACATTTGTAAGAGAATTGTCCTGATGGTTGAGGGCTCGCCGATGCCACGCAGCCTTAACCACGGCCAATCTGCTGCTTGACCGCGCCACCCTTCCATTGCTAACGAACCCTTAGGTGCGATCGATCTTTGTGCGGTCAATTGGTTCGGGCTAAGATCAGCTCATGCCATTACAAAAATTCGTTCAGACGGTTCATGATCTGCTCGACCCCGCGCGGAATGTCTTGTTTGGAATGAGCGTTGACGAAGCACGTGAAATCGTGCGGCAGGGCGAACCTTCACGAATTAACGCAATCGATGGACAGTTTGCGCTGGTGGCACGCGATGGCACTACGGTTCGCATGGCCCGCACGATCGGTCGATTGATGCGTTATTTCATTTTCAAACATGCGGATGGGCCGGGTTTGGTCATCAGCGATCGCATCGACGGGATACATCAGTGGCTTAGCGAACGAGGGATGGGTGACCAGTTTCATCCCTCTTATACGCGAATGGTGCCGGCACATTATCTGGTTGAGTTGCGGTTGCTGGGCTGCCCTGATCCGAACCCAACTTATCGACGATTCTTCGCACCGGAGATGGGCACGCAGTCGACCGACCTCGATGTGATCGGCCAGCGATATGTCAGTCGCGCTTATGATGAAACTACGAAGTGGCTGCGATCGATTCCAGCGGGTGCACCAGTTGGCGTGTTTTTCTCTGGCGGAGTTGATAGCGGGTGCATTTTTCTTTTGACGTATCGCGCGATGTTGGACCTTAGCATGAACCCTGCGCGATTGAAGGCGTTCACTTTGAGCGTCGATGGCCAAGGGTCTGATCTTGCACAAGCGAGGAACTTCTTGAAGCAACTCGATCTTGACGTGTTTCACGAGACTATCGACGTGCCGCGATCGTATGTCGATGCAGAAGCTGCGGTAAAACTCATCGAGGACTACAAGCCGCTCGATGTCGAAGCCGGGGCGATGGCGGCTGCGTTGTGTCGCGGCGTGCGCGAGCGATATCCTGATTGGAAATATGCTCTCGATGGCGACGGCGGCGATGAAAACCTGAAGGACTATCCAATCGAGGAAAACAGCGAGCTGACGATACGAAGCGTAATCAACAACCGCATGTTGTATCAGGAAGGGTGGGGGGTCGAGTCGATCAAGCATTCGCTCACTTATTCCGGTGGGCAGAGTCGCGGGTATGCGCGTACGTATGCGCCGAGTGCGAAATATGGTTTCGATTCGTACAGTCCGTTCACGTCGCCGCGCGTCATCGATGCCGCCGAAGCGATTCCGTTTGTAAAGCTGACCGATTACCAGACGGATCGCCTTTATTTGCTCAAAGGAGAAATCGTGTCGCGCGGCGTGCAGGCTGTAACGGGGTTCGACATGCCGGTGTTCGAAAAGCGGCGTTTTCAGCACGGCGTCATGCGAGAGGAAAACGCTCGATCAATATTCGGCGGCGATGAGCAGACCTATCGACAAATGTTCCACGCACAATATGCATAGCCCGCTGCCGCAATTCACCGACGAGCAGATTCTTCAACTTCGCCCGTCGAAAAATAAAGTTGAGCCAAATCGTCCGTACGCGTTTCTGGTTGAACCGGAGCGAAGCGAGAGCGGACGCGTCGAGGACGTGCTCACGGTGTTCCTCACCAATCGCGAATGCCCATTTCGATGTCTGTATTGCGATTTGTGGAAGAACACGCTCGACGAGCGATTATCGCCCGGCATGATTCCGGAGCAAATTCGATTCGCGATGAACGAGTGTCCGCCCGCGCAACACATCAAGCTCTACAACAGCGGCAACTTCTTCGACTCGAACGCGATACCGCACGAGGATTACGCGGAAATCGCGACGCTGGTCGCGGATTTTGAAACGGTGATTGTCGAGAGTCATCCTTCGCTGATTGGCCGACGATGCTGGGAATTTAAGGAGAAGTTGCGGCCAAAGTTGCAAGTCGCGATGGGGCTGGAGACCGTGCATCCAGACGTGCTGCCGCGGCTGAACAAGCGAATGACACTAGAGGACTTTTCACGCGAGACAAAGAGACTTCTTGAGCGGGGCATTTCGGTGCGTGCCTTTGTTCTGCTACGTCCGCCGTTTCTTACTGAAGAGGAGGGTGTCTTTTGGGCCAAACGGTCGATCGATTTTGCATTCGATAACGGCGTTGAATGTTGCGCAGTGATTCCCACGCGCACGGGAAACGGCATCATGGAGCAGCTTGAGCGCGATGGTTTGTTTGCGAGCCCCACGCTCGACTCGCTGGAGGAAGTGCACGAATACGGGCTTTCGCGGAATAGCGGTCGCGTGTTCGTTGATTTGTGGGATTCGGAGCGATTATTCGCGAACATTCCGAATGCGCGAGCGCGAATTGATAGATTGGGGCTGATGAACCTGAGTCAGTCGATTGAGCCAATTGTAGCGCCACCCGTCACTCCAAATATCACATGAAGTCGGAATATTTCGACATCGCAATTCTCGGTTCCGGCTTCGCGGGCAGCTTGCTCGCGGTTATTGCCCGCAGGCTGGGTTACACCGTTGCACTGATCGAGAAGGGGCGTCACCCGCGATTTGCCATTGGTGAGTCGTCAACGCCATTGACCAATCTAAAACTCGAAACACTGGCCGCGAGATACGATTTGCCTTGGCTGCGGTCGTTCGCGGAGTACGGTTCGTGGAAACGCGATCACGCCGACATTCCGCGGGGCATTAAGCGTGGGTTCAGCTTTGCCTACCACGGCGCGGGGGATGAGTTTCGCGGCGACGCGTCGCATTCGCATGAATTGCTGGTCGCGTCGAGTCCGGATGAGGAACATGCTGACACGCATTGGGTGCGGGCGGACTTTGACCACCACATGGTAAGAAAGGCCGTCGAATACGGTGCGTATTATCTCGACGAATGCAGAGTCACGCAGATCGATCGCGGGCCGCCGTGGCGCTTACGTGCGGAGCGGGAGGCTGGGGAACAAACGATCGAAGCGGCATTTCTCGTCGACGGCACTGGTGAGCATGCGCTTCTCCGAAATACCTTGGGCGACGAAATCAAATCGATGCCGGTGCGAACGTCTTCACGCGGATTGTTTTCGCATTTCGAGGGTATGGCACGATGGGAGGATATGCTTGGCGAGCTCGGCGTCGGCACGAGCGATCACCCGTATCCTTGCGACCAGGCCGCGTTGCATCATGTCTTTCACGGCGGATGGATGTGGGTGCTGCCGTTTGATCATGGCGTGACGAGTGCCGGCTTTTCGCTCGATCCAACTCATTGGCCGATGGATGAGACGGTTTCGGCGGAGGACGAATGGAACGCGATGATGTTGCGGCTGCCGCTTGTCGCGCGGCAGGTTGTCGGTGCGAAAAAAACGCGGCCGCTCATTCGGACGGGGCGATTGCAGCGTGCGGTGAACAAAGCGGCTGGTGTTGATTGGGCGCTGTTGCCGCACTCTGCATGTTTCGTCGATCCGTGGCTAAGTCCTGGGATTGCTCATTCGTTGTTCTCGATCGAACGACTGGCGCGCATGCTAGAATCGCGCGAGCGACGCATTCCGGGGTGGGCGCACGACTACAGCGAGCGACTCATCGCAGAGTTTCACATGGCCGACGAAATTACTTCGACGTGTTTCGATTGCTTCGCTCGCTTTCCTGTAATGACCACTGTGACGATGCTCTACTTCGTAGCTGCCACGTTTTGCGAAGACGCGTTGCGCGCGAATCCCGCTAACGACGTTGGATTTCTGCTAGCTAATGATGAGACATATCGAGAGACGCTGTTCGATTTGTGCAAGCGAGCGCGGTATTGTCCGGCTCGTCACGCAGACGATTTTCTGCGGTACGCAGCAACGCGACTTGCGAAGTACAACCGGGTCGGTTTGTGCGATCCGCAACGGCGGAATATGTATCCGTTTGTTTCGGCGGCTAAGGAAATGAGCACATGAGCTCGAACTGGAGACTCAGGATTCTATGATAGCATTCAAAATGGAGGTACGACGTCCTTATCCTTTTTCTTCATGTCAGCATAACTAAGTTCAGCCCACGATGGCGGTTCCCAATAGTAAGTTCCAATGTCAGAACTATCCAGCCAGAGTCGATCCTGCTTGTCCCAGGCAATCTTCCATTTCATTCGATCGGATGCACGCGTTTGAAATGATTGAAGGATGGAACCGGATTTGTCACGAATTTCCAGCACCACGTAAAGGAACGTCTTTGATTCCTCGTCTTCTCGATTGACTCGTGAAACCACAGAATACAACCCGCTGGGCGACGGTAATGGAGCAGAGACATGGTTCTTCCTGCACGCGGAACCTGATAGTAGAAAAGCCCATGCCAAGACGAACAAGAAAATCGCGCGATTCATGTTGATCGTTCTCTCGATTTGCATCATTGCCTCATTGAGGATTGGGTTTCAGTTGGATAGCCGTTCCGCATTCAGAACATTTACCAGTGACATTACCAGTCAAATCGTACCCACATTTCAGGCAGTGGCCTCGACGCTTTCGATGAAAGAGTCTCCATTCGGATCGAACCGTCAGTATTGGATACGGCAGCGAAATCAACGCTACGAACCATAGGGGAACGATGATACCGCGATGGATGAAGCCCCTCGCGAAATATGAAAAGACTTTGAAATTGCACCATTCGGGAACGTCGGCCCATAAGGGAATTCCAATACTCCACATATGGTCTTCGGCAATCTCGTGAGGGAACGTGCTGGTGAAACATACGAGTGAATTGTTCCCCAGACTCACGGCCAATGAACAATTTCGAGTCTCCATTGAGCCCCATTCGTGATCCCACTCAAAGGACGCACCCCAAGGAATTACCCAACGCAAAGCAAACACGCCAACTGCTGCAAGCGCGAGGCTAATCATTAGCTGAATGGCTCTGCGAAGTTTCATCCCAATGTCGTGCGAAAGTGTTCAGGTGTTTCTGCGCGCGTATTCAAAGTTGTTCCAACAGGCAACTCCTTCGTCTCGCTCACTTGCAAATCCTCGATCCGCTGAAGCTGTCGATCCAACCCGCGTGTTCGTGTTGTCGTCAATTCCTCGTAGGTCTTGATCGCGTCCTGTAGTTTGCTGCCCATTTTGTCCATGGTTTCGACGTACTTTTCCCATTGCTTTTTGAACTCGCCCATGAGGCGGACGATCTCAGCCGACGTGCGTTCGAGGCGGAAATTTTCCGTGCCCTGGCGGATGACGGCAAGGATTGCATACAGAGTCAGCGGCGAGCAGAGCACCACCTTGCTCTTCAGGGCGTCATCCATCAGCATGCGGTCGTGTTCGTGGATGAATGAATAGATTTGCTCGTTGGGGATGAACACGAGCAGGTAATCAACGGTGCCCTCTGCCGCATCCACGTAAGTTCGTTTCGACACGTCCTTAATGCGGTTGCGCACGTCTTTCAGGAATTGCGCGGTGCTGGCGGCACGAATGGTTTCGTCGGGGGCCTCCAGCATTTTCAGATAATTCGCAGCCGGGAACTTCACGTCCATGTGCACGATGCGATCACCGGGAAGCAGGAACGTGAAGTCGGGCCGGTCGCCGCTGCTGACGCTCGTTTGGCGGCGATAGTTGATGCCTTCGATCAGCCCCGCGAGTCGCAACACGTCCTCGGCCATGCGCTCACCCCATTGGCCGCGATGCTGCGGGTTGGCGAGGGCTTCGCGGAGTTTGGATGCGGTCTGGTCCAGCGTGCCGATAAGCTTCGCGGCATTGTCGAGCCGGGTGTTAATGGCCGCGGATGATTCGGCGCGGCCCTTGTCGACGGACTGCATGAGCGTGTTGAGGGCGGTCAGCTTGTTCGTCATCTCCTCCAGCCGGGCATCGATGAGTTTCTTCTTTTCGTCGAGCGTTTGGTCGTGACGAACTGTTTGATCTCCAAACTTTGATTGCGCGACCCTCAGAAATTGATCGGTGTTTTCGCTGAGGGCATCGCGCGAGAGGGCCGCGAAGGAGGTCTTCAACTGGTCGACGAGCGTTGCAAGTTCAGCCGATTTTTGCTGCTGCATTTCAGCCAAAAGTCGATCGGCAAGTGCCGTTTCCTGTTTGCGGCGAATAAGTGCAATTACGATGCAAACGGCAGCCGTGACGACAACTCCCGCGAGGAACCAGACGGTGGAAGGCATAGACCTATTATGACGGGGAAGAAGGGAATTGCTACATCTTATAGGTTTCGCGGGAAAGGATTCCCGAAACGGGTTGGTGCGAGATGGGAATCTCGCACCAGCGTATGTCAGGACCGGTTGAAAACCGGTCCCACAGAATCCGAACTACTTCTTCGCTTGTGATTGAATCATCCCAGCATACGAATCACGTCGTTATAGGTGACGAACAGGAACATTCCGATGATCAGGAAGATGCCGATCGCTTGCGTTGCGACCTGCACCTTCAGACTTACCGGGCTGCCTTTGATTTTCTCGATGATGAGGAAAACCATCAGGCCGCCATCCACGATCGGCAGCGGCAGGAAGTTAATCACAGCGAGATTGGCTGAGATAATCGCGAGGAAGAACAGGAAATCAACCAGACCCAGCCGCGCGAGCATGCCGCCCGTCTGCACGATGCCCAGCGGCCCCGACATGCTCTCCGCGCTGACGCTTCGCGAGATGATCATGCGGTTCATGTATTCGTAGACCTGCAGGATGAAATAGTAAGTCTTGTGAATACCAATCCACATCGCGTCGAGGACGTTCTTCCCTTGTAGGCGTGTCATTTCGGCACCGACCACCACGGTTGGAGTAAAAGCTATGCGTGCGAGCCACGGGTCGACCATGTCCTCAGTCACATCGATGTATTTGGTTTCGATTTCAGCCAATGGGTGAGCGCGATACTCTACCGGCACCTGTTTCTGGCCGACGAGCCCTTTCAGTACTTCGCGCAAGCCCATGTGGTGCGCAACGAAAACTTCCTCGCGCGAGCTGCCTAGTTGAATATTGACCGACTCTTTTCCGTCGATCTTGATGATCCGCCCTTCCGGCCCGATGCCGAGAAGTGTGTGAATGCTCTGCGGCACGCGGAAGGATGCGGTCGCGTCTTTGCCGTTCGGGTCGACATAGGCCAATTGCACGGATGTTCCCGCGTTCTTGCGGAACGCTGCGATCAGCTCGCGCCAGCGCGAGATCGGCTGGTCGTTCACGGCCTTAATACGAATGCCGTCGACCAATCCTGCCTCGGCGGCCGGACTCGCTTTTCCGCCCATGACTTTCGCGATGCGACCAATTTGCAGCAGATCTTCGGCTGCAAGGTCATAGCTCGCGTCAATAGACCCAGGCAGGATTGGTTGCACGCGAACAGTCGCTGCTTGGCCGTTCTTCTTTTGGACGCGGATCGTGACAGTACCACCACCTGATTCGCGCACGGCCGCTTGCACCTGTGCGGAAGTTGGGTTTTCGGTGTCATTGACCGACAGAATCACATCGCCGGAATCAACTCCCATCCGAGCCGCCACGCCGAACGTCCGCACTTCCGCGAACTTCGCCTTGGGGCCGGTTTCTGCGGCAGTGTCATCGAGTGCTTCGCAAGACGCTTGAATGGTGGCGGCTCCGCGCTTGTTGGTCTTCGGTCGAACAAAGCCACTGTGCGTCGAGCCGTCCGCGCGAACAACCTTGAACGACATGTCGCGTTCGGCATTGAAGTGAATCGAACGGGTGATGTCCTCGCGGTTGGGGAATTTGCGGTCTTCCCACATGACGATCGTGTCGCCCGCTTGCAAACCTGCGAAGTGTGCACGGCTTCCTTCCTCTACGCTGTCGATGCGCACCAGCGGAGTCAGGCCGAGCAAGCTCAGCGACGCGGGGTCCGTTCGTTCGCTGGGGAACAAGGTCATGCGCGGAGGAACATCGACTTTGACGCGCTCGCGCGGGGCGTCTTTGTTTTTCGGATCTCCGCGCTCGACATAGACGTCGCCCGTGGAATACGCGGCGAGATCGACCAGCACGCTTGCGTTGGCATCGTTGACCGCTACACCATCGATCTCGGAAATCAAATCGCCCACGTGCGGCTGATTTGGTTTGTCACCATCGACCTCGGGACCAAGCCCGATGATCTCGCGCGTGCGACCCGGTGACACGCCAACGACTTGTCGCCGTAAATCGCGCGTTGTCTCCGGGCGTCGATAGTCGGGCACGACTTGGAATGCCTTCTGCCCCGCTTCCGGCCGCTTTACCACGAACTCGATCGGCTTGAAGGGTTCCGCCAGCATGATGGCCGCAAAGACATCGCGAAACTCAAGCACGCGCTCGCCGTTGATCGACAGGATTTCGTCGCCTGGAAGAATACCCGCTTTGTGCGCGGGGCTGTCGGGCTCGACGTACCCGACGCGCGTGGCCAAGGCGTCCATCCCGATCGTGAACACCACGGCGAACAGCAGGCACGCGAAGATGACGTTCATAATCACACCGGCGGAAACGATGGCCATCCGATGTCCGACGGGTTTGTTCACGAATGAGCGAGGGTCTTCCTTGAATTTCAGTTCTTCTGATTTATCATCGAAGTCCTCTTGCCCGAGCATCTTCACATATCCGCCCAGCGGCAGAACGTTGAAGGAGTAGCGTGTTTCGCCACGGGTGAATCCAAAGATCTCTCGGCCGAAGCCGATCGCAAATCGCTCGACGCGCACGCCCGCCCACTTCGCCACGGCGAAGTGACCCAACTCGTGTACGAACACAATGGCCGAGAACCCGAGCAGCATGACCACATATGGCCATACCGCGTCGAAGATTTCCAACGGGTTAATGAAGCCCAGGGCAAATGAAGTTTGCATTAGCACGCCATACATCGAGCAACCTCTTCTCGCGCCCAACGATCGGCGGCAAGCAGATCGTCGTGCGACGGTGTATTCAAATAATCATGGTTTGACAGCGCCTGGTCGACCACGCGCGCGATGTCACGAAAGCGCAACTCGCCGTTGCGAAACAATTCCACAGCCGCTTCGTTCGCGCCATTCAGCACCGACCCGCAGGTCCCGCCTCGTCGGGCGACATCATAGCCCATGCGAATAGCCGGAAAGCGATCCTCGTCCGGTGGAAAGAAATTCAACTGCCGCACGGAAACCAAGTCCAGCGCGGCGGACGGCGACGGCCTGCGTTCGGGATACGTCAACGCATATTGAATCGGCGTTCGCATATCAGGCGTCCCCAGTTGGGCGATCATCGAACCATCACAGAATTCCACCAGTGAATGAATGATCGACTCGGGGTGAATCAACACTCCAATCTGTTCGGGCGACAAATCGAACAGCCAGCGGGCTTCGACAATTTCCAACGCTTTGTTCATCATAGTGGCTGAGTCGATGGTGATTTTCGGCCCCATGTTCCACGTGGGGTGTCGCAGAGCGTCATCGACCGTGACAGCTTCCATTTGCTCAACCGACCACGTCCGAAAAGGACCGCCTGACGCGGTCAGAAAGACCTTCTTCACGTCTTTCGTGCGCCCCGCGTGCATCGCCTGAAAGATGGCGGAATGCTCGCTGTCGACGGGAATGACGGTTGCGCCGGTGCGCTTGGCTAGCGGAATGAGCAGCGACCCTGAAATGACGATCGCCTCCTTGTTGGCCAGCGCCACGCGGCGGCCAAGCTCCACCGCACGAAGCGTGGCTGCGAGTGAATCTGCGCCGACAACGGCGCAAACAACACAATCGCATTTCACGTCGTTTATGAGATCGATTAGCGCCGATTCGCCGGCGTACACTCGTGCCTTGTAATCTAATTGCGAGGTCAGATCGTACTCGCGCTCGGCAGACGTCACGGCCACAGCTTCCGGTCGTAGCAAGTTCGCCTGTTGGGCCAATTCGTCGCACCGGGTTCGGGCCGCCAGGCCGACGACGGTCCATTCATCGCGCAGGCCTTCCAGAACGGAGATCGTGCTTTGACCGATGGAACCGGTTGACCCAAGTATGATGACGCGCTTTTTCATGTGCGAAGCTGCTATGTGCCGAGAAGGGATTCGCGGCACAGTCTACTCTACAGCTTGCCCTTTCAAGTTAAACGCAGCCTTGTCGGCGTGAAATTCCACAAGCCGACGTCACTGTTCAGAGCGCCCTGCGCAAGCAGAGGCTAGTAACCCTGACGACGTGATCGCACCGCGCGTCCGATCATGTTATTCCTGCAGCCCCCATGCGACAAGTAACGAACAATCACTATTCGTGGTATCCACCGCACATATCCCTACAAATTGCTGGTCCGAAAACTGCGAACTATAATGAGTGGTGCGGAAGCCTAGGCCTGCCAACGCTCGATGATCGGAGAACCAGCATGAAGCAAACGCTGTTGACCACCCCTCGCTTTGCCGTGGAACGCAAGGAGTTTCCGCGCGAAGGCAGGAAGCCGGTGGTGCGGGACATTGTCGTGCACCCCGGGGCGGTCATCATACTTCCATTGCTAGATCCGGATCGGGTTGTCATGACCAAGAACTACCGCTACACCATCGAGCGCGATCTTTTCGAACTGCCCGCGGGCACACGCGAACCCAATGAAGAACCGATTGAAACGGCCGCACGCGAGTTGGAGGAAGAAACCGGTTATCGGGCTGGAAAACTCACGCACATGGCGGAGTTCTACACGTCCCCAGGAATTATGACGGAACGTATGTATGCGTTCATCGCCACGGAGTTGGAGTACGTCGGCGCGCGTCCGGAAGACAACGAAATGATTACCGTGGAGATTACTTTTCTGGATAGAATCAGAGAGTTGATTGTTGAGGGAAAGCTGGAGGATGGTAAGACCATCGCGGTGCTCGGCATGTATCTGGCCCAAAAGGACGCACAAGAGCGCAACGACGCTCGCAAGAGTTTCTAGATCGCGATTCGATATGAGCTGGCAAGATCGAGAATACGCACGACCCTATTCGCCCTTTGGTTCGACGCCATTCCGTCGTCGACGGAGTTGGCTCATCAGGGATAGCGTCGTCACCACGCTTATCGCGGTGAACGTCGCGATTTTTGTAGTCGGAGCGCTCGGAGTTCGATTCCCTGTCCTTTCTTACCTGACCTATGGGCTGGGGGCGATGCAAGGCGAAGCGGTCCTGAATGGGCAAGTCTGGCGACTATTGACCGCCCAATACCTGCACGCTGGATTCGGGCATTTGTTCTTCAACATGTTGACTTTGCATTTCCTTGGCAGACCGCTCGAGCGTTTATGGTCGCCGAGAAAGTTTCTGGTGGTTTATACAATTGCAGGATTGGTGGGAAATCTCTTCTTCACCTATCTCGCAGCCAGGCAGGTGATTGATCCGCGCGTACCAGCCGTTGGTGCGTCGGGATCCATCAACGGCATTATCGGAATTGCTGCGGTAATGTTTCCTCAGGCGACTGTGTACATATACTTCTTGTTTCCTCTTTCGCTTAGGACCTGTGCGATTCTGTTCGGCGCATACTCCGTGCTTTCCATTATTACGCGATCACCCAACTATGGCGGTGAAGCTTGTCACCTCGCGGGTCTTGTCTTTGGTGCGTGGTACGCGTGGAAGGGCGAGCATTGGTGGCAAACAACAGAGTGGCGAATTCCGGGGCTACGTCGCAAACCGACAACCCACACCTCGACGCGCTCGGAATCCGCCTGGTCACGTCCGCAAACTCCGGTCGACGAGACTGAGTTGGATCGCATCCTGAAAAAAGTCTTCGACGGCGGCGTGCACACGCTGAGCGAAGCCGAGAAAACGATCCTGAAGAACGCCACCGAGCAGCAGAAACGCTCCGCAAGCTCGCGCGGTTTCAGTTAAGCAAACGCCGGCAATCCCGCACTCCCGTTAAGACCGTTGGCGAATTGGTGGTTTCGTTGATCTTTGCCAGGATTTGAGACGGAAATTATCGACCCCTGGGTTGACTCGACCGGGTGTCGCGCCGAATGATGAATCAGTGCTTTGAATCTGAAGGTCTCTTCGATAAAGTGTCATACAGTGGCACACAATGCGCAATAGCATTGCACGGGTCAGGTTATGGGACACTGACGGCTCTTGAGGGGAAAGAGTCAACGTATGTCGTATCGCACCGATAGACCGCTGGATAACCCGATCAACTGGTCCTTCCGCGTGGGACGAGTGTTCGGCATCACCATCAAGGTGCACGTTCTTTTCGTGCTGGCTGCGCTGGTGATGATCTACCTGGAATTGCCCAGCGCCTCATCCGGTATCACCGTGTCGGCAGTAAAGACCGTTATTCACGGTCTTGGCAGTTACATCATTCTTTTCGGCCTTGTTTTGCTTCACGAGTTCGGCCACTGCGCTGGCGCAAGATACTCCGGCGGCGATGCGGATGAAATCCTCATCTGGCCGCTCGGCGGTCTGGCGTATACGCAGCCCGCGAACAATCCGGCTTCGCACATGATCACCACGCTGGCGGGTCCAATGGTGAACGTGGTCTTCTGTGCGCTGACATCATTCATCCTCGTACTTTGGACTGGTTCGCTGGGCGCGGTATCGTGGAATCCGTTCCACCCGTTTACGCCAATCGATTCCTACGCCATTGAAACCATGGGCCAGATGTGGGTTTTGCGGGCATTCGGTATCAGCTACATGCTCCTGATTTTCAACATGATGCCGATCTTCCCGTTCGACGGAGGCCGCGTGCTGCAGGCGTGGTTGTGGCCACGACGCGGTTATCGGGATGCAACCCTCATCGCGACGAGCGTGGGAATGGTCGGGGCGATCATCATCGGTGTGATGGGCTTCTTTGCACCGGCCGCGAGTCTGTTGTTCTGCATCGGTGTCTTTGGTTACATCGAGTGTCGCAACACACGAATGCGCGCGATGGAGCAGGGCGAGTTCGATCTGGACGAATTCGGTTACGACTTTTCGCGGGGCTACGACGGCCTCGATGAAGCACACGACCGCCGCAATCGCAAACCCGGTTTCTTCGAGCGATGGCGAGCGAAGAAAGCGGCTGAACGGGCACGCCTGGAGCGTGAGCGGGAAGAAGCTCATGAGCAGGCTGTCGAAGATATTCTGATGAAAGTCTCAGCGAGGGGATTGAGTTCGCTGACAGCCAAAGAGCGCAGCATTCTCGAAGAAGAAACCCGCCGCCGCCGCGATCGCGACGCGGATAGAATTTGAGTTTCGCTATTCGATCTTCGACATTCGCTCTTCGCCCAACTCGCTCTGAATCTCATTGATCTCCGCCTTCGTTCGCTCCAGCACGGTTTGCACGCTTTGAAGGAAATGATCGACCTTCGCTTCTTCGGCCTCAAGTGGGTGCCCCCATTCCGCCAGCAAATCAGCCAGTTCCATCGTGAATGAGGCTAACCACTCCATATTATGCGAACGAACATCCGCCACGGTTTTGTGATACTCTCGCTCAGCTTTCAGATAGACCGGACTGTCGTGCCGCTCCGTCTGTGCGATGTGGTGAAATCGATGCACGGCAACTGCGAGAAGGCGCACCTCCTTCGCGATCGCGCGTTCGCGCTGGATGAGTTTTTGGGCAGCCAGTTGATGAACATGCTCGTCACTCGCCTCTACGATCAACTCGCGGATTTCTTCCAGCCGCGCGTCATCCAGCAAACGAGGGTAAGTCGTGTGGATGGAACTCAATCGCCGCGAGAGCTGAGCAACGGTTGCTTCGTCTCCGTCCTTCGAGGCCTCGATCGCCTCCAGCGTCAACACGTTGATCTGGTCAGCCACATGTCGCAACCGCTTCGCGAGTTTATGTAGTGCGTGTTCAAAGAGATCGAACTCAACGGATGAAAGTAATTCCGCGTTCTCGGATTGCATTCGTCGCATTTGGCCCAGCACCGTCCGAGCTTCCGGTTCCTCCTTGTGATCGATCAGCGTGCGAAGCGATTGCTTCAGGCGTTCAAATGCGAGTACCACTTGTCGTGAGTCCGTTGGATGTTTCGCCTCAACCGGGGCCGACAGCGCCGGCATCGCCATGAATGCGCGTGACTCTAGAAACGTTGGCGTTCGCAAGGGAAGGAACTCCAACTTGCGCTCCTCGATTTCGCACTCAATCTGCCGCCGCACTTCCTCGTCGTCGCGGACTTCGGGATCGTGGTGTGCACGGGCTGCGATTTGTTCGAGCGAATACAAATCTCTCGCTTCGCGAAGGATGAGAGATCGCCAATATTGAACGACGGCAACGCGGTGCTTATGGTGCATACCGGCCTCCATGTCCTGGAAGAAGGGTCGTTAAGCGCCCTATTGTTCGCTCATTCCAAGTGGAAGGCAAGCGTGGGGAATGGAATCGACAGCCGTTCTGAGGTAAGGAACGAGGAAATTCCTATACCCGTTGGCTTGCCGGACTCAACGTGGCCTGCTTTTGCCTGATGTTCTCCAGCAGCGAGTCGAACGATTCCGCGAACAGTTTCACGCCGTCGCGAAGCAGCTGCGATGTGACCGTAGACATATCAATGTCCAGATCGGCAAGCCGCATCAGCACGCGTTGGGCATCCTGGAATCCGTCGCGAATGGTCGTCGCCACCTGGCCGTGGTCCAGCGTCGCTTCCAGCGTTTGCGGCGGCATGGTGTTTACGGTGTTCGGGCCAATGAGATTGTCCACGTAGATCGTGTCTTGGTAGGCAGGGTTTTTCGTGCTGGTGCTGGCCCACAATGGCCGCTGGACCTTTGCGCCTTTGGCCGCCAGCGCACCGAACTCGCCATTTGAATCAAAAACACGTTCGAACTTCGCATAGGCGAGCTTCGCGTTGGCGTTCGCGGCTTTACCGGACAGTCCGCTGACGTTCGTCCCTTGTAACCGCAACTGCTCAAGTATCTGATCGATCATGGTATCGACGCGGCTCACAAAGAACGAAGCAACTGATGCCACGTTGGCAAGTTCTCCGCCGGCTGCACGTCGTCGTTTCAAGCCTTCTATGTAAGCTCGCATGACCTGCTCATACGACGCCAGCGAGAAAATAAGCGTTACGTTCACGCTGATTCCCTCGGCAATGAGTGCTTCGATGGCCGGGATTCCCTCAGCCGTCGCAGGCACTTTAATGAACACATTGGGCCGCGAAAGCGCCGCCCAAAGGCGCTTCGCCTCGGCGATGGTCCCGGCTGTGTCGTGTGCAAGGTGGGGGTTCACTTCCAGGCTGACGAATCCATCGACGCCATGGGTGCGCTCGTACACGGGTTTGAGAATGTCGGCTGCGTCCGCGATATCCGCGATGGCGAGTTGCTCGTAGATTTCAATCGCCGTCAATCCGCGCGACGAAAGCTCGGCCAGCCTCTCATCGTAAACCCCGCCCGCGCCGATGGCCTTCATGAAGATCGTGGGGTTTGACGTGATGCCCACCACGCCCAGATCGATCAGCCGCTGAAGCTCGCCGGAGTCGATCATCACGCGACTCAGATTGTCGCACCACACCGACTGCCCCAGCCCGTAAAGTTGTTGAATTCGCGTTGCCATGCAACCATTTGTAGGCCAGATTGACTGTAAACTCAACGCATCGCGAATCCTGGTTGCGTCAAAATTCCGCAGCATTGACTAGGGGCTGTGAAATGATGCAGTAATTCGTCTTTGTGCTTATGAAAACTACCCAATCAGAGCCCTTTGCGCAAGCAAAGGTTGGTGGCAGCCGCAGCCCGTAATTGTTCCAAGCTGGCTGCTCAGTCGTTTGCTAAGCGCCGCGCCGCTCCATTGCAGCTACCCGTCGACTTGCGGTTCTATCAGCCCATCCCGCGGCCAATACAAGCATCAGTAAGAAAGTGCCAGGCTCCGGCACTACGGAGAGCGCTAATGTTCCGTCGGCGAAATCGCCATTGAAGGCGCGCCAAATTGTTACTGGATCGTTGGGACTGCCGAAACCGAAATCAGCCTCAGCCCCTTTTTGAGGGCTAGGATCGTCCGCGTTCAACACGTCCAAAACGTACGTGCCGGACGACTGAGGCAACACGACGTTGATGTCGCCCAACTGGACGCTTCCGTTGTCGGGCAGCACGATCATGAATAGCGGTAGTGGGCTCAGTGGATAAACCCACGATGTTCGTGGAAGGCTTGGAAACACAGCGCCAATTTCAAAAGGGTTGATCCAGAAATAATCGTTGTCATCCGGCGTACCAAACGAACCATCAGGCCCGGGATAGGTCAATTCCGGCGACGAATCAGCGAAATCAAGGAACACACCGCGAAACGCTATGTCGCCCTGAAAATTGCCGGTGTCCACCATGAACACATCGACGTGCACTTGCGTACCCGGCTCATAACCGCCCGGCGGCATAGGTGGATCGGGAATTAGGTCTATTCGCGCTCCCGCCGAGGCCACTGAGCAAACCAAAGCGAATAGCGTGGCCATGAGTCGAATCATGTTCGCGCTCTGGAACGGCGACAAGCCATAGCGATGCAGCTTGAAATAAGCAGTATCGCAGTGCCAGGCTCCGGCACTACGGGAAGCTGTAGCACTCCGCCGGTAATCTCACCGGTGAACGCCCGCCATATCGTTACGGGGTCACCTGCGCCACCAAACCCGAAATCAACCCGCGCCCCGAAGTTTGGATCGGGGTTATCGTCGTTCATGACGTCAATGACGCCGCCCGTCGCGCCTACGCGTACGTATGTATTTCCGAGCATGACCTCGCCGTTGTCTGGTAACGTCGTTTGGAACAATGGACTCCCAGTCGGCAAAGGATAGACCCAGGAAACTTGCGGAAGCATCGGCCAAGTCGCTCCGATTTGGAATGGATTGATCCAGCTGAAACTGAGGTCGTCCCATGAGTGATTGAGGTCATTTCCCAGAAATTCCAGACCGCCTGCTCCAACCGGCGTCGAATCAGAAAAATCCAGAAAGATCCCGCGAAACGAGATTTGCCCTTGAGGATTTCCCGTATCTACAAGGAAGACTTCAAGATTCACCACTGTGTCTGGCGCGTAGCCCCCTTGCGGAACAGCAGGTGTCGGCCTCACGTCAATGCGCACCCCAGCGTAAGCGGACACACCAATCGCCAGAAAAGCAACTACCGCGAAAATCGCTCTCATAAGTACCTCCCCATTACGATCTCCTGATCGGTCATTCCAGAAATCGTTTCACCTCGTGACTTTGGGTGAGACCACGCTTTCGCGTCACTCGTCTACGTCAGCTCGCGAAAACTATTTCCCCGCAACCCCGATCGACTTGTTGTCTTCTTCGGTCTTGTTCTTCATCGAGTAGTCGCCGTCCTGCCGCTTGTGGTTGACGTTGAGCTTCTGTAGGTAAAGCTGGTATACGTCGTCCGCGTTCAGCCCAACGCATTGGGCCATGCTGATCCAGAAGAACAGCAGGTCGATCACCTCGACGCGAGCATTTTGCAAATCGTGAATCGCAAATCGTTCCCCTCGGCGCGCCTCGCTGCACCAGTGCTTCCAATAGGTGCAATTCCGCAGCTCCTCCAATTCGTTAGCCGCAGCCATGATGTAATCGTTGAGCCAGCGACCTGCTTTTTGCGGATCGAATTGATCGTGTAGCGTGTCGGTGTCATATCCAATACGACGATTCAGCGCGGCCTGATGCTCGAACATTTCTTTCAGCACGATGCAGCTCCGTGAGGTGATTTACGCAGAAACATTGGGGGAAATTGTACTCGAAGGGGGCGTTGGCGCAAAAGGAGGAAGGGGATTCAGGTGGGGTAGTGGGAGCGAGAAGGGATTCTCCCTCCAGCGAAGTGGCATTCACGCTTACGGTTTGTATGTATTCCCGTATTAGCGCAAGGCGCTCGGCGGCCGGTGAACCATTTGGATGTGTTGCCTACTTTGCGACGATGTTAGCTAGTCTTCGATAAGGTGCTCTTTGATCTTGCGAAGAGCTTCGCACTCGATCTGGCGCACACGCTCGCGCGTCAGGTGGATTTTCTCGCCGATTTCCTTAAGGG
Organism: uncultured Phycisphaeraceae bacterium; assembly: GCA_964494205.1. GTDB lineage: Bacteria > Planctomycetota > Phycisphaerae > UBA1845 > UBA1845 > JBBTCX01. The sequence goes on along the minus strand of CAZBRD010000005.1, from coordinate 55,995 downwards.
TCAGCGGAACAAGCTCGCCGATCGGCGGGGCGTCCGGGTCAGGCAGGCCGTAACGCATGCGGAGAATCAGTTTCTCGCGGTCGTCGAGCGCATCGAGCAGATGCATGATTTTGTCCGCTTCGGATTCGCCAATGAGCTGCTCATCGGGCCGCAGCGTTTTGGGATCGGGCAGTGCTTCTGTGAGACCCATGCCGGATCCATCATCCGCATCCTGCGTAGGGGCTGAGACAGCTTTCACCGCGCTGCGGATGTGGTCGACTTTGCTCACCGACATTTCGAGGCGTTCGGCCAGTTCGTCGACGGTGGGGGGGCGACCTTCGGTTTCGAGGAACTGTTCCCGGGCTTCGCGGAAGCGCGAAATCATTTCAACCATGTAGGCCGGGATATGGACGGCGTTGTCGCTGTTGATGAGGCTTCGCTTGATCGCCTGCTTGATCCACCATGAGGCATACGTGCTGAAGCGAGTTTGCTGTGCCGGGTCGAAGCCCTCTACCGCTCGGATAAGACCAAGGTTGCCTTCGTTGATCAGGTCGTTCAAGGGCACGCCGCGCTTGGCGTATTTCTTGGCGATGTTGACCACAAGCCGCAGGTTGGATTTGACCATGCGCTCTCGAGCGACCGAGGCATCGGACTCAACACGCTCGCGCTCCTGATAGGAAACTTCGCCGCGCGCAAAGCGATCAGCGACCGATTGACCGCGTCGAACGATGGTCGCTAATTCCTGCTCTTCGGCAGCGTTTAGAAGGGGGGCTTCGTTGATCTGCCGCAGGTAAACTTGTAGACCGGTATCAAGAGCGATGGCTGTATCTCCGTTCGATGTAGCGTAGGTTACCCCAACGAGGCCCATCGGAACGACAGAGACGGTTCATCACGAACCGTCTCCGCACAATCAACCGGCTACAAGAAACCCGGCTTAATTATTCGTCGTCACCTGATGCTCGCGGTGATTCCAGCGGAACCGGCGGAACAAAAGGAGGCGGCTTAATCTGGGCTGTCGTTTCTTCGCCCGGTCCATGCAGACCACCACGGCGGGCCTTGGGCGACTTGGAGGCACCCGGATCGGCGTCTTGTTCAGCCGACCACTCCGCCCGCTTCTTGGAGAGTCCGATCTTTCGTTCGACCGGGTCTACGCGGAGGATCTTTACGAGAACCTTGTCGCCGATCTTCACTTCGGCGTGCGGGTCCTCAACCTTATGATCGGCTAATTCGCTGACGTGCAGTAGACCCTCGAGGTCTTCCTCGAGTTCAACAAACACACCGAAGTTCGTGATTTTGGTAACCGTGCCTTCGACGATCTGGCCCGGAATGTAGTTTTCGGGCACAGCGCGGGCCCACGGATCTTCGCGAAGCTGCTTGAGGCCAAGCGCGACGCGTTGCTTGTCTTCTTCGACAGTGAGTACGACGCAGTCGATCTGGTCGCCCTTCTTGAGAATTTCGGACGGGTGATTGATCTTCTTTGTCCAGCTCATGTCCGAAATGTGCAGCAACCCGTCGATGCCTTCTTCGATTTCGACAAACGCCCCATAATTGGTGAGGTTGCGAACGCGACCGGTGATGCGTGTATTCTGCGGATACTTCTCCGCCACGTGCGTCCACGGGTTTTCCTGCGTCTGCTTGATGCCGAGCGAGATCTCCTGCTTGCCCTTATTAATTTCGAGCACGATGACATCGATCATGTCGCCGACGGCCAGGATTTCCGACGGGTGGTTGATGCGTCGCGTCCAGCTCATTTCGCTGATGTGCACCAGACCTTCGACGCCCGGTTCAATCTTCACGAACGCGCCGTAGTTCATGATGTTGACGACTTCGCCCTTGAGGCGCGTGTTGACCGGATAACGCTGTTCGACTTCATCCCACGGATTGACCTTAAGCTGCTTGAGGCCGAGCGCGATCTTCTCTTTGTCGCGATCGACGCTGAGCACCTTCACTTCGACGCTGTCGTCGATGCGGAGCAATTCGGATGGATGGCCAACGCGATCCCAACTCATGTCGGTGATGTGCAGCAAACCGTCGATACCGCCGAGGTCCACGAATGCACCGAAGTCCGCGATGTTCTTGACCGTACCCTTGCGGACCTGGCCAACTTCGATTTCGGACATCAGCGCGTCCTTCGCGGTCGCGCGTTCTTCCTCGATCAGCTTGCGGCGTGAGATAACGATGTTGCGGCGCTCGGAATCAATCTTGAGAATCTTCGCCTGAATGTCCTTGCCGATGAGCTCGCCGATATCGCCCGGCCGACGAATATCAACTTGCGATGCGGGCAGGAACACCGGATAACCAATATCGACCAGCAAACCGCCCTTGATCTTCCGCATCACGCGGCCCTGCACCGTATCGCCTTCGTTCTTGCTCGAAATGATGCGCTGCCAGTTGAGGATGCGATCGGCTTTGCGCTTAGAAAGTACAATATGACCGCTGTCTGATTCGACCGTCTCCAGCCAGACCTGCACTTCGTCGCCCGGGTCGATGGAGCTTGGATCATCCCATTCATTAACGGGAACCAGGCCTTCGCTCTTCAGGCCGACGTCGACGACAATGTCATCGCCCGAACGACCGATGATGCGGCCCGTGAGAATAGTCCCTTGCTTGAACTCGTCGTCGACGACCTTGTCCGCGAAGTCGAAGTCCCCCGTGGGACCGAACAACTCGGTGATTTCGTTTTCCAGACCTGTCGAATCCAATTCTGTTATGAGGTTATAATCTACCATACGCCGACGACTCTACGCTTTCTTTACTGGCGATCGAAGAGGAACTCTTCTGGGATGCCCAACCCCCGACGATCATACGTCGTGAACCCGCTGAACCGGCGGCGCGAGACAACTCGCACCTGCCAACCGGTTTGAAACCACTCTATCCCCTGTGCCGTGACTGACATCGCCTGTCACTCCCAGCCATGCCGGATCTCGTGCGCTAGGCACAGAGTCTTGGGCGGTGGAGAACGACGGGAAACAGTTGCTAGCAAACACTCAGGCGGTGGAACCCGTGACGACGTTTGCGGCTCAACAGCTTGCGGCCGTTGTGCGTTCGCATACGCGCTCGGAATCCCTGCTTGCGTGCTCGTTTGACTTTGCTAATCCTTTTTTCGTAATGCATGACCGTACTCGAAGTTAGAGACCAACTCGATAACAGCCCGACCTGCAACACTTTGAGTCGGTCTATCGAGCCTCACAATGTATCCGCGCCTGCTCAATCCCTCAAGCACGCCCGACCGTTTTCGGACCCAGTCCATATTGGCAAGGCGGCGTCCGCCTCCGAAGCGGGCTGACTTTGACAGGCGGAACGCTAGTGAATTTGGCTTCGGTTGAGAAACGGACAGAACACCGATAACCCGACAACTCACGGATATTACTGAATACTGTTTGACGCGTCTGGCTGGCAATGTTAACTTTTCTGTAGTGATAAGATAGCGACTTCCGGCTGAGCGAGGTCGCTTGGCGTTTTTCATAACCTCTTTTCTTGACGGCCCTTGGCGAAGGGCACGAAGGTAGCCCTAGAGGCTCCACCCGTGGTGTGCTTCGCCATAGGCCGCTGACGGTGCCGTGTGATTCAATCTGAGCTGGCCGCCCGAGCGCAGCAGGCGCTGGGTTACACCTTCAAGAATTCTGATCTCCTCCTGACCGCCCTGACTCACTCCTCGATTGCCGATTCCCGCGTTCAAAGCAACGAGCGTTTGGAGTTCCTTGGCGACTCCGTACTCGGTGTCGTGATTTGCGAGGAGCTTTATCGCCGCTTCCACGATTGGCTGGAGGGAGACCTGACCAAGGTAAAGTCCGTCGTGGTTTCGCGTCGGGTTTGCGCGGAGATTGCAGATTTCATCAAGCTTTCAGAGGTGCTGATTCTCGGCAATGGCATCGATGCGCGAACGGCGATCCCGACATCGCTGCGAGCGGCCGTCATAGAAGCGGTGATTGGAGCCATCTATCTGGATGGCGGCCTCGACCCGGCACGGAAATTCATTCTTGCTGCTTTCGATCGTCATCTTGAGAAGGCTTCGCGATCAGACAATCACGAGAACTACAAGTCGGCTTTGCAGCAATATGCGCAGCGATGGTTGTCAGCCACGCCGCAGTATCAAGCACTCGACGAGCAGGGGCCGGATCACAGCAAGTGCTTTGAAGTGTGCGTGGCCATCGGCGGTCAGCGATTTCCCAGCGCGTGGGGCCCGAGTAAGAAAGAAGCTGAGCAGGAAGCCGCCAAGCGCGCGCTGGAGATGTTGCAAAACAACAATCGCCTCAGACCGACCGGTTAGTCTGCCCAATCGCAGGTTCTCAGCAAATAGACGGAACCGCCAAACAAAGCCAGCATGGCAAACAATTTGAGAACGCCGGCGATGAAAACAGGAGTATGACTGTAGTTGTCTACCTCCTCCGTCACATCGGTCCACGTAGTCATCTGCTGCCAACTCTCGTCGCCTCCCAAGTAAGCCGACATGATCGAACCGACAAGCATTGCATCGACTTCGGGAGTCTCCGAGCGAAAGTGGCGTTCGTTTACGCGGTACTCGATCTGATTTCCAGCTGCCTGCACATACTCACCGGGGACTCGTTCAAGAACAATGAAACCACCATCGGCGAAGAGTTCGGAGAGTGCGGACGAAATCTGTTGCTCTGTGGGATTCTCGATTTCGGGTCCTTTTCCGTGATCAGCTTCATTTTGCACCCTTGCCAAAAGTACATTGTTTAGCAGATCGTTTTCCCAATCAATGTAGACTAAATCGGCCGTGCCATGGGAGGCTGGTATTCTTCATTGCACTCGGGGCAGCGTGTTGCGGTCAGACCGGTGAGGTCGTAACCGCATCGGCGACAGCGACCCAATCCGTATTCGACGATGAGAATCTTCTCGCCGAATAGCAGAACGACAGGAAGGGTCATGATCCAACCCATCAGGAAGACGCCGAAGATCGCGAGTGTACCTGGACCGGGTCGGGACAGCTTTCCGGTTGCTGCGGCGAACGCCAGAAAAAACGATATGCCAAGTATCGGAGCTATGGCCAATGCAACGATGAGCAGTCTGCGCTTGAGGCTGAATTTCAGCTTCGCGCCGCAGCCCTGACAAAACCAGCGAGCCCAGATGTGCGCGCCGAAGATTCGGCGCTTCCAGGGTACGACTAGCTGACACTGCGGGCAGACGACGGCCATCGGGCACCAGACATTGAAAATGGACACTCTCTGAGCCAAACAATGTAAGCTTGCCCACCGCATATTGAAAGCGGAGAACATGCATTCGTATTCCCTTCTTATTGAATCGCGATAAGGGAAACGAAAATCCCCGTCGAACTCTTTTCGAGTGCGACGGGGATTCTTATTAACCTGATCCCTATGAGAGACTACTACGTGGTCACGGCGTGCATGTCGCACTCGGTCGCGGCGTGTTGTTCCACACATCGAACACGTCCGCACCGTTGAGCAAGTCAATGACACGTAGCACATCCGCGGGGTTGAACACACCGCTCTGATCGACGTCGCGACTGAAGTTGCCCCACGGACAGTTAGTGGCCTGATTGACATTATTCAGGCAGTCGATGATCGCCAGAATGTCAGTCGGGGCGGCTGTCGTATCGCCGTTCACGTTACCCGGGTGCGCGGTAAATGTCCCGATCGTCGGCGCACCGCCGTTTGGCGTATAGGCAATTCGCGTAACGGCGTTGGTCGTGATCGGTCGAGCGAGCGTCAGCGTGTACGTTGTACCATTGGCTGACACATTCGTGATTGAGTTGGGTTCGCCGGGGACAGTTGCCGTTTCGCACATCGCGAAACATGCCGCTTCCGCACCAGCCGGGCCCGTCACGGTGATCGATTGAATCCCTTGTCGCGGGGTCAGGCTATTAACTGGATTTGGCTGTCGCGCATCTACTGCGTTATTGGCCGGGTTCGTGAAGGTGATCGCACCGGCTGGGCACATAGGACCAGTACCCGAGAACGAAACCGTCATCGTGCCAACGCCGTTGGCGTTGGGTCCGGGTGCACCGCCGACGCGGATTTTATAGCAATTGCCGCTGATCACAGGGAACTGCAAATCAGTTGGACCCTGAGAAATCGAGCACCCATCATCGCCACATTCCACCGTTTGGCCCTGAGCAAGTGGGCACGTACATGAATTGTAAATGGCGACGCGCGAATCGAGATCGGTATCACTGCACAGGTCGACTGTGACGATTCCGTTGCCCGGCGCGAAGTAATTGAACCAGACATCGCTCGCTAACGCCACACCGTTACCCTCGTCACACCCATTCGGCTGCGGACCGGTTGGCAACGCCGGACCATCCGTCGACGCCGAAATGGTATCGATCAGATGCGTGCCATCGGTAATGACGGTCGCACTGGCACAGTTATCATTCGACGGCAAAGGAAGCGTGCAGAAGTCGAGCGCACTTTGAACACAAGTCGAATCCCACCCGGCCTCGCAGCAGAAAGAGTCAAGTTCGCACACAATCTGGCAGCAATCGAGATTGTTGCAGCCCGGAGTCGAGTCGTGCGCCTCGATACACGATTCAGTCGCCGAGAAACATGACGGGAACGGGCACATGAACCCTTCCTCATCGCAGGAGAGCGTAGGGCGCCATAGGCCGTCTTGCTGAAGGCACGCAGCGGCTGAAAGGTTTGTGCAGCCGCCGTCCAGAGTGCAGCATGAACCGGTATCGCACGGCGGATCAAACACCGCGACGTCGCACCCCATGTTGTTCATGAACTGACCGCCACATTCGCTGATAAAAACTTCATTCGAGCAATTGTCGCTGCCCGGGGTGAGGATGTCGCAACATGCACCGACCGGCTCCAGACCGGCACATTCGACCGTGTTGTAAAACGACGCGCAGGGATCCCCATCGCCGTCTTCGCAACCGCCGAAGAACCAGACACATTGGCTCCACATGTCAGCCTCGGGATCGCCAAAAATCGTAAAGCAGTCCGCTCCGAATCCAATGTCGCCTAGTTGATCTAAAAGTATGGGCCCCGCACCGACCATTGGCGGAACGAGCTTGTACGTAATCCACATTCTCGCAGTTGGCACCGGGGCAGAAGGAAGGACTTCGCAATCGGCGATAAAGGGGGCCCCGTTTCCCAATCCTATTCGTGTGCAGGCGGTTCCAAGAACAGGCGCCAGGGGTCTGTTGTCGTCAGTATTTGAGAAAATCTCAAACTGCATTCCGTAGGCCCCAAAGACTCCCGTAGTTGCAGGACTATAACGAGTCACGCTACAAGTACCGGGGGCCTCGATTGGAAGTACGTCATCGGCAAGTAGACGATTGGGAGTGTTATTTAGGCTGAAGAAAATATTGGCGGAGTCGACCGCTCGATAAGACACGTGACTGTTGAGTTCGCACATGTCGCCAAGCAGGCGCGCTGCAAAATTGGCGCACGCGATTCCGCAACCACCGAACGAACTGATGCACCCCGCTGGTCCATCGAATGTGCTTCCGTCTGAATTACCCAGTTGCGGGTCTTCGCCCAGCAGCCATCCTGCGTTGTTGGTGCTGAACGTAGCTGCGAGCCAGAATCGAGAAGGAATGGCCAGCGGATTGCTCGAACGATCGAGAGCAACTGAGAAAATGCCGTCGTTCGGCAGGTTCGCGGTGTGTATGGTTCCGGGGATTGGCTGACCCGGATCCGTCGGATCACTTGGACAGCCATCGAACATCTGGAACGTGACCGCGAATCCCGGGCCCGATCCAGTGCCACCGCCTGTCACCGTGATTTCCAACAAGGTGAGGTTTGTCGAGCTGAAACAGCCAAGGACCATGTCGTCAGCCATTTGCACGCCTGCTCCCGGCGGCCAGGCAAACCCACTAGCAGCCACGTTGTTGTGAAAGATTTCAACCCCGGTTTCGCCAGCGACGCTGCCGTCGACAACTCCCTGACCGATGACATATCGTTGTACCGGCTGCTTGTCGGGGATTCGATAGAGTTGATCGCGAGGTATTGATTCCTGCTTGGGCATGGGCAAGAGACTTGCAGAAAGGTCTACCTTATCGTTGGCGCCATTCCATTGCTCGCCGTTACAGTACACGGCGAATACGGAGAAAACTGTCGTGAGAATAATTGAGTGCCGAGTAAGCTTCATTGCGTCCGCTCCTTAATTGTCAGCTAGTTATTACACTTCCCTAAGAATAACCAATTGTCGGTGTCGGCTCCATGCGTTACCGCATCATTGAGGTCGGTTCCGTGCAAGATTACACGATTCAAGCGTGCGAGCCCTGATTCTCGTGATACGTCGCAAAGTCTCTCCAAGTTCACCGCAAGCCGAATTTCTCCAGATTTGGACTCGTTTCGCATGCACAAAATAGACGGTTCGCTGGTCCCATAGGTTTCACTCGCGCCGAAGAAAAAGCCCCCGCGATCCTTCGACCGCGGGGGCTTGCCAAAAACTAAATCAGGTGCGCCCTACCGGCGAAGGATCATCACGGCGTGCACGTTGCCGAAGGCAGCGTCGTGTTGTTCCAGACGTCAAAGACGTCAGCACCGTTCAGAAGGTCGATCGTTCGCAGAATGTCGGACGGGCCGAACACACCGCTTTGATCGATGTCCTGACTGTAGATACCCCACGGGCAATTGAGTGCCGGCGTTACGTTGTTGAGGCAGTCAATGATTCGCAGGATGTCTGTCGGTGCTGCCGTGCTGTCACCGTTTACGTTCGCCGGGTGCGAGACAAGCGTTGCTGTCGTTGCCGCACCCGCATCAGGCGTGTAAGAAACCCGTGTGACTGCGCCGCGCGTAATCGGTCGCGCCAACGAAATCGTATAGGTTCCTGCACCGTTGTCGGTGACGCTGGTGATCGAGTTCGGTCCGCCGAGGCTCGCCGTCTCGCACATTCTCCAGCAACCGTCGTCCGCACCCACCGGGGCCGTGACCGTCAGGGTAGAAATACCCTGAGCAGGCGTCGGGCTATTTACCGGATTCGGCTGGCGGGCATCGACTGTGCCCGGTGCCGGATTGGTGAAGGTGACCGCCCCAGCCGGGCAGCTTGCGCCGGTGCCACTGAATGACACCGTGAACGAGCTGGTTCCCACCGTGTTCAGGCCGAAGCCGGCGATTCGAATCTTATAGCAAGTGCCCGAGTTCACGGCGAATTCCGCATGCGACTCGCCGCCGATGACGAGCGGATCACCGCAGCCGTCGTCGTTGCAATCATGTGTGTTGCCGGTGACCGCCGGACAGGCACACGTGTTATAAATTGCGATTCGCGAGTCGTAGGCCGGCGCTTCAGGATTGTCGGAGCACAGGTCAACCGTGACAGTACCGATGCCCGGTGCAGTGTAGTTGTACCAAATGTCGCGACCGATCTCGATGCCGAACCCTTCGTTGCAGCTTGCCGGCAGGGCCGGGCCGTCCGTTGTCGAAGCGATCGTGGTGAAGTTGTACGTGCCATCGTTGATCGGAATGGCGTTCGCACAATTATCGTTCACCGGTGGCTCCGGCGGACCGCATGTTTCGGGCGCCGGGCACTGAAGCTCGATGTTGTAACGACCGCGATCTGCATTCGTCCACGCAGCCAATTGCACGAAATACGTCTGGCCAGGAATCAAACCGCTGACGCACACGTCGGAACCAAAGTTGATCGGTCCGCAACCCTCTACGTCGTCGCTGCAGCCGATTTCGGTCAATCCGGCGCATGTCCCGGTGTAAACCGCGAGCAGCGAATCGTCCGCTGCACCCTCGCTGTTGCAAGTGCTCAAGCGTGCCGATGTTTCCGTTGCTTCAAACTTCGCCCACACAGAACCGACGCCATTGCCCATCATCATGTCGTTGTGGCAGCTGAATCCTGGGTCCGATCCGACATCGGTGGCCAGTGTATTGTCCACGATCAGGTTGCTGCCGCAGGTGATCGTCTCGGCAATCACGCATTCATCGGGCGGCGGCAACGAACAGAAGTCACCAGCCAGGCCGACGCATGTGTCGTCCCACGCAACGGCACAGCAGAAGTCGTCGATATTGCACACCACGGTGCAGCAAATCGGATCATTGCAACCGCCTGCGTCGAAGTTGATCTCATCGCAAGGCTGATTAGCCGCAATGCAAGCCGGGTTCGGACATGTTTGATCACCAACGCCGCAGAACTGACCGGGTTGCCATTGTCCGTTGGCAGTATCGCAAGCCGATTGCGTCAGGTCTTCGCACGTACCGTCCAACATGCAACACGAAGCCGTGCCGCAAGGAGGATCAAACGGATCCGGGGCACAGCTTGTGTTCGGCATGAATCGACCGTCGCATTGCGTGGTCGGAACATTGTCCGTGCAACCCGAGCCCGCGATGGAAGTCACGCAGCAAGCACCTGCCGGTTCTGTACCAACACAGAACACTTTGTTCTGGAAGGTACCACACGGAACCGGGTCGGTGATGGAGCCGGGGCAACCGCCAAACCACCATACACACTGGCTGAACTGACCGGGATCAGGGTTATCAAATATCGAGAAGCAGTCCTCGCTCAATCCGATCTCAGGGAAGTCCGCATTCAGGATCGGACCGGCGGACGCGCCTTCCACATCGTAAGTAATCCACAAAAGCGGTGTCGGCACCATGGCCGGAACCGAAAGTTCATTGGACGATGTTTCGAGGAATCCATTTCCGATACCCGCGAACGTACCCTGTGTGCCGGGCACTGGTGCCAGCGGACGAAGGTTTACGTCGTCGTCCGAGAAAATTTCGGTCAACATTGTGTATGCACCATCGAGACCAGCGAGGCTCGAGTCATACTGAGCCACTTCGCAATTCATGGGGGCGCTGATCGGGAGAATGTCATCCGCGAATCGCTCAGCCAAAGTGAGGCCGATGAAGAAACCCGAAAACGCATTGGCCTCATAAGCAAGGTAAACCTGGAGGCAGTTCTGCGCATAAACGTTCGCAAAGAAACTGGCGTGTGGGTTGGGAGGGAAGCCGCCAAAGAATGTCGTACAAGGGAACGGCCCATCGAAAATATCGTCCGATGTTCCGATTTCCGCCGGTTGACCGACGACCCAGCCGGCGGTGTTCGTTGACACCGTAACGGCCAACCAGAATCCGCCCGAAACGTGCAACGGCGCGTCTTCCAAGTCTAGGGCGACGATCCATGCGCCGTCGTCCGTCAAGTCGGCTTGGTTAAACGTACCCGGAATGGCAACGCCGCCATCGCTTGGACATTCATCAAAGAGTTCAAACTCAACGCTGAAGCCAGGACCGGTGCCATCGCCGCCACCCGCAACAGTGATTTCAAGCCAGGTCATGTCCGAACCGGCGCAAGCCGTACGAATGTCGTCTGCGATACGTACACCCGCACCAGGCGGAAAGAGGAATTCACCCATGGTGTTGCTGTAAACAAGTTCACCGGTCGGCATGTCACCGGCGGTGTTCCCTTGAACAGCACCCTGGCCAACGACGTGTCGGCGAATCGGCGTGTTGGCTGGCAGCCGAATCAACTGGTCCGGTGACACATTGCCCAGTTTTACTACAGGGCGCGCACTGGACATGACCGATTGTTCATGGCCACCTTTCGAAACCAAAGCACTTGGCGTTCTTTTGGGCGTTGCCGCCATCGCCGTGACCGCCGCGCAGCAAAGCGCGACCAATCCGAAACATGTGAGGTACCTAATACGCATGGTTGTACACCTCTCCTCCCAAAACCACTGAGATTGCTTGAGTTAGTCCCTCGAATCACACCCGGTAGGGGACACCGGGCGCTAATTCGCCCTATATATCAACACCACCCGCCGACGGTCGGCGGGTCAAAATCCCGTCTAATCGAAGATCGACGCCTCGAAGCGGACAAAAATGCCCGCGCACGATGCAATGGACTTCTCCCAAGACGTATCAAGGCAGAGACCCTTGCGGTTAAATTTACGCAACTTAACGGAGCGAGCAGCAGATGGGAAATTCTACCCGGCCTACCTCCCCCTCATCTGCGCGCGAGACGCCGTCCAAGCTCAAAATACTAGTCGTATACCTCCCAGCTTACAAGGTCCGCGTAACCCCGATTCACCGAAGCTACGTAGTTTGGCTCCATTCCAGCCTATAGAGCAAAGGTGCGTAGCTCAAGTCTGATAGTTCCAACGCTCCATCAACGTAATGAGGCTAGCGCCGAATAATCATGTTTCCCCACGGCAAATAATGGCGGGAATTTGCATGCGGACGTGATGCGGTTCACCCCCAACTCCCGCAAATTCACTGAAGAATTCTAGATGTGCTCAAAGTCAAAGTAAAATCGTTGTCCGGAATGTGCAGTCCGAAACCAGACAAAAAGATCAGGCACCCGGCTAGGTGCCTGATCTTTGCTTCAAGTTGAATTTCGATGAGGCTAATGCATCAGGGCACGCAGCCACAAAGGTCTGCACCGCCGAATGCGCCCAGCACTGCCAGAATATCGTCGAGGCTGATGATGTTGTTAGGCACGCAAGGTGTTCCTGCTGTGCCGCGGATATCGCCGTTGGTGCAATTGTTCATGTTGGCGAACCCAGCCAGCACGCACAGGATGTCATCAAGGTTCGGATTCGTCGGACCCATTCCGTTCACGTTGCCGTATTCCACCTCGGTGAAGCGGCAGAAACCCATGTGGCAATCGTCGAACGTGCATGCGGCCGAGTCGTCGCACTGCTGATGCATCGTGCAGGCAACTTGCACCGGCAGCAGTTGTCCGCAGCCGACGAGATTGATGGTCGCTCCGTTATTCACCAGGTTCAGGTAATACACCTTCACTTCGTCGATCGTGATTGTTGCGCCGGCCTGCAACGTGAGGTTGCGAACATACAAAGCTTCCGTACACGGATCCCCGCCGAAACCGTTATATCTTTCACTTAAGAATCGAACGACATGCGAAGCGCCGCCGGTGATCTCGATGTCCTCCCATGAGAAATTGGTGTGGCCCACTGGGTGAACGAAACCATTCATGCTTGCGCCGAGGTCTTCGCCGCTGACTTCAAACGTCTGCGTGCCGGTCCCGATCAAACTGATACCGCCCTGCGAGCAATCGAAGCAGTCAGCCGTGTTGCCAGTGTTGAAGAAGTTGCCACCCACATTCATGTTAACAGCCGAGGCGTTGTTGAAATTGGTGTTGCCATCCAGCGTGAAATTACCGCCGATATTCACCGAGCCGTTGTCGAACACGCGCTTGATGGGCGTGGTCTTACCGCCGTCGCTGGTGCATGGCGTAGCCCCGCGTCCGTCGACGATCAAATCGACACTGGCATTGATGCTCATCGAATCTTCGATTTGCACCTCACCGGAAGGTTGCGTAATTCGCAACGTTTCGCAGTTAAGTATCGAATTGACACTACCGGGTGGAGCGGTCGGACTCGGACCATAGAACGCATTCAACACCGTCACCGGCCCACAGGTTAGGTTGATCATGCGGTTGCCCGCGGTGAGCAATTGCGTGGACATGGGCCCTGTTCCAATGAGCCTCAAGCCTAGGTCTGTCGCGATGGTCAGGTCGCCATCTGGGCCGGATTGAGTCATTCTCAGCTTGGCTTCGTCCGTGATGAGCAGCGAATCGATGATGACGTCGACGTCGAGGAATACGTCGTCGACATTATCGAGGATAACGTCGTATGAATCCCCTCCCGTGTTATCCGGATAAACGTCACCGGGCAGGCTCCAGTTGTCGAAACAGCTCCAGTTGTCGCTCATCATCGGGCAATCACCGGAGAATATGCCGCACTCGTCTGGTACGCCGTCCATGTCCGCGTCGCTGCTGTTGCCGCAACCCGGCACATCGCAAGCTCCATTTTCGGGACCGCAGTTAATATCGCAGTTGTCGGGGACATTGTTGCTGTTGCAGTCCGCGCCCAAGAACTCGAACGCGCCGATATCGACCATAGGGTAGTCTTTGTCAGGTTCGCCAGTGTTGTCGGTGTCGGGATCGTTATAAAAGCGTGCGGCGCCGTCCAGGCCCCAAGGCACGCTCTCAGTCGTATTCGAATCCTCATCAATATCTGCGCTATCCATTGGAACGGACGGCACGCTGCCCGCATCGATGGCTGGCGAAGCGGGCTTGATTCGAAAATCGTCGTCGACAGTTCCCGGGAGATTGTCGAGACCATCCGCATCGACAAACTGGGGGTCGCTACCAATATTACCAACGTACACCATGGGTGTGGTCCAGGTCGAAAGCTGCTGAATAAGCGAATAGTCAACATCAACCGTTCCGCCGCCGGCAAAGAACTGAGCTTGCTCTGTCTGCCCTGAATTATCTTCATTATTCCAGAGAACTGAGTTTCGGATGTTGAACACTCCACCATTGGTGGACAATCCGCCGCCCACAGCAAGGGTTGCGGAATTGCCCACGACGGTGCAATTCACAATATCTGAATCACCACTGCCCTGTTCAACGGCACCGCCCCGAAGGTTGGTGGCCAGATTGCCCGAAAAGGCGCAGTTCACGGCGTCGAGTGTTCCGTCGTTGTTTACCGCGCCACCGCGGAATGCCATGTTTCCTGCGAACCGCGAGTTCATCAGTTGCAGCGTGCATCCCGTTGCATTGGCGATGGCGCCGCCGCCGGTCAATCCAGACGCCTGATTACTGGTGAATGTCGATGTTGCGACCAACACGCTTGACGTGGAACCTACTGCAATCGCGCCACCGCCAGCAGAGCCGGTAGCCGAATTTCCCTCGAAAAGGCTGTTGGAAATGCGTAATTCCAGCCCACTGCCTTTGAATTGAATCGCACCCCCATGACCATTTGTCGAATTCTGGACGAAATCGCAATTGTCAATCACGCCGTCACCATCACCTCGAATCGCTCCGGCCGCGGCGCTTACAAAGCTACTGGCGACGTTATTGGCGAAAATACTGTCTTGTATTGTGATCAGACCAAGCTGATTCCAATCGATCGCGCCGCCGAATCGAGCGGTGTTGCTGTCGAACGTGCAAAACGTGAAGGTGGGATCACTGCCGATGGAGGACACGGCTCCGCCAACTTCCGCATTATTGGCATCGAACCCGCACGTGTCGAATGTGATGTCGCTCCCGCTCGCCAAGCGAACACCGCCACCGTCGAAGTTCGCGTAGTTCCCATCGATGTCGCAATTGCTCCACGTTGTCGGTGGAGTACCGATAAAATACAATCCGCCACCATCACCGAATAAAGCATCGTTGGAGAGCACGAGCGCGCCATCGGCAGCGGCTGAGCCGAGGTTGACATACAATCCACCGCCATGGGTTGTCGCAGTGTTGTCCTCGATTGTCGAATAATAAAGAAACGCGGAGGCCTGCGCCCCATCGATGGCCAATCCTCCACCTAGGTCTGCCGCGCCAGACTTAAATTGGCAGAATTCGTAAGTCACGTCAGCATCGTTGGCTTGGAAGACGTTCCCGCCCAATGTTTGTGCCTGATTATCCTGAAAGTTCACGCGGAAAAAGTAAGCGTCGCCGCCGTCGTTGTAACAACCGCCACCGCGCTGTTCATTCGCGGTTGGACCGTTGCCATCGGCATTGCCGCCTACCACGTAAATGCCGCCGTCCAAGCGCGCTGTGTTGTCCGTGCCACTGGCTGTCACTACGTTGTAGCTGTTGTCGCTGCGGTTGGCGAAATTGGGGCCATCGTCGCCGTTCAGATCGCCGGAGAGGATGACGCCGTTCGCAAAGACATCGCGCTGACTCAAATCCGTTTCGTTACCGGCGAATCCGCCGTAGATTTCTACATGGTTGCGCAACTGGAACGTGGCCGAGCGATCACCTGGTGTGATTCCCGCGCCAAGGTCGGGGTAATACGTTCCCCCGGCGACCCAGATTTGAGTTTCGGCACTGGCCTGAGATTCGATTAGTGCGTCCTGAAGGTTGGAATAGGCAGCCGCCCAATCCCCTATCCCAGGCAATCCATCTTCGTCGACATAGAGATAGACTAGCTCACGAACCTCCCACGCTCCGCGATCCACGATGGGTGCGATACCGTTGCCCGTGTCCGCGACATAAGGATTATCAGCAAACCGGCCAAGTCCCCCGAGGCCAAGAGGAATACGCTCGTTGGTGTTGCTGTCGTTGTCGACGTCAAACACATCCGTAGGAACAGCTCCATTGTTTCCAGAATCCACAGCCGGTGAATTGGCGTGCACTCGATTATCGTAATTGAACGGATCGATGAACATCGGATTAGAGCTAAGGTTGTTCGTGCCGGCCCCGCTCCAACCGCCCTGAACGATGCTGTAAGAAACGTTGGGTACGCCGCCGGTGATATGCAGCTGAGCAGATTCGTCGTCGGGACCGCTGTCTTCATTTCCCCATAGGATTGAGTTCGTCGCGACCAGGAAATTTCCCGCGCTGGTGTTGATTCCGCCGCCATTGGAATTGGCTTCGCACCTTGTGATTGTGGCATTTGTCACCGTCAAGTCGCCGCTTACGTGATAGATGCCGCCGCCATCTCCACCGGCATTGAGGGCGGTGTTGGAATCAAGCTCGCAGTTCGTCATCGTGATGACGTTGCTGCTGGGCACATCGATATAGATCGCGCCGCCGTCAGCATCTGTTGTATTTCCATAAACGTAAGAATTCACCAGATTGAAATGACTGGTGCCGGCACCGCCAATAGGGCGTGAGACGACAATTCCGCCTCCGTGACCGGTGGCGCTGTTCAATGTTACAGAACATCGAATGAGGCTTGTGGTCAGAGTGCCTAACGCTGAACCGGACCATATGCCTCCACCGCCATGCCCCGACGTGGCACCACCGACGTTTCCCGTTATCACGCACGAACGAAAAGTCGGTGAATGAGTTCCGGAATTATTGAGTATGAAAACGCCTGCCCCGCGCCCTGTTGATGTATTCTGCCCGATGTAACAATCTGTGATCGTGGGTTGTCCGTTGGTCATGGTGATACCAGCACCCTGCTGGTTGGGCGAGACACCATTAGCATTTCCACCGGTGATCGTGAAGCCGTCGAGGATCGCAGTAGCACTCACGCCATCCGCGTTTACAACGTGAAAACTGTTTTCCGTGTTGTTCTCGAACGGTCCGGGACCGTCGTCACCATCTAGGTCACCGCTGAGTGTCGTAAGATAAATGGAAGGGATTCGCTGGTCGCGCATGGTCTCCGAGCCGGCAAACCCGCCATAGATAGCTACGTCATTGACGAGTGAAAAAGAAATTGTACGAGACCCTCCGGCATTGGTCGGTCTATATGTGCCCATGGCGACCCAGAGTTCGTCGCCGGTGTCAGCCGCCGCTATTCCGTCGGTCAGATCTTTGAAGGCGTCATTCCAGCTCGTGCCGTTCTCAAGGCCGTTCGCATTGATGTCAACGTAAATAATCTCAGCGCCTCCCAGCGTCGTCGGCTTCGGCAATGGCGAAACCCCGATGTCGCCGTGTTGCGAAACCTGTGCGAGAGCAGTGACGCACGCAAGTTGTGCAAGAGCAATGGCTGCTGTCATGGGGAAACTAATTCCTTTCGATCGTGACCGATCTCGCAAGAAAGTTCTGCCGTTATTTCTGATTCCGTGTGGCATGGCTTGGCACTCCTCACAATCGCTGCGTACTATTGGCGATCCGTTGTCCTCAACAGAGGGAAACGTACCGGAAGCGCGGTAAGGCACTCCCCTTGAATTCGTGACGCGGTGGACCAATCACTTTGACGCTGTTTTTGAATCCCTCCGGTCATGGCAACTATACCTCAAGTGAATACGTAAATGCAAAAGCACAGCACAACAAGCGACGGATGCAGCGGGTTCATCGAAACTGGTCGAGGGGACAGTGTTTCGAGGAATTTCCACCCTGTTTGAACGTACTTCTACTCTTGGTGAGTTCGATGGATCACGTGCCTAAGGATTGGTTGGGTTAATGTTAAGAAGTGCAGCCGCCTCATCACGAAGCTTGAAGAGTTCGTCGGATGTCTCGAACCACAACACGGCTGCATCCGCAGTAACGACATGACTGTGCGGTTCTTTAAGTTTGCTCGGCCAACTCTCGAGCGCCCTGTCGTAGGCATGACGCGCACTTGTCATGTCACCTTTCTTGGCTGAGACGATTGCGACAATCAGAGAGTTGGCCGGTGATGTATCCTTTAAGTCAATGGCCTTTTGAGCGCATTCCAGCGCGTCGTCGAGCTGTTCCGAGCGCAGGTGCGCCAGCGCCCTGATGCGCTTAACCAACGGCTGCTTTTGCTGTGCAAGGTGGTCAGCTACGCGAACGTCGTCCAGTGCGCTCTTCGGATCGATGTGCTTGGCAAGCTCCAGGTGAATTCTTGCACGCAGTAGCGTTGCCCAAATATCATTCGAATCGCGGTTGACTGCGAGTTCCACATTTGTCAGCGCCTCGTCCTTTCCCAGGAACAACTGCAACGATGCAAGGTTGCGCCAAATCTTGTACTTTTTCACATCGTTGGGTGCTATGACGGAAATACCCTTGATCAGCGATTGTTCGGCGGATTGAAAATCGTTGTTCAACGCCTGAACTACGCCAAGGTTGCTCCACCCATCAAGTACGGCCGGCTCCAGTTCAGTACACTTACTGTAGTACTGAGCTGCATCAGCATACTTTTGCTGAATCTTTGCAATAACGCCTTTCGTATTCCAAAGATTGGGGTAGTTCTCGTCAATGGCTATGCCTCGGTTACAAAGCCCCATAGCCTCTTCCAGCAGCTTTACATCTTTTTCAGGCTTGGAGTTGTATTGTTCCTTTCGGATGATGGCGAGTCCGCATAGCGCCCGGATATTCTTAGGGTCCAGAGCAAGCGCCTCTTCGAATTTCTGTCCAGAGACATCCCATTCGCCACGCGCATGATCGGCCAGCGCGGCTTCCACGATGCTGGTTACTTTGGAAACATAGCTCCTGCTCTGCGCGGTTACAGCAATAGCGCCGGTCACCGAAAGCAGGACAAGCGCCGTTACGGCGATCACCGGCGCCTTATGTCGCCTGACGAACTTCATCGTGCGATCGAACGAGCTCGGTCGTCGCGCCACGATCGGCATGTCGTTGAGGTAGCGTCGCAAATCTTCCGCGCACGCTCTCGCCGTTGCGTAGCGTTTGTCCGGCGACTTCTCCATCATCTTCATGCAGATGGTGTCAAGCTCGTTGGGAACAACCGGAAGTATCTTTCGAGTCGAGGTCGGGTCGCGCGAAATGATCGCACCAAGGATTTCCTTGTCGTCCATGCCCGGATACGCCGGCTGGAATGTCAGCAGCTCGTACATCGTCGCGCCGAGCGAGTAGATATCGGTTCGATGGTCCACGCGAACGCGGCGAGCCATCGCCTGCTCGGGGCTGATGTAGCGCAGAGTGCCAAGCAGTGACCCGGTCATCGTGACGGATTCTTCTTCGGTGCTTTTGGCAAGCCCGAAGTCGGCGATCATGATTCGTCCGTCGATCGACAGAATGATGTTAGCAGGCTTGATGTCGCGGTGGATGATGCCTTGGCCGTGAGCATAGTGCAGTGCGTCGGCGGCATCGGCTACCCATTTCGCGACTTGGGAGAAGTAGGGCCGTCCACGACCAGTCGATGAAGCGTTGATGCCGGCGCTCGACGTCGCGATGGATTCGTCCGGGCTTCCCGGTTCGAGCATCGCGCCTTCGCCCTGCACCTGCGACGTGACGGTTTGCAGCATCGAGGCAAGTCGCGCTGGCGACGCTGAAGACGCATTCACGCCCGAAAGTTGGCCGATTACGGCGCTGAGCGGCTGACCTTGGATTAGCTCCATCGCGTAGTAGTACGCATCACGCGATTCGCCGAAGTCGTAAATCGGAATGATGTTCGTATGGTGCAGGCGAGCAGCCGCAGTGGCTTCTCGCCGGAAACGCGCCACAGCCGACGGATTGGCCGCGCCGATCATCGCCGGCAGCACCTTCAGCGCCACCGTTCGATTCAGTTTGGTCTGCACAGCGCGATACACGATGCCCATACCACCCTGACCGAGCACGCCGAGGATTCGGTAGCCATCGATATGAGGCAGGTGCTTGGCTGCTCTCGATTTCGGTGCAGTGCTGGCATCGGGCGATGTGGAAGCTGATCGCTCGACCGTGACATCCGCCCTCGACGGGGCTCGCGATAATGGTGCGATGGTCACATCACCGCGACTCTGATAAACGCGTGAGCAGTCTTTGCAATCGTCGAGGTGCGCGCGAAGGCGAGAGGCTGCGGCTTGATCGAGCACGCCGCGCTCAAGCATCTCAAAATCAGAAGGCGAAAGGCACCGATTCACACTCATGGACGCAGCAATCCCGCCGTCGGAAGTCTAATCCACGCGACATTAACTATAACCGAACCCCGCTCGCCGGAAAAACAAACGACATTACAGCAGCAACTTACGCCAAACCGTTTCAACGTTGTCCAATCATCGGCGGAAAACCAACGAACGCGACAGCTTGGATGGAGGTTCGTCGGGTTGAAGTGGGTTCCACAGCGAACGAGAAGCTACTCAGGTCGGACCAGCGCTTTTGGCTGTGCGAGCAGCACGACGGAAGGCGACTTCGGATCGAACGGACGGAACGGTTGAAAACGCACTTGATACCCAGCCCGTTCGCCGATGTATCTAAAGAGCGGACCATTCAGCCAGTTCACCGTGCTGCCGTCGTATTTCGCGGGCCCCTTGAACGTCTGACGGTATTCGTCCCAGCGCTGGACAAACAGGTCGATGATTTCCAGAACGCCGTGCTGATGCAGAATCGAAGCAAGCTGAGTGAAACCGGCTATGGCTGCACCGTTAATGTGCATGCGGAATTGTCCTGACGGAGGCAGGTGCGCTTTCAGCCAGCTATCAAATCCATCCACCGGGACGCTAGTTGAAGGAAACAAGTCCGAGAGCGTCGACGCTTGCACGTACCGCTCATCGAAGAGCATGGCCGCGACCAACTCCATCCAGCAGGGCACATAACTTGTGCTGCTCTTGCCGATTTGGGTGAATCGCTCACGTAACCAGTCGAGAAGTTCCGCGACGCCTGTATCGCCACGATCTGACAATCCAAAAAGCCGTCGCTCGATATCGCCCACATCAGCCTCAGGCAGCCCGTGCTTCTTAACAATCGCTTCCAACTCATGGCGTTGGATGTACAGCCGCCCCTCAACCACATGCCAATGATCATCGAGCCAGACCACCTGATCCGCCGGAAGATTGTCGTACACGTTGCACAAGTGCGCGTGGACGACGCGACCCTTGTACTTGTTCAACGCCGAGACCGGATCACCCGCATCGATCAACACAGTCTCCAGCCACGGATGCTCCTTGCCCAACTCCGCCGCGCTTCGTTCCAGAATGGCTTCAGAGAAATCCGCCAACAGATAGTGCGTGTTCTTGTAGTCCTCGTTTCCGTGCAATTCACACAATCGACGATATTCGCCAAGAAACGCCCGCGCGCGATGCGTCGCAGCCACACCGATCTCGAGTGCATACACCTTCTCATGCTCAAGGCCGTTTACATGAATGCGATCGTAATACGCCCGCGCGACCGACCGCGCATAGGCGAGATTGTGATCCGTCGACCCGCCGATCGACGCGTCATAGTTCACTCCGGTCGCCTGTTCGAACTCTCGCAGCCGCTTCCAGAACTCGGTATTAAACTTCCAGCATTGGCTCGTCGAAAGTCGGGTGTATCCTTCCAGCACCAGTTCTCCCTGCGATTCCGGCAGTCCGCGACTGAGCTTCTCTATCGCATCGCGCAGCAGCAGACGAAATCGTGCCACGCCGGAAAACGCCCGCAGATTCACCTGAATCTCAGCCCCGTGCGTCTTGCCGTCAGCCGACGTGAGATAATTCACCGACACCGGTGCGTGATAATGCAGCTTGTAATGAATGTGCTGAAACCGTGCAGAAAGATGCTCGTATTCCGTCGGCCACTGCGGCCGCGCCATTTGCAGTTCATCCTTGAGAATTGTCAGCGCGTTGAGAAAGTTGTCGATGTTCTTCCCGTCCAGCATCGGCGTTGTGTAATGGACCTCGACACCCATAGCCGCGATGTGCTGAATGAGCCCGTTGGCCAACTCGCGTCGCACCGACTGCCGCAGCTGGCGATTGTCCGGAATCACCCGCAGCAATTCGTCGCAATGCGCCAGCGGGTTACGTTCTGCACCAGCGGCTGCGTTCGCGATCTTCTTGCGCGCGACCGGAATCCCCTGCGCCAATTGCATCCGCTCGCGCATCGACAGATCGGCGATCGCTCCCTCAGCTGGTAGACCAAGCTCCGCCAACTTCGACTCCACCAGGTGAATCGCAGTCGGCGTTCCAATCAGCAAGAGCAAAGTGAGCAGCAGTTCTTCCGTCTCGGCATGTGGCCGCTCGCGGATGATCCGCGTCAATCGTTCTCGCTGTGCCTCCGCAAGCGTGATCAACTCGCGCGGGGATCCGCTCGCCGCAAATGAGTGATTCAACCGCAGCGCTCGAGATACTTCCGAGATTGGCGCGCGCCACGCCAGATTCCAATTCGGCCCGCTTTTTTCGCCGTTCAATACGGGAAGGAACGAACTGTATGTTTTCCCTTCGTAAAAGCCTGCCGAGGGTGCAGCCTTCGACGCGATCCTGTCCGAAATCGGCACGCCGTACTGATCCCGCCGCCCGCGTATCGCTGCCCATGTACACTCGCGCGACGTGTCCTCGCACAGCATTCGACCATTCACAAATCGCGGCGCACCACACGGCCCGTGTGACATCTGCTTGGCACACCCGCGCGGACAAACCAGCGCGTCCGGACTCAGATCGCATCGATCACACTTCTTGCATCCGAAAATCGGAACCTTCGGCCATTCGATCAGTTGAAAAACTTTCTCCGCCCAAGAAGCCGCAGCTAACAATTTGCTCGCTCGACGCAACCACGATCGATCATCATGCACTCGCTTGCGTTCGCGCGCGACGAACGCCTCAATCGCCGGCAACTCAGCCAGCGCCCGTTGCCGCTCCGCCCCCGACAGCTTCATGACCTTGTGCAAAGACTCGCTACTCTCCGGCAGCAGGGGGGCTTCTTTCAGTAGCTCCAGATGCGGCTCAAAACTCTTGATGCACCCGAGATAAAACCCGCTCACCCCGGGCACGCGACGAATCTCGTGCAACAACCGCCGCGTGATGCGCACGCCCTCGCGCTTCACTTGCGCACTCGACCACGCAGCGTCATGCCCACTGCTCACCGCTTCTCGCTCGATCCGCTCCTTGACTTCGTCCAATTCGCGTATCAACTCGACCGGCACGCGCATCCCCGGCACATCCGCGATCGCTCGCAACTGCGACCCCGACGTGATCGGAATGATCTCAGCCAGCACGTGAACCATGTCCAGCGCGCCGACCTGCTGCAGTGACTGCATCCACTGCTTGAATTGCTCGACCGAATAAATCGCCTGCGTGATAATCACCTTCGCACCGGCTAGTGCCTTGTGCAGCGTCCGCAACCCGTCGGGGTCTGCATCGGGATTCGGATGTCCCGCAGCCGCCAGCCAAAAATCCTCCGGCAGCGTCCCGTCGATCAGCATGTCACGCGCGAGTTCGAGCATCCCAATCGAATCGAGCGGAAACTTGGCCGCCGTGCTCGCACCCACCGGCAGATCGCCGGTCAGCACCAGCACGTTTCGCACACCCAACCCCGCGAAGTGTCGCAGCCGCTGGCGAACCTGCTCTGCCTGTCGATTCCGCGCGACCATGTTGATCAGCAGTCGCGACGGCTCCGCCCCCAGCCCGATCAACAACTCAGCCGCAATTGCATTGTCCAAGGTCGCCCGCCCGCGCGAGCCATCATCCAGCGCGGCCAGATCGATCGACCCCGAGCAAATCAGATCCGCATACGTCTGCAACTTGCGAACCAGCGACCGTTCCTCCGAAGTGAAAGCCGGGTTAGCTGGATCGGCTTCGCGAAGGTACTCACCAAGAATGACCAGATTCGGCAGTTCAAAACTCCGCGCCAAATGCCGCTGCCGCGAGCTCAGATAAGCCGCCTGATCCGACTCGGTGAGATGCAACTCCAAAATGACTGGCATCCGCCCGAGCGCAATCAACTCGCGCAGCGGATTCTTAACCCGCGAAGCACTCGCAGCCTTCGAGCCTTTGGCGTTCGCCGCACCGGTTGATTTCATCACGTCGTTCATCGATGGGGTCAATGATAACAGAATCGACAAAGAGTTGGGTCAGCCAAAAGTAGGGTCCGCCATGCGGACCAATCAATACGGGATCGCCACGGACCGAGATAATGCTTTGCCGAACGCTGGTATATGGCTGTGTCCCACTGCTCATGTGCACGTAAGTTGTGCCTTACATCATTGTGCGGTTGCGTGGCATGGCCAAGCGAAGCGCCGCCATGTGGCATAGATCGAGGGGCGAAAATAAGAGCAACCGCGACCCTCGCACCTACAAAATCGCCGCAATGGTGCAATTGTATTTCACTCCGTTCGAGTTTGCAGGCCGGGGTGGCACGGTCAAGCCGCAGCTTGGCTGTGGCGTGTTGAGATTTCCCCCGAAACTTCAAATCGAACAGATCACTGCAGTAGAAGTCCTAAGCGACCGGTTGATCGAACTAGCGCCCCATCAGAGCCGGGAGCGCTAGCGACCGGTTATTCCACTACGATACTATTCGGTGTCAGGTTTTCGTCGGCGCCCCTCGGGGCTGCCAATGAACAAGAAGTCACTATGACAACAATCCTTCTTCGTCGCTCCAGCGGAGCGAAGGGTTGTAGCCACAGGTGGAGTTCGCCGTAGGCGAACGGAACCCGTGGATAATTTCTCCCCTAGAACACAGCCGCCCCCAGGTGGGGGCAGAGGAAGCTTTCACCCGCGTGAGAGCTTTCATTTCTCACATCACCTATTCCTTGAAATAATCAACAAACGTCCCGCCACTTCTTCGCCACCGGTGTTAATGTTTACAGACGGTCATCCTTCCATCATCGGGAGCAAGTTGCGGCATGAAACCAAAACCGAGATTCCAGCCACTCCACCTCTGCTTTGCTCTTGTTCCTTTTTTGATTTCGGCCTATGCCCGCGCGGACCGCATCATTTACGTCAACCAATCCGCCGCCGGCACGAACGACGGTACTTCGTGGACTGACGCTTTCCTCGATCTTCACGACGCGCTAGATGAAGCGGCCATCGAATGCATCGATGTGCCCTGCGAGATCTGGGTGGCGGCTGGAACGTACAAACCAGATCGCGGGACATTAGATCGATCACTGTCTTACACGATGATGAACAACGTGGCGCTCTATGGCGGCTTTGCCGGAACTGAGGAAAGTCGAGAGCAACGAGATTGGCAAGCCAACCAAACCATCCTACAGGGCGATCTTTTGGAGAACGACGACCTCAGCTTTATTAGCGACAGCAACTGTTGCAGTGAACACCCGGGTTCGGGTTGCGACAACGAGTCGTGCGAACAGAGAGTTTGTGGCGCGTTGGAGCATTGTTGCATGTCGAATTTCTGGAACCTTATTGATTGCGATGCTATCGCGCAACAGCTTTGTTGCGATTTGTGTCGTCCGACGCGGTGCGACAATTCGGAACATTTGTTGACTGCCTTCCTTGTCGACGAGTCCGCGATACTTGATGGGTTTGTCATCACTGGAGGAGAGGCCAACGATTACTTGAGCAATGAGTTTTCACAATTCGGTGGGCCCAATCGAGGCGGAGGCTTGTGGGTCGTTGGCGGACCTCAGTTGTCCGTCGTCTCGTCGCCGTCCATAAGGAATTGCACTTTTCGAGACAACGCCGCAACCGCTGGTGCCGCTGTATATTGCAGGCCTTGCGGTGCGATTTTGGACAATTGTTGGGTTGAGTCGAACATTTGCTTCAACGGTAGTGGAACTGCGGTTGCGTTACGGGATTCCAACAACGTCGGAATGCCGAGCGTTTACAACTCTAGCTTTGTTCACAACAGTACCGGCCTTGAGCTCGACGGAACAGGTCAGGTCGAGAACTGCATTTTCATTGACAATCGGCACGGTCTTTCGGCCGATGAGGCGCTTGTTTCAGGATGTACGTTCATTGGCAATTCACCGAGTGGGGCGTTGAGCAACAGCGGTCAAAGCCAAGTCATCAATTGTACTTTCGTTGGAAACCACGCGCACTATGGTGGTGGTGGGCTTAACGGCCCATGCAGTGCAGTGATCAATTGCGTTTTCATTGGCAACAGCGCCGATGCCATGGGAAGTGCTGTCCAATGCGAGGGAAACGGATTTCTCTTCAACAACACTTTCTTCGCCAACTACGATGGAGGCACAGCGGTTTGGACTGGTACCATAGCGCACCTTGAAAACAATATTTTGTGGGGCAACGTAGGAAACGAGACATTTTCACTGGAACGACAGCAAGTGTTCGCCAGCAGCGGCGTGCCATTAACGCTCAAATACAATTCGATCGAGGGATGGTCCGGCGCTATGGGCGGTGTGGGAAATGTTGGTCTTGACCCATTTTTCGTCGATGACGCTGGCCCAGATGGAGTTGTTGGAACGGGAGACGAAAACTTGCGCCTCTCGTCCGACTCGCCGCTAATCAATCTTGGCCATCCCGATCCCCCCCTCGCGCCGTACCTCGACGGCGATGGCCATGCGCGTATTCTTTGCGGCCGCATAGACATCGGCGCCTACGAGTTTGGCATCGGCGACTACAACTGCGATCGCATCATCGAACTCGCTGACTTCGCATCATTCCCCGCCTGTCTCACCGGGCCCGCTCCGAATCAACCGTATTCATCTGATTGCGCTGCCTACGATTTCGTCACTGAAGTGATCGAAGATGTCGACTTGCTCGACTTCGCCGGCCTGCAAAACGACCGCTAGGTCAACCAGCAACCTCAAATCGTAATTCGGGTGCCCGTAAGACATTGCGCCCGTCCAAGACCGCAACGATCACCCACCAAGTTATTACGGTATGACTTGGCACCGACACACACCGACCAATTTGGCATTCGATATTCGACATTCGCCATTCAAAGAGTGCCACGGCGTGACACTAGTTAGCATGTTTTTTTCACCCGTAGCCATTAGCCATTTGGAACTGGAAATGTAAGGCCTCAAGCAACAGTGCAAATACGGAGGCTCATAAAATGGAAGGGCAGAAAGGTTGGCATACTGGTTGCGCGATTCTTGTAGGGTGGGTGCTCCGCACCCACCTGCTCTTGTGTGCCAACCAATTGCACACGTGAACTTCCTAGCCTCGACCTTAAATCAGTCTACGGCGGCCCGTAGAACGGCAGGGCAGCAAGGTGGGCTTCATTGGTAACCCGCGAAACGATTGCGTCAACTTCCGCCGCGCTCAGGGGCGTGACGATTGCCTCCGCCGGCGGACGGGCGACGGTGTACACTTGCGCGAGGCTGATTTTGCCCCCCGCACCGACGATCTCGTTGAGGCGATCGATGTAGGCCGTGATCTCAGCTTCACTCGGTGGAACTCCTTCGACGCGCATGAACAGTGACTGAATTACGATCGGCCGCACTCGCGCCGCCGCGATGATGTTCTCAATCACATGTCGCAACGGATAGTTTGGCCGATTGATGAGGCGGTAGTATTCCTCGGTCCCGGCGTCGAGCTTGGCCCAGATCTCGCCGTTGTTGCGGTCCATGATTTCCAGACCGGGCACGACGTGCGGCTTGGTGAGATAGCACGCGTCGGTAATGAGCACGATCTTGGCGTCGGTCAGTTGCTTCGACTTCAACAACGAAGCAGTGAGATCGACGACTTGGGTAAACAGCTTGCACGTCGTCGGCTCGCCATCGCCGGAGAACGCGACGTCGCGAAGCATCTGAAGAGACGGTGGAACATCTCTGAACGCATCGTCCTTGAACAGGTCGCGCGTCCGTGCCAACTCAAGCATGTTGTCGAGCTCGTCGCGAAGAATGTCGATATCGACGTCGCGGATTCGCGGCGTGATCGTGCGATCGACTTGGCAATAGATGCAATCGAAGTTGCAGGCCGTGTCCGGGTTGAGGTTGACGCCGATGCTCAGTCCGCCGCTGCGTCGCGAAATCACCGGATAAACGTAGAAGTTCTCACGCCAATGTCGCGAGTGGTCAGTGAGTTGGCGGAGCGGGATGTTCTGGCTGTTCGGGATAACGCGGACTCCGTGGGCGCCATCCAGCGGCTGCCTTGCATGATATTAGGGGGAGTCGGACGGCAAGACCAACAGCGCTTCGAAATCGCGCGGATCGAGTACGCCGTCGCGGTTCAGATCCGCCTTGGTCAAGTCGGCGCGGCCCATCTCGCGGAGTTCGCGAATGGTAATGGATGTTCGTGGCGCAGGTCGCGACGAAGCCACACCGCCGTCACCCGGGCAGCACGAGTCCTTGTCCTCGGAAAGGTAGTTGCGAAGGATGTGGGCGTGATCAAGCGCGTCGACGATGCCGTCGGCGTTAATGTCGGCATCCACATAACCGTCTTCCTTAACCTGCTCGCACGTGTTGTTGATCTGACCGGGTTTAAGGTATTGGTTGATAAAGACTCCCATGTCGAGTACGTCGATTACGTGGCTGCCGTCGAGGTTGCCGCCTTCCAGCCAGTTGCCGCCAAAGAACGGATCGCCCTTGAACTCGGCTATGAACACGCCGTCGCCGGTACATTCGATCATCGCACGCGAGCGCAGCGTGTGTACCTGATCGCGCGCGGTAATGCACGCGAACTGGCCCTTCGGCACGAGGATGCTGTAGGTCGCGTGGCCGGGGAAATCGAACGGCGGCCCGAACGTGATCTCCTCCTTGTAGATTTCCGGCGGCTGCACGCAATCCGGATAGAACCCAAGCTCGATGCAACGCGTAAATTGACCCGTTGTCATGGTGGGCGCCAGTTGAATCGTGAGGTCGAGTCGCGATTGATCGATGACTTCGACAGTCCAACACGCGCTGTGCTCGATGCCGCATTCGTCCGTCGATTCACAGCAGATTTCCGCGATACCCTGTGGGAATTCGCCGCCGCCTTCGACCAGCGCATTACATTGTGCGGGCGTGACCAGCGGCTGGGTGTGGGTGCATGTGCAAACCGCGTCGAGCAGTCCGGAGCAATCCGAAATCACGCTGAAAGGATCGTCCCAGGTGTAATCGGCAGTAGGGCGGTTGCAGACGGCCGGAAGCACTGCACTCTCCGGATGTGACATCGAAATAGCGCTGACCGTCCGCAACGGACAACCGCAGCCGCCGTTGACGAAATTCGGAATCACCGGCACACCGGCAGGGCCGCTCAGGTAAGTGTGTTGCGGGTTTTCGTCGTCGAAGCAAACCTCACAATCAGTGCAGTTGCTCTTCTTCTGGAAGCTCAAACAGGCCAGCGAACCGCCCTGGTTCGTGCCGCCACCTTGCAACAGTTCAATGCCCACGGCGTAGAAAATAGCGCCGGTCGATTCGACGACTTGTCGCGAGATTTCGGTGGTAAATGGCGAACCCGTGTCGCACTGACTGCCCGGATAAATACCGAGAAATTCCATGCAGGTCGGATCGTAGGTCAGACGAAACTGGGCGCCGTTGATGATCGACGTGCCCGGTCCGACATTAACGGTGAGATTGATCTTGTCGCCTTCGTCGTGACAGGCTGCGTTCGGATAACTGCCCGGGTTGCAGTCGATCGACAGGTTCGGGTTGATGTTGCAATCGCAAAGCCCCGGTGTCGTGACGCCGCACGTTTGCGATGCGCCGCCTGAAGCGTTAACGCAATCCTGATCGGTAGCACAGGGAAGTGTGCTGATGCTGGTAGGTGCGCAAGCGCCGTTGTTGCAACGGTTCAGCGTGCAAGGGTTGCCGTCGTCGGGGCATGTAGTGCCATTTTGTGGCACTGGATTGTGTGTAACTGTCCCGGTCTCCGGATTGCATGTATCGGCCGTACATGGATTGCCGTCGTTAATCGGTGTGAGCGCACCATTGTTTGCGTTACAACATTGCCCGGGAGGAACATTGCTTGGAAAGACACAGGTCCCAGCCTGATTTAAGTTGTTGGTGCAAGCATTATTGTCTTCGCAGCAACTATTGGTCTGGCACTCACAGATATCGCTGCAATCATAATTGGGACCGTTGAAGTACCCTCCCGCGGCCTGACACTCTTCAAGTGTGAACTTGTCGCCAAGGCAAGTAGTTCCTCCACAGCATTGTCCAACCGGAATTCGCAAGATGATCGATGTCGTCGTAAATGGTATCGGTTCGTTATCCTGGTCTCGCACCGCGCTATCCGGTTCATTGGGTAACGCAATTACACAGTCACCCTTGGCATTTGGCGACAGTTGATACTTCACCGTACCGAAGAGGCAGACGCCGCTGTTGAACGAAGAAATCCCGGGCGGCAGCGGCAAGTCGTCGTCCAGTACGATGGCCGGCTGGTTCGTTCCATGTGCGACTGCTAATCGCGGCAAGCCGGGACCGGCGGGGCACATGCCAGGGTCCTGTACCGGAAGGGGCCCTTGTCCAGGGGGGCAGGGAGCCCCGTCACCATCAGGGCATTCGGTTGTGTTATTGGCTGAACATTGCGTGCCTATTTCCGATCCGCTGTCGCAGAATCGACCATTGAAACAGAATTCCGCGCGACCCGGATCAGTGTCTGATTCGGACCCAAGCACAAAGCTGGCCGTGCCGCCTAGCGAACACGCGACGACACAGGGAACGGAGGCTTGGCAACCATTCACCCTGTTGGGGTAATCGATGTCCTCGACCCAAATGTCGAGCGTGTGAATGGTTCCGCCCGTTGTGTTGATAACTGATCCGCCTGCGGGCGTGTTTACGGGGTTGTTGCCTTGCTTTTCGAGGAAGATCCGCGTTTCGGTCTGACCGTACGTTAGGGCACAAAAGAAAGACCAACAGAAAACTGGAATCGCAATCTTAATAAGCGATGAATTCATTGCACCCTCCCTGCGAACCAGAATGGCAACCCCCTCGACAAGAGAAGCAATTGATGAATCAAACCGATCGAGTCGCCACTAACCCCACGATACGATCAATTTGTAACAAGTATTCTATCAAGAAAGCGAGCGAGTCAACAAGCCCCAGCTCATTGAGGGAATGGGTTTTGTAATTCGTTACTCTGACGGCGTTTCAAGCTATGTGGCTGATTTGAAATTTGAGATTTGAGATTTCTGATGCCGAGGCCTTATTTCTTTTTCTTTGGTCGTCGAATGCGGTCCATTGGCGAGGAACGAAAAAGTACTAATGAGGCAGCCTAATCACATGCACAAGGATCGCCGCCGCTGAATCCGACAATTACCTGAAGAATGTCATCGAGGTTAATGAGGCCGTTGCCGGTGCATGTCGGGGCGAAGTCAGCCTGAGGGCAAGCCTCTCGGCGCTGGAACCCATCCAACGCGCAAAGGATGTCGTCCATAGTCGCATCGCCGCCACTGCAATTGGCGTCACCATAGGATCGGCTTGCATGATCGCAACTTCCTTCGATGCAAGTATCGCAACTGCACACGCTGGCATCGGCGCAACATTCATCGGAAGTACAACCACAGGGTGCAGTTGTACAGTCCTCGTCGCGCAGCCAAGTGTTGCATGAAGTGGGTGCCAAGGACTGGCATTCAGCCAACGTAGTGTTGGCCTGGCAGCCAATGACAGGGTTGCAACAAGCGCCGACGGGGACGCGCAACGTGATCGGCGATGTCGTAAATGGAATTGGCATGTTGTTTTGATCGCGCGAAGCGCTGTAGGGCTCGTTGGGAAGGTTGACGATGCAATCGCCCCTGGCATCAAATGAAAGCTGATACTGGACCGTACCAAAATTGCAAAGACCACCGTTGAATGTGCCGCCGGGTGGGAACGGCGGGTCGTCTTCGAGCACGATCGCCGCTTGCGTAGGACTATGGGTCGCAAAGACTCGTATCGCATCAATGAAGTGGCAGTCCTCGCTAAAAATCCAACAGGCATCCGACGAGCCCGGTGGACAGGGCCCCGCATCGCCGCCCGGACACTCGGTCGCATTGTTGGCCGTACACAAAGTGCCTATTTCGGTTCCGCTATCACAGAATCGACCGTTGAAACAGAAGTCCGGTCGACTGCAATCGCTCAACAGGTTTGAATTATCAATATAAGTGGCTACACCTCCCTGTGAGCACGTCACCTCGCACGGAAAAGTGGCCTGACAACCGTTCAGACGCAGCGGAAAGTCAACGTCTTCAACATACACATCAATTGTAAGAACTGCCCCGGCCTCGGTCTCAATAATCGACCCCTCAATTGGCGTGACAAGTGGATCGCCACCCTGGACTTCCGGAAACATGCGATGTTGAGCCACAGCAATTGACGAAGCCAAAACCAGCATTGAATAAGTAATGGCGCTGGTTGCGAATTGAGTCATGCGAAATCCTCCCCAAAGCGAACAAGTGACCTTTGCCCTGCCACGAAGGAGCAACGAATGCGTATGCAGATGTCAACCCCGACCCGTTGTGTCGACGACAAGACCGATAGCGCGAAGAACTCTCGCTATGTCTGAACGACGAAATAGGATTGTACGAGACGGTCGATACGAAGCCAAGAGTCTATTCGATCGTGTCCACCTCAATTTGGTCATTCGTATAAACACAAATGCCGCCGGCAATCCGTAGGGACTTCTCCACAATTTCTTTGGGCGTGAGATTTGTGTTTTCGAAAAGAGCTCGTGCAGCCGCGGTTGCATACATGCCGCCCGAGCCGATACCGATGATGCCATCGGATGGTTCGATGACGTCACCTGAGCCACCGATCATCAGCGTCGCGTCCGTGGACACCGCGATTAACAAAGATTCAAGTCGGCGCAATGCGCGATCGGTGCGCCACTCCTTCGCAAGATCGATGGCTGCACGGCGGATGTTATTCTTGTGACGTTCGAGCTGGGCCTCGAAACGCTCGAGAAGGGCGAAGGCATCGGCGGCTGATCCGGCGAAACCGCAGAGCACGGTTCCGTCAGCCAATGCACGAATCTTGTTGGCGTCCTGCTTGATAATGGTTGGGCCCATGGAGACCTGACCATCGCCGCCGATGGCGACTTTTTCACCTTTGCGTACAGTGAGTATGGTGGTGGAACGAATATGGCGATCGTTGTCGGGACGCATGTGATACTCCTTGCAACCTTGACCTGTGAATTACGGTACAAAGATTGCGGTTGCGATGCAATGGATTCGGACGGCGACTTCCAGCGCCAGTTTGGACGACAAATATGAACGGGGGAATTCTTAAGTCGACGTGGAGGCGAACGGCCAAGGGATCGAGTCTCAATTGCGGCATTTCGCGCGCGAGGGTACATCTTTTCTTGAGCTCAACTGTCCTGCCCTTATGCATGTTGCTGCCCGCCTGCCATGAACAAACGATGCCACCCGGTAGCAAAGCCAACGGTGCTGAAACCGGCGCGAGTGTTGACAATCAATCAACCAGCGTGCCCGCGACCAATGGCAAAGATGCGAACTCTGAGAATCACAACGCAAATGTAAACGAGTCGGGTGTTGATCTTGGTGCGCTCGCGTGGATTGAAGATGAGCGCGATCGATGGTTGTTTGTTCGAGAAATCAAAGGCGAAGCGAAAGGAGCCTGGGCAACCGGCGACTTCAATCGCGAGCGAAATAAGATCGACATTCGCACGCATGATGTGTCGGCCTTTGCAATTGAGACGAGCCGCATGTCAATCAATTGGAATCGACCGGTGGTGTTGGGCATCGACGGCTCAAACAGCGAGCTCAAGCGGCGAGATGAATCGCTGATATTGTTCGAGATTGATAAGTACGGTGCGTGGGTTGTCAGGGAGAAGCCAAAGTCGGCCGTTACGGAACCAAAGAAACCTTAGCAGCCTGTTGAAAGAGTCCAGAACGGGTTTCCAACGCGTCATCAGACCGGTTGAAAACCGGTACTACAATGAATGGACGAATGTTCTTCAAAGGTCTCTTAACGATTAGGCGTCGCATAGGCGTCAACCGCGAGGTCGATTGTTTTGCCGGCTGCGAGCAGATGAAATCCCAACGCCGCGATCATGGCTCCGTTGTCCGTGCAATAAGTCATCTTGGCCGCATGGAAATTGAAGCCTCTTTGCTCACACGCTTCTTTCAAGGAATTTCGCAGAAGTGAATTGGCTGCGACACCTCCACCGAGGACTACCGTCTTCACGCCCGTCTGCCTGAGCGCGAGCATCGACTTACGCACCAGCACGTCGATGACCGCCTGTTGAAAGCTCGCTGCCACATCGGAAATGTCACGCGGTGACATCTTTTCCAGCCCGCCCGATGTTCTGCCTGGTCCGTTGACATGGTAGAGGACGGCTGTTTTCACTCCGGAGAATGAAAAATCAAGCGAGTTGGCGTCGAGCATCGTGCGCGGGAAATCGATCGCGTGCGCGTCGCCTTGGCGGGCGGATTTGTCGATCTCCGGGCCGCCCGGATATCCAAGGCCGAGAATCGAAGCGACCTTGTCGAACGCCTCGCCGGCGGCGTCATCGGTGGTGGAGCCGAGCTTCTCAATCGACAGGGGATCGTTCACGAGAAAGAGCGACGTATGACCGCCGGACACGACAAGTGCGACCGCGGGCCATGGTGAATGATCCAGTCCGATCGCCGGACTATAGGCGTGCGCCAGAATGTGATCGACGCCAACCAGCGGCTTGTCCCAAAGCCAGCTCAGCGTCTTCGCGGCGGTGACCCCGATCAGCAGCGCACCGACCAGTCCGGGGCCGATCGTCACGGCGATGGCATCAATGTCGGATTGCTTACATCCTGCGGCCGACAAGGCCTCTTCGATCACCGCGTCGAGCCGCTCAATGTGTGCGCGCGAGGCGATCTCGGGCACGACACCGCCATACTTGCGATGCAAATCGACTTGCGACGCCACGATGTTGCTGCGCACGTCGCGGCCATCGACTACTACGGCAGCCGATGTTTCATCGCATGACGTTTCAATGCCGAGAATGACGGTCATTCATTACTTTTACCAGATTTGCGGCGAATGGAAATTGATTAGCGGATTGATCTTGGTTGCGCGTAACCACTCGGCAAATGCAGATAGACCTGATTAGTTTGAAGCAGCGGTGGGTCACTGTGCCTGGTCAATCAGCTTCATCCCTTCCTGAGCCCAGCGTAGGTTCGGTGAAACATCCTGTGCACGTACGAAGTAAGTTCGCGCGTCGGCCGTGCGCTTCTCGGATAACGCAATCTCAGCAAGGAGGCAGAGGGCTTCACCATCGGTGGCGTCGCTGTTGGTTCTTTCTTCCAGTAACTTGATGGCGACCGCAGTTTCTCCGCGTTTCCAGTACACCGTAGCTCGTAGCAGGGACGTGTCTCGACCGGCGCCCGTGGTTCGTTCCGCGCGATCGAGTGCGTTCAGTGATGTCGCAAAATCGTTCATACAGAGTGCTGCCTGCGCGATCATCACCTGACCGGCTGCGTCCATTGGCTGCTTGTTGTTGGCTTCGCGCAAGACCTCAAGTGCCTGCGTGCAATCTCCCTTGAGGAGCAGGGCCTCAGCCAATCCCTTGCGACCGGCTTCGCCCAGTTGCAATCCCTTTGGATTTCTGGCTAACGGTGACAGGACCGCAATGGCCTCGTCAATTCGATCAAGTCGCAGCAGTGTCAGCCCGAGCGATTCAGCCATGATCGGGTCGTCGGCGATCGCCGCGCGGGCACGCGCGAACTGCTGCACGATCTGCTCGGGATCGCCGCGCAGAATCGCAAGCCTTGCGCTTAGAATCGCCAGCGTTTTTTCGTCGTCGAAGCGGTTCTCTGCCTCGCGAACGAGCTGCTGAGCCTCATCGAGCTTCTGAAGTGAAATCAAGCATTCGATGTGAGCGATGAAATAGTCGACGCTGTTGCGATTGAAAGACTCCGCCTCGGCATATTTCAGAATGGCCTTCTCAAGCTGATGTCGCTGCTCCAGCAGGATTCCTTCAGCGTAAGAGAGATCGCCCGAGCGAATGCCGCGAGTGCTTGCGGCATCTAGTGCCTGCTGCGCCGCGACCAACTTATTCAGTTCGATGTTCGCTCGCGCGAGTGTGACGTACGCATCCGGCGCTTTCCCATCCATGGAAATTGATTCACTGGCTGATCGAACGGCGTCTTCGAAGAGGCCGGAATCCAATTGTTTCTGTGCGAGCTGTGCCTTGATGCGTGAGCGCATCTGGTTCCAATCAGCTTCTGGTTTGTCCCGGTAAGAGCTTTGCTTGAATGCCTGGCATCCTGCCATGGCGACCAGACTTGCAAGCACTATTCCGCATGGAATCGACTGTGCGCGCTTTGACAACCATGTCACATGCATCGTCGCCTACTCTTCCTCACCGACCGGTAGTTCCGACTCTTCGATCGATTCCGGCTTCAAACGCGGCCTGTTGTGCGGCTCGATGGCGTATCCACGCTCCTCTGCGATGAGCCGGTAGATGAACTCTCGACTCGGAACGCCCTCGTCATCCCACGCGCGGTCACTGAGGATTCGCTCTTTCAGCTCCACCGCGGGAAAGAAATTGGAGATGTTTCGCAATGACAGGTCGAGGTGCCACAATGCGAGATCGTGCTCGTGACGCTCCTCGAGGTCTACCGCGCGGGCGTAATTCCATTGAGCGAGTCGCTCCGCGCCGTGCCACATCATGCCCTTGCGTAGGCCCACGCGAACCCTCTCGACGTTCTCGAGGGTTTGCTTCGCTGCATCGGCGTAGGCTGAGGTGTCTTTGATGATGTGAACGGTCATCAAGATCAGTACTTCTTCACGCCCGCTGGAATCTGCCTGCGAACGGAATAATGGCCCTAACCCGGGCACGCTACCCAACGCAGGAATCTGCGAGCGGTTAACCGTCGACAATTCACGGAATAGACCGCCAATGAGAATCGTTTCCCCATCGCGCACAACGACGTTGGTGGTGAGCTCAGTTGTCTGCTCCGACGGCAAGCCCTGTGCGTTCACAACGCCCACACTGTCTTCGGGATGCAAATCAACGCGCACATAGCCATCGTTTCCGATGTACGGCTTGTAAATCAACTGCGTTCCAGTCTCGAGGAACTCAACGGTTTGAATCGCCTGCGTTTGTGTGACTGTGGTTGTAATGTAACCATCGCGGCGGCCGACAATGATCTTGCCTTCCAGTTTGTCGGTAGCGAGAACTTTTGGGTTGGCGATCACAGCCGTGTTAGTGATCTCATCCAACGCCTGAAGGAACATGGCCACGTGATCTTTGATAATACCCACGCGCAGGCCGCCAGTAGGGACGTTCGAAGTAAAACCCGTGATCGCGGTCGAGTTGAATTTCTCCAGGCGTTCGGTGGGTAGTGGTCCAAGAGCGATGTCGGTTCCGCCATTCGACATGGCGCCAAGCCCTTCAAGGTCCACGCCGCCGACGAGGGTGAAATCGATGCCGAGCGCGTTGTCGTCTCTCAATTCTGCACGAACGATGGTCGCTTCGATGAGCACTTGCCTTGGCCGAACGTCAACCTGCTTGATCAGTTTTTCAATATCAGCAATCCGATCCGGCTGCGTCGTGACGGTCATGATGTTTTCGACGGGCGATGATTTTTCTGCACCGCCGCCACCCCCTCCGCCACCTTCGCCTCCTCCTCCACCTCCGCCGCCACCGCCTCCACCCGCCGCGCCCTCGTCACCCTTGCTCAACCCGATCGACCCGCCTTCACCCAGCATGGGGGAAATCAACGGTTCGATCTCCGTCGCCTTGACGTAATTGAGCGTGAAAATGCGTGTGATGAGCTTTTGATTCTGACCGTTGGCAACGGCCAATTCGCTGTTGGTGTAGACATATATGAAATTGCCCGCGACGCGATGCGACGCACCGACCGGGGTGAGTATGGCATCGAGGGCTTCTTCAAACGTGACGTTGAAGAGGTTTGCGGTGACCGTGCCCTTCACATTTGGCGACGCGATGATGTTCCGTTGACTCTGCACGGACAACAATCGCAAAGCAGTGCTCAGCGGCATGTCCGCCACGTGAAGCTGGACTCGGCCGCGATCAGTGACGGTAATTCCGGTGGTCATTCCCGGCTGGGCGTTGCCATTGGCTGGCACGTCTTTCGCAGGCTCCTGCGAAAAGGCCGGCTGGGAGAGTGCAGCCGTGATGCCGAGTATGAAGTACGGCATCATCTGCTTGAATGTAAAGCCGGTTTGCATTTTCGGCATGAAGGCGTTCACCGTAATCGATCAACAACCTCGCACCAGATGTGCGTCCGCCGATTTGTCCCGGCCGTAACACGATTACTGGCCGGTGCGGGGCACACTTATCGGTGCGTTCGGTTGGTTATCGGCACCTTCCATGCGGACTTTGAGTGTGTGGTCCTCAAGAATGCGTTTGATGTCCGCGAGAAGCTCGTTCGTACGGCGGGTTTCATCGAGCTGCTGCTTGCGCTGCAAACCGCTGTCGGGAATCTGTGCGTGGGCTTCGTTTTCGATTTTCAGTGGTCCCAGCCAGACTTTCAGGCAAGTCAGGGCCAAAACTGCCATCACGACGTAGCGCAGGAATTGCTCGGATCGCGGTCGAGGTGTGCTCATGGAATTCTCCAATCATAAAGGCGTTTTTTGGCGGCGTGGACCAATCCACGCAATAAGTCTAATGCCATTTGATCGGCAGCTTTGGACGGTCCCGAACAACGATTGCTGCTGTCTAAATTGGGACGGGTGCTACGGGCCAGACGCTGAAATGGCCGCCAAGTCACAGATTCTCCGGAGTCGTTCGAGTTTGATTCTCTGATTGTGACCTAGGCGGAAGCGATTTCGGCCACCTACTGTGAATCAAGTAGACCCGTCGGTTCCGCGTTGTCTGTTCTTCGTAGCCACAGAATCGGCACGACAAAACATGGAATCGCAGCCGCAATCAACAAGGTCGCTGGGGAACTCACCGCATTTCGAACGCACTCTGCCCCAGCAAACCCCAACATGCCGCCTAGAAGGACTAAGAGCGGCATTGAGGTGACTTCGCCATCAAACTGCCGAATCGCGAGACGTGCCAGACGCAATCCAAACCAGACGAATGTGAGGGGGGCGGCTAATACGAATAAGTTTAGAAATAGTAGACGGATCGTCTCAGTCAAGGAGTACCAGACGAAGGCACTCTCCAGCCATTGATCCGTCATCATCGACAGTCGCAACACAAGTGGCAGAAGCGCCAAAGAAAGACCGCCGCCGAAAGCACAAATGCTAAAGACGCTTCGCAATTGATTTTCGTTAATGCTACCCGAAGTGCCAACGTGCATTTGCAATTGATCGAGTAGTTTCCATCGTGGCTTGCCGGCCGCGGTAGGGGATTTCCATTGGCTTCGTGTACTCGATAGCCCTAGCAGAATTAGTGCCGTCGCGACGACGGCCAAACCCAATTGATAACTTGTGCTCTCCCCTGAATTCGTAAGCGCTCGCGCCACTCCAACGATCAGCATACACGTGGCTGCACTGAGCAGAATCGTCGTCGCGCGAATGAGCCAGGCGATAGTTTGATTTGCGTCGGCACGGGGGGCGATGGCCAGCGCCGCGCGTTCTCGAACCTGTTGAGCGGAAAGTTGCCGCAAAGCCGCCAACCGCAGGCGATTCTCCCTCCGTACGTGCCGCTTGCGATGATATTGCGGGCCAGGCAACGTCGGGTGACTGCCTGCAATCAGCGACTTAGAACGACGGGTTCGTACAGACATGCAACGACCGGCCTCCATGCCAACGGGTCCAACTCCTGTCGAAGAAAATTGGATTTCCACTGAGCATATCAACATGCAAGTGCCGTTCAAGAACAAAGTTGGATTGCAGGGTCGTCATTTGACGTCTTTGGCTGTGAATACGTAAGATAGTTCGAAATCGCATGCGACATTCCATCCGATCCGACACTCCCAGCGACAATCGGAACGTGCGAAGGGTTCAGGGGCTTACACGTGAACCGTTGCGCGAAGGACAGACTGCGCGCCGGGAGCGCGCCATTTTGGTGGGGATTCTGCTGCCCAGTACGAGGTCCGATCCGCAGGACCCGCTTGGGGAGCTTTCCGCCCTGGCGGATTCAGCCAACGTCGAAGTTCTCGATACGCTGATACAAAAGCGAATGAAATTATCAACCGGATATGCGCTGGGCAAAGGCAAGCTCGAAGAACTCAAAGAGCGTGTGGAACTCCAACAGGCCGACGTTGTGATTTTCGACAACGATCTCTCACCGCGACAGATTCGCGGTGTCGAGGAAACGGTGGGGTGCAAGGCCATCGATCGCAGCGAACTGATTCTGGATATTTTCGCATCCCGCGCCCGAAGCCGCGAGGCCCAACTTCAGGTCGAGCTAGCTCAGTTGCAGTATACCGCTCCCCGCATTCGCGGCATGTGGACGCATCTCGAACGCGTTGCCGGCGCCGGCGGTGGAACTGCCGTGGGCGCGGTCGGCGGTGTGGGTACGCGCGGTCCCGGTGAGCGTCAGATTGAAATCGACCGCCGAATCGTCAAAGAACGAATCAACCATTTGAAGCATGAGATCGACGAGATCGACAAACGAAAGCAGCGCGAGGCCAAGTCCCGTGTTGATCAGTTTACCATCTGTCTTGTTGGCTATACGAACTCCGGTAAGAGCACGCTGATGAACAAGCTCACCGACGCAGGTCGCTTTGCGGCGGACATGCTCTTCGCCACGTTGGATACGAAGACCGTTCGCTGGGATTTGGGCGATGGCCGTTCCGCGCTGCTTAGCGATACCGTTGGATTCATTCGCGACCTGCCGCACCATCTCGTAGCTTCGTTTCGAGCGACCCTTGAAGAGGCCATCCACGCCGATCTTTTGCTGCACGTAGTCGATAGCTCATCTCCACTCGCGTGGCAGCAAATGGAATCGGTTGAAGATGTGCTGGAAAGCCTCGGCTGCTCGAAGTCGCCGCAGGTTGTGTTATTGAATAAGTCGGATGTGGCTCTTGAGGGCGGCATCGCGACGATGATCGAAGGCACGCGGCGCGAGTCGCTGCCAATTTCCGCTCTAACTGGAACGGGCCTCGATCGGCTTCGCGATCTCGTGCTCTCGAAAATGCAGGGGGATCGGCTTCGAGTTGCAGTCACCATTCCGCACAGCGAAGGAAAACTGCTCTCGCAAATCGACCGACTGGCTGATGTCGTTTCGCGACGCTACGAGAGCGAAGGCGTGGAGCTCGATCTCCGAATTACTTCTGAGCATCTCGAACAGCTTCGCGGGCGATACCCTAAGCTTCGCATTGTCGAGAATGCGATTGTCACGCAGTCTCACGCCGAGCAATCAGAATCATGATGTCTGCCTCAATTCGCACGCTTCGACTTACCAAACGCAAAGTCGTTGCGTCGTCTTTTCAATTGGTCACACTGTTCCTGGTTATCGCAAATTTGTATGCAACGGACCTCGCCAAAGATGATATCGCGCCAACTGTTCAATTGAAAATACGCACCGGAGCCGCCATCGAGGGCACTGTTCTCGATTACAACGATCATGGATTAGTAATTCTTCGGGAGAAGACTCCGTATGTTTTCGGTTGGATGGAGATCGAAGCCAAGTCCGCCTGCATCGCGCATCGAACAGCCATCGCGTCGTCAAAAGGCGGCTGGACGAAGCTCACGGCTGAGGACCATTTCCAGTTGGGAGTGTTCGAGCTGAATCAAGGCCGCCGAGACCTTGCCCAAGATTCGTTCAAGGAGGCTGGCAAGCGAAATGCAACATATCGCGATCGTGCTCGAGAAGTGACTCGAACACTCGTCAATTCGCGCGAACCGGAGGAATCGGAATCAAACACTGAACAACCAAATCCGGTCGCAAACACACCTACAGATTCGCCGAATGCGCCGCGACCAACTTCGCCAGAAGGTTCGCCCGGAAGTTTCGATCTTGTTGGTCAGTTATCCGAGGCGAACCGAGCGAAAGTACTCGAGGCCTATCATACATTCGGCGCGAAAGTCCAAGAGGTGCTTGGCGAGAAAATGGTTCTAATCGAGACCGAACATTTCCTCATATGGACTGACTGGGAGGAAAAAGAGCGCAGCCGTCTCGAACGGTGGTGCGAAGAGATGTACGGTGCTCTGAGTCGACAACTGGGAATCGCGAGAGACGAACCGGTTTTTCTCGCGAAATGCCCTGTGTTCTGTTTTCGGAACCCTGCGTTCTATTTGAGATTTGCGAAAGACTTCGACGGCGAGGACGTGCGCGATTCGATCGGTTACACCCGCTCCATCGAAAAGAATGGTCACGTCCATATGGCCCTGCTGCGCCGCGGACAAAAGCCACAGGACTTCGACCGCTTCGCCTGCACGCTGACACACGAAGGCACACACGCGTTCCTGCATCGCCTCTTTTCAACGCGCCTGATTCCGCATTGGGTGAACGAGGGCTACGCGGAACTTGTCGCGGCGGAAGTGCTGGGCGACAAATGTCCCAACGCGGGCAATGCGGCTTTGCTCGCTCGTCAGTTTGCGAAACACAATTGGCCGATAACATCGTTCCTCAACAACGTCGGGCCGATTGCGGTACATGAATACTCCCTGGCTCACAGCGTCGTTCAGTACATGCGTTCACTGGGATCGGATCGCTGGTCCGGGTTTATTCGCGGCCTCAAGCAAGGGCAATCGATCGCCGAATCGCTTCATGCGAATTACGATGGAATGACGATCGACCAACTGGAGTCGAAGTGGCGCGAGACGGTGAGCGCTTTTCCGGTTGAATCGACGAGTAACTGATGTGCAAAGTCGAGTAGCTTGAGGAAGTCATGACGATACATCCCTCTCCCTCTTAGGGAGAGGGTAGGGTGAGGGTCTCTTTGGCTACCATCGCTCAGTTTTGCTAGAGGCCAAGCTTGCTCATTAATCAGCGACAGAACTGAACCATGCAGCCACGACGCAAAAAGCTCTTCTCAGCAGCCCTTCGCCTCGGCATCTGTGTCCTGGCGATGTGGTTCGTTGTGCGCGGCGTGGCATGGCACGATCAGGTGTGGGTCGACGATGACGCGAACGCTGCCACACAACCGGTGCAATTCAAAGGCCGCATCGTTGAGGAAACTGACAAAATAGTCGTCCATCAGGGAAACGATCAGCCCCGATCATTTCCAATTACTTCCGTTGCGAACGACGATAAAGGTCGACGGCGTATCGAGTACGGCCTGCGGTCCGCATGGATCGACAGCAACAAATGGCTGGTGTTGGCTGCGATCGCCTGCACGCTCCCCGTCGGGCTATTCCTTGGGATTCGCCTCAAGTTGTTGCTACGTGCGCAGGATATTTCGCTGGGGTTGTGGGAGTGCATCAAACTCTCCTTCGCCGGGAACTTTCTAAACTTCGCCGCGCCGCTTGGCTCAAATGCGGGCGACCTTTTCAAGGCCTATTTCGTCTCGCTTCACACGCATCGCAAAATGGAAGCGATGACCATGATCGCGCTCGACCGCATGCTTGGTCTCGGGACGCTTGTTGGTGTTGTAGCGTTGATTACCACTTTGAGTCCGCGAGAAAGCGCGCTCGGCCCATTCCGAAACT
This sequence comes from uncultured Phycisphaeraceae bacterium, assembly GCA_964494205.1. Lineage (GTDB taxonomy): Bacteria > Planctomycetota > Phycisphaerae > UBA1845 > UBA1845 > JBBTCX01. Next base: position 12,809 of record CAZBRD010000005.1, on the reverse strand, counting down.
ACACGTTGTTGATGCTGGGTATTGGCGTTGCAGGTCTGCTGCTCTACGTCTCACCCATCGCGCGTCGAATGGTGCCGAAGCTGCTGAATCGGCCCGCGGCCGTGTTCGGCTACGCACGTCGGATTGACGAGGCGGCTGTAAAGCTGTTCAAGCACATTCCGATTATGGCCGCCGCCATTCTGACAACGGTCTTTCTACAAGTCTTCGCGATCGGTGCCTACGCACTGGTGGCCAAGGCCGTTTCGTTGGATGTTCGCTGGTCAAACGTGCCGGAGTTTTTCGCTTATTTCTACATCGGCGCCGTCGTTCAGGCGTTGCCTGGGCCGCCGCAGGGACTTGGCACGGTCGAACTCGCGTATCGCCATTTCTTCGCGCCCTATGGCGGCGTATCGCAAATACTTTGCATGGCCTTTGTGATCCGAATCGTTGTGCTGATCTGCGCACTGCCCGGTGCTCTGGTCGCCATGACCGGTTCCTATAAACCCAAAGATGCCATCGCGGAACTTGAAGCGTCCGAAGAATCGGGCGTTCCTGAGGAAAGAGACCAGCGCAATCTTGCGTCGGTTTCTTAGCTGATCCACAATTCGCACAGATTATTTGCTCCGCTCCCAAACATATTGGACGCTAGAGCAGCGTAATTCTCAAAATGTCACCACCAACAAGGCGCTCATAATTTCCGAGCGCAATGAGATGGACCGCTCATTCATTATCTGGACGGGCGCTCGCTGAATTTAGCGGGTTGAGTTAGGAGCGGATTGACACGGCGACTCACATCATGTGCCGATGAATACACAGTATTGCAAGCGTCAACTGAGCATTTGGGCTGATAATCAACGTGGGCAAGAGCAAGCGTCAACAGAAACACCAGGCGGCTTCAGTAACGGTCGAGTCGACGGCCCAAGCCGTAATTGAAGATCGCCGTCGACATCGGCGTCGCGACTTGCACGAGCGTTCAACGGTATCGCTGTATTTCGACGCAGATCACGCCGAAGCTGTTGTTGAAGGTGTATTGCTCAACGCGAGTCCTGACGGATTAGCATGCCGAATTTCGGTGGATGACGTCGAAGAAGTTCGTCGGGCCCGATCGGTCTACGCCGAGTTCTGGCTTGGAAAATCCGGGGCCTTTCGCCTCAATACACGCGTCGTGACTTTTACGCCATCCACCGACGAGCACTGCATTCTGGGGCTCGAAGTGTGTGATGATCCGGAAACCAATGTCGTCAAACGAAAACTCCAGCGAGTTCTTCAAAACCTCGAATCGTAATCGAATGGAGATGTCGTAATGAGTGTAGTTCAAGGTGTCATGAGCGATCGTCTGGATCAGATTCTCGACGATTCCATTCGAAACTGCACACCGGTCGTGCTCACCCACCGCACGCCCGCCGGCTGGCGCATGTTCAAGGGGAGATTCCACGCCGGCAACAAGCTCGATGGCGATGTGTCTGTCCAGATTCCGCTGACCGCTGAATTCGACCAGGCCTGTACACCGAAACCGGGGGAAACGATCGGCGTCACCTTCCGTCTGGGGCACCGAAAGTGCATGAGCAGTTCGACGATTCTCTCCGTTCGTTCCGCCGAAGAAACACTGACGATCACTTTCAAATGGATGGACCAGTTGCAACAGCTGCAGCGCCGCGTGTTCGAGCGTGCGGAACCGCCGCGAGGCACCGTGGTGGCTGTCCGATTCTGGATCGAAGAGCCGGGGTCTGACCTTCAATCGCAGGAGCGCGTCGTCAAGCATGGACAGATGGAGGATATCTCCGCCGGTGGTATGCGCATCAAGGCCGGCGAAACCGCCGACGTGGTCATGGGCGCAACCTACCGCTGCGTCTTCACGCCAAGACAAGGTGCGCCGGCGTACTTGCTTGATGCCACGCTGCGACATCGCGAAGCAGGCGATCGTGGACGCGTATCATTGGGTTTCCAGTTCGTTGGCTTCGAAACGTCGGCAGAAGGTCGCAAGACGCTGGAGCGGCTCGCTCGACTCGTTACGCAGTTCCATCGCAGCGCCAGTCGACGGCACCGATCGCCCAACGACAACTCAAACGAATCCTAAGATGGGATTGTGGAAATACCCTCAAAGTTGTAGAACCGGTTTCCAACCGGTCTTGCACTGAACTCTATCGGCGTAGCGTCGCCAAAGCGTATCTCGCCCATTGCCTGAGCCGCCAGACAAATACCGGCATCATCTCTTGTTCAATCATCTCTCGAATAGCTTCGCTGATGTGCCGCTCGCGCTCGCTCATTCGTTCTAAGAATGGCTCAACTTCATTGTCGGCTCCTTCCATGGCCATTCGCATCGCATCAGCGCCGACGTGAGCGAGCTTAACCAGCGACGCGCTCGATTCGTGCGAACACCAGACCATCAACATCGACTGAGCCAAGTCGAGGTCGTTCATGGCCTCGTACCAATGGTGCCGTGAGCGCAGCACTTCGTCCTGCCGCAACGAGAAATTCGGTGAGTATTTTACTTCTCGGTCAATCGCCCGATACGCCGAGACCAATGCAATCGCCGCTCGCTGAACGCGGATCCTCGCAGCCAGCCAGCGTGCCGCCGCATCGCGCAGGCGAACTGCCCGCTCCTGTCGAGAACTATTAACCTGAATCATGACGGCCACAACGACACCGCCCACGATCGCGCCGATCATCGTCACGGTCACCAGCAATCCCATGTAATCGTCGTTCGGCAAACCAGCGCTCCCATCCCGCTCTTCAGGTGCTTTCAAGTATAACACGGTTGCCGTATTGACTTGCCGGGCTATTCGCAGGGAAATAGACGGAAGATTTCAGGGGTTGGGCCGTACAGCTTATCGGTCGTGTGCCTCATAGAATCCCCGCGCGCTCGAACGGGGCGACGCCGCCTTGATTTACCATCAAAGGAAGTGACGTGAATTCAAATATCCTCGCATCAACGATCGTGTTTTCTATTCTCGTGGTCACACTTGTTAGAGGCGGTGATCGTATCTCGAGCAAGCACTCGGCTACCCGCTCGGAAGCCCTCGCCCGCCAGGGAATGGCCGCCACCAGCCAGCCGCTCGCCACGCAAGCTGCGATCGACATTCTTAAACAGGGGGGTAGCGCTGTTGATGCGGCGATTGCTGCGAACGCCGTGCTTGGTCTGGTTGAGCCCACCGGCAGCGGAATCGGCGGTGATCTGTTCGCGATCGTGTGGGATTCCAAGTCGAAGAAACTCCATGGCCTGAATGCCAGCGGGCGCAGTCCGCACGGACTCACGTTCAAGCAGCTCAAAGACATGGGCATCAAGCAGTTTCCACCAACGGGGCCATTGCCAATCACCGTCCCCGGATGCGTTGACGGCTGGTTTGAGCTGCACGCCAAGTTTGGCCGCCTGCCAATGGAGAAGGTCCTAGCCCCGGCCATTCAATACGCCCGCGACGGATTCCCTGTGACGGAGTTGATTGCTTACTACTGGAATCGCGGCGGCAATAACCTCAAGGACCAACCGAATTTTGCCACGACATATTTGCCCGGTGGATCGGCGCCAAAAAAAGGAGACGTCTTCCGCAACGCAGACCTTGCGCGCACGTATGAGATCATTGGCAAAGTTGGCCGCGATGCGTTCTATCGCGGAGAGCTTACTTCGATCATGGATAAGTTCTTCGAACGAAACGGGTGTTACCTGCGGCGTAAGGATTTTGAAGATCACAAATCGGTTTGGCTTGATCCGGTTTCAACGAGCTATCGCGGGTATGACATCTGGGAATTGCCGCCCAATACGCAAGGAATTGCAGTCCTGCAGATGCTCAACATACTGGAGGGCTTCGATCTTCGCTCGATGGGACCGAACTCGATCGACTATCTGCATCATCTGGTAGAGGCCAAGAAAATAGCTTTCGAAGATCGCGCGAAATACTACGCCGATCCCGAATTCGCAAAGTTGCCAATCGCCAAACTAATCTCAAAGGAATACGCGGAATCAAAGCGCAGCCAGATAAACCCAGAGAAAGCCGCTCGAGTCATTCATCCCGAAGATGCCCGCCTGATGCATAGCGACACAGTCTACCTGACGGTAGCCGACAAAGATCGCAACATGGTCTCGCTCATTCAGAGCAACTATCGCGGGTTCGGGTCCGGCTTGGTTCCAGACGGGCTTGGTTTCTGTTTGCAGGACCGCGGTCAGATGTTCACCATGGAAGAGGGCCACGCCAATGTTTACGCGCCGCACAAGCGTCCGTTCCACACAATCATTCCCGGTTTCGTCACCAAAGACGGAAAGCCGCTAATCAGCTTTGGCGTCATGGGCGGCGACATGCAGCCGCAGGGGCACGTTCAGGTGCTCTGCAACCTCATCGACTTCGATATGAATCTCCAGGAGGCCGGTGACGCCGCGCGTTTCCATCATCAAGGCTCGTCAGAACCGACTGGAGAGAGAATGACCGACGGCGGCTGGTTGGCATTGGAGTCTGGAATCGAAAAGAAGGTGGTTGAGGGGCTCGAAGCAAAGGGCCACACAATCCGAACCGACGTTGGCGGCTTCGGGGGGTATCAGGCCATCCTCTACGATGCGACGCGCGATATTTACATTGGCGCCTCCGAATCTCGTTCAGACGGCCAAGCATCCGGGTATTGACCAGCTTTCACGAAGGAAAGACACTTCTATTTGAATTCTATCCCTGCGGGTTTTTCCGCAGCCGCCTGCGCCATAGTTCGCAGTTTCGGTCGGAGTCCTCTCAAATCGTGCGAGCGGGAGCGGAATTCACCAGAAAACGGCACCGAAGTGCGCTGGCTCACGCATTGCCATGTCGTTTCGATGATCTCTGCCTACAAGGACCCAAACATGGCCGATTTCGATTCACTCAAGAAGTCACTCGCATTCACTGACGCTGACGTGATGCGACTTAGTGAATTCGCATCCGAAGTCCGCCAGTTTCTGCCCGCTGTCGTCGAACGGTTCTATGTTGATCTGCTGAGAGATCCGATCGCGCGGTCGGTGTTCACGGGTGGAGAGTCGCAAATCGCGCGTCAACGATCGCTGCTGACGGATTGGCTTAATCAATTATTTGAAGGCACTTACGACGCAGCCTATTACGAAAAGCGATTTCGAATTGGCGTCGCGCATGTGGCCGTCGGTTTGCCACAGCACTACATGGTTATCGGGATTGGCATGATTTGGGCCGAGCTTGAACGGCTGACTCGCGCGAGTTCCCTCCGTCACATACATGAAAAACTGGGCTCATTTCACAAGCTGCTCATGATGGATTTGGCCATCATGCTCGAGAGTTTTAAGGACAGTTACAGCTTTCAGGTGCGCGCCGTGGAACGACAGGCCGTGGCTGAAAAACTCACCCGTGCGGAGCATTTAGCCGAAATCGGTCAGTTGGCTGCTTCTCTCGCCCACGAGATCAAGAATCCATTGGCGGGAATTAGCGGAGCCATTCAGGTCATTCGCGAAGGTATGCCCGCCAACAACCCGCACCGCCCGATCATTTCGGAAATCCTGACGCAGATCGATCGGCTGGATGAAACGGTCAAAGACCTGCTGCTGTACGCACGCCCGCGACCGCTTCGAACGCGACTCTTCACCCTGGAAGACACCATCCAGCGAGTACTTCGCGTTCTTCAGGAGGAGCCCGCGCTGCAGAATATTCGCATCGACCATACTCCCAGCCCCGATGGTGGCTGGGTGGAGGCTGACGAAGGACTGTTGGACCAACTCCTTATCAACCTGATTATCAATGCCGCCCATGCCTGTGAAAGGAAAGGGCTGGTGCGGCTGGCGGTGTCTGCCAATGGCGAATTTGTCAGCCTCATTGTTTCCGATAACGGTCGCGGCATGTCGGCGGAAATCCGCGATCGCGCCTTTGAACCGTTCTTTACCACAAAAGCAAAAGGGACTGGCCTCGGTCTTGCTATATGTCGGCGCATCGTGGACGCGCACAATGGGCGGATCCGCTTGGAAAGCGAGACCGGTAGAGGAACTACCGTCATCGTAGAATTGCCGAAAACTCGCGTCGGAGCGTAACAATGAGCGCTGCCAGAGTGAAAGTACTGATTGTAGAGGACGAGAAGCTGATCCGATGGTCGCTGCGGCAGAAGCTGGAGGCCGCAGATTACGTAGTGAGCGAGGCCGAAAACGGTGCCGACGCGATTGCACTCGTTGAGGGCGAATACTACGACTTGATCCTTCTCGATTACAAGCTTCCCGATATGACGGGCCTCGACATCCTTCGACGCATTCGCGAGCGCGACAGTGATGTGGTCGTCATCATGATGACCGCCTATTCCAGCATCGAATCGGCCGTCGACGCGATCAAATTGGGTGCCTATGACTATGTTTCGAAGCCGTTCGACATGGACGTGCTGGTGCGAATCGCCGCCAAAGGCCTCGAAACCACAAAGCTGCGCCGCGAAGTTCGTGAGCTACGTCGCCACCTGAAGCACGAGTTCGACATCGACCGAATCATCGGGCAGCACAAGTGCATGATCGAGATGTTTGACACCATCGATCGCGTCGCCCAAAGCGGCGCATCGACAATCTTCCTGCGTGGCGATTCCGGAACCGGCAAAGACCTCGTCGCCCGCGTCATCCACTACAACTCCGACCGCGCCCCGCGTCCGTTCGTCAACATCACCTGCACCGCGCTGTCGGAAACGTTATTGGAAAGCGAGTTATTCGGTCACGAAAAAGGCGCGTTCACGGATGCCAAGTCGACGAAGAAGGGGTTATTCGAACTGGCTGACGGTGGTACGTTGTTCCTGGACGAAGTGGGGGACATGCCCATCGGTCTGCAGGCGAAGCTGCTTCGTTTTCTTGAAGAGCGCAAATTCCGTCGCGTGGGCGGCACGCAGGAAATCTCGGTCGACGTTCGAGTCATCGCAGCCACGAACCGCGCTATCGAAACCGCCATTGAACAGGGCAGGTTTCGAGAGGATCTCATGTTCCGTCTGAACGTGATACCCATTTATCTCCCGCCACTTCGGGAGCGGGGCGATGACGTGCGCATTCTCGCGCAGCATTTTGCGGCTCAATTCGCCAAAGAGTTCCGTAAACCAGTCAGGCAGGTCGACGAATCGGCCATGAAGAAGCTGCTTGGTTACTCATGGCCCGGCAATGTCCGTGAACTGCGGAATGTATTGGAGAGGGCGGTGCTTCTCTCACGAGACGAAGTTATTAGCGCAGATGACATAGTCGTCGGTCGACCCGAACATTCGCATAGCTCGGGCACTAACGGCTTCATGTTGCCCGGCGATGGTCTCAACCTACAGGAATTTGAGAATCTAATGATCAAGCAGGCGCTCGAACGAACGCACAATAACCAGACGCAGGCTGCGCGGTTGTTGGGCCTAAGCCGCGATGCGTTCCGCTACCGCATGGAGAAGATCGGACTGCTTTGAGAATGTGATCCTTGGGCGGGTGGCATGGTCACGCCGCAGCGTGGCCATGTTGTAATGCGATGGCGGGCGGTGAATCTACGACCGACAACATCCGTAGTATCAGACTAGAACTTCTTCGCCCACAAATCGAGCGATTAGCGACGCCAGCTCTTCGTGGGCTTCTTCAACTACGTAATGTCCCGCATCAGCGAAGCGATGGATTTCCGCCTTGGGAAAACGGCGTATCCACTCATTCAAGAAATACTCGTTGAAGCAGAAGTCCTTCATCCCCCAGCAAATCAGCATTGGAACATCCGCAAGTGCGGGCAGCGCCATCTCAATCTGTTGCAGCGTGGCGTAGCTTGGGTGACCTGGTCGCGTGGGAATATCACGTACAAATTCGTAGATTGCTCGCCGATTCTCGTAATTGTTGTAGGGAAACAAATATCCCGCGCGCACCGCGTTGGTCATTCGCGCCCGTTTAACGCAAGCCATGTGAATCGCCGCCCGTGCGAATCCGTTCAGTCTCTGGACGAGAAACTTGCCGAGGATCGGCCAGCGACAGATCGCAATCCGCCACGGCATCGGCCCGCCGGTGAAAGCAGCTGTGTTCAGAACGATGATGCGTCGCACGCGATTCGGATGTCGAGTTGCCCAACCTAATCCGATTGCTCCGCCCCAATCGTGCACCAGCAAATCGACCGATTCGATATCAAGCGAATCGATGAATTCTTCGAGGTCTTCGATTCTGCGAGCCAGCGAATAGGGATAATCGGCCGGTTTTTCGGAAAACCCGCACCCAATGTGATCGGGCGCAACGACGCGACACTCAGATCGAAGGCCCGCAATTAGATGGCGATAGTAGAAGGACCACGTCGGATTTCCGTGCAGCATGAGCAGCGGCTGCCCCGCGCCCTCATCGACGTAGTGCATTCGATGGCTACGGATCGAAACGTAGTTCTCTTTGAATGGAAAGGTCGATCGCAACCAATCGGGACGACTACGGGCTGTTGACGCGGTCACCACTCAACCCCCAGCATGACGCAGCTCAAACCGCTACCGATTCCGAGCATCGCTATTCGATCCCCGCGTTTCGGCTGATCGCGCTCAATTCCCATCGCCATTGTAATAGGCAGCGAGACAGACCCGACATTCCCCAGCATATCGAAAGTTGAAAAATCTCGCTTCACGTCGAGGCCGATCGCTTCATAAAACCGATCGCGATGAGCCGACCCAACCTGATGGCAATACGATCGCGCGATCGACGACGGCGACCAATTCATTTCGGAGGTGAAGTTCTCCCACGTTTGCTTGGCCAACGCACACCCATGAATCAGCAGCGTTTCGGAATCCGTCTGCATGCTCATCGCGGAGTCCTGACCAAAACCCGTGTCCGCACTGCCGCGGCACAGGTGATTGTGCTCCGTGGCTGTCCGCACCACGCCACCGATGAAACGGTGATTGGTTTGGCTGACTGAGGAATGCGCCATCACGACCGCTACCGCTCCGGACCCAATCGTCAGCGACGCGAACGCGTTCTTCAGATCCTGTCGCGTGAGTCGCTGCGCCTGCTGTAATTGATCGATGGTCGTGCGCACCAGCGACCGACTGCTCTCGCCGGCCACGATCAGCCCCTTCTTTACCTGGCCCAATTCGATCATGTTCGCCAGCGAGATCATGCCGTTGAGAAACCCAAGGCACGCATTCGAAATGTCATACATGACTGATCGTTGAGGGAGTCGCAGATTGTCGTGCACGACGGAAGCAGTGGCCGGTTCCAGAAAGTCGCGCGACACGGACCCGTGAATCAGGCACTCAATCTCATCCGGCTTCGTTCGCGATCGCTCCAACGCAAGCCGGCCCGCTTTCGTGCTCCCGTCGCTCGGCACGCTGTCTTCATCCCAGAATCGCCGCTCGCGAATGCCGGTCATCAACTCCAGACGACCCTCGTGCAAGCCAAATCGCGCGTAAATATCCGCCAGTTCACGCTCGATCTCCGCCGACGTTACCATGTTCTCGGGCAGCGCATAGCCGAAACCTTCGATGCAAACTGACTGATACTTCAACATGATCCGAATGAATCCTCGTTCAACGGCACCTAAAACAAACGGCGGCATTATAGCGATGAAATCACATCCCGATACGGGTTGGACGCCTTGCGACGAGTGTGCCAGAATCCTTCTGCGAATTAGAAGATTCACCGGCCGATGGCGAAATCATGGGACCACTCGAAACAGTTCTCCACTATCACGATCGCACGAAACACCATTTCGATCGATTCGCAGCCTCCCTCGGCTACCTCGACTGGGCCACGCAGCCGGATCCGTTTCGACGCTTCGAAGGTGCGCCACTCTTCCCATTGAGCCTGACGCCGGATGATCCGCAAGTCGCGTATGACGATCTGTTTACAATGGGAGCTGTTTCATCTCAGCCGGTCTCATTCCAGACGATTTCAAAGTTCTTCGAACTTTCATTGGCTCTTTCCGCGTGGAAGCAATTCGGCCAATCGCGCTGGGCCCTGCGTATTAATCCATCCAGCGGAAACCTTCACCCGACAGAAGGGTACGCAATCCTCGATTCGCTTGACGGACTGCACGGTGCACCTGGCGTTTATCATTACGCCCCACGCGAGCACGCCCTTGAGCTTCGCGCAGAGCTTGAACGGTCTGCTTGGTCGCAGCTGATGGATGCGTTTCCAGCACAGTCGTTCCTCTTTGGCCTTACATCAATCCATTGGCGCGAAGCATGGAAATACGGCGAGCGAGCATTTCGCTATTGCCAGCACGATGTTGGCCACGCGTTCGCCGCAGTGAGTCTTGCGGCTGCCGTTCACGGCTGGACGCTGCATTGGCTTCGCGACGTTTCTGATCACATCGTCTCTACGATACTAGGCCTAAACCGCGAAGCCGATTTCGAAAACGCAGAGCACGAATCGCCGGATTTGCTTGCGGTCGTGATTCCATCATCGCCACTCGATGTTGAGTCAGTTGTATGCAATGTGTCCGCCGATGCGATTCAAAGCATGGCCGAACAAAAATGGTACGGCAAAGCGAATCGTCTGAGCGCAACTCATGTGGACTGGGAGATCATTGCTCAGGTCGAATCAGCCGCAATCAAAACAAGCGACAACTTGAACGCAATGGAATCGGTGCCGTCTAGATTCCCTATCGCGCTCACGCGAAGCGATGCACGACCAAGTCCTAATGCCGCAACGACCATTCGCCAACGGCGCAGCGCGGTCGATTTCGACGGCAAGACTTACCTCGAGGCTGACCAATTCTACCTCATCCTCGATCGCACGCTCCCGCGCTACGACCGCCCGCCTTGGAACAGCTTAAGCGCACCCGTCTGCGTCGACCTCGCGCTGTTTGTCCATCGCGTCCACGGACTCTCTCCGGGCCTGTATTACCTCGTCCGCGACCCGGCGCGATTGGATACCTTGCGAAAGAAAACGGCAGCCGATTTCGATTGGAGCAAGCCCGATGATTGCCCTGAACACTTGCCGCTATATCGCCTGGTCTCCGGCGACGCGCGCGAGCTGGCCGCCCAACTTAGTTGTCAGCAAATCATCGCCGGCGATAGCGCCTTCAGTTGCGGCATGATCGCCGAGTTTCAAAGCAACCTCAGCAAGTTCGGGCCGTGGTTCTACCGTCGATTGTTCTGGGAAACGGGCGTCATCGGTCAAATCCTCTACCTCGAAGCCGAAGCCGCCGGCGTTCGCGGCACCGGCATCGGCTGCTTCTTCGATGATCCGGTTCACGAAACTCTTGGCCTACGCGGACACGACTTCCAATCGCTCTATCACTTCACGATCGGCGGACCGGAGGAAGACCTGCGTTTGATGACTTGGCCGCCTTACTCGAAACGAAATGAGGATTGATCTGCGCGAGGCAACGCAGCGTATCTCAACGGGCAAGCAGCAGTGGGGCGATTGCGTCGTTCGATGGACCTTTCACATCACCGCAGGATGTAACGGCTTCGCGCGCCGCCGAATGAGTAATAGTCGATTGCAAAGCCGATTGTGCGCCAAACGACGTTATCCCCGCTTTCGCAAGTATTCCCGGCAGTCTTTGCTTCCACGTATGCTCGCGGCAAACTCGTTCACGCGCCGCTGTGGCCATTGCCTCGCGCTTAGCTGGATCAGCTAACAATTCAGCCAAACGCTCACGAGCCTCGTGCGGCGAATCAAACACGGCAACCTCCCGGCCCGGCTCAAAGCAATCGCTCAATCCGCGCACTTCATTGTGCATCATCGCCACACGACACGCAGCGATCTGGAACGGCTTGTGCGACACTCCCTCCTCATCATTCCCCTGCGAGATATTGATCGCGACACGCCCGCGAGCGTACACCTGTGGCTGTTCGGCATGCCAAACCCGGCCGCTCCCGCCAAGTCCGACGCTCGACCAATCCATTCCAAAAACGCCGACTCGGAAGAACCTCGTCAAATAAACCAGCGTGAACGCTCGCTCCCAATGGCCCAAGTCCCACAGCGCCTCGCTCGCGTGGAAATAAACGCGCGGATTCGCACGAAGCCACTGCGTTGCATCCTGATGTTCGCGCTCGAGCTGTTTGAACAAGTGATAGGAAGCCTTTCGTCGATGCTCGCACCGCGCCTCGACCCAGCGATCCGCAAATCGATTCAACGATTCGTGCAAGCCTTCTGGTGCATGTTGCCGCCAGATGTTTCGGAGTTTTCCAACAACACCCGACGCAAGCGTTCGAACGATGTCGTTGGGATTCGGATCATCCTGTTCAAGAAAATGCAGTATCGCCGGGTCCAGCCGTGGCGGTGAGCCGACGATCGCAACCAAATCGAATTCCGGTGTGGCGCACTTCGCCGGTTCCAGAAACTCGGGCACCTCAGCCACTGGCAAACCATGGCAATTCCTCCAGCCGAGAACCTCATTCAATTCCGCAGCCGCCACCTCGCTCTTCACGAAATGACAATTATTTGCCACCGACAGAAGCGACTGGAAATCTGGCCGCAAGCCAATCTTCTCGTTCGCCCAGTGCGGATGATCCGTCCACCACATCAGATGCGGCACGCCAAGCCGCTCAAAAAACGAAACGATTCGTCCGCCTTCTCCCTCCTCCACCGGCCACTCCCACGAACCATTCAGTGACGACCCGATGACCAGCTTCACATTCTGCGAGCGGATCAGTTCGGCGATCTCGTCACCCTGCGGTCGAACGCTCGACTGAATCTTCTCCCACACCGGATCAAGCTCGACCGCGTGACAGCGAATTCCCATCTCTGTGGCTGCCGCAAGCATGCCAAGCAGATAGTGCCGCGTGAAATCGCCGCCGTTGAGGAGAAAGAGAATGGATGGAGGGGGCTGCGCAACGTGCATACGCCCGTACTATCGGAACCAAACGATCGGCAATTGAGTCCGGAGTGGGCTCATTGCGGACTACCTACTCAAACTGAGCACTTTTGTTGATGGTTGTTGTTTATCCAATAGAAAAGGCCC
>CAZBRD010000004.1:0-342567 GCA_964494205.1 uncultured Phycisphaeraceae bacterium | reverse complement strand
CCATGTTCAATCGATCCGCCGCGTGAAAAGCAGGGTTTTTCAACGGACTGTTAAGTGAAACAGTCCACTAGAGTGACCTGAAATCGCGCATGTCTTTTGCTGCGCATGCTGGCAAATCCTCGTTTTTGACCCGAAAAAAACTGTCGGAATCTCTTCGTTCTTGCGCGGCGCAGGCATTTTCCTCGGCTGGGACGCTGGAATCGAGGAATTTGCGGTAGGAATTTTTATTTCGCGCAGAATCGCTCTGGCGAGTCGGCGAGGTGGGGTTAAGGACTTCAAAATGTCGGCGCGCAATGGTTGTCATGGTGCATTCCTAAGCAGTCCACCACAATAACAACACACGCGCTCACTTGGGGGCGAGTAGGCTTGGGCACGTCTTTTTGTTGTAATCAATTAATGTATGGCGGCAAATCGATCCTCGACCGATGCTTCGAAACGGATACTTTAGTTTTCAAGTATCATCCAGCCTATTGAAAACGATCGTATCACCGTCGGTGCAACTCACTCTCCCTGTCTATTTGTGCGGCCGCAAAAGTCAAATTTGTTGACTTGCTCTCTTGACACTTGCGCGGAAAGAGAATGAGAATCATGGTCAGAGTCCCAGTCCTGTCTTTGAAAGGAAACATCATGCGACCGGCAAACAAGAATCCACGCATTGATTTTATCCGCATTCTTCACCTTCCCGTTTGTGTTTCGTTGTTGACTTGTTCGTGCAACATGGATGGACCAACGCCGGGTGATGCGGATGATCGAAGTCTGCCGTCAACCAAGAGCATCACTGGGTCGTGGGTGTTGTCGTCGTGGAATGAAGACGGCACTGTAGTCAACGGAGTTCCGCTCACATTTCTACAATTGAACGAAACGTCACAGGTGCGAGACAAGATTGGTTTTGAAGTCGTCGACCCTTGCGATCCAACTCGCGTAATCGGGGAAGGGGTTCTCGATGCTGACGATCGCGTTCAGTTTTTAGGCGATGGAGGAGACTTAGAAGGGTTTGTCCTTGAGTTTACAGGAGAGAACAGATTGAAAGAAGTGGATGCCGAGGACGATAGTGATCTCGAACTGAGACGAATCGTTCCACCGACGTGCTCGGTGGTTCCAACCGGCGAAACTGCAACGGTTGATAGCCAGGTTCTTGAGTATTATCCGGAGTCATTATTGCTTCAGGCGCCACCGTCGCAATGCCCTGATGCGAGCGGAAGCGACAATCTCAGTGCAGCGAAAAATAAATCGCTTCCTTTGAACATGAGCATGTCGTCTTCAGATCCGGCGACTGCACCCATCTGTCGCGATACAAGCGGTATGACGCTCGCTTCCTGTCCCGATCTGAACTCAAGCCACGCGGGGTTTGTGGAGTGTCGCACGCAAACGCACCGGGAATCAGCGCCGTTGACGCTGGATAACGCACTGATGATTGCCGATTCAGAGTACATTTATCCTGGTTCACTCGTGCAAGGGGCAAGTTACTTTGACGGAAGGGGTTTGCGACCCATCACCATACCGCGGGCGGGGTCGACGCTCACCATTTCCGGGCTGACGCTGGGAAATGTAAACGTTCCCGTCAGCGAGATCAGTCTCGCCAACGTCAGTCAGGCATTGAACGATCGTTTTCATCAAGATATGGCACAAGCGACGGCGGCTAATTTCACTTTCCTTTCCGACCAAGCGTATTCTTCCAGTCAATGGGCCTTCAAGGTCGGAATCGATGTGACGGTAGCACCCGTGCCAGTGAGTATTGCGGCCAGCTTGTCTGTGGGAAGCGATAGTTACAAGAACAACGTCGTAGCGCGATTCAACCAGGTCTATTACTCGGTGACTTTTCCTCCACCCGATCGTCCGTTTTCCGTGTTCAAAGATGGGGAATGCTTTGAAGACCCCGATGGGCAAATCGGTGCGGATAATCCGCCGCTCTATGTCTCCAATGTGAGTTATGGCCGTCAGGTCTACTTCTTCGTGCAATCGAGCTATGGCTCCAACTATGTCGAGGCTGCGCTCAAGGCCGCAGGCAATTTTGAGGGCGCTGCCAAAGTCGAATTGAGCAGTGGGCTGACATACAAACAAATCATGAGCAACTCGACTGTTTCTTATTCGGTTCGCGGCGGCGACGCCAACACTTCGCTCCAGCCGATCACCGCTCCGGCAGACCAAATTTTTGACAAGATCAAGGAGATCATCACCAACAACCGGGTGACCACATTTTCACTTGCAAGCCCAGCGGTTCCCGTGGCCTATTCACTCAGATACCTTTCGGATAATTCGACCCCGCAAACGTCGTTGGACACTGAATACCAGAGTCTCGATTGCCGAACCATTGCCGAGCGAGGATCGATTCAACTGCAGATTATCAACCCCCTTGAAACTCTGCGCGTCTATCTCGGAAATACAAATAACCAAATCGCCGGGCCCTATAGTACCGGGACGAACACGACGTTGAATCTCGACCAACTTGTTCCACTCACAGGAACGCAGACGCTCATCTTTCGGGTGAGTTCTGATTGCGGGAAACCGAATCATGCATCCTGGTTCTCCTTCAATCTTCTGATGGACGGTGCGAGAGTGTTGCACGACGATTTCTACAGACCGTATTTTGGTTGGCAGGGTGGCGATGCCACGTGCAGGGATGGCCTGAACTATGAAGCTCGAATTCTGGTGAACCGCACGGCTGGGACTGCACAATTGATTTCGAGGGAGTTGCCTGAATAGTCGGTTTCCTCGTAAGCCGATTGTTTGTCATCAAATTCGCTAACTGGTGAGAGTGTCCATCCAGCGCGGGGCAAACTCGTCGCCGCAGCACCCGTCAAATTTGGCAAACATTGCCCACCAACATTCACGGTGAATTTCAAAAGGAGGAAGTCCATGTCGTCAATGGGAAGGCGTTTTCCGCTCTTGTTGCCGGTTCTTTGGGGCTTAATGGGGTTTGCTGTTGGATGTACCCCGATGGATGACACGGCAAACGATTCAGATGTCGAGGATGTGCAAGATGGTCTTGTCGGATCATCGGGACCATCGTCTTTTTTCGAAAGTTGCGAATCTGCGCCCGATCATGGGGCCGCTAGCTCATGCAACGGGCCAGACGCAGCCGGGTGGAGTAATCAAGGGCGACCGGCTGATGCCGGACTTTGTCCTGATCCTCCTGACGGCGGTTGCACGCAAGTCGTTCTTGGGCGACTACCGGATACGCGCGGGTATATCGATTGGCCGGGGTACATTGTGTTGAACCGATCGGACTGGAGCATTGCCCTGAATGATCGGTTTATCGCTTGTGCGGCAACCTGCAACCTTGGAACCTGCGATCCTCCTGTGATTGTAGTTTCCGGTGCCGACGACATTCCGGACTTCAACGATAACTTCATGTTGACTTCAGTCACTTCGCGCGAGCTTTGCGAGCTGCACAATTCCGGGTGCACTGTGACTATGGCTGACGAACAAGAACTTGGATACGTCGATTGCGGTTGTGCTGGGTGATCGTTTGTTGACGAATGTTAAGGGAGTGGTCCGCACGGCGGACCCTACTTATCTAAATTCTTGTCAAGAACGCCGGCTTGATCTACAGCACGATAACCCGCTCTACATCCCCTCCATTGATTCAAGAGTTACAGCCAAAGTTGCAGCTGCTTACCTTTCTCTCTATGATGTCGCATTCATCGTGATAACTGACCACGTTATTTGGGAGACGCCCCATGCAACTTCGTTTCTTCGCTATTGTCTTGTGTTTCATATGCGCTTGCACGACAAGTCAATCCACTGAAGAAGACGAGTCGGGACGAGAATTGAGCGACCTACAAACCTCAATTGTTGCTGGTATTTATTCTGGTGACGTCACTTGCCACTATATCAGTCGGAATGGCGCTTTCGGAATTGTTGAGGAATACGATTATGAATTCAATGAGAGTTTCACGTTTGGCGAGAGAGGTTTACCGAATGCGGGTGCTGGATACAACCCCGATAATGATGTGCTTCATTTGTTTGGCGAAGAATTTGAAGTAATCAACCGTACCCACAATGCAAGTGACAACCGGTACGAAGAAGAAGCGATCTTGAACGGAAACATTGAAGGCAATGAAGTTGATGGGTTGATCAGTTGGCTCTTCACGATGGAGAGCGCAAACTCCATCGAATATCGGCTGGGCATTAATTGGACTTACCGAGCCGATGGTGTCGCTTGGACCATAAATGAACAGTGCATTGGGATTCTGAATAGGTAGCATGGGTCCCTTCGGTTTAGAAAAGGACTATCGCTATCACTCCACCGTCACGCTCTTCGCGAGGTTTCTCGGCTTGTCTACGTTGCAGCCGCGCATGACGGCTGCGTGGTAGGCGATGAGTTGCAGCGGGATGGCGGTGAGCAGTGGCTGCAGCGGTTCGAGGGTGTCGGGGACGTAGAGTACGTGTTCCGCTAGGTTTGCGATTTCGCGGTCGCCTTCGGTGGCGATGGCGATGACGCTGCCGCCGCGAGCGCGGACCTCGGAGATGTTGCTGATGATCTTGTCGTATTGCGTGCCGGCGGTGGCGACGACGACGACGGGCATGCCCTTGGTGATGAGGGCGATGGGGCCGTGCTTCATTTCAGCGGCGGGCAGACCCTCTGCGTGGATGTAGCTGATTTCCTTTAGCTTAAGTGCGCCTTCGAGAGCGACCGGATAGTTGTAGCCGCGACCAAGGTATAGCCAGTTTTCCTGCTCGCAGTAACGCTTAGCCACTTCCTTTGATTCGTACGCGTTATTGAGCACCTGCTTGATCTGCATGGGGATGTCGTTAAGCGCGGCGATGAACTGTGACGCGACTGCGGGCGACAGGTGGCGGCGACGGCCAAGGTAGGCGGCGATGAGCGCGAGGACGGTCACTTGTCCGGTAAATGCTTTGGTGCTGGCGACGCCGATTTCGGGGCCTACGTGGAGATAGACGCCGGCGTCGGTTTCGCGGGCGATGGTGGAGCCGACGACGTTGACGACGCCGAGGGTGAGCGCGCCGCGCTGCTTGGCTTCCATGAGTGCTGCATAGGTGTCGGCGGTTTCGCCGCTTTGCGAGACGGCGACAACGACGGTGCCGTCGTCGATGATGGGATTGCGATAGCGGAACTCGCTGGCGTATTCGGTTTCGCAGGGGATGCGGGCGAGCTCTTCAAAGAGATATTCGCCGACGAGGGCTGCATGCCACGCAGTGCCGCAGCCGGTGAGAATGATTCGTTTCGAGCGCGTGAGTTCGCGCGTGCAATCGACGAGGCCGCCAAGATGCACAGCGCCCTCGTTCGCGTCGGCGCGACCGCGCAGACAGTTTTCGAGCGAGGTCGGTTGCTCGAAGATTTCCTTGAGCATGAAGTGCTCGTAGCCGCCGAGCTCGATCTGCTCGAGTGACCATTCCACTTCTTCCAACTTCTTCGCGACCGGAATCGCATCGAGCGTGGTGAGGCGGAGACTGTCGGGCGTGACGCGGGCGATCTGGCCGTCGCCGAGATAGACGACGCGACTGGTGTGGGCGAGGATGGCGGCCGCGTCAGAAGCGACGATGTGCTCGTCATCACCCACGCCGATGATCAGCGGACTGCCTTTGCGGGCGGCGACGATGACATCGGGCTCGTCGGCACAGACGACCGCGAGGCCGTAGGTGCCGGAGATTTCGTGTAATGCGTTGCGAACGGCGGCTTCGAGATCGCCTTCGTAGAATCGGCCAATGAGGTGCGCGAGCACTTCGGTGTCCGTGTCGCTCACGAACTTGTCGCCGGTTTGCTCGAGGTACGTTTTGATCGCGCGGTAGTTTTCGATGATGCCGTTGTGGATGATGGCGATCTTGCCGGAGGCGTCGGTGTGCGGGTGAGCGTTGATGTCGTTGGGGGCGCCGTGCGTGGCCCAGCGGGTGTGGCCGATGCCGAGGGTTTCGGGCACGTTGAAATCTAGTTGCTGCTCAAGCACGCTGAGGCGGCCGGCGGCTTTCTTGACGTCGATTTCACCTTTGTCGACCAACGCAACGCCGGAGGAGTCGTAGCCGCGGTATTCGAGGCGGCGAAGTCCTTCGATGAGAATGGGGAGAGCTGGTCTGTGGCCGACGTATCCAACGATTCCGCACATAAGCTAGGTCCTCTAATATACAGGATAGCACATCCACCGACGTAACCCCAAGTCGAAGCGGTGAACGCTCTATCGATTATCGACGCACGGGCCTTGGATTCCCAGAATCAATACCGGACGGGTTAGCGAATCCGAAGAATCGGCGTTGCACTTCCGGAAAAAACTGTGTTTGTGGCCCCTAAGCGCCCCTGAAGCGTCATTTGTGGTTCATTCATATCATACGCCACAGCCTATAATATAGTTCGAAATTATCTGATGGGAGATTCGCTTGGATTTGTTCGCCAATCAACGGAAGGAGCATCGCAGCAAGGTGGAGCCGCTGGCGGTGCGGATGCGGCCTCGGACGCTGGATGAGTTCGTGGGGCAGCAGTCGTTCCTGGGAGAGGGGAAGCTGCTGCGGCGGATGATCGATGCGGATCGGATTACGAGCGCGTTGTTTTATGGTCCGCCGGGCGCGGGGAAGACGACGCTGGCGCATGTGATCGCGAACGCGACGAAGTCGCACTTCGAACCGGTGAACGCCGGATCGGTGGGGGTGAAAGAAATTCGCGAGGTGTTGAGTGCCGCGCGGCAGCGGCTGGAGATGAGCGGGCAGCGCACGATTCTGTTTGTGGATGAGCTGCATCGATTCAATCGCGCGCAGCAGGATATTCTGCTGGAGGATGTGGAGCGCGGGACGATCATTCTGATCGGTGCGACGACGGAGAATCCGTTCTTTGCGATCAACACGCCGCTGATTTCACGAAGCCAGATCTTTCAGTTCGAGGCGCTTTCGGAAGAGGACATCACGAAGCTGCTGCGAAGAGCGATGAGCGATACGTCGCGCGGAATGGGTTCTTATCGCGTGACTCTGACGGATGAGGCGCTGGATCATCTGGCGACGATGTGCGATGGGGATGCACGGCGGGCGCTAACGGCGCTGGAGGTTGCGATTCTGTCTCAGGCGGGGCGCGGCACGAAAGACAAGGAGATGGTAATTGATCTCGCGACGGCAGCGGAGTCGATTCAGCGAAAGGCGCTGCAATACGATCCGACGGGCGATACGCATTACGACGCGATCAGCGCGATGATCAAATCGATTCGCGGGAGTGATCCCGATGCGGCGGTGTATTGGCTGGCGCGAATGCTGGAGGCGGGGGAAGATCCGCGATACATCGCGAGACGGATTGTGATTGCGGCTTCGGAGGATATTGGGAACGCCGATCCGCACGGGTTGCTGGTCGCGCAAGCGGCAGCGGATGCGACGCAGTTCATCGGTTTGCCGGAGTGTCAGCTTGTGTTGGCGCAAGCGGCGATCTATCTGGCGTGCGCGCCAAAATCGAATGCATCGGCGATGGCGATCTGGTCTGCGTCGCAGGATGTGCGCGAGGGGCGAACGATTCCGGTTCCGAAACATCTGAAGGCGACCGGGTATCAGGGGGCGAAGGCGTTGGGGTCTGGCGAGGGATATCAATATCCGCACGATGCGCCGGGTGGGTTTATCAAACAGGAGTATCTCGGCGTCGATAAGACTTATTACGAGCCGACGGATCGAGGTGTCGAGGCGCGCCTGCGCGAATATCTAGGGAAGATACGAAATGGCAGTCTGGACGAGGGAACGAAGAAGGGGTAACAAGGGAATGACGAATGAAGAAGATCGAATGACGAAAGACTGAGTGATGCTCAAATGGATTGGATCGAGATAGGATTCGCGATCCAGAATGAAAAAGCAATGTCGACGTTATGAGCAATCGATAACTTCACGAATTAGCTAACAGCGTGGGTGCAGAGCACCCACCCTACAAACACTCCACACGCGTTTTTTGTATGGCGTTAAAACAAGATTTACGACAACGGTTGCGGAAGGTGCTTGGTGATCTTCCGGCTGATGATATCAATGCGAAATCGCTCCGCGTGTGTCATAAGCTGTTTGAACAGCCCGAGTATGCCAAGGCGGAAGTGGTGATGATTTTTCTGTCGATGCCGACGGAGGTCGACACTGGGTCCGTGGTGTTGCG
Organism: uncultured Phycisphaeraceae bacterium; assembly: GCA_964494205.1. Classification (GTDB taxonomy): domain Bacteria; phylum Planctomycetota; class Phycisphaerae; order UBA1845; family UBA1845; genus JBBTCX01. The sequence goes on along the minus strand of CAZBRD010000004.1, from coordinate 334,505 downwards.
GTGTTGGCAGGAGCGGAAGCGCGTGCTGGCGCCGAAGGTGAGCTGGAATCAACGGCGATTGATGCCGGTGGAGATTCGATCGCTGACGGAAGACCTGACGGTGTCGGACATGGGCATTCGCGAGCCGGTGGCGGGGATTCCATTTCCGATCGGGTTAATCGATCTCGTGCTGGTGCCCGGTCTCGGGTTTGATGAGTTTGGGAATCGATTGGGACGCGGGCGCGGATTCTATGATCGATTTCTTTCCCATGCGGATTTTCGCGGGACGGCCTGTGCGATTGCCTTTGAAGAGCAGGTGACCACGAACGTGCCGGTGGGTCCGCTTGATCGACCGATGGATATGTTGGTTACGGATGCGAAGGTGAGGCGTTTCAAGCGAACGTAAGCAAACCTATAGCCTAAAACCTAAACTCGACTTCATGCCAATGGAATCAAACGTATCGCGGACGCTGTGGGCACGGGGCGGTAAGCGGGTGTTTGATTTTGTTGCGGCGATACTTCTGCTCATCTTGTTCTCCCCACTTCTGCTTGTAACGGCCATTCTTGTGAAACTGACCAGTCCGGGGCCGGCACTCTTTTCTCAAACACGCAGCGGCAAAGACGGCGTCTTGTTTCGGATCGTGAAGTTTCGAACGATGCGCGGTGGGCGGAAACCGGATCCGAAAGAACTGGTGCCGCTGGATCATCCGGAAATCACGCGCTTCGGTTGGTTCTTGCGGCGGTCGAAGATTGACGAACTGCCGCAGTTGTTTTGCGTGCTGGCGGGGACCATGTCATTGGTGGGGCCAAGACCGACGTTGCCGGATCAGGTGGAAAAATACGATGCGTTTCGGCGGCAACGGCTGCTGGTGCGACCAGGCGTGACGGGGTTGGCGCAGGTGAGCGGCAGTACGGCGCTTTCGTGGGATGAGCGGATTTTGTACGACGTGGCGTATGTGAGGCGATGTTCGTTGAGGTTGGATGCGTACATCATATTTCGGACGATTGCAGCGGTTTTGAGTGGCGACAGCAGCAGGGTGCGGAGTTTTGTCGATTCGCCGTGGGCCGAGTATGTTGAAGTGCCGAAGGGGTATTTCGGCGATGAGGCTCAACCAAAGTTGTGATTCCTCGCAGCGCCAAACAGAATGGAAACTGGATCGTTCGTCCGCCCTCCGGGCGGAAGCAAGAAATGGGGCCTGCAATCCAGAGGCTGAAGCCTCTGGCAACAATCGTGCGCCCTTACGGGCGTACAGAATATTCAGAAGCGGCGATCCGACGGTTTCCCTCTGCTTGTTGGGTTTGTTAGCGATGGGAACTGAACATGAATAACGAATCTCATATCCGCATGACGGCGCCAGCGAGCGTTTATCAGCAGCGTCGAGCGAAGTTGGCGTCGAGGTTGAAGCGGTCGATTGTAATATTCGCCGGTCGGGCGCGTGGGCGGCAGAATCATATCAACTTGCATCCATTTCGCGCGGGAAGCAGTTATTTGTATTTTGGCGGGCCGCCGATTGAGGGTGCGGCGTTGTTGATTGAACCGGGAAGTAATGGGCAAGCTGGATGCACGTTGTTTCGCACACCGACGACTTTGGAAGACATCGTGTGGACGGGGGCGGGGCCGAGTGATGCTGAGATCGCGGGGGCGGCTGGGCTTGCGGTCAATCAATTGAAATCACCGGAAGATCTTGCAGGAATGGTCAAAGGGCGTGATGCGGTTGCGATTGCGCCGCCGTGCCCGCCGACGACGGAGTCGGTGAACAAGATCGGGTTGAAGTCGGCGGAGAAAGATGAACTGCTCGCGATCATCGAGATGCGGTTGTGCAAGGATGAGCATGAGCTGAATGCGATGCGGTTCGCGGCTAAGGTGGGTGTTGAGGCGCACCTGGCGGCGATGCGGGCGACTGCTCCGGGGCGGACGGAGGCGGATGTTGCGGCTGCGTTGTTCGCGGTTTATGCGAAGCATCAATGCGGCGTTTCGTTCACACCGATGGCGAATGTTCACGGCGACGTGCTGCACTCGGAAGGGTATCGATACACGATGCGGCCCGGGCATTTGCTGCTGGTGGATTCCGGTGCAGAGGAGCCGGGAGGGTACGCGTCGGACATCACGCGGACGTATCCGGTGACGGGCGAGTTCACGTCGATTCAGCGACATCTGTATGACACGGCGCTGCGAGCGCAGCGGGGGGCGATCACGGCGTGTACGGCTGGTCGGCGGTATCGTGAGGTGCATGAGATCGCGGCGACGGCGATTTGTGAGGGGTTGGTGTCGGCGGAGTTGCTGCGTGGCGATCCGAAGCAGTTGGCAGAGCGGTCGGCGCACACGTTGTTCTTCACGCACGGTGTGGGGCATTTGATCGGGCTCGATGTGCATGACACGCGCGACTTCGGCGATGATTTGTCAGGGTATCCGGAAGGGCGAACGAGGCGGACGGAATTTGGGAATAAGTTTCTGCGATTGGATCGCGATTTGCAGCCGGGAATGACGGTGACGATTGAGCCGGGGATTTATCTGGTGCCGGCGATCTGGCAGATGGAGGAGATGGTCCGGCCATTCGCCGATGTAGTGAATCGGCGGGCGGTGGATTCGCTGGTGCAGGCAGAGTTCGGCGGGATTCGCATTGAAGACACGATTTGCGTGCGCGAAGCGGGTGGGCCGGAAGTGCTGACGGGGGCGCTGCCGACGGATGCTAATGCGGTGGCATCGTTGGTGGGGCGCGGTTGATTGGTTGTGACTCTGAGCGTGATCAGTTGCACAGAAGTATTGAGCTTGGAAGAAGGCCAAACGTCGAATTCCAAAAGAGACCCTCACCCCAACCCTCTCCCTAAAAGGGAGAGGGAGTTAGTGTTACTTGCTCTTGAATATTTCGATCTCGATGCCTGAATAGTTGCATGTCACTTCTTGAACATCTTGGCCGCAAGCTGATTGCAGAGTTAGTCCCTGATGATTGGGCTACCTATGCGCCATTGATTGCGGACGGACTGCATCGATTTGTTGAATCTCTGCCATTGCATCGCCGCGCTGAAATTGCGAACCGACAGGCTGCGCTGCCGCTGGATGCGATCATTTCCGAACGACTCGTTGTGTTGTTTCAATGTTGCCCGACGTTGCACAAGCTGGGGCAGATGGTTGCGCGAGATCAGCGATTGCCGGTTGAATTACGCAACCGATTGTGTGAACTCGAAGTGATGGCGCCGCGCACGTCGATGGTCGCGGTGATGGAGATTGTTCGCGACGAATTGGGAGATTTGTCGCGATTCGGTGTTGAGTGTGCCGGTGAACTGTTGGCTGAGGGGAGTGTCGCGGTCGTACTGCCGTTCCTATGGAGAGGCGGCGACGAGGGTGAGGATGTAGCTGGCGTATTCAAAATTCTGAAACCGGGGATTGAGCGACGACTTGAAGAAGACCTTGTTGCGTGGAATGAATTGGGCGGCTTCATTGATGATCGAATGGCGGAATACGGGCTGAGGATGTCGTCGGTCCGTGAGATGCTGAATGATGTCAGTGAGTTGTTATCGCACGAAGTGCGGCTGGATATTGAGCAAGAGAATATTGAGGTTGCTCGCGCTCAGTTCGAACATGACAACGATGTCATCATCCCGCGTCTCCTTCCGTTTTGTACGCTTCGAATCACCGCGATGCAGCGATTGGCCGGTGTGCCGTTGACGAGTTGCATCGGACTCAGTGATGATCAACGGCGGCGAATGGCGGACATTGTCGTACGGTGTTGCCTTGCAACGCCGATGTGGACGACTCGTGAGACAGCATTGTTTCATGGTGATCCTCATGCGGGAAATTGGCTGGTCATGGAGGGAGATCATCAAGAGTTTCGAATGGGAATGTTGGACTGGGCGCTGGCGGAGAGGAGTTCGCGCTTCAACCGCAAGGCGATGGCTGACCTTGTTATGTCGACTGCGATTGGTGATTGCACTACTGTAATGGCAGCACTTTCCGAGCTGGGCGCGAAATTCACAGATGATCGTGGAGTTGAAGCAACACTACGGAGCTTGATGGGCGGAATTCACGCTCGCAGTTCGCCTAAGTTCACAGATACGATATTGTTACTAGATACAGTCGCACAGAATACGAGTGTGCATTTGCCCGGCGGCCTCTTGGTAATACGTAAATCCCTACTGACTTTGCGGGGCATGGTCGAGCATTTTTCGCCGGGTTTCAATCTGGATGACGCCATGCTGTCTCACGGATTCTCCCAATTGTTCGAAGATTGGTTGAGAGGGTCGTGGGTGTTGCCTTGGCAAAGGGGCGCTTACTCACATGTATCCACAGCCGATCTCTGGCGATTGGTGATTTCGCGCACCTGGGGATTGGGGAATCCGTTTGCGCCCGCTTCGTTCTGATCCAATCGAAATACATATTATTGGTGCACATCTACCCATCGCATTATCAAATTGAGGTTCTGCGAATTCATATTGTTTGCAGGTTGCGAAGCACACTGTGTGAATAGTGATTTGCTTGCCGTTTACCATGAATTGACTTAAGGTGGCCTCCTAGGTCGGGTTCTATAGAAAACTAAATAGGAGAAACACAATGCCAAAAAGTAGTCTCAAGTGTGCCAAATGTGGACGAACATTCTCGATGCCTGCGCACCTGGCGCGACATATGAGCGCGGGTCATGGCGCTGGTGGTGCATCCAAGGCGCGTGCGGCGGGGAAACGCGGCCCAGGTCGGCCGGCGAGGGCGGCTGTATCATTCGGGGGCGACGGAGCTGGTCGTATTGCGGGGGAAATTCATGCCTATGTGAGCGAGCTTTCTGCGCAGCGGGATGCGATCGATGCACAGATTGAGGCAATGAGCGGAATTCTGTCGATGGTTGGCAGTGCGCCGAGCGGCGTTCGCAGCGCCGGCGTGGCGCGACGAGGACGACCTGCGAAGGCGGGGCGAGTAGGAGGCGGAGGTCGCCGACCGGAAGGTGGATCGCTGCGCGATTTCGTGTTGAAGGTGCTGCGTCAGTCCAGCAGTGCGTTGGGAGTGAAGGACATTTCGGGTGCGGTCATTCGTGCGGGGTATAAGACGGCTTCGAAAGACCTTTCCAAGGCGATCAGCAATTTGCTTCCGCAAGTGAAGGAAGTGAAGAAAGTCGATCGCGGAATGTATCGAGTTTAGTCAATGCCGGGTATTCCGCGGGAGTATCCCTTCCCGAATGGGGAGGGATACCTCCGACAGGAATCTCGATGCAACAACTTTTGAATCATTGAAATCTGTCTGCAGCTACTTTCTGCCGTCATAGAAGAATCATCTCTCCACACCGTTCTCTCAAACTGTCATTTTCCAATAAGGCTGAGGAATGCTCTTTCATCCATGGTCCTGATTCCTAATTCATTTGCCTTGTCGAGTTTTGAGCCGGCGGATTCGCCATAGACGACGAGGTCGGTTTTTTTGCTGACGCTGCCAGCGGGGTGGCCGCCGAGTTCCTTGATCAGGTCCTGGATTTCTTTTCGGCCCATGGTTTCGAGCGTGCCGGTGACGACAACGGTCATGCCGGCGATTGGTGAATCGGTAGCGCGAGCGCGCTTGGTTTGATTCAGGTTGACGCCGACGGCGCGTAACCGATTGACGACTTCGCGGCCGTTCTTGGTGTGGAAAAAGTGATGGATGCTCTTGGCGACTTCTGCGCCGACGCCTTCGACTTCGGTCAGGTCGGATTCTGAGGCGTTGATGATGAGATCGAGAGTGGTCGATTCAGTGGACCGGTTAGAAACCGGTCCCACATTGTTGGAGGCTGGTTCGTTGGTCCGCACGGCGGACCCTACCTCTGGCTCGTTGGCCGCTCCCTTGCGGTCGCGGTTCTGATCATCGGCGAAGTGTTCGGCGAGGTCTTCGGCGGTGCTGGTGCCGACGTGACGAATGTTGAGGGCGGCGAGCAGGCGTGCAAGCGGGCGGGTTTTGCTGGCTTCGATTCCTTCGAGCAGGCTATCGACGCTCTTTTTTCCCATGCGGTCGAGTTCGATAAGGTCGTCGCGGCGCTCGTGCAACTCGTAAAAGCTTGCGAAGTCCTTGAGGAACCCTTTGTCGACGAGGGTCTCGACTAGGACGCGGCCTGCGCCTTCTATGTCCATCTGATCGCGAGCGGCGAAATGGATGAGACGTTCTTTCAGTTGGGCGGGGCATGATGGGTTGATGCAGCGGATGTAGACACCGCCTTCATCCTGTTCGACGTCGCCGCCGCATTCCGGGCATTTCTTAGGCGCGATGATCGGTTTCGCGTTCTTTGGCCGCTTTTCGAGGATGACGCTGACCACCTGTGGGATGATCTCGCCGGCTTTTTCGACGATGACTGTGTCGCCGATGCGCACTCCCAATCGTTCCACCTGATCGAAGTTGTGCAGTGAGGCGTGACGAACGGTAGTGCCGGACAATGGCACTGGATCGAGGATGGCGCGGGGGGTGATGGTGCCGAGCTTGCCTACCTGAAAATCGACATCACGGAGAATGGTTTCGCCTTGCTCGGCAGCGAACTTGTAGGCGATGCACCAGCGTGGAAAGCGGCTGGTGGTGCCGAGCGCGTCGCGTTGATCGAGGGAATCGACTTTGATGACGAGTCCATCGGTTTGAAAGGGGTAATCGTGACGCCATATGTCCCAATCGGGCAGATGGCGGATTACTTCGTCGATAGTCTCAAATCGTTTGCAATGCGCGCTGACGGGAATGCCCCACTGCTTGAACAATTGCAGTAGTTCCCAGTGAGTGGCGACGGTGAGCGGTTCGATGCGGGCGAAACCGTGTGAGCAGAATTGCAGGCCACGATCGGCGACGTTGCGCGGGTCGAGTTGTTTAAGCGTGCCGGTGGTGGCGTTGCGCGGGTTGGCGAAGAGGGGTTCGCCGGCGCGCTCGCGCTGCTCGTTGTGTTTCTTGAAGGCGTCCCAGGGCCAGAAGATTTCGCCGCGGACTTCGAGGATGTCGGGGACGTTGGATTTCGCGGCGGGTGAAACGAGTTCTGATGCTTTTACGTTGTGGGTGGCGGGTGAAACCCGCCCTACGGTTGCGTTGAGTTTTAAGGGGACGGAACGGAGCGTGCGAACGTTTTGCGTGATGTCGTCGCCGGTGGTGCCGTCGCCGCGGGTGGCTGCGAGCGTGAGGAGGCCGTTTTCGTAGGTGAGGGAGACAGCGACACCGTCGATTTTGGGGTCGACGATGTACGCGTACTTATCACCGCCGAGTCCCTTGGCCACGCGCTGATCGAATTCACGGAGTTGCGTTTCGTCGTAGGTGTTGTCGACGGAGAGCATCGGCGTGGTGTGCGTTACGTGCGTGAAGCCGTCGATTGGTGCGCCGCCGACCCGCTGGGTGGGGGAGTCGGGGGTGATGAGATCGGGATGCTTTTCTTCGAGTTTGCGAAGCTCAGCGAGGAGGTCGTCGTATTGTTTGTCGGTGATGGTGGGCTGGCCAAGGATGTAGTAGGCGTGGTCGTGCTGGCGAATTTCGTCGCGGAGCTTTTCGAGTTTTTGGGCGATGGCGGACATGAACGGAATTATGCGCGCCGAGAATGACGGTCGCAATCGTGGGCGGAAATGATCGAAATCACATCATCATATTTACCTCGGCATTCAACGGAGAACGGATTTCTCTCGACAAGAATCATGCACGCGCGGACAATTCCGGTGAGCTAACGGTTTGCAATAAAGGAGAGAGCGAATGCCTATTCCGGTGACGACGACGTTTACGATCGAGGGGTATCGAATCAAGCAGTATCTTGGCGTTGTGCGCGGGATCATCGTGCGAGCGCCGACGATTGCGCAGGGTATCATGGGTGGACTCAAATCGATTATTGGCGGACAGATCGGGGCGTATACTGAAATGTGCGAGCAGACGCGACAACAGGCGTTTGAGCTGCTGGTTGATCACGCGGTGGCGTTGGGGGCCAATGCGGTCGTGGGGCTGCGCTTCGACGCGTCTGATGTCGGCACCAAGGTGAGCGCGACGGAAGTGCTATGCTATGGCACTGCGGTGGTGATTGAGCCGGAGACGGCGTAGTAAATCAGCGTTTCGATTGCGAGTTGTCGCAGATGGCAATCTGCAGGAGATAGAAGGTGGGTGCAGAGCACCCACCCTACGGCTCGTTCTTGCGATCGGCTATTTGGATTCAATTGGAAGTCTTGCGGGCGGCGAGGATCGCCTGAACCAGTTCTTCCGGCACTTGCTCGGGGACGTTGTCGTCTTTGCAAGTAAAAGCAGTTTTGCCCAGTTCGATGGTTTTCTTGTAGGAATTAAGATAGCACATGCATTGCGGGCAGGCTTTCATGTGACGGTCGAAGACGGCCTTCTGGGCGGGTGGGAGTTCGTCGTCCAGGTACTCCATCAGGAACTCAATGATTTCGCGGCATGTCATACGCTTGATTCCTGATTCATCTTATATGGCCTGTGCTTTGAACTGCTCGTTCAGCAACGTACGAAGCGCCTGGCGAGCGCGGTGCAAACGCACTTTCACAAGATTGGTTTCGATTCCCAGCATGTCCGCGGTTTCTTCCGTGCTCAGTTGCTCGATGTCGCGGAGCACGAGCACCGTGCGATAGTTGTCGGGCAACTCGGCGATTCGTTTGCGGATGTACTCCTGCGTTTCGGTCGATTGCATATGGCCGACCACCGACTGTTGCCATTCCTTTGATGGATCGGCCTGGTGGCCGTCTTCCAGAAACTTGGGCAGTAAGGGTTCGATGGATTGCTCGTTCTTGTTTTTCCGCGAGCGCAATTTCATCAAGGCAGCATTGGTGACGATGCGGTGCAGCCACGTCGACAGCCGCGACTTTCCTTCAAAGTTTTTTCCAGCGCGGTATGCGGAAACAAAAGCGTCCTGAAGGGCGTCGCGGGCGTCTTCTTCGTTGATGAGCAGGCGTCGAGCTACGGCTAACATTCGCATGCTGTATTCGCGGACAAGGCGCTCGAAAGCGGCTGGGTCGCCTGCTTGAAGTCCGGCGACGAGTTCGGCTTCGCCGTGGTTGGCTGGTGCGATCGAGCGGCTTTCATGATTGCTGGTCATTGCCAGCACTAGAGTATCCCTCAGTCCGAACTGCGGCAAACCAGCACCGAAATGCCGTAAGAAATCACTGTCCTGGATAATAGATGCGTGGACTCCAGCGGGGTTACGCCGTTGCTGGTTTCAGGCTGCAAAAGGCGCTGCGAGTTTCCACGCATTCGCACGCCATCGCGGCCATTACCGCAGCAACGCGGTGAACTATATAATGGGTTCCAGATGATACAGGAGGACACCCATGACCGCTGATTTTTTGCCTATTAAGGGCTACGACCACGTGGAGTTTTACGTGGGCAACGCCAAGCAGGCAGCCCACTTTTACGACAAGACTTTTGGCTTCAAGCCCGTGGCTAAGATGGGGCTTGAGACCGGTTCGCGTGATCGGGCGAGCTATGTGATGCAGCAGGGCAACGCCCGGTTTGTGTTCACGACGGCGTATTCTCCGGATCACGAGATCACGCGACATTGTGCGGTGCACGGCGACGGCGTGAAGGCTATCGCGCTGGAAGTGAATGATGTGGCTGCGGCGATTCGCGAGACCAAGGCGCGGGGGGCCACGGTTCTCCAGCAGCCAATCACGAAAGAAGATGAGCACGGCGCGATCACGACGGGTGAAATCAAGTACGCGGGCGACACGGTGTTTCGTTTCGTTGAGCGGAAGAATTATCGCGGTGCGTTTGCGCCGGGCTATAAGCCGATCGAGGCGTACGGTTCGCCTTCGGTGGGGATTGCGGCGATCGACCACATCGTAACCAATGTCTGGCTCGGTGAGATGAATTACTGGGTTCGATGGTTCGAGGAGGTGATGGGGTTCAACAACTTCCTGTCGTTTACGGACAAGGACATCAGTACCGAGTACAGCGCGCTGATGAGCAAGGTGATGGAGAACGGCACAGGCAAGTGCAAGTTCCCGATCAACGAACCGGCAGAGGGGAAGAAGAAGAGTCAGATCGATGAGTTCTTGCAGTTCTATTGCGGGCCTGGCGTGCAGCATGTGGCCATGAACACCGGCGACATCTGCAAGACGGTGCGAGACCTTCGCAAGCGCGACATCGACTTTCTGCGTGTGCCCGAAACTTATTACGACTACATCAAGGAGCGCGTCGGCAACATCGACGAGGATTGGAGCGAACTTCGCGAGCTTGGCATTCTTGTTGATCGCGACGACGACGGTTACTTGCTGCAGATTTTCACGTCGCCGGTGCAGGACAGGCCGACGTTGTTCTTTGAAGTAATCGAGCGGCACGGCAGTCGCGGCTTCGGCATCGGGAATTTCAAGGCGCTGTTTGTGAGCATTGAGCGAGAGCAGGCGTTGCGCGGAAACCTTTAGTTGGAAATACGAATTACAAATTACAAATTACTAATGACAAAAGGTAGTTGTATTGCAACGCACTGCCATGCGGACAGTGGCTTGTAATCGGTAATTTGTAATCCTTGAAATCGATTCTTTTCTTATCGAATAGTGGAGCGATCAATGATTCAGTACCACCGCCTCGGAAGTGTTCCCCCCAAGCATCACGTTACGCACCGTGAGAACGGCAAGCTGCTGATGGAGCAGTGCATGACGCGCGTGGGGTTCGACAGCACTTACAGCATTCTTTATTTCCGCACGCCACCGACGGATGAGTTTTCGGTGCGCGAGATGGAACTGCCCGGTTTTTGTCCGATCGCGCCGATCGACAAGCAGCGGCTGCATCGAAGGCATTTGAAGACGTGGGAGCTGAAGTCGGAGGGGGATTTTCTCACCGCGCGGCGGACGGTGTTGATGAACGACGACGTGCGCGTCGGCATCGCCAAGATCAATCAGCCTGCGAAGCATTGGTTCAACAACGCCGAGGGCGATGAGTGCTGGTTCGCGTATGACGGCGGCGGGATGCTCGAATCGATCTATGGTCCGCTGCCTTTCAAGAAGCACGATTACGTCATCGTCCCCAAGGGCACGCCGTATCGCCTGCACCCGGACGGGAACAAGGGCACGTTCCTCGTGTTCGAGTCGGCTACCTACATCGATTTGCCGAAACAGTTTCGCAATGAGTCCGGTCAAATCGGGATGCACGCGCCGTATTGTCATCGCGACTTCCGTATTCCGACGGAGATGCTTCGCTTCGATCGCAAGCTGCACGGCGATGGGCCGTACCCGCTGATCGTGAAGCATGACAATCAGCTCACGGTGCACGAGTTCCAGCATTTTCCCTGGGACCTCGCGGGGTGGGACGGCATCGTGTATCCGGTCGCGTTCAATATTCACGACTATCAGCCGCGAACCGCGACCGTGCATCTGCCGCCGACGACGCACATCACGTTCGCGGGGCGCGGGTTTATCATTTGCAGCTTCGTGCCGCGCAAGGTGGACTACTACGACAACGGCGAGCACAAGGCGATCCCGTGCCCCTATGGCCACGCGAGCGTGGACTGCGACGAGATCCTTTATTACGTGGACGGCAACTTCACGAGTCGCAAGGGCATCCTCTCGCAATCCATCAGCCTGCACCCGATGGGCGTCCCGCATGGGCCACACCCTGGCACCTATGAAAAATCCGTCGGCCACGACCGCACGAGCGAACTGGCGGTGATGTGCGACACGTTCAAACCACTGCGCCTGACGCCGGTGGGCGAGGCGATTGAGGATAAGGATTATCACTTCACGTGGGTGAAGCGCGAGAACGAGGCGATGGAGACGAGTAAGTAGGTTTAGGATTAGACTCGATGTTAATAAACTATGATCCCGATGAGACTCCAGATATTACGCCTGAGTTTATTGACGAATGTAAGCGACAAAACTTACACGTTGTAAGCATCATTTGCGATGAACCCGGTGCTCGCGTCGGTGATGCCGAGGGGGTCTCATTCGTAGCCAAGGCGGCCTTCATTCCTAGGCCGGGTGACCGCATTCAATTACAAGACGGCCGGTTGTGTGACGTCAAGTCGGTCGCATTTAAGGTTGTAACTGAACATAACACTTCAGGAAAAGCCAAATCCATCCTATTGGTACCAAACGTAATTGCTCAGCTGACAAAGAAAACGACAACCTAACCGTCTGAACGCATTCATGTAGGCATTAGCGCCTTGCGCAGCCCTGCTTTCCTATGTTGATCACGAAGGTTGTCGGCCTGTTTCGCGATATACAAATGTGCGGGATTAACGCAAGCAGGGTTGTCTCTCGATGGGCAGTTATGGCAAACAACAAGTCCCTCTGGAGTCTTTCCGAAGTGCAGTCGCCATGAAATCTGGTGTGCGCCTACGAGTGTGTGGTCTATCCGAATCCTTCCGTAGCCACCAACAATCATAGCTTGCCAACACCAGCATTCCAAATCCTTTTGTACCTTAGAACCCCTAAAAGTACTCACGAATGATGACCTTCTTTGTCGACCATACTGAAGTCGCCGGAGGCGACGGTTTTCATCAAGGAGGATGCCATGTCGAGAGTTTTGGTCAACGACGAATTGTGGTCTTCGGTGGAGCCACTGTTGCCGAAATGGGCACCCAGTCGAAAGGGTGGCCAGCCGCGCAAGCCCGACCGTGTGTGCCTGACGGGTATTTTGTTTGTGCTCAAAACCGGCATTCCATGGGAAGACTTTCCGCAGGAGATGGGCTGTTCCGGCATGACGTTATGGAACCGGCTGGACGAGTGGGGCCAGGCGGGCGTATGGACGAAACTCCATCGCGTACTGCTCGAACGACTGCAAGTGGCCAACCTGATCGACTGGTCGAGGGCGGCCGTCGACAGCGCCAGCGTGCGCGCGGTCGGGGGGGCGAAAAAACCGGCCCCAATCCCACGGATCGCCGCAAGCGCGGCTCGAAACACCACATCCTTACGGACGCGGCGGGCACACCGCTGGCGGCCACGCTCACCGCAGCCAACCGCCACGACGTCACACAACTGATTCCGTTGGTGGATGCCGTTTCTCCCGTCAAGGGGAAGCGAGGTCGTCCCCGACAGCGGCCGAAGTTGCTGTATGCCGATCGCGCGTACCACTCGTATGCTCATCGCATGGCCTTGTGGGCGCGCGGGATTGGGCCGGCGATTGCGCATCGCGGCGCGCCGCACGGCAGCGGCCTGGGCAAGTACCGCTGGGTGGTGGAGCGAACGCTGAGCTGGCTGCACCAGTTCCGACGCCTCCGCGTGCGCTATGACCGTCGCGCCGATATTCATCAATCCTTCCTCAACTTGGCCTGCAGTATCATCTGCTGCCGAAAACTCAAACAGGCGTACTTTTAGGGGTTCTTAGACCAAAAGCGCCGTTCAAAATTCGTGGCCCAACGATGCTCGCAATCAATAGGTGCTGCCAAGACCTCGGTTATGTGATCAACAGGTAATCCAAGTAAGTGTGCCGTCGAAATTACATCATTGCCTTCACTGAAGTATCTTGCAATCAGTGCATCAGAACCCAAATCGACACTCTTTACTTTGAATGGAGCAGAAATTGACCTTCTACCCGGAGAATGAACTCGACTTTGGGCGGTGTCTTGGTTGTTTTCGGCACGCGTTCCTAAGATAAGATGATCGGGGTTTACGCATGCTCGGTTGTCGCCTCCTGGGCAACGATGTCTGATTACCATTCCCTCTGGAATTGGCCCCTTATGAATTAGATATGAAACTCGATGAACTGGTACAGACCTACCACCGAGTTTTGTTGTGCCGTAACCATCCCAGCTCAAACTACGCGTCCAAATCCAACAAGAGTCCTGTCGTCGAGTCTGTATCTCGAGTAACTCTCGATGCCACGCAACAACTTTTGGTGAAAAACCCTCTAGATTATTAATCTGGCCCACAAGAATGCCCTGTCCCGAATTGCCTGAAGTAGTAACGTGTTCAGATTGACTCGTTTCAGCGACATAATATGACGAATGTCTTTACGCAGCAACGGACTTGCGCAGGTCGTGCACGATTCTACAAAGGAAAGGGTAGAGTCGCTCCTCGATGTCGGGCGTTCTTTAGGGGGCACGCTGCTTCATGCTGAATACCGTGTGATAGAAATTCTGTGTCCAAGCGTTGGGCATTGAATGCTCCGTCGGCCCTCCGGGCCGAGAAAGGAGAATGGAGTGCTATTGTCCAGGGACTGAAAGTCCCTGGCAACTGTCGTTCGCCCTACGGGCGGTAGCAGTCGCGGTTCAGATGGCGACTACGCCTAATGGTCAGGACTAAAAAGTCCCCCTGGCAACTGTCGTTCGCCCTACGGGCGGTCCGCTCCTTAGCAGTCGCGGTTCTGATAGGACTGTGCCTGAAAATCAGGACTGAATGTCTCTGGCAACTATCGCGCGCCTAATTAGCGAAGCGAGCGGAAACCCACTCGCCTTTGGGCACTAGTACCAGTACCCACTGTTACTAGTGCCAGCCTTTGCTTGTTCATCGCCGCAAGTTCTGGTATGATCGAAGGTTGAGGATTAGCTTATCGAATCGATCCTTTTCCTTCCGTTGAACGCCTTTCCGACTGGCGCTCTTCTTAGAACCGGACTTCCCATCGAGACTCGGTTGCGAACCCGCCCTGTGGCGTGAACTCGCGAAGTGGCGGTCTTTTATGACCACAGCTGGTCATGCGCTGATGCGCACGCGCATGATCCACGTGTCGTTCGCGCTTTCGAATCGGTTAACTGCCTCATGATGCCGCACGAGAAAGACAGGATTCTCGAGCTCTTCGCCGATGAGTCGCGATGGTGTCGCACATCGGAGGCCAACGACGCACAGGGGCAACCAGTGCAGTTTGACAGCCCCACGGCGGTCGCGTGGGACGTGGCGGGCGCGCTGTGCCAATTGTTTGGCTGGAAGCGTGCCTGTGTGCTGTTTGAGCAGATCGAACACCATGTGACCGGTCACAAGCGCCGATTCCAGTACGACCACGACCCGGTGCTGGAAGCCATGATCGCGCTTCAGAATTTCAACGACAAAGAGGGCCAGACGTTTGAGGCCGTCCTCGCAAAACTAAGAACGATGCGCACGTGGCAGGGTCGTACTGCTGAAGTTGAGCATCTGGTAAAAGAAGAAATCGTGCCGCTGACAGAAATGCTCTAATCGCTTGTCGGCCGGGTAAACGGCGTAGCAAGACGGTTGCAAAAAAGAAGAAGACTCCATGGCAAAACAAAGACCTTCAGCGCAGAAACGAGAGCGAGAGTTCAAAAAACGCGACCGCGAGCGAAAAAAACGCGAGAAGGCTGAAGAGAAGCGGATGAAACGTCATGGCGGACAAGACGGCACTTCAGAGGATGTACCCCAAGGGCAATGATCTTCTTGCTGCGTGGCCACGCGGTTGATTTCAGACAATTCAATTGTCGGCGGAAACCCGCACGGCTTTCTGCACTGCTCGTCAAATCTATTCACTCCAGAGCCTAAAGAAATCCAAACGATTTCGTCACCGGTTATCGGACGGAAATTCCAAGAGTTCTATGCAGGGCGTGCGAATTTATAGGGCAAATCGCTAAACGAATTGCTTTCCCGATAATCATACAAATCTGAGAATAACGGGAACATAAAACAGGAGATTCGACTATGGCTTTTGTTTTTGCGCATGTGTTCACCGGTTTGATTCCAAGTAGAAAAACTGCGGTCGTCCTTTGCTCGCTGGCGGCTTCCCATGTGACGTTGGCGCAGGAGGTGGCGACGCAGCCACTTGCTGAGCAGCGGTGCAGCATTGATCTGCGGCTGGCGGGGCAGATGAAGGACATCGTGTCTAATGTGCTGCTCCTGAGTGCGGAGCGGCCTGAGGCTGATGTTCAGGCGTTTCTGGATGGCGCGGAGAAAAAGTACAAGACCGGCGACGAGCTCATGCGAGCGGCGGCGCAGCATTTCAAAATCGAAGAAGAGAAGATGGCAGCGGAGGTCGAGCGCTTCAAGCATATCAATTGTGATCATGAGCCTTTCGCGCCGGGGATGATTGTTCATGGAGGCGGATCAGGGGATGGCGAGGGTCGTGAAGCACCTATTGAACTTTCTGTCTTTGCCAGCGATGTCGCATTGCATGTCGTACTTCACGAGATGGGGCATGCGCTTGTTCGTGAGTTTGACCTTCCGGTTCTCGGGAATGAGGAGACGATGGCTGATGCGTTTGCGACGCACTACCTCACGACCTACTTGCCTGATCGTGCGACGGATGTTCTCATGGCTCGCACGACTTCGTTGATGATCGAAGCCAATGAGGTTCTGAGAGAGGCATGGCCTGTCAACGGCGAGCATGACAACGATGCGCGGCGCGCCTACCAGATTGCTGCACTTGCCATTGCTGCGGATTTTGAAAAGTATGATGTCGTGGCCAAAAACGTTGGCATGACGGAGGATGACATTAGGAAGGCGAAGGACTACGGGACAGAGATTCATCGATCGTGGCGTCGTACGCTGGCGTCTCTCATGATGCCTGACGGGGTGCGGTCGAATGAAGCCCGCGTGGTTGGCGGTGACGGGATGTTTGCGGCTGGCAGTGCTGGAGAACTCATGGCAGAGCTTGAGTCGGCCATCACTCGCTTTGATTGGCACTCGCAGGTGAGCATACGGTTCGCGCACGGTGACGGGGGCGCGAGTTGGAGCCGTAGCAAGCGTACGATCATGGTGAATAGTCAATACCTTCAGCGATTCGTCGAGCAAGGAAAGGTCGCGGAGCTGATGGAGGATTCGGCACCTTAGCGCGAGAAACGGTCAAATGTATCGGCAGGACCCCCCTTAATCCCCCCTTGCTAAGGGGGGAAGAACGTATCACATGCTAAGGTTCTCGACAGGGGCGCGTGTCGATCTGTCGCCAATGACTTCTGAGCAACAATTCGGGCAATTCGTCGTTTCGCTTTGTGTATAATGGGATTGAAAGCCGCGTTCTTATGCGCAGCCTTGATCTTATTTTGAGTACTAAGGCGGCACTGATCAGTTACAACGATGTCCGTTTTTGAAGCTACAACGCGGCGGGAGTTTTTGCATCGCGGACTCGGGCTGATCGGGTTCGGGGCTTCGGTGCCGGCGTTTTTGGCGCAGACGATGCGCGCGATGGCGCTGGAGGTTGATGGCTCGCGAGTTGCGTCGCGGCCCGGTATGCCGGATGAGCGCGTGCTTGTTGTCGTTCATTTCGCGGGCGGGAACGATGGGCTGAATACGATCGTTCCTTATCGAAATAATGATTATTTTCGTTTGCGGCCACGGTTGGGTTTGGCGGCGGACAAGGTGATCAAGGTTGATGATTCGTTTGGGTTTCATCCTGAGGCTGCGGGGTTCAAGGAATTGTGGGATGCGGGTCGGTTGAGCGTGTTGCACGGCGTGGGGTATCCGAATCCGAATCGATCGCATTTTGTGAGTTCGCGGATCTGGCACACGGGGTCGCCGAGCGGCGAGCAGAAGGAAGGCTGGATCGGTCGGTATTTCGATCATTGCTGCAACGGGGCTGATCCTCCGCCGCTGTCGGGGATTGCCATCGAGGAGGAAGTGCCGCTGGCCATGCGCGGGGAGCGGTTCCTTCCGATCTGTGCGAAGAAGCCGGAGACGTTTGGGGCTGAGCGGCCGCGGCAAAATCTCAAGCGACACATCGAGGAGAATCTGGAGGCTGTGCCCGCGCCGCCGAAGAAGGGTGAGAGCACGCTCGAGTTTCTGCGAAGAAGCGCGATGGACGCGACGGTGAGCGCGGAGCGATTGCGTGCGGCTGCGAAGAAGCCGATTGATGGAGCTGAGTTTCCCAAGACTGAGTTTGGTCGCGAGTTGGAAAGCGTCGCGCGGATGATTGCGTCGGGTCTGCCGACCAAAATCTATTATGTTTCGCTAAGCGGTTTCGATACGCACGCGGGGCAGCTTGATCGGCATGCGCGAGTGCTGCGAGAAGGATCGGCTGGGCTAGCGGCGTTCGTGGATGCGTTGCAGAAGAGCGGCGATTTGGGTCGCACCCTGGTCATGGTGTTCTCAGAGTTCGGCAGGCGGGCGGGGGAGAACTCATCGGGCGGGACCGATCATGGGCAGGCTGGCCCGATGTTGCTGGTTGGTGATGTGGTGAAGCCGGGTTTTCAGGGCACGATGCCGCCGCTTGATAGGTTGCAGCTAGGCGATCAGGTGTTCAATCAGGATTTCAGGCAGGTGTATGCGACGATCTTGCGCGATTGGTTGAAGACGAAGCCGGAGAAGTTGTTGGGTGGGCAGTGGAAGTCGTTGCCTGTGTTGAAGGCGTGAGGCGTTGATCGCGGCCGTTTTGTGTGCGCCTGACCCCCGGATGATTCATTTCAAGGATTCAGTCGTCCCTACGGGACTGAACAATTAGCGTTGCTCGCGACCCAGCCTTGAAAGGCTGGGCTATTCTCGTGCGTCCCTACGGGACGCGTTGAGTCACATAAGCTCGATCAGGGTGCGTCCGCAGGTGGGCTGACATTCTTCAGTCGGTTCAACTCATTGTGTTGAGATTGCATCGCGGATTCGTATTCGGATTGCGAAAGCCATTCGCCTTTGAATTGGCCGTTGTGGAACGTGACGACCATCAAGCCGTCGGGGGTGAGCACGCGGCGTAAGAGTCTGTTTGCTCGTCCAACGATGATGGACTGCTGCGATTGGCGAAGGATGCGGGCGTCTTCACGTGAGAGCCATTCCATGGTGAACATTTGGGCTTCGGATTCGGCAGGGACAACGACGTCGAGATTCAATGGAAGCGAATGGCTGTCGCCGAGCTTTTCGGAAAGTTTGTCGGCGTACCACGTGGCCTGTTCGAGCGTGTAGCGCTTGAGGCGAAGGTCGCGCTGCAAACCAATGTAAGCGACGAGCACGATTGAGCCGAGCACAAGGAGGAGCAGCCATTTGGTGAGCGAAATCGGTCGGTGGGACGGCATGCCGGCGTCGGCGACGGGACTGAATGTTTGTGGGCCTGCCATCACATATTCCATCGGCTGGAATGGTGGATTGGGTCGTGTTCGATTCGGTAGAAAGAGGGCTTAATCTTCTTCTTCGGGGTTAATCGCGGTCTGATCCGCGCTGGATGCGAGGGCTTCCAAAGCGGAGATCGGGTCGACCTCTTCGTCGCTCATGTAGACGTGCTTGGAGGTGCGAACGCCCGCTCCGGCGCTGGCTTTGCCCAAAGCTGCTTTTGAACGGATAGCCACGATTTCGTCGTCCGGCGGATCGCCATCGATCTGCACGGTGAACACGACCGGGCCGATGATGATCTGATCGCCGGGTTCGAGGTCTTCTTCGGTGATCTTCTGGTTGTTCAAAAAGGTGCCGTTAGCAGCACCCAGATCTTTCAAAACGACGCCGTCCTCGTCCATGAAAACTTCGGCATGGCGACGGGAGACGACCGACAAGGGGATGCGGATGTTGCAGTCGTCCTTTCGGCCAATGGTTGTGACGCCGGGCTTAAGCGTGAAGTCCCTGCGGCTGCCGTCCTCGCGGAACATGATAAGTCTGGCTTTCATGAGATGGCGCTCGTCCGGGGGGCCAGTCGGCGCTGTCGGGCACACCAGAGCCACGACAGATTACACCGACCGAACATGCGTCTTTTTGAACTATAGCCGATCAATCCCCGAGGTTCAAACCCGGCGATACGCTCGATGCGTGTCAAATGGTATGATTCGGTATATGTCGCGTGAAGCCAGTAACCAGGTGCCTCAAGACCCCCACGGAATTGGACTATATGTCCACATTCCGTTTTGCGATTCCAAGTGCGGGTATTGCGATTTTTACTCGGTGGCGGTTGAGGGGCGAGACACGGAGTCATTTGTTACCCGTTTGGTGCAGGAGCTGAGGTCGCGCACGGCGGGCTATCGCGATCGCTTCCGGACAGTTTTCTTCGGTGGAGGGACACCGACCATATTGTCCTGTTCGGAGCTGGAGCGGGTACTGTCAGCCGTGCGGGAGGCTGTGATTGTCGATCAGCTGGCTGAATTCACAGTGGAGGCGAACCCCGCGACTGTGGATGAGCAAAAGGCGCGGTTGCTCGTTGAGCACGGCGTGACGCGGGTTTCGATGGGGGCGCAGTCCTTCTTTCCATCAGAGCTGGCTACGTTGGAGCGATTGCACTCGCCGGAGGATATTTCACCTTCTGTTAAGACGCTGCGTGCGGCTGGCGTCGGTCAAATAAACCTGGATTTGATCTTCGGGGTTCCGGGTCAAACGATGGCGACCTGGTCGCAATCGCTGGCGCGGGCGATCGATCTCGGGGTTGATCATATCGCTTGTTACGGGCTGACGTACGAGCCGAATACAAAACTCACCGCAATGAAGCATCACGGGCGGATCATGCCGTGTGATGAAGACCTTGAGGCTGATATGTTTCTGCACACGATGGATGTGCTGGGGGCGGCGGGCTTTGAGCAATACGAGATCAGCAATTACGCGAAGCCGGGGCGGGAGTCGCAGCATAATCTGATTTACTGGCGTAATGAGCCGTACATCGGCGTGGGGCCTTCGGCTGTCGGTTGTGTGGAGAATCGCCGATACAAGAACGTGCCGGATGTGGGAGCGTATGGGCGGCTCATCGATCAACGCGGGGAAGCTGAGGCTGAAGCGGAGTTGGTTGATGAATCGATGCTGGTGATTGAAATCATCATGATGCAGCTGCGATTGAATGAGGGGATATCGCTGACGCGGTTTCGCGAGCGAACGGGGCTTGATCCGCTGGTGATTTTGCAACCGGCGTTGGAGGAATTGTCCGGCCGGGGATTGTTGACTGTTTCGGAGTCGGCGATCGCGATGACCCGAGAGGGCCGGTTGCTGGCGAATCGAGTCATCGGTGAGTTGGTTGAAGCTTGCGATGTAAGGGCGAGTCGATCGCGAGATGAAATTTCACTGCCGATTTTGGCGCAGTGAAGACTGAGAATTGAATGATCCTGCTCATCGATAACTACGACTCGTTCACGTACAACATCGTGCAGAAAATCGGTGAGCTGCGCGCGGGATATGAGGTTTCGGTGGTTCGCAATGACGCAGCCACGTTGGACGAACTGATCTCGTGGAACCCGTCGCACCTGATTGTTTCGCCCGGTCCTTGTACACCGGATGAGGGTGGCGTGAGCATGGACGCGATCAAGAGTTTCGCGGGCAAGATTCCGATTCTGGGCGTTTGCCTTGGCCATCAGTGCATCGGGCAAGCGTTTGGCGGGAAGGTGGTGCGTGCGGGGCGGCTCATGCACGGCAAGACGAGTCCCATTCATCACGACAGCAAGGGCGTGTATGACGATATGCCGAATCCATTTACGGCTACGCGGTATCACTCGCTGGTTGTGGAGCAGGCGAGCTTGCCGAAGGACTTCATCGTTTCCGCGTGGACGGATCGTAAGGAGTTAATGGGGATACGGCACAAGAGTATGCCCATCGAGGGTGTGCAGTATCACCCGGAGAGTTTTCTGACAGAAGAGGGCGGAAAGCTAATCGCTAATTTCCTGCGACAGCGTGCATAACAGGAGGCAACTCCTTTTCGCGTTTACTTCTCCGCTTTCTCCCCGCTGATCTCAAAAGTGAGCGACGCCCAGAGACTCTGCCAGTCTGGGTCTTTTGCTCCTTCATCTCGGTTTCTCGGCGGGTCGGGAAACATGTGCACTGTCTTGATCATCCACATGCCTGGCCGCTCCATTTTGAATGATACGTGCCCCTGACTGTCGGAACGTAAAGATTGTTCTTCGTCGGGTTTGTCCTTTGGCATGGCTACGATGAGAGCGTTGGCCAAGGGCTTCTTATTGAACGTGAGACGAACACCAAGCTCCGAGCCGACTTTCAGCGTATACGGATTACTCTCCGGAAACAATTCGAGCGGAAAGTCGAGCGATTGGTCGAACCCAGATGAGGCAGCCGGTCCGACATTGACGAGACTCTTGACCGCGCGAGAGTAACCCTCGCGCCCCGGTTTGTCTGATTCGCCACGTTCCTTGCGAAGCTTGCTGACCTCGTCGATGCCCTCTTCTTTCAGGTAAGCTTCGAAGTCCTCCGCCTTAAGCTCGATGTAGGATTCAGTGCTGCGATAACCAATGACATAGACGCCGGGCTTCTTTGCACGAAACATGCCAGCCGGGTCGTGTCCTTCGGAACCAATTACATCCGTGCTTTCGTTTGCATTCATGGCCACAAACTTGGCGATTCGTTCGGGCGTTCGTCCCACCGGCTCGCCTTTGAAGTGTTCTCCGACCTTCAATGCCACCCGAACGAGATCGTTTTCTTTCGGCTGAAAAGTGGCTGGTTCAATCCAGAAATCGTGGGCATTGGCGACGGTGCAAATGAGTCCTACCCACACAGCGAAGTTTTTCCGACGCAACATGAATCTTCTCCAAAAAGAAAACGAGGCGACTAATATTCGGGTCGCCTCGTCTTATCGTCATATACTGCCAGAGGTATTGGCTCAACTCGCAACCCACCCCAATGGATGATAATCGCACCTATTGAATACGACTACGAGCCGGAACCGGGCAGCGGGGTTAGCAGATAAGGGAAGGTTTCATCGAAGAAGCTGTCGTTGACGATGGCTCCGTCGGTCAAGGGAAGTGTCCCCGCAGGTGCGCAGCCATTTGGCTCGCCTGCGTCTGGATAGAGGACGCCCATGACGACGCGAAGCGCGATATCGACTACGTCGTCGCCTGGCCGCCGGCCGTTGGGGAACCCGGCGAGGTCGCCGCCGATGACGCCGAGGTTGTTTTGCATGCCTTTCGGTTTTGCGGGGATGCCGTTTGTTGCGCTCGTGTTAGTGTTCAGGCGGAGCATTTCGGCGGGTGTTACGTCGATGGGTTTGTTAAGTCCTGGGACGCCGGTGAGGAATGCGGCTACCAGGTCGTTTCTCGGCAGGCATGGCGGCGTCACGCCGAACAGAACATTGAGCAAAACCGGCAGCGTCGGGTTGGTCACGTAAATCGCGAATTGCCCGTCGTTCACGGCTTCGCTGGCGTTGAAGCGATCTTTGTCCTTGAGCCCAATCACCAATTCGTTTACCAGCGGCATGCCAAGTCGTGACACCTGTATGAACGTCCCCGTTTCCTGTGATGGGATGGCAAACGTCGGGTTTGTGATCAGGTTTCTGGTCTTTCTTAGGCTCGCGGTCGTCCAGCCGCCAATCACCGAATCATCTTCCGTAAGGCATGATGTCGGAATTTCGAGAATGAGTGAGGTGACGTTCTTATTAGCCAGATCGTCGACTCCACCGTCAACGGGGCCAAGCGGATTTAAATTCACGAGGTCAAAAGTTTTTCCCAGGTTGACGACGAAGGGGTCCTTTCGCTGGCCGACGAACATGCGGCCATTTGTTGTGCACCAGCCCGGGAAGGCGACGTCATACACATGATTGGTGGCATATGCGGCGTAATCAGGGATTGATTTCGTGCCGATGTTGTCCGCCGGCTTGATGAATGTGGTAGACCCTGTAGCTGCGTTGACGACGTTCTGAGTAGCCGGCAATGGGTTGTGACCGAAAGCTACCTTGACGGTGAAGTTCTCGATGATGTTGAGCGGGCCGGTAGCGTTCAATTGCGGGCCAATGCCGCCGATGTTCATGAGCGGTACGGAGACGTTCACACCGCCGACCGGCACGGTAAGGTTTTTCAGCACGTTGGTGAACTCGAAGCGGAAAGTAACATCTTCGCGTGCGTCGCCGTCGTTGTCGATGTGGATGTCGTACCGCGCGTTGGGGTCCATGGTGAAGTAGTTAGGGCCGCCGTATGGGTCCTGCAACGGAATGTAGTTTGCAATAAGCGTCACGTAGCCTTCGCGGCCTGGTTCATATGAATTGAACATGTAGAAGTCGGTCGCGTCGACTTTCGGGTTTTCAGTGATGAACGGCGCTTCGCGGTGGCTCGATGCTTGCACAATCGAGCCGAGGCAGGCTATTAGGCTGATGGCGATAGAGCTTGCGTTGAGCAACGTGTTACGTGTTTGACTTCCAATCGTACTTTTCATTTGTGTCCCCTTGTCCTTGTTAGCATGTGACCATTATGTGGGTGAGGCGCATTTCCCCGGCCCCACCCGCAGATGACGCGTTAAACGATCGCGGATTCCCCCCTGGAAATGCGCCTCGCCCGATCACCTTACGGATGAGGAGCAGATTTGGATTTCTATGAATCGTTTATTTTTTAGAGCATCAAATCATGAATCCAAAACATAGGTGTGTTCGTACACTTTCGTTGCATTCCCCTTATGCTTGCGTGTTTGTATACTTGGGACATCGTCAATGCGGATATGGAGAGTGGCCACGACGGGGGAACCAGTGGAGTTGTCAGATCAACAACTCGTAATCAGGATTGCGGACGGCGACAAGCAATCTTTCGGCGTTCTATATGATCGCCATGCCGCTTGTGTGTTTGGATTGCTCTCGCGCCTGCTGGGTTCCAATGCCGACGCAGAGGAGCTGTTGCAAGAGACATTCTGGCAGGCATGGCAGCAGATTGATCGATTTGATGAAACTCGCGGGAGCGTGCGCGTTTGGCTGCTAACGATCGCGCGATCGAAAGCGGTCGATCGACTTCGCAGCCGCCGGGTTGATTTGCGAGTCCGACTAGAACGTTCGGAGGATCAAGGCCATTCCGCGGTCTCGTTCACGGGAATGAGTGAATCGGAAAGAGCGGCACGCGACGCTTTGCAACAACTTCCTGCGGAACAGTGTGCAGCGATCAGCTTGGCGTTCTTCGGCGGGTTGACGCATGAGGAAATTGCAAAAGTGCAGGAGATTCCGCTGGGGACGGCGAAGACGCGGATTCGACTGGGTATGAGGCGATTGCGCGAGTTGTTGGGCGATCGACAGAGACTTTCGGCGTAAGGCGAAACTCGATGACGGCGAGCAAACACACCATTGGCGATCCTGCAGAGTTGGCTTCGTTGTATCACACCGGAGCGATGGATGAGCCATTACGCGCCGCGTTTGAACGACACCTCGATGAGCGGTGCCCGCTTTGCACGTCTGAATTGCGCCAATTGATTGCAGCCACGGAATTTCTGGCAGATATGGTCACCCCCGTCGATCCGTCTGCCTCTGCTCGATCTCGCCTGATGCAGAGGATCGACCAAGACACGGAAGCGGGCCGGACGGCAGGAAAAGCTGAAGTGCAAGTTTGGCGGGCATGGACCACTGATGATGATCGGACAAGCCTTTTCACCCGAAGGGCGGACGACAATTCGTGGGAGGCTACCGGCGTCGAGGGCGTGTCCATCCGCCGTTTGTTTGTCGATCGAGACCGTAACCAATTCACTGCGCTCATTCGCATGGAGGCCGGGGCATCGTATCCCCGCCATGTGCACAATGGGCCCGAAGAGTGCCTGGTGATTGAGGGCGATTTGCACGTTGGTGATGCGATAGTGCTTGGGCCCGGCGACTATCAGCGGGCGCCGGTAGGAAGCAAGCACGACGTTCAGCGAACCGTCGGTGGTTGCACCTTGATGATCATTTCCGCACTCGACGACGACATGGTCGACGAATAATCAAACGAACTCGCGCCGTCGTCAAAGAGAAGCCCATTAAGAAGTAATATCAGGTCGTTATTGTCCGTTGATTCAGCGCAAACGCTGCTGGCCGACGTTGTGATTATTTGGTTCTTTTCCGGGTTTGGGTGCGGCGGGCGAACCGAGGACTTTGCCTACCGCTAATTCGATCGGCCGCGTGTGGCCGTTTGAGGTAAAGTCGGTCATCCACAGGCCGCCGTCGCCGGTGCGGACCATGGCGTGGCCCTCGTCGTTGAGCTTGAGAATGGAGCCGCATTCCTTCAGTCCCACAACAGGGTCTGTTTCCAGCGGAGATGCTGGTCTTGCACGCCAGATGTTCATCGTCGTGCTCCCCAGCGTGGTTGTCGCTCCGGTGAATGGTCGACTCGTAGCCCGAATCAGGCGAAGAATGCGATCCGTGGTGTGGTTCCAGTCGATTAAATCGTCTTCTCTGGTTCGCCGCGAGTATTGAGTAGCTTTGCGATGCTCCTGCGGGATGCGCGGGAGCGATCCGAGGCGAATGAGCGGCGACAGTTCCTTCACTAGCAGTGCCAGCATTTGGTTTGTTCGTTCGACTAGATCCCCTGCGTAGTCGTCGGAATGAACCGGCACTTGACGTTGCATGATGATGTCGCCGGTTTCAGGTTCGCCGGCGAGGAAGTAGAGAGTAGCCCCTGCGGGTTCGCCCTGAAGCATGGTCCACGTGATAGGCGAGCGTCCGCGGCCTCGCGGCAACATCGTGGGGTGGTAGCCAACGCAGCCGTCGCGAGCGAGGCGGATCAGCGAGTCCGGAACATTCTGCGTAAAGCCGACGACCCAGAGGAGGTCGGGTCGGTGTGTCCGGATGAAAAGCTCGACTTGTCGATCGCGAATCGAAGTGAACGGAAGAAAAGGCAAGGACGCTTTGGCAGCCAAGTCGCGTAGAGAACAATAGTCGCTCTCGCGATCGGCCAACGACTCGTCGAGGCCGAGCACGCCGGTCAGCTCGACGTCGTTGCGAATTAATGCGTCCAGGGCGGCGTAGCTTGCGCTGGTTCCGCCCATCAGTGCAACTTTCATGACGACACTCTCGGTTCCTGCGAATCCAAATAATCACTCTTTCTCAAACAGTTCTTGCTTCAAAACGATTATAGGTTCGATCTTCTAATCGTCTTGTAAGGAGGGCAGCGACGATGCAGGTGATCGATACTCGCAGTGTTTGTACTTCCTATGGGGCAGTGATGGTTGTTTGCGAGGGATCGGCGATGGCCTTCGGTCGCGGCGAGTAGGGACGCTGAAACGGCGCGAACGAAGATGACGTTTCACGTAGTCGGCGGTGGGCCAAGTTTCCTCGAATGCGCATTTGCTTGGCCTCTCGTCGATTAACGCGAACCTGCATGAGGGCGGATGTTCCGTTGGGGTCTTCGCGAAGGAGCGAGGACGATGCTCCATCGGTGAGGATCGCCTGAATGCGATCGACACATTCATTTTGATAACTGTCCAGCATGTTCGTCGAGAGCGGGAAGCGAGAGAGTCGTCCGGCGGTTCCGATCGTGCGACGGAAGCTCTGGCGAACGGTCAGAGCGTTCATGCCGTGAAACAACATGCGGTTCATCGCGAAGGGCAAAAGCGTATTCGTAATATGTTGACCAAGCAGCGAGTGGTGCGTCGATTGGTTCGTTCGCAGAATCTCATCGAGCGCTGCCCATGACGGTTCACAAGCGAGCCCGTCGGCCCGAAGTTCCCAATACAGATGGCCGAAGTTGACCGAGCTTTCGCTGGCGATGATTTGCCGTGGGACGTACTTTCCGTGGGCGACAGTGTCGGCTGCCAGATGCGAGAGGTAGCCGTAAGCAAAAGCTTTGTGCTCGTCGGATTCAGCCGTTTGCAACATGCGAAACGCTGTTGACCAGTGGTGGCAAAACTGCTTCACCTTGCTCATCCGCTTGGCGAAGACCACGTCCGCCGCGATCGATCCGTATAAATAGGCTGCCCCGTAGCGTGCCAGTATGGCAGCGACGGCGGAAGGAAGCAGGCCGAGTTGGGATAATACCTGCTGGCTGATGCCGATGTGGGTGGCTGGTCCCCAAGCCAGGGCAAAGTCAGATACCCCCAGAACGCCGATTATTACGACCAACCAGAACGCAAATCGCGAGTGTTTCATTTCCCTGTGCTTACCAAAGTCCGAGACAAAAGCCCTTTGCACGCGCCTCCCCCGTAGTAACCATAGCACAGTGCGGGCCAAGTCTGTAGGTTTCATGCGAAAATCGACAAAATCGTCAGGTGGTATGAGGAGGAAAACCCCCCACCTTGACCATGCTGGGGCTTGTTCGTAGGTTTGTTTCCGATAACGCCGCGCGAGAATCGGTGTGGACGTGCAGCGTCAGGTGGCGGGTTGGAAATCCGTCTCACACCCTCTCAACGGCTTATCGCCAAAAACAGGAGCCTAACGGTCATGGCCATCAGGGTAGGAATTAACGGTTTCGGGCGCATAGGGCGGCTTACGTTTCGGGCGATGGACGCGCGGAAGAGCGAGTTCGACATCGTAGCTATCAACGACCTTAGTAGTCCGACGGCGCTGCGCAATCTGCTGAAGTACGATTCGGTCCACGGGCGATTCGCGGGAACCGTTGAAGCGACCGAGAACGCGTTGATTGTGAATGGCAAGGAAATCAAGGTTCTGAGCGAGCGCGTGCCGGCGAAGTTGCCGTGGGGGGACATGAAGGTGGACGTCGTGGTGGAGTCGACCGGCATCTTCACGTCGCGACAGAGCGATAAGGGCGGCTATGGCGACCATATCAAGGCGGGTGCGAAGAAGGTCGTGCTCAGTGCGCCAGCGAGTGATGAGCCGGACATTACCGTGGTGCTTGGGGTCAATGATGAGAAACTGAGCAACAGTCATGTTTGCTTGTCAAACGCGAGCTGCACGACGAACTGCCTCGCACCGGTGGTCAAGCTGCTGAACGACGCCTTCGGAATCGTTGAAGGTTTGATGACAACAGTTCATGCTTATACGAACGATCAGCAAGTTAATGACATGATTCATAAGGACCCGCGCCGAGCGCGAGCGGCGGGGGTAAACATCATTCCGACGACGACCGGGGCCGCTAAAGCGGTAGGGAAAGTCATTCCTGAATTGAACGGAAAGCTGAACGGATTCTCGCTGCGCGTGCCGGTGCCGGATGGATCGATTGTCGACTTGGTCGCGACGCTCAAAAAGTCGGTGACGGTGGCGGAAGTCAACGCGGTGCTGAAGTCGGCTGCGCAAGGCAAGATGAAGGGAATCGTGGAATACAGCGAAGACCCGCTGGTGAGTACTGACATCGTGGGCAATCCGCACAGCTCGATCGTCGATGGGCTGAGCACGATGACGATGCCGGCCAACGGCGGAAACATGGTCAAGGTGGTCGCGTGGTATGACAACGAATGGGGATATGCGTCGCGAACGGCTGACCTCGTGGCCCGCGTCGGAAAAATGTAGCGAAATTCTCTTAACGATTTGTTCCGCATTGACCTCTCGCTCGACTGGAGCCTATGAAGAAAACGGTTGATGACATTCGCGTTCGTGGGTTGCGCGTGCTAGTGCGACTCGATCTGAACGTGCCGATCGATCCGCAGGGACGGATCACCGACGATCGACGCATTCGGTCGGCGTTGCCGACGATCAAGAAATTGCGCGACGAAGGCGGGCGACTCGTACTGATGAGTCACCTTGGTCGTCCCGAGGGCGATGGCGGGGATCGCACAAAGGATTCGCTGGCGCCGGTGGCGCAGCAGTTGTCACGATTGCTGGGACAACCTGTCACCCTGGCGGATGATTGCGTCGGTGCCGAGGTTTCGACGGCGGTCGCCAATCTTCGTGATGGTGATGTTTTGCTGCTGGAGAATCTGCGATATCACTCGGCTGAGACGATTAAGGATTCAAAGGCAGCCAGCGATCCGAAGCTTCATGAGAAAAAGCTGACGTTTGCCAAGCAGATCGCGGAGTTGGGCGATGCTTACGTTAACGACGCGTTCGGCACGTGTCACCGTGATAACGCGAGCATGTTGACCGTGCCGCAGTTGATGCCCGGCAAGCCGCGAGTCATCGGTTATCTGGTGGAGCAGGAATTACGGTTCCTTGGTCAGGCGATGACGGAGCCGGCGCGACCGTTCGTTTGCTTGCTCGGCGGGGCGAAGGTATCCGACAAACTTGGGGTTATTCGTGCGTTGATGACACGGTGTGACACCATCGCGATCGGCGGGGCGATGGCCTACACGTTCCTCGAAGCCAAGGGAATGAACGTGGGGAAGAGTCTTGTCGAAAAGGACTTGATCGAAACCGCACAGGTGCTGATGAAGGCCGCGGGCGGGAAGCTGCGATTGCCGGTTGATTCGGTGTCTGCGGATCGAATTGCGTCGGATGCGGGTCTGCGTTTGTGTACGGATTCGATTCCGGCCAATCAGATGGGTCTTGATATTGGTCCAGATTCGATTCGAGCGTTTCGCGATGTGATTCGCGGCGCGAAGACGGTCTTCTGGAATGGGCCGATGGGCGTGTTCGAGACGCCGCCGTTCGACAAGGGCACCATGGCCATGGCTGAAGCGATGGCTGAGGTGACGAAGCGCGGTGCGATCACGATTGTCGGCGGCGGCGACAGTGCGGCTGCGATCGAGCAAGCGGGTCTTGCCGATGATGTGACACACATCTCGACCGGCGGCGGAGCGTCGCTGGAGTATTTGGAAGGGAAGCGTTTCGCGCCGCTGGAAGTGCTCGACAACGCGTGACAGTAGTTGGCACACACTCTTCAAAAGGTAGACTGATTATCCCACCTGATCCAAACAAGCTGACGCCTTTCGCATTGCGTGAACCTGCCATTCGGATGGCCCCTTCGTTGTTGTCCGCTGATTTTTCGCGATTGGGTGAGGCTGCGGCTGCGATTGAAGCCGGCGGTGCAGAGGTGCTGCATCTGGATGTCATGGATGGGCATTTTGTTCCGAACATCAGCTTCGGCGTGCCGGTGATCAAGTCGCTGCGGCCACGGACGAAACTCTTTTTCGACGCGCATCTGATGATCATGGACCCTAAGCGATACGCCGAGCCGTTCGTGAAGGCGGGGTGCGATCACATCACGTTTCATATCGAAGTGGCCAAGGAGCCGCGCGATGTGGTGCAGCACATTCGGTCGCTGGGTGCGTCCGTTGGGATTTGCATGAATCCCACGACGACCGTGGAGGCGATCGAAGAGGTCATCGACGAAGTCGACATGGTACTGGTGATGAGCGTGTGGCCGGGGTTTGGCGGGCAGGCGTTCATGCCCGAAGTGCTGGCCAAGATTAAGCAACTTCGCGAACGCCTCGCGGCTCATCAGCGAGTGGAAATCGATGGCGGCATCGATGCGAACACGATTCCACTAGCTGCGGCTGCAGGTGCGGATACGTTTGTGGCAGGAACTGCGATCTTCGGGCAGGAAGACCCTGTGTCGGCGATGCACGAACTGCATCGGATTGCTAATGAGAATCGACCGACGCAAGATGACTCTACCACTGCATCTTGAAGGCGAATGAAGAAGCCCCGCCCAAGATCGATTGGACGGGGCTGCCTAACAATTCTGTGCCGATCTCAAACTATCGCAATCACGGGCAACTCGTCGTCAGCGTCTGACCGCTGTTTATACTTCCTTTTGAATGCGCGGCTGGCGACTGCCAGGTGAAGTCGGAATACTCGCAGCCGCTTCCGGTCAATCGCAGCGAGAAGCCGACGGTTGTTGTGGCAGTTTCACTAACGATGACATCGGTCGAGAGCATGCCGCTGGCGGGGCCGTTGGTGGCGGTGAATGCGCCTTCGTAGCTAAGGAACTGGATGGTCTGCCCTGAGTTGTTGACAAGTGCGATGCCGTCCGGGGAGCCGTTTTGTAAGTCGGCGAAGTTGAAGCCGAGCACGCCGCGCCCACCCTGCGTGTTCGGGATGGTGCCTGACAGATTGAGCGTGGCGTAGACCGCACCGCCCGAACCATTGTAAGCCTGCAACGTCCAGCCGGAGAGGTTTGTGCCTGCGAGGCCGGCGATTTCAACGAACTCGTTGCTGTCGGTGCCGTTGTTGTCGTAATGGAACTCGTTGATCCACGGGTTGACAGGGGCTGCACCGCACTGGCCCTCAAACAGGCAAGCGACCCACTCGGGGTGGTCGACGAACGGATTGCGATTCCCCTGATAGGCTGCGACCACGTCGTTTCGGTCGCGCTCGCGGTTGTCGACGGGGTCGGCGTAGTGCCATTCGATCAACTCCGACAGGACGCCCATGTAAGCGACTGATTTGTTTTGGGTGGTGTCAGAGACAATGAGCGCCGTGTTGTTGGTCAGAATCAGGTTTGGTTCGGCCGCACCGGTGACTCCGTGCGTGCCGCCTTCGTAGCGAACATCGACGTAGAAGAGTGCGCGGGCGAGATCGCCGCGGCGACTGATCCATGCTTCCCAGGTGCCGGTTGTTCCGGAACCTGAAGTCCAGTTTGAATTGCCGGGGTAAACGCCTGAGCCGCCGCCCTGACCATTGTTGACATTGGTGGTTTTTTCAGTGCAGCCGGATGTGCAATCGCGAAAGAGCTTGTTGCCGCGCGAGCTGTTGTAGCTGCTGTCGCCGAGGAACAGAAGATGGCAATCGGTGTAGGGGTAATTGGTGCTCACGTCGAGAGGGAATCCGTAGGACTTGGGCCAAGAGTGTTCGCGGTTGTAGAAGTTGTTGCCGCCGCCTGCTTTCGTGTATGCGGCGTTTTTGTACACGTCGAGAATCTGATTGGCGTTGTTGGGGTTCTCATCGGCGTCTTCGAGAATATCCCAGGTATCCGTGGAGGACGACGTGTACGGATAGCGGGTGTGATCGTCGATGACGGCGTGCAACGTGGAACGCAGCGTCGAGGCGTTCGTGGTGTTTACGGTGTTGTAGTATCCCGGAGGTGGATCGGCTGCCACGAATTGGCACAACGTGATTGTTGTTACGAACGTGATGACAACAACTGGTGAGTGCTTCTTTTCCCGCTTCCCTGAATGGTTCATGCGCATGAAGTGGACTCCTTTCACTTGGCGACTCGAAGGCGGCAGCCGATTGATTCACGCGACGCAAGTTGTCTGAGGGCGCGACGCATGAACCGGACGCGAGCATGACCACCACTCGCGAACTCGGCCGCCCGAATGCGCAATACATCCCTCGCGGCGAACGATTCGTCAATGAAAAAACGGGTGAGAAATTAGTGAGGCTTCGATGAAGAATGTGCATGCTCAGTGCTTGTTTGAGAAATTCACAAGCGGGTGCGCTTCGGAGTGGAGCAAAAAATCGGACCATGCCATGTCTCTCCGATCGTCAAGTGGAATGGCTACGATGTTTGCCCATTTGCCGGGCGTTATGGTTCCGGTTTTGCTCGCGAGGCCAAGCGCACGCGCGCCGCAAATGCTGCCGAGTTGCAAGAGCACGTTGGGCTGAAGGTCGGGAAGGCGCTGGTGCAGGAATCGCAGTTCGTCCAATACCGATAGTGATGGGTTAGAGGCCAGGCTGTCGGTGCCGATGGATACGTTGATTCCGGCGGCCAGCATGTCGCGAAAGCGGTGGGGCGGGTGACCAAAGGCGTGGTGCGTACGCGGACAATAGGCAACGCTCGCACCACTGCGTGCCATGAGGGCGATGTCGCCGTCTGACATGTAGTTTGCGTGGGCGATGACGGTGGTTGGTTTCAACAAGCCGGTTCGGTGCAGGAGTTCGATGGGTGTGCAACCGCTGATGGGGATCTCGTCGTCCCAGAGGTTTAGCTCGCGTAGATAGTCTGCAAAGGGTCCGGATCGCGAATGTGTGAACTCTGCTTCGGCGGTCGTCTCGGCCGCGTGAATACAAATTCTGTAGGGTGGGTGCTCTGCACCCACCTGCTGTTTGTTTGTACCACAATTTGATGCAGTTCTTACACACTCCCGCAACCCATCCGGTTCAACCGTATAAGGCGCGTGCGGTGAGATTCCGACGTGGAGTCGATCAGTTTCGCATTCGCGCGAAGCTGCGGCTTCGAGGCGTTCCGCCAGTTTCGTTCGGCGCGTCCCAATGGCAATCACTTCGCCGAATGACACGCCGCCTAGGGTAGACTTGGCTAGCACCGGTCGCGTCCATTGCGGGTGACGCGTGATGTCACCAACTGTGGTGACGCCGGCGGCCAAGGATTGTTTGATTCCTTCAGACATGGATTGTTCAACCGCTTCGCGCGTTGGCGGCGCGGCGATCGCTTCCGCGTATAAGCGCCGCAACCAATCGATGAAGTCGGGTGTCGGTGGCACCCGGTCGGCGAGATGCGTGAGCTCGAGGTGTGTGTGCGCGTTGACGAAACCCGGGCAGATGACCGCATCACCGAAATCGACGGCGGTTCGATCGGCGAGGTCGCGGGCGGGACCTACATCAACGATAATTCCGTCGCGAGTTACGACTGCGCCGTTTTCAATGACGGGTTGGTCGACGGGTGCAACAAATCTTGCTTTGAGAATCATCGACAATGCCGCGGTGGAATCACGTTCGTTCGAACTCAATCAGCTGGCCATCGGTTACGAAGCCGGACTCGTGGAGCAGATTGATTTTCGCCTGTTCTGAAGAAGCGACGGCCATACAGACGTTGCGAATCGCTAATCGTTTGGCCATCGTAAGGATGTTGGCGAGCAAAGCGCCTGCAACTCCGCGACTCTCAAATTCCGGTAGCACTGTTAAGTCCATGACGCGGGCGATGTCACCGACTTGATAGAGCCCGCAACGGCCTGCCGGTTTTCGATCGACGAGTGCGACCATCATTTCGAGTGGGGCGTCGTTGAGTCGCTCTTCGTAGACTTGCTGCACCAAATTGTTGTCAAGATTCAAGTGCATCAAGTCATGGTGCGACAGCGTTTCGCGAAAAGCGGTGCGCATGGCGCGTGCCGGGAGCACGCGCACGTCTGAAGGAGCTTTGATGTCAACCCATT
This sequence comes from uncultured Phycisphaeraceae bacterium, assembly GCA_964494205.1. GTDB lineage: Bacteria > Planctomycetota > Phycisphaerae > UBA1845 > UBA1845 > JBBTCX01. Next base: position 300,266 of record CAZBRD010000004.1, on the reverse strand, counting down.
TGGTCAGCGCGAGCGCGGTGATTGGCCGCTCGCGAAAACCACGAGACTTCAATTTCGTGCCTAATCGTGCTACGTCCTGATACTCAGCCGGCGCCCATCGGTGGCACGTCAGCCCGCGAGCGCTGAACCAGGCCTCAGCCTGCTCAATGGCTGCATCGGTCTGGCTTTCGTCTTCGATGAGAACCTCGCGGAATTGGTTGGCGTCGTGGTGATCGCGAAATTTTTCAGAATGGTAGGCGATGCCGTAGTCGAGCGTTTCTTTCTCGCAGAGTTGGAGGCAATACGCCTGTTCCGATCGAAGAATCCAGCCGCGAGTCGTTCCAGCCATGTTGCACCTTATCGACAGTTCAGTTTGCTCGATGCTTTGGGTCTCGACTCCATTCGCCACGGCCAAGCTGCGGCTTGACCGTGCCACCCTAACCGCAGAACCGAGAGAATTGAAGTGCTAGTGTCCCGTCCCATTGTATTTGCTGGTCACACAATAAGGTAACGCACTGCTCACAGAGCAGTGGCACACGACAGCCCGAATTTTCGAGTGAAGCCGATCACGAGGCGGTCGCGATCTCGGGCGTTTTCGTGTGGTGGTCGGTGAACTGCTGATACTGGTGGCCGATGGTTAGTAGCCGCTGTTCGCCAAACGCGGGACCCATGAGCTGCAAACCGATGGGCAGTCCGGCACCGTCGAATCCGCACGGCAGGCTGATGGCGCAAATGCCCGCGAGGTTGGCGGAGATGGTGTAGATATCGCCGAGGTACATGGTAAGCGGGTCTTTGGTTTTCTCACCGATTTTGTAAGCGGTGGTTGGGGCGACGGGGGAGGCGATGACGTCGACTTTCTCAAGCGCTTCGTCGAAATCCTGTTTGATCAGCGTCCGTACTTTCAAGGCTTTCAGGTAGTACGCGTCGTAGTAACCGGATGACAACGCGTATGTGCCGAGCATGATGCGTCGCTTGACCTCAGCCCCGAAGCCTTCGCCGCGCGAGGCCGCGTACATGTCGAATACGTCTTTCGGGTTGGGTGTGCGGTAACCGTAGTGAACGCCGTCGAATCGGGCGAGGTTGCTGGAAGCTTCGGCTGTAGCGATGAGGTAGTAGCAGGCGATGGCGTACTTGGTGTGGCGAAGATGTATCGGCACAGTCGTTGCGCCGCGTTGTTTCATTTCGGCGATAGCGGCTTCGACGGCGCGACGCACGTCGTCGTTCAAGCCTTCGCCGAAGTATTCGTCGCTGATGCCGATGCGAAGACCATTGAGAGATCGCTCCAGACCTTCCGAACCCGCTTGCGCATACCAAGGTGCCGGCGTGTTCACGCTGGTCGAGTCTCGTGGATCGTGGCCTGCAATGACTCCCAGCAACAAAGCGACGTCGAGTGCGGTCGTAGCCACGGGGCCGATCTGATCTAGACTGCTGCCGTAAGCGACGAGGCCGTAACGCGAAACGCGGCCGTACGTAGGTTTTAGTCCGACCACACCACAGAAGGAGGCCGGTTGTCGTACCGAACCGCCTGTGTCGCTGCCGAGTGCGCCGGGCACCATCCGTGCCGCAACAGCAGCAATCGATCCGCCTGAAGATCCGCCTGCCACGCGCGATAAGTCCCACGGATTTTTTGTCACGTGAAAGGCGCTATTTTCCGTGCTGCTGCCCATCGCAAACTCGTCGAGGTTGGCTTTTCCAATGATGATCGCACCGAATTGCTCAAGACGATCTACTACGTGCGCGTTGTATTGTGATTGAAAATCTTTCAGAATCCTTGAGCCGCAAGTAGTTGTTCCAAAGCTCGTGCAGATGTTGTCTTTGACTATGATGGGTACGCCGGTCAGCGACCGGAGAGGGTTCCTCCTGTCTATTTCTTTCGCGCGTTGTATCGACCGCTCCTCGAATAGTGTGAGTGTTGCCTGAATGCTGGGGTCAGACTTTCTGATTCTCTGGAAGCAATCGCGAATAACCTCCTCGGCAGAGTATGCTCCTCGTTCGATCGCGCCAACGGTTTGAACAATGGATTTCATGATGGTGCTACGCGTTTTCCTGATCTAGGACTTTGGGCACCTTGAAATACGTTTCGTGCTTGGATGGTGCATTGGCGAGGGCTTGTTCGGGCGACCATGATTCGTTTGGAACATCTTCGCGGAAGGCGTTGGCAACCGCTCCGGCGTGCGCGGTCGGCTGTACGTTGGCCGTGTCGACTTCGTTGAGGAGTTCGACGTAGGTAAGAATGTTGGAAAGCTGATCCGCGAATTGGGCAACTTCGTCATCAGTGACTTTCAATCGCGCCAAGTGGGCGACGTGACGAACGGTTGATTGGTCGATGGAAGAAGACACGTTCTGCTCTCCTTAAGTCCGCTTCGCCTTCAGTCCTGAGACAATAAGAATCAGCCAGCCGATCATCATGATCGTGCCGCCGATTGGCGTAACCGGTCCCAACCAGCGCAGCTTGAACAGCGTTAAACCGTAGATGCTGCCTGAAAACAGAAGGACGCCGATCAGCCAGCAATAGGCGACCGCGCCCAAGCCACGAATCGGGTAAACAACTTTTAGGATTGCCAATCCCAATAGCGTGATCGCGTGGTACATCTGATAGCGAACACCGACTTCAAAGGCGGACAAGGCTGCCGGGTCGAGCCGATCTTTCAAAGCGTGCGCGCCGAACGCTCCGGCAGCGACGGCGACGAGACCCAATGCTCCCGCGATCGCGAGCCAAGCACTAACGCCGTTTGCTATCTGCTGGGTTCCTCCCGTGCTCTGCATGATTCCGATTGTCTGCGAAATTTAGGAATCGGCAATCGGGGAGTTGTTTGATCGCGATCTGATCCGCCACTCTCGCCTATTCGGAGCGGCGTTCGTAAACTTCAGGCCATGAGCAGAGCTATTTATTCGATCATGTTGTTGATTGCTTCGAATGTCTTCATGACCACCGCGTGGTATTGGCATTTGAATCAGAAGAAATGGACGATCTGGGTGGCCATCGGTATTTCGTGGCTGATTGCATTCCCCGAGTATTGTCTTCAGGTCCCCGCGAACCGTCTTGGCCACGCCAACTTCGGTGGCCCGCTTTCGGCGCCGCAGTTGAAGGTCTTGCAGGAGGCCATCACGCTTGTCGTTTTCGGCGTGTTTTCGATGCTGGTGCTGAAAGAACGACTGCGCTGGAACGATTTGCTCGCATTCGGACTGGTGTTTGCGGGCGTAGCTGTGAGCGTGCTGTTCAATCGAAATCCGCCGCCAGTTCATTAGCCGCAGCGAAACTCGCCCGCATGACGATAATCGGCTAGGATTGATGTAAATCGATACGGAGAAATATGGACATGCGTCAAGTTAACATGCTCGATCTGCAGGCTGAGTACAAGCTGTTCGCGCCGCAGATTCGCAAAGTCGTCGATCAGGTGCTTGAATCGCAGCAGTTCATCAACGGCCCAGCCGTAGGAGAGCTGGAGAAGCATTTGGCGGCGAGGATCGGCGCGAAGCACGCCATCGCCATCAGCAACGGTACGGATGCCCTGTTGTGCGCGTTGATGGCCCTTGGTCTTTCGCGCGACGACGAGGTCATCGTTCCTTCGTTCACGTTTTTCGCGACGGCTGGTGCGGTTGTGCGGGCGGGTGCGAAACCGGTCTTTGTCGACATTAACCCGAACACTTTCAATATCGAAGCGACGCGAATTCAGGAGGCGATTACGCCGAATACGCGGGCGATCATTGTGGTGGACTTGTTCGGCCAATGCGCGGATGTAGATGATATCGAGTCGCTCGCGCGTGATCACAACCTGACGGTCATTGAAGACGCAGCCCAGGCGATCGGCGCGTCATGCAAAGGCCGCCAGGCGGGCACGTTGGGCAACATCAGTTCCTTTTCGTTTTATCCCACCAAGAACCTCGGCGGATTTGGCGAGGGGGGGCTGATTACGACGAACGACGATGCACTTGGTCGCCTTTGCAGGCAGCTTCGCAATCACGGTGAGACCGAGCGATATGTTCATGAATACGTGGGTGCGAACTTCCGCCTCGATACGATGAAGGCGGCTATCCTGCTGACCAAGCTGCCGTTCCTTGATGAGTTCACGAAGCGCCGCCGACACAACGCCGAGATGTACAACGAACTGCTTCGCGACCAACCCATCACGACGCCGGCTGTGCTCGACGAATGTGAGCATGTTTATCACCAGTATTCTATCCTTTGTGATCGTCGTGACGATCTGCGGACGCATCTAACGAAACACGGCATCGGCACGGGCATTTACTATCCTGTTCCCCTGCATTTGCAGAAGTGCTTCGCCAACCTTGGGTATCGTGCTGGCGATTTGCCGGTGACGGAGGAAGCCTGCAGGCGGATCGTTTCGCTGCCTTGCCATCCGATGCTCAGTGAGGCTGACGTTCAGTACGTGGCGGAGCACATCTGCGCGTTCTATGATAAATCAACGACGATTGACGCTGGGCGAACCGTGGCTGCCGGTCGATAATTTCAGCATGAATGCTCGGCGAAGGGTGGTCCGCGTGGCGGCCCCTACTTGCTATTCGATGCCGAGTATGAAGTAGCTGTGCCGTGACTTCTTTCTCGGCACTTCGTCAACCGGGGATTCCACTCCCCTGAGCTTGGAACACAATCATGCGAGTACTCGTCACCGGTGCTGCTGGATTCTTGGGTAGTCATCTCTGCGACCGATTGTTGGCTGACGGCCATGAAGTCATTGGCCTCGACAACCTTTTCACCGGCGCGAAGAAGAACATCGCGCATCTGTTGAAGAGGGCTGACTTCGAGTTCATCCGTCACGACGTCGTGCAGCCGATCCTCGTTGAGGTTGAATGGATTTTCAACTTTGCCTGCCCAGCGTCGCCCATTCACTATCAATACAACCCGGTCAAGACGGTCAAGACTTCGGTCATGGGCACGCTCAATATGCTGGGGCTTGCGAAGCGCGTTCGCGCCCGCGTCCTGCAGGCGTCGACCAGCGAAATCTACGGGGATCCGATGGAGCATCCGCAAAAGGAGTCGTACTGGGGCAACGTCAACCCGATCGGTCCGCGAAGCTGCTATGACGAGGGTAAGCGCGTCGCCGAGACGTTGATGATGGATTACCACCGCCAGAACAAGGTGGACACGCGAATCGTACGCATCTTCAACACGTATGGGCCGCGGATGGCGGTTGGCGACGGTCGCGTGGTGTCGAACTTCATCGTGCAGGCGCTGCGCGGCGAGACACTGACGGTGTACGGCGACGGGACGCAAACGCGGTGCTTTTGCTACGTTGATGACTTGATCGAAGGAATTGTGCGACTGATGAATTACTCCGGTCCTGATGCGTTCGAGCCGGTCAACGTCGGGAACACCGATGAGAAATCGATGACCGAGTTGGTTGGTGCGCTGGGTGAGGTTGTCGGCCGTAAGCTCAAGGTGGAGCATCGACCACTGCCAGGTGATGACCCCGTTCGCCGCAGGCCGGATACCACGCGGGCGAAGGATCGCCTGGGTTGGCAGCCGAAGGTTTCGTTGCATGAGGGGTTGAAGAAAACCGTGGATTACTTCCGTGAGATAGTGAAATAGGATTCGTCGTGCGGGTCTGCGGCGGATGTCCTAACGGCTAAATCAAATGTCTTCTTCTCGCCTCTTGGATACTCTTCGCGAGCGCGTTCTCGTCTTTGACGGGGCGATGGGAACGTACACGCACAAGCTCAATCTCTCGCTTTCGGATTTTGAGGGCCACGAGAACTGCCCCGAGATTTTGAACGCCACTCGTCCCGAACAGATTCTCAGCATTCATCGCTCGTTTCTTTCCGTGGGGTGTGACGCCGTCCTGACCAACACGTTTGGCTGTAACAAGATAGTGCTGGCTGAGTTCGGCATTGCAGAGCGAACACACGAATTGAATAAGAAGGCGGCTGAGATCGCGCGCGAGGCTGTCGCTGCGTTCGACAAGCCCAATCGGCCGCGGTTCGTCATCGGTTCCGTCGGTCCTGGAACGCGGCTGCCTTCGCTGGGGCAAACGGATTGGGACACCATCCTCGAGAGTTACACCGAGCAGGCTCGCGGCTTACTCGACGGCGGGATCGACGCATTCATCATCGAAACGTGTCAGGACCTATTGCAGGCCAAGTCCGCGATCGTGGCTGCCACGGATGCGATGGCTGAAAAGAAGATTCGCATACCAATTTTCTGCACAGTTACGATCGAAACGACCGGCACCATGCTGCTGGGCACCGAGATTGGTGCTGCGATGGTAGCACTGGAAGCCTATGATCAAGTCGTCGCACTTGGTTTGAATTGCGCGACCGGACCGCAGGAGATGAGCGAGCACCTTCGATACCTCAGCGCCCAAAGCAATCGATTGCTTATTGTTCAACCAAACGCAGGTTTGCCGCAACTCGTCAACGGTCAGCCGTACTATCCGCTGACACCGGCTGAACTCGCGAAGTGGCTTGTCGAGTTTGTTGAGGTGGACGGCGTCAACGCCGTCGGAGGTTGCTGCGGCACGACGCCTGAACATATGGCAGCTGTCGTTGATGCGATTGGCGATCGAGCGCCCGTCGTACGCACATCATCAGGAGTAGGGTCCGCCATGCGGACCATCAATCTCCCTACCCCTCTTAGGGAGAAGGCTGGGGTGAGGGTCTCAGTACCAGTGAAGACTCTCGATGAACCTATTGGTCCGCATGGCGGACCCTACACCAGTTTGGAACCATCCGTTGCAAGTCTCTATCAGTCGGTTCCGTTGCGCCAAGACAACGCCGTCCTCGCTATTGGTGAGCGCACCAACGCCAACGGTTCCAAGAAATTTCGCGAACTTCTTGCGGCGGGTGATGTCGACGGCATGGTGCAGATGGCTCGCGAGCAGGTCAAACACGGCAGTCATCTTCTCGACGTATGCACAGCCTATGTAGGCCGCGATGAAGTGGCCGACATGACCACACTGCTGAAACGCCTCGCAACCGATGTCACCGTTCCTCTCGTCATCGACAGCACCGAGACCAACGTCATCGAGGCTGCCTTGAAACTGCTTGGCGGTAAGTGCGTCATCAACTCGATCAATCTCGAAGATGGTGAGCACAAGCTCGACAGTATTTGTCGGTTGGCTAAGCGACACGGTGCCGCGGTCGTGGCACTCACTATCGACGAAGAGGGGATGGCAAAGACCTGCGTTCGTAAAGTTCAGGTCGCGCGGCGCATCTATGAACTCGCGACCGAACGACACGGACTCGCGCCTGAGAACATTATTTTTGATCCGCTTACCTTCACGATCTGCACCGGCAACGAGGACGATCGGCGTCACGGCATCGAGACCATCAACGCCATCGGCCTGATTAATGAACAATGCCCCGGTGTTCACACGCTGCTCGGTCTCAGCAATATCAGCTTCGGTATCAAACCGGAATGTCGCAAAGTCCTCAACAGCGTGTTCTTGCATCATACACGCGAGCGCGGTCTCGATGCCGCGATTCTCCACACAACCGGCATCATCCCGCTTTACAAGATCGATGAAACGCACCGTCGCATCGCCGAGGATCTGATCTACGATCGCCGACGCGAGGGCTATGATCCACTGCACGAATTGCTTAACGCGTTCGCCGACATCACCACAACGGAGACCGAAAAGAAATCCAAGCCCGCCAAGGTCGAAGACCGCCTTAAAATTCGCATCATCGAAGGTGATCGCACCGGTCTCGAGGAAGACCTTGATGAGGCGATGCTGACGAATCGACCGCTCGACATCGTCAACGACATTCTGCTTGATGGCATGAAGACGGTGGGCGATCTCTTCGGGGCGGGGCAGATGCAGTTGCCCTTCGTGCTGCAGTCGGCGGAGACCATGAAAGCCTCCGTCCGCTACCTCGAACCGCATATGGACAAAGCTGACACCGGCGGTAAGGGCTCGATCGTATTGGCCACGGTTTCCGGCGACGTCCACGACATCGGCAAGAATCTGGTCGACATCATTCTGACTAACAACGGTTACACGGTGTTCAATCTCGGCATCAAGCAGCCGATCAACTCGATTATCGACGCCTATCAAAAGCACAAGGCCGACGCGATCGGTCTCTCCGGTTTGCTCGTGAAATCGACCGTCGTCATGCGCGAAAACCTGAAAGTGCTCAACGAGCGTGCAATCGATCCGCCTGTCGTTCTTGGTGGTGCGGCCCTCACGCGCAAATACGTTGAGCAGGACCTGCGACCGGAATACAAGGGTCCGCTCTTTTACGCCAAGGATGCGTTCGCGGGGCTTCACTTGATGGAATCGATCATGTCAGGCGAAGCGGGCAAACCCGCAGCTGTCAGCATCGCCCGCGTAGGAGATCGGCCAGCGCACGCAAACGCAGGTGTCGGCGATTCATTCGAGAATTCACCCTCTCCCTCTAAGGGCGATGGTCGCGGTGAGGGTCTTGGGGGAACCACGACGATCGAGTGGGGTGATTCAGGAGAGGTGCCACGTCTCGATCTCCACGATGAGGCTGTCGAGCGCCACGGTTATGTGCCGCCGAAGTCGAATATCTCGCGAGAGGAACCTGTTCCCGAGCCGCCGTTCTGGGGTTCGCGCGTGGTGGAGCGCATCGAACCCAAGGCCGCGCTCGCGTACCTCAACGAAAACATGATCTTTCAGGTGCAGTGGGGCTATCGCAAGAATCGTCGCTCGCCGGATGAATTTGAGCGCTATCTTAGCACCGACGTTCGACCCATTCTCCGAAAGTTGCTGACGACGTGCGAAGAGCAGAGCATTCTCAACCTTCAGGCGATCTACGGCTTCTGGCCGGCGCAATCTGACGGCGACTCGCTCATCATCTACGATCCGAACGATCGCGATCGTCAACTGGCTGTCTTCGAGTTTCCACGCATGGGCAAGCCGCCGTATTGGTGTTTGAGCGATTTCTTCAAACCGATTTCGAGCGGTGCGTATGATGTGGCTGCGTTCAGCGTGGTCACAGCTGGCAGGCGTGTCAGCGAAGTGGCCCGCGATTGGTTTGCAGCAGACCGCTATCAGGATTACCTGCACTTGCACGGCCTCGGCGTCGAGATCGCCGAAGCACTGGCTGAATACATTCACAAGCAAATCCGCGTGGAGTGGGGCATTGCGGGGTCAGACGCCCGCGATAAACAGGACATCTTCAAGCAACGCTACCAAGGCAGCCGCTACAGCTTCGGCTATCCCGCGTGCCCGCGACTCGAAGACCAGCTCAAGCTTTGGCCGTTGCTACACCCGCAGCGAATCGGTGTCGAGCTATCCGAGGAATTCCAGCTGGAACCGGAACAGACGACGACTGCGCTCATCGTGCATCACAAGCAGGCGAAATATTTCAACGTGCGATGAGTTGTGCCATCCGAAAAGGCTGGGGGCCTACCTAAGTATACAGGAAGTTTTCGATGCGTCTGAACAAGAAAACTATGGCGAGATTGAGCAAAACCACTTTGCCTTGTCCGCGTTGTCGTTCGAAGCAAACCGAACTTGTTCGCGATACGGAGTCAGGCGAAATCGTTTTCACCGACGGCAAGTGCATCATCATGTGCAAGACGTGTGATCGAACGGAGATTGTTGTGCTTCGGCGAAGTTGGCTGGGCAAGCTGAGTGCGTGGCCTGAAACTATGACATCGAACAGATACGGGCGATGGTTCTTACTCCGCTACTTGAGCTGGATTGTGGCATTTGGGGCAGCCTTCGGCTTGGCGTCGATGTTTCCGAAACGCTGGCAAATGTCCGTCGGCTCGTGGACGGTGGCTGCGTGGTGGATCTTCAACGGCGTGGCAGCTATCCGGAAGCAAACCACGGACCATTGGTCGACGATGTCGATGTCAATGGATCATAGTATGGGAAGCGGCGAAACGCATTATCACGGAATTGAAGCAGTCAAAGGTGGAATCGGGTGGCTGATAATGGGCGTGTTTTGTGCAATTCTTGGTGCCCTCCCATTCTTGTTGGAGCTTGAACTGCGTTGATGGTTCGTATTTGAAAAAATGACATCGCGATATGCCTTGAACTGAATCTTCGATCGCACATTTCTGTACACTACTTACTCGCCTTCATTCGTCGTCTGCATTGGGTGGCTGTTCGTCGCTGATCTTGACCCCGCGCAATTCAGGCTTGAAAAGACGGTAGCCCCAGTCGCGAGATTTCTTTTCGCCTTCGATCGCGATCACCGATCCTCCATCATCTTTCCTGTCTTCGCCGATCGAATAGATAACCAATCCCTCATCACTCGTGATGAGTCGGATCGGCTGATCGTCCATCGGGTCGATTGGGCGATCGGGCAAGTAATTGGGAATCAGTTGATTCATCGTGGTTGGCAACTGGCCATGGGATAGTCGAAATTGTTCGGCTGCAATCATCGCGCGGGCACAGCGAATCTCCGACAGGAGCCTTGCGTGAAGGACGGCTGTTTTGCTTAACGGCGCCATCAGCGTTTTCGCAAGCCAAAAGCGATTAGAAAGTCCCTTCACTTCTTCCTCGATTTCCAATGTTGCATCGATCAGATCACGGGGCTTGTCCGAGGCGGCGATCATTCGTGAGAACATCTCAACACCGCGAATCTGATTGATTCGCACGAACCAGCGAATCGGCATGATCTTCAGGTAACGGTTCGTTGTCGTGACGGATGATTTGTCGCTCGGTACTTTTCCGGACAGTAGCAGCTCACACATCCGGACAAAATAGGCGCGCTCACCAAGAAGTGCCCACCGCATGTTATCTCGTTCGCGAATCTCAAGCTTTTTTTGGAGTTGCGCGAGACTTTCCGCATCGATTTCGCCGGCACGCAAGCTGTCGTTGATAAGATAGACGGCAGAGCCTGTTGTAACGATTTGTATCAAGCGGCCGATGATGCTTGGCGTGTTTTCGGCGGAGGCTGACAATTGGAAGATCGCGCCAACGTCTTGCAACGCTCGATCCGTGTCACGATCAATCAACGCCAACGTTGCCTCCAGCCGCAACAGCTTCGCGGCGGTCCTGAATTGTTTAGTTGGCTGATCGTCGGGGAATCCGTTTTCAGAATCAAACGCGAAGAACCGACCCGGTTCCATTTCTGTGGATTTTCGTAACGAATGAAGAAGCTCGGCATGTTTTGCGACGAATGCGCGGGAAGCCTCGATTGCATAGCGGAGAATTCCCTTATCGAAATCGATGGATGGCGAATTGGCGCCAATGATGAGAACGTGACGATCGAAATCTTCGCTAACGGTCGCGTCGTTCACTTTTTCCAAGTCGCCGAGTGCGGCATTGAGCAGATCGGCCACCGTTTTGTTTTCGGAGTTGTAAGTGAAGTGCGTGGATAAGTCGGAGAATGTGAGCGGTTCCCCGGAATCGCGAATTGCGGCGACTTTGTCGTCCCAGTGCAACTTTGCGCGTCGGACGCCTACCTTGACCACCAAAGAGAACGCGACGGCTATAACCACGAAAAAAAGTGGAATTACGAGCCACCGGAAAGGCCGACTTTTCTTCGGTACGAAGTCATTCATAGGGCTGTTCCGATTCGAACCTGCGTTCACTGCGAAACGTGACCGATAAGTTTGCCTGATTCACTCACACGATTGAGTTTGAATGCGATTATAAGCGCGATCGTAGTTCCTCCGATACACTCACGATGGCCGCGTCCGCTCTTCCTCGTGCATTCGGGTTATTGGACTCCGAACGAAACCTCGCGGTTGGGCCCGCTTTGGTGGAATCCCTACCGGAGATGGAGTCCCTTGCGCAGTCGGAGGCGCTGCGCCTGCTCGGGCAAATCGAGCATCGGCCAAGTCTCGCCGCCGTGGTCGGACGGTTCCTTTCTTATGACGCCCCTATCCAGCAATTGTTAATTCAACACGTCAGCGACCTCTTCAGCGGTGTCGGTGGGGCCGTACTTTCGCCCAATTATGAGGAGCGGGAAAGCGCGATCGAGTTCATCGCGCGAAGTCATTCGGGACGATTGGCATATCTTCTTTCGGATGCGCTGCGGGGGAAATGTCCCAAGACGCGCGAGCTCGCAGCCAACGTGCTGCATCGCATGACAGTCGAGTTCTTCGAAGCGCGAAGCACTGATGACGGTTCCTATCGGCAGTGGATGCGGCAGGCAGACGATCTGGCTGATGCATTGCGGAAATCTGTCCGAGCATGGGAAGTGCATTTGCAGCCCAAAGCGCTCGAAGCCGCGATGTGGATGGCTGACCGCGTCGATGGCGCGATTCGAGAGAAACTAGCTGGGGCGCGGGCGGGAACTGAGCATGCGATCAATGACGTGCTCCAAGGTGCATCCGATCCGAGGCTGGCGGGGTTCACGCTGCGTGCCCTTGCGTTGAGACCAATTCGTAGTGCAGCCGCAAGGGCGATCAGTCGCGCACACGTTCCCGGGTTTGTGCAAGCCATTGTTGAGGAGGGTTGGGTCTTGCTCGATCCGGCGGTGGCGAAGGGATGTCGTAGGGTGCGCGAGAGTCCGTGGCTGCATGGTGATAGCAACACGATCATTGCGTTGGACGATCGCTGGGCAGACAACTCGGTGCGATTGTTGATGTCTGCCGGTGGTCCGACGGAGGCGAAGTATCTGCGGTTGCGTGATATGCTATGCGCTGAGCGGCCGGCGCTGCGACGTGCCGCGCTGTGGCACCTGGTGAGCGACCCACGTGAAGAGGCCACCAACCTGCTCCGTTCGCTGGCCAATCAGAATGATTCTGAAGCACGCATCGCGAAATACGAAGTTGAGAGACGACTTCGCCGCACGGAGCCGGTGCCGTTTGTTGCCTTTTCGCCGACGGTGCTCTCCGGCGAGGAAGCTGATGTAATCACTCAGCCGAAGCTTTCGCCGTTCGAAGAGTTGTGGAAGTCGATCGATGGACTGGATGCCGCGACTTCGGCATCGAGAATTGCGGCGCTGAACGAGAATCGAACGGCCATGCTGGAATCACTTCGATTGAAGCTTGATTCGCCGCAGCCGTCGGATCGGGTTCGCGCGCTCCGGATCGTACAATTTGGTGCGTTGATTGCGGAATTTGAGAATGCCATCTATCGCCTCGCCAATGACGCCGACCCTCTTGTGCGGAGTCAGTGCGTGTCCATGCTTGGCGAGTTGCCGACGCCCACATCGTTGCGAATTCTTCGAGCGGCGGTGAACGATCCACACGTTCGCGTACAAGCGAATGCGCTGGAGGCGATGGATCATCTGAACGTGGCCGATCGCGCTGGCGTGACGGAATCGAAACTTGAATCACGTGACGCACGTGTGCGGGCGAACGCGGTAAAGTCATTGCTGCGCATGGAAGTGCGGAAGGCCGGCGATGTACTTTTGGAAATGCTGGCCCACAAGGATCGATCGCAGCGAGTGAGCGCACTGTGGGTCATTGCGCGACTTCAGCTCGGCAGCGTGCTCGATCTTGTTGTATCCGTCGCGAGAAGCGATCCCGATGAACGAGTGCGACACCGGGCGCAGCGCCTGTTGGGCGAAATGAAGAAACATCACACAGTTAAGCCGCAACCCCTGACGAAACCTGTATTAGTTGGTGCGAAGAAGGGGGTGCGATGATGGTGCTTTTGTTTCAGGCTAATTCCATTGACGAAGGCATACGCCAACTTCAGGAAGGGTTTCGTTCGGAAAGTTCGATCGGTCCGGTCTTGTGGTCGTGCGTGGGGATTGTGCTGGCCTCGCTTGTCGTGCTACTGATTTCTCGCATTCAAAAGCGAACCAGCGGCGAACTGATTCCGGATGACCCGAAGAAGCTGTTTCAGTCACTCATGGAGCGAATGGAGTTGGCGGATTCGCAGCGCGTGCTGCTGGAATCGTTGGCTAAGACCCTGCGACTGAAGCATCCCGCCGGCCTTCTTTTGGCACCAAAGCTCTTCGACGAGGCAGCGGAACAATGGAGCAGCCGGTTCTTCCAAACCGGATCGAGCGCAGACTCGAACCGCATGAAGCTCAAGAACCTGCGCGACTACTTATTCGCCCCTCGACGCGCGTGAGTTCGTCTGGCCAACTTGCTTTCTGCCTTCGACGCAGGACGACTTAATCATCAAGTTCGCTTTGCAGCCAATCGGAGAAGGTGATCTGGTCATTGTCTTCGAGCTGGTTGGTTGCGGCTTCAATTCCGATCAGAATCGCCTGTACGTCACCGGTGTCGCAGCCTCCCGCCGCGAAACCAAGCCCGAACAGCGCCAGAATCCCAAACCCGCGAGCAGTTCCCAGAAAATTGCGTGACATCGTGGTACCTCCTTGCGTCAATTCCATCTTCTTGTCTTAACGGAGCTATCCCCGCCATTTCCTAGGAATTGGTATCGGATTAGTTTGCTCATTTTACAAAATACGGCGACGTGAACTTTTTCCAGTATTACAATCGGGATCGATTGGCAGCATTGGCGAGGCGGGTTTCAATCGCCGACCCGCAAACTTAGCCTTTGCTTGACTTGCTGGCATGTCCACCATACCTTCCCCGTTCCTCCTGAGTAATGCTCAGGAGATTGTGCCCGGCATCCCTTGGGGCGAATCGACTTACCGGTAAGGGGTCGATTGGTGGGCGTGGCTCTTCGCGGCGCTGCGCTCAAGCCTCGGATGTGGGCCTGCGGCCGCGACATCCTTCGAAATGCGTCAGCCGCGCGACCAGACAAAGGCGCTACTAAGTCATTCGCCTTTAAGAGTTTCCTACGGGTTCAATTGCCCGGTGGTGTAATGGTAACACACCAGGTTTTGGTCCTGGTATTCCAGGTTCGAGTCCTGGCCGGGTAATCGAACGAGAGCTAGGAAGCTGGTTGGTCGCGCTTGTTGTCGCGCCGCATTTGTGAAACATCATTGAATAGGAATTGACCCCTTGTCTGAAACTGCGGCAATAATTCTGGCGGCTGGCAAGAGCACGCGGATGAAGAGCGACCTGCCAAAGGTTCTTCATGAAGTTTGTGGCCTCCCGATGCTTAGCTACGCCGTGCGCGCGTGCCGCCTGGCTGGGGTCGATCGTTTGCTGATCGTCGTCGGATACGCTCGCGAAAAAGTCATGCAGGCATTCGAGGGCGATGCGTCGGATATTACCTGGGTCCATCAGGCTGAGCAGAAGGGCACTGGCCACGCGGTGCTGTGTTGCCGCGAGTTTCTCGATGAGTCCATCAGCAGCGTGTTGGTGATCGCGGGCGATATGCCGTTGATTCGTCGCGAAGCACTTTCTGAATTATTGGCCACTCGCGAGCGGACGGGCGACGCCGTAACCATAGCTACGACCATACTTGAAGATCCAACGGGTTATGGCCGAATCATCCGCGACGCTGAGGGCAACCTCGAATCGATTCTCGAACATCGCCATTGCTCGATCGACCAGAAGAAGATCAGCGAAGTCAACCCTAGTTACTATTGTTTTGATTGTCAGCAGATGTTGTCGGCGCTGAATCAAGTTGAACCCGATCCGGCCAGCGGCGAAATCTATGTGACCGAAGCCATTCGAATCCTCAGAAATTCCGGCGAAGGTGCCTCTGCTTTGGTGTCGGTTCCCTTCGAAGACGCGATGGGAATTAACTCTCGCCTCGACCTCGCGACGGTCAGTCGCGTCATGCAGGATCGCATTCAGTTCTCTTTGATGAGCGAAGGCGTGACTATCGTTGATCCCGACAACACATGGATCGACACTGACGTCACAATTGGCCGCGAGACTGTTGTTTATCCATTCAGCTTCATCGGCGTCGGCGCGAATATTGGAACGAGCTGCCGCGTCGGGCCGTTTGCGTGGGTTGCTCCTGGTGATACGGTGGATGACGGTGCAACGATAGCGCCAAATGTTCTGAACGGAGCGGTGCCCGCATGAGTTGGGACAGTCAACGCTCGTCAGATCGCGACCTTAACGGTCTCGTTGTTTTCGGCGGCTCCGCCAGCGGCGAACTTACTGACAAGATTTGCTCGTATCTCAAGATCAAGCGTGGCCGAGCCAGCGTCAGTCGTTTTCCAGACGGCGAAACATTGGTCAAACTTGAGGATGACGTCCGCGGCAAGGACTGCTTTGTCGTTCAATCGACATGCCCGCCAGTCAATGACAACTTGGTGGAATTGCTCATCTTCATCGATTGCATGCGGCGAGCGAGCGCTAAGCGAATCACGGCGGTCATTCCTTACTATGGATATGCGCGACAAGATCGCAAAGCCGAGGGTCGCACGCCGATTACCGCGAAGCTCGTTGCAAACCTGCTGACCGTAGCGGGTGTTAATCGCGTACTTACGATGAACCTGCATGCGGATCAGATTCAGGGGTTCTTCGATCTGCCGGTCGATCACCTGACGGCTGCCCCCGTCATTGCCCGGCATTTCCGTAAGCGCGACTTGAATGATGCCGTTCTCGTTTCGCCGGATGTGGGCAACATCAAGTTTGGGAATGAATTCGCGTCGCGCATCGGCGGCGAGTTGGCTGTCATTCACAAGCGACGTCTCACGGGTGATTCGACGGTGGCGGTGACGATCGTCGGTAATGTTGAAGGCAGGAAGGTGATGATGTTTGATGACATGATCACCACGGCGGGCACCGTCGCTGAGGCGGCCAAGCTCGTTCGCGCCCACGGTGCTACCAACATTTTTGTCGGTGCTACGCACGGCGTGTTTGCCGGGCCCGCGGTCGAGCGATTGGCCGGCGCCAACCTTGACGAAATCGTGGTTACCGACACGATCCCCATGCGGGCTGAGATCAAGGAACGTTTACCGAAATTGACGGTTCTGACAGTGGCTGATCTGATCGGCGAGGCGATTTGTCGCATCCATGAGCATCGATCCGTCAGCGCACTTTTTGTATGAAGAATTGGGAGAAGACTTTCTATGGAAATGGTAACGCTTAAAGGCACGCCGCGGAAAAAGAACGGCTCGCGTGAATCGCGAAAAATGCGTCAGCAAGGGATGATTCCCGCGGTCATGTACGGCCACGGTGAGACTCCGGAACATCTCGCCCTCGCGTTTCACGACGTTGAAGTCGCGCTGTTGCACGGCGCGCGTACGCTCACTGTCGAGACCAACGGCAAGAAGCAGACTTGTCTGATCAAAGAAGTGCAGCACGATCATCTTGATGTTCACCCGATCCATATGGACCTCGCACGCGTCAGCGCGGACGAGCGAGTTCGTGTGCGCGTCGGTATCGAGCTTCGTGGTACGCCCAAGGGTATTGCGGAAGGCGGCGTGCTTGATCAGTCGATGGCGGACATTGAAGTCGAATGCCTTGTGCTGGAGATTCCCGACGTTCTGCACCCGAATGTGGCACATCTCGCGCTGGGGGATTCGCTCCGCGTGAAGGATCTCGTACTTCCGAAGGGCGTAACGGCGGTATCTGATCCGGAAGATCGAGTAGCATCGGTTCGTGCACTGGCCGCAGCACCTGATGCGGTTGCGCCTGCAGAAGGTGAGGAAGCGGTGACGGCTGAGCCCGAGCGTATCGGTCGCATTCGTAAGGAAGAGGGCGAGGAGGAGAAGGCCTAGTAGCCGACTCTTCGTCTTTTGGGTATTCGACGTGAAACTGATCGTCGGCCTGGGGAATCCAGGACCAAAGTATGACGGAACGCGACACAACGTCGGATTTGCCGTGGTCGACGAATTGGCTTCGCGATGGCGCGTCGATCTGTCGTCGGAGCGGTTTCACGGCTGGTTTGGTTTGGGAGATTGCGGTTCTGAACGTGTGGCACTGATGAAGCCGACGACGTTCATGAACCGCAGCGGACAGGCGGTGCTGGCGGCTGGGCAGTTTTACAAGCTGCCGTATGCTGACCTGATGGTGATCACGGATGATCTGGCGTTGCCGGTCGGGCGGATTCGCCTGCGGAAGACCGGGTCAGCCGGCAGTCACAACGGACTGCAGAACATCATCGACCGGATTGGAACGGAGGATTTTCCGCGAACGCGACTCGGCATCGGCGAACCGTTCGGCATTCCGGCGAATTATGTGCTGAGCCGGTTTGAATCGTCCGAGCTGGAAACGATGGATCGTGTCCTCGCTCGCTCAGCCGACGCGGTGCAGAGTTGGGTGGAAAATGGAATCGACCTCGCGATGACTCGATTCAACGGCGACGTGCCGTAGGGTCTTGGCGAGTTGAAGAAGAAACAGCGGTGACATTGAGCATCGGCAAGTGGGTTTTGGGTTAGGAGATAGCAGACGTTGAATCAATACGAAGCCATGTTTTTGTTCGATCCGACGTTTGGCGCGGCGTTCGAAAACTGTGAGACCGAAATTCATCGGCTCATGGAACGCGCCAAAGCAGAGATCGTGTTCTGCAAGAAGTGGGATGAGCGACGATTGTCGTTCCGCATCAAGGGTCGCAAGCGCGGCGTGTACGTGCTGACGTACTTCAATGCCCCGACCGATCGCATCGGTCCGCTGGAGCGCGACGTCCAGATTTCCGAGAACATCCTCCGTGCACTGATTGTTCGCGCGGACGGTGTGACTATGGAAATGATGGAAAAAGCGATCGCCACGCGCGGTGCGGATACGACGGCAGGCGAAGGTGCGCCCGGTGGTCCCGATCGCCCGGTTGAAGCGGGTGTCGGCGGCGGACGTCCTGGACCTGCTCGCGGTGCGTACGCAGGTACCGCCGTGCTTGAAGGCGCCGAGTAGCACCGAGAATTGTGGGACGGGTTGTTTGCCCGTCTTTTCTCGGTGAGGCCGATTCCCTCTCGCGGAAATTGAATCGTCTGAAGGGTCTTGTTAGTGCCCTTGAGACCGGTTGGAAACCGGTCCCACATGCTAGGAAGCATGCTGGAGGAAAGCAGCTATGGCCAGTTACAACCGCATCATCCTTGTGGGAAACCTCACGCGCGATCCGCAGTTGAGTTACACGTCGTCGAACACGGCTGTGTGCAAGTTCGGCATAGCGACGAACAACAAGTGGAAAGACCGCGACGGGAACATGAAGGAAGACGTCTGCTTTGTTGATTGCACCGTCTTCGGTCGCGCCGGCGAAACGTTCAACCAATACATGGGTAAGGGGCGAACGGTGCTGGTCGAAGGTCGTCTGCAGCTGAACCAATGGACGACGCCCGAAGGCGAGAAGAAAAGCAAGCACGAGGTGCTGGTAGATAACTTCACGTTCCTCGGCGGTGGCCAGGGAGCGGGTGGCGGTCAGCGCGGCGAAGGTGGTGCTCGCGGCGGCGATATGGATTCGGGTCCAGCCCCAGCCTATCGCGGTTCGGGCGGTTCGAATCGCAGCGAGCCCATGGAATCGCACGCGGTGGATGATATCCCGTTTTGAACGGTTGAAGAAAGTTTGATAAGGTCGGGTCGCTGACGAACCCGCAACAAGCAATACGAAAGGTCTGAGAGACGCTCATGAAATTACTGCTCACCAAAACCATCGAACATCTGGGAATCGTCGGCGACGTAGTCAACGTCAAGCCGGGTTACGCCCGTAACTATCTCCTGCCGCGCCGCCTCGCAACGCAACCCACCGAAGGCAACATGCGTTCAGTGGCTGAAGCCCGCAAGCAGGCAGAGCTCGAACTTGCCAAGCAGCGTGCGATCATGGAAGCCCTGTGCAAGCGACTCGAAGGCGTTGAGGTCACAATCAAGGCTCGCGCCAACGACGCCGGCGTGTTGTACGGCTCCGTCGGCAAGCGCGAGATCGCGCACGCCCTTGGCGAAGAGGGTTACGGCATCGCAGCCGAGAAGATCGTCCTGCGCGACCCGCTCCGTCAGATCGACAAGGTCGACGTCGTCGTGCGTTTGTCTGACGATTTGAAGAGCAACATCAAGGTCTGGGTTGTTCGCGAGAAGTCTGAGGACGAGGAGGAAGCAGCGGCAGGCGAGGAATCCGCGGAAGCCGGCACGGAGGCTGCTTCAAGTGACAACGCTTCCGGCTCTTAAGCCCAACACCACGCTCAAGACGGACCGCATCCCGCCGCAGGATCAGGATGCGGAAATGGCGCTCCTCGGCTCGATGATGATGAGCCGGGACGCCATCGCGGAAGTGGTCTCCATCATCGGCCGCTCCGAAAGTTCCTGGTTCTACCTCCCAGCCCACCAAAAACTCTTCGAAGTATTGCTCGATCTTTTCGATAACCCCAGCAAGGTTATCGATCTCATTGTCGTTTCAGACGAACTGCGCCGCCGCGATTTGCTCGAGTTCATCGGCGGCCAGGAATACATGATCCAACTGGCAGAGAGCTTCGCCGAATGGGCGAACGCCGAGCATTACGCACGCATCGTTCGCGACAAGGGCATGCTTCGCGATTTGATTCGTTGCGCGGGTGAAATCGCCGACACAGCCTATTCACATATCGAAGACGCGAAGGACATTCTCGATCGCGCCGAGCAGAAGATCTTCACCGTCACCGAGAAACGCGTCAGCGGCCACGCAATCGAAATCCGCGAGGCTGTCGCGCGCCTCGCGCGGCAGCTCGACATGGGCCGCCGCGGGATGACCGGTCTCGAGACCGGCTTCACGTTGCTCGATGAATACACCAGCGGTTTTCAGCCCGGCGATCTGATCGTCATCGCCGGTCGACCGTCGATGGGCAAGACCGCACTCGGTCTGACGATGGCCTATCACGCTTGCGTGCGCATGCACAAACCGGTTGTGTTCTTCTCGATGGAAATGAGCGCGGATCAAGTTGCCCAGCGATTGTTATGCTCGCACACGGGCATCGACGCGCAGAAACTCCGCCGTCGCATGTTGTCGGAAGAGGAAATGCGGCACGTTTTGGAAGCTTGTTCTGATTTTGAACACTCGCCGCTGTTCATCGACGACACCCCGGGCATGACCGCGTTGGAGCTTCGTTCCAAGGCCAGGAGACTCAAGCAGACCAAAGACATTCAGGCTGTTTTTGTGGACTATCTGCAGCTCATGCACACGCCGCAGTCCGAGAGTCGCCAGGCTGAAATCGCCGCGATCAGTCGAAATCTGAAGAGCCTCGGTCGTGAATTAGGAATCCCGATTATCTCGATGGCGCAGCTCAACCGAATGGCTGAGGGACGCACGGACAAAAAGCCGTTGATGAGCGACCTGCGAGAATCCGGCGCCATCGAACAGGACGCCGACGTGGTGCTGCTCATCCATCGTGAGGAGTATTATTATCCAGACAAGGAAGAAGCGCGAGGCAAAGCCGAACTCATCATCGCGAAACAGCGAAACGGCCCCACGGGCAATATCGAACTGAGCTTCAACAAGCGCCTGACGTTGTTCGGCAACCCATCGCTCATGCACGAGCCGCCGTCATCCAACTATTCCGGCGCGCCGTTCTAATCGCATGTCTCTTATTGCAAACACGCTTTTCGCGGGAACCAGCGTCAAGACCACCGCGCGATCAATCGTTAGTACGCATGCTTGTGCTTCGAACGATAATAGCACGATCGATCGCAAAGCGCTGTCTACGCGACAGAAAAGCCGCGGTAGCGGCGATCGCGGTCAGCCCACGGCGGAAGCCGTGGGGTCAAAGTACGAAAAGGGAACAAAGCCCCGGCAGGGGCGATCGAATCTCTCGACTATCCACTTCGTTACTATCGTATTCACATTGCCAATTTTCGGTTGCCATTCGACGCACATGCCGACGCGTTGGGTGATACCCAATAATGTTTCCGCTAATGTCGCCCCCATTCACTTTCATTTCCCCAAACCCATCGAAGGCTACAGCGGCAAGGTGACCTCCATGCGCGGTCGAATCCAATTCGTCAAAGACTGCATGCTTTCTGGCGCGCATGGTTGGTTCGAAGTTGATGTGAAAAACGTCACGCTGGGTGAAGATGCCCTCGATGACTCGGTGCGAAACAGCGTTGAGTTTCTTTATTCGCCGGAGTTTCCAACCTCTCGGTTTGAATTTCAATCGATTGATTCCACGACTTCGCGTATGACGACGGCAGACCCTATCGAGGGTTTTCTTGTCGGCAACTTTACGCTCAAGGGCGTGTCGATCCCGCTCCGTGCGCGTGCGACGCTGAGTCCTCATCGTCATGAAGATGGCCAATGGCATTTGGATCTGACTGCGGAATTCACGCTAGAGCAGCTTCGAGAGGTATTTCACATAGCGGGCCCGGGCGGTGAATCAGAGCCAGCCGGAAACCGCATGTTCTTCGAAGTGAAGACGACGCTCGTGCCGGAATACGGTTTGAGTTTGTGCGAGTTTCGGTAACGGAAAATTGGCGAATCAAACCTGCACGCGAGGCCCTTGTTTGTCTTTGCGTTCGGCCCACGTGACGGCTATGATGCCCGCTCGTTCGGCGCGGTAGAAAAAGGTGGCGACCTTCCTATTGGCGTGGTGAGGCGAGCCGCTCTACTCTCAAAAAAAGGTACGATCGTTGCTGCGGAAAAACTCACCCATCTCGTTTCTATTTTCGCTGTATCATGGATTCGCTTGCTTTCGCGCTATCGCTTGCATCTCGCCCATTCTGACCTTTTTCTCAATATTAGTTCTCGCTAGCTCTTCGGTCTTTGCTCAGGCTCCCACTGGGCCGATTGAATCCGTTGAATATGAGGGATTGAAAAGAATCTCCACCGTATTCGTCGAGGATATCGCCAATATCAAAGCAGGCGAGCAGGCAGACAAGACAGTACTCGATGCGGCAGTCGATCGTT
This sequence comes from uncultured Phycisphaeraceae bacterium, assembly GCA_964494205.1. Classification (GTDB taxonomy): domain Bacteria; phylum Planctomycetota; class Phycisphaerae; order UBA1845; family UBA1845; genus JBBTCX01. The sequence goes on along the minus strand of CAZBRD010000004.1, from coordinate 277,830 downwards.
TGCTTCGCACCGGCCGGTTTCTCTCGGTGACCCACGAAGTCCAGGCAGGGGCAACGGGTGTTCGCGTCGTGTTCAAGCTTCGCGAGCGTCCGATTGTGAGCAAAATTCGTTTCGAAGGCCTCAGCAAATATCGCGCGGGTCAACTAAAAGACGTGATGACCATCAAGGAGGGCGAACCGGTCGATATGTTCGCCGTTCGCGATGGCGAGCGATCCATCGAGGCGCGGTACAAAGGCGACGGCTATCAGGATGTGAAGGTTTCGTTCGACGAGAAAAAGCTCGAAGAAACCGGCGAGCTTGTCTACACCATTGTGGAGGGCAAGCGAACGCGAATCCGTAAGATCGACTTTACAGGTAACAAGACTTTCAAGCGTGGCACGCTGTATCGCAAGATTCGTTCGCGAACCGCACTTTGGATTTTCCGCACCGGCGAGTTCGACAAGGATCAAGTCGACGGTGACGACTCGCGTATTGAGTCGTTCTACCGCGATGAGGGCTTCCTTGATGCCAAGGCCTCTCACGCCACTTCGCCGTTCAAAGAATCGGGCGACTTGCGTTTGACGTTCACCGTCGAGGAGGGCATTCGCTACTCGATCGAGAGCATCGACTTCCTCAACTCAACGGTCTTTACGATAGATGAGCTGAACTCGATGCTGACCTCCAAAGTCGGCGATATCGTGAAGCAGCCCAAGGTCGACGCCGATGCGCGAACCATCCAGACACGGCTCGGCGAGCTTGGCTACATCGATTCTCGCGTGAAACCGATCCGCGTGTTTTCGACCACGCCGCAGCTTGTGCGCCTCACATTTGAAATTACCGAGGGTGAGCAGTTTCGCGTCGGGGATGTGGTTGTGCGCGGTAATGAAAAGACCAAAGACAAGGTGGTTCGCCGCGCGCTTAATCTCTATCCCCCCGATGACCTGTTCAACATGACCGAAGCACGCGATGCCGAAAAGCGGCTTCGCGAGTCGCGGATTTTCAGCGCCGCTCGTGTCGTTCCGGTCGGCAACAAACCGGGTGTCCGCGACGCCGTGGTCGACGTGACTGAGTCGGACAAGAGCGGCGATTTCATCTTCGGTTTCGGTATCACGAGCAACAACGGCGCTATCGGCCAGATCGTGCTCGATCTGCCCAACTTCGACCTGTTCGACACGCCGCGATCGTTTCAGGAGTTCATCAAGTTTCGATCGTTCTTCGGCGCTGGGCAACGCCTGCGTTTGGAGTTGCAACCGGGTACGGAAGTCAGCCGAGCGAGGGTCGACTTCACAGAACCGTACCTGTTTGATCGACCACTTCGCTTTGACACGAGCCTTTATCTCTTTGAGCGCGGTCGCGACGGTTACGACGAGGAGCGCGCGGGAAGCAGCGTCAGTCTTGGCAAGCGCTTTGAACGCGGTTTGATGCAGGGCTGGTCCGGCGAAATCGCGCTGCGCGGCGAAGTGGTTTCGATTGATGACGTCGACCTGCTCGCGTCGAACGAAATCCGCGAGGACGAGGGCGACAACTTCCTGACGGCTGTGAAAGGCACGCTGCTTCTCGATCGCACAGATAATCGTCTGATTCCGACCTCGGGTGATCGTTTCCGCGTGGCCTATGAACAAATTGGATTACTCGGCGGCGACCACCACTTCGGCAAGATCACGTCGTCATACTCTTGGTACAAGACGATGGGGATTGACGCTCGCGAGCGAAAGAGCGTGCTGGAATTGCGAATCGAGGGCGGCCAAATCGTTGGCGACGCACCCGTGTTCGAGCGGTTCTATGCGGGCGGCGTCGGCTCCATTCGCGGATTCGAATTCCGCGGGGTTGGTCCGCGCGACGGCATCGACCGGAACAACGTAGGCGGTGACAATTTACTGCTGTGGGGTGCTGAGTATACGTTCCCCTTGTATGAAGAAATGGTTCGCGGTCTGTTTTTCCTCGATGCCGGTACGGTTGACTTTGAGCAAATGCGATCGGCGATTGGTGCCGGCGTGCGCTTGACGCTTGATATCTTCGGTCCGATTCCGATTGAACTCGCGCTTGGGTTCCCAATGACCGAGGACGACGAGGATGACGAGCAGGTCTTTAGCTTCTCCATCGGCCTATCGAACTAAGTCATAGGTTGCTGCAAAGCGTTCTGGTGGCGGGAGTGGTGAAACCGGCCAATTCAAAGTAAATTAGAGCTCAGAAATAGAGAGATTCATCGACGGAAGGAAACATGATGACTTGGATGACATGCCTGATCCCGCTAATTGCCTCGCTCACCGCTTTCGAACCGCAGGCCGGTGTGACGGTTGTGGCCGTTGTGAAGATTCCTGAGGTTTCCGAGCAATACACAAAGACCAAAGACTTGGAAGCCGTCTTCGATAAGGACAGAACTGCATTCGCCAGAGCACGCGACGAACGCAAGACCAAGATCGACCGAGCCAAGGAAGCCCTCCAGGCTGAGTTGAAACCCGGCAACGATGCATACCGCGCCCGCCGCAAAGAGATTGCGGAAATGGAAGCCGAGATGCAGGCGTTTGTTGAGTTGGAGGGAGAGCGCCTCGAGCAAGGTCTCGCGCAGTCGCTTCGCAGCATTTTCGATGACATTCACGCTGCGATCGGTGAAGTAGCTAAAGAAAGAAACATCGATATTGTCCTGGCGTCGGACGACATGCCCAATGAAGTCCCCACATCTACTCAGCAAGTACGCCAGCAAATCGTATTGCAGAAAGTGCTCTACTGGGACAAGCGCGTAAATATTACGGACGATGTCGTCGCCAGGGTGAACGGGAAATACGCCGCCCAGAAAGCAGGCACACCGCCTCCCGCCCCAGCCGCGGGCGGGGCGGGCAAACCAGCGCAACCGCCGACGAACAAATGAACCGTGCATATGGCCTGACAGAACTTGCTACGCTCGTCGAAGGCACGCTGCACGGGCATGACGATGGCCGAACCATATCTGGAGTGAACGACCTCGCCGAAGCTGCAGGTCATGAGGCTTCGTGGTTGAGCAATCCGAAATATCTGCCTGTGCTCGGTGAGACTAAGGCGGGCGTTGTTCTCGCCTCCGCCAATCCAGTTTCCGCGTCTGTCCCGTTAATTCACTGCAAGAAACTGGATCACTCGATCGCCAGGCTGTTGGAGACATTCGCCCCTCTTCCTTCCTTTCCCGAGCCAGGCGTTCATTCGACCGCAGTGGTTCATTCAACCGCGACGATTGGTAAAGGCGCTCGCATCGGACCGCACGCAGTCATTGAGGCTGCCAGTCGAATCGGCCAAAACGCCACGATCATGGCGGGTGCGTTCATTGGGCAGGGGGTCTCCATCGGAGACGATTGCATAATTTGGCCTCACGTGGTCATCCGTGAGCGATGCATCATCGGCCATCGGGTGCACATCCACGCCAATTCCGTGATCGGGAAGGACGGATTTGGGTTCTACTTCGACGGCAAAGCGCACCAGCGAATACCGCACATTGGTGCCGTTCGCATTGAAGATGACGTCGAAATCGGCTCCTGCGCGTGCGTAGACCGATCAAAATTCGGTTTCACTGTAATCGGTAAAGGCACCAAGATTGATAACCACGTTCAGGTCGCCCATAATGTCCGAATTGGCGAACATTGCATCCTTGCGGGCCATACAGGGATAGCGGGAAGTACGCGAATCGGCCCTTATTGCGTCTTTGGCGGTAGGGCTGGGGCGTCTGACAACCTGGATGTTGGACGAGGTGCTCGTGTAGCACTGCATTCAATGGCAACAAAGGATATTCCCGCTGGCATGACCGTATCCGGCTATCCGGCTCAGGATCACCGAAAAGAGTTACGTGCTCAAGCGAGTTATCGAAAACTGCCTGAGATTATCGAGCAACTTAAGGGACTCATCGCGCGAGTAGAACAGCTTGAAGCATCAACACACCATCAGCCGTGACGTGGAACTTCAAGGCCGCGGCCTCTTCACCGGAGAGCCAGCGGTTATTCGCCTTCGACCCGCACCGCCGCACACCGGCATCAGTTTCATCCGCACAGATCAATCTCCGCCGATTCGGATCGCCGCGAAAGTAGAAAACGTCTCCAAGCGGGCTCGTCGCACAGCCCTGCGTAACGGCACCATCGCCATCGAAACCGTGGAGCATTGCCTCAGTGCCTGCGCCGGTCTCGGTATTGATAATCTGCAAATTGAACTCACGGGTAACGAAGTCCCCGGCCTCGATGGAAGCAGCCTGCCTTTTGTGGTGGGACTTCGTAACGCAGGCATCGTTGAACAGAACGCCGAGCGCGAACCGTTTGTCATTGACGAGGTTGTCCGTGTCATTGAGGGCGATTCTGAGCTTGTGGCCCTTCCACCGCTCGATCCGAAATCAGAAGTGCTCGAGATTTCGTATGACCTCGACTACGGTCCCAAGAATCCCATCCGTCGCCAGGCCTATCGCATCGCGGTGACGCCGGAAAACTTTGAAGCCAACATCGCCCCGGCCCGCACGTTTGTGCTGGAGCAGGAGGCGGAGCAGCTCAGGGCTTCTGGAATGGGCGCTCATCTTTCCTACGACGACGTCGTTGTGTACGGCAAAGATGGGCCGATCGGCAACACGCTGCGTTTCCCCGATGAATGCGTCCGGCACAAGATTCTCGACCTCATTGGCGACCTTTCGCTCTTTGGCCGCCCGTTGATCGGTCGTGTCTTCGCACGCAAGAGCGGCCACTCGCTAAATCATTCACTGGTGCAGGCTATCCGCGAGCGACAGGACGCTCGCCAGCAGCGCCAGTTCATCACGCAGGCACCGGCTATCGACATCCACAAGGTGCAGCGCATTCTCCCGCATCGATACCCGTTCCTTATGATCGATCGCATTATCGAGATTGAAGGAACGCATCGGGTCGTTGGGTTGAAGAATGTCACTATTAACGAAGCGTTCTTTCAGGGGCATTATCCGGGCGATCCCATCATGCCCGGCGTGCTCATAATCGAATCGATGGCTCAGGTCGGCGGCGTGCTGCTCAGTCAGGCGCTGGAGCACAAGGGAAAAATTGCCGTCCTGTTGAGCCTCGACAAAGTGAAATTCCGCAAAGCCGTCCGACCGGGAGATCAGCTCCTCGTCGAGGCGGAAGCAATACGGGTACGGTCCAACATCGGCCACCTTCAGGGTCGCGCTCGGGTCGGCAGCGATCTGGTGGCGGAGGCGGAGATCAAGTTCATTCTCACCGATGCGGAAGGACCATAAGGAAGTAGAAGAAAGGGCGCGGTCGTGAGTATTCATCCAACAGCCGTCATAGAACGGGGAGCACATTTGGGGCGCGACGTGGAAGTCGGCGCCTACAGCTTCATCGGTCCGCATGTTCGCCTCGGCGACGGCTGCCGGATTCACCACCACGCGACCATCAACGGATACACCACGCTGGGCGAGAACTGCGAAGTCTTTCCGCAGGCTGTCCTCGGCATGAATCCGCAGGACCTTAAGTTCTCCGGTGAACGCACGACGCTCGAAATCGGCAAGAACAATATCTTCCGCGAAATGGTGACGATCCACCCGGGCACCGGCAATGGCGGCGGAGTCACCAGCATCGGCGATAAGAACTTTCTTTTGGTTGGCGTGCATGTTGCTCACGACTGTCGCATCGGCAATCGCTGTGTGTTCGCCAACAACGTGCAGTTTGCCGGACACGTCGTCGTGGAGGACAACGTCAACATGGGCGGCATGACGGCTGTGCATCACTTTGTCACGATTGGCCGCAATGCCTTCATCGGCGGTATGACGCGTGTCGCAGCCGACGTGCCGCCGTTCATGATCGTGGTGGCCGCCCGCGGCAGTCGCTCCGAAATCCGCATGGTTAACGGCATCGGCCTGCAACGAAGCGGCTACAAACAGGAAGACATCAGTTCGCTCAAGCAGGCGTTCATGAAGCTGTTTTCTCGCCGCGCACGCATGAGCGCGACACCGATCCGCGACCGCGTGCAGTGCATGTTGGATGACACCACGCTCAATCCGCACGTTCGATATCTTTGCGAATTCCTGATGCGCTCCTTCGCCCACGGGCGTCATGGCCGCTACCTCGAATCCCTGCGGCATGACCCGGTGCATCGCAACTCGTGGAAGCTTGACGATGAGAAGAATCTGACGGTTAACATTGTCGGCCGCGGTTCGGTTCAGCGACTCACCAACGGTGCACCAACTGAACACAGCCACGTCATAGAACTGCAGGCGAGCGCCGACGCCGGCTGGGTGTTTGCAGGTTGGAACGGTGCCCAGGCAGGCAGCGAAAACCCAGTTCGAATCGCGCTGAAGGAACACATAACGGTTACCGCAACTTTCGCGCCGGTAGTTTAAGCGTCAACTCAGATGCAAAGTTGAGAAAGTCGGCGCTAGTAACCATCCAGCGCACTCAGTTCATTTCTTCCTTGGTGCCTTTGTGTCTTTGTGGTTCATCGTTCTTGAGATTCGCCCGATCCCCACTTTCGCCCTAACCACCACATCGGCAACGTGGTTACCATAAGCACTACAAACAACACGCACGCCATCGCGCTGGCATAACCCACTCGATAAGGCGACTCAAAGGCAGTGCGATAAATATGCAAGCTGACAAAAAGCAGTTCGTCATCCTGCTGCCGATTCTGCAACAGATACGGCTCGCTGAAGGACTGCATCGTGAACCCCCACATGACTGCCGCATTGAATAGGACTACCGGCGCGATCTGAGGGAGTACCACGTGCACGAATCGCTGCCGTCGCGTGGCACCATCGATCCGCGCTGCATCAAGCAACTCCAATGGAATCCGCCGCAGTGCAGCGAGAAACACGAGCATCGACGCTCCGCACGTCCAGCAGTGCATGATTACCAACGCGGGCAAGCACCATAGCGGCGAATACAACCAATCCGGTGTCGGCCAACTTCTGCTGCTGGTCCCGGTTGCGAATTGAACAACGGGATCAATGATCGCGTATGCACCACGGATTATTTCGTTGATCCATCCGAATTGCGGGTTGAACAACCAACTCCAGATCACAATGGTAGCTACGCCGCCTAGCACGCTCGGCAGATAGAAAAGGCTGCGGACAATCGTTGCACCGCGGAATGAGCGATTGAGCAGAGTGGCAAGCCCGAGCGAGACGAGCAAACCAGTCGGTACAGCCACCAGCGAATAGAAAAAACTGTTTTTGATCGAGTTGAAGAACCTCTTGTCTTTCAATCGGCCGTTAAGCGCATCGACATGCCACGGTGCTCTATCGGTATCCGGTTTGCTCGCATCCACGGCCAAGAGTTGCCGGTAGTTTTCGCCGCCGACAAATTGAAGTTCATTAATTTGATCGCGAGTGCCATTGCCGGTCATGGAGAGGAAAAAGGCGGTGAAGAAGGGGAGAAGAAAGAAGAAAAGTGCGCCGACGATCCACGGCCCGAGAAAAAGAAAGGCCGTTCGAAATCGAGGCGTCATGCGGCAGATGGATTCCCCGCGCGTAGGAGAACGGCCCAAACGCCGTCGCGCACGAACGCCGCTGACTGTTATTCGACCGCACGTTGGTCGCTAGTTCGTCAACAGACCTCCTTCCTTTCTAGAATGCGAAAAAACTTGTTTGATCACGGGATCGTTTTCAATTTCCCTAATGACACCATTGGCGTCGGCTCGCGATCTTGGATCAGCCAGTTTGTTGAGTGCGCCGTTTAACAACCGATCGATCTCGTTGAAACGCCGCAGTTGTGGCTGGAGTCTGGAATAGGAGAGCGCTTCAACAAATGGTCTTCGCCTTTCGGCGTCAGCCTCGACATACAATTCTTGCGAATCAACCCGCGCCGGCACCGCGCGACCTGACCGTGCGATCCGGTCCTGCACGTTCTTCGATGCGATGAAACGAACGAACTCGCGCGCGAGCTCGCGGCGCTGTGGCGGCAAATCCTTGGCCATCACGACCGCGTCCCATGTGACTCGTGTCGCACGTCCGTCAGGCCCGAATGGAATTGGCGCGACCGAATATGAATCAGCCAATCGCGTCTTCGCCAGAAATGGCTGAAACCACGGCCCGTTCACACACATAGCCACTTTGCCGGTCAGAAAACCAACATCCTGAAACAACTGCGGCACTTCGTCGTCCGTCGGGCACACGCGGTTTGTAAGAGTTAAATCCTGAAAGTACGCCAGCGCTTCCTCTGCTGCGGATCCATGAAGCAACCATTCTTTCGCCAAATCGTCGACAATTTCCGCGCCGAACGACCAGAGAAACGGCAAGAAGTAAATCCACCGTGGCCGCCAAAATCCGAATTGATCCGGCGTTCCGTCGCCATCAAGATCACAAGTGAGCAGGCGAGCGGTTTCGCGAAAGTCGTCCATCGTCCAGTTTTCATCGGGTCGAGGTATCGCAATTCCACGAAACGCCTCCGCGCGCCGGAAGCACTCTTCGTTGATATAGATGAGCAAACTTCCGCCAGAGACCGGCAACCCGCGAAGTCGACGGTTGACTCGAAATGATGAGACGCTGTTTGGTTCAAGCGGGGACAGTTCCTGCTCAGTGATCACCGAATCTTCGGCGTCGATCGCTAAATCTAACTCTGTAAACGAACCGGCCAGTTCCTGAAACGGCGCAAGCTGCATGAGAAACACATCAGGCACATTCCCTGTCAAGACCTGCTGGCGGATTTTCGTGTTGTATTCGCCGCCAACACCGACGACATATTCCTGTTTGATTTGCCGGTTAGGATGCAGCTGTTCGAACTCTCGGATTAAGTCCCGCCAAAACTCGAAATCCTCATAGGTTCCGAAGTGATTAAATCGCAGCTCGTTAGGATTGGTCTTGGAAGGGAAGTAGCGCGCGTACGTGTCGCTGAAGAGCCAGTTAATGGCCCCTACGATTAGAAACACAATTAGAATGGGTCTCAAATAGCGAATTAGATCGCTCGGTCAATTTAAACTGAACTATGCCATGTCGAGCAATTGCCTGCGCACGACAAGAAGAACTGGATCGAGACTGTCTAGGACCTAAGCTGCCCGATACGTATTCTCGTTCTTCAGCAATTCGTCGATCATCGCCTTCACACTGCCGACAGCCTTGTCCGGTGCGATCTTGTGCAACTCGCCCGTCTTGCGGACCTGCACTTCGACGACGCCTTCAGCCAAGCCCTTCTTGCCGACCACGATGCGCACCGGGAACCCAATCAGATCAGCATCCTTGAACTTGAACCCCGGCCGCTGGTCGCGGTCGTCGAGGATGACGTCGATGCCAGAGGCAGCAAGATCATCGTGCAGCTTTTGTGCCAGCGAAGTGACACTATCGTCGCGAATATCCAGTGCGATGACCGCTGTCTGGAACGGTGCAATCGACGCCGGCCACTTGATGCCGTTCTCATCGTGGAAGGCTTCGATCGCCGCCGCCATGATGCGATTCAGGCCGATGCCGTAACACCCCATGATGAACGGCGCGGGCTTGCCGTTCTGATCGAGACACGTCGCCTGCATGGAGTCTGAGTATTTCGTGCCGAGCTTGAACACGTGACCGATTTCGATGCACTTGCGGAACTTCAGCAGCGAACCGTTCTTCGCACGGTCACCCTCGACGGCATTGCGAATGTCCGCGACCTCGGTGATCGTGAAATCGCGTCCCGGGTTCACGCCGGTAATGTGATAATCGGTCTTATTCGCACCGGTTGCGGCATCGTGCATCACGCTGACTGCTTGGTCGGCGATGATGCGTGCCTTCAATCCGACAGGCCCCGCGAATCCGACCTCAGCCCCGGTCACTTTCTTGATCAGCGCCGGCTCCGCCAGTGCCAAGTGTTTGACACCTGCCGCACGGCGCAGCTTGCCTTCGTTAACCTCATGATCGCCGCGCACCAGCGCGACCAGTGCCTCACCGCCGACATCGTAGACAATCGTCTTAATCATCTTGTCCGGCGTACATTTCAGGAAATTCGATACATCGCCAATGGTCGACATCCCCGGCGTGTGAACTTCCTTCATCGCCGCGTTCGTGCCGTCCTTCTTGTCTGCGATCGCCTCAATCTCCGCCCGTTCAAGATTGGCCGCATACTTTCCATCTTCCGCCTGTACGAGATAATCCTCGCCCGCTTCGGTCGGCACCATGAACTCGTGCGACGCGTCGCCTCCGATCGGCCCCGAGTCCGCCTCGCACGCGACATACGGAAGCCCCGCACGCCCAAAAATGCGGCAATAGGCGTCGTACATCTTGTCGTACGTCTCATCGAGTCCGCCCGGGCCTTCCTTGCACGTGTGGAACGAATACGCGTCCTTCATCAGAAACTCGCGCGTGCGCAGCACGCCGCTCTTTGGCCTCGCTTCGCCGCGAAACTTCGTCTGAATCTGATAAAGGTTCACCGGAAGCTGCTTGTAGCTGTTGATGTACGCCTTCGCCGTTTCGGTGATGACCTCTTCGTGCGTCGGGCCGAGGCAGGTTCGCGTCCGCCAATCATCGCCCTTGCCCGCGAGTCGCAGCAGCACATCGCCCATCGCCTCCACGCGACCCGTCTGCTCCCACCATTCGATCGGATGCATCGCGGGCATGTGCAGCTCAATCGCGCCCTTGGCGTTCATCTCCTCGCGGACGATCGCTTCCACCTTCCGCAAAGATCGATACCCCAGTGGCAGATACGTATACGCCCCAGCCACCACCTGCCGAATCAACCCGGCGCGAATCATCAACTGATGCGACGGAACGACCGCGTCCGAAGGCGTCTCTTTCGTTGTTGGTATAAAGAATTCAGACCATTTCATGGCCGGATGAATAACTGACAAACCGCCAAATGGCAACAGTTCATTGAATCGACACTCATTCTCAGGCCCACTAAACTAACCTGTCACGGCTGGGTGGGTTGAGAGGCTTTCGCGCAACATCCCGGCCACTGCTTTTTTTGTAGGAATTAGCATGACGTACGCGCGCATTCTGGTCAGCCATCGGCGAACATTTGGTGTCATTTCCGCATTGATAAGATCTGTTCAATTCAGATTCATTCTGTTCGCAATTACCCTCGGCTTCGCACTGCCCGCGACACTCAAGGCCGAGTTCGAGTCGCCGACGGCGATCACGAATGTCACGCTCGTGAACCCCGATGGTTCAACAACGGAGCGAGTCAACATTGTCATGCGCGATGGCCGAATCGCAGCCGTCGGCGTCGATACACCCGTGCCAACGGATGCGGAATCAATCGACGGCTCGAAGCTATTTGCCTATCCGGGCCTTATTGATGCCCAGTCGTATCTTGGGATACCGGACAAGACGCGTTCGCGCGAAGAACGCTTGCTGACCGAAGACGAAAACCCCGACCTCGCAAGTGCGTTCATGCCCGCGATGCACATGGCTGGTCGCAGAGGCGTCAGGCCGAAGTCGCGTGCGATCGAGCAATACGCACCGGACGACAAGAAGCTCGAAAACTGGCGTTCCTCCGGGTTCACCGCTGCTGTGATTGCTCCGCGTGACGGCATTTTTGCAGGGACCAGCGACGTTCTGAGTCTCAGCGGAGCGCCCCTACGTCGATCGATCCTCGCGGATGACATCGGCATGCACGCATCGTTTTCCACGGGTGAAGACGGCGATTATCCGCAAACGCTGCTCGGCGTTTTCGCCCAGTTTCGCCAAACGCTGCTCGACGCGCGCTGGAACGCAAAGATGCTCAAATACGAGGAGCGTCACCCGACATCGGGCAAGCGCGTGGCTGAGGATCGGGCTCTGGCAGCACTTCAGCCGATGCTCGCTCGCACGCAGCGAATTATTTTCGAAGCCAACACACAGAATGAGATCAATCGCGCACTCGATCTATGCGCGGAATTCAACCTAAACCCGGTTATTACCGGCGGCCGCGAGGCGTGGAAGGTCATTGATCGTATCAAGGCCGAGCGCGTCCCGCTCATTCTGAGCCTCAAGTTCGACGAAGAACCCATCTTTGGAAAAAAGAAAGACAAAGATAAAGGCAAAGACAAGGAAAAAGAGAAGGAAAAAGCTGAGGGCAAAAAGGACGAACCAAAGCCCGAAGGTGAAGAGGTCGCGCAGAAGGAGAAGACGCACGAGCCCGACATGCCCGACGCCACCGAAAAGAAATCGGATGAGACAGCTGAAAAGTCGAAGAAAGAAAGCGACGAGAAAAAACAGTATGAGCCGTTGAAAGTTCAGCAAGAGCGCAGGCGACTCTGGGAGGAGCAGGTAAACAACGTCATCCGTCTGCACAAAGCCGGCATTCCGTTTTCGCTTCGCACGAAGGATTTCAAAGAGCCGAACGAGCTGATCAAGAACCTCCGGTTGGTGATCGATCGTGGCCTACCGGAGTCGGTCGCACTGGCCGCGCTCACCACGACGCCGGCGGAACTGCTTGGTTTGAAGCAGCAGGTAGGTGCAATCGCTCCGGGCCAATTGGCCAACGTCATCCTCACGGACAAGCGACTGGCGGATGAGAAATCCAAGGTCAAGAAAGTATTCGTCGAGGGAACCAAGTTCGAACTCGATCGCGATGACGAGAAAAAGGACAAGGATTCGGACAAAGCCAAAGCAGACAAGACCAAAGAGTCAGAGGACGAAGAAAAGAAGGATACTGCGAAGGACGAGAAAAAGGCCGATGAAAAGCCCGCCGAAGACAAACAGAAGAACTGGCCGACCTTCGAATCGGAAGTCCTGGCTGACCGCATTCCGAAGACCAAAACAAACGGAAACGTGTTGATTCAAAATGCGACCATCTTGCCCGTTACGTCCACGCCATTGCAGAAGGCGTCGATCCTTATTCAGAACGGAAAGATCGCAGCCATAGGTGACATTTCGCCGGTGCCACAAGGTGTCACCGTCATTGACGGAACCGGCAAGTTTGTCATGCCCGGCATCATCGACTGTCACTCGCACCTGGGCATCGACGGTGTGAACGAGGGGGCACATTCTATCAGCGCGGAAGTGCGAATCGGCGACCTGATTGATCCGCAGGACACCGCCATCTACCGTGCAGCCGCGGGCGGCGCGACCACGCATCATGCGATGCACGGTTCAGCCAACACGATCGGCGGCCAATGCGTCGTGTTCAAACTCAAGTATGAGCGGCCGGTCTCCGAAATGCTCATTCCATCCGCCGCGCGCACCATCAAGTTTGCTTTGGGCGAAAACGTCAAACAGTCCAACTTCTTCAATGCCTACGGCAAGCGATTCCCCAACACACGTCTCGGCGTCGAAGCTGTTCTTCGCGGTGCGTTCGAAGCCGCAAGAGAATATCAATCCGAATGGGCCGACTACGATGCGGCCGCGAAGCAAGGTGTGGACGCGATCATCCCGCGAAAAGACCTGAAACTCGACGCGTTGAGCGAAGTTCTCGCGGGAAAGATAACCGTGCACTGCCACTCTTATCGCTCGGACGAAATCCTCCGTCTGATAGATGTGGCCGAGGAATACGGCATTCGCATCGGTGTTTGGCACCACGTGCTGGAGGGTTATCGCATCGCGCCCGAGATCGCGCGTCACGGTTCGGGCGGCTCTACGTTCGCCAACATGTGGGCCTACAAGGTCGAGGCGTATGGAGCAATTCCTCACAACGCGGCCTTCATGACCGACGCGGGCATCTGCTCGACAGTCAATTCTGACTCGGCCAACACGATCCGCTACATGAATCAGGAGGCGGCCAAGTGCATTCGCTGGGGCGCTTTGAATGAAACCGAGGCGCTCAAGTTGGTGACGCTCAACGCTGCAAAGCAATTACAGATTGACGATCGCGTCGGCAGTCTCGAAGTTGGCAAGGACGGCGACCTAGCCATTTTCAACGGTCATCCACTGAATACGTTCAGCAAGAACGTGATGACGATCATTGATGGTGAGGTCTTTTTTGAGGACACGCGCGAGCCTTCATTAACTGACGCAACGTCACTGCCGATTGCTGCGACATTCGATCGAACCATTCCACAGACGCCGCATCGTGCCTACGCAATCGTCGGAGCTACGGTTCACCCGATTAGCAGCCCACCGATTCAGAACGCGACCGTTGTTATTGTGGAAGACAAAATTAAAGCGGTGGGCCCGGAAGCAATTATTCCGCCCGGCGCTGGTGTGATTCAGGCGCGCGGTTTGCACGTGTACCCCGGTTTGATCGATGCGGGCTCCGTGCTTGGCCTCAATGAAATTGATTCGATTCGCTCAACTCGCGACAACAGCGAGATCGGTACGTTCAATCCGCACCTGATCGCAGCCAACGCGGTGCACCCCCACAGCGAGCATTTCCGAATTGCGCGAACCACCGGCATCACGACGACGCTGACCGAACCATCCGGCGGCCGCATTTCCGGTCAAAGTTCTGTGATTCATCTCGACGGCTGGACCGAAGCAGAAATGTCCGTCGTGCGCGCGTTCGGTCTTCACCTGTCGGTTCCCTCGCTGCCCGTTGATCCGGCAGAGGAGTCCTTGGATCATGACGAGCGGACGCATCGCGAGCGCGGCGCATCGTGTTGTATGGGCGGCGCCGCGGCGCATGATGGCATCGACTACGATTCGCTTCGCGGCGCGGCTGAGGACGAGGCACGCAAGAAGCGCAAGGATGATCACAAGAAATCTCTTAAGGAACTTGAAGATTACTTGAGCAAGGCGAAGCAGTATGCCAAGGTGAAACAGGCAGTGGAAAAAGACAAGTCGATTAAGTTCGAAATCGACCTCACGCTGGAGGCGATGGTTCCATATGTTCGTGGCGAAAAGCCAATTCTCTTTGGTGCTGATTCATACAAGCAAATCCTCGATACGATCGATTTCGCCGAAAAGCACAGCCTGAAGTGTATCATCAGAGGCGGCAAAGAATCATGGAAGCTCGCGACCACACTCGCGGAAAAAAAGATTCCCGTCATCCTCGGCACACCTTACGGATATCCTTCTTCCAATTTCGAGCCGTGGGATTCCGTGTATCGTTGCGCGGGCGTCCTTGATGCGGCTGGTGTGAGTATTGCTTTTGCTTCGGACAGTTCGTCCGATTCATACAACCTCGGCACGGAGGTCGGAATGGCTGTTGCACATGGCCTGCCGGTTGAGCGTGCCGAGTACGCGCTGACTCTCGGTGCGGCTGAGATTTTTGGGATTGCCGATCGCGTCGGTTCGATTGAGGTTGGAAAACATGCTGATTTGATAGTAACCACCGCGACGCCTTTGCAGACAGTAAGCCAGGTGACGCACATGTTCATCGATGGACGGCCCATCGAACTGACCAGCATGCACACGGAGAGTTACACGAAGTTCAAGAATCGACCCGCGCCGAAGCTGCCGCCTTCGCGCACCGATCTAAGAGGGCCGAAGAGTATGACGGCGAAATAAGAGTTCAACGCTGCAGCCATTATGGGTGGCACGGTCAAGCAGCAGCTTGGCCGTGGTGTCGCGATGTTACACGTTGCGAGTTGAGGAGATTTCGTCCTGTTTTGTCTGTGCTATATCGCGCGCGAGAAGATAACTTTGTCGTCGCCGGGTGCGTAGAAGTCTTTCAACACCGCTTCGATTTCGTATCCGCAGCGGCGGTAGAACCCCTGCGTCGGTCGATACAGCTCGCGACCGGATGTTTCGATGTAGATCCGTCGGCCACCGAGCTTCGCAATGCGACTTTCTGTTTGCTCCATTAGTGCTCGACCAATTCCGCCCCCGCGCGCACTGTTGTCGACCGCGATCCAATAAAGATCGAAACTGCCGACCGTGCACGCGATCAGTCCGTAGCACGTGTAGCCGACGACCGCACCGTTTTGCTCGGCGATCACAAATTGATAATCGCTCTCGTCGCCTTTTTGCACTCGATCTTCGACTAACTCTACGGCTACGTCGATTTCAAAATCATGAAAGAAGCCGGTGGAGGCCACGATCGCGCGGATAGCTTCGACGTCCGACGGTTTGACGTTGTCGCGAAATGAAAGCGTCAATGCACGTGCTCCGAGGCGAGTGATGGAGACGCGATGCCGCCAACCGGGTCATTCAAGATGCGCTCGACGACTTTCTCAAATGACAAGCCCGCGCGTTGTGTGGCGGCGGCGAACCCGGCGTCGGGGGAGAGACACGGGTTGGCATTCACTTCGAGAACGAGAGGATTTCCGGCAGAGTCCACCCGAAAATCGACGCGCACCCAGCCGTGAAGATCGAGCTTTTTCCAGCATGTTTTGGCGATCGCAATCAATGTGTTGAGCAATGTCGTGTCGCTGGGCACGAAATCGAATCGCCGCGGCGTGCGGTGATATTCATAAGAGGATTCGTCCCACTTGGCTTTGTAGCCGACCATTTTTGGTTTGTCCGGCGCGTAACCGACGAAGTCGATCTCCGCCGGTGGGAGGACTTCGGGCTCGCCGCTGTCAGCGGCTAGAACTGATAGGTTGAACTCCCGGCCATCGATGAACGCTTCCACGAATCCATCGCCACCCAAACGATCGAGGCGATTGTCGAGCGCGTCGAGCAGCACACGGGCGGAACTGGTCTCAACGATGGAGTCGTCGTCCAATCCAACGGACGCTTCTTCCCATGTCGATTTGATGATGTAGCGGCAGTAGGGGACGGTGTTGCAGGTGGTCAAGTCGTTTCTCGAATACCATGTTGGTGTGGCGATCCCGTGGGACTTGAGAAGCTGCTTCGCGAGGACCTTATTCGAGGTGACAAACATTGGCACCGTGGGCGAGCCGACATATGGAATGTTCATCGAATCGAGCAAGGCCGGTGCGAGGTAGATGAGTCGGCCTTGATGATCGACGGCTTCGACGAGATTGAAGACGATGTCGGGGCGGAGCTTTGATAAGTTCTGCCGCGCGGCTTGCAGGTTACTGGAGAAGGGTAGGGCGGCGGCTTCGTGCCCTAACGCGCGCAGGGCCTGCGACACGACCTCGACCTGTGTGAACACGTCGAGTTCGTCGGGGCGGGCGTTGGGGCCGATATCGTCGTGAAGTACGACTACTTTCATACGGGCACGATACCGCAAGCGGCGGGGAAGGGAAGGCGGGGGGGCTGGGGCGGGCATTCCAGCGGGTCTTGAGGTTGTGAATTGAAGCCGTCAAATGGCTAATGGCTAAAAGTGAAAAAATCCCAAGAAGTGACACTGTGTGGCACTCAAGAAACGTCCAAACGTCCAAACGTCAAAAAGTCAAAAAATCGAAATAGGAGCAGCGTCGTCCGACCGGTTGGATCGGGCGAGCGGCGCGTTGGGGCGGGACCCCCACCCTGCCCTCCCCCTGAGAGGGGGAGGGATTGCGTGCGGGCGGGCCGATACGTTTCGATGAACCAGAGCCGTATGAACGACTCTGAATGGATCGCATCGGTACCAATCTTGCGGCGGATGGTTGCGATTCGGAGTTAGAGCGGTTAACAATCATGTGTATCGCCTGACCCTCCTTAATCCCCTTTGCCAAGGGGGAGAAATATCAAGCACGCGATACGGTTGATCGTTAAGTGCTCTAGTTAGGTTCATCGCGTCGGCATGAACCTAGTGTACGATTCCATTCGCTATTTCGAGTATGAGTGATCTGCCACGGCCAAGCTGCTGCTTGACCGTGCCACCCGGCTCGAAGGCGCAATTGGAATGTACTTCTCGTTGCCTCCTTTCTTTTTGAAAAAACGGGCACTCACGTGCCTGACCTCGCGCCGCTGCGCCACCTTTAGCGATGGGCGGGTCTTCTCAACAAATCGCTCCCAACATTCTTGCGCGTTCAACAGTCACGTGTGCCGCCGCGTCCTGTCGGCGGTGCGCCGCCTCCAAGTCGCGGCGGAACACATGACTGTCGACGCTCCATTCTCTTATGCCCGCGGGCGTATTGGCCGCGTTGGTTTTCATCTCCGACGACGCGCGAATGCGTCGTGGAGGAATCATCACTGTCTTCAGACAGTGGCATAGCCAGCCGTGGCAGAAGCGAGCCGAGCTCGCTCTGCGCGTGCGACATGCGTGGCGCTGCCAAGCGCTGCGTATGCCGACGGAGTCGACGTATTTGTTTTCCGGGGTACTACGCGTGAAGCCCGGGTCATGACAGCTTAATAACTAGCCATGTGATCGCTGGATCAATGGATTTGTCGGAAGTGTTTGGGGTTGTGGGGCTTGCAGAGAGCCAAATCTGGACGGACACAAATTGTAAGGCGAGAATGTTCCATCACAATTGGAATTCTCACTCCGGAGGCGATTTATGAAGTACTGGCTGGAAAACCGTCAAACTTTGGCGCGATTGATTTCAACTGGTCTCGTCGTTTTTGTTAGTTCGCTAGCGTGGGCCGGGCGCGAAAGTGATTACGTCACTCTTCAGCCTCAGAGTCATTCCTCCTCGATTGGTGCATTCACGCTGTTTGTTGATCCTGTGGATCAGTATGGGAATGGCGGGGCGAAGTATCGCTTTACCAAGGATGGCAAAGACGTGTGGACCGGCGAACGACCTTACACCTTGCGGCGAGTGACTGTATCGGATGAGGGGTTTGTGACGGGCTTCGCCTATCGCAGGATCGAGACGTTGCCCGAAGGTCACTCACGTGACGACGAATACTTCCTGCACATCGTCATACTCAGCCCTCTTGGAAAGGAACTGCGTAACGAAGTCATTGAGCGTCAGCCTTTCCCCTTTTCTTCAACGCCACCCGTTCCACCACAACCGACCATTGAGCAATTTCTAACTGATCCAACCAATGACCGAATGGTTGTGCGAGCTTGGGACCACAGAATGAAATGGTGGGTGTACAGAATCTCGACTGGGGAGAAAACCTCGGAACTGGATGAGAAGAGCGTATTCGAGAACAGCGATCGGTTGTACTCAGTGGTCGATGTTCAACCAATTCGTTCCACGTCGTTGTTGCTTGTTCACGGATTGATTAAGACGCCAGACTTTAAGGTGAAAGATGAGGGTGGGCGGTTTTCAGTTGTCGATGAGAAATTCAAACCCATTTGGTCGTTCGAAACACCAAACGACTATGGTTCGCTCGAACTGTTTCAATACTCCTTCATGGGAGTCGGTCCCGAAGCTTACTTTGCCAAACATCCTGGCATCCAGATGTCGGGTGAAGCGGGACAGTTCGCGATTCGAGTTTTCGTGGAAAGCAAACTGGTCAAGTTTGCGGCACACCTCGACGCAACGGGGAATTACAAAGTAGTCGAATCGGGACGTGTCGAATTGGATGTGGAAGGTGAGGCCGCGAAACAGAAGGAGGTCCGCGCCGCGGCGTTAGATGGATTGCCTGAACTTCCTTACCTCGGCGAAGTTAACCTAGTCGGTGATGCGCCGGAACCCAGTAAATTGCGCGGCATCGCCGGGTTCAACATTGGACCCGACGGAAAAATGTATGCGGTCGCGCGCGATACGGGGGTTGTTCATGTCTTCGACGCGAACGGGCTTTTCGTGCGCCGGTGTAAGCCTGATCCGACAGAGATTGCCGGTTCGATATTGGGCGCGTTTGTCGCGGTTAATGACGATGGAGTGATTTACGTCAGCAAGCCACGAAAGCAGCCGTATCGAACCAGCGATGAGTATTTCCGTTTCTCTGCGAATGGTGAGGCGCTTGAGAACGTAACTTTTTTGCCCGATCACGAACCCCACCCCTGGAGTTTTCAACCAGGAACAGGGTATCGGTGTGGGCCCTGCGGGTTCCGCGGGAATGGGCGCTTCGTGATTGTTGATAAAGATGGAACGCTCATCCGCGAGGAGCGTCGGCGACCCAATGGTCAGTGGTTTAGCGGGCGTTTGGCATTTGCTATGCGGGGGGATGGCTCCATGGCTATGCTCAACAGCGATGTTCGGCAAAATGTTCATAGCGTGGACTTATTCTCGCGAGAAGGGGCACCCTTGGTCACGCTGCCGATTCCAAGTCCGAATGAGAAATGGGCATGCATTGCATTGGGTGAAAAGATCGTTGTGGTTGGTGACCGTGAAGTTCTAATCATGAACCTTGAGGGAACTGAGAGTCAGAAGTTTCGAATTGCCGCGTGGGATTCGAGTACGTCTCTGCCGCGAGTGCCGATTGAGCAGCATACACCGAGCTCGGGTGCATTTGTCATTGCAGACGGCAGGGAACTACTCTTGTATTCGCCTAGTCTGGGAAAAATCCATCGATACGCATTGCCGCGTTAGCGAGACGGTCCGCACGGCGGACCCTACGAAGATTGGTGCTTCGAGCTACAGGCTACTTTTTTGTTCGCCAGCCGCGGAGGGTGGTGCCGGTTTGGATTAGGATGGCGTTGTCATAGGCGGCGACGGTGCGGATGTCCTGGAGGCGGCCGAGTTTGTGGACGCCGCCGGATTTGGGGATGAGGCCGCTGGCGTTGCGGTGGTCGTAGAAGTAGAGGGCTGATTCGGCTTCGCCTACGTCGCCGGCGGGGTTGTCGAGTGCGCCGACGCATGCGTTGCTCAGGAAGCGGCGGGTGAATCGCGGGCGGAGCGGCGTGGTCGCGTCCCAGAGCAGGCGGCCATCGACGGTGTCAACGGCTGTCACTCCGGCGGTGCTGCACGCGAAGAGGTTGGAGCCGATGCGGTCGATGGTGAGATCGGAGGCGCTGCGCGAACTGAGCTTGCCTGATTCCCACGCGAGCTTTCCGTCATCGAGTTTGTACGAACGGATGCGCGAGCCGTCCTCGGAGAGATAGACCGAGTCGAGATCAAAGAGCACGGACATCGGGCGCACGTGGCCATCGAAGGGCACGCGCCAGCGCCATTTGCGCGCGTCGACGTCGTAGGACGAGATTGACTGCGACGTGAGGATGACGACCTGATCATCCCACGGGACGAAGATGTTTTCGACCGGGCGACGTTCGCCGGTCATGATCGCATCGACCCAGCTGCCGGTGGCTGCATCGACGAGGCAGACGATCGATTGGCCGTCCTGCATGACGGAGTAGGCGACCCACGGGTGCAGCAGTTTGACTGCGCCGGCGGGGGCGGGGCGGTGAAGTTGCGACCATTCGATTTGGCCGTCTTTGAGCGAGAGGCTTTGCAGTTGACCGCTGTCGCGCGAGAAGACGAGCTGGTCGCGTTCGAGTGAGGCGGAGCGGATGGTGAGGCCGTCTTCCCAATCGGCTTTGTTGTCGTCGATGCGTGCGGGGTAATCGCCGTGCGACCAGAACCGTTTTCCGGTTGCCGGGTCTAGGGCGAAGATTTCGAACGGTGTCGCGAAGATGGCGCGCTGGTCCGATGCGGTGAGGAGCTCGGCGGCCATGCGCACGGTCGCGGGTTCCGGCCAAAGGTCTTTGCCGGAGACGGGGTCGACGGCGCGGATTTGTGAGCCGGTGGAGATGTAGGCGCGCGTCCAGCGGACTGCGGGGTCGTTGGCAAATGTCGGTGTCAGCAGCGATGCGCCGGCGTCGAGGTCGTGCTCCCAGCCTTGCTCGATGGGCGGTTCGAGAGTGGGGCGGGATGGTTCGGTGAGTGCGCGGGCGCTGGCGAGGCGATCGCGGTATTCAGTAATTGAATAGGTGCGGCCCTCGTGCGTAACTGAGGCATGCGGGAACTCACGTGCGGCGCGGCAGAGCCAGCGATAGGCGAGGTCGGGTTTTCCGGCGCGCTCGTAGGCGTCGGCCATTGCCTGAATGAGGCGCGGGCGGTCCGTGGCGGTCGAGTTGTGGTGATACGCACGGGAGTACCACTTCACGGCTTCTTCGAAGCGATTTGATTTGGCTAATTGCTCTGCCCCGACTATCAGCGCGGCCGGGGCGCTGGTGCTGTTTGGGTAACAATCGACGACGCGGCGGAGTGCGTTGATGTCGCCGGATGTTCTTGCGGCGTCGAGCGTGAGCTTAGCTTCGTTTTCGACGGCTGCGTACACGGTGATGCCTTGCTTCGCGATGATTGTATCGATTGCTTCGCGGGCGATGTTGCCGCCGCGGCGATAGCCGGTGTCGGGGCCGGTGGTTTCGAGATCGCGAAGCGAACGATCCTTGAGAATCTGCTGATAGAGGTCGATTGCTTTTTCGGGCTTACCGAATTTGGCTAGCACCTCGGCGAAGCGAAGTCGATAGGTCAGGTGCGATTTTGAATCGGGCGAATAGGTTGACGCGATTTGCTGCAAGCGATCAAGCTTCTCGGCGTCGAGGGCGCTTCGCTGGGCGAGGGCTTCGGTGAGCATGAGCGAATCTTCGTAGATGCGGCGGGCGTGATTGGTTTCAACGACCGCTAGTTTCGCGATGCGGAGTGAAGCTTCCTCCAACGCGTGCCATGCTTCGTCCATTTCGCCGGAGCGGACGGCGACTTCCACGAGTTCGAACGCTGGGTTGGGGTCGTTGGGGGCTTCGGCCATGCGATCGCGAAGGGCTTTCCACATGTCAGCGCGGCGGACGTAAGTCGAGATCGTTCCTTCGCCGCCGACGATGAGACGATCGGGCAAGGCGACGAGATTGCCGCCGCGATCTTTGGATTCCCATTGTAATTGTGTGCGAGCGCCGTCGGTCACGCGGAAGCGATGTAGCGCGAGGTTGGTGGGGATGAGCAGGACGCCGTCAGCCCACGTGCCGCGACCGATGACGCGTTCGCCTTCGTGCCAGCCGGCGGTCCAGATCATTTCGTTGGCTTTGAGGTCGTAACACATGGCTGTACGACCGACGCCGCAAATGAGATCGTTCTCCGCGCCGAGCAGGGTTTGGATGCCGGCGAGCTGGTCGGTGGCGATGGTGCGGCTCAACGTGCCGTCCTCGGCGTTGAGCACGAACACGTGGGATGAATCGGTGGGCAGGGCGATGAGGCGGTTGCCGGAAAAAATGATCGGGTTCAGTTCCCAGTTGTTGACGTCGTGCTGCACCCAACCGGTCTCCTCGCCGGTGTTGAGCGGCTCGCGCGGATAGAGTCGGAGCCATTGAACGGAGCCCGTGTAAGCGTCCACGGCGGCGATGGAGCCGAGGTTGGTAGCAACATACACCGTGTCGCCGAACAGCGCCGGTATGCTGAGCGTTGGTTGGCGAGCGCCGAAGGTGCCGGTCGATGCGCTGCCGAGGTGCGTCTGGAAAATGGCGCGGCCGGTCGTTGCGCTCAGGCAGAACACGTAGCAGTCCTCAAAACCGAAGGCGCGTTTGCGACGTCCGACGATGTAGACGCGGTCGCCGTCTACGAGCGGTGAGGAATCGAACGAGAGGTCGTTGGCGCCGGCGATGATGCTTTGTGCTTCGGTGCGCCAGAGAAGTCGACCGGTCGCAACATCCAGGCTGATCAGTGCTGCGGTGCGGCCAGTGTTTTCACCGCCATAGTAGGGATCTGCGTCGGTGGGTAGTGCGGCAAACGCGCGATCGTCGGATACGGTGACCACGTTCAGCGCGATGGACGGTTCCGCGAAATGATCGGCCTGAGTATCGAGGCCCGCGTCGGCGGCGTAGCGCCAGACGGGCAAACCGGAACCCACCCGAATGGCGACGATCTCGCGAAAGCTCTGCACAAGGACAAGGTCATTGGCGAGTACAGGATTGAGCAATGACTGAATGACCGGCCAAACCGTGTTTGTTTCCGCGTTGTCTGGCTCGGCGTTTTCGGCGTCGTGCGTCGGGCGGCGCGCCTCGGGTCTGAGTCCTTCGAATCGCCAGAGAAGGCCAAGGTCATCGACGTGCGATGAGCCGCGACGATTGCGCTGCTCGTTGCCGCCGAAGATCGGCCAGGTGGCGGGGTTGGGCGGCAAGCGAAGACATTGGAACATTTCGTGGAAACGAGGCAAGCCTTCGTGCAGCGCCATTTTCTCGCCTGCGAGATCGAGCGTGAATTGCTGCACTTCGGCGGGAGCTGTTGGGGGAGTGTCGCTGCGCATGGCGTCGATGAGTGAGAGCATCGCGCGGTAGCGGTCTTCGAAACGGGCGCGGTCGGGATGGTTCTCCACCACGCTGCGATACACGCGCGAAGCCACCGCCAGTTCACCGTTTTCCATCGCGAGCTGGCCGATGCGATCAGCGAGGTCAGCGGCTGCCGCAGTGCAGAAGTAGCGATCAAAGATGGGGAGCAACTCGGTCAGTGAGTGCAATTCGGTGACGGAGGCGATTCGGTCCTCGGCGGATCGCTCGACCGCGTCGCGGTAAGCTTCGATTCCTTCCGCGGGCCATGCGGCGATGGTGTCGCTCACGTGCCGACGGAGCCCGACGAACTGACCCTGACCCACGGAGATGACTTTGTCTGCATCAAGGTCGGCCGCCCGCTGGAGAAGTTGGACCGCTTCGGTCCATCGATGTTGGCTCGCCAGGTTTTTTGCTTTGGCGATGGCGTCCGATGCCTCGAAGCTATCGTTCAGGTAGACGTCGGCGGGGACATCGTGGCGAGGCGGTTGTTGAGCGGGCGGTTCGAGTGCGACGGCGAGTTGCGTCGAGAAGAACCCAAAGGCAATCAAGATGAGAGAAACGGAGTGCGCGTTGGCGCGAGGCGCGGACGCGCTATGATTCCGGTTCAGGCTATCGATGAGTGGGAAAGACAACTTAGAAATCCGCTTCACAATACTCGCTCTTGGCGCGCACCAATCCAATGGCGTCGAATACAACGCCGCCGCTACTTATATACTATCGGGCGTTTGCGTGTATTTCTAAGTTGAATGGAATGGCAATCACGTCACTTTCCGGCGGAAATTGCCAGAAAGTGACGTGGGGTCTTTCTCTTCAGAAGGTGCAATGCGCCGGTTCTTAGAGCCGAGAGGTTGTTGGGGTCGGTTCGGTCGCCCCTACGGGGCTTCCTTTTCTTTTTTGCAATCGGAACCCAGCAGTGAACTGCTGGGCTATTCTCGGTGCGTCCCTACGGGACGCGAATAGTCAGTATTCTCGGGGGAGCTCGTCGTACTAACAGTATGATCATTTCGTACGAACAGTTCGACCATTTCGTATAAACAGTACTACCATTTCTTGGGTGCGCATTAACCTCGTGCAGTCTTCAAGGCCAATCTTCAAGTACTGTCTTCAAATCAGCCGGGTTGCGGTAGCGGGCCGCCGCCGAGTTCGGGGCGGGGCTTGGATTCCGCTTGCACCTGTCGGGCGACGCCCACGCGATCGTCGGCGGCTACGCGGTCGAGGATGTCAGCCACTGAGGCACGTTCGAACGGCTCTCCACGAATGATGCCGTTGACTTCCTCGCCCGTGAGCGTTTCGACTTTAAGCAACGCGTGCGCGATGGCTTCGACACGCTCGCGGTTGTCGGTGATCATCTTGCGGGCTTCTTCGTAGGCTTCGTCGACCATCCGGCGGACTTCCTGGTCAATGGCTTCTGCGGTGGGCTCGGAGTAGTCACGGCCTGCGGGTAGATCGCCCCACATCGAGCGATGCTCTTCGTCCGCATAGGAGACGAAACCGAGGCGATCGGTCATGCCCCACTCGGTGACCATCTTGCGGGCCATTTCGGTGACCTGGCGAATGTCCGCCATCGCACCGGTGTTGATGTCGCCGCAGAACATCTGCTCGGCAATTCGACCGGCACAAAGAACGCGCATCGTCGCGCGCAGGTATTTATAGCTGTAGTTCGTACGGTCTCTTTCCGGCAAGGCGGCTGTGATACCCGCATATGGACCGCGAGGAATAATGCTCACTTTATGCAGCGGATCCGCATCGGGCAGCAGTGCCTGAACGATTGCGTGACCGGCTTCGTGGAATGCGGTTGCGCGAGTTTCCTTCTCGTCCATGACGCGACTCTTCTTGGCGCGGCCCCAGCGAATCTTGTCGCGTGCTTCCTCGAGATCGTCCTGCTCGACGAATTCCTTATTCTGGAGCGTGGCGATCAGAGCGGCTTCGTTGACCAAGGCAGCGAGCTCCGCGCCGCTGAACATGGGTGTTCCGCGAGCGCAGCGACGAATGTCAACGGTTGGTCCGAGCTTGATCTTGCGCATGTGGACTTTGAGGATTTCGTAACGACCCTGCACGTCGGGCAGTGAAACATAGACCTGGCGATCGAAACGGCCCGGTCGGATGAGCGCGGGGTCGAGAACGTCTGCGCGATTGGTTGCGGCAATGACGATGACCTGCGAGTTCGTATCGAAACCGTCCATCTCGACGAGAATGGCGTTGAGCGTCTGCTCGCGTTCGTCATGTCCTCCGCCGCCGAAGCTGGCGCCGCGCTTGCGGCCGACGGCGTCGATTTCATCGAGGAAGATAATGCAAGGCGAGTTTTCCTTCGCCTGCTTGAAAAGATCGCGAACGCGCGAGGCACCGACACCAACGAACATTTCCACAAAGTCGGAACCGCTGATGGAGAAGAACGGAACGTCGGCTTCGCCTGCGATGGCTTTGGCGAGAAGGGTCTTACCGCAACCCGGTGAACCAACAAGCAAGATGCCACGCGGTATGCGACCGCCGAGGCGCTGGAATTTCTTCGGCGCTTTGAGGAACTCAATGATCTCGCGGACTTCTTCCTTGGCTTCGTCGATGCCGGCGACGTCCGCAAAGGTGATGTTCGTGTGTTCCTTGTGCGTCATACGGTGACGCGAGCGACCGAAGCTGCCGAGCATACCGCCCGGTCCGCCGGCGCTGCGGATCTGCCGGAAGATCACAAACCAGATGAACGCGAAAATCAGAATCCACGGAAGCATGGTGATCATCAGCACCATGAGCTGACTTGGTTTTTCAACTTTGATCTCGGCCTGTGGATTGAGCTGCACAATTTGTTGCAGGAATCGGCTGTCGATGGCTGCGTTGGGATAGTTCAGCGTGAAGTTGAGCGGCTCGCCCGGCTTATCGCCTTCAGATGCTTTGCGGCGACCTTCGATGAGACCATCCTCCTTAACGGTGATGGTCTCGATCTGCTTGTTGTTTACCATCGTCCAGAATTCATCGAGCCGGATCGGTTTGGCGGCCGTCATGTTGTGATTCAGGAGTGTAACGAGAACCATGGCCACTCCGAGCAGGAGAAGCCAACTGACCACGTTGCGCGACATCTTTAGATTCGACCCAGGGGGTTTCTTTTGCCCGTTGGGTTGAGGGGTCGACCCGTTATTGTCCGCCATTACACAAACTCCCTAGGTCGAAGCACGACTTTATCTGTTGCATCCGTCGACAGTTACGTTGTTAGATAGGGATGCCCGCAGGCCGCGCTCCATTGATATTCAATGTCGTGATAATCATAGCGAGGTCACCACGTTGTTTCCATGGACTCGACGATCTGCTCAGCGAGGCCGTCCATAGCGCGAGTCATGCCCTGCGTGAAAGTTTCACCTACTGGTGGAATGTAACTGGTCTGATATACGAAGCGCGGTCGCTCTACCAGAATCTTGCCGGTCCGCATGTCTTCCAGCCTGTATCTGATCACCACCGTTGAACCGATCTCACGCGGGAGGTCGTTGTCGAAGTCATCTCCGAATACACGATTACGAACTTCGAGGACCTCACCCGTCAGGAGGGCGTCGGCTGTTTCGCGCGACGCGATCCGATAAGGTGTGTCCATCTCGATTCGCTTAACAACGGATTCGGTCAAGCGGAACTCCAACTCGCGGCGAAACTCCTTGGATTGGAACATTTCAACGTGAATCGTCTGAATATCGGTCGCAAAAGGAGGCTTGGTTGAGTATCCGCAGCCTGGCAGGAGGGCGAGTGTAAGGACAAATAATACAGTCGCGGCGCGGAAAGCTCGGCTGCTGACCAGCGACCTTGGATAACAATCATGTCTGTGTGCAAGCATGAGCGACCTCACGTAGGCTGATTCAATTCGTACCCGTAGGCGGAGCAGGTTCGTCGGTAGCGCCGAGGATTTCCAATCTCTGACGCGAGCGGACGGCTGCGGAAGAATCGGGAAACTCGTTGTTCAGTTTTCGATAGTAGTACACGGCTGAACCAAGGTGGTCCGTGCGATCGTAATACGAAGCGATGGAGAGAACTTTCTCGGCGCGATATTCCCTGATGGTGTCCAGAATCTGAGCAACGCCTTCCGTTTCAGCGGCTGAGGGAAAATCGCGGCGATAGTCTTCGTATCGTTGCTGGGCTTCGATGAGCGGCGCGTCGTCGTACTCGATGCCGCCGTAGCTGGCGAGTGCGGACTCGGCGGAGCGCTGCGAGGCGTATTGGCGATAGCGACTTTGCGGATAATCGCGAAGCATGCGGGCGTAATCCAATTCAGCGAGCGCGTGATCGCCGGTGCGGAACAAATGGTCGGCTTTGGTTTTCAGCGCGAGCTGTGACAGCGGTTCATCGGGATAGTCGGCTGTGATTTCGTCGAGCATTTGCAGCCCGTCTTCTTCTGCCTTGAAACGGAAGATGCCCCACACTTTTTTCTTCGCGCCGCCGAGATAGGCTTCTGCGATGACAAACTTGAGGCGAAGTGCCTCCGCAGTGGAAACGATTCCCGCGAACTCGTTGAAAAATTTCTGCAAGATTTTGTACGCGTCCGTGTATTGCTTGCGCGCGACCATCGCCTGGACTTGGGCTAAAAGCACGTCGGGGTAATAAGGGTCTTGCGCGCCGTACTTCTTGATGAAGCGCTTCGATGCGCTGATGGCTTTGCTTTGTTCACCGCTCTTAACAAGTGAGCGGATGGCGAAGAGATCGCCCTCGGATGTGCCCGGGGGCGGGGGCGGCACTTCCACCCATTCCTGCGTTTTCGGATCGAGTTTGAGCGTGCGCAACCGGTCTTCGGCCTGGATTCGAATAGAGGACAAAGTGATGGCTGCGAGTGTGATGAGGCTGATGAGTTTTTGATTCATTGATTTCGATGCCGCGCGACCTTGGCCATCGTTCGGTGAGAAACAACGGAACTCGTGTTTGCTCGTTTCCCGCGCCGCCGAACTGGCTGCGGATATGGTACGCCGTTGGGCCTGAAGATCAATGTTGGGCGACTTGTGTCGTTAAGTGTGGGATTCACGTCGTCATGCGGTTGAGCGGAGCAAATCTCGCATGTACATTCCGCATGGCGAGGTCGGTAAACTTGGGAATCAGAGCGGGCGGTTTTTGCCGCACGGAACTTCCGCTGATCGTGCATCCATGAGTCGAGCTTATTACGTCGTTGACGCGTTTACCACGGGGCCGTTCACCGGCAACCCGGCGGCGGTGCTGCTGGATGCGGAGGGGCTGCGCGACGAGCAGATGGCTGCCATTGCGGCCGAGTTCAATCTGAGCGAGACGACGTTCGTGCTGCCGGTCGGCGATGACGTGACGGGACATGGACCGGGTAAGCCCGCATCATCACACCACCATCTGCGCTTCCGTTGGTTCACACCTACGATCGAAGTCGGCATGTGTGGTCACGCGACGGTGGCGGGCGTGCATGCGCTGGTTGAATCGGGGCGGATCGAATGGAACGGGGGAGACCAGCCGGTCGAGGTGCGGATTGAGACGAAGTCGGGGCGCATCACCACGTTCGTGGAACGCTGGCCGGGAGATGGCGGCGGGCGCATTTACTGGTTGGAGCTGATGCCGCCGACGCTGTCGCCCGCGCGAGTTGATCGATTCGATCTGGCGAAGTTGCTCGGGTTGGAAGTGGATGCGCTCGAAGGTGATTTGCCGCTGGCGCGGACGCAGGATGATGACGTCATTGTGTTCGTGAAGGACGTGATGCGACTCAACGAGGCCAGGCCTGATTTCCGGGAGCTTGGTTTGTTCGGTCAGCATCATCATGTGCGCGGGTTTTCTCTCGCGACCGTGCAGACGCTGACGCCATCGGTGAATGTTCAGTCCCGGTTTTTCGCGCCGACGGCTGGAGTGAATGAAGACCCTGTGACGGGCAGCGTGCATGGGCCGTTGTGTGCGTACATGGTGAAGCATGGTTTGATCCCGCTGCACGAGGACACGGCGGGTATGGTCTGCGTGCAGGGAATCCCCGGAGGGCGCACGGGGTTGTTGTATGGGTTGGTGCGGGTTCAGGAAGATGGAACGATGATCTCGCGCGTGGGCGGCAAAGCTGTCACGACGATGCGCGGAGAGTTGGTCATCGAATGAGTTTCGGGCGAGTAGTCCGGCGGAGTTTTGAGTAAGAACATGCCAAAGAAATCTCCCATTGAATTAGATGATCTGTTTCGACTGAAGGTAGTAGGACGGCCTGCGATGTCGCCGAAGGGCGATCGCATTGCGTTTGAAATGAAGCGATTCGACCTGAAGGAGAACAAGAACTTCACGCAATTGATGATCGTCGAGGTGGAGTCGGGCGAACTGCGCGAACTGACTTCCGGCAAGCACAGCGACACGCAGCCACGTTGGTCGCCGGATGGGAAAAAGCTGGCGTTCATTTCCACTCGCGACAAGGGCAGTTGCCTGTTCGTGATGACGATGGATGGCGGCGAAGCGCGGCGCATCACCGACCCGGATGGGTTCGTCCACGATTTCGCCTGGTCGCCAAATGGTCGGACGTTCGCCTATTCGTATCAGGCGATGAACGAGCGCGAAAAGCTGGAACGCGACGGCAAGGACGATGAAATCAAGAGGATGCCGCAATACAAGCACATCACGCGTTTGTTCCACAAGCTCGACGGAGCGGGATGGTGGAACGGCGAGTTTACGCACATTTGGACGGTGAGTGCGGATGGGGGAAAGCCAAAGCAGTTGACGCGTGGCGACTTCGACGATCGCGAGCCGCGATTCAGCCCGAACGGCAAGACTGTTTCGTTCGTAGCCAATCGCGATGAGGAGCCCGATACGTCGGTTGAATTCGCGGATGTTTTCACCGTGTCTGCTGCGGGCGGCGCGATCAAGAAGATTACGCAGATGTCGGGCCCGAGTGCGGGTCACTCGTGGTCGCCGGATGGCAAGTGGATCGCTTTCGTGGGCAGCTCGACCAAGGTCGG
Organism: uncultured Phycisphaeraceae bacterium; assembly: GCA_964494205.1. Lineage (GTDB taxonomy): Bacteria > Planctomycetota > Phycisphaerae > UBA1845 > UBA1845 > JBBTCX01. The sequence continues at coordinate 247,298 of CAZBRD010000004.1, read as the reverse complement.
TGAGTACTACAAACACCTGGAGCGGGTTTGGATCGTTCCGTCCAACGGCGGCAAGGCGAAGGAAATCGGTCGATCGATTGATAACCACTTCCGTAATCTGAACCTTGGCGACGTTACATCCGCCGGTTTTGCGGTGAACGAACCGTCGTGGTCGTCGGACGGGAATCGAATTACGTTTCCGGTGAGCGAGGATGGCTGCACGAGGTTGTACAGTTGCAGCGCGAATGGTGGTGACGTGCGATGCGACGTCGGTGGTGATATCAATGTTATTGCGTGGCATCGCGCGGAAGGCGATGGCCCAATCGCGCTGAGTATCGGCACCGTCACCGATCCGGGTGACATTTATGTGGCACTTCCCGGGAGCTACGGCAAACCTCGGCGACTCACTCATGTGAACCGCGAGCTACTGGATCGTCGGCACGTCGGCGAACCAGAAGCGTTCAAGGTGAAGTCAGATTCGGTGCAGATTCCCGCGTGGGTCATCAAACCGCCCGGCTTCAGTCCCAAGAAGAAATATCCTGCGATTCTGCAGATTCACGGCGGTCCGGGGGCGCATTTCGGCGCGGGCTTTTTTCACGAGATGCAATGGATGGCTGCCCAGGGTTATGTGGTCGTGTACAGCAATCCGCGCGGCGGGACGAGCTACGGTCTCAAGTTCCAGAACTGCATTCACGCCGATTGGGGCAACCTCGACTACAAGGACGTCACGCGCGTGGCTGACTGGATGTTTGCCCAAAAGTACATCGACAAGAAGCGGATCGGCGTGACCGGCGGGTCGTACGGCGGGTTCATGACGAACTGGCTCATCGGCCACACGAATCGATTCCGTGCGGCTGTCACGCAGCGAAGCGTGACGAACATGGAGTCGATGTTCGGCACGAGTGATTTTGGTTTTGAATTTCACCACGAACTCGGCGGGTTGCCGTGGAAGAATGTGAAAGACTATCGCCGCATGTCGCCGCTGACCTACGCGCCGAAGATCAACACGCCGCTGCTTATTGAGCATGAGGAGCAGGATCATCGTTGCCCGATCGAGCAGGCAGAGCAGTTGTTCACCACGCTGAAGGTGCTCGGCAAGACCGTTGAACTGGTTCGCTTTGAGGGCGAGTCGCACGGAATGTGTCGTGGCGGGCGGCCACAGAATCGACGAGAGAGGTTGAAGCGGATCGTCGGGTGGTTCGACAAGTACATGACACCGTAAGCACGAACTCCATGGGTTATTTGCTGAAGAGTGATGCACTCAGGTCGTGGTTGAAAAACTCGAAACGCGAAAAAAGGAATGATGTGATGGCGAAGTCCCCCGAAGAAATGCTCCAATCGATGATCCAGAATCTCAAAGAGAAGACGGGGAAGTCGCTGGAGCAATGGGTGAAAATTGCGCGCGGCAAGAAGTTCGCAAAACACGGTGAGATCGTAAGTTTCCTCAAGGCTGAGCACGAGATGGGGCACGGTTATGCCAACCTCGTGGCGCAACACGCGTTGCAATCGGACGACGAACCGGCGGCGAGCGGCGATGATCTCGTTGAGGCCCAATATGCGGGTGCGAAGTCTGGTCTCAAGCCTATCTATGACGCGCTGATCGCCAAGATTGCAAAGTTCGGAAAGGACGTGGAAGTCTCACCCAAGAAAAACTATGTGAGCCTGCGTCGTAATAAACAGTTTGCGTTGATTCAACCTTCGACCGCGACACGCGTTGATGTAGGAATCAACCTTAAGGGCGTCGAGCCGACCGAACGATTGGAGGCGTCGGGCAGTTTCAACAGCATGGTGAGTCACCGTGTGCGGCTTGAAAGCGCCAAAGAAGTTGATGCGCAGCTTGAGAAGTGGCTGCGACAGGCCTATGACGGGGCCTGATCTTTTTTCTCGCTTTTCGAAGGTGCGGGCGAAGCGTTCTTGGCGACATCCTTCGGCGTCGTTTCTACCGCCCCAACGACTTTTTCAACACGATGGGCGATGCCAATCAGGCGACCCAGCACGCGCATGTGCAGACGGTAGATGTTTTCAATGATCTCGTCGGAAACCTCGATCGCACCGCGCCAGTCTTCTTCGTGAGGAGTGTAGTCGGCGAGGACTTGCGCGATTGTTGCCGATCTTGCTGACCCAATCCGAACTTGCGCAGACTCCAAGGGTCTAGTCAGTAGCACTTAACACACCATGGCCTGCTTGACAACAATTTATTACTAACCCTTCATAGAATCAAGTGTATATTAAAGGTAGAATGGCCGCAGGCGATGTGATTTCTTGATGGTGTCGACTGCCTGCGATGCACAACATGATCTGATTTGCCTGTGAAATGAGGGGAAAGATTGAAGGGGCTTTTCCATGAGTTCCGAACTGACTAGTCTGAGCCAAACTTGGAATATACGTGGTTCTTCGATTGCGCGATCGAAGTCAGATCTGGTCGCGGTGACCACGAAGCCAGTTGAGGTTGGGTCGATGTTTCCGGGGTACAGCAAGGCCGAAGAACTGAGCCGAGGAAACCAGGGCATCGTCTATCGCGCGATTCAAGACGGCACGCATCGCAAAGTCGCGATCAAGTTGCCGCTTTATGCCGGCCGGATGAGCGAGGTAAAGCGTCGACGCTTCTTCCGCGAGATCGAGCTGATCGCGCTCATTTCTCACCCGAACATCGTGCAGATTTTTCATTCGGGAGTCACCAGCGACGGCGCTCCGTTCTATGTCATGGACTTTGTGGATGGAGTTCCGCTTGACCAATACGTGCGCGAAAAAAATCTAAGTATCGAGCACTTGCTCGAACTCATGCGCGATATTTGTCTGGCGATGGATCATGCGCACCAGCAATCGGTTGTACACCGCGACCTTAAGCCTTCGAACATACTGGTGGAGCCCGATGGCAAGCCGACGATCGTAGATTTTGGACTGGCGAAATTGTTTGAGGCTGATCGCGAAGCGCTGTTGGCGATGAAAGACGATGCAATCACCGGCAAGCAGGATGTGATCGGCACGATGCGCTATATGTCGCCCGAACACGCGCGCGGCACGCCTGAGAAAATTGAACCGCGCAGCGATGTCTACTCGCTGGGCGTGATTCTGTACGAGTTACTCACGGGGCAACTCCCATATCCGGAGGTGGCGAAAACCGGCGACGTTCTCAAGTACATGGACGAATTCCTTCGCCACGTGATCGAGACACCGGCGGAACTTCCACGAAAGAAATGGGAATCAGGCAGCGGAATCGGTTCACGTACCGCGGACGGGTCGCGCGCGACGAAATGCCCGATCGATTTGGAATTGGAAACGATCGTTTTGCGAGCCTTGGCCAAAGAGCCCGAAAGACGGTACCAGTCTGCCGAAGAAATGGCGGCTGATATCGGAAGGTATCTGGCGGGTGAACCGATTGAGGCACGGGCTGACAGCGTCGCCTACAAACTCATCGTCCGAACCAAGAGGCAGATTCGCCGACACCCGTTTGGGATTCAGTTGCTACTCACTTTGATTGTGGCTCTTTTGGGAAGTCAGGTCTTAGCGCCATTGGTTTACGTCTGGACTCCCGCGTACAAAGCCTTTGCTACCCTGGTACGGACCAATCTTGAACCCATAAAGTCGATGCCTTTCGGCGATCGGTTTGAGAAAGTCCGGGTGATCGCATTGAAGCCGGAGTCTGACCTTTGCTCGCTCGCAGAAAAACTTGAAACCAGGTTTGATGTCAACTCAGGTAATTCGAAGAGTAAGCGGCAGTTGTTCGGCGCCCTCATGCAGCGACTTGCGATTTCGGATTGTAGTGTCGTGGTCTTCGATTTTCGGTTCTCCACCGACAGTGTCTTTGACGACGAGTTGCTCGATGGTGTATTGGCCTTGAGGAGTCGGGGAATTCCAGTCGTCGTCATGACTCCCTGGGCGTTAGGCAAGAATGCGGTGCCGCCCATTAGTCATGTCATAGCATCGGAAGTCCTGTATGGCGGTGCGGCCATGCATCCGGGACTTCCCTGGATTTACGTGATGGCAGCTCAACGTGGCGGCGGAGAAGTATATCCCTCACTGGCCACAGCTGCGTTGGCTGCACTGGAACACACCGACGTTCGCGGTCACGTATTGTATGACTTGATTCTGCGTCCTGAGAAACAAGTAGTAGAACTGGGCTACCTGGAGCAGGATGCCCATCGAGTTTTTGAACGGCGTCGGGTTGAAAGCACGCAGTTGCGCGTCACTTCAATCTCCGAAGAGGAATCCACTCAGCTTTCGAACACGGGAATTCTTAAGGGCGACTTAACCGCTGACTATATTCTTCATATGCCTTCGGACGATGTGTTGGATAAGTCCACAACCGAGATTGGAGAGTTCTTCGAGCTTGACGAATCGGCGGTGATCAACAGTTTTCGCGACAAAGTGGTTGTCGTCGGCTCTACTAGAGAAGAAGACAATGACTTGCACGAGTATGATAAGAAACTGATTGCCGGTTGTTATGCGAATGCAGCAGCCATTGATTCCGCAATCAGACGCACATCTATCAATTTACCAACTGGCGTCGGTGCGGTTGTCATCCCTCTTTTTGCTGCCATCGCGGGAAGTGCCATTGCGCTACTATTGCGCAAGCGGTCCATTGCTTTGTTTTGTGTTGCAGTAGGTTCGGCAACGGCCATTGGAGTTAGCGCGACTTCCTATTATCGAATTGGCACCTACTTCGATCCTCTGGTGGCCATCCTTACCTTGGCAATTGCATTCTTTGCTGCCAGAACACTTCGGGCGGTCAGTGAGCCAGTTTGAAGGTAACGTTACAGTGTTTGTTGCGGTTGCCATCATTCGTACAAGTAAGAATGTACATACAACCCATTTTCTGATAGCTTTTCCCCGGTCATGTAGGAGTAATATCGAACTTCTTCCCGTAAGGAGCAACGCACATGTCGAATCGGGCCATACCTGTCACCGTTGTTTTTTCATTGACCGTGGTGCTGTCGGGTTGTCAGTCCGACGGTGGGTTCCACGCCTTCCAGCAGAGCGTGGAAATAACAGGGGCCGTGATTAAAGAGTCAAGTTCCGGCAAACACACGGCCGTCGACTTGCGAGAAATCAGAATCAACGAGAAAGGCCACACGATCCCAATCCCAACGAATAAGTTGATCGTCACGCCTATTATCCTCGAAGTCGAGATGAAAACATTTGATTTCGCTTTTGATCAGTCATTCACGGCTCTGATCGGCCCGCGCGCGCCAAGCAACACAGCCGAGTTCCGTGTGCTTAACTCCCCCGACTTGAAGTTCTATGTCGCTTCAGGCTGGGCGTTCTTTTGGGGGCGCTGGCCAATTATTCGCACGCAATATGTTCTGATCGGCCCTGAAAGCACAACAATCATCACAGAGAAGGACGGGGATATCGATCGCATCTTCTACGTCCAAGATAGCTCATCGGGAAGTAAGTTCGAGTTGGAGTGCGTTGACCCGGCGGGCACGACTCTTTCCGCGTTCACGACGATTAGTCCGGGCGAATACGTGGAAGTGAAGTACGACACAACTACAAAAAAGTGTGAATTGCTAAACGGCACGCCGAAACCCTACGCCGGGACAACATATGCCACATATGTGCGCGATTCCCAAGATCTAGCGGAACTCGCGGGATACGAAGACTAGCGAGTTTTCTTTCCTGGATATCAGTTCCAAGACGTTGTCTCGCGGGATGACAGTGAATCAGGCGCAATCTACGCACCGAACTCAAAGCCCATAAATGTCGCCGGCTTTTTCCTTCACATAGGTCATGAAAGGCTGGATCGATAGCGGTTTGCCCGTGACTTTTTCGACCAGCTCATGTGCGCGGTAGCGGCGGCCGTGGGCGTGGATGTTTTTCCGCAACCAGCTTAACAGCGGGTTGTGGTCGTTGGCGGCGATGCTGTCGTACAGATCTGGAATATCCTTTCGCGCCTGTTCGAAGAACTGGGCTGCGTAGAGCTTTCCGAGTGCATAGGTCGGGAAATATCCAAACGCGCCGGTCGACCAATGGATGTCCTGTAAGCAGCCCTGTGCGTCGTCCGGCGGCGTGATGCCGAGTGACTCCTTGAACTTTGCATTCCAAACCTGCGGCACTTCCTTGACGTTCATCTTGCCCGCGATCAGTGATCGCTCGATTTCGAACCGCAGCACGATGTGCAGATTGTAAGTCAGCTCGTCGGCTTCGACGCGGATGAAAGAGGGCGTCACCGTGTTGATCGCACCGTAGAACTGATCGAGCGTCACGTTGCCCAGCGATTGCGGGAACATTTTCTTGATCGAGTCGAAGTGAAAGGAGAGAAAGGGCTTGCTGCGGCCGACCATGTTCTCCCACATCAATGATTGTGATTCGTGAATGCCCATCGACACGGAATCCGCCATCGGTGTGAAGCGGTGTTCATTGGGCAGGCCTTGTTCATAAAGAGCGTGACCGACTTCATGCAGTGTGCCATACATGGCTGCGGGCAGCCATTTCTCGTCGTAGCGGGTGGTGATGCGGACATCGCGTGGACCGCTCGTTGTGCTGCAGAAGGGATGCACGGAAACATCCGCTCGCCCCGCGCTGAAATTGAAGCACAACGACTCAGCCATCTTTCGTGAGAGTTTTTCCTGTTCCGTGCGGGGGTAGTTTCGCGCGAGAATCGATTGATCGGTCTTGCGAGTCGACGCGAGGATCTTCTTCAGCAGCGGCACGGTCTCATTGCGCAGGTCGGAGAAAACTTTCTCCACGTTGGCTGCGGTTTGCCCGGGCTCGAACTCGTCCATGAGGGCGTCATACGGCTCGGTCGTGAAACCGATTTTGTCCGCAACGCGACGCTTCAGGTCGACAATCTTGGAGAGCATCGGTGCGAACGTCTCAAAGTGCGAAGTTTTGCGCGCTTTGGACCATGATTCGCGGGCGAGCGAAGTCGTGTGCGTAACATCGCGAACGAGATCGGTCGGGAGCTTCGAATTGCGCTCGATGTTACGTCGAGTTTCGCGGATGATGGTTTGGGCGACGTAGTCGTCGTTGGGGGCGGTGGCTGCGTCGAGCAGTTTGCGCGTGTCAGCAGATGTGAGCTTCTCGTGCGCTAGCGTAGCGATGAGCGCGCACTGCTCGGCGCGAGCGGGCGTCGCCTCTTCAGGCATGCCGGTTTCCTGATCCCAGTCGAGCAGCTGCCCGACTGATTGCAACGTTCCGATTTCCCTGATGCGATCGACCAATTGTGCGTAGGCTGTGGACATTTGAAGCTCCGTTTCGTCTTGTCTCGCCGAGTATCTCGATTTTTCAATTGGCTTGAATCTACGTTTGGCAGGGCGACGTGGCAATTCTCAGGAAATACCTAGCGACCAGTGAACAAGAAATCAGTCCGTTCCAAGAAAAAACCCGGCACGGATTTGCTCCGCGCCGGGTTCAATTTCATTCGATTGTCGATTGTGCCGCCGACTTCTGCAGTTTCGGCAAATGTCCGACGTACTTTGTTACGCGTTAGCCGTGGCGACTCGCTGTCGCTTGACCGCGATGTAGCCGCCTACGCCCAATACGGCGACGGTCAGCACGATCATGCCCCATTCCGACATCGTCGGCACTGTGTTGGTGACCGTAATGGTCCCGGGCATGCTCGGGCAGTGAGGACCGCAGAAATACCCAATGACTGCAGGGGCGTTGGCCGGAATCACGAACGAATAAGTCGCGTTGACAGAAGTAATGAACTCGTCGAAGTAGATTCCGTCGGCTGTGCACGTGCTGTTGTCGCCGGAAGTGACGGTGTGAAATCCGCTTTCCCAATTCCACTGGATCGTGTCGCCGATTTGCGCGTTGACGTTCACAGGATCCATTTCGAAGTTGCGGACAGTCACGATGTGAGTGGCGGCGGAAACCTGGGACACCATCAGCAGTCCAACGATTGACGAAGCAAATAACGACACGCGATTCGACATGATTCGGCCCTCCCCTAGTTAGATCAAGTATCCCCGTTGAACGAAATTAATAAGACGCTCTCGTAGCCACTCAGTCTAACAAATTCACTTTTGTAGCTCTACATTGAATTCAGAAGCCGATGGCCCCAATCGGCTGCCAATCTTAAGTGAAACTGTAGGTAGTGTTGGATGCTGATTGATGAACGTGTCGCAAGACTACACCCGCATCATGACATGCAATCACTGGAAGACATCATCCCCAGACTCGCCACCAAGGTCTCTTGGGTTTGGGCGAGAGGTTTGCGCGCATCACGGATGTGGTAGGGAGTTTTGCGCGCAGGTTGACCAGACGCTGCTTTGAAAACTGATCTGGGTTTTCGCGAAGGCGACGCCGCGAATCTTCGGTGAAGAACGCGGAGGCTGGGGGAAGGTCATTTTCTTCGTCTTCGAAGAATTTCATCGCTTCTTCCAGGCAGAGGGCGGCTTCGAGGCCGAGGTAACGCGCCTGCACTTTGTTCGACTCGCGACTGGCGGCCTCGGTGATCATGCGGAACAGCATCACCCATTGAGCGATATCCAGAATCGTAGACGGATCATTCGATGAATTGATTTCCGGTGGCTCGGCTGTGTTTGACGTTGGTGGAACAGAAGGCAGTTCAAACGAAAACGTGCGGGCTGCGTTGCAACTCTTGCAGCTTGTTTCCAGATGAACCGAGGCTAACTCGTCTTTGGTGTTCGCCGTGCGATTGTTCTCGACTTCCAGCGGTCCCTTCTTGCATGCGGGACATGAAGCGGCCATGACGTAGAGGTAGGCCTCGGCGAGACTGTGCGCGTGCAGTGCTCGTTGCGACATGAATCGTTGGCACTTTCACCGATAGGAAGTGCGCCGCGGCGTGTTGAGCATTTTCACTCGCCGCCTTCCGGCTTCTTTTCGGCTTCAGCTGGCTTCTCTTCGTCGGGAGCCTTATCGCCTGCGTTGTCTTTTGGTTTGACAGCCAGGGCTTCCATCGCCTCAATGGCCTTCGCGCTCATTTCCAATTGCTGAACGATCGGTTCCGCAGGCATAGCGCCGCCCTTCACCTGCTCGAGCATTTGCGCCATCACGGTCTTTTGGGCCTCGATCATCGGTTTGTACTTGTCAAACTCCGCAAGCATCGCATCTTCGATGAACCAATAGTCCTTTTCTGCTTCCTTGTCGCGGAGCAACTTGAATTTCACGGTGGTCGGCATCATCGGAATCTCAGGAAGTTTTCCGTCGACCTCCGTGCTGCTGACGACTTTCAAGTCAGTGACCATCAGCTTCACGCCGGAGTTTTTGCCCAGGGTCTGAAAGACCTTTTCGATACGATCTTTGCCGTCCGGCCACTTTTCGAGGAGCGTTGCCTTCATGTCTGCGAGTATCTTGTCGACATCCTTGACCAGCGTGACGACGACACCGGCGTTTTCGCGCTGGCCTTCCACGAAGAAATCCACGAGCTCATCGTATTTCTTTTCGCCAACGACCTCGTTGTACTCGTCGATGGTGGCTTGAACGTCGGCAATGATCTTTTCGTCGGAGTCGGCTTCATCCTCTGGTTCCTCGCCTTTGGTGGCTGGCTTCTTGCCCTTTTCGCTTGGCGCTTCGAACGCTTTCCACTCAGCCGTACCGCCTTTGACTCGCCCGTCGCGGACGGCGGGCACTGTCGGCAGCAAGGGTTGACCGTTTTCACCGAGATCAGCGTAGTTAGACAGCGGGGGATCAACTTCGCGGCAACCAGGCAATACGCATGCGAAGGTCAATACAGGCACGATCGAAAGGACCAGATAACAATTGTTCTTCATGGTGGTTTCCAGCTGAGTTCAATCGGAGCGCGGGTAGCACTTCCGCGCGGTTCAGGACTCGGAGCGTAAACCGATCTGCAGGGGTGGTCAACGATTGCCAGGTGACTTTCCGCTGTCGGTTGGCTATTAGCAGTGGGAACGATACACGTAAAGCTGGCAGAAAGTATCGCGCGAGGTCACCAGGCCGGTTGGATACCTGTTCCAAGAAATCTTACTCGGATGCTAACCTGAGATCGCGGAGCGGGTCCGCCATGTCGAAAGCTGCAAAGTTACCGGACTCGGCTTCCATCTAAGTCGCATGCACGGTTACAATACGGCCAATCGAGTGGTCGAGTTTGGTCGGAGCTTGCACAAAGAGTCTGAATCTCTGGCGGACGTGCGTTCACGGGTCGGACGCAGGCGTCATCAAAACGAATCACTCAAGAAGGAGCACGGCGATGAGACGATTTTTGGGCGGGTGGGTACTGAGCCTCGTGGTAGCTTCGCCGGTCCTCGCGCAGGTAGCGTTAGTTAACTGGGAAAACGCGACGGTGCATCCGCTGGCGATGACGCCGGACGGTCAGACACTGCTGGTCGCGAACCTGCCGGACAATCGCCTGGAAGTCTTCAGCCTCACAAGCGGCAAACCCGTGCACATGACGTCGGTGCCGGTCGGTCTTGACCCTGTGACGGTTCGGGTTCGCTCGAATACCGAAGCATGGGTTGTCAATCACATCTCCGACAGCGTCAGTATCATCGATCTCGCGACTTTCAACGTGATTCGAACAATCAAGACGGCTGACGAACCAACCGACGTGGTGTTCGCAGGCAATCCGCAGCGAGCATTTGTGACGTGCTCTCAAGCGAATTTGGTGCAGGTGTTCGATCTTTCGAATCTGGCGGCCGCACCGATGGATATCGCTATCGATGGCGAAGACCCGCGAGCGATGGACGTGAGTCCCGATGGCAACACGGTTTACGTAGCTGTCTTTGAATCCGGCAATAGGACAACCATTCTCGGTGGCGGTGCGGACGAAGGAACGCTCGGTTTTCCGCCGAACGTCGTGAATGAACCGAGTGGTCCTTACGGCGGTCAAAATCCTCCTCCGAATGATGGCATGAATTTCAACCCGCCGATGAACGCCGCCAACCCAGCGCCGCCGGGCGTTGGACTCATTGTCAGGAAGAATGCTGCTGGACAATGGATGGACGACAACAACGGCGACTGGACCAGTTTTGTCACGGGCGCGAATGCGGAGCTATCTGGTCGCCAGCCAGGTTGGGACTTGCCCGATCACGACGTGGCGATCATTGATGCGAATTCGCTGGGCGTTTCGTATGCATCGGGTTTGATGAACCTGTGTATGTCGATGGCGGTGAACCCGGCGACGGGCCGTGTAATGGTCATCGGGACCGAGGCGATCAACGAAATAAGATTTGAGCCTGTATTGAGTGGTATTTTCGTGCGGGTTAACGCAGCCTGGTTCGATGCGGCCACGCCCGGGGCTGTCAGCATCGCCGATCTGAATTCGCACCTCGATTACAGCACGTCCACGGTGCCGCAGAACATTCGCGATATGTCGATCGGCGACCCTCGCGCCATCGTGTGGAGTGAGGATGGTTCACGAGCTTACGTCGCGGGATTGGGGTCGAACAACCTGATCATTGTCGATGTCATGGGCAATCGCGTAGGCGTCGCTCCGACGGTTGAAGTGGGAGAAGGGCCGGCGGGTTTGGCGCTCGATGAAGATCGCAATCAACTTTATGTGTTCAACCGCTTCGCAGCCACAATCTCGGTGGTTGACCTGAACTCGGAAACTGAAGCTGAAGTGGTTTCCATGTTCGATCCAACTCCCAACGCCATCAAGGTTGGCCGCAAGCACCAGTATGACACGCACAAGAACTCAGGCTTGGGTCATCTTTCTTGTGCCTCCTGTCACGTTGACTCGCGCATGGACCGCTTGTCCTGGGACTTGGGTGATCCGGCGGGCGCGATGAGGCCGTTCAATCAGAATTGCAACCTTGGCGCGAGCGGGCCGCTGGGATTGCCGCCCTGCGAACCATGGCACCCGATGAAGGGGCCGATGACTACGCAGACTTTGCAGGACATTATCGCCAAGGAGCCGCTGCACTGGCGCGGCGATCGCAATGGTATTGAGGAGTTCAACGGCGCGTTCATCGGCCTGCTCGGTGACGACAACAATCTGACTACAGTCGAAATGCAGCAGTACGAGGACTTCCTTGCGACGATCACTTTCCCGCCAAATCCATTCCGTAATTTCGACAATACACTGCCGACAAACATGCCCTTGCCGGGACATTACACGACCGGTCGCTTCGCACCAGCGGGTCAGCCGCTGCCAAACGGCAACGCGATCGCCGCGTTGACCAATTATCGTACGGGGCTGCTTGATGCGAACGGTTTGCAGTGCGTTTCGTGCCACACGCTGCCAACGGGTATGGGTTCCAACTTACGATTGCAGGGATTCAATTTCACACCGTTCCCGACGGGTCCGAATGGCGAGCGACACCACTCGCTGGTCTCAGTCGATGGCTCGACGAACGTGAGCATCAAGATTCCGCAGCTGCGCAACGTTTATGAAAAGGTCGGATTCAACACAACGCAATTGAGCAATCGCTCGGGATTTGGTTATCTGCACGACGGTAGCGTCGATTCGATTGAGCGGTTCATTGCCGAGCCAGTATTTACCGTCGCCGATGATCAGGAAGTAGCCGATCTCGTCGCGTTCATGCTGTCGTTCGCAGGGTCTGACCTGCCGATGGGCACCACGGGTAACGTGTTTGAATTGGTCGGCCCGTCGAGCAAGGACACACCTGCAGCTGTTGGCACGCAGTTAACCGTCAATTCGTCGAATCAAGTGGCACCGGGCACCATCAGCATGTTGGCCAGCATGGTCTCGCTGGTCAACAACGCGAACTCACGAGTGGCGATGGTGGCCAAGGGTGTGCAAGGCGGGCTGCCACGCGGCTACGTTTACACGAGCGCGAGCATGATGCAATCTGACCGTGTTGGTGAAACGATCAGCGTCGATGCCCTGCGACTGGCGGCGGTTGATGGGGCCGAGGTGACGTTTACCCTGGTTCCGTCGCAGTCGAAAAACCGTATCGGTATCGATCGCGACGCTGACGGATTCTACGACCGAGACGAGCTTGACGATTGCAGCGACCCAGCCAATGCAGCGAGCACGCCTAACAACGTGGTGATCACCGGCGACTTCGATGACGATGGTTTCATCACGCTGCAGGACTATCAAAACGTCCACTCATGCCTGAGCGGACCGCAATCCGCGGTCGGGCAGGCCTGCCACTGCGGCGCGGATTTCGACGGCGATGGCGACCTGGACCTTTCCGACGCCATCGACTTCATCAACAACTTCACGGGACCGTAGAGAAACACGATTGGCTCAGATACTCGTTGTTGATGATGAACCCGTTCTCGCGCGGAATATCGGCGAGGCGATGAAATTCGCCGGGCACGATGCCTCCATCGTGTCTTCGGGCGAGGAGTGCCTTGAAGCGGCTGACCGAACTCCGCCCGATGTGATTCTGCTTGATCTTCGTCTACCCGGCATCGATGGGCTCGACGTGCTGCGAGAGTTGCGTAGGCGCGGGAACACTGCGTCCGTGGTGATGATGACCGCGCACGGCAATATCGACACGGCCGTCGACGCGATGAAGGCCGGCGCCAGCGATTTCTGCACGAAACCGCTTGATCTCGGCGAATTGCAGCTTGTCGTTCACAAAGTGCTGGAGCATCGCCGCGTCGCGATGCAGCTCGATTACTTCCGCGATCGCGAACGGTCGGAGTCGGCGCTGGAAAAAATCATCGGCGATTCGGAGCCGATGCAGGTCGTCAAGCGTTTCATCAATCGTCTGTTCGCCACGCCCGCGCTCGCGTCCGATCATGCGCCGAGCATTTTGATTACGGGTGAAACCGGCACAGGCAAAGACCTTGTCGCGCGGGCGATTCACTTTGGCGGATCGCGACGCGACGAGCCCTTCGTTCATGTTAACTGCACGGCTATTCCCGAGCAGTTGGTCGAGTCGGAGCTGTTCGGCCACGTGAAGGGTGCGTTCACTGATGCACGCGGCGATAAGCGAGGCCTGTTTGAAAGCGCCGACGGCGGTACGCTTTTTCTCGATGAAATCGGGCACATGAAGCTGGCGGTGCAGGCCAAGCTGTTGAGCGTGCTGGAGCATCGCACCGTGCGACCCGTCGGCGGCACGCGCGAGCGAAAGGTCAACGTTCACGTTGTGGCGGCTACGAATTGCGAACTCGAAGAGGCGGTTGAGAAAAAGGAGTTTCGCGAGGATTTGTTTCACCGGCTGACGGTGTTGACGATACCGATGCCGCCGCTGCGCGATCGTGGTAACGATGTGGAGGCGCTGGCGAATCACTTCCTCGCGCTGTATACCGCGCGGTTCAACCTGCCAATCAAGGGATTTTCGCCGGCCGCGATGGAGCAACTCAAGAAATACAACTGGCCCGGCAACGTGCGTGAGTTGTCGCACATGATCGAAAGTGCCGTGATCACCTGCATCGGGCCTTACATCGAAGTGGAGAACCTTCGCATTTCGCGAACGACGCAGAGCAGCGATCTGGCGCTGGAGCTACCCGGCGAAAAGACGATTCGACTGGACTTCAACGGAACGTGCCCGACGCTGGATGAAATTGAAAACCGTGTCATTCGATCGGTGCTGAATCACACGAACAACAATTTGAGCCATGCCGCGAGAATATTGGGCATTTCACGTGATGCGATTCGCTATCGCATGGAGAAGTTCAACGAGAAGAATGCGTAGTGGAACTACAAAGACACGAAGACACCAAGTTAGAATGATGAATGGCGAATAGCGAATGTCGAATGGAAATTGATTAAGCCGACTTCAGATTGCAAACAAGAAAACAAACTATTTCTCTACCACCTCCGGCGAATCCCTGACTTCTGCAGCAGACACTTCATGACTTTGTGCCTTCGTGTCTTTGTGGTTCATTTATTTGTCGTTTCGCTCGTAAGCAACTTCCAGCCACTTCTTCACTTCGTCGTCGACATCATCTACTGACGTGATCGCGATGCAGTGCGTGATGCGATCTTTCTTCGCGTAGCCGCCGGTTTCCTTGAGGCGACCTTTGCCCTTGGTGTCACCGAGAGCGTACCCGAAATCGATTCGGGTCTTCGTCGATGGTTTGATCTGCGCGATGACGTTGTGGCGATAGATCGGAACGATCGTCTTGCAGGGACAAACCTTGATGTCTTTCCCCAGCTTCCTTGAAATCTTGATCAGCTCATCGTGAATCGGTCGAAGTGATGCTTTCGGGCCGTTGTACATGTCCTCGACATACTTGGCTGCGGCTGCCAAATAGGTCTCGGGGTCTTCTTCCCAGGTGGCGGTGTTATCGGTGCGCTCCACCAGCCACCACGCTGTATTTGTACCGAAACCGTATTCCTTCTTGAGCCACTCTCGCCGTGCCTTGATGTCCTTCGGACCCTTCTTCACGATGTGGTTCACCCATTGGTCCAGCGTTTTGCCGGTTTTTTCGGGAAGCTCCTCAACCCATTTCTGAACCATGGCTACACCGGGGTGGACGTCGTATTGGTCAACTGATTTGGATTTCTTGGATGCGGTCTTGGTCGCGGTTTTTGCCATCGTGATGATCCTGAACTCAAGCCAACAGTTGGGTAAGTTCCGTCAATCGGGAGATGCTATGGTCTGCGTTGCCTTTGCCAATGTCCAGCACTCTGCTCTCGCGTTGCAGCCAGACGGTGGTGATGCCGAGTTTCGCCGCGCCGCCGACGTCGCTGTGCAGCGAATCGCCCACGTGCAGCGATCGTCGCGGGTCGACGTTCATCTTGCGAATGGCGTGTTCAAATATGACACGGTCGGGTTTGTAGCAGCGCACTGATTCTGACGTCACCACGGCGTCGAACCTGAGTTGGTGTTTCTCCACAGCCATTCGAATGTGCGAATCATCAGCGTTTGACACGCAGCAAATCGGAAGATTCACCGAGCGAAGGAATTCCATCGCGTCTTCGTACACCGGCGGGTCGGCCCAGTAGTCTTCCAGAATCTGCACGAACGGCGCGGGGTCGACGTCGCGACCGTGCGCGAGCAAAGTACGCTTGAGGCTGATGAGTTCGCATTGATGCAAGTTGCGGAAGGATTTGTGATTCGATTCCTCGGCTGTCTGGAAAAACACCTTGCCCCATTCGACGGCGAATGCGTGCGCGGGCATGGGGATTTCGAGCGTCTTGACGATTTGCTCGCAGGCGCCTTCGACGGCTTCGCGATCGCCGGCGGAGATGGTCCCGTAGAAATCGATAAAGATGGCGTCGAATCGGCCGTTGCTCATGCGGTCATGTTAGCGGAAATACTCAACCAAGTTAATTCGAGCGGGATGATTTGCATGGTCAAACGCATAACAATCTGAACCTCTTGCGCGAGTAGAGGTTTGATTCCTTGATTCTTCGGAATAGGCATCAGGGCATGCAAATCGCACCCGTCTCGCCTTCTGTACAAGTCTGATTAGCTTCGCAGGGCGATTCGCCGCCGGTGCAACCTATCTCTCCGCATGTTTCGATTCCATTGCAAAACAAGCCGTCGTCGCAATCAGAATCTTGGCAACAATCCCGGCATTCATCAGTCTCCTCAACACACGGGCAGGTCTCAACTACACACGGATTACTCCCATCTATGCACATAAAGTTCACGCAAGACTCTTCTCCGTTGCAGAATAGGCCATCATCGCAGTCATCGTTATCGCAGCATTCACCGCAATCTTGGAACTCCTCGATGCAATCACAACACGGTTCAATACCGGGCACGCATTGGAAATTGACGCAGGTCTCCAGTCCATTGCAATACACGCCGTCCTCACAATCTTCATCTGAAAGGCAAGCGCTTCCCGGTCCGCCGACGCATCCCGCCAGCGCGCAAAGAAGCAGTGAGATTATCAAACATCGAAATCGCATGGCTATGCTCCTTGCTTCGTTGACGAATCGGCCAAGGTCGTGAGTCGATCTTGTCCGTAACAGCAGTTTAGACGGCGGTGAGTGTCCGCTGTACCCTCCAACTCCACTCGATTTGATTTTGTACCGATCTGCCTCTAAAAATCACCGTTTCGCATTAGGTAGCGATTAAATCGATAAATCCGTGTGGGTGCCGGGCACTCACGCTGCAGAGGGAGACTGACCTTGACCGTCGCCTATAACAAGCGTTCGCATCATTGCGGAGAACTCCGCGCCTCGGATGTCGGCCAGACCGTCCTGCTCGCCGGGTGGGTGAACACCCGTCGCGATCACGGCGGCCTTACGTTCGTCGACCTTCGCGACCATACCGGCATCACGCAGCTTCGCTTTACGCCCGACTCGCACGCCGATGCCCATGAGGCCGCCCGCGGATTGCACAATGAGGACGTGATCGCGATCACCGGCAAGGTGCTGCATCGCGGCGAGTGGGTCAACCCGAAGATTCCGACTGGCGAGGTTGAGGTTGAGGTCGACAAGATCGACGTGCTGAGTCGATCGAAGCCGCTTCCGTTCCAGGTGAATGACGACTTCGAGGCGGGCGAGGAGCTTTGTCTGCAATATCGCTTCCTGCACCTGCGTCGGCCGGAGATGCAACGCATCTTCCGAATGCGGCACACGCTGGCTCGCACGATCCGCAATTTCTTCGCCGACTACGGCTTCGTCGAAATTGAAACGCCGTTTTTGACCAAGTCAACGCCGGAAGGTGCGCGTGACTACCTTGTACCCTCGCGCGTGCGACCGGGTGCTTTCTATGCGCTGCCGCAATCGCCGCAGCTCTTCAAGCAATTGTTCATGGTCGCGGGTTTCGACCGCTATGCACAGATCGTTCGCTGCTTCCGCGATGAGGACCTGCGAGCCGACCGTCAGCCGGAGTTCACTCAGCTTGATATGGAAATGGCGTTCGTTCAGCCCGACGACGTAATCACCATCGTTGAAGGCTGCGTTAAGGCAATTTTCAAGGATTGCCTGAACCTCGACGTCAAGACGCCGTTCCCGCGCATGACCGAGCATGAGGCGGTGTCACGCTTTGGCATCGACCGGCCGGACACGCGCTTCGGGTTGGAGCTGCAGGATATCACCGACATCTGCAAGGAAATCGACTTCAACGTATTCCGCGAAGCCATCGACAAAGGCGGCATCGTGAAGTGCCTCGTGGCTTCCGGCGGCGATACGCTGACGCGCAAGATCACCGATGGCCTGACGGAAGAAGTTCGCGGCATGGGCGGCGGCGGATTGCCATTGGTGAAGGTTGGACAAGGTGCGAACGGCATCGAATTCTCGACCGGCATCGCGAAGTTCATTCAACCGATCGCGGCCAATCTGTGCGCACGCGTCGGCGCAAAGACGGGCGACACGATTTTCTTCATGCCCGGCAAAGTGACCGATGTAAACCGCTACATGCACCACATCCGTACGCGACTGGGTAACCTTCTCAATCTGATCCCGGCTGGTTTGTGGAACATGCTGTGGGTCGTCGACTTCCCGCTCGTCGTGTGGGATGAGGAAGAGAAGCGGTGGGGCAGCACGCACCATCCGTTCACGGCTCCCCTCGACGAAGACGTGCCGCTCATGGACACCGACCCGGCCAAGGTCCGCAGCAAAGCCTACGACCTCGTGCTTAACGGCACGGAAATGGCTGGCGGAAGCATTCGTATCCACAATTCGGAAGTGCAGAAGAAAGTCTTCAGCCTGCTCGGCATTTCGTCGGAGGAAGCGCACGAAAAGTTCGAGTTCCTGCTAAATGCACTGTCGTTCGGAGCACCGCCGCACGGCGGCATCGCGTTCGGCTTCGACCGCTGGGTAATGATGCTGGCGAATTCTCAGAGCCTGCGCGAAGTCATCGCGTATCCGAAGACGCAACGCGCGGTTTGTCCGCTGACGAATGCGCCGGATACAGTTTCGAAGAAGCAGTTGGACGAATTGTTCCTGATGACGAAGCCATTGCCGAAGTAGCGAGCCACGAGGTGCTTCGGAAGGCTCTTGGTGTCATTGTACGCGTTCGAACACTCTTATTAGCTCAATTAGCCACAATATTCACCAGCCGCCCCTTGGCCACGATGACTTTACGCACGGTTTTGCCTGCGATGGTGCTGACGACTTTTTCATCGGCGAGTGCGATCGATTCGTGCGCTTTTTCGTCCGCGTCGCTGGCGACCATGATGCGTGATTTCACCTTACCGTTGACCTGCACAGCCACTTCGACTTCATTGTCGCGGGCGAGCGCCACGTCGAACTTTGGCCACGGTTCATAGGCCAGCGACTTCGCGTGGCCGAGTTTGCTCCACAATTCTTCCGCGAGGTGCGGCGTGAACGGAGCAAGCAGCAGCACGAATGATTCGATGACCGATCGCGGTCGATCGGTGCGCGGCGTCATTTCGTTCACGAAATCGAAAAACGCCGCGATGGCTGTGTTGAGCTTGAGCTGTTCGATTTCCTCGGTCACTCTCTTGATCGTCTTGTGCAGCACGCGCAGGGTGGCCTCATCGGGCGCGTTCGAAGTCAACGCAGTCGAAATTTCGCCCGTGTGTTCATCAACGACGAGTCGCCAGATTCGCTGGCAAAGCTTGAACAGCCCGGGTACGTCGCGCGTGTTCCACGGCTTCGAGGAATCGAGCGGGCCCATGTACATTTCGTAGAGGCGGAACGTGTCGGCTCCGTACTCGCCGATGATCTCATCGGGATTGACGACATTGCGAAGCGATTTGCTCATCTTGGCGATGATTCGGGTGACGGGTTCGCCGGTTGATTTAAGAACGAACTGCTCGTCGCCTTTTTGCTCAACGATCTCCGGGCTATGCAGCATGCCGCGAGAATCCTTGTACGCAAACCCCTGAATCATGCCTTGGTTGAACAACCGTTTGAACGGCTCTGGTGTCGACACATGGCCAAGATCGAAGAGGACTTTGTGCCAGTATCTGGCATAGAGCAAGTGCAGCACGGCGTGCTCAGCCCCGCCGACGTAGAGATCGACCGGCATCCAGTATTTCTCGGCGTCCTTGCCGCAGAACAGCCCCGCGTTGTGCGGGTCGATGAAGCGCAGGTAATACCAACATGAACCGGCCCACTGCGGCATGGTGTTCACTTCGCGGTGGAACTTCTTGCCGTTGCGATCCACCTTGCCCCATTCCTTCGCCCGGCCCAGAGGAGGCTCGGGCATCGCGTCGGAGTTTTCCGGCATCGGGGTCGGGCGGAAGTCCCTCATTTCCGGCAATTCGAGCGGCAATTCCGCATCGTCAAGTGCGATCACATCGCCATCGTCGCTGTGCAGAATCGGGAATGGCTCACCCCAATAACGCTGTCGACTGAAGAGCCAATCACGTAGCTTGTACTTAACTGCCTCGCGACCGACGCCGGTTTTCCCGAGCCAAGCAATGATCTTCGTTTTCGCTTCGGCGGTCGTGAGACCGTTCAAAGAGCAAACACCACCGGGGATCGGCGCTTTTTCATTTTCATTCGGTGATTGCACAGCCCAGCCGTCATCGGTGAACGCGGCTCCCCATGATTGCGGATGCCCGACATAGTGACCGTTGAGCCGTTCGACACCGACGTTGTCACGCAGAATGCCCAACGTCTTCTCGCTCAACCCCGCGCTCTTTTCGCGGCGATTTAAGATTTCAGATTTGAGATCGGGGAACTCGCGGGCGAGTTCGTCAAGACCAGCCTGTGCGGTTTTGCTGATATCCGCCGTCATCGCGGTGAGACGTTCCTCAATCCATTCCTTCGTCGGTTTGACCACGGCCACGATCGGCAGATTGAATCGCGACGCGAATTCGAAATCGCGCGTGTCAGACCCTGGCACAGCCATGATCGCACCGGTGCCATACCCTGTCAGCACGTAATCCGCGACCCAGATAGGAACCTTCCAGCCATTCACCGGGTTGATCGCATACGCACCTGTGAAAACACCCGTTTTTTCCTTGGTGTCAGCCGTGCGATCAAGCTCGGTACGGTTCTTGGCGGCGGCTACGTACGCTTCGACTTCGCGCTGGCGATCCGGCGTCGTGATCTTCTGCACCAGTTCATGTTCCGGCGCGACCACGACATATGTCGCACCGAACAGCGTATCGGGCCGCGTCGTGTAGATGCGGATAGCGCCGGGGAAGTTCTCATATGAAAGCTTGGAGTCGGCGGATGAACCGGTTCCAGATCGGTTGGAAACCGGCCCGACATGAGTCCATTCGCCGCCTTCGATCTTCCACTTGTCCGCCAACGGGAACACCACTTCCGCGCCCGTGCTTCGGCCGATCCAATTTCGTTGCGAGAGTTTGATCGACTCTGGCCAATCAACGAGATCGAGGTCTGCGAGCAACCGCTCGGAGTATTTCGTGATCCGCATCAGCCATTGCTTCAGCGGCCTGCGAAAAACCGGATGTCCGCCACGCTCGCTGCGGCCTTCGTTGTCGACTTCTTCGTTCGCGAGCACGGTGCCCAGCGCCGGGCACCAGTTCACGGGAATCTCGTCGATGTACGCCAGTCGCTGCGAGTCCAACACTTGCCGTTGTTCAATTTTGCTCAGGCTCGACCACGCGCGGAGGCCGGCGGCGTTTGAATCCCGCGTTACTCTGAGATTCGCATCGACTCCCCATCGTCCCGATTCCAACTCCGCCACCAACTCGCGGATTGGCCGCGCGCGTCCGACCACGGCGCGCCCTTGCGAATCGGTCCAGCGCACGTCAGCGTCGTACCAACTCTCGAACATCCGCGCGAACATCCACTGCGTATGCTTGTAGTAATCCGGTTCGCACGTCGAGATCTCGCGGCTCCAGTCATAGCTGAACCCGAACATCTTCAATTGCTGGCGATACTTGTCGATGTTCTTCCGCGTGGTCACAGCCGGGTGAACGTTGGTCTCGATCGCGTATTGTTCCGCCGGCAACCCGAACGCATCGAACCCCATCGGGTGCAGCACGTTGAACCCGCGCATACGCTTGTAGCGCGTCATGATGTCCGTCGCGCAATACCCCAGCGGGTGGCCGACATGCAGCCCGGCTCCGCTCGGGTAGGGGAACATATCAAGGATGTAGTACTTCGGTTTCGAGGTGTCCGCGCCGGGTTCACCCGGGTTCAACGCCTTGAACGTCTGGTGCTGATCCCAGTACTGCTGCCACTTGGTTTCGATGGCCGTGAAGTCGTAACGACCCGGTTTTCGCGATTGAGGTTCTGTTGACATTCCGTTCATTTAGCTCAAACACAACATAGGGCGGGTTTCACCCGCCATTACGCGTTCAGTCCCAGCGGCGGGTGTAACCCGCCCTACGCGACTTCCGTGCCGCCATGTCCGCTACTCGAACATCCAGCGCGGAGTCTATTCGTCCGATTGCACCCTAGCAAACGTAGTATCGGCTGCGTTCGGGGCCGTTTGTTGTCGAAGAAATGCAAGGCTACAATTAGTCGAATCGCGGAGTTTGCTAAGTGACCACGCCGATTGAATCTGAACAATTGCAAACCACGGCTGAGACCAACCCCGCCGATTGGCCGCCGGGTGATCACCCACTGGAAATCGCTGCACGTAGGGGCCTTGGGCCGCTCTCGCCACTTGGTCGTGAGAATTGGCATGGCGAAGGCATCCCCTGCGTCTCCTGTGGCCAACTCGTCCGTCGCGGCGATATCGAATGCGACGACTGCGGCCAGGACCTCACCCCCGAAATGATCGAGAAGATGCGCGCCCACGCCGGACCGTGGTACGTGCTGGAGCATGTCCGACCGTTTCCCGGTGTGACGCTTGAGCGCATCGTCCGACAGATCAAACGCGGCCTGCTCACTGAAATGTCGATCGTTCGGGGCCCTGCTACTGACTATCAATGGCGCTTTGCCGTTGAGACGCCGGGCCTGTGTCGATACTTTGGCCGTTGCTGGCAATGTCACGACGAGGTCGGACCGGCTGAGACTTATTGTCGTGCGTGTCTTTCATTTCTTGGTTTTGAAAAGCTTCGTGCGAAACCGGTTCCGAAGAAGAGCGACCCCGTGACTGCTTTACCAGCACCTATTGCTCCCATTCAATCTGAAGAGGTCATTGAGAATCAGGTTGACGAGGACGCACTTCGTGCCAGTGCTCTATTCAACGTTCCCGAAGTTAAACCCGTTCCGCGAGTCCCGCCGACCATCACCCCGCGAGGCGATTCGATTCGCGTCCTGCCGTCGCAACTGGGGACGACCATTCTCAACGCAGCCATGATGAACCCGGCGCTGAACGAGCCGATCGAACCAGCCACGCCGCCCAGCCCGGAACTGCGCCAACTTTCACAAGCCATCCAGAACATGCCCGACTACCAACGGTCAGCCGAAATCGAAACCGAACCGCAAGTCTTCGGCATCCGCGCGACGTGGATCGCCGTGATGTTGCTGATACTCGTGGTGGCGGGGTTGCTGATCGTGACGCAGATGCGTTCCGGGGCTACCCAGTCTCCACCAACCGGTCAGCCGGACTCTTCAGTGAGTATTAACTCGGCCGTGCCGGTCGGCGGCTGAATCAGCCTTTCCGGACACTTTTTCGGAATTAGAATCAATTCGCGGTAGAATCTCCGCGCCCAATGCCGGTGGGCGCTGGTGACGTGACGTTTTCATCTTGTCGTTTCGAGGGAGGCAAATCATGCGTGGACTCATTTCTCTGGGTGTGTTTGCGGGTCTTGTGTTTGTGTGCGGTTGCAACTTCAACGTGCCGGTCGATCCGTCGGACCTGTTTCAACCGATCGACAACCTGATCGACGACATCGACAACACATTCGACGATCTGGTTACCGATCCGTTCAACAGCAATCCATATCCGGTGCTTGTCGGCGGTGACAATGCGCGGGTGTATTACACGACGAATATTGGCGATGCGCGAATCAATTTTCCGGGGGCAACCTCTGACGTGGTGATTCCTGGATTTGCCGGTCCGAGCAACTTGTACCAATTTGCGTCGCGTCGGCGTGAACTGATTCGCCCGCTGATTCCCGGCGGATCGTTCCTTGGCCTCGCAACGGATGGTCAGCGAATTGCATATATTTCCGTCTCCAATCTGGAGAACGTGAATCAGAAGATCGTGGTCGCTGATGTCAATTCGCTTGAGTCTGAAATTATTTACGATGAAATCGCTGACGAATCCACCAAGGTGCTGACATCTGATCTCGCCATGGACGATGGTCGTCTCGCGTTCGTGCTGATCAACGTGGATGACGCGAGCCAGCGACTGCGAATTGAAGACCTCACTGGCCTCGAGCCAGCCACGGAACTCGAAGCGCGTTCGTTCTGGCGGTTTCAGTTGCGCGGCGATCGCCTAGCGTACGTGGCGGAATCGGAAGGCGGCACTGTCGATCTCCTGCTTCGCAACTTGATTACGAACGAGACGTCCGTTGTCGCACCGGGACTTCGAGTCGGATTGTCTCTGGATGTTCAATTGGCGCTTACAGACAACTTTGTCGTGTGGAGCGAGCCGAACTTTGAGGATTCGGATCGCGTGATGGCTTACAACATCGTTGATGGCACGACGACCGTGTGGGCGGATTCTGTGGTGGGCATTCTCGCAGGCGCGAATGACGAACATTTTGTCACCGAAGAATTTGTCGAGCGTTATCCTGATGCGGCCAACAAATACAAGGTTCGTCGTTATGATCTCAACGGTTCTGTTCGCGTGCTGGCGGAGTTCCGCGCGGATGGGCTCGCGGGCCAGACGACGGTCATCGGCGACCGGGCGGCCTGGGTGAACCCAGAGCGCAAGGTTGTGCTGGCTCCGCTGGCTGGTGGAGATCGAACGATTTTCGAACCGTTCTAATCGATTGAAACAGCCAGTATGGTGGGCCGTTGCAGAGGAAGCGTTCATTGTAGCTCTCCACGGCCAAGCTGCGGCTTGACCGTGCCACCCGTCTGATTCGTGCTTACATGGCGGCGCTGCGCTTGGCCATGCCACCCAAACCGAAATACGGGTCGTGTCACATCACTGGTGCAAATGAATTCATGTAAGGCGCAGTTGTAGGGTGGGTTCTCCGAACCCACCTTTTTTCTGCGCGGATCTTCGTGCGTTTTCGTATGCTTGATTTTGACGCCGAAAATCGGGTTTTTTGTTCGCGGTTTTGCGCGGCGCAAGCGAATTCGTTGGCTGGGACGCTGGAAATCAAGAATTTCGTAGAAGAATTCTTTTTTCGCGCAAAAGGGATTTTCCGAGGCGGTGTGGGGCGCGTATCGCAACGATGGAGATGGTGGTTTTGATGTTGCAAAGTGAAACTCATTGCCACCCAATAACAACACAGGTGATCGGTGAGGATTGCGGACAAATAAGCAGGTGATTGCAGAGCACCCTACATCTTGAACTCGTGGTCTCGCGCAAAGACGCCAAGGCGCATAGGTGGGGAGAAAGATTGTTTGGATGGTCTGTGGCGGGGCTTTGTGGTCTCGATCTTGCTGGTGAATGGGCGGAGGTGCTGTATGCGCTGGGTCCGTTCAAACCGATCGGCAGGGGTGTGGTTGGTTCTTGCATTGATTGTGGTGGGTTTCTTGGACGGAAACCGCGCGTGGTCGGGGCCGGTTGAGCTTGGGGGCGAGGTTGCGCACGAAGAAGCGCCGAGCGATCCGTGGATGCCGCGATCGGGGGAGATTCCGCCGGGTGTGCAGGTGCGGTGTGAGCCGGTGGTGCTGGGGCCGTACAAGAGCGTGCAAGTCAACGTCGATGAGTTCGGCTGCAACATTCCGGGTGATGCGGCTAATGAACCGTCGATCGCAATTGATCCGACGAATCCGAGGCGCATGGCCATCGGGTGGCGGCAGTTTGACACCGTTCAATCCGATTTCCGACAGGCGGGCTGGGGCTATAGTCATGACGCCGGAAGGACTTGGACTTTTCCGGGAGTCCTAGGCCCTAACCAAGGGGCGAGTGATCCTGTTCTTGGCTTTGACAGTTCAGGGCGCTTCTATTACCTGAGCGTACGCCTACACGACGGTCTAAATTTCTATCTTTTCCATTCCCAAGATGGCGGGATATCTTGGCCGACCCATACCGTTTCGTGGTATGGGGACAAACCGTGGTTCACAGTAGATCGAACAGGTGGGGTCAGCGACGGATTTCTCTATTTCCTGGTCTATGGCGCCTTTCGCCGCTCAACTGATGGCGGAATCACAACATCACCCCCCGTCGCTTCTCATCCAACCGTTAGCCTAGCTGGCACAATAACTGTAGGGGCCAACGGAACCGTTTATTTTGTCGGCGATAACGGCAGGGTTGCACGGTCTTCAAACGCTTGGGATGCATCTGTCGTTCCGACAATCGACTTCGTATCGACCATTTACGACCCGAGCGTTTATGATGACGGCTCAGGAGGAAATACTGGTGGCGGGCTTAATTGGCAAGCATGGATTGCCTACGATCCCGCTGATGATTCACCTACTGTGTACTCATTGTTCTCATTATGCCTTAGGGACTTACCTCAACTTGATCCCTCTAATGTCTATTTCGTCCGGAGCACGGACCGGGGCGTAACTTGGAGTGCACCTTTTCGCGTCAACGATGATCCCGATCACCCTCGCCACTACCAGTGGTTTACCATGATGTCGGTAGCGCCGAACGGCCGCATCGATGTTGTGTGGAATGACACGCGGCATTCTGAACAGATAAACCTGTGCGAGTTGTATTACTCGTATTCGATCGACGCCGGCCTCACATGGTCACCCAACATTCAGGTCAGTCCCATGTTCGATAGTTGGCTCGGCGGACCAGTCACAAACCCCAAGCTTGGCGACTACTATCACATGTGGTCGGACAATCTTGGAGCGAACGTCGCATACGCTGCGACATTTAACGGCGAACACGACGTGTATTACCTGCGCATCGGCCCGTATGACTGCAATGGGAATGAAATCCCCGACGAAAATGATATCGCTGACGGCGTGAGTCTCGATTGCAACGAAAACGACGTGCCCGACGAATGCGAGTATCGCGGCGACTTCAATGGCGATCGATTGACCGCGCTAGATGACTACTTCGCCTACACTCAATGCCGCACCGCGCCGGATGTGGAATTCGCCACCCCATGCTGCGGTCTTTTCGACATCGAACCCGATGGCGACGCCGACCTGGCCGACTTCGCGTTTGTGCAACGAGCGTTTGCAGTGCCGGGGCCTTGAGAAAAGGTGGGTGCGGAGCATCCATCCAACTCTTGCTCGTTTCGTGCATCAACTACAGCACCTCCTTGACCGCTACTGGCACGTTCTGCTCAAATGAATTCCAATGTGGAGCATGAATTCGTTCGGAGCCGTTTGTTGAAGTCTTACGATGTCATCGTGATTGGCGGCGGGCATGCGGGCGTGGAGGCTGCGTGGGCGGCGGCGCGGATGGGGGCTTCTACTGCGCTCGTGACCATGCAGCACGCGGCTATTGGTCGGATGTCTTGCAACCCGGCTATTGGCGGCATCGGCAAGGGTCAGATGGTACGCGAGGTGGATGCGCTCGGCGGCGTGATGGGTCTCGCGACGGACATCGCGGGCATTCAGTTTCGCATGTTGAATCGCAGTAAGGGACCGGCTGTGTGGGCACCGCGGGCGCAGGCTGATCGCGATCTTTATCCAAAGGCCGTGCAGGAACTCATTTCGCAGAGTCGCAATCTTGAGGTTATTGAGGGGGCGGTTGAGAGGATTGAATACGCCGAGAGTGCCGAGAAAGGATTCTCGACACAGCAACATGGTGCCACTGCGGAAGCAAGGCCGCTCCCTAGCGGTCGCGGTTCTGATGGTGCCGGGAAGGGATTCTCGGCACAGCAGATTGAGTACGCCGTCGAGGATGGTGCTCGTGCGGAAACAAGGCCGCTCCCTTGCGGTCGCGGTTCTGATGGCAAGATCGACAGCACGTTTCAGAACGGCGCGCGTAATGTGGCGGGGGTGCGGAAGCGCGTTACGGGTTTGACGCTTACCGATGGTCGGCGTTTTCAGGCCGGTGCGGTGATTATCACGACGGGCACGTTCCTTCGCGCGATTATGCATTGCGGAACGTGTCAGGCGGAAGGTGGCCGAATCGGCGAAGCCAGCGCTGTCGGGCTCAGTAAGTCGCTCGTGGAAATGGGGTTCGGGCTGGGTCGTTTGAAGACCGGCACGCCGCCGCGTGTGCATCGCGATTCGATTGATTTTTCGGTGTGCGAGGTTCAGCCGGGCGACGCGGAGCCGGTCCCGTTCTCGTTCATGAACGATCGGATTTCGCAGAGGCAGATCGATTGCTGGGTGACGTGGACGAATCAGGATGTGCATGATCTGATCCGCGCGAATCTGCATCGTGCGCCGATGTATTCGGGCCAGATTCAATCGACCGGGCCACGCTATTGTCCGAGCATCGAGGACAAGGTTGTGCGTTTTGCCGACAAGACGCGGCATCAGGTTTTTCTAGAACCCGAGGGGTACGATAACGAGCGCGTCTATTGCAACGGCATCAGCACGTCGATTCCGGCGGAAGTGCAGGATTCATTCATTCGGCAGATTCCGGGGTTGGAAAATGCGCGGATCATTCAGCATGGCTACGCGGTCGAATACGACTTCGTGCCGACTCATCAGACGACCGGCTCGCTTGAAACGAAGCTGGTAGGCGGTCTGTTTCTCGCGGGACAGATCAACGGCACGAGCGGGTATGAAGAGGCTGCGGGGCAGGGGATCATCGCGGGTATCAACGCGGTTCGTCGGTTGCAGAACGAAGAGCCGGTGGTGCTGGGTCGCGACGAGTCGTACATCGGGGTGATGATCGACGATTTGATTACGCATCCGCCGACCGAGCCGTATCGGATGTTTACCTCGCGGGCGGAGTACCGCCTGTTGCTCCGGTCGGACAATGCGGATCAGCGGCTGACCCCACTGGGGCGGCGAATCGGGACTGTGACTGACGATCGCTGGTCGCGGTTTGAGTCGAAAAGGAATCGGCTCGAATCGTTGAAGGACGCTTCAGCCAAAGCCCGGCATAACGGGGTTCCGATGGCTAACTGGCTGCGCCGGCCTGACGTTGATCCTGCTGAAATCGAAACTTCGCTTCGTGGCTACACTGACATCGTTTTCACGGCTGACGATTTGCGACTCTTGATGCTCGACGCGAAGTACAGCGGATATGTGGATCGCCAGTCGAAGCAGGTCGAGCGGTTCCGGAAACTGGAATCGATGGCGATCCCTGATTGGGTTGATTATTCGATCATGTCCGAACTGCGTCGCGAAGCTCGCGAGAAATTTGCCCGAGTGGCTCCTCGGACGCTTGGCCAAGCTCGGCGAATCAGCGGCATCAGTCCGGCGGACATCACGGTGCTTTGGGTCTACCTTACCGGTCGTCGCAAGCAACTTCGGTCTGCTTCATCAGTTGCGTCCGAATAAGATTTCATTTCACATAGGGTTCCCTTTTTGGTCCGAGTTTGTTAATCTTATTCTATTCATCTTGCCAAAGAAGGTCCGAGATTAAACCATTGACATAAAGATGTGCCGGATGTATCGTATAGGAAATATGGGGGAAGTGGTAAACTTGCTCGGCGCACGACACGGTTCGGGCGTCATCGGATAGGGGCTGGGAAATGAGTGATAATCGAACAAAAACCGTGTTCACAACGGGGGAAGTGGCGGCTATTTGCAAGGTCAGCCAGCAGACCGTCATCCGTTGTTTTGATAGTGGCAAACTGAAGGGTTTTCGCGTCCCGGGTTCCCGCTTTCGCAGGATTCCGCGCGACGCGTTGATCTCCTTTATGAAGGCCAACCAGATCCCGCTGGACCAGTTGGAAACCGGTCGAAAGCGCGTGCTGGTGGTTGATGACGACGAGGCCATCATCGAGATGTTCGTGGACCTGCTGGAGCGGGACGGACGCTTCGAATTGCGGACCGCTGGCACCGGCTTCGATGCAGGCATCGTGACCGAGCAGTTCCGGCCCGACGTCATTCTGCTCGACTTCAAATTGCCGGACGTGGATGGTAATGCGGTCTGCCGGACGATCCGCGCGAACCCGGCGTATGAGCATATTAAGATCATCATGATCAGCGGCGTGGCTGATCCGGATGAAGTGCGTGAACTTCGTGCTGCGGGTGCGGACGAGTTCATCAAGAAACCGTTTGACATTAACGCGGTCATTAATCGAATCGTGCAGTTGGTAAGTTCGTCCAATGCGGCCTAGGTCCGGGAACCTGACGGTCGTGCGGAATTGATTACTTCGTTACGCTTGCTTGTATTCCGCGCTCTTTAAGGCGCCTATCTGAAGGACAAAGGCATTGACCGTCGCGCGTTTGGCATTGCCGTTTGAGCTACCCGCACCACGTGAGCGGGCTGAGCTCATCCTTAGTCAGCTCGACAAGCTGCCAACCCTTCCTTCTGTCGCAGCCAGATTGTTATCGCTCACCGCGTCTGATGAATCTTCCGCCAAAGATGTGACCCGTGTTATCGAATCGGATGCGTCGTTGACGGCTGGGTTGTTGCGGCTCGCACAGCGGGCTGACAAAGGCGTTCGATCGGACGGATTGACCGTTGCGAAGGTTGTTACGCTGCTTGGATTCCGGGCGGTGCGTAATGCGGTGCTTTCACTCAAGCTTCATGAAACGCTGACCACCACCGAAGAAACGCCCAACATGAACTCGCTGCGGCGCGAGTTGTGGAAGCACAGCCTCGCGGTTGCGTGCACGGCTGAACTGATCGCACAGAAGACAAAAGGAAATCGACTTTCGGGCGATGCGTTTGTTTGCGGACTCTTGCACGACATTGGCAAGATCGCACTCGGTGCGTGTCTGCCGAAGAGTTACACGCGTGCGGCTGAGCGGGCTGAGCGACAGCGAATCTGCATTTGCGACGTTGAGCGCGAGCTGTTCGGACTGGATCACACGACAGCCGGAAAACGTCTCGCATCACGCTGGAAATTGCCTGATTCCATCATGGAATGCGCGTGGCTGCACCATCACCCGATGGACGCGCTTCCATCGACGCTGGCGCATGGCGATCTGGTCCGGATTATTCATGTGGCAGATCGAATGGTTCGCGGGCAGCGCATCGGCTTTTCGGGATTCGTTGATCAGGCGGATGCATCGGAACTCACAATACTTGGTCTCGACCAGGCGACACTCGAAGGCATCATGGCTGAGATTCCGCAGCGCATGGAGCCGTATTGCGATCTGGTCGGCTTGGATGACATGACCAGCGCGAAGCTGTGTGCGGAGTCACTGGCTAAGGCGAATCAAGAGCTTTCGCGACTCAATTCAGATATGCAGACAGCCAACGCCCGCCTCGAAGTGCGATCCATTTGCTTCGAGATTCTTGATCGCTTTACGCAAGGTTTGTCGCAGGAAAATACGCCGGCGGATGTGTGTGCGGCTGCGGCGCGGAGCTTTTGCGAAGCGCTGGTTTGCGAGCAGGCGATTGCGTACGTGGTTGATCGAGAGGCGAGCCTGCTGCACGTGGGGAGCGCATCGGCCCACGGTGAACGAGTTAGTTCATCTGTGATTGGCCTTGAACAGGTAGGTACATTGCCGCGCGATTCGAGCCATTCCGACTTTGTGGGAAATGTGACGGCTGAGCGGGCGGATCGCGAGACGCAAAATCTCTGGCGAACATTGCAGGGAGCCAACAGCGAAGAACGGCTCTGGACGCTGGATGTCACGCAGCAAAGCATGAAGTCAGGGGCAGTCGTTTTTGCGAGGGAGAAGGAGCCGGACCCGTTGCTGCGCGACGCCGCGCGCGAGTGTCAGGCGCTGTCACATGCGATTGGGTTGGCGGTCTCTCATGCGCAGATGCGCGATCGCAGCGAACGCATGACGGAAGAGTTGGTCGAAGCACATCGACGACTGCGGCATGCGCAAACTGCGCTGGTTCGCACACGATCGGTTTCGATGGTCCGCGAGATGGCGGGGGGGGCTGCCCACGAGATCAACAATCCACTGGCGGTCATCTCAACGCGCGCTCAGATGCTGCGACAAGACTGCAAGGACCCGGATGTTGCGAAGTCACTGAGCGCGATTGTCGAGCAAGCACACAAAGCCAGTAACATCGCCAGCGAACTGATGGAGTTTGCTCGGCCCGAGCCGCCGAAGCCGGCGCACCATTTCATTTCCGATATCGTGAGTCAAGCGGCTGAACGTTGCGTTGCCTCGAAAAACCTGCGTCCGGATCAGATTAAGGTTTGCCTCGTTGACGACAATGCCAAGGTCTTTGCCGACGAGAATCAGCTGGGCGCAATTCTTGACGCCATTCTTACCAATGCTGCCAAAGCAGTGTCACCGGAAAAAGGGATGGTCGAAATCAACTCTCCCTCGCTGACGTCCGATGACACGGCACGGATCGTGGTTTCCGACAACGGCGTGGGAATGACGCCCAACGTGTTGGAGCATGCGATCGACCCGTTCTTTTCGAGTCGTCCGGCGGGTCGCGGCAGAGGATTAGGGCTTTCTCGTGCGTACCGATATACAGAGATTAACGGCGGGCGGTTGCTGCTCGACTCGACGCCAAACGTCGGGACGACGGTCATTGTTGAATTGCCCGCTCAACCCACCGATCAGGTTGCGACCAGCTAGTTCTAGAAACCGCCAACTGCCAGGCCAGACCCCCCTTTGTCCCCCCTTGCCAAGGGGGGAGAATTCAATACTTGATACGCGAGGTGTTTCGTGAAGCATCGGCGCGAAACGAAGATTCTCTTGGTCGAACCAGACTCCACCATTCTCGAAATGATGGTCGATGCGATCGAGCGTCGATTTGATTGCCAGATTACTTGCGTGGCGGACGCCGAGGCCTGCCTCGATGTGGCGGCTGTCGAGCGACACCATGTGATCGTCACCGAACTGGAATTGCCCACCTGTGATGGATTGCGCCTCGCGGAGTACATCAGCGCGCTGGGCGCTGGGCCGATTATCCTGCTCGCCAATGAGCCGACTTCAGAGCAGGTAGTTGAGGCTATGCGCAATGGGATTCGCGATGTCTATATCAAGCCGTTCCCGATTACCGATTTGATGGATGCGATCGAACGCGTGTTGCACGGATCAGAGGTTCGACGACTGCATGCGGCCAAGTACCGCAAGATGCGCGACCTGGTTCGCCGCGTGATTCGGGAGCGACGCGATCTGAATCGACGCATGGAATTGATCTGCAAGGATCTCGTCGGGGCCCATCGACGACTGGTCACCAAGGTGGCCCAATCGGAATCGAAGCGAGCGGTTCGAGCTTCCTAATTGGTTAGTACCGCTTTGGACACGAGTTTTTGCCTTCCGAGTTAGTGCCTCCATTCAATTGAACTTGTATGTCACCCGATGAGGTAACGCACTGCTCACAGAGCAGTTGCACACGCATAGGCACTCGGCGACCTGTATTCTCGGGTGAAACTAGTCACTCGCTTTCAGCCCAATCAAAACAGCAACCACCATAAACCTTGAATAAATAGCAGAACAATCGCAACGGTAACGAGTCGCGATCGTCCGGCGGACGAATTGCTTTCAAGATTGTCAAAGTCCGACAGTTCCAGACCTTCGCGAACAAGTCGTTCACGGCTCGACTCGATCATGTCCTCTGCTTCAGCCGCGGTGAACCTGTACTCCTTGGCCATCTGAATGAACCGCGCGTAGTTTCGACGGGTTAGACGCCCGGCGCGAAGTTCATCGGTCGCCAGTTGTTCCAGAATTTCGCGATAGGAAATGACCCGGTGGTGAGTCGAATTCAACGAAGGCTGGCGGTCTGCGCGTTTTTCATCACTGATTGCACCCATTCTGCTTCCCTCCTTGAGGGATTGTAGGTGCAGAAGTTGGACGCGTGCTGGCCTAGTTCAAAGCGGGGGTCTTCAAACTGCGTGAAAATGGGAAGAGTTTTCGCATTGTGTGGAAGTTGGCGCAAATGCACAAATCGATAGCACATCGCGTAACGGGCGAGCCGGTAATCTGCGGTAGTTTGAGTTAAGTCCGACTTGGTGAAACTTTATTACCAGCTTGACACTCGAAATCCGCGTTAGCTATACTGGCATCTATTATCGGGTCAGTCATTATCGGATAGATGCGTCGTCAGGAGGTTCGAAAAGGCAAGTTCCCATATTGCGAAAACGCGCGTTGGCATTTCAGTGCGACTGAGTGTGAACTCGTGTGATTGTGTGTGGAACCCGCAGGGAAGCGGAAGGTGGAGTCGCGGCGTTTCATGGTGAAGTGTCCTACACACCGTTTGGCAAGAGTGGAAGCAATGGCGAAAGTGCCATCGAGTGGCAATTTCGCGAAGGCTTCTGCATTACTTGCATCCCTCATCGCAGCCGGCGTGCTCACCGGTGAATCGGTTTCTGTTCATGCGCACACTTGGCTTAGCTGGTTCGCGCTGATTCCGGTATTCATTGCGATTCGTTTTCTGAAGCCGTCGTTCGCAGCCGTTTGCGGCGCGATCTGGGGTTTCAGTATTTACGCTTACAGTGCCGTTTCGGGCGGGTCAGGTTTTGAACCGACTTTGCTTTCATGCCTGTTATTGACGCTGGTGCCTGCGTTGTACGCTTGGTTCGGCGCGCACGCGACGACGCGTCGCGGGTTCGATCCGTTGATTCTTGGTCTGGGTTGGGCGGCGGTCGAGTTCGCGCTCGCGCCGATCAACCTGCGTTACGGACTCATTGCTTCTGTTCAGATTGACAATCTCGTGCTGCTGTTGGTCGGCAAAACCGGCGGCTGCATCGTGGTTGCGTTTTTGGTTGCGTTTGTGTGTGCAACCATTCTCGGCGCGGTGACAGATGTTGTCTGTGCATCGCCGCCCCGATCCCGCCGATTGATTGCGGCGGGCGATTCAGGTCAGTGTATCCACCTCTCCCGGTGGATTGCGACAATCATTCGTTACCTCGTCCCAAGCCATCCGCGCGCACCTCCGGTCCTCGCCTGAGACAAAGTTGTTTCGGGTTGGCCGCAGAGGATGAAGCTGAAAACCCCATGTTCCCTAGCGGTCGAATCAAAGCTGATTGTTAGTCGTTATTATTTTTCTCCCACAGTTTTGAGGGATGGAGGATTTAGAAAGATGAATAGGATTTTCAAGAGTATTCTCGCGGTTGCACTTTGTACGTGTACCGCATTTGCACAGGTGAAGCCGGTTGAAGTGGCTTCGCCAGCTCAAGTTCCGACAACGCCAGTCATTTTGACTGAGCAGCCGGAAACCATGCCGACGCAAATGTTGCCAGGCGGCAGCGTGGCTACGTTGCCAGGGACAACACTTTTCGACGCCGGTGCGTTCAACTCGGGCGGTCTCCGTTTGAATCGCGCTAACGGTCGAATCTATCTCGCGGACGAAGCAACTTTGATTGGTGCGGGTTATGAATTGCGCACCTATCTTTTTGCTACGTGCGGTAACTGTGCACCGTATACCGTGAGCACCGAATTGTGGACTGATGATGCTGCTGGTCCACCGAGCGCCCCGCTTGCCCCAATCATCGGCACGGCTGGTTCTCAGGCTGGATCGACGAATGGTGACCTCGGCGCGTCCGGTTTCATTGGCTGCGGGTTCCATGAGCAGAAAATAGCTCCTGGCATCATACTTCCAGGCAAGATTTGGATGGTCATGACCAGCTCGCACCTCGAAGTCGTTGGACCGCCCGCGGTTATTTCGACGTGGGCCGCCAAGAATGGTGGAGCCGAAGCTGTCGGTTCGAGTGATGACGGCGTTTATTACAGCCCGCCGGGCGGCGGCGTTCCGCCACCGTGGGGTCCGTTTATCCCGACCGTTGCTGCTGGTTATACGTCGCTTTGGGCCGTGACTGGCGCAGGCGACGGTTCGGTTTGCGCGTTCTGCGACAGTGTTGCAGACGGTGTTGGCGTTGCTTCGGGTTTGGCCGCGGGTGGTCCGTCGACTGGTCCGAATGAAGCACCATATCCAAGCTGCGGCGATCCGAATGACGACGCTGATTGGTATTGCTATACCTCGACCTGCGATGGTGGTTTGACCATTTCAACCGACGGCAGTGCAGATGGCGAGGATACGGTTCTTGCAGTTTTTGACGGTTGCGCGGGATTGGAAGTCGCCTGTGATGACGACATTAACTTCCCTGCCAACTTCAATTCAGAAGTTTCGTTCCTTACAGCCAGCGGCGTTGATTATAAGATTCGCGTTTCGGGTTGGGGTGGTGCAACAGCCGCCTACACTCTCGACATTACCTGTGTTTCGTTCGTATGCGGTAACGGTATTCAGGAAGGCCCCGAAGAGTGCGATGATGGAAACTCGAACAATTGCGATGCTTGCTTGAACAACTGCGAGAACAATCTCGCTGGTAACGAGTCCTGCGACTGTTCAGTTCCCGTTCAGTGCGACTCCGTTTTCATTTCGGATAACACCGGTGTAGTGAACGCAGCGACGGATCCCGAGGGCTGCTTGTTCAGCGCCGGCTTCGGTCACCGCTGGTACAGCTTCGTCGCAACGTATGACAACGCACGAATCTTTACTGATTCAGTGGTAGGCGGTCCAGTCGATTCACAGATCATTGTGTTTGACGCATGCGGCGACCCCGTCAGCGTCGGCTGCAGTGACGACATTTCAGGTACGGACTTCTTGTCCAACACCGGTTGCATGTCGGGTCTCACTGTTGGCGAGACCTATTTCTTCTCGGTCGGTTCGTGGAGTGCGACGGATCGTGGCCAGTATGAAGTCAACATCGAGTGCCCATGCTCGGAAAACGCCATTGGCGCCTGCTGTGACATCAATCTGGTTTGCACCGAACCTGTAAATGAAGCGGCCTGCACTGGTCTGTTTGCTGGTATTGGAAGCACTTGCGGCAACCTCGTTGCGTGCTGCTTCGCCGGCACTTGCGCCGAGGTGGCTGAAGCATGCTGTGCGGCTTCGGGCGGCGTTCCGTCAGGTGCTGCGTGCGGCGGCGATGCTGACCTTCCGTTCCCGGACGGTATTGACGCCGCTTGTGGCGACAACTGTCCAAATGTGTTCAATCCGGCTCAGATCGACGCTGACGGCGACGGTCTCGGTGATGAATGCGACAACTGCCCGAATGCAGCGAATCCAGGCCAGGAAAATGCTGACGGCGACAGCGCGGGCGATGCCTGCGACGGTTGCCCGGATGATCCTGCAAAGTTGGCACCGGGTCTTTGCGGTTGCAATGTGGCTGACACCAACACCGACGGCGACTCGCAGCCGGATTGCATCGACAACTGCGATAACGATCCGAATAAGCTTGAGCCGGGTCTGTGTGGTTGCGGTGTAGCCGACACCAACACTGACGGCGACTCACAGCCGGATTGCATCGACAACTGCGATAACGATCCGAATAAGCTTGAGCCGGGTCTTTGCGGTTGCGGCGTAGCCGACACCAACACTGACGGCGACTCACAGCCGGATTGCAACGAAACCTGCGACACCGATCCGAATAAGCTTGCTCCGGGTATCTGCGGTTGCGGTACGCCTGACACAGACACCGATCTGGACGGCTTCCCGAATTGTAACGACGGTTGCCCGACCGATCCGAACAAGCAACTGCCGGGTACCTGTGGTTGCGGCGTGTCGGATGTCGACACCGATGGTGATACCGTTGCGGATTGCAACGATGTTTGCCCGGGTGGCGACGACCTCGTCGACAACAACGGTAACGGTACTCCGGATGATTGCGATTCGGCCGGTACCATCCCAACCGTCAGTGAGTGGGGCATCGTCATCATGGCGTTGCTGCTCCTTGCCGCCGGTAAGATTTACTTCGGCACGCGCCGCGATGTTTACATGGGCGCGTAATGGTTAATTATCTTTGCCGGG
Organism: uncultured Phycisphaeraceae bacterium; assembly: GCA_964494205.1. Lineage (GTDB taxonomy): Bacteria > Planctomycetota > Phycisphaerae > UBA1845 > UBA1845 > JBBTCX01. The sequence goes on along the minus strand of CAZBRD010000004.1, from coordinate 209,964 downwards.
CAGCCGTCGAAAGACGGCTGCCCCGGTGGGGATTGCGGAGATGACAGGCCGGTTTGAGTTTTGCAAAAGACCCGAATCGGATAGATCAACGTAACCCTCTTCGCCTATCTGGCGCATCTGTGGATGGTGTCCGAGGAGTAGTTACCTGCACGACTCCGCAAGATGAGTCCACACAAGACAGCCGCCCGTGATTCCAAAAGAATCTCGGGCGGCGTTGTTTTTTGCTGAGATAGGCGGACAGTTGCATTTGAAGAATCAGGTGCAAACACGAAACGCACCGGCCAAGCGGCGGAATGAATTTGACAGCCGATCGGCCAGCGCAAATGGAATGAACTACTAGATTCAAGGGCGATTGACAGTTTTGTATGTCGCCAGACGCCTCTTCAATCCCCCGTTGCCAAGGGGGGAAACACTTAGCGCGCTATACGTTTGAATATTAAGTGCCCTAAACGCAAGACACTTCGTGGCCGCCACATCCATGATAAAGGTCCGGTCCAGAGCTTCGCGTTGACCCAGAGCGAACTTCCGATAAGCCGAAACTCATCGGCACAACTACGTAAGCTAATGCGATGTAAGGCCTTAGAGGCGACATTGATTGCGCCCGTCGACACACAATTTGAGTGAAGTAGTTGTTTCCGATGCCCATCCGGATTGGTAGATTAGAGGCTACGTCTGTTCATGTGCGTTTGCAGGTTGGGGAAGGGTTCTGAATTCTGGGTCAGGTGTCCTTAAGGGGCGGGATGGCAGCGATTCGTGTCATCAAAGAATAAGCGAGTTGAGAAGACCGGATCGCCGGCTGCCTCTGTTGGTGCGAACGCCGGACATCCGGCCAAGCCGCCCAGCAGGTGGCGCCATCTAAAGGACGATCGATACTTTCGATTCCTGTTCTTTTTCGGACTCTGGATCTTAGTGTTCTACATTCTTGCTACGCGCGACTACGCGCGGCAAACCGTCTTTCCCAGATTCCTCGAAGCAAACAGTAGTGCAGCCGGTGTCATTCTCAACCTTATCGGTGAAGATGTGACGGTCAAAGGCACGCACATTTCCGGCAACAAGCCGCCGAAGTTTTCGATTGAAGTGGCGCGAGGTTGCGATGCCGTGGAGCCGCTCGCGCTGTTTTGCGCCGCAGTTCTCGCATCGCCGGTGTCGATTATCGCACGCGTGATCGGAGTGTTGGCTGGGTCGGTTTCGCTGATTGTTTTGAACTTTGTCCGTGTCGTCAGTTTGTATTGGATCGGCGTTCACTGGCGCAAGGCGTTCGACACGATGCACCTGGAAGTATGGCAGGTCATTTTTATATTCCTCGCCATTGTTTTCTATTTTGCATGGGCTTCACAAGTATTGCGGCGGGTAACGGCGCATGCATCCGCTTAGTTTCATACTTCGGTTCACGCTCTGGTTTGCGTTTTTCGCGATTGTTTTCTTCCTACTTCCCCCGAAGCGGGTTTATGAGTCTTACGGCAACCTGTTTCGTACAGCGGCTAATTCGACTTTCAAATCGATGGGGGAAGACGGGTTCACCAGGTTTTGTGCTGCCAAGAACACCGAAGCAGGGTGCGTTCCGCAGGATGCGGTTGAGAGAGTCGCACGACTCCGCAAAGCCACCGAAGAAGCTGACTCGCTGATTGTGCTCGGCGCGCGCGATGCACGCGGTTCGTATGGTTTCATTCGCACGAGCAGCCAAATCGTGGGTTATTATCCGACGGCGCTCGTGCTGGTTCTTTTCCTTGCGACCCCGATTCTGTGGAGGCGTCGACTACTGTTAGGCTTTTTCGCGCTGATACCGGCCAACCTCTTCATCGCGTTTCGCATTTATGTTTTTCTTAGGACCGAGTTCACGGTTGTGAAGGTCACCGAATCAAAGCAGTATGCTCAATATGTGACGTCACCTTTCTGGCTTCATTTTCTGAATGAGTTGCAGAAAGTACTGACCAGCCAGATCACTGCTTCGTTTGTCGCCGCGGTTTTCGTATGGGTGATGGTGTTGGTAGTTTCCGGTGAAGCTAAACGAATTCGCAACCTGTTTACCACTTCTGATTCGGGTGCGAAGGCCGGTGCGAACCCACCCCGACCCGCTTAGGTGAACGAGCGGCAGTTCACATGTCCACATTTGATCGCACACCGTATCAATCTTGAGTCGATTCTTGTCGTGACGCTTGTGCAAGGTGCTTGCTCGCTTGTCGGGCGCGCCGATTCAGGGTAACTACCTTCAGGGGTTTTCCTTAGAAAAAGCCCGCGGAGTTTGCTTTCGGACATGATTGAGCTTGCGCCATTGGGTCTTGAACTGGACGAGAAGAAACGTCGTCGGGAGGAGTTGCGCGCCATCATCGCGCAGACGCTTCCCACAGTCATCATCACCAGCTCGCGCGGGTTCATGGACGTAGCCGACTTCGTAATGCTCAAGTATCTCGATTCGGGATCGGTCCTGGCTGCCATCCTGCCCGCTCAAATGATCATGTGGTCGTACATGGTCGTGGGGTTCTGCATAGCGATGATGGTTAACACGTTTGTCGCGCAGGCGCTTGGTCGAAAGGACCACCGCGAGTGCAGCGCGTACGCGTGGCAATCGGTGTACGTGGCCGCCGTGTTCGGCGCGATTGCACTGTTGTTTATTCCGTTTCTCCCTCAGCTTGTCGCGAAAATCGGGCATAGTCCTGAAGTGCAGGCGCTGGAAGTGTCGTACCTGCGCATCGCGATCCTAACCGTGTTTCCCACGATCGCAGCCGAGGGTTTGGTCGGGTTCTTCACGGGCATCCACAAACCTGCGATCGGAATGTGGACCGCGCTGGAATCAAACGTCATCAACGTGGCTGTGGCGTGGGTGTTGATCTATGGAAAGTTCGGTTTTCCGGCGATGGGAATTGCCGGTGCCATCACAGCTACTCTTATTGCGGTGAGTTATCGATTCGTCCGACTCGCACTTACGATGTGCTCGGCCCGTTATCATCAGCAATACGACAGCCGAAATACGCTGGCGTTTTCAAAAGAGCGCATGACCAAGCTATTTCGCGTCGGCACGCCGTTCGGCATTCAGGGCTGCGCCGAGGTCATGGTGTGGGCGATCTTCGTGACTGTCCTGATCGGTCGCTTTTTCGGTGAAAAGCACCTGATCGCCAACAACGCCGCCTGGCAATATCTGCGAATTGCGTTCATGCCTTGCGCAGGAGTCGGCAGGGCGGTATCGGCGCTGGTGGGGAGGTCGATCGGCGCCCGCGATTTCGACCGAGCCATTCGCGAGACTCGCTTCGCCACCATGCTCACGCTTGCTTACATGGGTACGCTGGCCGTGATCTGGATCGTGTTTAGAAAACAATTGATCGGTTTCATGAGCGACGATCCCGAAGTCATTCAGATCGGTGCGGCCATCATGATTTTCTCTGCGATTTTTCAGTTGTTCGACGCGATCGGGTTGACGTACAGCGGTGCGCTTCGCGGCGCGGGCGATACGCTGGTGCCGTCCATTTTCTTCATTGTCACACATTGGCTGATCATCGTGGGCGGCGGTTGGCTGCTTGCGACTTACTATCCGCAATGGGGCAGCGTCGGTCCGTGGGCGATGGCGTCGAGCCTGATCATTGTCGTCAGCATCTTTCTTTGGTTCCGTTGGCACGGAAGGGCGTGGACGCGGATCAATCTGTTCGGTCAAACATCGCCCGTATCGGCGACCGCGGGCGGCAACGCATTTATGGTTGAATCGGCCGAGGTCACGAAGCAATGAGCGCGGCGCGACCACGACTCGGCCTGCTGATTTCCGGTGGTGGCCGAACTGCGATCAACATTCACGAGTACATCACGCGAGGTGAATTGAACGCGGAGATCGCGATCGTGATTAGTTCGCGCGAAAGTGCAACTGGGGTGCCACGATTGCGCGAACGTGGTCTTCGAGTTGAAGTGGTTGAACGAAAGAAGCTGTCATCCGACGACTTCAGTGCAGCGATTACTGCGATCTTGAACGAGGTCGACCTCGTCTGCATGTGCGGCTTCCTCTCGTTGTGGAGGATACCGCCGAAGTTCGCAGGTCGTGTGTTGAACATTCACCCTGCACTGCTCCCGCTGCACGGCGGACAAGGCATGTACGGCGAACACGTACATGCGGCCGTTTTGAAATCGGGGGCTACAACTTCCGGTTGCACGGTGCACTATTGCAACAACGAGTACGACCGAGGGAACATCATCATGCAACGTATTGTTCCGGTCCTTACGGGGGATACGCCCGATTTGCTTGCTGCTCGCGTTTTCCAGGCAGAATGCGAGGCCTATCCCGTAGCCATCCGTAGGGTGCTCGCAAAAGAGTGCATTTAGCTATTGTCGCAAGATCGCAAGTGAAGAAGTTTTGATATCAGTGTTGCTCCGATTAGAATGCCCGGTTGTCCTGTGAGCGTGTAGCAGGAGTCACACTGGAATACATCGGTGGTTCAGGGGCCAGAAGAAATGCGAGCTTGGGTAAACGTTTCAATTGTGACAGGGCTAATGTTCGTTCTGCCAATGGTTACTATGGCGGAGTCGTTCACTGTGATTCCCGATCTAGACGTGGCTGCCGTGGCGGCCTTTGACGTCACTCCCGATGGCCAGCATGTCGTTGGCACATCTAATGGCTCGTTGTGGATTTGGTCAGCAGCCACGGGAACGCAGCTTCTTACTTCACCGGATTGGTTCAATACCTTTACAGCAGGTGTCTGTGATGATGCGTCGACGGTCGTGTCCGCGGCCATCAATCCCGGCTCGGGGTTGGCGGAGCCGATCCTGGTAGACACCGGAACCGGTACGATCACCTATCTCGGTGGCGTAGCGGGCGCGACTGGTTGTGACACCTCGCTTGCGACGGCTTGGGACATTTCCGGAGACTGCTCGAAGGTTGTCGGACTGTCGTGGGACGGATGCATTGCGTCCGGCTTTGAGTGGACTGCTGGAGGCGGGGTTGTTTCGTTGGGTGGTCCGGGTGGCGGCTTCAGCAGCCGCGCCTCAGCGATTGCGCGCGACGGTTCGGCCATCTTCGGATTTTATGAGCACCCCATCAATGGGTGCCGGCGTCCGGTGAAGTGGCAAGCGCCGAATGTCCCTGAGTTGTTCCTGGGCGCGGAGACCTGTGGTGAGGCTACGGCATCGACGACGGATGGTTCGGTGATTGTGGGCGCAGCTATTCCGCCACTTGAATTCTCGGAGCGGGCTTTCCGGTATCAGACGACGGGCGACATGGTGACGTATCTTGGCACCATCAACCCATGGGATGAACGAAGCTTGGGAAACGCCGTGTCGGACAACGGCATCGTGGTCGGTGTGAGCGGGACGTTTGGTCCGTTTGGCTCGCTGGAAGCATTCATTTGGACCGAGACAGAAGGCATGCGGTCGCTGAAGCAAGTGCTTCTAGACGCTGGATTGTCGGGCCTTAGCGGATATCAACTCGTCACGGCGCTAGGAATTACGCCAGACGGTCAGACGATTGTCGGGCAAGGGGTAGACCCGTCCTTCAACACCATAGCCTGGGTTGTTTCGTTGCATCCTTGTGGTGATTTCGATGGCGATAGCGACAACGATGCCAACGATGAAACGGCGTGGCACGCTTGCTACTCCGCGTTCAACCCTTTGACGTGTGACCGAGCGGATTGCGATGGCGATGGTGACGTCGATTGCGCAGACTGGAGCAATTTCAAGCAGGTTTGGACCGGTCCTCCGACGACGCCCGCGTTCTTCCCGGCGTGTGATGCCGACTGCAACAACAACGGAATTGCCGATGACTTTGAAGAGCCGGACTGCAACTTGAATAACGTCCCCGACGGCTGCGACATCGATGCCGCCGATCCAGACGGCAACGGCGAGGTCAGCACCGACTGCAACAACAACAGCACTCCAGATGAGTGCGAGGCAGACTGCAACTTCAATAATGTTCCGGATGACTGCGACGTCAACCCGGCAGACCCGGACGGCAACGGGTCAGTTAGCGCGGACTGCAACGGCAATGGCCTTCCGGATGAATGCTGGCCAGAAATAGACTGCGACTTTGACGGCGTTCCGGATGACTGCGACCTAAATCCTACAGATCCGGACGGTGACGGGGTCGTGGCGACCGACTGCAACGCGAACGGCACGCCGGACCACTGCGAGTTTCCGGACTGCAACGAAAACGATTTTCCCGACGAATGCGATCTGAATCCGGGCGATCCGGACGGCAATGGAGCGGTCAGTTCGGACTGCCAGGGCAACGGCGTTCCTGACGAATGCGAAATCGCCGGTGGTGAAAGCAACGACTGCCAGCCGGACACCGTTCCGGACGAGTGTCAGCTCGGCGACATTGTCGCCAACGTATTCCTCGACGAGACCTTTGACACCATCAGTTCGGACAACTTTCCTCCTGCCGGGTGGGAGCACGTGACGGTCGGTTCCTGCGATTTCGCTGGGTGGTCTGCGGACATTTTTGACGGACAAAACGCGGCGCCTTCGGCTGTGCACTGGGCTAACTTCGGAAACTGCGACGATTACCTGATTTCGCCGGTTATCAATACGAGTGTCGCGTCACTCACGCTTTGGACAGACGGTTGTTCCGGGGCATTCTGCGACGCGATTGACGTGGAGATTCTGCTGGTGATCGGTGCTCTAGGCGGCGGGGACGATATTTTTGTCGGCAGCCTTCGCGAAGTCTGGTCAACGGCAGTTGATCCGTACGACTGGAACGAGGGTACGTGGGACCTGACGCCGCTGCTGTCCGGCGGCAGCTTCCGAGTCGCATTCCGTTATTTTGGCGAGAACGGCGACAGCATTGCGATCGACGACGTGTTGGTTCGCGAGATCCTCGGCCCCGCGCCGAACGACTGCAACTTCAATCGGGTACCTGACGACTGCGAGCCGAACGCCGATGGTGATGCACTTCCGGACGTCTGCGACGGATGCCCGAATGATCCAGCTAAGTTGACTATTGGGGCTTGCGGTTGCGGAGTCGCCGACACTGACAATGACTTCGACGGCACGCCGAATTGCAACGACGGCTGCCCGAACGATGCGAACAAGATCCAGCCGGGCGTCTGTGGTTGCGGTGTGTCGGATGTCGACACTGATGGCGATACAGTTGCGAATTGCTACGACGTTTGCCCGGGTGGCGACGACCTAGTCGACGCCAACGGCAACGGTACTCCTGATGATTGCGATTCAGCCGGCGCAATTCCGACCATCAGCGAATGGGGCATCGTCATCTTGGGGTTGCTGCTGCTGACGTCGGCCAAGGTTGCGTTTCGTCGCGCGATTTTGCCAGCAGCGAATTCATAGACTTCGCGGACAGCTTGAACGACTTTTCGGGAGCGAAAACACCTGAAGGAGCGTATCCGCCACAAGCATTTGATTGGTTACTTTTGGGTTGAGTTGTGCCGGACTATCGATCAAACGGCGAACGAGGCAGCTTTCCTTGCTCCTCATAATTTCGAGTACTATACTGTTGGAAGGGTCACACGGTTTGCATGAAGAGGTCGGGGCCCCTTCACGACACCCTTAAACCAATTTCAAACCTGAAAACTCGGAGGCTACGAACGTGGCGGGTCAGCTAGACGGCAAGACAATACTCATTGTGGAAGATGATCCAGACATGGTCACCGCGCTGATGGCGGTGCTGAACGATTCGGGCGCGACTCTTACGACGGCCTCAGACGGCAACGCGGCGATCGAAGCAGCTGCGGAACACGACCCCGACTTGGTAGTTCTCGACGCGATGCTCCCCAAGCGAAGCGGCTTCCTGGTGCTTGAAAAACTAAAGGGTCCATCCAAGAAAAAGGGTCAAAAGCCGTTCGTGATCATGATTACGGGCAATGAGGGAAAGCGTCACCAACTTTGGGCTGAGAGCCTTGGCGTGGACGGTTACCTCAACAAACCATTCCGGATGGACCGTCTGGTGGATTCCATCAACAAGCTTCTGACAACGACCACAGCCTAACCTAGAACCTAAGTCCAATCGAAAAGACCGGTCACAGCGCAGATGCTGCGCTTCTTGATTCAATCTCCGATGAATCAGAGGTGTCATCAACAAATCTGCCAAACCAAGACCCATTGAATATGTCATGAATGCATCCAACCCTGCCCCCGACGTGTACGTAGTATTCGGGTCCAATGAGCGGGTACGGTCCCAGTTGGTGACCCTGAACGGAGAGTAAATTTGTGCGGACAGGGTCGATTTTTGTCGCGTAATCCCCGTGCCGCGACGTTTCGAAGCAATTTCGTAACTTAAAACGATAAAGGTACTTACAGTTAACCTAATCCCGGAAAACGGTCGCCATGGGACAATCTTCCGACAAAGTAAACTGCTTGCTAATTTTCAGGCAGCCGATACTTTAGTTATCGGGTTCGGAGACCAATGGCGCGGGAATCCGGCCTAATGAAAAGGAGCCCGCAAAGGGCTTATAAAACTATGAGCAATGAACCGACGAGCTCGTCGGCCAATGGGTCCGCAGCGAGTGTGAACGGGCTTCTCGAATTCGAGAAGCCATTACAGCGAATCCAATTCGACATCGATGAGATGGAGCGAGAGCACCAGGCATCGGGTCGAGACCTATCAGCCGACATCAGACAGCAGCGGGATCGCTTCAAGGCGACTCTCAAGAGGCTTTATTCCTCCCTGACCCCGTGGGAGACCGTGCAGGTCGCCCGCCACCCCAAACGGCCGCTATCGACGGATTACCTCCAGCTCGCGTTCCGCGATTTCTGTGAGCTCCACGGCGACCGTATCTACAGCGATGACCGGGCGATTGTCACTGGTTTCGCCCGGATCGGGGGGCACAAGGTGGCGTTTATCGGCCACAACAAGGGTAAGGACGTCAAGGAGCGAATCTCATGCAACTTCGGCTGTGCCCATCCGGAAGGCTATCGCAAAGCCCTGCGGATGATGAAGCTGGCCGAGAAGTACCACCTGCCGGTGGTCAGTCTAATTGACACGCAGGGTGCCTATCCGGGCATCGGGGCCGAGGCGAGAGGCATCGCGTATTCGATCGCGGTCAACCTTATGGAAATGTCCCGACTGCGTACGCCGATCATCTGTGCGATCATCGGAGAGGGCGGCAGCGGTGGGGCGTTGGGCATCGGCGTAGGCGATCGAATCGCCATGCTGCAAAACGCGTTCTATTCGGTCATCTCGCCGGAGGGCTGTGCTGCCATTCTTTGGAAGACGAATGAGCGGCGCAAGCATGCGGCTGAGGCGCTTCGGATTACATCGCGCGAGCTTTTGAAATTGGGATTGATTGACGACGTGGTGCCGGAGCCATTGGGCGGGGCACATCGCGATCCGGAAAGTGCGGCGGCCAGCCTCGAGCGCTACATCGTGGGAACTCTTGATCGACTTCGTAATCTGCCGGTCGATGTTCTCTTACGAAAGCGGCAGGAAAAGATTCGCAACCTGGGTTCGTTCTTTGAGAGTTCAGCCGACATGATTCCTCGCGCGGCTGCGGTCGAGCCGGTTAAGACTCGCGCCAAAGGTCATCGGGTGACTCGTTTGATGAAACCGGCGCCGATGGTTGCGGCCGGTTCGAACTAGTTCCCCAAGGTATTTGAATCAGCGGGTCACACAACGAGTGAACGCACTGCTCACAGAGCAGTGGCACACTTTCACCCGAATTTTCGAGTGAAACAGACCACTAGGACGACAGTCGCCACCGTGCCACAAGTTCCCGAACGCATCACGTGCGGTAAGTCTGTGCGCCGTCAACCCATTCATGCTTACACGTATATAAGTGGTCAGCGCGATTCAATTCTGATCTTTGGTGGATTTCACGGCGATGAGCCAAAATCTGTTGCGATCGCACAGAAACTTGGTGTGGCCCTCGCTGGTGATTACGCGGCGCGCCAAGGCCGCAATTGGATCATCGTTCCGATCGTGAATCCCGACGGTTACGAGATCCGCTCACGTCGTAACGCAAGAAAAGTGGACATCAATCGCAACTTTCCGGCGAGCAACTGGGAACTTGGCAACCCTCGAAGTCGCATGTTCGGCGGACCAAAGGCCGCGAGTGAGCCGGAAACCAGGTGCGTGATCGATGTGATTGAGCGCTTCGCGCCGTCGTTGATCATCACCATTCATTCGATCAGCGGTGGTCGCTTCTGCAATAACTTTGATGGTCCTGCCAAACGCCATGCACAGCGCATGAGTCGGCATAACAAGTACCCCGTGACCAGCTCGATCGGTTATCCCACGCCGGGGAGTTTTGGGACATGGGCGGGCATCGAACGGGGCATCCCGACTGTTACGCTGGAGTTGCCCACCGAACACTCGCTCAAGCGATGCTGGGAAGATAATCGATTGGCCCTATTGCGAAGCAGATAATTCGTGCATGTCTGGGCATTTTTCCGGTACGGTCTGCATGGCTGTCACGCTCGCGCAACGATGGATTGGCCCAAGGTTGATCGAGCGTGGAACAAATGCAATCATTCGTAGCAGGTGGTCGTTGTTTTCACGATTTGCAGGTTAACTAGATGCGGCGATTTGGGCGGACAGTTTTCGAGTTCATCTGCCTGGTGCTGATTGGCAGCGTGGTTGGCTTTTCTGTCAACGCCGCGCGGGCGAAGACGATCAAGCCCACGCAGAACTATTTTGATCTCAAGATCGACGTGCCTACTGATAAGGGGAATGTTGCGAAGACCCCATCGGACGCCGGCAACTCAACCACCGTACACGATGCAAACAAGTCCACAGGAGACACCACGGGCGTTCGGAAAGTGCACGGGTTTGTCGCGATCAACGCGACCGAGGCGTATGAACTCTACAACGATCCAAAGAGGGAATCAGGTCTTTATGTTTTTGTCGACGCTCGGAGCGACGAACGATTTGCGGAGGGTCACATTCCTGGGGCTGTCCAGTGCGATCATTACTTTCTCACGAAGTACCTTGATCGAACCTTGGAGCAAGTGAAAGGTGCCGCGAAGGTAATCGTCTATTGCAACGGCGGCGACTGCGAAGACAGCGGCCTGGTCTGTAAGGACCTTTTCGAATCAGACATTCCATACGAATCGCTCCTGCTTTTTGACGAGGGCTGGGCTGAGTGGTCGAAGCGGGGGTATCCGAAGGAAATAGGCTCTGGAAATCCTGCTTCCGAAGAGACGTCGTCAGCCGCAGATTCCAGTGAAGCGGACTCTTCGTCGGCTGATGATTCCTCCGACACTTCGTCCGAGGAGTCAGATGAATGATCACGCAGCGTCCGGGTATCATTCAACGAATTGATCAGACCGGGATTCCGTTGTTGCTCCTGCGACTCGTGCTGGCTGCGCTCTTTCTCTACCTGGGTACCAAGAAAATCCTGGACCCCATCGCTTTTCTCAAGGCCATTCGACTCTACAAGATGTTGCCGGATGATCCTGCGATTTACATCAACAGCATCGCGATCGTGTTGCCGTGGCTCGAGGTGCTCTGCGGGTTGGCGCTGCTCTTTGGAGTTTGGGTGAGGGGAGCCGGAGCGCTGATGGCGGTGATGCTCGCCGTCTTCACGCCGGCTATTTTTCTGCGTGCGTGGGACATTCACGTCACTGATGGAAAACCGTTCTTTGAGATTGTTTTCGATTGCGGCTGCGGTGCAGGTCCGGTCTTGATCTGGAAGAAGTTGCTTGAAAACTCGACGTTGTTCCTCTTTGCTGTGCTGGTAGTCCTCTCCCGCTCGCGTCGTTTCTGCCTTGAGAAACTGTTCGATAAGAACCGCCGCAATCGACTTTACTGCCGATTCTGCGGTTATCTGCTGCGAGGCCCCGCGGACAACTGCGCCGCTTGTTCCGCGTAACAGCTATTTCCTGCCTCGACGCACCCACTTACCATACATTTCACGAGTCCGGCCCGTTTGCGGTCGATGATTTTCTCGTACGACGAGGAATGATTTCATGAAACTGGCACGACGCATTCTGGAGCTTGAAGAATCAGCTACCCTGGCTGTCACGGCCAAGGCCGCAAAGATGAAGGCCGAGGGCATCGACGTGATTGGCTTCGGCGTCGGCGAACCGGACTTCCCCACGCCGCCCGCGATCGTGCAGGCTGCGGTCGAAGCCATGCAGAAGGGGTTCACCAAGTATCCGACTCCCACCTCCGGGCTTGTCGTCGCCAAGAAGGCTGTGTGTGCGAAACTCAAGCGTGTCAACGGACTCGATTATGCGCCGGAGCAGGTTGTTATCACGCCGGGCGGGAAGATGGGCGTGTACATGGCTGTGCAGGCGGTCATCGATCCCGGCGACGAAGTGATTATTCCGGTGCCGTACTGGGTCAGTTACCCGGAGATCGTGAAGCTGGCGGGCGGAGTGCCAGTGTTTGTCACCGGTGCGGAGTCGAACGATTACAAGCTGACGCCGAGTGAACTCCGGGGTGTGTTGACCGCCAAGACGCGCATGATCATTTTCAATTCGCCTTCCAACCCCAGCGGTGTGACCTATTCGCCCGATGAGACGCGGGCGTTGGCTGAGGTCGTTCGCGGTCGGGACATCGTCGTGCTTTCTGATGAAATCTATGATCAGACGCTCTTTTTCGGGCAGAAGACGCTTAGTTTTGCTGCCACTTCGCTGGATGCGTACGCCAAGACGCTTACGCTAAATGCCGGGTCAAAAACGTATGCGATGACCGGATGGCGAATCGGATACGCGGCTGGTCCGCGCGACCTCATCGATGGGATGGCCAAGCTGCAAGGCCAGACCACCAGCGGTCCTGCCACATTCACGCAGATGGCGCTCGCGGAAGCACTCAACGGCGACCAGGCTTCCGTGGAGACCATGCGGGCTGAGTTTGAGCGTCGCGGCGAGTACATGTGGAAGAAGTTGCTCTCGTTTCCGGGCGTTCGCTGCCCCAAACCGACGGGCGCGTTTTTCTGCTTCCCAAACGTCTCGGGCACGTTTAAGCGACTCGGCGTAAGCAACTCGACCGAGTTCTCCGCACAACTTCTTGAGAAGGTCCATGTAGCGGTCGTGCCCGGTGGGGGGTTTGGAGCGGATGAACACATCCGCTTGTCGTTCGCTCTGGGAATGGACCACGTCCGCGAGGGTCTTGAAAGACTTGGCCGCTTTCTGCAGTAGCCTCCTCATTCGCATTCAGCCGGTCATCTAGGAAACATCGCGAAAAGGTGCATTTCCAAGCCGACATTTGACGAAAACATGAGGTTGAGCCTTGCGTAGACCTGTTATTATGGGAAAACGCGCAATGGGCCAACCGTACGGTTAAGACTTCACCGCCTTCCCCTTTGAGCCGCGCTATAGAAAACTTGGAAATCTAGAGAAGATTTTGTTGACAGCCCATACCGTATGGCATTAGCATCCAAATCGTAAAGTTGGTAGGGCAGTTGAGGTTAGAAACAGGCCATCTTCGCTGTTAGGACTCTCACCATCTCGCCAACAAAAAGAAGCAACCGGTTCAATTCGATGGTTGGTCGCACGCTGGTCCACCCGCGCTTCGTGCTGCGGGCGTGAACTCGCGATCAACTTTCGGAGGGGGAGGGAAACACCCGGCGACGCGCTTCCATGTGAGGCGACGAAGCCGGGTGTTTTGTTTTACTTGCCTTCGCCGTTTTCTCCACTTTTCAGCTTGCTAGACTCATAACTAATTGCCTGATACCTTGGCGGACCCGAAAGTCAGGGGCGCTTTTTCCCACCTAGCGAGGCGCGATAAATCACGGAGCCGGTTGGGTTTCCGACCGACGTGGAGACCGAACTTCGGCGCTGCGGATCGGCTGCCGATAAACTGCGAGGGTTGTCAGGAACATTTCACAGGGTACGTACCCGAAAGAGCACTATGGCGATGGAAGTCATTCCCGGTTTGGACGGCGTGCCGATAGCGGAGTCGGCCATCAGTTTTGTCGATGGTCAGGCGGGCAAGCTCGAATACCGCGGCATTAACGTTGAGGCGCTGGCTGAAAAGAGCACGTACGAAGAGACGTCGATGCTTCTGCTGCTCGGCAAGCTTCCCACGTCAGCCGAGTTGCAGACTTACAAGGATGACATCGCCAAGTACCGCCGGCTGAAGTATCGCATCATCGATCTCATCAAGTGCCTGCCGGAACATGGTCACCCGATGGACGCGTTGCAGGCGGCTGTTGCAGCGGTGGGTATGTTCTATCCGCGTCGGCGTGAGATGGATGACGATGCGCGTCATCACGCGATCCTGCGCATCATCGCCAAGATGCCGACGATTGTGGCTGCGTTTGATCGTTTGCGAAAAGGCAACGATCACATTCTCCCGCGCGAGGATTTGAGCGCGGCGGCTAACTTCCTTTACATGCTCAATGGCAAGGAGCCGGACCAGAAGTTCGCTCGCATTCTTGATGTCTGTCTCATTCTTCACGCCGACCACTCGATGAACGCGTCGACATTCGCGGGTCGAGTTGTCGGTTCGACGCTGGCTGATCCGTATTGCGTGGTCAGCTCGGCGCTCGGCGCGCTTTCCGGTCCGCTGCATGGCGGCGCCAACGAAGACGCGATGGAGCTTTTCAAGAATATTGGCACTCCCAAGCGCGCTCGCGAAGTCATCGAGCGGATGATCAAGGAAAAGGCCAAGATTCCGGGCTTTGGGCACCGTGTCTACAAGACCGTCGATCCGCGGGCGCGGGTGCTCAAGCGATACGCTGAAGACCTTGCAGGCAAGAGCGGCAGGCCTCATTTCGAAATCGCGGTTGAAGTCGCGAACATCATGGCAGACCACTACGGCGACAAAGGCATCTGGCCAAACGTCGACTTCTATGCGGGCATCGTGTACAGCGAGATTGGCGTGCCTTCGGATTGCTACACACCGTGTTTCGCGATGTCGCGCACGGCCGGGTGGCTGGCGCACTGGCGCGAGCAACTCAAGAACAACCGCATCTTCCGTCCCGAGCAGAAGTGGGTCGGCCAACACGACGTGCCCTACGTGTCGATTGAGAAGCGCTAGTCGTACGTTCGGCCTTCATGGTCTATTTGAAATCGCATGCCCGCCGCGATAATCCCCTGCTTGTGCAGGGGGCTCGGATTCCTTACAGGCAACTTGACTAAACAACTGAAGAAGAGCGCAAGGTTGAAGCGCTTAGGCGCGCAATCTTGCTTCACGTCTTAGACCGCTATAGGCTCGGTTGCGTTATCAACGAACTTGAAGCGGTGCCATTGCATGACCCAGACTGGCCTTGTCCTCGATTCTCGCTTTCGCGACCACCTCACCGGTCCGAATCACCCCGAGCGACCCGAGCGAGTCGTTGCTATCGAAGCCGAACTTATGAAGCGCGGGCTTGTCGAGAAATGCCGGCCAATTCATGCAACACCCATTGAGCTAAGGCTCGTCGAGCGCATCCACGCCCGCGAATACATCGACCGCGTTGATCTCGCGTGTTCGCAGGGACGCAGCTTTATTGACGTTCCCGATAGCGCCATCTGTCCGGCCAGCTTCGAGATTGCTCGCATGGCTGCGGGTGCGGCGATCAACGCGGTGGATCGCGTGATGGCGGGCGAGCTGACGAATGCTTTCTGTGTCATTCGACCGCCGGGTCACCACGCCGAGCGCACCCGATCGATGGGTTTCTGCCTGTTCAATAACATTGCTATCGCTGCCCAACATCTCGTCGATAAACACGGGTTGTCGCGCGTCGCGATCGTCGATTGGGACGTTCACCATGGCAACGCCACGCAGCACTCGTTCGAGTCCGACGCGCGCGTCCTGTTTATCAGCCTGCACGGCCAGCCGGGAGTGACATACCCTGGCACCGGCTATGCCCACGAACGCGGCAAGGGCGCGGGCGAAGGCTTCACGATCAACATTCCCATGCTGCCTTCCAGTGGCGACGCTGAATATCGCAAGGCGTTTGACGAACAGGTGCTGCCTGCGCTGGACAAGTTCTGTCCTGAATTTCTGCTCATTTCCGCGGGGTTTGATGCGCATCGCGACGACCCGCTCGGGAATCAATCGCTTGATACGGAATCCTTCGCATGGATGACAGACGCGCTGATGCAGGTGGCTGAAACGCATTGCCGGGCTCGTGTCGTGAGCCTGTTGGAGGGCGGTTATGACCTGAACGCCCTGGCCAATTCTGTGGCCATTCATGTCGAGAGATTGCTGGCTGTACACTGATGCTTGGGCGCTAACGCGGAACGGGGAAGAGATCCACGGTGGTACTATTTTCGACCAGTAAGTTAGATTTGGGATTGATATGGAATTAGGAAAAAGTATGCATTCCGAGCTGGAGAATCGCATTGAAGCACCTTCAAACCGTTTTATCATGCGCGGCCTGCTGATCGCACTGACGCTTCTGATTATCGCGACGAGTTTCGTCGAATTAAACTTGCCGGCGGGTGACCTGATTCAGATCTCAATGGTGACGATCGTTTTCCTTTGGGCGGCCTGGGTAACGAAGACGAAGCGAAGGTTGTTTGCGGTCACGCTCGGTCTCGCCGTTTTCGCGGTGGCGACTCGTTGGTTTGATCATTTTCAACCAGGTGTCTTGCCGCCGGGCCTGTACATCATGTTTGGAATTCCGTGCCTGACGATCGTTTTTCTGCAACTGATGGTCTTCATCTTTCGCGCGCCGCGCGTGGACACGGAGGTGCTCAGCGCGGGAATCGCAGGTTATCTGTTGATGGTGATTATTTGGGCGTCTCTCTATCTGCTCATTTCCAAGCTGCAGCCGAGCGCGTTTCAGTACAACGTCTCATCGGCGGGGCAAACGATGAACGGGTTCACCGCGGTTTACTTCAGCTTTGGAGTGATGGGCACGGTTGGATTTGGTGACATTGTGCCCGTAGCCAGCACCGCGAGGTTGCTGGCCGTATTTGAAGCGACCACCGGGCTGTTCTACGTGGCAATTTTGATTTCGCGTCTGGTCGGGCTCTACGCGCCGCAACGCGTTGAGTAGCGCAGTGCGACGCAAGCCGACGACGCTATCGGCGACCTCATTGACTTACTTCGATGTGATCCCTCAGGCCGACGTGCCTACGGTTTGCGACTTCATGTACCTGCTTGGCGGCGCGCCGCCCGTTTTGCCCTTCTTCCGAGCCAAGCGCACGGCCACGACGATTGCCATAACGACTGCGCCCATGCTGACGGCGCCAATTCCGATGACGCCTTCATAATTATCCAGGTCCATCTTGATCAGGAATCGAAGGGCCGGGATTTGCGATTCGAATGAGAACAGTGCTTTGTTGTATTTGGGCGTCAGGTCGCGCTTCAGATCGGGGAACTTCTCCATCAAGTCCTTTGAAATGTTTGTTCCGATTTCGCGCATGCGGTTCCGCTTGGTTACGTCGCCTTCGGTAAATGCGATTTCGTTCAGTTCCGGCTCAATCTCGACTAGGCGAAACTTCGCCCACATCTTGTCGGAGCTAGCGGTGTCATGCGAAATGGAAATAAACGACTTGCCGTTGCTCAAGACGTAGACGCGCCGCCGAATGTCATCGATCGTCAGGATCTCACGCATGGCAAAGGGATCGACGCCCAGCTTTCCCAGTTGCTGCTTGAAGTCCGCGCGATGCTCTGCCTTAACGATTCCCAGCATCGGGTGCGCATCTTCTTCCGTCTTAACCTTCGAGTTGTACTCAATTTCGTATTTCAGTTCGCCTCGCTCCATCGCTCGAGACGAAATATTGCTGACTTTAATCTGCATCAACTCGCGGCCGCTCTTGCGATCGTTGGGATTGGTCAGGTTGACGCGGCGGCGATGTCGCACGCCAGATTGCATTGCCGAAACTTGCAACGATGGCGTGTCGTAATAGGTATCTCGAAAAAGTTCCTCGCTGAAGTAGGCCGTCAATGTCGGGTCGATTTCCTTGAGCGTCTCGATGTTGGTGACGTACTTTTCGATCAGGTATTTCCAAACCGCGTCCGCCTGCGCCGCAGGTACGACGATCTTGTCCTCACTCTCGACGCGCAAGACATTGAATCCATGCGCGCTGAACTCGTCGTCACCGACCTCGCCCTTCTCGGGAACATATTCGCCTGTTTCGTTCGCCTGTGGTTCGGTTACCGCTTCGTCGGGTTTTGTCGAGGGTGTTGGTTCGGCCGCAAGCGCAAGAGTGCAGTGAATGGCCAAGATCACACCCAAGAGAGTGCAGAATCTTCGCAGACGGGTAACGCAATCTAAACACATGAGGCGTATTTCCTTGCTTTGTTGGTTATTCGACCCCGTTTCTTATCGGCTTGGGGAATAATCATATCGCCGTGCCGGTGTTGAACAAAGGCGTTCCACGCCTGAAATGAAAGGGTCAGGTTCAGATCCGGCTCTATTTTCGACTCATCGGCGATTACTTGTCCAAGGGCTAGGAAGCGGTGCTTTGGGGGCTCACACGAAGGGTTGCTCTTCCATGCCTTCGCGGAACACTGAGCAACGAGAGTGATTTCAGGACCACCGAGGTGCACTGGCGGGAGCGAGAATCTCAATAATTGTCTCGACCTTCCGGACCAACCACCGGAATGCGCTACTTCTCATCGCTTGTAGATACGTTTCGATGGCCGAGTAGAATGCCCCTCGAAAACTCGTGCGGAGACGGTGTTGCGAATGATCGCTTCGCCATTCGACAAGTAGCGAACCAATCACTCTTCGAGGAGCCAGGAAAATGAACCGAATTTCGATAAGCCGTCTCATCCCCTGTTCGTTGCTCGTTGTGACTGCTGTTGGCGCGTCGGCCTATCTGCGATCGGCCTCCGCTGCCTCCGAAATCGACGCGGGCGGCAAGGCGTTGGCGAAACTTGACGACGACTGGTCGAAAACGGCCGCAACGCGCGACGCCGCAAAAGTGGCATCCTTTTACGCTGAGGACGCCGTCGCGTACCCACCCAACGAGCCAGTCTCCGTTGGTCGGGCGGCTGCCAAGAAAGTCTGGGCGGCGTACTTCGCCGACCCGACGTTCGACATCTCTTGGAAAACAACGTACGCCGAAGTGGCTAAGAGCGGCGATCTGGGCTTCACCGCGGGAACATACGAAGCATCTCTTAAGGGGCCAGACGGAAAGCAAGTCACTGAAAAGGGAAAATATTTGTGCACGTGGAAGTTGCAAAAAGATAACACGTGGAAAGCGATCCACGACATGTGGAACGCTGATTCCAAGTAGACTCTCGCCACGCGAATGGATCAGACCATCGAGATTTCAATTGGGGCCAAGGGGCTTGCCGATGCGGCGGCCTCACTTGAGTCGCGTATCCGCGCTCGCTTTCCGACATCAAGTCTGCTCAATAACGCGTCGTGGCTTCGCGTCCTTGTCGGCAACGCGCCATCGGAAACCCGAGCCTATTGCCGGCGCTTCATGGCGTTGCGCTTGGTGTTCGTCGTCATAGCGTTGGCCATCGCCGGAGGGCTCATATTCGCGGTGTATCAACTAAACCTGAATTACAAACCCGCCAGCCTCGTCGACCTCGCGCAGCTTGTAGAGTCGGGGATTAACGATGTCATCTTTCTCTCCATCGGTGCGTTCTTTCTATTCCGTATCGAACCGTGGATCAAACGTCGCCGCATGTTGCTTTTTCTTGGCAGGCTTCGCGACCTCGTTCACGTCACGCAACTTCTTCAGATGCACAAAGACCCCGAGCGAGTCGTTCGTCCCGACGATCGCAGCACGGAAGTTACGCCCGAACTAGGCGCCATCGGCACGAGCGCATTCCTGATGGGAAAATACCTGGATTACTGCCTCGATATGCTTACTCTGATTTCGGCTGTCGCGGCTTTCGTCGGTCGAGACGTGACCGACAAGCAACTGCGTGACGGTGTGTGGGAAATCGAAGAGCTGTGCAGCACGATCTCCGCGAAGATCAGCAACAAAACGCTGATGCTGTTCAGCGCGCTGGTGGAGGAGCGTCGGGTCGAGTCGGTTACAAAAAACTCACAGCCTGCGCCTGTGCGCTGACAAAATCAGCTCTGGCACGAATCTTGTGCATTTGCACAAACCATAGATGTGAAATCTTTGCGCGTTTTGTCAAAACCTCTGTTTCCCCATTGTGCAAGAACAGCAAGGTCTGATACATTCAGCCTTTGTGGTACTGGGGAGGCGGATTGGCCTGGTGTCGGGATCGGGGAAGCCTCCAAGTCCAGGTGCCTGAATCTGGCACTCACGTGCCCGGAGGTCTAATAATGTCGGATCGTTATTCATCCTTCGTCAAGAGTAGGAAGTCCAAACAAAGCGCGTTCACCCTTATTGAATTGCTTGTCGTCATTGCCATCATTGCGCTGCTGATTTCCATCCTGCTGCCTTCGTTGCAGAGCGCGCGCAATCAAGGCAAGCGATCGGTGTGCTTGAATCATATCAAGAACATCGGAACAACCGCTAAGGCGTACGAGGCGGACGACCCCAACGGCTGGGGAATTCCATATCACTGGGCATTCCAGTTGCAGACGCCGTCGAATATTTCGTTCATCGGTGCTTATCAGTGGGGCGGAAAGGCCGGCGTTGGCGGACCGTACAATGGTCCTGCAAAACCGGAAAACAGCAGGCGGTTCGGAACGAAGTACGGCTTCGGTCCCGCTGAGCGCCCGCTCAACGATCTGCTCTATCCGCAAGGTTTGGAAAACTATCGCGCGCCGTTTAATTTGACTGGTGCCCTTAGAGACACAAAGCTTGATCTTGATCTATACAAGTGCCCGGGCGACGACGGACCACCGCGAGCCGGCCACTGCGCGGATTGGATCAACGCGGACAAAGGCGAGCGTTCATCGTACGATCACTTTGGCACCAGTTACGCCGCGAACATTTTCATGACATTCAATCCGTGGAACGATGTCCAGGTTCACTACTTGCAACCGAAGCCGATTTTCAGCAACTCGCCTTACATGCGCCCGATGTCACGAATTCCGAATCCGTCGCGCACTCTCTTTTTTGAAGAGAACATCGGTCGCTGGGCGTGGGCTGCCAAGAACGACCCGTGTGATGACACTGAAGGCATCAGTGTAGGTCCGACCAAACAAATGCGCGGATGGCACAACCAGAACTGGACATACAACCGTGTTTTCACTGATGGGCACGGCGCGTACCAGAAGGTCGTAGTTGGCCCGCCGGATGCTCAGGGTTACACAGCCCACTATCGCTGGGAATGGTTCGATGATTCTCCCGAAGGCCGTAACTGGGAAGACATCAAGTGCATCATCGTCCGCGGCGACGGTTGGCAGAAAGACACGCTCCCAGCCCCGCGCGTTGAGACTCACCTGTCAGCCCACAGCTTCGGTCAGATTGGCCAGCGAGCCGAATACGAAGACTGCGTTGGCACTGGTCTGGTTCCGTAAAAGGAATGATCGTCGGCGAGTTCGCTTGCCATCGTGAAAATAGCCTAACTCTCTCGCGGGCAACCGATTACGGTTGCCCGCTTCTTTTGGCTGAGGGTCGGTTTCTCGTCGGTTAATATTCGCCATTCGGCACTTTGAATCGCGGAGGCCATCTTTTCTTCGGTCGACACTTGCAACCCGTTGGTCCTTGAATTGCATCGTTCCCCCGCTATACTACTTCGCTCGCCACGTCGGCGAGAAAACGAGAGAATTGCCATGAAAAAGAACATCCATCCGAAGTACGTCGCTTGCAAAGTCCATTGTGGTTGCGGTTCATCCTGGGAGACGCGCAGCACGCAGCCTGAGATCAAGGTCGAAATCTGCTCGTCCTGCCACCCGTTTTTCAAGGATGGCAGCGGCGGCAAGATCCTCGACACGTTGGGTCGCGTCGATCGTTTCACCAAGAAGTTCGGAGGCGAGTACTTTGCAGCCAAGCCCAAGAAGGAGCCGGCTAAGCCCGCTCGTCGTTAGCATCGAAATACGAATCTCAAGCTCACGCGCGTCCGATTCAAACCGGCGCGCGTGTTTTTTTGCCTGAACGGTGTTCGCTATTTGATTTGTGTGCGTAGCAGAGCCCTTTCCGCAAGCAAAGTAACATGAGTGGCTGCGACTATAGGTTAAGAAATATCAGGGCCCGGATGATTCAGACAGTAGCGAAACTTCAAACGCTCAACCGATATGAACTGTAATTGACCAGACCGCGATGGGCACAATGCCAAGCTCGTGGCACTTGTTCACGGATAACAACCCATGCTCACGGAAGTTGAAAATCGCCTCGTATCCAAACTCGAAGAGTTGTTGCAGAAGCACGACTCTCTCACCGATCAACTTGGCGATCCCGAAGTTGCCACCAACCCGAACAAGAGCATCGCCATCGCCAAAGAGTTGGGACGCCTGCGTCGTCTTGTCGATCCGTTTCGCACGTTCAAGAAAATCCACGCCGATCTCGAAGAAGCCCAGACGATGCTGGCGGATAAGACGCAGGACCCCGAGATGCGCTCCCTCGCCGAGGCCGAGATCGAACCACTTCAACAGCAACACACGGAACTGCTCGATTCGCTCAAAGGCGCGATCGTCTCTGACGAAGACGCAGCCATCGAATCCGTGATCCTTGAAATCCGCGCGGGTGTCGGCGGCGATGAAGCCGCGCTCTTCGCTCGCGACCTTTACGAAATGTATCTGCGCTTCTGCCAGAAAAAGGGACTCGTCGTCGAAGTATTGGATCAAGGCGGCGGCGAAATCGGCGGGCTCAAGGAAGTTACGATGAGCGTCAAAGGTCCCGAAGCCTTCATGCTCCTCGGTTACGAAAGCGGCGGGCACCGCGTTCAGCGCGTTCCGGAAACCGAAGCACAAGGCCGCATCCATACATCAGCAGCCACTGTGGCTGTTCTGCCTGAACCCGAAGAGATCAACATCGAAGTCAATTGGGACACCGACGTGGAGGAGTTCATCTCGCGAGCAGGTGGTCCAGGTGGACAGAACGTCAACAAGGTTTCGTCAGCTATTCGCCTCGTTCACAAAGCCACCGGCGTCACCGTCTCGATGCGCGATGAAAAGAGTCAGCACAAGAACCGCGCCAAAGCTCGCCGATTGATGCTCACGCGACTTTTTGATGCCCAACGGCAGAAAACAATGGCTGAGCGCGACTCCGCCCGAAAATCAATGATCGGCAGCGGCGACCGCTCCGAGCGCATCCGCACGTACAACTACCCGCAAAACCGCGTTTCAGACCACCGCATAAATCTCGACCTCTACACGCTCGAAAAAATCATGCAGGGTGATCTGGATGAACTCGTTGGTGCGTTGCAGACATATGATAAGGAACAGCGGTTGAAGAACCTGTAGTATCAACCGGTGTAATAACCCGCAGAATCTATAGGGCGGGTTCCACCCGCCGGCATCACCATATCCGCAAGCACTAGTCTCGCGAGCGCGACGGCTGCTTCAGCTTCTTCAAACACGGCGGCTGAAACACCCGACTTTTCGAGCTCTTCCCTTTCTCGC
This sequence comes from uncultured Phycisphaeraceae bacterium, assembly GCA_964494205.1. Lineage (GTDB taxonomy): Bacteria > Planctomycetota > Phycisphaerae > UBA1845 > UBA1845 > JBBTCX01. Next base: position 186,772 of record CAZBRD010000004.1, on the reverse strand, counting down.
AGATATCGTGCCCGCGCGAGTATGCGGACCGTTGGGTTCAGGTTTCGAACCGCAGCCACGATCGCACTTCGATCGGCTGCGTTGGGAAGTGTGACGACCAGATGTGCAGCACCTTTGACTCCCGCTTGTTCCAAGATGCTTTCGTGCGAGGCATCGCCGAAGATTGCGGCTTGGCCTTCGCGTTTCAGCTCCGACACTGTGTCCAGGTTCATATCGATGACGACTGTGTGCAGATTGGCCTCTTGCAACAATCGATGAACGGAGCGGCCGACGGGACCGTATCCAATGACGATGGCGCGTCCGGCTTTACTGTTGTCGAAGTCTTCTGCGTCGATCGTTTGAATCAACTTCGATCCGGCAGCCCGTCGTTCGGCTCGGCCATTTAGTAATTTCCAGAGTATCGGTCGTGTCTTCAACCACGCTTCCAATCTCGGAAGTGAGCGAAACAAAACGGGATTCAACGTGATCGAAATGATCGCGGAGGCGACGAGAACGCTGTGGCCCGCGTCCTCCATCAAACCATGGCGACGCGCCAGTTCCGAGAGGATGAACGAAAACTCACCGATTTGGGCAAGGCCGAGTGCTACTGTCAGCGCCGTTTTCGCGGAGTATCCAAGGACCGCAACGATCGCCAATGCAGCCAGGGGTTTCACGATCAGAATGATTCCCAACGCCGCAGCCACCATGAGCGGTTCCCGCAGCAGAATCGATGGATCAAAGATCATCCCGACGGACACGAAGAAGAGAACAGCAAATGCGTCGCGCATGGGAAGTGCATCGGCGGCGGCTTGGTGACTTACGGGCGATTGTGCGACGACCATGCCTGCGAGGAATGCCCCTAACGCCATCGACACGCCAAAATAGAAATAAGACCCTGCAGCAATCGCGATTGAGAAAACAAGCACGGTCAGCGTGAAAAGCTCCCGCGAACGAAGTCGCGCGACTCGCACCAGAACCCAGGGAACCACCCGCGCACCGGCGATCAAAACTATGGCTACCAATGCTCCGAGCTTCAGGAGTGCTATTCCGAGCGCGTATAGAAAACTGGAGTTCGTCGGCGTTGTTGCATGCTCTGCGGCCTCTGGGGTAGTACCGAGCACAGGGATAAGCACCAGCAACACCACAGTGAAGATGTCTTCTACGATCAGCCATCCGACGGCTACGTGGCCTTGCGGCGCGTTGAGCACGTCTGCGTCCATCAGCACGCGCATGAGCACGACCGTGCTGGCGACGGCCATGGCCATGCCGAGGACGGCACCCGTTTTCGGCGGCATACCGAAGGCGGAAAAAATCAGCACGGCGACGACGGTGGCGATCACGCTCTGGCCAATCGCCCCCGGGATCGCGACGCCCTTGACCGAAAGCAGGTCCTTGAGATGGAAATGCAACCCGACGCCGAACATCAGCAGAATCACGCCGACTTCGGCTAATTGGTGAGCGATGTGCAGATCACCTACGAAACCGGGCGTGTAAGGCCCGATCAGGACTCCGGCCAGCAAATAACCGACGATCGGCGATAGCCGCAGCCACTGCGTCGCCAAACCCAGCACCCACGCCCCGGTAAACGCCGCCGCAACGGTTGTAATGAGCGGAAGTTCATGCATGACCGCACGGTAGCGGAATTGAGCGGTGCCTTCGAGGGGCGTGAGCCGAGAAATTGCGAGTCGATATTTACGACAATGTTATCTGAAGTGCTTTCGTGAGAACGAAACTTTTCGAAGCGCCGCGGTAGGGCGGGTTCCACCCGCCGCGCCTAACTCTTCATTTGGGCCAACCGTTCAATCGTTTTCACCATTGCCTGAGTACCCTCGCGGCCTTCGCCGTGGGCCTGATTGGATGCGAGCATTTGTGATGCAACGGCGGTGCCAGAGAGCGGCACCAAAGTTTGTTGGGCTACGGATAGCGCTATCCGCAAATCCTTCTGCTGCAAGTCTACCATAAACATCGGGGCGAAATCGCGCGAGATCATTCGTGGCCCGAGGTTTGACAATGCCCACGAACCGGCTGCCCCGGCTGATACGGCCTGCAGAACTTTTGTCGGGTCCAGCCCAACCTTTCGAGCGAAGACCATGGCTTCGCTTACGCCGAGCAAGTTCACGGCGCAGAGGATTTGATTGCACAACTTCGTGAGTTGTCCCGTGCCAACGGGCCCGCAATGCACGATGGTCTTGCCCATGGCTTTGAACACCGGTTCCGCGCGATGCACATCCGCTTCGTCTCCGCCGACCATAATGACCAGCGTCCCGGCCTCTGCACCTGTTTTTCCGCCTGAGACCGGTGCATCCAAAAACCGTCCGCCGCGCGATTCAACTTTTCCTGCGACAATCTTGGCGGTTTCGGGCGAAATCGTTGACATGTCGATGCATAGCGCGCCCTTCTTCAAGCCCGCGCACGCGCCGTCATCCGCTAGAAAAACTCGTTCCACATCCGGCGAGTCGCTCACCATTGAGATGATTACGTCACAGCACTCAGCTACGGCCCGTGGTGAATCGCACCATCGTGCTCCATCTTTCAACACCGGCTCAGCCTTCGCCCGCGTACGATTGTGCACAGCGACTTCGAACTCCGCGCGCATCAGATTCCGCGCCATAGGCGCTCCCATGATGCCGGTCCCGATGACTCCAATTTTTCGATCGTTCATGCCTTGTTTGATATGCCCACAAAGCGCAATCCGCAAGCTCATTAGAGCCATTTTTCGGGAGCAGAAATGACAAACAAAAATGCCCGCCGAAACTTGGCGGGCATTTGTCCTACTAACTCGCTGCGGCTTGCTTAGGTCAATTACTTCCCGTCGTGATCATGATCGTCGCAGTTCGCCACCGCGCAAGGACCGCTGCTCAGCGGTACCTTGCATGTGGTGGCCTTGTCAACGTCAACGAGATAGACCTCGCCGTTCACCACGACCGGATATCGGTCTCCGCACTGGGCTTGGAAGCTCCCTTTGTTGCCCATCGCCACTACGCAGCCGAGATTGGAACCGATTACCAGCACCGCCAAACCAAGCATTGCCAAACGACGCATCGCATTCTCCTTTGCACAATATGATGCCATTGCCCGACACCGCCCGAGCGTGCCGGAATTGATGTGCAGATAGACAACCGCCAACGCGATCCGTTAGCAATAGTGGACGTGTGTGAAAGTGTCAGAGATTGAGATTGATTTGTGCGAATGGCGTGAAACCTATGGGAGCCGTCGCCGGCAGGACATCGTCGCCCCGCCGGCGAAGGCCCCGTTCAGAGAAGGAGGAAGAGGCCGATTGGTAACCGAAGTATTCAATACGATGCCCAGCCGCGCCAAACGGTTTCTGAAGTTGCGGGTCGATTTTTCACGATTTCAAGGTCTATCGGTCGGGAACGGCTGTAAGAACGATTTGGATCGCCTTATTTCCGGTCGCATGGAAAATCATATCTGATCAACGGGATGCATTTGGGACGTTTAGCACGGAGGGGCATTGGCACGGACATTTCGTTGCGTAATCCTGCAATACGTTCAAATTGCGAGGATAGATTTGAAATCGCGCGAGAATGAATATACTCGCATCGCTGAAAGGGAATCCGATGAACGAGTTCGCTAACGCCATCGCACGCGCGAGAGTGCTGACGCTTGATTGCTACGGCACGTTGATCGATTGGAAGACTGGGCTGCGGCGGGCGATTGATGCGGGTGTCGTTGACGCGAAGCGTGAGCAGCTTGATGAATTGTTCGAGGAGTATTTGCGAGCGGAGGCTGAGGTCGAGGCTGAACCGTATCGCAAATATCGCGAGGTGCTGGCGGAATCGTGCGAGAGGGCTGTGACGCGTCGCGGGTTGAAATTCCGCGAGGGTTGGCGACCGAAGTTTGCCGATTCGTTGACGACATGGCCCCCGTTTGCAGATACGGTGGCGGCGCTCAGGAAGTTAAAGACGCGATTCAAGTTAGGCGTGCTGTCGAACATCGATCGGGATCTGTTCGCGGGGACCGCGAAATTGTTGGAGGTGCCGATCGATTTTCTGGTGGCTGCGGAAGATGTACGGGCGTATAAGCCGAATCATGCGCACTTTCGGCGAATGCTGGAGCAACATGCTTCGCGCGACGAAGTGGTGCACGTGGCGCAGAGTCAATACCACGATGGGATTCCGGCGAAAGAGCTTGGGCTTGCCTTTGTGTGGATCAATCGATACAACGACTCCGCGCGGCAAGATGTGAAACCGATGGGGACGTTTGGGTCTCTCATGGAGTTTGCAGAGGCGGCCTTGTAAGCACGTAAACCAATGTCAAACTTGTTTGAACAAGAAGCAGAGTGGAGTCAGTTGATCGAGGCCAAGTTTCCTCCGGGGACACCGGTCTGCGTGCGGCAAAAGATCGATCGGCGGGGGAGTCCGATGGAGGTCGAGGTCGCGGGGACGGTCGTGGATTGGGTAGTTCGACCGACGGGTAGCTGGTTCGCGCACGGCAAGCACGACAAGCTATGGCTAAAGCGGTTGGTGCTGCGCAAGGTTGATGGGGAAGAAACACTTCTGATCGTGGATGACTCGACGCAGATCGCAAAACTGGAAGCGGCGAAGTCTTGATCTTGATGAACCACGAAGGCACCAAGACACAAAGTAACTAATAATGTAAATTCGAGGCCAAAAGCGGGTCGCGCCGCTAATTCTGCTACATCGACTGCGACAAGAAAGATCAGGCGCGGCCAGCGGGTAAGTCGATCGTAAACGTCGTGCCTACGCCTTCTTCGCTGGCTACTGATATAACACCATCATTTTCCTCCACGAGCTCGCGGCATACAGTGAGGCCGATGCCGATGTTGCCTTTGCCATCTTGAATGCTCTTGCTTGTCTCGAACGGTTCAAAAAGCCGTTCCAATAGTTCCTTGGGTACTCCAGGTCCCGTATCTCTGATGGATACCAAAACGCGTTCACCGCTTCTCTCTGCATTGACGACGACGCGTCCGGTTTTCCGCGACTTCGTGAAAGCATCTTGTGCGTTGTTGAAGAGCACGAAGAAGACCTGCTGGATCTGTAGTGAATCGATGAAGACTCGTGTTTGTTCCGGCACATCGTTTACAAACTTGATCCCGTCTTTTTCGAATTCGCGGCACATGCCGTTCCTGGTTGATTCGACCGCATCGCGTAGGCAAACAGATTCACGGTTGGCCTGACGTGCGGAGCCGAGCGAGAGGATGTGCTCCGCAAAGTTGCAGAGGACTTTCACCGCGTTTTGCGTGACCTTCAACGCTTTTTGTATGTCTTCCTCGCTGTTGGTTTCGAGTGCGATCTTCACTCGATTCAAAACAGGCGTAGTCCAATTGCGGAACTCATGTGCGATTTTGATAGTGACGGAACCTAGAACGGCTAATCGGCGGGCTTGGTCTACTTCGGCTTTGAGTCGGTCGAGTCGAGATTGCAGGCGATTGATTTCTTCTTCCAGGGGAGTCAGCGGGGGGGGTTGATACGTTTGCTGCGGGGGTTCGGAAACAGATCTTGTCCGGGTGGTTGGTCTTGAGTTCATACAACTAACCCTCGCCCCCTGTGACGTGAAAATGACGAATCGTTTATTCGTAACATTTCACAGGTATCGGCGGATTGTTTTGAGGCGCGTTAGCGAGTTCTGCAAGATGGTTGACTAGGTAAAGGCAGGTATGTTGAACCAAAATAGATGCGTAAAAACGGCTACCCGCCACCGTCGTGGTATTCTCGCGATACTCATCTCCCCCGTAGAGTATCGCGGGTCCACGTCGTGGCGGGTCGCCCGCAGAGGATGAAGCTGTGTCCCCCTTGGGATGAGACACTGCCGTCCGTCCAACCCCCCATTAAGTCATCTCGGACGATCTTGGTTTCTCAATCCCTCGGTGAAATAAACTATTACAAGGGGCGTGCCACGACTTTAGAATAATCGCAGCATTTCATCGAAATGTTTATAAGTTATTTTTAATAAATGACTTGTGTATGTTGCATTTCGTTTCCCTTCTCAAAATCCAAAGTTGATCGGTGGCAATTCCGATTGGGCAATCAATCGACTTGGGTACTATTACCCAATTTTCCCCACCCAACTACCAACTTTCTGACGTTTGCCTACAAGTCCCGGTGTTCAAATATCACATGGCCGCCGCCAACCTTGTGGACTGTATTTGGTTCCGACGTCCGTAAAGCAGCGGTGCATTATTCGAGATCGAAGAGTGAGTTGTTATCGGCGTCTCCGAGCCAGCCAAGGTTGAGTTTGGCGGGATCGCCCTCGTATAGGCCGCTGGACCAGGTAAAGGTGCGGCGTTCGGGGGAAACGTGCCCATCCGACCATGCGATGTTGGATTGGAGCGAATGTCGGAAGTGAATGGAGGGGTCGGCGCGGAAGTCGGTGGCCGGTTGAAAACGAGGCTCGGCGAAGCTGTATTCGATAAGCCCGGCTGAGGCGAAGGCTGTGTCCGAGAACATGAGGGTGTCAGCGGGGTTCTTGATGCGCTCCAGGATGGTTCCGGTCTTGTCGGATTCGATCGTGAAGCCGCCTGCCATCGCTCGTCCCTGAACTCCTATGTATGCGTTGTTGTATCCGTAACCGCCGCAGCCGCGTTCGAATGCGCCGGCGTTGGTGCGGAAGTCGTCGAGGGCGGGGCAATCGCGGATCGCGTGATCGGTGCCAATGTATGGCACCAGCGGACCGTTTGCGGAGTCGAAGGGTTGAGAGGTCGTCGCTCGCGAGCCGTGCCAGCGTTTGAGATTCGCGACGAAGTCAGCCGCACCGGGCACACAACGGCTCTTGTTCTCCTGTGCGTACATAGTGTTGGCTAGGGCGAGCTGACGAATGTTGGAGGCACATGTCGTACGTTTCGCCTGGGCTCGGGCGCTGCTGAGGCCCGGGATAAGCAGCGAGAATAGGAGCGCAAGGACACCTACGACAATGAGGACTTCGAGCAAGGTGAATGCGCGTTTTGAATTCATGATCCGGTGATTGATTGCTGAAACGCGATGAAATCCACCATGTCGACATCGGAGTCGAGGTTGTGGTCAAAGAGCAGACAGTCGATGGGCGCTAAGATGTTGAGCTCATTCGGCGAAGTTTGACATGCCGGCCAATCCATGAAATCGGTTAAGTCTGTCAAACCATCGCCGGTGACATCGCCGTACGGTTCGGGGTGAACATCAGAGACAGCATCGATTTCGGTTGATTTTTCACCGAGCGGTCCGTTGATGGCGTTCACTGCGTTGGTGATGCGAATGAAATCGAAGCCGGGCAGGTTAGCGGGGTCGCCTGTTTCCACGTCGGTGGCCCATGCGATGTCGAATGCATCGCCGCCGCCTGACCCGGACGTTACGCCGACGTCCCATGGGTCGTCAGGAACGGTGTAGAACAGATCGGGTGATGCAAACGGATCGTCGATGATGTCGTCCGCATCCAGATCGCCAAGTATGAGAGTCGGGGACAAGTCCGCGTAGCCGAAGATTCCTTCGACGGTCGCGCTCGTGCCATTCGGATTTGTGACTATTGACGAATCGAACATCGCGGGCGGCAGATGCAAGGCTGTCGTTGACCAAGTGTCAGGCATTGGCAACGGAATCCACGCGGCATTGGCGGGCGGATATGTCATGTCAGCCACGTTGCGATCCCACGTTTGCGTCTCTTCCTGCTCGATTGGGTCATCGAGATGAGAACCCGGGATGAGGAACCACGAATCGTCGGGTTGGCCGTTGTGATTGGCGTCGAGACTTATTTCGATGTAGGCGCACTCGGCCCAGCGGCGATTGGGGTTGCCGCCGACCCAAAACGAATTGCCGAATACGATCGCATCGAGGCCATATGGATTAGCCGGGTCGTCGAGCACCGTGTGATCGAATTTCAAGACGATAGTACCGCCAAACCCGCCGAGGGTGACAACACCCAGATCATTGCCATCGATGATGCCGTTACCTTCGGGTGGACCAATCGCGGCCAACGGATCGTTGAAGGTCGCGTTGTTGACGAATTGCCCGGGTGCGGGTGTGTAGTCAACAATGGTAGCAGCGAAGGGCGTACCAGCCACGCAAGGTGCCTGTGATGATAACAAGCTGCCGACGCCGACTGCGATTAACACAGACAGCTTAGCTGGCCCCGTGAAGGGGTTTCGCGCGAGACGATGGTTGTATTTGGAAATCACGCGAAATCGCCTTTCATGCCCACAACTCTCAAACGATTCATGGCACGACAGCTCACGCGGACTGCGTTCGCGCGTGAAAACGCGGGAACGTGATTCTGGCGGCAACCAGTAGCAAGCCAGCCATAATGACGAGGCCCCACGTGGAGGCTGTCGGCACCGGTGAGCCCGCGCTGTACACGTGCACTACAGGTGAGCCGAAGTCCTGGACGTACAGCTCTCCGGTGATCAGGTTGTGATTCGTGTTGTAGAAATTGAACGGGTTCGCCGGTTCCGGATCGAGGCGGCGAAGTTGCGACGCGTTCAGCACATCGATGGGACCGCCGCCGTTCAGGGCTGATTGAACGTTGTTGCCATTGGCCAGGGCGACGAAATCCACGTCGGCGCCGCCAACGAAATCCCCGCCTGCGACGTGAAGATTGCCTTCGGCATCGAAGCCCAGCGATGCGGCGGAGAGTATGTCAACAATGGTGGTGCCGCCGGTTTGAAAGTCCGCAGCCTGTCCGCCGGTGAGAGCGGGCAACCATTGCAAAGGTGAGAATGCTTTGATCACGCCCGTGTCGGTAGGGGAGAAGCCGTCGCCGGTGTAAAGGTTTCCACTCGCATCGAAAGTGATACCGGCTGAGGCGCCGCTGACGTTGGAGACGATGACGGGATTGATGGGGCTGGCCGGGTTCGGGCTTGCGGTGTCAAGCATTGTCACGTCGCTGCTGCTGGTGGTCAGCGCCAGGAAAGTGTTATTGTACCACTCCGCGTCGAAGTGGTTGACGTCGAACCAAGTTCCCGTCAGTGTCGGGAACGTGAAGACACCGACCTGATAGTTTGAAAACGTCGCGCCGCCGTTGTTGCCGATGGCGATTCTTGTGCCATCAGGTGACACTCGAAGAAACGCGACGCCGAAGGAACCGATGTCGCCGGCGGGGAGTTGGCCCAGGTCGACAAAGTCGCGGGAAAGCAGGTTGGATTCAACGAAAACGTGGTCGCCGGAAACCGTGACGAGTCGGCCATCGGGCAGGACGTCAAATGCGTAGGTGTCGGGCGGGACGCCAAAAGCGCCGAAATAGTCATATTCGTTGAAGAGATCGGCCCGGGCAGTAGTAACAGCCGCGGCGAAAAGGGGGACTATCAATAACGCTGAGAAAACTGTTTGCTTCTTTTTTCCGGAAAGCACATTTGAGCGGTGTGAAAAGACCGACATACGACCTCCTACCTCCTCGCCGTCCGAACCTCGCGGATCAACGCGGAACCAAAAGAAAAATCCCGACGCATCGAATGAACGAAACGTCGGGATAAGAGGTCGTCACATGCGAGTTCGAGCTTTCATGGTCAATCGTGTGCCGAGAAGGGATTCTCGGCACAGCGAACCGATCCAACAGATCAGAGAAAGCGCGAACTTGTGTCGCCGCTGATCGCGACGCTCCAAACACCGAGAGCGTCCCATCAACATTGGCGACGGCGGGCAGGTCTTCTGGCTCACGGATCGTCCTACTAACTGCGCCTTCTCCGCGTTGAGGTTGGTTTTAACCTTTTTCACGAATGGCTAATTGCAGCGTTCGTACCCGATTACAGCGGCGGGTCCGCGGTGGATTCGCACCACCTTCCCTTGGGTTCATCGAGTTGATGAACACCCACAGTCGCTATGTATTCAATTGTCGGCCTGCAGCTCGCGCGGTAGCGCTTGCAACAGGCGCAGGTAGATTAGAGTTGGGTATGGTGTGATGTCAATGAAAAAAGGTCACGGCAGCTTTTCAGCATGCCGTGACCTTTGCATAGCTCACTTTCTAATTAGTTAAGAAGTTGGCTAAGGTCTTCCGAACGCCTGCGTCCAGTAGTTGTCCTGGTAATAGCCAACGCCGATTTCGGTGAAGTTCGAGTTCATGATGTTCGCACAGTGGCCGGGGCTGTTCATCCAGCCTAACACTACTGACTCAGGTGTCGGGTATCCCCAAGCAATGTTCTCACCCCACCACGAGAAGCTGTAACCGGATTGTGTGATTCGCCATCCCGGACCTTGGCCATCCGGATTGGTGTGCGAGAAGAAATCACGGACATTCATGTCTGTCGAGTGAGCACGAGCGGCGCAACGTAGATTCGGATTCATGGTGAGCGGTGTGGTCGCGGCGAACGATCCCGCGCTGCCGCAGTTAGCACCGGCTGCACGATGTTGATTGACGAGCACGAGTACCTGCTCTTCAAAGCCGGCCCACGTATCAAACCAAAACTCGGAAGGTGCACAGTAAGCGTTGTCAGGCCAGTCGGCTGGCGGTTGCTCAGGCGGATGCTCTCCTGACGGAGGATCTTCCGCGGGAGGATCTTCAGCCGGTGGATCTTCCGCTGGTGGGTCCTCGGCAGGTGGGTCCTGGGCCGGTGGGTCTTGCGCTGGTGGATCCTGAGCAGGTGGGTCCGGGTTGCCGCCGGTTCCACCTGTCGGCGGATTCGGATCGGCGGGCGCCTCAGCCGGTGGCAGGAACGGAGTCTCTTCGAACGGGTCGAATGGAGTCTCGGCCACGTCTAAATCGTCATCCGCATCATTGGGTGGAGGTGTATCATCCGCGCCGACATCTACGTTGTCGTTGACAGTCTCGCCGTTATCGTCGGTATCATCAGTTGGTGTGTCGGGCGGCAGCGCTGGGACGGTGTCCCCCGTGTCGTCTGTCGCGGGATTCTGATCGTTGTCGTTCGCGTCTAATTGTCCGTCCGGATCCGAATCTTCGGGCCCATTGATTTGCTGAGCGTCACTAGGAATCGGAGTGCAACCGGAAATCGCGATCGCAGCCACGAAAGAAGCCAAACCCAACAAACAGTTCAAGACCGTGCGATAAGAGCGTACTCGAGACATGTCTTTCCCCCCGAGCTTTCGATGCGCATGACGCTTGCGCGGCGAACTACATGCGCACCAAAGGTCAGCCTACAATTTGGGCAATTTCGCCGGCGGGAGACCGGAAGTGTGGCCGCTGGCGATGAGAGCGAGTCGATATCAGCGGACGGTGAGCCTTATCGGGCGAATAAGAATTGACGAATGCGACCAAAGATGAACTATAAAGACACGAAGGCGCAAAGACCAAACAAAAAGTGCCGAGAACGGATTCTCGGCACTGCGAAGTCGTCGTGGGATTATTGACGAGCTACTCGAAATAAGATCGAGGCCGCTTCTTTGCGGTCGCGGTTCTGATGCCTAGTCCTTTAGCGCCGGAATCTTGCCCGCTTTTTCCAGCATGTTGACCAGCATGATCGCCGCGTCTTGTGGTGATGTATTGGTTGCGTCGATCGTCAATTCGGGTTTGTTCGGCGCTTCATAGGGGTCATCAATACCCGTGAAGCCCTTGATCTCGCCGGCGCGGGCTTTCTTGTATAGACCTTTCGGGTCACGCTTCTCGCACGTTTCGATCGGCGTGTTGCAGTGCACTTCGAAGAAGTTGCCCTCGCCAAGAATTTGGCGGGCGTTGTCGCGATCGGCGCGATACGGACTGATGAACGCGGTGATGGTAATGATGCCCGAGTCGACAAAGAGCTTGCCGACTTCGCCGATACGGCGAATGTTTTCCGTGCGATCATCCGCGCTGAAGCCGAGGTTCTTGTTGAGGCCGTGGCGGATGTTGTCGCCGTCGAGCACGTAGCTCATATGCTTACGCTGCACGAGCAGGTGTTCCAGCGTGTACGCGATGGTGCTCTTGCCTGATCCGCTGAGGCCGGTCATCCAAATGAGTGCGCCCTTTTGGCCAAGCAGATTCTCGCGTTCTTCGCGGCTGACGTGCCCCTCGTGCCACTTGATATTCGTTGCTTTGATCGTCGTCACAGTACCTTCTCCCTCAGCATAAAACAGGTCAAAAAGGCGAAGTATAGAACGCTTGCATCATCGGCTCAAGTGGCTCCACGCACGAGAAAACCGGCACAATTGGGCGAAACGTCAGCCAGACTGGTGGCGATAAGGGCCAACCATATCGGTGAGACCAGTTGTCTATGGGACGCACGTGGCGCATTGCGTTCATGGCCAAATGGGTTCTGTCATTGATGGCCCGCGCCCGGAGCGATCGATTGGACCTGCATGCCGACACGAATCAGTCCCATCCCATCATCGAAGATCGCCAGCCGCGGAGGAGACACGCCGGAGCGCAGGTCCTGAATGAGTAGTACACTTTGCACGCCATGATCGAAAAGCATGGATTCGAGTTCCGGCCATTGAGAATGTTGTGTGAATTGAAATATGGGCCGGTCGAAGAAGATCGGCGCAAGTTCCTGCCCGAGGAACCATGCGTCGGTCACGATCGCGTCCGCCTTTTGCTGCGAGACGATACGATTCAACTGGGCGCACGTGTTCTGGCGGCGATAGAGCAGCGAAATCGAATAGGCTTGCAACGCAATCGAAATCGCGAGCAGCGAACCTGCAAGCCATCGCATCAGCTTTTCGCCATCTCTCTGCCGGTACACTTGAGCGAGAGTCGCTCCAGCGAGTGCGGCAAGTAGTGGATACCCCGGCAGCAGAAAACGACAACCCCACTGGATGGCCGTTGCGTTTTCGGGCGGGGCGACCAGCGCATAAAGAAGAAAATACCCGAGCAATAGTCTAATGATCCATCGAATCGCGAATGTATGTACGGTGGTGTGGAGAGATTCGTTCGAAGGCCCGAACGAAGCGATCAACAGGATTGGGCTGGCCGCGAAAAAACTGAATGATGACAAGAGATGACGCAACGGGAGCGGAGACGAAAGATGATCGAGCAAGATTCCCAAGCCAGCGACGCAAGCGATGACTGACATGAGCACGGTTACTTGCGAGCTCAATGCGAGCCGTTTTTTGGCTGCGATGAGCAAACACAAAAAGAACGGAATAGAAGACATAATCGATGCTTGCGAATGCGAAAGCGAGCTGAGAAACAGATTGCGGAAAACAGACCAGCGCTCAGATAGGTAGATCGAAAAACCTGCATGAAACGGTCCGGTACCGCTGAAGTGAAACCCGAGCGGATTGCCCAGAAGGAAATAGTGATATGTCCACAGTGGGATGCAGACGATTAACCCGGTGATGACGAACAAGATCGAGTCGCGGTGGGTGTATCGGGAGAAAAAGAGCATCGCAACCCACACGGCTGCCAGCAGGTACATGTCATCGCGAAAGTAGATAGAGAGCGCCAGCGCGGCCGCCGAACCGATGAGCGTTCCTTTGCCCGCTCCGAGAAATCGCTTGACCATGAGCACAGCCGCCCATGAGACGAGCGCGATAGAAATGGTGTGTTCCCAGAAAACCGAGCTGTAGAACATGATAGGTGTTGCAAGCCCTGCGACGAGAGCGCCGAACAATGCCGCATACTTTGCAAGCGACTCAGCCGTCGTGTCGCCAGCGGTTGGCGCAGGATTCCCAAATATGAGCAGCACACTGAGCCTTCGCACGGCTTCGATCGTTAGGATTCCTCCGATCAGAGGAAGAATGTAAAGTCCCGCCATGCCAAACGCGCGGTACGGCAGAACCGAGAGTAGCGCAAAAATGGGCGAATACTGGATGAACAGTTTGGCTTCGTCCACGTAGCCGAATGGCGGTCGAATGGGGACGAAGCGAAAATCAGGATCGATCGACGCACCGGGCCAATCGATCGATGCGTCTGAAGGCCCTTTCGCATCGAGGTTGCGAGTTTGCAGAAGCTTGCAGCCGTTGTCGTTGATCCAAAACCCGTTCTTGGGCACAAAGAACACGATGATGCAATAAATAATCGCCACCAGCGCGGTTGGAATGTACGACCTGTTCACGGTCGAAATATACTCCAGCCTCGTGAGCGGTCGCCAGAGGGGACGTTGCGCGTTTGGCCAGGCCACGCGAGTCGCACGGAGACTTAACGGCGAAATCAGTTAGGATTGCCACATGCGCGCTGGGTGTAGTCCAAGGATGCGAACTTGCTTTCGGCAATTAGCCGTCAACTCTGTTTGGCTATGGATTTCACTATTCAGCGGCTGCGGAGCTGTTCAGGATGTTTATCTGCCGAACGAATCGAACGAGCCGATTGACCCCACGCGGTATGAACTATTGGCGAGGTTTGCGCACATCAGCGATGCCCACGTGACCGACGAAGAGTCTCCCGCGCGTCTGACGCTGTTTGCAGAATTAACGCGAAGCGCGTGGCGGCCGCAGGAGGCTTACTCGACACAGGTCCTCGACGGCACGCTCCGAGCAATCAACAAGCTGCACGTGGCAGAAGGGCCGGTGCATTTTGTCGTTCACACCGGCGACGCGGTTGACAACAATCAATGGAACGAGTGGCAATGGTTCGTGGGTGTGTTCGACGGCGGCCTCATCGATCCGCGATCGGGACCAGATGATCGCAGCGATGATATGAAGCCCGAACCATTGATGGACCCGCATGAGCCGTTCACAGCGCAGGGTCTGTATCGCAACGGCGTGCATGGACCGCTGCCGACGATCGCCTGGTACAACGTTTTTGGTAATCATGATCATTTCGCCGTGGGTGTGTTCCCGATTGTCTCAGATGCGTTCGGGCATTTGATCAGCCCGCTACCGTATCAGCAGAGAGTCGGTTTCACGCTGCCGGTTCGACTCGACCCGCTCGCATCCTTCGGCTGGGGAGTTATCACGGACGCAAATCCCGGGCCCCCGACGGTTGGGTTGGCTACCTACGTGGAGCCGAACGAAGCAAGGCGATTCGCGACGTGGACGGAAGCCGTTGAATTATTTGGAACAAGCGTCGGTGAACCTTCTGGCCACGGGTTTGATCTTGATCGTCCCGATCGCACGTGGTTCAGCACGTTGGCTGCTCCGGGGATACGGCTGATCGTTTTGAACTCATCTACGCCAGCCATCGAGTTGCCGACCATTGTCCATTCAGAGGGTGCCATCTCAGTGGCACAGCGCGCGTTTCTGCGTCGCGAGCTGGAAAAGGCCGAAGAGGCTGGTGAAGTTGTGATCGTGGCCACTCATCACCCGAGCGGTTCATTATTGTCTGTCTACGGATCGAGTCTGGTTGAGAGTTCCATGGTCGATCTGCTCAACGAGTTTCCATGCGTGAAAATGCACCTCGCCGGGCATTGGCATCGAAACGCCGTCATCGATCGCGGGGGATATCTCGAAATCGTGACGGGTTCGCTGATGGATGCCCCGCAGGAAGGCCGGTTCATAGAAATCTGGCGGCACAAGGACGACGGTGAAATAACGCTGCGCTATCGCCAGTTCTCTCATCTAACACCCGCCACGCTGCCCAATGACCCAACCCATGCCCCCATTCTTCAGGATCCCTATGAGCCAATGCGTCGACTTGCGGCAGAGTTGGCTGGCGTTTCGGTTCGATAACCTTTCGCTGACGAATCCACGTTTGCCGCGCAAAAGCGCTTGATTCGTCTGTCACGAATCCAATTCGTAACCCTTATGGGACGACCAATTCAGATATTCAAGTAGTGATTTCGCTCTTTCAGCGTCGAAGTCCCGAACCCACCTTGAATTCACCCGTTACACCTGAAGGGACGATGAACTTTCAGCGTGGGGTCCGCAAGAACTGGTAGGTAATACTGGTGCTTCTGCGTTTAGGAGGGCCGCCCGCCGATGTGTTTTCGCGGCGAAAGCTCTCCTGGCCGCATCACCATTCATTTCCGACCACTCTTGTTGTTTCGTTGATGGTTGGACGACGAGAAATCGTCGAGGACGGAATGCTGTCGTCCGTAACTTGGCTGAGATGTACATGGCGAGCCAGGCATACAACGAAATCAAGACCTCTGGCAATTTGCCGTCTCCCACCGGCGTTGCGCTGCGCATCCTCGAGCTTGCAGACAATCCTGATATCAAATTGGAATCTATTGCTGAGGTGGTGGAATCGGATCCCGCGCTTTCCGGCCGACTACTGAAAGTCGTCAACTCTCCCCTGGCAGGTATGTCTCGACAGGTAGCGTCGGTCATGCGCGCGGTGGCGTTGCTGGGACTAAGAACGGTCACGACGCTTTCCTTGAGCTTTTCGCTGGTCAAAAACTATCGCATCGGAAAGTGTGCAGCCTTTGACTACGACAACTTCTGGGCCGATTCGTTGGCTCGCGCTACCTCAACCCGTCACTTGGCCCAACGATTGCGAACTTTCGCACCGGACGAAGCGTTCACATGTGGACTCTTGAGCAAGGTAGGTCGTTTGGCACTGGCGACAGTGTTCCCCGATCGATACGAGGCCGTCCTGCGTGTCGTCCACCAGGGAGATCCATCCGAACTCGCGGAACTTGAGACCTCCATGTTTCAGGTGAACCACAACGAACTGACCTGCATGATGATGGCTGACTGGCATATCCCCGAAGTATTCTCTCAGGCCGTTCTGAATCAGGACGATCCCGAAACGCTGAAGAAGACACCTGAAAACCGTTCGCAATCGATGTCGCAAATTCTTCATTTCTCCGGGGTCGTGTCCGCCATACTTACGCAGGACTCGGTACATCGCGACGCCTTGTCTGAATTGACCATCAAGGCCAACCGGTTGGGCATTCCGCCTGATGTTTACCATGAAGTATTCGATGCCATCTCTGGAGAATGGCGCGAGGCCGCCGAGGTCTATCAAGTCAAAACGCGACGTGTTCCACCGCTCGCCGAGATATATGCGCAGGCACAAAGAACTCGCGAGACTGTAGGCGCGCTTGACGATGAGGTCGCAGCGATTACCGCCCGATCGGAGCGTTAGTATGTCCGACACCCAAACTCGGACGATTCTGATCGTGGATGACGACGCATCCATCGTTCAACTCCTCGAGCGGCAACTTGCTCAGGCGGGTTATTCCACATTAACCGCGAACAACGGCGCGGAAGCCATGCGCATCCTTCTGGCCGAGGGTATTTCGCTGGTCATTACCGACTGGATCATGCCCGAAATGGATGGATTGGACCTTTGCAGGGCGATCCGTTCGCACGAAGGCATTCGATTCGCGCATATCATTCTTCTCACCGCACAAAACGATCGCGAGATATTCATCGACGCGTTTGACGCGGGCGCGGATGATTGCATTTCGAAGCCCGTTGATCGCCGCGAATTGCTGGCGCGCATTCGCGCAGCCGAGCGAAACCTGAAATTGCAGCGTGAGCTCGAAGCCAAGAACCGCGAAGTGCATCGATCCAACGCACTGGCCGAAATCGCGAACAATCAGCTCGCCGAGGCCAACCGGAAACTCAAAGACCTTGCAACTACAGATGAATTGACCGGCTTACCCAATCGACGCGAGGCCTTTGCACATTTGAGCGAATTGTGGATTACGTCTGCACGACATCAGGAACCGCTCGCATGCATTATGATCGACATCGATCACTTCAAGCGGCTGAATGACACTTATGGGCACGCGGTCGGCGATGTGGTGTTGAAGGAAACTTCCCGCTTGTTGCGCCGTGCGGCCCGCGCCGGTGAACCCGTTTATCGTATCGGCGGCGAGGAGTTTCTTGTCGTCTGTCCGCGTTCGACAGCTGCCCAGGCCGTTCGAGCGGCCGAGCGCATGCGGGCAACTGTTCAGGCGGGGGTGATTACGGTCCAGGGGAAACCGCTGAGCGTTTCGATCAGCCTGGGCGTAGCCGACCGCAGGCCGGACATGAAGCAACCGGACGATCTGGTGCGTCTGGCGGATCACTCCTTGTACGAAGCCAAGAACTCGGGACGTAATCGCGTTTTCGCCGCTTCGTCTGACGATCTCGAGATGCCTAATACGTTGAAGCAGGAAGCTGAGTCTGGTCGGCCCGGAGCTGTTTCTGCGATCGCGCCGACTTCTGAGGAATTCGCTATCAAGGAAGCAAGGGTCCTGCTGGTTGGAGCTGACCGCCGTTCGGCTGATCCGCTTCGCGATGCCATGAAGCAAATCGGCTGTGCGCTTCTCGAAGTGGAACCGGGTGTCGTGGGCACTGGTCAGCTGCTTGAATTGCCGGATGTAATATTCATTAATGATTCCCTGGATGAAAGCTCGCGAAGACAGTGGCTTGATTCGCTGAAGGCCGATCCCGTCACACGCGAAGTTCCGATCGTGCTTGCGTTGGATCGACAAACGCTTTCGACTTGCCAACAGTTCGATTCTCGAATTGACGAGTATGTCGTCAAACCCATATCGCTTGTCGTTCTCTCGCGGCGCATCGAGACCATGGTGCGGTTGCGGCGATCGCTGCAACGCAGCAACGCCGTTCGCGGAGAGCAGTCGCGCGCGTTGGCGCTGGTGTCCGAGTTTTGCTGGCGATTGGCTGCGGCCGAATCGCTCGCCGTTGTCATGGAACGAAGTGTGGCCGCCATGGCAGAGTTGACTTGCTGTCGTCAGGTAGCTGTGCTTCTGCCGGATCGTTCGGGTCAGTTGCTTGAAGTGGCCCGCTCGATCGGACTTGATGGGGAACAGGCGGATCGATTGCGCTTGCGTCGCGGTGTTGGGCCGGTGGGGACTGTTTTTGACGGCTCTGCCGTGTCGTCGGGCTGCATTGTGCTGAGCCAAAGTGACGCCGACAGCCCTGATCATTTCCTGCTGGCGGATGCACCGGCTGTAGTGTTGCCGCTGCAATCGCCTGAATCGATCGTCGGGGTGATGACCATCGCAGGCCGCCAGACGGGAGAGGAGTTCGCGCCGCTGGAACTTGAATATGTCGAGCTGGTCGGCAACATCGCGGCGTCGGCCATCAACGATTGCCTTAGTCGCAAGGCGCGCGACGAAGCGCGAGATTCGATTGTTGTCGCGCTGGCCAAACTGGCGGAGTATCGCGATTCGGACACGGGACGTCACCTCGATCGCGTGACGCAATTCTGTCTCATTCTCGCGAATGAACTCCGGGCGTTGAATTGCTATGGCTCGCAGATCAGCGATCAATTCATATCCGATCTGCGGCGTGCGGTGCCACTGCATGACATCGGAAAGGTAGCCATTCCGGACAACATTCTCTACAAGCCCGCGCAACTCACGCCGGACGAACGCGCGATCATGCGAACACACACCCGCATCGGCGCGAAGGCCATCCAATCGGTCGTGGACCGGACACCGGGTGCGAAGTTCCTGATGATGGCGGCGGACATCGCCTTCGCTCATCATGAGTGGTACAATGGCCAAGGCTACCCGCGCGGGGTGGCGCGCGAAGAGATCCCGCTGGCGGCGCGTATCGCGGCGGTGGCGGATGTGTACGATGCGCTGACGACCGAGCGAGTCTATAAGAACGCACTTTCGCATGAAAAGGCTGTTTCGCTGATTCAATCGTCGTCGGGGGCGCAGTTCGACCCCAACGTCGTGGAAGCATTCCAGAACTGCTCCACTGCGTTCCAACAGCTGGCGAACAATCTCGCGGACGAACCGCATACACAATCCTTCCCGGATCAGGCGGACCACGAATTGCCGGAGCATGTTCTGGCTGGTTTTGCCGACGAATAGGCAGGTCGCAGCCCACCGCTTCGCCAACGATTCACAAGTCTGCCGGCCCTTTTCGCGAGTCAGTTCTGGCTTGATTCCCACCTTGGCGGTACACTGCCACCTCGTCGAAAGTTTCTTGTTTGAAGGAGAGAGACCCTCATGTTTGAACGCTTTTCTGACCGCGCTCGCCATGCCATGGCCCTGGCGAATCTCGAGGCCAGCAAGTTGAACGATGATTACCTCGCGCCTGAGCACATCATGCTTGGGTTGATCGCCGAAGGGCAATGCGTGGCCACCGAAGCGCTGCGGTTGTTCGACGTGGACCTCGTGAAGGTTCGCGATCAAGTCAGCGAGCGGATGGAGCATCAGGAGGGGCATTCGGGCGTTGGACGTCGGGCGCATACGAAGGGCACGAAAGAGGTCATTTCGCGAGCCATCGAAGAAGCGCGGAAATTCAGCCACAAGTATGTGGGCACCGAGCATCTTGTGCTGGCGCTGCTGGGGCATACCGAGGGCTTGCCGTCGAAAGTGCTGCGCGAGCAGGGCGTGCAACTGGACCGACTCCGTGAGAAAACGCTGGGACTTTTGCAATCGAACGTGGATGCCACGCATGACCTTGCGCATTCGCGCCACGGTGATTTCGAGTGGGTGCACCAGCAAGAACTTTCGAAGGCATTTCGCAGTGCCAAGTTCTGGCACACGATGATTCTGGCAGTGGATACCGCAAACCGTGCGGGTGCAGGCGAGGTTGAGCCCGAGCATCTGTTGATGGCGCTGCTTCGCGATGAGAAGACGCGGGTTTCGCTGGCGCTGAAGCAGAAGGGCGTGACGGCAGAGTGGGTTCGCGAGCAGGTGCTCGGGGCGAGCTGATCGGATCGTACGGCTTCTGGTCTCGCGAATAGACGCCAAGGCGCAAAGGTTCGATGACCGCAAATTGCCTTTGTTGATGTCTCAGAGCGGTCTCCGTGTGAGACTTTGTCAGTTTTCGCTGCAATTCTTGCGGTTCGGGTTTCAAATGGCTAGGGTTCGCTAGCGTGAAAAATTCTATTAACTAGTGACACGTGGTGGCACTTTTCATCATTCAGACGTTGTGAAAATCGAATAGCGCGGCGAATGCTCATGGTATAGCCATAACTGGGAGCGCGCACGCTCCGGTCGTGATTTGCGCCGAGCGCGTGACTTTTGCTTATTAGAGCCAAGTATTGTCACCCTGAATGGAAACCAGTGCCTTCGTTCGCCCTCCGGGCGAGGCAATGGAAAAAGCACTAATCCAGGGGCTGGAAGGCCCCTGGCAACTATCGTGCGCCCTACGGGCGAAACTCATGTGCCATCGGTCTGAAGCAACTCCTTGGGAGAATCAACATGCTGGTCATCATCATTGTGGCGGCTGCGGCGTTTGTGGTTTTCTTGATTGCCAGGGCCTTGGCTAATGCACGGCGACAAGGTTGGGGGTCGGGGTCGCAGCATCAATCTAATGCGGGCGGCGACCTTTCCGGCGGCATGTTTTGGCTCGGGGGTGGCGGTGGCGGTTCGGATGATCGTCCGCACAAGCATCATGGCCACGGATCAGCTGGTGGGGATGGACCCTGGAGTCAGCAGATTTCGTGCGATCCGAATGATCCCACTGGATGCGGCGACGCGAGCGGCGGAGACGCTGGTTCGTGCGATTCAGGCAGTGGCGGAGGGGGCGATTGTGGAGGCGGTGGTGACGGCGGGGGAGGAGGTGGGGGCGGTGGTGGTGACTAGTCGACAATGCCGGTGGGAAATAGCGGAGTCGTTGGAGTTGCTCAGCGTGAGAGTACATCGATCGTGAAGTCGAAGACTCGATTCAGGTATGCCAGCATTTCGACTTCGGCGAAGTGGGATTTGCAATTGCTTGTGCCTGCGCTCAAGGCTGGCGGGCTCGTTGACGTTTATTGCGATTGTTATCAGGACGAACATTGGTCCATCGGTGGAAAGGCTCAAGGGAAGAACGAACCGGAGACAGACATCGCCAGCTTGCTCGCCGCGATCGAGGGGTTCAGGCAAGAGGAGTGCGCGTTGTGGCAAGAATGTCGTGACCCGGAAATCAGGATCGGCTTCGATGCGGGCGATGAGCCGTATCATTTGCGGCCTGCGTTTTCGTTAGCGTTGCTCGAACGCATGGCGCGGTTGCGTGCGACACTTGACATCAGTGTTTGGCCCAAGCGAAGCGGTCGATTCAACTCATATGTATCACATCAATACCTGAATACGGATCTTGATTTGACCTCGTCCAGTGATCTCACGGCTCTAAATGCTGCGCTCATAGAGTTGGATTGCAGTTACGAAGAAGCTTTGCACTGCCATGAAGGGCAATGGTCGCTCATTTTCAGCGGGGATGGTGGACGCGAGCCGGAGTTGGCGATTCTGCGACACCTTGACGTGATCGAGAGTTTGAGCGGCGAAGCCAGACGCGCGTGGGATTCGTGTGATGAGCGGGTTTTCGATATTGGGATCGAAGGGTGCGATGCGCCCTTTGTTGCTTGGCATCGGCTTTCGCCGGGTGTGTTAAAAAGGATGGTGGCGGCAGGAGTGTCGCTGCGACTAACGATCTATCGGCGCGAGTCCATTCGAACGAGGTTGTCGCGGATGTATTGGTCTGTACGTGGTCGCCTGTTTGGGTATCCCGCGTGTTCGATCAAGCCGAGTTCGTCGAAGCAAAAGGATAGTACGCACCCACCACAAGCGGAAAAATAAGTAAAAGATGGGTCGCCCTTGCCAGGGCTTAGTGGGTTTGCACGTTCGGTAACCCACGACTTCCGTCGTGGGCTGACCGCGATCGCCGCTGCCGCGGCGTTCTTGTGCGAGAAAGGATTCTCGCACCAGCTGGCTTTGTTGAACGAGAAGGGATTTTCGCACGAGCTGGTTACACATCACTCGTGAGGCTTTTTTCCCTGTTTGAGTCTTTCCAGGATTTCTTTCATGCGCTTGGCTTTGGTTTCCGGGCGTTTGGCGGTTTGGAGGCGCCAGGCGATGGCGTAGGTGTTGGCTTTGTTGAGTGTGTCGTAGAAGGCCTTGGCTTTTTTGTTTTTGGTGAGGGCGGCGACGAACTCGTCGGGGAGCGTGATGGTGCGTGAGGAGTCGTAGGCGGCGTCCCAGCGGCCGTCGGATTGAGCGAGTTCGACTTGTTTGAGGCCGGGTGGTCTCATGCGGCCTTCTTTGATGAGGCGGGCGACGTGGCCTTCGTTGATTTTTGACCACATGCTTTTGGTGCGGCGCGGAGTGAACCGGCGGACGTGTGAGGTGTCGTCGTATTTCTTGATGTGGCCATCGATCCAGCCGTGGCAGAGGGCTTCGTCGAGGGCTTCGGCGTAGGTGATGGTTTTGACGCCGGAGCCTTTGTTGAAAAAGCGGAGCCAAATGCCGTGGGGGCGGGCGTGGTTCTTGGCGAGAAACGTGGCGAAGGCCTTAGGGGTTTTGAAGGCGAGGACTTCGAGATCGAATTCGGGCATGGGGAGATTGTTAGCGGCGCGGGGTGTAATCGCAACATTGGGATGGAGCAAAGTCGTGTTTGGGGGTGGCAGGAAAGTATTCCTAGTTGGGGAGCGGTGCGAGAAGGATTCTCGCACCAGCGATTACCCTTCGGGCGGATTGCTAGACACGTTCGTCATCCGTCAACGCTACTGTCAAATTGGCATTTCGGACGTTGGATTCGAGGTTGGGCTGCCAAGCTGACAGCGGTGGGTGTGAGGCGGGCGAATCGGAAATTGTTCGTAAGATAATTGTTTTCAACAGTTTATGTATTGCCTGTTGATGCCTACGAAGTGGTCCCAAGGATGTAAGGATTCTTGAGAGAGAATCCGCGCGTGCATTGTGCGTGTGGGTTCCAGTACTTGCTTCGCGAGATTGGTGGCTGGGTTAAGGCGTACCGGCTTAGGAAGCATGCATAACCGGTCGCTCGCGCTCCCGGCTCTGATTACTACTAATTAGTGGCCAACTGGTTCTCGCGTCGGGCTTTGGAAACTTGAAAGCAATTTGAGAATAAGGGCCGCTCCTTTGCAGTCGCGGTTCTGAAGGACAAATCTAACGGAGGTTAAGGATATGGCGGTCAAACAATTGGCCTACGCACAGGATGCAAGGCAAGCGCTGTCGGCGGGCGTTTCGAAGCTGGCTTCGGCGGTGAAGTCGACGCTTGGGCCTCGCGGACGGAACGCGGTCATCGACAAGGGCTGGGGCGGTCCGAACGTGACCAAGGACGGCGTGACGGTGGCTGAGGAAGTCGAACTGTCGGACAAGTACGAGAACATGGGCGCGCAGCTGGTGAAGGAAGCGGCGTCGAAGACGAGCGAGGTCGCGGGCGATGGAACGACCACGGCGACGGTGCTGGCGGAAGCGATCTTTCAAGGTGGGCTGAAGAACATTGTGGCTGGGGCGGATGCGAACGCGTTGAATCGCGGCATCGCGAAGGCTGTGCAGAAGGTTGTCGAGGCGCTGAAGGGAATGGCTAAGCCGATCAAGGTCGGCAAGCGCGAAGACATTGTGAATGTGGCTGCGATCTCGGCGAATAACGATCAGGTGATCGGCAAGCTGCTCGCGGATGCGTTCGAGAAGGTCGGCAAGGACGGCGTGATTACGGTTGAAGAGGGCAAGACGGCTGAGACGCTGATTGATGTCGTTGAGGGTATGCAGTTCGATCGCGGGTTTTTGTCGCCGCATTTCGTGACTGATCAGGATGCGATCGAGTGCGTGTTCGAGAAGGCGTTTGTCCTCATTCATGAAGATAAATTGAGCAACGTTCCGAAGCTGATTCCGTTGCTGGAGAAGGTCGCGAAGACGAAGCGACCTTTGCTCATTATTGCGGAAGACGTTGAAGGCGAGGCGCTGGCGACATTGGTGGTCAACAAGCTGCGCGGCATTTTGAATATCTGTGCAGTGAAGGCGCCGGGTTATGGCGATCGTCGCAAAGCGATGCTGGAAGACCTCGCGGTGCTGACGGGCGCGACAGCCATCATGAAGGACCTTGGCCTTGATCTTGAGAAGATAACGGTCAACGAGCTGGGTCAGGCTAAGAAGATTCGCGTCGATGCGAACAACACGACGATCATCGAAGGCGCGGGTTCGACGCAGGCAATTCAAAGCAGAGTCAAACAGATCGTTGCCGAAATTGAGGCTACGACCTCTGACTACGACATCGAAAAACTCAAGGAAAGACAAGCCAAGCTGGCGGGCGGCGTGGCGCAGATTCGCGTTGGGGCTGCCACTGAGACGGAATTGAAGGAAAAGAAGGCTCGCGTAGAGGACGCGCTGCATGCGACTCGCGCGGCTATCGATGAGGGTATTGTCGCGGGCGGCGGCGTGGCGCTGATTCGTGCGGGCAAAGTGCTCGAAACCATCAAGCTCGAAGGCGATGAGGCCACTGGCGCGGAAGTCGTTTACGACGCGTTGTCGGCGCCATTGCGTCAGATTGCGACGAACGCAGGACACAGCCCTGGCGTTGTGCTGCACAAGGTCATGACGAAGGGCGATTCGTTCGGGTTCAACGCTGATACCGGCGAGTACACCGATCTGATCAAGGACGGCGTGATTGACCCGGTGAAGGTTGTCCGCAGTGCGCTGGAGAACGGCAGCAGTGTGGCCCGCATCCTGTTGAGCACGGAAGTCTGCATTTCGGAAAAGCCCAAGGGCAAGGATGATGACGGCGGCGGTCACGATCATGACCACGGCGGCATGGGCGATGATATGGATATGGATATGTAGTTCGCGGTTGCGAATTACAAATTACTAATTGCGAATTACAAAAACATAGTTAGCGATGGGCGAAGTGAGCCCGCGATGAGGAGAGATAGAGATGGCGACAGCGACTGCATCGGCAGCGAAGAAGAAAATCGCGTTTCGGCCGACGGAAGATCGGATTCTGGTTGCACCCAAGGAAGCGGATGAGCGGACGAAGGGCGGCATTATTCTGCCGGATGCCGCACGCGAGAAGCCGCAGCGCGGGACGGTCATCGCCGTCGGTCCGGGCAAGATGCTCGACAGCGGCAAGCGCGGCGAGTTGAGCGTGCGCGTGGGCGACGAAGTGTTCTACGGCAAGTACTCGGGCACCGAAATCGATTTCGGGACGGAAAAGTACGTCGTGGTGCGCGAGAACGATATCCTCGCGGTGGTGGATTAAGCATCTAAATCCATATCAGAGCCCCAAGCGCCAGCGCGGGGTTAACCGGTCGCTCGCGCTCCCGGCTCTGATGTCGAATGAAACGCAAGTAAGGAGTTGGCAATGCCTAAACAAATGTTGTTCTCTCGCGAGGCTCGGCAGACGATTCTCGAGGGAGTTTCGAAATTAGCGGATGCGGTGAAGGTCACGATGGGTCCGACGGGCCGCAACGTGATATTGCAGAAGTCGTATGGTTCGCCGCGAATCACCAAGGACGGCGTGACGGTCAGCAAGGAAGTCGAACTGTCGCATCCGTTTGAGAACATGGGCGCGAAGCTCATCAATCAGGTCGCGTCGAAGACGAGCGACGTGGTGGGTGACGGAACGACGGCTGCCACGGTTCTGGCGGAAGCGATATTCCGCGAGGGCTTCAAGGCGGTGACTGCGGGCATTAACCCGATGGCACTGAAGCGCGGCATCGATCAGGCGGTCGCAATCGCCGTGGAGCAGATCAAGGAACTTTCGACCAAGGTGAAGTCGAACGACGACCTCGTCAAGATCGCGACGATTTCGGCCAATGGCGACGAAGAGATCGGAAAATTGCTCGCGAGCGCTTTCGAGGCTGTCGGCAAGGACGGCGTGGTCGAAGTTGAAGAAGGCAAGTCGCTGACGACGGAGAAGGAAGTCGTCGAGGGCATGCAATTCGACAAGGGCTTCCTGTCGCCGTATTTCATGACCAATCCGGGCTCGCTTGAGTGCGTGTTGACTGATCCGGTCATTCTGATTTACGAGAAGAAGATTTCGAACCTGCGCGAATTCGTGCCGCTGCTGGAGCAAGTTGCAACCGGCGGAAAGTCGCTGCTGGTTATTGCTGAGGACGTGGAGGGTGAAGCCCTCGCAGCGCTCGTGGTCAATCGCATTCGCGGTACCTTGCAGTGCTGTGCGGTGAAGGCCCCGGGCTTCGGCGATCGTCGCAAGGCTATGTTGGGCGATATCGCGACGCTGACCGGCGGAACGCTGATCAGCGAAGATCTCGGCATCAAGCTTGAGAGTTTGACGTTCAAGGAACTGGGCACCGCCAAGAAGGTCGTGATCAACAAGGACACGACGACGATCATCGAAGGCGCGGGAAAGAAGACGGAAATCAAGGCACGGATCGAGCAGATTCGTACGCAGATCGAAGCCACGACGAGCGACTACGACAAGGAGAAGTTGCAGGAGCGGCTGGCAAAGCTCACCGGCGGCGTGGCGGTCATTCGCGTCGGTGGTGCGACTGAGATCGAAGCGAAGGAGCGGAAAGACCTCGTTGACGACGCGTTCCATGCGACCAAGGCTGCACATGAGGAAGGCATTGTTCCCGGCGGTGGCGTGGCGTTCCTGCGAGCGATTCCAGCGGTCGAGGCGGCTGCGAACAAGGCTAAGGGCGACGTGAAGTTCGGCCTTGAGATTGTGGCTGAGGCGCTGCGTGCGCCGACGCGCCAGATCGCGGACAACTCGGGCGTGGAAGGTGAAGTCATCGTCGAGCAGATTCTCGAAAAGAGCGGGAACTACGGCTACGACGCACGCAAGGGCGAGTTCGGCGACATGGTGAAGGCCGGGATTATTGATCCGGCGAAGGTCGCCCGCGTGGCGTTGGAGAATGCCGCGAGCGTGGCCGGGTTGATGTTAACCACCGAGGTGCTGCTGACCGATCTGAAGGATGAGGAAAAGAAGATCGATAAGTCGGTTCGCTAAGACTCGGTGATTTTTATAGATGGCGCGAGGGGCGGGCTGCAAGGTCCGCCCTTTGCGTATCACAAAATAAAGGATGAACCACAAAGACACGAAGAAACAAAGTACGGAATTAGCAATTACCAATTACAAATTACGAATTACGAATTGCTGGTTTCGGGTTACAAGTTACTAGTTACGCGTTACCGATTACTGGTTAAGGGACACTGCTCGCAAGTTGAGGGGCGAATTGTTGGCGAACGTCAAGGCAATTCTCGAAGAGAAATTCGGCGGACCAGGTGAGAAATCTGCGAGCAGGTGGTTGAGGTGACTGTGGCGACTAAGCGCGATTATTACGAAGTACTTGAGATCACTCGCGAGGCGACGGTCGAGGAGATCAAGAAGTCCTATCGCCGTAAGGCGCATCAGTTTCACCCGGACCGCAATCCGAATGATCCTTCTGCGGAGGGCAAGTTCAAGGAGGCTGCGGAGGCGTATGAGGTTCTTTCTGATCCGGGGAAGAAGCAGCGATATGATCAGTTTGGCCATGCCGGGCTGAACGGCGCGGGGATGCACGATTTCTCGCACATGGATGTCGGGGACATCTTCTCAATGTTCGGCGACATCTTCGGCGGTGCGTTCGGCAGTCGCGGACGACGCGGGGGTGGGGTCGATCTCGAAACGCAGATTCAGATCACGCTGGCGGAAGTGGCGATGGGGACTGAGAGGCCGCTGGAGTTCACGCGGAGAGACTTTTGCGAGAAGTGCAGCGGATCGGGTGCAGCTCCCGGTACGAAGAAGAAAACCTGCGGTACATGCGGCGGATATGGTCAGGTCGAGCAGCAGACGGGTTTTGGGTCGCTGTTTGGTCGCGTGATCACGGCGTGTCCGTCGTGTCATGGGCGCGGTTCGACGATAGTGACACCGTGTGACACCTGTCGTGGATCGGGGCGGGTGAATAAGCAGCGCATCGTCAACGTGCAGATTCCGGCGGGCATTCAGGAAGGACAGGCTGTCCGCTTGCGCGGCGAGGGTGAGCCGAGCGAAGACGGCCAGCATCGCGGCGATTTGCATTGTCATGTGCGAGTGGCTGCCCATCCGTTTCTGGAGCGACACGGACGCGATCTGGTGTGTCACATGCCGATCAGCTTCACGCAGGCTGCACTGGGGGCGAAGGTGGAAGTGCCGACGCTGACGGGCAAGGCTGAGGTGAAAATTCCGGCGGGGACGCAGCACGGGCAGTTGATTCGCTTGAGCGGAATTGGCCTGCCGGATTTGCGATCGAGCCGGAAAGGCGATCAGCTCGTCGAGGTGCTGGTGGAGATTCCGAAAAAACTGAACAAGAATCAAGAGGCCCTGCTGCGCGATTTCGCGAAGACGGAAGACAGGACCGTGCTGCCGGAATCGCGCGGGTTTCTCGATCGGGTGATGGAGTACATCAACACCTTGCGCAATTAGCAGAATGCAGTGCTAAGTTGCGAGTTACTAGTTACTAGTTACGAGTTACCGAATAGCAAGTTACAAATTACTAATTACGAATTACAAATTGCGGGGATGCGGATTCGCAAGCGCAATATCAGGAGGAGCGAGGTAGGGCATCATGATGGCGGATGATGACACAGTGGTGGTAGGTGAAACGCCGGAAACTGCTTCCAATGCCGACATGGGAGAAGCATCAGAAGCACTGAAGCAGCGAATCGCGACGCTCGAGGATAGCCTGCTGCGGGCGAAGGCGGATTACCAGAATTTGCAACGGCGGAACATGTCGGAGCGGGCTGAGGCGATTTTGTATGCGAATGCCGATCTGATGAAGTCGTTGCTGCCGGTGGTGGAGGGGTTGCAGCGGGCGATCGAATCAGCCAAGTCGAGCGATAATCTCAAGTCAGTGTTCGAGGGCGTGCGGCTGGTTCACGAGGACCTGATGAAGTCGCTCGGCGGGCACGGGTTGGAGACGATCGACGCGA
Source organism: uncultured Phycisphaeraceae bacterium (assembly GCA_964494205.1). Lineage (GTDB taxonomy): Bacteria > Planctomycetota > Phycisphaerae > UBA1845 > UBA1845 > JBBTCX01. The sequence goes on along the minus strand of CAZBRD010000004.1, from coordinate 157,560 downwards.
AGGGGAAGAAGTTTGATCCGCACGTACATGAGGCGTTGATGATGCAGCCGACGAAGGATGTTGCCGACGGTACCGTGATTGAGGAAGTGGGGCGGGGCTATCAGTTGCGCGATCGGGTGCTGCGGCCTGCGAAGGTGATCGTGGCGAAGGGCGAATAAACGTCCAAAAGTCGAAACGTCAAAACGTCCAAACAAAGACGTTGAAACGTCGGTAGGAAAACCTAAAGCCTAAAACCTAAATGGATTGGATTGTCGATTTCTGAGTATCGATTGCCGTGGGTGTAGGGCGGGTTCTACCCGCCTATTGATGATAGATTGAATCGCTATGCCGACTTACGAATACGAATGTACGAAGTGCGGGAAGGTGTTCGAGATGTTTCAGTCGATCACCGAGCCAGCGAAGAAACGCGTCAAGCCGGAGCTGAAGGCGTGTAAGTGCGATGCGCCGGTGTTGCGGCGGATCGGCACGGGTGGCGGCGTGATCTTCAAGGGGTCGGGGTTCTACCAGACGGACTACCGCAGCGACAGCTATAAGAAGGCGGCTGAGGCGGATAAGCCGAAAACGGAAACGAAGAGCGATTCCAAGTCCGAATCGAAGGCAGAGAGCAAGTCATCAGACAGCGCGGAGAGGGGCACGAAGACGGCTGAGCCTAAGGTGGAGAAGAAGTCGGAACCGAAGAAGAAGGGGAAGAGCAAAGAGTAGAAGTAGCTATAACAGCCGCCAATAATGTGCTGGTCAGGTTGCAAGACACTGGAGCCTGAAAATGGCGGGCATGTCAATTCGAAAAAAGATTCTGATAGCGATAGGCAGCGTGCTCCTCGCGGCGTTCATTGGCGTTTCGTGGATGATGTGGCTCATTGACGGTGCGTTCCAATACGTTGTCTGGGAAAATCAATCGGCCAGCCTGACACTCAAACACTTGCCTGCGAAGAACATCTCGTATTTCGTCGTCAGTGAATCATATGAACCTGGTACAACAAATGTCTGGACGATGACTAGGCCAGGAGCTTCGAAACGCTGGGTCGGAGCTCCAACTATACCGGCTGCCGAGACTGTGTACTCAAGTGCCTTTACAGAGGTTCGTGAGTCCAATCTCCTTGGTTTGATTTCATATTACGAGGACGCATCTCCTGCACAGCGTCTCGATATTGCCTCTCATCTTGAGTGGAAGGCGGAAACTTCGGACGTCATGCCAATGTTGAAAAAGCGTTTCGAAGAGGGTCGGGCACCTTGGTTGCAGGAAGTGATTCAAAACGCGTCGCCAATGGAGAATTAATAGGAATCACCACATAGATGGTGGCCGCGAATGGTCATGTGATCAATGGCGAACTCCAAATGCCGCAGTGCATTCGGTGTGGCTACTCGCTTGTTCGGTTGCCCAATCATCAATGTCCCGAATGCGGTCGGCCGTTTGATCCGACAAATCCTACTACGTTCCAATCAATCGCAAGGCGAAGGATCCAAAAACAGAAACGACTCGTTCAAAGGGCAGTGATTGCGATACCTCTTGTCGCCGGAGGGATTCTCCTGGCGATTGAACCACAACTTATCTGCTGCGAAGTTTTCTTGTTGCTGCCGTATGTTCTTGGCTTGTCGATCGGAAGCGTCGTTTCGCGTCCTTTCTTCAGGTTTTGTCGTACGGCAGCGGTTGTGTTGCTTGTGCCGTTGCCGTTTTTTATGAGCATAACCGGCGGCATCGATATTAGTCGCGGCTATCCGCATGAGCCGTACAAAACTCTCGAGTTTGTAACGGTCCTTGCGTTACCTTTGGGGATTCTCGCGCTGGGGGTTTCCCTTGGCTATTTGGCGCGGTCGCTAAAGGAACAAGAGTTGTTAGCTGAGTGGGCGAGTACCAATTCATTCCTCAAGAACACTAATTGAAAATCACCGGCGAGGTTTGAACCTCGAAGTTGGAATTGAACGCGCGAGTCATTGAGGCATGTGAATTCTACGGTTCCGGTGTCGATTCGTCTTACTTCGCCCCTGCCTCCGCTCAATGGTCCTTCGTAATCCAGATACAGTTTTCGGTGGTCGCCGATTCGTTTGGCTGGAATGGGCAGGGATTCGGGGCCTGTGGGTTCTTTGAGGAGTTGCCAGGTGAGCAGGACGTCGCCGTGTTCGAGCATGAGGTCCCAATGCTCGCCGTCGGGCGTGGTGTGGTGTAGAATGACGAATCGAGAAGGCATTGTTTTTCCGAAGAATACAGGGTGAAATGATACCATCGCGGTGGATGATTCGCGATGAGGCGAACTGCATGGAGGTGAGGGACATGTCGACGAAACAGGAAAGCGTGTTTGAGGACGCTCCGTGCTTGCGCAAGGGGCCCGGTATGAATTGCAGAATATCGAAGAGCGAATGGCGCAAAGGTGGCCGGATAGGCGGGCTGCTTTTGTTCATGGCGGTGCTCGTCGGTGGATGTAGCGGTAAGGCGAGTTATCAGCAGCTTCGCATGGAAGGGCAGCAGGCTGTGCTGAACGGTTCGTATGGTGCCGGGCGGAACTTTTTTGACCAGTGCGAACATCGGCGGCCGCGGAAGGATGCGGACAATCTGCACGATCTCGGCGCGTGCAGCGTGATGGTTTCGAAGCAGAAGTTTAGTGAGCGGAACTATGCGGCTGCGATGCGCGAGCTTGATGCGGCGACCGCGTATTACACATGGGCGGTGGATACGAACCCGGGGCATCAGGCGTCGATCGAGGGCAAGAGCATCGCGCTGGAGTTGAAGGGGCAGTACGACGCGGCGCTGAAGAACGCGGAGTGGGCGGCGGAGTTTGTGGGGCCGTCGGCGCGGCAGTATATCTGGCTCGGTCGCGAGATGGAGAAGCGGCGCGATTTGGAAGGTGCGATGTTGCGGTATCGCCAGGCGGTGGCGATGGAGCCGAAGAACGCGGTGGCGTATGCGACCATGGCGGATTTTCTCTTGCGAGTTGATAACAAGGAAGCCGCGATCGAGTATCTCGAAAGTGCGTATCGGTTGAACCCGAAAGATCAGTGGGTCGTGGATAAGTTGACCCAGCTTGGGCAGTCGTCGCGGATGGTGGATCGACCGGCGGCGGGGCAGACGTATGGGAGTCCGTGAGTCGATCGGTGAAGCGAAAAAGCAATTTTGATTCGGTGCCAGATCAAATCGCGAGTCATGGCGTTGTCTAATTCGATACGTTGACGAACATTGAGACCCTCACCCTGCCCTCTCCCTAAGAGGGAGAGGGAACCGAGCTTCAAACACAGGGTGAATACGAAAAACACATTCTGCAATAGCCCGCAGCGAACGATTCCTGTCCGATTTGCGTAGTAATCTATGTGCGGAATTGGTGGGATCGTTCGGTTTGATGGCCAGCCGGTTGATGCTGAGCGGTTGAAGCGCTCGTGCGCGGTCATTCGTCATCGCGGGCCGGACCATACCGGTACGTGGTTTGATGCTTCGCGCTCGGTCGGGTTGGGGGCGGTTCGACTGGCGGTGATCGATCCCTCGCCTGCGTGTCATCAGCCATTTCATTACGCTGATGGTCGATACATCATTCTATTCAACGGTGCTGCTTATAACTATCGCGAAGTGCGGCGAGAGCTGATTGCAGCCGGAGATACCTTCAGAACAGACGGTGATACGGAGGTCGTTGCGGCTGCGTGCGCGCGCTGGGGCGTCGAGGCGCTGACGCGATTCAACGGCATGTGGGCGTCTGCGTTTTACGACAACGAAAAACGCGAGGGCTTTGTGGTGCGCGATCGATTCGGCATCAAGCCGTTGTTCTACACGGCGCGAGCGGGAGCGATGACGTTTTGCAGCGAGATGGGCGGGTTGATGGCGCTGGGCGAGTGTGGCGACGAGATCAACCAGCGGGCCGTCGCGCAGCTGGTGCAATATGTATACATCGCGCCGCCACATACGATTTTGAAGCAAGCTCACCGACTGCCGCCGGGTCATTATTTACCGTTCAGCGCGAAGGGCGTTGGGCAGCCGACTCGTTATTATCAACTTCACCCGAATGTGACTGAGAAGAATGGCGAAGGCCACGGCGACTATGCTGAAATTCGCACGCATCTCCGCAAGTTGATCAATGATGCCGTGGTGCGGCGTCGCGTCGCGGATGTACCGCTGGGGGCTTTTCTATCCGGCGGGATTGATTCGTCGATCGTGGTGAAGCACCTGGCTGAAGCGAGTGGGCGACCGGTCAAGACGTTTTCGATTGGGTTTGAAGGTCATGGCTCGTATGACGAAACGAAATATGCGCGGTTGGTAGCTAAGACGTATGGGGCGGATCATCACGAAATTCGCCTGACGCAGGACGATGTGCTGGAGACGATCCCGCGTGTGCTCGATCACCTCGGCGAACCGCAGGCGGACAGCTCGATTGTTCCCACATCGCTGGTTTCGCAGTTCGCGCGACAGGAATTGACGGTGTCGCTTTCGGGTGATGGCGGCGATGAGCTTTTCGGCGGCTATCGCAAATACGCTGCTCCATTTGCGATTGACATTTTCAAGAAATTGCCTGGCGGTTTGCAGCGTGCGCTTGCGCGGGGCGGCGGTGGTCCGGTCGGGGCGGCGATGAGTCGCGTGCTCGGGAAACGTGCGCGGCATTTGCAGAAAGTGTTTAGCTTGGATGAGCCGGACCCGGCTGCGTATCACGTGCTGGTATCGCGAATTCTGTCGCCTGAGTCCGAGGATCTGCTGCGGGAACCGGGATTGTCGAGGCGGATGGATGCTGAAACGTTAGAAACGCTTCGCGCGGTTTCGAATGGGACGAGCCCATCATCCCAACGCGGCGAGGGAGAACTCGATGCTCTGAACCAGATTCTTGCGTTTGATTTTCTCGTCGCGTTGCCTTCGGACATGCTGCAAAAGGTGGACACAGCCAGCATGATGCACTCGCTGGAGGTGCGCGTGCCGATGCTGGATGTGAACGTGGTTGAATATGCCATGTCGCTGCCGTCCAAGTACAAAGTGCGGCGAGGGCTGTGCAAGCGGATCATCGTTGATACGTATCGCGGGCACTTGCCGGATGAGATTCTTGACCGTCCCAAGATGGGGTTCGAAGTGCCGTTCAGCGAATTGGTGCGCGGGCCGTTGCGGGAGATGTTTCTTGATACCGTGACGCGAGATGCGATCGACTCGTTTGGAATACTCAGTTATTCGGCGGTCGAGCGCATGTATCGTGAGCATTGCGCGCAATCGCATAATCATGCCAATGTGATGTTTGCGCTGTTGTCGCTGTGCTGGTGGAAGAAGAAATGGAGAGTTGGAAAGCCTAAAGCCTAAAACCTAAACGCCAAAAGAAGAGATTCATCATAACTAGAATCGCGGCGATTGGTGGAAAATGAGCTTTGTGGGGCGATCATTTGCCGCAATAGTCGATCAGTCTTGCCAATTCGCGGCGGAGGTCGGCGCGGGGAACAATGCGGTCGATGAAGCCGTGTTCGAGCATGAACTCGGCGGTTTGGAAGCCTTCGGGCAATTCTGCGTTGATGGTGTTCGCGATCACGCGCGGGCCGGCGAAACCGACCATCGCCTTGGGTTCCGAAATGATGACGTCGCCAAGCGAGGCGAAGCTTGCGGCTACGCCGGCTGTGGTGGGGTCGGTGCAGACGACGATGTAGAGGCCGCCTGATTCATCCAATCGTCCAATCGCTGATGAAGTCTTCGCAAGCTGAACGAGTGAGACCATTCCTTCCTGCATGCGCGCGCCACCTGATGCGCAGACTACAATCAGCGGCAGGTTCTCTTCTGTGGCGCGTTCGGCTGCACGGGTGATTTTTTCGCCCACCACTGCGCCCATTGATCCCATAATGAACATGGGATTCATGACGGCGAGGATGACCGCGCGACCGCGGATGAAGCCACGACCGACGACGACAGCATCCATTTCGCCGGTTTTCTCCTGCTCGCGTTTCAGGCGCTCGGCGTAGGTGATGCGGTCCTCGAACTTGAGTGGATCGGTAGAGTGAAGGTCCTCGGCGAACTCCTCGAATGAACCGGGGTCGACGAGTTGCTCGATTCGTGTGCGGGCGTCAACGCGGCGGTGGTGGCCGCACTCGGGGCAAACGTGCAGAGCCTCGGCGACTTCCTTTTCATAGACCATGTGGCCGCACGATTCGCAGCGCGTCCACAGGCCGGCGGGTATTCCGAGTTTCTCGGTCATGTTTACAGTTGCCGCACGGGATTACTTCGTGTCGGAATTCTTCTTGTCTTTCGCGCCGGCGAATTCAAAGCCCGTTCGCAAGCGAATCTTCTCGGCGTCAAACCAGTCGCGCACGGCAGCCTGTTGGCGTTGATCGGCGATGCCTTGTGAGAGGCGATCGCGGATCTTTTCGAACTCGTCTTCGCGCCCGTGTGTCACGCTCTCGAATTCCGTGACAAGCACGGCTGCCCGCTCGGGCATCTCGTGCGAAGCAATCTTGTCGGTTGAGTTTTCCTGCGCGAAGATGGCATCGACCGCCTCGTTGGGGATGCGACCAACGTTGCCGGGCACGAACGTGGTTGTGCCCTTACGACCGACGGCGCCGAGGCCGCTGGCGACCTTGGCGAACGGTGTGGGCTCAAAGAAACCGCCGGGGGTCGTCTTGGCCGGTGCGAGCGCTTCCATCTGGTCATACGCTTCGCGAAGAGTTTTTCCCTGCTTCACGGTATCGACCAGTGTCTTGGCGTGCGCTTTTGCTGTCTCGTAACCTTTGGCGAGACGGAGGTCTTCTGTGACCTGTGTGCGGACTTCGGCAAGCGAATCGGGTGCGTGTTCATCGCGGGCGTCAACAACACGAACGATGTACAGATTTCCCTGCGTGTCGGTCAATGGATAACGCGAAGTCTGGTGCAGGGACAGGTAATTGGTGGGATCGACTCCTGGTTGCGTCGGAATGGTCGGCACGAACTTCTTGTTGCGGAATGGAATCGTACGAATTGATTCGAGTTGGCCGCGGTCCGTACGATAAACTGCTTCACCAATTTGCGGGACTTCCTTTGACTTGTCGGCGCGGAAGAAATCGGTGGTCGCAATGGACATAGCCTCAGGGAACGCAAGGTTTGCGGGCACGCGCTTCAACAGTTCTTCATAGCGGTTGGGAGCAGTGATCGGGTCGTTTTCCTTGACGATTCGGTATCCGTCGTTACCCGAAGGCAGGTTTGACCACTCGTCGGTCAATTGTGGAATGATCCAATCCCCGATGCGCGCCAATGTTTCATCGGCTGCACGGTTTCGAACGATGTTCATGGCAATGGTCTGTGCTTCCTGCTCTTCCCATTGAAGAAAGTTCTTGCGATCGATGGTGCGGGGATCGTCTTCCGCGCAATCTTCCTGGCCTGCAGGAGGTGGCGGGGGTTCAACCCCGGGCGGGCGACGGAACACGTCCTGTTTGTGATCGTCGTAGTAAGCTTTTGCTTTGGCTTCGAGATTGGGGACGCCAAGCTTGCTGCCCACCATGTTGCGGTCAACTTTGATGTATTGAACTTTGACGGTTTGCGGGATCAGATAACCGAAATTGAGACCGTCTCCCTTTTTTGTGGCTTTGTATTTATCGAAATGCGCAGTCAACTCGGCGTCTGTGAACTGCTGGTTGCTGTCGACGAATGACACACCCGGGACAACAACTGCCTTGATCGTGGCTTTGTCGAGTTCGTTGGCGGCTGCTTGACGAACTTCCGCGGCGCTGGGGAACGACGCGTTGTTGATCGCCACCGCGGTAAGTTGAATTGACTTCATCTGCCGCAGGCCTTCTTCGATCACCGCGGGTCGCACGCGGAAATTACGCGCGACGGTGTCAATCGTTTCTTCGCTCATGGCGGAGCCGAGCCAAGCATGTACGGCTTCGGGTTGCGCCAGAGTTCCCAATTGTTCGGCTTCTCGAGTGAGAAGGATCCATTCCAGCTCGCTGTACGGCTCCACGCCGCGTGAGGGGTTGTTCCAAGGATAGCCCAAGGCTTGTAGCACGCGCGTGGTCTGGGCGGCGTATTCCTGGTCGGCCGCGCGGATATTGCCGAATCGACTGGTTCCCACCAGCGTGTTCATGTTCGGCCTGATCATCCCCTGCAGGGCTTCACCCCCCAGGAACACGATCATGAGAAAAACGACAATCGCGGCGAGGATCTGTCTGTTGTACTTGCGGAAGAATTTCATCATGGCGATGCAAGTCCTTCAATGTCAGATAGTTATGTTCATACCTTGTGAGGCGTAAAAGTATACGGCAATTGCGCCAAATAGCAAGCGGCGCAACGGTTGCGCATCGGTACGTAGTTTGACTTTGGGACTTGGCGCGGTTAAACCGAATTCAGGGCCCGAGTGGGGTATCGTCCAATACCTTCTAGAGATTGACCCCCTCGGAACCGATAAGTAGCGCGGTCCGGAGTCGAAAAACGGCTTCGAATCGGGATAAACAGAATCGTGGCAAAGAAGGCAATTAAGTCATCATCCAACGGGAAGTCGTTGGTCATCGTCGAGTCGCCTGCCAAGGCCAAGACGATAAATCGCTATCTGGGCGATGATTACCACGTCATCGCCAGCATGGGGCACGTGCGCGATCTTCCTCCCAACGACCTTGGAGTCGACCTTCTTAACAAGTTTGAACCGGTTTATCAGATTCTGGGCGACCGCAAGAAGGTTATCAATGAAATGAAGAAGGTCGCGAAGGGGGCCGAATCGGTTTACCTCGCGACAGACTTGGACCGCGAAGGGGAAGCCATCGCGTGGCATCTTTTCCACGCGCTGGAGCTGGACGAAAACCGCACCCATCGTGTTGTCTTTAATGAGATTACGAAAACTGCCATCGAGCGGGCGTTTGCCAATCTGCACCGGCTCGACATGGACAAGGTAAACGCCCAGCAGGCGCGGCGAATTCTTGACCGCATCGTGGGATATCAACTGAGTCCACTTCTGCAGATGAAGCTGGGTAAGGGGCTGTCGGCTGGCCGTGTGCAGTCGGTGGCTGTGCGAGTCATCGTAGAGCGGGAAAAGGAAATCCGGGCGTTTATTCCGGAGGAGTCCTGGAAGGTAACAGCCTATTTCGCGACTGATGTTAACGGTCTTGCCAAGCTGTCGAAGAGCTGGGACGAGTTCGTCCATCCGGGCGCTGATGGTGGTCAAAATCGCACCCAAAAGGACCGCGCCAAGTGGCTGTCTAAACATACGAGCTTCCAGGCTGAGCTGGTCAAGCTCAATGGCGACGAGTTCGCCGCGAAGACGGCTGCGGAGACGCGCGGCGTGGTCGAAGCGCTCGGTTATGTGGTTGAGGCGATCGATGAGCAGACTTGGGAAGCTTACAAGGCCAAGGGTCTGAAGACGGTTCGGTTGCGCGGCCGGACGGACTCCGCGAAGGCGCCCGCGTTCACGATATCAGATATTCAAACTCGTCGCACGACGACGAAACCGAATGCCCCGTTCACCACGGCTGTGATACAGCAGGCGGCATCGAGCTCCCTGGGCTTTGCACCGTCTCGAACTATGCGAGTCGCGCAGCAGCTTTATGAAGGCGTCGACATCGGCGGTGGCGAAGGCCAGGTCGGTTTGATTACCTACATGCGTACCGACTCGACGAACCTGAGCATTGATTCGATTGATGCGGTGCGGTCGCTGATTGGCAAGGACTTTGGCGCCAACTATCTGCCGGAAAAGCCGAATGTGTATGGTCAGGCCAAGCGCGCTCAGGAAGCACACGAAGCGATTCGACCGACCGATGTCATGCGACATCCGGACGCGCTGAAGGATCATCTGACTGCTGAACAATACAAGCTATACGACCTGATCTGGCGGCGGTTTGTTGCGTGCCAGATGGTGCCCGCGCAATGGGACAGCACGACGATTCTCATTAATGCGCCGACGCCAAAGGGTGACGCCACGTTCCGCGCGAATGGTCGACGACTCGTGTTTGATGGTTGCCTGCGAGTGATGGGTGTTGAGGATTCGGACGAGACTACGCTTCCGGAATTGAGCACGAATCAAAAGCTTGGTTTGTTGCAGCTTGATCCGCAACAGCAATACACCTCGCCGCCGCCGCGATATTCGGAAGCGGCGCTGGTGAAGAAGCTTGAGGCTGAGGGCATTGGTCGTCCAAGTACGTATGCAGCCATCATTCAGACGATTCAGGATCGCGGATACGTCGAACTGTTGGAAAAACGGCTGCATCCCACACCGCTGGGTGAGATCGTCACTGAGAAATTAGTCGAGCATTTTCCGCGGATCATGGACGTGAAGTTCACCTCGTTCATGGAGGACGAGTTGGACAAGATCGAGGAAGCACACCTCGATTGGGTTCACGTGCTCAACGAGTTTTATGAGCCGTTCCGCGAGTCGCTTACGACTGCGCAATCGACGATGGAAAAGGCGCGGTCGGAGCCGAGCGAATACACCTGTCCAAATTGCAGCAAGCAGATGGTTTACCGCCTTGGCAAGAAGGGCCGCTTCCTGTCGTGCAGCGGTTATCCTGAGTGCAAGACGGCTATGAACGTCGATCGCGAAGGCAAGCCGGTCGAAGCGATCGTGGCTGAGGCACCGTGTCCGGAATGCGGGAAGCAGATGATTCTGCGGACGAGCCGTTTGGGGCCGTTCCTTGGCTGCTCAGGTTATCCTGAATGTACCTATACGCTGCCGAGCGATGAGCGCGGCAATCCGCTGAAGAAAGTTAAGCCCGAGGAAGTGAGCGGCACTTGTGATGAGTGCGGCTCAAAGATGGCCGTCAAGTTTGGTCGCGGCAAGTCATTCCTCGGTTGCACAAGTTACCCGAACTGCAAGGCGATCAAGCCGATTCCGCCGGGATTGTTTATCGAGAAGCCCAAGCCGGAAGCGGCAGGCGTGCGATGCGACAAGTGTGGGCGCGACGTCGTGATTCGAAAGAGTCGTCGTGGTCCGTTCCTCAGCTGCTCGGGATTCCCTAAGTGTCGCAACGCGATGCCGATGGACAAGCTGGATCATCTGAAGGCCTTGAACGAGTCAGGCCAGATTCCCGAGGCGCCGCCGCCTGCGGCTGCCAAGTCGAAGAACGGTCGCGGGAGCAAGAAGTCGGCAGTCAAGGTCGATGTGGCGTCGTTGGGCGCTCCGCCGGCTGGGTTTGCCTGGACGCGTACGGGTCGTCCGGTCGTGGAGACTTGGCCGGAGGATTCACTGGCGTGCCCGGATTGCGGCGAAGAAGTCGCGATTAAGACCGGTCGCTATGGGCCTTATTTCGGCTGCACGCGACATCCCAAGTGTAAGTTTGTCGCCAACCTGCGGGGCGAGGCCAAGAAGCGTGCCGAGGCGGAAGTACCGTCGGCTGCCAAGCCCAAGCCGGTCCCGACTGAGATTCCCTGCGACGAATGCGGCGAGATCATGCTTATTCGCTCCGGCAGGACCGGGCCATTCCTGGGTTGCAGCAAGTATCCTACCTGCAAAGCCACCAAGCCGTTGCCGCCGGGCACAACCGTCGAGGATTTGGCGGCGGCGTCTGCGAAGTAAATCCTAAAGCACCGAACGGTGATGTCTGTCGAAGGACCCCTCTTGCTAAGGGGGGAAAGTAATTCACGCCTGCGACATGTGGACGATTAATGCGTTTGTACTTTTCAGTTCGCTAACACGTTCGTCATCTCAACCCGTTGGACTTTCAACTCACGTACCACTGAAGCAAGTATTGCGCGATTTTGGTTGGTTCTAGGCTGAGTTTGCACGCCGAAGGCTGGGATGACGCCTAAACTGTGTTGTCGGCGAGTACCGATAATGTCAGGGAGTGCGCTGGGCTTGCCACGAACGGTTGGCCTGCGCTGATCGTATTGAGTATGGGGATGCATATTAGAAATCGATTCACTGAGCTGGGTTTGGTCGGACTGACATGCGCCGTGTGCGTATCGTCAGTCGGTTGTAATTCGATCAAGAACGGCTGGTTAGATCCGACGGTGCTTGGTTCGTTCGAGCGAAAGGGCACGAGCGAGATACGGACATCGCTGACATTGGAGGATACGCCGACCGGCATTCCGGGTGCGACCTATCCCACGCAGGCGGACCTGGTGCCGCAAGCGAGGGAGCTTCCCTTTTCCGGCGGAGACGAAATCGGCATCGAAATCAACGAATTGAGGCAACGGCAAGTTCCCTTTCAATCGCGCGTGTCCGTATCGCCGGTAGGAGACATAAACCTCCCCATCGTCGGGACCGTTCATGCTGAAGGATTTGAACCTCTTGAGCTGCAGGAAGAGATCAAGCGCGTATTGCGCGAGAAGGATATTCTTCGTGATCCGGATGTGACGGTCACGCCACTGCTCATTCACAAGAACACGTATTCGTTGTTCGGTATCGGTGTAAGTGCGTCGGACAACTCGCCGTTGCGCGCTGGTACGTTTCCGATTTCACGGCCCGATTTGCGGGTGCTCGAAGCGATCAACCGCGTCGGTGGTTTGAACGAGTTTGTGACGGACGTTTATCTGTTCCGTTATGAGGACACGCAGGCGCTGCCCGAGCACAAGCACGAAGAAGAAAAGGCAAACGAGCCTCAGGATAAGAACGAGGACGCGGTCGCCTCGGCCATGCGCGACAAGAACCTGCGAGCTCGTGCAGATACTCAGCGGGGCGTTCACGTAGCAAAAGCCGGTGTGCCGGTCCTTGGCAGTCCGGTGAAGGGGCCTGAAGACTTGCTGCTTTCAGCCATTGCTCAGGAAGAGCAGGGTTCGAGAAAAGCGGATGACGATGAGGCTGCGGATATCGAAGCGCTGCTGCGTCCGGAACCGACACAACCGTACATCTACGTCGACGGTCAGTGGAAGCCTAATCCGGAGTTTCAGGAGTCGAAGCCGGCCCTCGAAGAGCAGTTGATTCAAACGGGGCGAGAGACGATCACTCCGGCGGTCAACTGGGCGCGAATTGCGGGGGAATCGACGTATCGAATCGTGCATGTACCGGCTGACCCGCTGCGTGACGGCGACCCGAGCGTGAACGTGGTCATTCGCCCCGGCGATGTGATTCGCATCGTGAGTGGTGAGATCGGCGTTTACTACATGATGGGACAGATCAACCGCATCGGCCCGTTCAACTTCAATGCGGAAAAGATCACGTTGAAGTCGGCAATCGCGGCGGCGGGCGGTTTGTCTGGTTTGGCGTGGCCTGATCGTTGCACGGTGTATCGCCGAATCGGTCAGCGTGAGCAGATGATCCAGGTGAACATCGATCGCATTTTCGCTGGATTGGACGAGGACTTTATCATCAAGCGAGGCGACATCATCAACGTCGGTACGCATCCGTTCGCGCCGTTCCTGCAACAGATCCGCAATTTCACGATTCCGAACGTGGTCAACAACGTCGGGTATAGCTTTACGTATGCCCGGAATTTCGCGGATATCGATTCGTTCTCGGTGCAGGCGAATCCGCAAAACGAAGTGGAGCGATTCCCGAATCTTTTCCCGTAGCGAGTAAGACGTGAGCACGACGATGACGATGGCCGCGAGACCAACCGGGTGGAAGGAGCTTCTTCCACCGGTTACGTGTCTGCGCATCGGCATGATCGCGGTGCTTTTGGTTCTTACGTATTACGAAACGATTTACAACGAACTCGTGCTGCGCTGGATCCACGACGCGAACTGGTCGCACGGTTGGTTGATACCAGTATTCAGCCTCTATCTGCTGTACTCACGACGAGAATCGCTGTTTGCGTCGCAACCGAAAGCGTGTTGGTGGGGCGCGGCGATCATGCTGGCTTCGCTGGCGATGTTTTTCTACTCCGGCTTTGTCGTGCCGCGATCGTATCCGCGGGCGATGTCACCTGTGCTCACGTTGTTTGGTCTGACGCTGCTGCTCGGTGGGTGGTCGATCATGCGAACGGCGTGGTTTCCCATTCTGTTTCTGGGGTTCGCGGTGCCATTGCCGGAACGATGGTATGTGCAGCTGACGCTGCCGTTGCGTGCGTTCGCGTCGAAGGCTGCGGCGACCATTTTGCCGTGGCTGGTGCCCGGGCTGTTTTGCGACGCTCAGACTGTGGTGATTGATTACTCGTATCAAGGCAAGGTCGATCAGCTCAACGTGGAAGAAGCGTGCAGCGGTATGCGCACGCTGATGGCGTTTGTGACCTTGTCGGTGGCGATGGCGTACGTCGGTGATCGCCCGTTGTGGCAGCGGCTGGTCATGGTGGCCAGTTGCCTGCCGATTGCACTTGTTTGCAACACGGTGCGGGTGGTAGTGACCGGGCTATTGCACATTAAAGGCCATTCGGATCTCGCGCGAGGCACACCGCATGAGCTGCTGGGTATTTTGACTTTGGCGCTTGGTTTGGGGCTGTTCGCGATCCTAGGATTCACCATGAGTCGGTTGTTTGTGGAAGTACCGGAGGACGAACCACCCACGGCCTGATGCACGAACAATTGATTTGGCCGTAGTGTAGCAAAAGAGGAATTGATCGAGTCGCATGACAGCATTCCCTACGACAGTTCAGGCAATCCACCGTCCCAGCGTATCCGGGCATCGACCCGGTGAACCGACGCTGACGCCCAACGACATCATGGTGATGATCCGTCGACGCATCGTCTCGGTCATCGTGTTGTCGATCTTTTTCACGGGTCTGTCGATGGGCGGGTTCCTGGTCTGGTGGTTTCTGTTTCCGGGATACAAGTCGGAGAGTTTGATCGAGTGCATCTCCAACGTGGCTGAGACGAACCTCGCGGCGGAACAGCAGCGGCTGCAACAGGAAGAACACGAGCGGTTCGTGATGACGCAGGCGCTGCTCATTCGCAGTCCGGTGGTTCTTTCGGAAGTGCTGAAGATTTCCGAGGTGCGAGACACGGAATGGTTCAAATCGCGCAAGGAAGAGGACCTGCTCGATGACCTCGAAGATGAGCTGGGTGCTGCACCGGCGCGAGGCACGAACTTCCTGCGCGTGGCGATGGAATGTCGTAAGCGCGATGACGCCACGGCGATCGTCAAGAACATCGTTAATGAGTGGTATCGCCAGGTGAAGGCGAAGTCGGCGGAGTCGTTTGCGGCAGGACAGCTTGAGGCGACGAGCAAGGAATTAGAGGATCACGAATCGAAAATTGAGAGTAAGCGTCAGCGCTTGCGGCAGATTATTAACAATCTGCCTGCGGGCGCGCACATGAATCCCGACAACACGCTGCTTGCGGATGAGGCGCGGCAGATCAACACGGCTGTGCAGGAACTGCAACTCGAATTGTCGCAGCTCGATCAATACCGCACGATCTACAACAGCGAAGCTCGCGTGGTAACGGCTGAGGATCGCCAGATTGTGGAGCAGGATCCGGAAGTGGCTGAGCTGATGCGCGCCCGTTTGTTGCTGGAGCAGAATCGGGCGGCGAGCGATTCGCAATTCGGCGCTAATCACGCCGAGATGAAAAACCTCGACCGAACGATTGACGCGTTGGAAGATAAGCTGACCACGTTGCAAAATCGCAAATTTCTGGAACGGCGATCCGATCTGAAGCAAGCGGTTGAGACGGCCTACTTGTCCACGCAGCGCGCTTTGTACCTGGCTCAGGAGCGCCTGGTGAAAACGGAACGGGCGCTGGCCGACCAAGGCAAGGATCTAACTGAATTCAAAGCAGTGGACGATGACATCAAGGCCGACGTCGAATATCGCGAGAAGCTACGTGAGAAAGTCTCCGGTCTGCGACGCGTGAAAGACCAACAGACGGCCGTGCAGGTGAGCATTGCCCAGGCGGCGACGAGGCCGATCAAGCGAAACTCGCCCAATCCGTTCATCATGATACCATTCGGCATTCTGCTTAGCATGGCGCTGGGCATTGGTATTCCGCTGACGTTTGAGCTGCTCGATAAGTCGATTCGGACGTCGCAGGATATTTCACGGCATCTGGATGTGCCGTTGCTCGGGGCGATCCCGGATACGGACGACGAAGAAGTCTCGATCGACAAGGTTGAAACGGCGGTGCGCGACACACCGAGATCGATGATTTCCGAAGCGTTCCGGCGCGTGCGCACGAGTTTGCAATTCAGTGCGCCAGCGGAGAATCAGCGGACGGTGCTTGTCGCGAGTGCGAATCCGGAAGATGGTCGGACCACGGTGGCGACCAACCTCGCGATTGCGGTCGCGCAGGGCGGCCGGCGCGTGTTGCTGGTCGACGCCAATTTCCGGCGACCAAGTTTGCAGGAAGTGTTCAGCGGCGTGAAGTCGCAGGGGTTGAGCAATGTTCTGGTCGGCAACGCGAGCCTCGCTGACTGCACGAGTTCAACCGATGTCACGCGACTTGATGTGATCGGCAGCGGGCCGATTCCGCCCAATCCGGCGGAACTGCTGGGTAGTGAGCCGTGTCGCACCTTCCTTCGCGAAGTGGCGTCGAAATACGATCAGGTCATCATTGATAGTGCGCCGTTGCTGCTGGCGAGTGATTCGGTGGTACTGTCGACGGCTGTCGATGGTTGCGTGCTGGTTGTGCGGGCGCGGGAGAATTCTCGCGGGGCGGCTAAACGGGCGGTGAACATGCTGCATGGCGTGGGTGCGCATCTGTTTGGTGCGGTGCTCAACGCGGCGCAGACGACACGCGGCGGATACTTCAAGGAGCAGTTACGCTCGTTCTACGATTATCAGCTTGAAGATTCGACGAAGTAGTTCCTCTTATCGCGGTTTTGGCAAAGAAGCAACCTAGTGAGTAGCCGCGAGTTTATTGTTCCCGCTCAGTCGTGCCTCCGGCACTCAAAACTGCAACACTGCACGCTGTCCCGGCATTGAAATGCTGGGCTATTCTCGACCTGTCTCTAACGGGTCGGAAGAAGGATACGCGCTAACAGTTAAAGCAAACGGGATGACAACTCAAGAGATTGGTCTATTTGGGCCTTTTGCTTCCTTCGCATTTTCTGACTTCCGATACCCTTTGCATGGCGATTCTGCGCGCTGTGAACAACGATCCACGCGATGAGAGTGGTTGTCCGATCCGTCATACGGATGCGGATCCGGTTCCCATGACGGCAACGTCGCCATTCAATCGACGCGATGTAATTCTTCTGTGTTTGCTGGCGGTCATCGCCATTCTCGTATTTGGGAAAGACATTTCCGTCGGTGGCTTGCGCGATGGTGATTCGTCGGCGCACGCGATGGACGGTGTCTTGATCCTCGATTGGGTTCGCGCCGGGCCAGCGGTGTGGCTGCACCCGATGGATTTTGCGGTCGAGCAATACTCACACTATCCGACGCTGGCGATCGGGCGACACTACCCACCCGGGTTTGCGATCGTGGAGGCGCTGTTCTTCGCGATCTTTGGCGTGTCGGCCATGACTGCGCGCATGTGCGTCGTGTTCTTTGGGATACTAACTGTCATTGGTGCTTACGTATTTGTGTGGCGGTTCAGCTCGCGTGCGATTGCATTCATGTGCGGCGTCGTGCTGGTCACGATGCCCATGACAACATGGTGGGGAAGGCAGGAAATGCTTGAACTGCCAACGCTGGCGATGATGATCTGGTCGGCTGTTGCGATTCATTGGTATCTCAGCAAGCCGGGCGCTCGTCGGTTGGTGCTGGTGCTGTTCACGTTGGTGGTGTGTTTGTTGTTCCGGCAGACAGCGCTTTGCCTCGTTGCGGCTGTTGCGTTGCTGTTCTTGATCATGACCGTTCGTCACGCCGTGCCGCGAACACATGCGGTGGTCACGCTCCTGTTCGCCATCGCAGCCGCACCTATCACGGTGCTCTCGCTGGATGCGCATGGTCGTAAACTCGTAAGTGGCGACGAAACGATTGCCTGGTTGGATGGGCTGGCGCGGATCACGTTTTACGCAAGGCAGATTCCGGAGCAGGTGGGTTACTTCGTTCTGCCATTCATGTTGATCGGCGCGTGGTCAGCGATCCGGCGATTTCCGCGGGAGTCTTTGCTGTTGGGTGCGTGGCTGCTTGTCGGGTACGCGATGTTGACGATTCCGGATTACAAGAACCCGAGGTTTTTCTTCGTGTTGTTGTTTCCGCTGGCGGTCTGGGCGGCGATTGGGTTTGAGCGAGCTGTGGCACGAGTTGGCGTTGCGAGAATTCAGCCGATCGCTGCAGTGGTGGCTGTCTTGCTCATTGCGAAGGCGATTGCACAACCGATCGAACATCGGCCTGATTACGGACCGGTCGTGCTGGCCCATCGCGATCGAATTGAGAATCACGTCGTCATGTTTAGTGGTCTGCGTGAAGGGGATTTCGTGTTTGCGGTTCGGCAGCATATACCGTGGCGACGAGCGGCGGTCATGCGGACGAGTAAGTTGCTTTACACGTGCAGCGGCAGACCGGACTTGGACTTCCAATCGAACGTGGCGTCGGTAGATGATGTCGCCGGCGTGATGCAGCGATTCGCGTTTCAAACGGTGTTCGTCGAGCGCAAGAACAAGGTGGGCGTTATTGAAGAGGACATGCTGCGTGAGTATCTGGCGGAGGGAAAGTACGATCGCATTTCATCGCATGATCTTGAAGCTGACGATTTGGCGAGCTTTCGCGATGTGATTATCGATGTGTATGACGCACATGACGACTTGACGCGGACGGCTGATTTCTATGATGTACCGTTGCCACGTGCGAATCGATCGGTTCGAGTTTCGTTGAATCAAGAAGCTTCTTAGTGCATTGGTTTACCGAGAGCTTAGAATTTTCGCGACTGCAATGTTTGACAGAATCCGTCACGGCCAAGCTGCTGCTTGACCGTGCCACCCGAGAAGGGGAAGTAACCGCCCACCGTTCAGCATTGACAATTCATAATTGGTCGGCGCAAGATGGCGGTGTTTTGAAATTGGAGTGTCAAACAGAATCGAATGGTGACTGGCAAAGAGCCCCTCACCCTGCCCTCTCCCCAAGGGGGAGAGGGATGCCATGGTAGATGCTATTGGCCTTTTTGGAGTCTGCGCAAATGCAGATAGAGCTCAATGAAATTGAAGCGCGGGTCCTCGGCGTGATGATTGAGAAATCGCTCACGCAGCCAAACGCGTACCCGATGACGATTAACTCGATTCGGCTTGGTGCGAACCAGGTTCAGAATCGCGATCCGGTGATGGAGTTGCAGGACGGCGATGTTTCGCGAGCCCTGCAGACGTTGCAGCACAAGCATCTGGCCGGGCAGGCGCCGCCGAACCCCGGCGATCGCTCGAACAAGTTCAAGCATCGCGTTGTTGATACGTTCCATTGGGATCCGCGCGAGCAGGCGATCATGGCTGAATTGCTGCTTCGCGGCCGTCAGACAGCCGGAGAGTTGCGAACGCGAGCCACGCGCATGGTTCCCTTGCAAGACCTGGAATCGGTGGTGGCGATTCTTGAATCTCTGAAAAAGGGCGAGAAGCCATTCGTGGAGGAGCTGGCGCGTGAGCCGGGCAAATCTGCGAATCGTTTTCGACACCTGTTGTCTGCGGATGAGGGAGAAGTGGTGGCCGCGAAGGCGAGCGCATCGTCTGTGTCGGCACACGCGCCGTCGGTTAGCGCTTCTTCGCCGTCGAGCAGTGTTGATGAGCGCCTGGCTACGCTGGAGGCGCAGGTTTCGTATCTGATGCGTGCGGTGGCTGACCTTCAGAAGCAGGAGGGGCAGCCGGTCGACGCGGTGGGGCAGGGGCCGCTATAATCGCGAAAGTACTTTGTAATCGCAGACCACTTGCACGGAGAACTGATCATGAACTTTCGTCCTTTTGGAATGACACCGCCTTCGCTGAACAATCTGCAGGACGAAATGAGCCGCATACTTGAGAAAGTATGGCACGGCGGGATCAGTGCTGGTCCGTTTGATGGTCAGTCGTGGGCGCCGACGATTGACGTGCACGAGCACAATGGCTGCTACGTGTTCTATTCGGAAGTGCCGGGCGTGGCTCCGGATACGATCGACGTGAGTTATCTCGGCGGCGTGTTGACCATTCGTGGTAACAAGGCTGCCCCGGCTGGCATTGATGGCGAACCGGGTCATGTATTGCGCGAAGAGCGTCGCTTTGGGGCCTTTTCGAGATCGATTGAACTGCCGCCGGGTTCGGATCATGAGAAACTCACGGCTGCCTGTCGTGATGGTGTATTGACGATCACCATTCCCAAATCTGCATCAGCCAAGCCGAAATCAGTGCGCGTCAACGTTTCGGAATAGTCAACTGTTTCATATTGGCTGCAACACAATCTAATTCGCCGCCACGGCCATACTGCGGCTTGACCGTGCCACCCGACGAAAGGTGCGCGCGTTTACGTTTTGGAATAGCTACATAGTTTCAAGTTGCTGCGCTCTATCAGGTAAACCAATTCACTATCCATTCAATGTCAGCAGCAATTTACTTGTCTGTGCTTGTAAGAAATGTCAGTACAGAAACGACGTTTGCCTTGACACAAGGTGGTGCCTATAAAATTTCCTGAACAACTTGAGAACCAAACGTCTTGCCGAGCGTAGAAGAGAGAGACGGCGAGACGATGGAAAAACGAAGTCGGAACGTCGGGCGAAAATAGAATTAAACTCTCCGCCGAGTGTCTCCCGCGGTAGGCCAACCAGTGACGCAGGAGCATTCGGCGGGAATCAGGAACTCCCCCTAATCGCGTCACGCCCCCTAGTGACGCGGACGACCACAGCGCCGCATGGGCTTACCCCCATATGCCCATGCGGCGCAACCCCCCTTCAAAAAAGTCTAAACGTCGAAAAGTCCAAACGTCCAAACAATTGCCGAGGCAATAGTGAGCCGGCATTTGGCAATAGAAATTGGCGAAATGCTTTCTTGCGTGCGCGATTAGGGGCGCGGGTTGCTGCGCTCGAGGGCGTAGCGGCTTACTTTGTCATAGGTGGTTGCGAGGAAGCCGATCAGGGGGAAAGCGCCACGCTCGAACGGGGATGGTCCAAGTTTCTCGAGGAATTCGAGCGGTGCGTCCGGCGGTTCGATGGTGATTTCGATTTCATCTAGCTTGTTGCCTGCCTGCCAGAATGTTGCGACGGATTCCTCTAGCGGCGACGACGGGGCGTAGACCGTGGTGATCAATCGCGGCAGCGTATCATTCTTGTTTGGGTCATTCATTTTCGTATCTTTCAAGTTACTCATCGGCTACGGCGTCCTTGGATAGAGCAAAAAGATCACGCAGCGCGTCGGTGGTGAGTTCGGTCAGCCATTCCTCGCCGGTGCCCACGATGTTCTCTGCGAGACTCCGCTTTTGCTCGATGAGGCCGTCGATGCGCTCTTCCAGTGTGCCGATGCAGAGGAACTTGTGGACCTGAACCTGCTTTTCCTGACCGATGCGGTGGGCACGGTCGGTGGCCTGATCTTCCACGGCTGGGTTCCACCAGCGGTCGTAGTGAAACACGTGGTTTGCGGCAGTGAGGTTCAGGCCGAATCCACCCGCGCGAAGTGAGAGAATGAAGATCGGTACGTTTGGGTCGGATTTCTGGAAGCGCTCGATCATCAAGTCGCGATGCTTCTGCGGCGTGCCGCCGTGGAGGAAGAGGACTTCGCGGTTCATCGTTTCCTGAAGAACATTTTGGAGCAAGTGGCCCATTTCGCGGAATTGGGTGAACACCAGTGCGAAGTGACCTTCGGCCACGACCTCTTCCATCATTCCCACAATTCGATCGCACTTGCCGCTGCGGTTGAGCAGTTGGTTCTTTTCGCCGAGGAACTGCGCCGGGTGGTTGCAGATTTGTTTGAGTTTGACCAACGTGGCGAGAATGAGGCCGCGTCGCTGCATGCCGCCCGAGTTGTCGATCTGTGCAAGCATGTCGTCAACGAGGGCTTGATAAAGGGCAGCCTGCTCGCGCGTGAGGTTGCAGAGGACCTTCATCTCCATCTTGGGCGGCAGATCAACCTGCACGCGTGGGTCATCTTTCAAACGACGAAGAACGAACGGGCGAATGAGGTGGCGGAGACGCTCCGTGCGGTCGTCGTCGTGATAGCGTTCGATCGGTACGGCGAAGCGTCGGCGGAAGTCGGTGGCGTTGCCGAGGTATTGTGGATTCAGGAAATCGAGAATCGACCACAATTCACTGAGACGGTTTTCGATCGGCGTGCCGGTGAGGGCCACGCGGTGCGTGGCTTTCAGGGAACGAATAGCGGCGGCCTGCTTGGCGGCGGCGTTCTTGATGTTTTGAGCTTCGTCGAGCGCGATGCGGTGCCATTGCACCTGCGTCAGGTGATCGCGATCGCGATGGGCGAGTCCGTAAGTGCTGATGACGACGTCGAATTCGTTGACCTGATCGATGAAATCTCGCCCGATCAAGCGCTCGCCGCCGTGGTGCACCATGACACGCAGCGATGGACCGAATCGCATGATTTCTCGGTTCCAGTTGCCGACGACGGACATTGGCACGACCAACAGTGTCGGGCCAGGGGAAGTTCCTTCACGACGTTCATGAAGCCAGAGGGCGATGAGCTGGATCGTTTTTCCAAGGCCCATGTCGTCGGCAAGGCACGCACCCAAACCGTAGCGACTCAAAAAGCTCAGCCAGCTGAGGCCGCGTAATTGATAGGGACGCAGCACGCCGTTGAAGTTCGAAGGCGGTGGTACGGAATCGAGGCGCTCATCGAGGAGTGCAGCGTTGAGGATTTGATCGACCCAGCCCTCTGCCTGCAAGCCGGCGACGGGAAGTCCGGTGTCTGCGTCATCGACCCAGTAGTAGGTCCGCAGCGTCTGCATGATGGTGTTTGTGCCGCCCGGGTTTTTTTCAAGAAAGCGAAGGGCGGTGTCGAGTTCCGATCGTTGCAGTTCGGTCCATTGGCCGCGGATGCGGATGAGTGGTTCCTTGGCGAGCGCGAGTTCTTTGAGTTCATCTTCGCCGAGTTCGTCGTCGCCGATGGCGACTTTCCAGTTGTAATCGACGAGTGAATCGAGCTGCATGGTCGCGGGTGCGACTCCCCCTTTGGCACCGGCTGACCCGACCCGCATGCGCATACGGAGTTTGGGTCGCGTTTCTCGCCACCAGCGCGGAACGATGATGCCGAGACCCTCGGCTTCGAGCATGGGCGAGGCGTCGCGGAGGAATTGATAGGCTTCGGAAATTGTGAGAGAGACGTCCAGCGGGCCGCCCGCTTCGGCGCAGGGGGCGAGGGGCGGGAAGAACTTTGCTCCGGCTGCGATGTCTGTGCGAAGCTGCTCGAGCGCGATGTCGGAGCGACGTCGAAGGATGGCGGGATCACTGGTTTGCGAATCGATGAAGGTTTCGGCATCCAGCACGGTTTGCCGATCGCCAGTCGATTGCACTTTGACAGCCAGTCGCCACGCGCGCTCGGTCTGATCAACGCCTTCTAGGTCGTCCGGAGGAATCAGTTGAAGGCAAGTGCGAAACTCGCGATGTCCGGCAGCCGGTTCGATGGTGGACAACCATTGACGAACATAATGGTAGATCGCCCGTGATTCTTCAGGAGATGCTTTTAGCGATGGATTTACGCCGATCAGCGATCGCAGCCAGCGCATAGCCAGATTGCATTCTACTTCGGGGCGATCCTGAAGCGCGTGGGCGAGTTCGTCCTGTTCGAGGCAGCGTCGAACGAGTGCGTCCACCGTCGCCCAGAGGAATTCCTCGATCAGGCGCGGGGCTTCGGCGGTCTCGCCTTGACTGTCCATCGCGCGACAAATCGGCGGCATCGCGAGGATGAGGCGGTGGATTCGGTCGTAGGTTTCGTTGTCGTCGACGATGACGCGCCAGAACCCGCTGAACTTCCCGCCGGCGTGCTGGTGCAGATCGGGGACGAGTCGCTGCCTTGCGAGCAGTTCCAGCACGAGTTGCCCCAACTTGGCCCAATAGCGGAATGACGACCCGCGCCGCGCGTCGTGCGGGGCGTAGTCCGGCCAGGTTGTCAGAACATCCACCGCATCAGCTGGTGAAATGACCAAGGACGGGACGGTGACGGTTCTTAGTGCATTTTCAGCCTTGGTTTCAGTGACAGCCGTGGACGTTTCCGGAGTGGGGGGGATTTCAACGGGCTTGGCGATGGGGACACGCAGATTGAGAGTCTCGGTGGGGACCGCGCTCGCTAACAGCGTGTCCCACAAGTCGCCGAGCGTCTGACGCAGCTCACCCTCGGGCACGACGCGCGACTCGACCTCGTCGGCGGTCCAGAATCGGTCAGCATCTCCGTCTGGAGTCGTACGGGCGGCGCCGTTGTCGATCGCCCAGAAATGCAAACCCTGGTTGTGCCAGAGGGCCTGTAGTTCTCGCACCGGTACCGGACTCCGTTCTACGCGGACGGCACCGAGGTCGACCACCGGCGGATCGCGCGCAAATGGCCATGCTATCGCGAGGCTGATTTCCGTCCAGCGTGGAGATTTCAGCCGCAGCTAACGCGGTCAGGAGTGGTACAAAACGGTATCCGGCTCATCCGCGATTGGGGACTCCGCCGATACGAAAAATAGCGGGAATCTGAAAGGTGCTTCGACAAATGGCCATGGGAAAGCGAGCGGTTGGCGCGGGGGTGCTGGGGGTGGCTGCCCTCTTTGCTGTCTCACGACTGGGCATCTGGGAGTGGGTGCAGCTCACTCAGAAAGTCAATCAGCTTGAGGCTGAGAAGGTTCAACTTGTTGAGTATGCCGAACGCCTGTCAGCCTCGCATCGCGTCGCACAAATCAATGTGATTTCGCAGTCGATCGACGACTTCGGGCAACCTATCACGGAACTTCGGTGGCAGGAGATTGCGCCGGATGGAGCACTTGGCGAACCGGCTGAGGTATCAGTTTTCGGCAAACAGGTCTACGTCGAATCGCTGGTCATCAAGTTCGAGCACCAAAGCGTAGGTGAGGGCATCGAGGGCAAGGCGACGAGCCTCGCGATGTTCCGCAGGATTTTCGGCGATTATCAGGCACCGCAATCCGCGCCCGAATTGGATCGTTTCCATCCGCCGCCGGTTGATTCGGGAAAGGACACCTTCGCACCCGGATTGTGGGATCGGTTTTGGGACATGGTAGACGATCCGCGAGTGGCTGCACGATATGGCGTGCGGGTGGCGCAATGTGAAGCGCCGTCGGTTCCGATGGCGGCTGGGCAGATTTGGGAACTCAGTCTCGATGCGGCAGGGGGGATCAATTTCCGCCGCATGGATGATGGCAAATCGATTCTGGCGAACGGTCGATGAGGCACATTTCTCTTTTGGTTCATTAGAAATAGTTGGTCATCATGGACTTCGCCACGGCCAAGCTGCGGCTTGACCGTGCCACCCGAGTGTGGGACTGGTTTTCAACCGAGACCCTCACCCTACCCTCTCCCTAAGAGGGAGAGGGAATTACCATACAAGCTCTTAACCATTACAATTACTCTTCCGGCGGGTTGATGTCGATGTCACGTAGTGGCACTTCGAGGTCCATGGCTCCCGCGCTGACGACGGCCACCTGCTTGTGGAGCTGCATTCGCACGACCTTGCCGGGCTTATCGAGCGGGCGAATGTAGACCTGATCGCCCGGTTTCAGCCCGTTGACCCATTGCGTCCAGCGCTCGAACAAGGCCTGCGATCGCTGAAGCTCTGCGTTCTCCTTCTCAAATTGATCGCGCTGACGTTTTGCGTCGAGGGCGGCTTCGCGAGCTTCCTTGCGCGCTTCTTCGGCTTCGCGGCGCGATTTCAGCGTGCCCGCGATGGCTTTTTTCAGGGCGCTTTGGCGATCGTCGAGATAACTCTGCGCACGTTTGATCAGGCGGTGCGGCATGCCCAGTCGCTCGGCGATGATGAGGGCGTTGCTATTGCCGGGTTCGCCGAGCCGTAAATGGTAAGTTGGCTTCAGTGTGGCTGGGTCGAACTCGACGGCTGCGTTATCAACACGTTCTTCCTCGAACGCGGCTGCTTTGAGGGCTGAAAGGTGAGTGGTCAACATTGTCTTTGCACCGCGCGCGAGCAATTCCGCGATGACCGTTCGGCCAATGGCTGCCCCTTCGTCGGGATCGGTGCCGGCGCCGAGTTCGTCAATCAGGACGAGCGATCGCGAGCCGCAGCGGTTCAGGATTTTGAGCAGCGTTGCGAGGTGCGAGCTGAACGTGCTCAGCGATTGTTGCAGGCTTTGCTCGTCGCCGATGTCGATCCAGATGTCGCGATAAACCGGCATGCGCGATCCTTCACCCGCAGGGATCGGTAGGCCGCATTGGGTCAAAACGGCGAGCAGGCCGACAGTCTTGAGCGTGACGGTTTTGCCGCCGGTGTTGGGGCCGGTGATGACCATGACGTCGAAGTCGTCGCCGAGTCGGGTGTCGATCGGGACGACTTCGCGATGCGGTTGGCCATCCTCCGCGTCGCGCGCGAATAGTTCGAGCAAGACCGGATGGCGGGCGTTGTGCAAATCGAGAATCCCGTCCTCGTTGATTACCGGGCAGTGGCACTTGCGTTGTTTACCGTAACGGCATTTGGCAGAGAGCAAATCGAGCACGGCAATCGCCCGCACCGTGTCGAGAATCCGCTCGGCGTCGTTGCGAACGAGGCGGGTCAGCTCCTGTAGGATGCGCGTTATTTCCTTTGATTCCTCCTCCTTCAGGCGGATGATCGAGTTGTTCAGCTCGACCGATTCTGCCGGCTCGACGAAGAGCGTCGAGCCGCTGTCCGACGCGCGGTGGATGATCCCCTGGATCCTGCCACGCTGCTCGGCTTTGAGCGGCAGGACCATGCGGTCGTTGTGGAACGTGGAGCCGGAATATTGCAGGAATTTGGTCGAGGCAGATTGCCGGAGGATGCGGTCAAACACGACCCGAATACGATTACGGGATTCCTCAATCGAGCGCCGAATCGAGCTCAGTTTGCCGCTGGCGTGGTCGTAAACCTGGCCGCGTGAGTCGATGACCACGCTGATGGCGTCAGCCAGCGGGCCTAGGTCGCTGATGCGTTCGCCTAGTCTTTTCAACGATGGGGCAGATTCGCCAAGTTGGCTAAACCAGGCGCGGAGGGTTCGCGTGGCAGCCATCGTTTCCGCGAGCGCAGCCAGGGCGTCGGGCTCCAGCGGAGCGGGAAACGCGGATGCCCGAATCGATTCGCGAACGTCGTACACGCCGCCCATCGGAGGAAAGGTATTTTCATTCGCGTAGGCTGTGAGTTCTTGTACCTGAGCTAGCCATTCTCGGACCTGACCAGCGCTGGTCGACGGTTTCAGTGTCAGCGCAAGGCTTTTTCCCAGCTGACTGCCGCAGTGCTTGGCCAGTGCTTGTCGGATTTCGTCGAACTCGAGCTTACGTAGGGTGGTGTCGTCCATTGTTATTCGAACTAGTTACAATTTCGGTGAGTTTATTTCGCAGTTACCTCTTTGGCACTTGAGTATAATATACGAAATGCCGGAGAACGCTTGTATCGGCAGCAAACTCAACACCACATGGAGGTGGCAGCACATGGACCGTATGTCGCGCTTCGCCGCACTGGTCATTTTCACGTTTGTTATTCCCGCCGTTTCAACCGCGCAGGTTCCGACTAAATACGAGGTGGCAGACCTCAAGGCGCTGCAGGATTCTTTTGCCAAGCTGGCGGATAAGGTCAAGCCCAGCGTGGTGGCCATCATCACGTTTAAGGCTGGTGCAGGCGAACCTAACTCACGATCACATGTTACGACTGCACTGAGTCACGGCAGCGGGTTCGTGGTTGATGGCAAAGGGTTTGTGGTGACGAACCGTCATGTCATTGTTGATGCCGATGTGATTCGGGTGACCTTGTGGAACCATGACCAGTACGACGCGAAAGTTGTCGAAGTGGATCCTCGAAGTGATCTGGCGGTGTTGAAGATTGACGCCGAAAATTTGCCGGCGGTTACGCTTGGCGATGTCGGCAAGGTGAAAGTTGGTCATTGGACGTTTGCAGCGGGGAACCCGTTTGGGCTTGCCAATCAAAGCGGGCAGCCGACGGTCACCGTGGGTACTGTCAGCGCGTTGAATCGACAAATGACTGATCGACTCGGCGATCCGGAAGGCACTGCGTATTACGGCAATCTGCTCGAAACGTCGTCAGCCATTAACCCCGGAAGCAGTGGTGGGCCGTTGTTCAATGTCGATGGCGAAGTCATCGGCGTAGTGACGGCGATTGAGACCCGTTCCGGCGTCAACGAGGGTCACGGGTTCGCGGTTCCGATTGATGAGAACACCCGACGCGTCATTGAGACACTGAAAAAAGGCGAGAAGTTCCAGTGGGGTTTCCTCGGCGTGGAAGTGGCTGAGGTCTCTGCTCCCGTGCCGCGCTGGGTGGTGCACACGCGAACATCTCGCGGGGCTGAGATTGCTAGGATTAGTTTGAATGACGGCCCGGCGGCGAAGGCGGGATTGCGGCCACGCGATATTCTTCTCGATTTCAACGACGTACCGATCGAAGACGCGGATCACTTCGTGCGATTGGTCGGGTTCACGCCAGTAGGGGCCACGGTGCCGGTGACGTTCCTGCGCGATGGCACGCGGCGGAAGACTTCGGTGACGCTGGGGGATCGCGGGCAGTTGATTGAGCAAAGGTAGTATGGTGGGGCCACTCATTTCCGAACCGAATTGATTCCTCCAATGTTCCAAAAACTCGGCGCAATTACCGTTGCCCTCACAATCTTGTATTCATTGGGCTGTGATTCGCCCGCTTATATTCCCATCCCGATTGAACTGCGAGATGCCTATACGGGAATGCCAATCGCTAACGCATCTGTTGACGTGACACACGTCGAAATTGCAGACGATAAAAGTGAAGGCGAGCTGCATTCCTATCGAGATGAGACCGACTCAGAGGGCAAACTCGAACTTCAGGTATGTGGATCGTCTAGAGTCCTTGACTTTGTGAATGTCTCATTCGAGTCGGTCATTGCCAGTACGACTATTCAGGTTGAGGCGTCAGGAACAAGACCAAAGGAATCCATTGAACTGACATATAAGTCCACCTATTTCACAGGAACAGGCACACCGCGTGCCTTTTCGACGAGCGTCGATGCACCGGATTCGATTGATGTTATCTTCGGGTGTTGCGTGGCATTTCCGACATCGCTAGTGCGCGATCGTTGTCCGCACAATTAGATTCAAGGCGTGATCAAATGCCTAATTTCCCTTGCTTGCGCAAGGGGCTCTGCTGGATTTAGCGTTTCCGCGAGATGTGTTCGCCCGCCTTGGTGCGAATTTTGGCATAGCAACCAACAATCAAGTGTTTCGCCAGACCGACCCCCCTCAGTCCCCCCTTGATAAGGGGGGAAGTGCCTAGAGTGCTTCGGTGGATCGTTAGGTGATCTGTTTACCGCGGCGCGCCGGATGCCGACTCGTGGCACTTCTGGGCTGTCTCGCGGATGATTGGGCACATCGGGCGCAGGGCTCGCCAGCGGTTGCAGATGCGGGAGAGAGGCTCGAATTGGTCGCCGTTCGCGGTGACGGCCCACTGGCGAAGCTGGGTCAGGACTTCTTCGATGAAGGCTGTGTGCTTCGGTTGATCGACCGTGGGCGGCAGGTTCGACGCCACTTCAAGCGCCATCTCCGCGCCGACCAGCGGGTTCTCCATCATAATCGTGCGAATGATCGTCATGATCAGCGGATGCGCGAATATGGTGCCTTGTTCATTGCGCCGCCACAAGCCGACCACGGCTGACCAGTTGGGCTTGAGCTGCGTGAGGTTGCTGCGGCGGAACTTGTTGGCGATTTCATTCTGTGCAGCGTTGACATACTCCTGACGCAAGTCGGTTTCGACCGGGCACGCTACTTTTCCGAGCAGTTCTCCGACGCGCGAAAGAAGCTTGGTTGGTTCGGTGCGCGTGATTTCATCGATGAAGTTGTAGAGGCGGCCGATGCGCTCGCGGCCTGGCGGGGTCATGTCGGTGAAGGGGCGCGAGGTTCGTCTGAGCAGAATCGTGTATTCACCTGTTGCCCAGTGGCGCTCGGCGAAATCGACCCATGCGGAGCGATCGACGTTGGATGGAACAACGGCCGACGGCTCGACGTACTCGGTGCGCTGGCCGGTCACTTTGGTTCGTGCGAGACCTTTCTCATCACTCAGCAGGTGCATGCGATGCGAGCGACCGACGGAGAATTTCATGCCGGCGGCGAAAGAAATCTTCTGGCGCATGGGCGCGGGAAGCGCTTGCAAAATGGCTTCTGCACAAACCTGCCAGTCTTTTTCCAGATGAATAACGAGGCTGCTGTCGTCGATCAGGCGTTGCAGGATATGGCAGCGCGCGGCAGAGCCGAGTGCGGCGGCGAAATTCGAATAGGCGATGGGCGTGTCGGAGGTTGCACAAGTGAGATCGTGTTCCGGCAGCACGGCGGTCGGCGTTAACTGCGGGTTCATCATGCCGGCTGAGACCATCGCGCGCAGTATGACGAACGGATTGTGACCCACGCTGGCGAGTTCGGTGGCGTCGACGATGACGTTGTGCGTGTAGATTCGCTGACCACCGCGACCGGTGTGCTCTGCTCCCGCGTAGCAGGAGATGGCCGCGCAGAATCGACCGCTGGGCAACGAGTAGAAGGCGACGGCCTGGGTATCAGGCGACGTTGAGCAGAGCGAGTCGTGCGAGGGTGAGTTGCGAGTGATCGCCTGTTTTTCGTCGGCTCGCACGCCTGCGCAGGCGGCGATGATGCGATAGCCTTCGCCGGTGGCGGTGCGCGTGGACGTGAAAATGGCCTGATCAACTTTGATGTTCTGGGACATGGTTCGCCTCCAAGATCAAGGGCGATGATTCATAGTTAGTTGTGAGAAGAGACCCTCACCCTGTCCCTCTCCCTAAAAGGGAGAGGGAATGAAATGCGAGAGTTTATGACAATTTGGAGAGTATCCACTGGAACGGTTCAAGGACGCCGCGCGGGGCTACGTGCAGCGGGAACGGGACGACGTTGCCGTATTCGTCCGTGCCGTAGCCGAGCGAGCCGACCACGCTGGTCGGGAAGAAGTCGAAATGCTCAAAACGGTTGTCGCAGATGTTCCAGAGACGATTGAGGTTCGTTTTGGCGAACGAACGCGGATCGTCGAAACACTCGGGCGTGTAGTCGGCTTTGGACAGCACAACAGCAACCGGCGTCTTGAGCTTTTCCTGCTTCTTGGCCTGGAGCACACCGTCGAGATAGCTCATGAGCTTGAGGGCGAAGAAGTCGGGCTGCGGTGAGCCTGCGCCGGCGAGGGCGGCGTCAACCATCAATATTGCGCCTGCGCTTTTTTCGAGCAGCTTGCGAATGACGTTAAACGTCTTCGGCGTGGCGACTTCGGCTGCGATGGCTTCGCCGGCCATGTCGGGCATGACGAGATCGTAAATATGCGCGTGCTTCTGGCGGCGCGAAACCTGATAGTACGCCCAGTGCCACTGATCGACTTCCATGGCTGTCTTCGGCGGGAAGCGTCGAGCGCTGAGATAGCTGATGACGTTGTGTTGCAGATTGACCGAGTACGCGCCTTTGGGGATGGCGTCGAAACCGTCCGCGCGTTTTGAGAGCATGTCGAGCATCATGCCGAGGTAGACGGTCTTGCCCACGTTGCTGTCGCCGATCACCGTGATGATGCACGGGTCACGGTCCTGGTGGACGGCTTCGTGAATCAGCGCCATCGGCGCGAAGCACGTATTGCATATCAGCGCATCCTGCTGGTTCTGCGTTTCGCAAACTAGGCATGGCAGCATTACATTGTCGGTCATCGTTGGGGTCAGTGTTGCGGTTGGCACAGCTTCTACTCCTGTTACGTGGGACGCGGTTTGAAACCCGTCATGGACCGGCTCTGCAACCGGTCCCACATTCCATTACGCATGATTCATCCAGGTTGCGTCCTGCAACTCCATCGCACAACGGAAACCGGTGTTGTGAGATCGTGACAACGCGAGCTGGCCGGTGCGGAAGCCCGCGGTCGTCTGCGTTTCAAAATAAGTGTCGAACGCGCCGCCGCGAATCACGTGCATCGGCATCTCGCCGACGATCGGGCGGCCATCGTCATCGGTGATCGTGTATTCCGTGTCGGTCCATTCCCACACGTTGCCGACGAGGTTCATCACGCGGTTTGGCGCGGCGCCGTTGGGGTAGGTGTTGACCGGAACCGTGCCGCTCTGGCGCGATGACCATATGTTGCAGCGCGAGTTGTCCATCGCGTCGCCCCACGGGAAGCGGCGGAGCAAGTCGGCGGAACTATTGATGTGCCACGAGGACGCCATCTGCCATTCGGCTTCAGTGGGCAAGCGCTGGCCGACCCAGAGAGCAAAGGCTTGGGCTTCGTACCAACTGACGCCAACGACCGGATGGTCGGCGAGGCGCGCGTCGTGACGACCATGTCGCCAGAAGCGCGGGCCCGGATGGCCGGTCTGGTCTTTCAATTCGATCAGGTGCGGCCAGATTTCTTCGGGCCAGAACTCGAGCGTGTCGTAGCCGTCTGCTTCAACGAACTTCTGGTAGCGCACGTTGGTCACTGTGTGCACATCGAGAAGGAAGGGCTTCACTTCGAATTCCTTTTCCGATGCGCCGGGCTGACCGGTGAGCGTCAGCGCGAGCGTTACGCTTCCCGCAGGAACGAGGGCCATGCGCTGTTCGAGATCGCGCTTGACGGTCTCGACGACGCCTGTGCCGCCCGGATGGGCGCGCCACTTGGCTTCATCGCGGAGGATCGTGTTGAGGCGGCCCAATTGATAGAGTCGCTTCAGAGGATCGCTCTCGACCGGATCGCGCGGCGCGGGTTTGAAGTCCTGCGCACCGGGCAGATGTTGCGCGGGCTGCGGTGCTTCCTCCTTTGCATTCTTGCGAACGGGAGGAGCTGATTCATCGTTCTTCTTGCGGGAGAAAAATTTCAGGGGCATGTTTGTTTCTCGCGTTGGATTTCTAACGGAATCCTGATGACGACAACTCGAATGGGTACGCGACTACACTCCAATGGCTCTGCGTTTTGCATCTCTGCGTAGTTTGCGGAACTGATCCGCGGACACGTTGGCCGCCGGCTTTGGCGATCCGGGCCGCTCCATGATGGGCGGTGGCGGAAGACTGGTTTTTCCATTTCCGTTTAGATTCGGTGCGCCGCCCAGTTTCGGCAGGTCGGCGAAACGCTGGAGGATTTCGCCGCGCTGACTTACGAGTTCCTGTTGCTCATGGGCCAATTGCGTCTGCATGGTGACGAGCGCTGTCCGAGTCTCTTCGAGTTCGGAGGCGTACGCTTCGAGCTGCTCGCGATGCGCGACGAGTCGCGCTTCTTCCTGCTCGATGGCTGCCTGACGCGGAACCAGTGATTGAGCCAGTGCCTCCACCTGAGCATGTGTCTGCTGGAAAGCAGCTTCGCGTTCGGATTGCGCGCGAGCGGCGGTCATGTGCGCCTGGCGTTCTTTGTTCAGATGTTCATGCGCCCGTGCGAGACCCTCTCGCTCAGCGACGACGCCATTCTTCTGTGTTTCGAGTTCAGCGATTGATTGATCGACTTCAGCCTGTTGCCTTTCAAGCTTGGCAGCCAGTTCGTTGATGCGTGCCAGTTCTGCCTCATGAGCCTGATGTTGACTCTGAAGGTCTGCTTTCTCAGCCAGAAGCGTCTGACGATCGACTTCTATCTGTTGGCGCTCGGCGCGGATGGCTTCAGTTTCGCGGTTCAGTTGTTCGCGAACCGCTTTGAGTGCCTGGAGCGCATCGGCGGCCAGCCGCTGAATATCGCCCCGATCCGGCTCGGCGGTGGTCTGAGGCGTCGTTGGTTTCGATAGCACGTTGTAGCTCCTCGTGTTGGGCACAACACAAACGCTGGATGCTTGCATCGAGCCGGCTCGAAAAAATCAGATTTCAGGAGTACGCCTGCGTCCTCACGTTCGGTGGGAAGGGCGGCACCCATGTCATCCTGACAAGCCTACGATATGGGTCGACTCTTCGCGTTCGGGTCTTTTGGTGTCGAAACGCGGACGTGCATGACATGATTGGCCAAACGAATCGGTAAGTCGCTTCTCTATGGGACTTCAAACAATAATCTCGCGCGGAACATGTATCGGGACACGCGGATCGCCAAATTGAAATGGTGTCGCTCTCGATCCAAACGGAAATGTAAACTCATTTTGACGAATTAACTAAAGGCAGATGTGCGGACTTCGATGCGCGTCTGCGCGCAGGTTTAGTTGGCCGTCGGACTCGTCTCTCCTGTCATGAGTCCGATCGGCTTGCTTATACGAACGCAAGGGGAAGGAAGCAGTCGGATGATCCAAACCAAATCAAACCGCTCGGAATCCATCAATAGCCTCGACGACGCATTCATGACGGTGGATGCGGCGCTTGTCGCGTTCGAACGCGGTCTTGCGAGTTATCAAACCAGCGTTAACGCATGGTCCGATCAGATGAAATTCCAGGTCGAGGAGCACGCCTCGCAAGAGAGCAGAACGCATTCCACACGCCGGAAAGAACTGGAGGATCGCGCGACAGAGCTGGATCGATCAAAGGCGGAGCTAGAGGCCGAGCGTGAGCATCTTGCAGCTGCCCGTTCCGAATTGGAGCAGCGTGAACAGTGCGCAGCGGTGCGGCAGCAGGAGCTGGACCAGCGAACATCATCGCTAGAGCAGCAAATGGCTGAATGCGATCAGCGTTCGCGCGAGCTCGATGCGCGTGATGAGGTTCAGTGTCGTGAGTTGGACCTCGAGAAGAAGGGTCTTAACGCAGAGCGAGCGGAACTTGAGCAGGCGAAGCAACTGCTTGAGACCGGTCGGAAGGAACTTGCGGCGCGTGAAGAGGAAGTCGCGCATGCCGAGCAGGCCATCCAGGAGCAGATGCGTGCGCTCGGCAGCGAGCGGGAGAAGCTCGATGCGGACGTAGCAGCGCTTCAGACCGAAAGAAAACAGCTCGCCAGGAAGCAAAGTGAGCTGGAAGAGAATGCAGCCGCCTGCGAAGCGAGGAACCTGGCGCTCGATGAGCAGAACGCGCGATTGGTGGCACGCGAGGAAGAACTGCACGCTAAGGCTTCGTCGCTTGACGAGCTGGCGTCTAATTTATCGCGACAATCGGACGAGCAGGCAGACTCGCGCAAGAAGCTGGACCAGCGCGCGAGCGAATGTGAAAAACGCGAGACCGACCTGGTGCGCCGACAGGGTGAGTTCGAACGCCGAAGCCAGGAGTTTGAGCAGGAGTCGGAACGCCAGCGTTCCGAGGTGCAGGCGCTGGAGCAGGCGTCAAAGCAGTCGATCGAGGCCGAGCGCGCTCGAATCGAAGCGGGTGAGAAGTCTCTGGAAGCGCGTGAAGCGCAATTGCACCAGCGACGGGCTGAGCTTGATCGCATGTTGGCGGACTTCAATTCGTCGCGAGTTCGCCTGGAGCAGGATCGAACCGCGCTGAACAGCTCGTTGTCGGATCGTGAGCAGGAACTGGCGGATGCGCTGCAGGAAGTCTCGGCGCGTGGCCTCGCACTCGATACGCGCAATCAGGCGTTGGAACAACGGGATCGCGAGTTGCAGAACGCCTTGGCTGAGTGTGCTGCGAAGGAGAAAGCACTTGCGCTCGAATCCCAGCGGGTTGCGACAAAGAAGCAGTCCATCGAGCAGCAGGAGAGTGCGCTCAAGAACGAGGAAGACTCCATCCGCGCCGAACGAGAGAAAATAACGCTGGCCGAGCACAGTGTTCGATCTGAATCAGACGGCCACAAAGAAGAGTTTGACCGCCAGCAGCGCGAGATTTCGGCGGTACGCAAAGAACTCGAGCAGAAGAGCAAAGCGCTGGCTGATTCGCAGACCGAGCTTGAGCGCATGCGCCGCGAGGTGGATCAGCGGGCAGAGGAACTTAAGTCGCGCGAAGAGAGTCTGCAGGCGAAAAACAAAGAACTTGAAGACATGGCGAGCGGTTTGTCGGCGGACAAGCAGGCGGTTTACAAATCGCAACGCAATGAGAGCGAACGGTCCGGCAAACTTGAAAAGCAACTGGCGGATTCTCGCGATGAAATCAACAAGCTTCAGGACCAGATCGGTGATTTGAAGAAAAAGGTCGACGCCGCGAAGGAGGCCCAGCGCGAAGCCGCCAGCCGAGTGAACGTGGAGAGCGCAGCGACATCGTCAGCCAACAGTGAAGCCGATGCGCAGCACCATGCAGCGGTCGCAGAATTCTGGGCGAGCTTCGATGCATCAACGATCTTGCACGATGCACCGATGCAGCCTAGTGCAGAAGCGCCGGTCATCAGCGACGCGTCGGATCTCTTGGCCAGCACTGCTCCGGCCGGTGGTCCGGAGGCCGCCTCGGCTGAATCCCATGCAGCGCCTCATGCCAGCGAACCTCACGGAGCCGGTTCAGCCGACATGCCCGATAATTTGAAACATGCAATCAAAGCTGCGCTGGCGGCTGCTCAGGCGGAAGTCGAATCGACGAAGGCGGATGAAGCCGCGTCGCCCGCCCAGAGTGTGAAGAAGAAATTGCGCGGCACTGGCAAGGCAAAGCTCAACGCGGGCTATGAACCCGTCAAGTTCACGAAGGATTCGGCGAAGCAGGATTCGGAGACGCTCCCGCCTCCGTCCAAGAAGCAATATGACGAAGTGGAACTGGCGCAGCTCGATCCGGAGACAGCCAAGAAGATCAAGACGCTGCGTCGACTCGCGCCGAACAAGTCGGTGAAGGAACTGCTGGGACAGCTGGCCAACGAGAAACCAGAAAAGGCGCCGGCAAAACCCAAGAAGGGCTGGTTCTCTCGCTAACAAATCAGCACGCTACAAGCTGCCGATAGGGGCGAACCGTGGTGGCTGAAAGGCCGCCGCGGTTTGCTTTTTTTGAACAATCGGTTGGCGACGCTGATGGCACTAAACAAGATCCCGCCTCGCTCGGGCATGTCTGCTGCTCGAACTTGCAAATCGACGTCCAAGGGGTACGATTAAAAATCGGTTCGGTCGATCCAAAGAGACGAACTTGTTGCCGACATAGCTCAGTTGGTTAGAGCGCCTGGCTGTGGACCAGGAGGTCGATGGTTCGAGTCCATCTGTCGGTAGTTCATCTGAGTCACGCCCAAGCGATGCCGGTTGGAAAAGATCTACCATGAATTCTCCGCACATCAAGAATCAAAGTGAAGGAACAGAGACGGCCTATTTCGCCGGTGGCTGTTTCTGGGGTCTTGAGCATTACTTTCAACTTGGCCCGGGCGTGATCGACGCTCAAAGCGGATACATGCAGGGGCACGTTGACAAGCCGACGTACGAGCAGGTTTGTGACGGCGTCACGGGCCACGCCGAGTCGGTCAAGGTGGTGTTCGATCCTCAGCGCATTACTTTTCGAAGATTGCTCGAAGCTTTTTTCGAAATGCACGACCCCACACAGCGCAACAGACAGGGGCCGGATATCGGTACGCAGTATCGGTCGGGCATTTGGTACGTTGACGATGCACAACGCCGCGAAGCAGAGGCCTTCATCAATAGCCGGCGCGAAAGCGGTGCGTTTGGTGGGCGCAACATTGTCACCCAAGTGGAATCGGCCAAGACTTTCTGGCCAGCAGAAGCGTATCATCAGGACTATATGGAGCGGACGGGTCGCGCGTGCCATGTGGCGAACCCTTGGTAGACCGAGTCCTCCTTCCCAGACAATGCCAGCAAAGCTGGACTTGCTGCCTCTTGAGCGACTCAAACAGCCGAATTACTCATCCATCACTAATAGGATTTACGACTCGACAAATGCCTTTAAGCGAGCCAGCGCGTCGTCCCACTGGCGGGAGATGTTTGCTAGGGCTTCACGTGCGTCTTGAAGCGGCTCCGGTTCCAGTTTGAACAAGTTTTCGCGGCCCTGCCGAACGCCGCGCACGAGGCCTGCGTGTTGCAAAACACGAAGATGTTTCGTGATCGCCTGTCGCGTCAATGTCGAGCCGTCCGTGAGGCGCGAGATCGATAGCGGTGATCCGATGCACAGCTTCATCACCAGCGCTAGGCGAGTTTCGTCGCCCAACGCGGCAAATACCGTGACATTCCTGCGAATCGCGACGCGTTGACGCTTGCGATCAGCCTGAGACATAGGCGCCCATGTTCTTGAGCTGTTGCTCCCAACCGCCGCTGTTCATGCGGAACGCCTCATCACGTCGACCCACCGGAACCTTGTCGAAACCGGATTCAGTGACATGCAGCAGCGTGCCCTTGGCTGTCTTCTCTAAACGAAACTCAACCAGCGTCGGCGCCTCTTTTGAATAATCCATCTTCGGGTCGACAGCGTGCGGATGCCAAAGATACGAAAAAATCCGCTCAGGCTCCAGCTTCTGCACGACCACTTCCATCACGACGTGCTCGTAGCCGGGATAAGTGATGCGACCCCGTGTGGTCTTGCCGGGCACGAACGGCCCTTCGAGATTCACGCGAAACCATTGGCCGAACTCCTTGTGGTCGGTCAGGGCTCGCCACACGCGCGAGGGCGCTGCGTTCAGTTCGATTTTCTTTTCGATTCGATCGTTACTCGTCATGTTCATGAATGCAACCTCCAGGTTGCATATTAGCAGATCGCATTTGGAATGCAAGAAGAAGTTGAGAATTCCAGAAAAGCATCTATTGCTCATTGCTTGGTTAGATGTGCCGTACCGGTCGTTGAACCTCCCAACGATGTCTTGAGAAACCGGCCCGTGTGACTTGCGGTGCTTCGCGACAAATCTTCCGGCGTCCCTTCGGCCACGATTTCTCCGCCTCCATCACCGCCTTCAGGACCGAGGTCGATGATCCAGTCGGCTGTCTTGATGACATCGAGATGATGTTCGATGCAGATGACCGTCTGCCCGCGATCGACGAGGCGGTTGAGCACGCCTAGCAGGTTTCGCACATCGGAGAAATGCAGGCCCGTCGTCGGTTCGTCGAGCAGGTACACCGTGTGACCGTCTGGTTCGCCGTGCAGTTCAGCCGCCAATTTCACGCGCTGGGCCTCGCCGCCGGAGAGGGTGCTCGATGCCTGGCCGAGCGTCATGTATCCCAGCCCGACATCCTTGAGCGCCTGCACCCGTCGCGCGACGTTGTGGAAGTTTTCGAAAAATCCGCAGGCTTCGTCGACCGGCATGTTGAGCACATCCGCGACTGATTTGCCGCGATATCGAACATCGAGCGTTTCGCGGTTGTATCGCGAACCGCCACATTCGCCGCAGGTAACGAACACGTCGGGCATGAAGTGCATAGCCACGCGCCGCACGCCTTGCCCTTCGCATTGCTCGCAGCGACCGCCGGCCACGTTGAAGCTGAAACGGTTCGGTCCGTATCCGCGAACTTTCGATTCGCGCGTCTTAGCGAACAGTTCGCGGATCAAATTGAAAACGCCAACATACGTAGCCGGGTTGCTGCGCGGCGTGCGGCCGATCGGCGACTGATCGACCTCGACGATGTTGTTGACGTGGTGCGCACCGATGAGGCGATCGAACGCGCCGGGGCGCGGACCGCCGTGCATGATGAGTCGCTTGAGTGCGCGGAGAAGGACATGATTTACAAGTGTACTCTTGCCGCTGCCGGAGACACCGGTCACGCAGACGAAGCAGCCGAGCGGAAATCGTACGCTGATGTTTCTGAGGTTGTGGGCTGTGACGCCGCGAAGTTCGACGCATTTTTTCCAATCGGGCGCGCGACGCTGGTCAGGTAGTTGAATCGACTGACGGCCTGTCAGGTAATTCGCGGTGATGGATTGCGGCGATTGGAGGACTTCGTCGAGCGAGCCGTTTGCGATGACTTGCCCGCCGTGTGCGGCCGCTCCGGGGCCGATCTCGATGATGTGGGCTGCGCCGCGAATAACTTCCTCATCGTGCTCAACGACGATGACCGTGTTATCGAGTTCGGCCAGTTGCTGAAGAATTTCGGTGAGGCGGCGGCTGTCGCGAGGGTGCAGGCCGATGGTCGGCTCGTCGAGTACGTAACAGATGCCGGAGAGTCCGCTGCCGATCTGCGTCGCGAGGCGGATGCGCTGCCACTCGCCGCCGGAAAGTGAGGCCGTTGCGCGATCGAGCGTGAGGTAATCGACGCCCGCGTCGCGGAGGAAATGCAGTCGATGGCGGACTTCGCGAAGTAGAGGCTCGGCGATCGGCGCGTTTTCGGTGGATACTTGCAACGAATCGAACCACGGTAGCGCCTGCTTAATGGTCATGCGTGCGACGTCGCCGATGCTTTGATTCTCAATCTTCACTGAGAGCGCTTGCTCACGAAGGCGCGTGCCGCAGCATCGTTCGCATGGCGATTCCGCGTGGAACGCGTGAAGTCGCTGGCGCAGCGAAGCGGAATCGGTTGACGCCCACAGATTTTTCAGATGCGGGATAACGCCTTCGAACTCGCCCGACTCCTGCTTGCTCTTTCGAGATGTCTCAGCAGTGCTGCCGTGCAAAAGCATTTGCTTTTTGGCGTCAGGAATGTTGCGAAACGGAATGGACGGCGAGACATCGAAACGAGAGCAGAAATCCGTGATCAGTTCATCGAGCGGTTTTGATCGTTTCGATCCGAGGCCGCGAAAGGCTGCGATCGCGCCGTCCGCTAGAGACTTCTCATGATCGGGCACGATCAGGTCTGGGTCGAAATCAGTGGTGATGCCAAGCCCCTGGCACGCCTCGCAAGCGCCCTTGGGTGAGTTGAAGCTGAACAACTGCGGCGTCAGCTCATCGACGCGAACTTCCGGGTGCTCCGGGCAGGTGAGCTGCGAGCTGTAGAACGAGTCGGACCAGACGCCGGGCTGCGTCTCTGCCGTGATGATCACGCGGCCATCGGACAAACGAGTCACGATTTCTAAGCTGTCAGCCAATCGCTGAGCGATTTCGGGTTTGATGGTCAGGCGATCGACGACGGCTTCGATGGTGTGCTTGCGACGGTCATTCAAGGGCTGTAACTCTTCGAGCATAACGATTTGGCCATCGATGCGGGCGCGAACGAATCCCTCCTTGTGGATGTGGTCGAACACTTCGCGGTGCGCGCCTTTCTGTTCGTTCACCAGCGGCGCGAGGATCATGATCTTCTGACCAATCGGCCCGGCGAGCACCGCGTCGACCATCTGAGCGGTCGATTGCTGCACGATCGGTCGATCGCACTTCCAGCATCGCGGCTGACCGATGCGCGCGAACAGCACACGAAGGAAATCGTGAATCTCGGTCGTAGTAGCCACGGTCGATCGCGGACTGACTGCTCCCACTCGCTGCTCGATGGCGATGGTCGGCGTGAGGCCTTCGATTCGGTCGACATCAGGTTTCGGCAGTTGTTCCAGGAATTGTCGTGCGTAGGCGGACAGCGATTCGACGTACTTCCTCTGCCCTTCGGCGAAGATGGTGTCGAATGCGAGCGTGCTTTTGCCCGACCCGGATGGGCCGGTGATGACCGTCAAAACTCCGCGCGGAATGTCGACGGTGATGTTCTTGAGGTTGTGCTGGCGAGCACCGACGACGTGAATGTGGTTACGATGCTTCATGTAGCTTTGACGCCTGTATGCCGCCGCACAAATCGCTGACAACACTGATCGGACTTATCGCACCCTGATCAGGTTGTAGGAATCTGTCCGAGAATGTAACGACAGAATGAAGCTTTCAAACAAGATCGGTCCTTACATCAAACCATCGCGCGAATGAACCGAAACTTACGTCGCGGAGCTTGAAGCGCGAACACTGCGTCTCGCGGCGCACGCGTTGCGCTTTGCGATTGTAACGATTGGACGCGGCCTGTTTTTCTCATGAAACGAAAGTCAGTCAACCGACGTCCGAATCAGTGGTATCAGGATTCAGCCGAGTTGTCGCGTCCTGCACGGTGCACGGCGATATTGGACCCTCGGTTTATAGAATCATATACTTGACTGGTAATACTGTGAGGGGTTCTGAACGCCCGTTGGTAGCGGCTCGCAGGCAACATTATGATTTACGCCTTCCCACGGATCTCTCAGCAACTCGACTCCCAGTCACACAACAGCGATTCCTTCTCTAAGGAGTGGTCATGACAGATTTTCGTCATCGTAATTTTTCAATCTGCCTGTTGCTCGCGTTCCTGACGCCGCTTCCCACGATTCAGTCGCAGTTACTGGCGGCAGACAAGCCCGCACGAACGGCCTCCGCGACGGATGGGCATTGGCGGACCGGCATCGACCTGATCGAGACTGGTAAGTTCGATGATGCCGCGACCGAACTCAACAAGATCGATCGAGGCGGAAACCTCACCGACAGCCTCAAGGGTTGGCTGAATGACTATCAGACCAAGCAAGCCAAGCGTCGCGATATGGATCGCGCGGACTTGGATAAATACGTCGAGTATGCCAAGGCCCGCTATGAGCGCAAGGAATACGACATCGCGCTCGAAAAGGCCATGTTGGCGCACGATGTGGCGGCTGACCAGGACGCGTTTCTCAAATCCGACTGGCTTCAAAAGCTGGTAAACGATTCGCTGAAATACGCGGACGAGCAGCGAGAGAAGAGCGAATGGCACGAGGCGTGGGAAATCTATTGGCGATTGGCCCAGCTGTATGAGCGCGAACCGCGTTACCAGAAGCTCGAGCGCGAGGCGCTGACTCACCTTCGCCTCGATGCGATGTTCGAGGACGATACGAACTGGCAGGACCGTCTGGAGCGCATTCGCTGGGAGGACGCTGAAACCGCGCTGGAGTGCGTCGAGCTCTACTATCACAATCTCGAACCGGACCATTTCAAGAAAATCACGGAAAGCGGCATCGAGCAGGTACTCATGCTGGTTGACTCCAAGAGCGGTCAAAAGTCGCTCGACGCTTTGAAAGATCAGATCAATCGCAATGACTTTAAGTCGCGGGTTCAGACCAAGCTCGATCAGGTGCGGTCTGATCCGACGATCGATCGCGGCGATGCGGTGGCGTTCTTCCGTCGGGTGTTGGATATCAATGAGCAGACGATCCGCTTGCCGAAGGAGCTGGTCGTCAGCGAAATGATGCGCGGTGCGCTTGATCCGCTCGACGACTTCACCACGATCATCTGGCCGCAGGAGACGGATGAATTCGAGAAGCACACGCGCGGCGACTTCATCGGTGTGGGCATCTCAATCGTAAAGAATCGCGTGAGCGACGAAATCGAAGTCGTCACTCCGCTGGAAGACACGCCTGCCTATCGCGCGGGCATCCAAACGGGTGACATCATTCTGAAAGTGGACGGCGAAGCGCTGAAAGGCCGCTCGATCAATAAGGTGGTCGACCTCATCATGGGTCCGAAGGATACGCCGGTCACGCTGACCGTTAAGCGCAAGGATAAGGAGATTGAGTTTCCACTGCTGCGTGACGTAATCACGATCCAATCGATCAAGGGCGTCGCGCGAAAGACGGATGATCCCGAACACTGGGACCACTGGCTCGATCAGGAGCGCGGCATCGGTTATGTCCGTGTGACGAACTTCCAGAGCAATACGGTCGAGCATCTCGAGAACACGCTCAGCCAGATGCAACCCAAGGGACTTCGCGGGCTCATTCTGGACTTGCGCGGTAACCCGGGTGGATTGCTCGATTCCGCGTGGCGGTTGGCGTCGATTTTCCTGCACAACGGGGACAAGATCGTATACACCAAGGGTCGGCAGAAACTGGAGAATCAGGACTTCCGAACCACCGGCGAAGGCGCCTATGCGAACATTCCACTGGTTGTCTTAACGGATGAAGGCAGCGCGAGTGCATCGGAAATCGTCGCCGGAGCGATTCGCGATAATCATCGCGGGCAGGTCATCGGTGCGCGGACGTTCGGAAAGTTCAGCGTGCAGAACCTGATTCAGCTGGGACGATCCAACGCGAAGCTGAAAATCACCACCGCGGATTATTACCTGCCGAGCGGCGTCTCGCTGCATCGCCGGCCAACTTCGGAGAATTGGGGCGTGCAGCCTGATCTTCCCGTGCGATTGGTTCGCAAAGAGCGTATCAACCTGTACCAGGGTTGGAGGTCAGCCGAGCGCATCGGGCCGAACGGCGGTAAAGTTGATGACGGCTTGGATGCCAACGATGAAGAAAATGAGATGATTCGCGATATTGAGGGGCCAACGCAGGGGCCGCGGGATTTGCCGCCCGAAGTGCTGCCGCCTTACAACGTGAAGTATTCGCTACTCCCGCCGCTCAAGCAACCGGACACCAACGATCGCCCAAAGGGTGAAGATCCGCAATTGGAGACGGCATTGCTGGTGCTCCGCGCGTCGTTGCTCGAATCTGCCAATCCGACGCTCGCGACAGCGAATGTTGAAGCGGAGAAGGACACCGCCAAGCCGTAAGAGAATATCGAACGCGAGGAGCGGGCTTCGGACCGCTACTGTTAATCACCCGAAGGCCCGGTTCATCCGGGCCTTTTTACATGCTCCTTGACCCTTCTGCGTCGCGCATCTAGATTTCTTTTCGTTGAACGAAACGAATAAGAACCAACCTAGAAGAAGGAACGAAACGTGGAACGAACGCTTATCATCTTGAAACCTGACGCGATTCAGCGTCGGCTCATCGGTCGCATCATTCAGCGGTTTGAGGACAAGGGGCTCATCGTCGCGGGCATGAAGATCATGCAGATCACGCGCGATCTGGCGGAGCGTCATTACGCCCCGCACAAGGGCAAGCCGTTTTACCCGCCGCTGATCGACTACATCACCAGCGGGCCGGTGGTCGTCATGGCGCTGCAGGGCACACGGTGCATCGAAATGGCGCGGACCCTGATGGGCAAGACGTTCGGGTTTGAGGCCGCTCCGGGCACGATCCGTGGAGATTTTGGGGCCAGTAAATCGTATAATCTAATACACGGCAGCGATTCGCCCGATTCTGCTGCAACAGAGATCGCACTCTACTTCAAGAAGGAAGAGCTGCTCGATTATGCCCCGGCGGGAAGCCAGTGGGTGTTTGTGGCCAACGACGTGTGATGGAGTTGTGTTTATGAAAGTGCAATCGCTCGAAAAGCACGAGCAGACCGAAGTCCGCATGGAAGGCGCGGTCGGGGCGAAGATGCGCATGCTCGTTGGCGCGAATGATGGTGCGACCAATTTCCACATGCGGCAATTCGAGGTTGCACCGGGCGGTTACACGCCGCACCACCAGCACGACTATGAGCATGAGATTCTGGTGCTCGGCGGGCAAGGGGTCGCCAAATCCGACCAGGGGGAGCGGCC
The DNA here is from genome assembly GCA_964494205.1 of uncultured Phycisphaeraceae bacterium. Classification (GTDB taxonomy): domain Bacteria; phylum Planctomycetota; class Phycisphaerae; order UBA1845; family UBA1845; genus JBBTCX01. Next base: position 112,860 of record CAZBRD010000004.1, on the reverse strand, counting down.
GTTCAAGGCCGGGGACGTTATCTGGGTGCCGCCGAATGAGAAGCATCAGTTCTTAAACACGGGCAGCAGTCCGCTGTCCTTCATTTGCTTGATACCGGCTCCACGCGATTGCAGCCGGTAGTTTGATTCACATCCTCGATCTGCCGATGGTTATGGGAACTAGCGCAATAGGTGCGCCCGCGTGATTTCGCGAAGTTCCATGACTCCGATGAACCTTCAAGCCCAGATCAATCGACCTACGCGATTCGCGACGCTGACGGACGTCGTGGTCATTCTACTTTTGAGCGGCGTGTTCTCGCTGGCCCAGTTCTCTGTACGGCAAGGTCGCGCGGTACTCTGCGCCGATTCGCTGCAATACCTCGACAACGCGGAATTGATCTTGAGTCCCGACGGCGAACCCTCGTTCGGTTATCGCAAACCCGGCTACTCGTACATGTTGGCAGGGTTGATTGCGTGGTTAGGGCCGCACGTCTGGGGTTTTGTCGCGGCCAACTATCTGCTCCAATCAATTTTTCCGTTGCTTGCTTATGCGCTCGGTCGGTGTCTGCGATCGCGCGGAGTAGGGTGGCTCGCAGCCATTCTGACGATCGTGCGATTGCGCGAATCCATTTGGGCCGAACGAGTAATGTCGGAGGTCGCGTACACGTTCGTTGCGTCGATCGGGATTGTTATGGTTTCGTACGCTCTTTCGAGGCTAGGCTACGCGAAGCGCAGTTCCAGCCATGAGAGCACCCTGCACGATTCAACAAATGCTTGTCTGAATAACCCTTTAACCGATCGAAAGATTGAATTTCTATTCGCGCTCGCCGGAGTCTTCGTTGCGGTCGCGTGGTTCATTAGACCAGTCGCGCTTGTCATACTGGCGGCTTCTGTTCTCTTATTGATTTGGTTGCGGCGAAACAGATTTGCTCATTCGATGGTTCTGCTTGGGTTATTGGCCGCACCGACAGCGGGGGCGGTTCTTGTAGAGTGCGCCCTAAACAACAAAGGCGGGGGAGAATTTCGACCATGCACGGGAACTATCGGGGCGATGACGCTGATGCGTGCGCGACATGTTCAAGGTATTCCCATGAGCGAATCGGCTGTCGCGACGAAGTGCGCCGCATTTCTACCCGAGCGGACCGTGGAGGACGCTTATCGCGTCAACCACGTCGACGTTTGGGTCGCGCGCGATCATCTCATTCGTGAAATGAAAATGAACGACTGGGAAGTTGATCGCCAGCTTGGCGACGCCGGATGGGATTTGATCCGGCGACATCCAGGCGAGTACCTGGTAATCGGCCTGCAAGTGTTCGGACGGACGCTGCTGCGACAGACAAGCGGCCCGGCGATCTCACGTGTGCCTGTGCAGGACTTGCAGCCGATCATGCGACATCCGTCTGCCGCTGATGATTTGCAGTTTCAGGAACATTGGTACGCGTATTGGGCGCTGCCAAATCGCCCGCTCGAAAGCTCGCTTTCACTGTTCAATCGATGGGACGAATCTGCCAGGACGAAGGCGGCCATTGAGGGCGAGCCGTTCAAATCGTTGCGCTACTTATTCATGGCAGCTCCGACGTCAGACGTCTTTGGAATGATGGGCAAAGTCGGGTCGCTTTGGCCCGGGTTCGCGATCTTGCTTTGTGGCGTGCTCGGGTTGGACCGGCGTGTCTGCGCGTTTCTTGCGGTTTGCTACGTTCTTGATGCTGCACTTGTCGGAACTTTTGGTGCCTGTGAGCAGGCCATCGCCCGCTACGAATGGGTCTGGTTCGTGTGCGACACAACATTGGCGGCTGCTTTGTTTGCCCCCTTGGTGAGTCGTCCGGCTCGCGAATTGCAGCCAAGTTGATCGTTCGCTTCTTCGTTCGTCTGCAGAACAGTCCGATATATCAGAGTGAGCAATAATCACGCGGATATCGACGTTGATTCGCATGTTGAGCCAACTCAACGAGGCTCATTGCGCCCTTCGACCATTGCACTCTGTTGCTTTCTCGCTTTGTTGGGTGCGTATCGACTCACGCTGATTCGTACCGGCCACTTCTTCTGGGGAGATGAAATACGCTACCTCCGCGCGGGCGAATTGATTGATGATGTGGGGCGCGGTGATTATGTTTCAGCCGCTGGTCGACTGTTTCAATCGCTGGGCAGGCCGGGATTCATTCTCATCAGCGTCGTACCAACGTGGCTCTCGCGCATTGTTTATCCAGATGCATTATCGAATGTGAATCCACTCGCGCCATACGACGCAGCAGCGATTTTCAATGTCGTCGTATCACTGGGGATCACGATCGCCATTTACGCACTGGCCCGCGCGTGGCGAATGAGAGGCGGCTACGCGTTGCTTGCGGCCGTCACGTATTCGCTGCTGGCGCAATCGAATGTGTGGATCAAACATCTTGTTCCCTACAACGAATCGCTGCTCTTGTCCTTGATTGCGCTCTGGTTGTTATCTCGAAAGACTTGCACTGATCCTAAATCGTTTCGTTGGATAACGCTCGCGGGAGGTTTGAGCGCGTTCGCGTTCGCGACTTATCCCGGGCACTATATGTTCGTGGTCATCAATTTCGTTTGTGCGGCATTTGCTTTGCCAGCGGGCAGCGAAGAGAGTCGACTCGAAGATGTTCAGCCCCATCCGCCCGGCAGCCCGCGATTCAAGAGGACGTTTGCGTTTTGTATCGGAGCTGGCTTCGGCGTCTTGATATTCGAATGTCTTGCACAGTATGCCGGCACAACGTGGATTGGTAGTACCAGTCAATTCTCTCCCACCATGGGATTATTCAGCGAGGGGTATGTTTTTGCATGGCATTACTTGATCAACGCCGAAGGTTCGGTCGGGCTGATTTTAGCCGTTCTGTTCGTCTTGTTCAGCGGACGCGCTGTTTACTATCGAAGAATGGATAGCGCCGCCGTGGCCATTCTCATCGCGATCGCCTGCTATCTCATCCATGCAACACTCGGTGTTGTCTTTCACAAGACAGTTTTCTATGGCCGTATCTTGCTGATGTATGTGCCATTCGTTGTCATCGGCGCTGTCTTAGCGATAGAGGGTATTCGCAGTGTTGCGGTGCGACGTATCGCAACCTGCATGATCCTGCTCGCGACTTGCTACTCCTTCGTGCAATTCGCGTGGAGTTATTCGAAGCTCACGTATCCGGCGGATTTTTGGTACGACGCTGTAGCTGTGGACTCAAATGCCAAACTACTGTCACCTGATGAACTCTATGGGTCGCGTGATGGCAGCCCCTTTGGACTCAGCCATCAAACGGATCAGTGGTTTTCCATGGTGGCTGACACGCAGCCGGATGGCTCAAATGCTTATGTTCCGCTCGCCAATCATCACGATGAAGAACTTGGCAAGTCGCAGTTGATCGGCGTGAACATTCGCTGGATGTTCTATATCAGCGAGAAGAACGATCGCTTTCATGCCCCGCCATCCCATACCCTCATCGCAGAAGCGAAACACCCACTCGCCTTCCCGCCGTTGCAGTTCGAAGGCTTCCGCCCGTGTGAACGCAAGCGGGTGCAGGAAAGACAGTATTCGATGCGGATTTATCAACGACACGACGACGTGGATTCTAAAACCGATGCTACTCTGGCCGCCCGTTGAAATGATGTGCGATGAGTTTTCAACCCGTCATCGGACAGGTTGGAAACCGGTCCCTCATTCTTGACGTAAGTCAGGCCGTTACGCCGACTCGCGTTCGATCTTGTACTTCTTCAATCGATATCGCAGATTGTCGCGGCTGATGCCAAGGGCCCGGGCAGCCTTTGACTGATTCCAATGGTTCGATTGCAGTGCACGGACGATCATGTCGCGCTCATGGTCCCAAAGGCTTCCGGCGACGGTCTCGCTTTGCTCGACGCGTGGCGGTGGGGGAGTGGCGGTCATTTCGAGTGGAAAGTGATTCGGATAGAGCGTATTTCCATCAGCCATGAGCACGGCGCGCTCGATGATGTTGCCCAGCTCGCGGATGTTGCCGGGCCACTCGTAATTCACCAGCACGCGGGCGGCCTCGGGCGAAATCGTGCGCGTCGTGACGCCGATGTTGGTGCTGGCAACGCGCGTAAAGTGCTCAGCCAGTTTGAGAATATCCTCTTTGCGTTCGCGAAGCGGAGGCGTTGTGATGGGGAAAACATTCAATCGATAGAACAAATCTTCGCGGAAGCGGCCTTCGGCGATGGCTTTGCGTAGGTCGCGATTCGTGGCTGCGACCACACGCACATCGCAGGAGATCGTCTTACTGCCGCCGACGCGCGTGAACGCCTTTTCCTGTAAGAGACGCAACAGCTTCACTTGCGTCGACGCACTGATCTCGCCGATTTCATCAAGGAATAATGTGCCCTTGTCTGCCAACTCAAATCGCCCGATGTGTTGCGAGATGGCGCCGGTGAACGACCCTTTCTCATGACCAAAGAGTTCGCTTTCTAGCAATGTTTCAGTCAATGCGGCGCAATTGACCGCCACAAACGCGTTGTCGGCGCGCTGCGATGCGTTATGGATGTACTTGGCCAGCAGTTCCTTTCCTGTTCCCGTTTCGCCGACGATGAGCACCGTCGCGTTCGTCGGCGCGACGCGATCTGCAAGATTCAACACCTGTCTAAGTTTTGGAGATGCCCCGACGATATTCGCACCCGCGATGACCGATTCACGCAGCGCGCGATGGCCTTTTCGCAAAGTCTCATGGGCCTGGGCATTGCTGGCAGCGTTGGCCGCGAGGTTTGCGAACACTCTTAGCAGTTCGAGATCGAGGTTGTCGAACTCACCTCCGTCCGAGCGATTCAATACTTCAACAACGCCGATCACCTGCGACTGGTAGACCATCGGTGCCGCGATGATCCCGCGCGTGTGGAAGCGGCTGAGCTGATCGATGCCCGGAAAGAAGGCGGGATCACTGGAGGCGTCTGCCACGCATTCAGGTTCGCCCGTCCGCAAAACCCGCCCGGCGATTCCTAGCCCGGCATCGAACTCCTTTCCAAGGATGGCCGCCCCTTGCTCCCCATAAGCGGCCGCGAAAACTAACTTGTTTCGCATTTCATCGAGAGTAAGTACGCTGCTGGCTTCGGCCCGTGTAACCGCAGCCGCTCCGCGAGCGATCTGGTTAAGGACGCCTTGAAGTTCAAGCGTGGAGTTAATGGCGGCTGAGGCGGTCGCGAGAACGCCCAGCGATTCGGGTGGGAAACTATGTTGCGACAAATCCACGGACAATGATTCGTAACCCGTTTATTTTATTATAGTTATGTGCCGATTGCCGAGCAAAAGCAAATGGAAAACCCAGTTAGTCCGTTAACAAGTCCCTTGCTACGACGTGGCAAAGCCGCGTTCGTACAACAATTGACCGTAATTCCTATTGAAACCAAGAACAACCAAGCCCCCCGTACGTAAGGATACAATGGAGGTGTGAACGCGCCTACGGACGAGCAATTGTTACGGGACTATTTGTCCGGCCACCAAGCAAGCTTTGAATTGCTTGTCCGTCGGCACACGCAGGAACTGTTTCAGTTCGTGCAGCGGTTTACGGGTAACTCGGTGGCCGCGGAGGATATTGTGCAGGAGACATTCCTGCAGGTTCATACTTCGGGAAGTTCGTTCGACCCCGCGAGGCGCTTCAAACCGTGGTTGTTTACCATTGCGGCGAACAAAGCGCGGGACTTCCTGCGGCGTCGCGACCGCAAGCGCGAGGTCGGGTTCGACGCGGACATCAACGAAGGCGAAGAGGACCATCGGCGGTTCATCCAGTTATTCTCCGATGAAAGTTCCGCTCCTGACGAAGATTTGGAGCGCGATGAACACCGCCGATTGGTGAAAACGGTTATCGAAGGAATGCCGACGAAGCTGAGCGAGATTCTGATCCTTGCTTACTACCACCGGTTCTCGTATCGCCATATTTCTGAGATTACGGGAATACCGCTGGGCACGGTGAAGAGTCGGCTGCACGCAGCCATCGCCAGCTTCGCGGAAGGATATAAGTCGGCGGTCGAGGACCATGCGGATCGATCGGACACTTGAGTCTGGCGAAGGAGCCCGACCGCTCGGCGAGAAGGTGAACACTTAATGAATGATGGTACGCACAATTTTGAAGAACTGCTACTTGATGCGCATCTCGACCAGCTTGATGAGCAGCAGCGCGAGTCGCTGAAGAGCAAATTAGCTGCCGATCCCGATTTGCAGTCGAAGAACAAGCGGCTCGTGCGTGTCCTGCGACCGCTTGATCTCTATACAGCCACTCCAGCCCCGACCAACCTTATTGAGAAAGTTCTTAAGCGCGTTTCGCAATCGACGAGCGCCGAGCCGGCGAAGATGTCGCCCGCACGTGAAGGCCGTGGATACTCGCGGCCGTTCATTTCGCTGCGCGAGCTGGCGGCGGTCGCGGCCTGTCTCGTCCTGTTAATGGGTGCGTTGATTCCCACGCTTTCCAAGGTTCGGCAGCAGTCGCATCGCGTGTGGTGCGAAGGCAATCTCGGTTCGATTTATCGCGGCCTTAGTGCTTATCAAGGTGATTACGACGGATCGTTGCCCTATCGTGGACAACTCGTGCCCACCGCGTGGATGCCGGGCACGGATGGCGCGCAGTTCGCTTCCAACAGTCGTCATGCCTATACGCTGGTGAAGAATGGCTACGTTAGCAATCCGCGTGCCTTCCTTTGCCCGGCTGATGCGAAAAGCAAGCCGATGGATGCACAGGCGATGAACGAGGCCGATGATTTTGACGATGAAGCAATCAGCTACGACTCGCTCAATCTCGCGGCGGGGAACCCGAACGTGCGACCGATATCAGCCATCGCGTACATGGGCGACGCCAGCCCTCTGTTCAACAACGGTCAATTTGACGATTCGATCGACCCGTACTCTGCCAATTCTCGCATACACCAGAAAGCCGGGCAGAATGTGCTGGGGTTGGATGGCTCAGCCACGTTCCTGAAGTCGCCGGTGTTCGGCGATCAGCAGGACAACGTGTGGATGGCCGGTTCGATTCGCAAATACACGGGTTCCGAAACGCCTACGCAGGACAACGACGCGCAACTCGTTCCGGGATTCTCGAAGAGCAAGGGCAATCCCAAGCCGTCAAACTAGCCCTTTTTCGATGACGCGGTTCATCACTTCGACAAACACATCCAATTCGCGGAGCGTCGTATAGGTGTTGGCTGTCACGCGGATTCCATCGACCTGCTCTATCTTGATCGGCGTACATACGATGTGGTGCTGACGCCACAGATAATCATTGAGCTTGTCGGATTCGATTCCTTCGATGCCAATCGTCCCGATGCCGCACGAGTGTACCGGATCAAGACTCGTATAGATCGTCACACCCTTTTTCCCATCGAGTTTCTTCGCCCAGTAATCGCGAAGATATCGCAGACGGGCTTCCTTTCTGTCGGAACCGATAGCTTCGTGCAAGGTAAGAGCTTCAGCGATCGCCAAGCGCGGAGCTGTAGGGTGCGTGCCGATTTCCTCAAACTTGCGAATGTTCTCTGATTGCGGTTCCGGCGCAGCCATCAGCGGCCAGAGTTTTCCGATCTTCGATTTGCGAACATACAAGAATCCATTCCCGATCGGCGCGCTAAGCCACTTGTGCAAGCTCGTGCTGTAGTAGTCGCAATCGAGGTCAGCGTGCGTAAACGTGAAATGCCCGAAGGCGTGGGCTCCGTCGACGATGACTTCGATCCCGCGCGACCGCCCCAGCTGGCAGATCTCTTTGACTGGAAAAATCTGGCCGGTGAGGTTCGTGATGTGGCAGACGAGAATCGCCTTCGTTTTCTCCGTGATGTTCTGCTCAAAAAGCTTGACGAGTTCCTTCTTATCCATGCATGGTACGGGGAACGAAAACTGCTTCAGCACGATACCTTCACGTAATTCACGCTGCTTCAGCGTGCTGATCATTCTTGGGTAGTCGTGCGTCGTGGTGAGGACCTCGTCCCCGCGCTTCAGGTCGAGGCCGAATAGGCAAGTCTGAAGCGATTCGCTCGCGTTGCGCGTGATGGCCATCTCGTCCGCGCCGCAGCCAAACGCCTTGGCAAGGCGCATCCGCACGTTCTCCACTTGCGGGTCGAGCGTAAGCCATAGCTGTCGCGGCGGGACGTTATTAGTCAGTTCAGTGTGTCGGCGCTGTGCATCGAGGGCAGTGCGGATAGCCGGCGCGACGCCGCCGTTGTTGAGATTGATGATCGAACGATCGACGTCATAGGCTTGCTGAATCTGAATCCAGAAGTCTTCGTCCATGGCAGCATCGATTGGCGACTTGCTTCCCAATTTTGCGACAGCAGACTGTGCCCGCGCGACCGCATCCGCCCGAAGCACAGCCACACCAACTGTCGCAACCAACGACGCATTCAGAAAATCTCTTCGTGTTTGCAATAATCACCTGGGGCGGGTTTCACCCGCCTAATCCTCTCAAATAAGGAAACATGAACTTTCCATGGTCGTAAGTCTTATTTCTTGGCCGGCTTCCAGCCCGATTCTGGTTTCAAAGTCAACATGATAGGCGGATTCTTCAGTCGATCGCCAAGTTCGCGACCGAATATGTAAATGACCAGGAGCACGACGACGAACACAGCGATCTTCACCCCACTCACGCCCAACAGCGACACTAATTTTTCGACGAGGTAAACAAAAATCCTGGCCTTGTAATTATGCGAGCGACCTTCGCGGCCATCTAAGTGCTCGGCGGTGTATATGATCAACCAGCCAACACCCGCAGCAAACAAGCATGAGCATATCGGCGTGATCATTGCGCGCAGCCGCGAGAACTCCACGCGCGAGAAATTCGCCTTGTCGCCGAAAGTGTCCTTCATCGCCAGCATGAACTCGTCGCGTTCAGCCGCGGTAGAAAACTCGATCGACTCGTCCTCGGAACCGTAACTGCTGGTGAGGGAGAAGGAACGCCACTTCACGGTGGCGGATTTCTCCTTCTCGTCGGAAGAAATGACGGTGATCTTCTCGAGCGGGACGGCCTTGCCTTTTTTCTGCAGTGCGATGTCCGCCGGTGTGCCGTCCTCCAACACTTTCTCAAGCTCCCAGATTTTGGCCGGTGTTTCGTCAACGATGTGCAGCGTGGTGGGGGTCAGGGCAACGAGCGACGGAGTATCAACGATTCCAGAAGCGGCGATCCAGTGCATGTTGTCGAAATCCCAGATTCAGGATTGCTCCATACCCGATCGAACTACCTTACCATAATTCGAGTCTGCTAAGCTACGGGCTTCCGCACCGACATCATGTAGTCCAGTTCCGGCGGTTTGGTGCCCAGTCGACGCAGCATGTTCACGGCCTGGGCGCGATGATAATGAGAATGCATGCACATTTGAAGCATCATGTCGGCGAGCGTAGCCGAAAACAGACTGCCCTTGGAGTCGCGATAGGACACTTGCTTGGAAAGTTGCGAATCGCCGATCGTCTTAATGAAATCTTCGCGCTGGCGACTGGTAGCCTTCGATCGCTCGGCGATCGTGGCGACCGAGAGTTTCTCTTCCTCGTCCGGCCAGGGGACTTCGACCTTGTTCTGCCAGCGCTGCAACCAGACGGATTCGCCCGCATGGATATGTATAAGTGTTTTCCGCAATGAGCCGACGCCCATGTCGAACGGTTGATCGAGCTTGTCGTCAGTCAAGGTTGCGGCCGCCCGATGAAGCTGCTCGTTGGCCCAATCGCTGTAGGACAGAATTGTTCGTGCGCCTTCGAGGTTGATCATCAGAAATCCTTTGGCGTTTTGGTATTTGTAGGGCGGGTTTCACCCGCCGTTTCGATTCAGCGGCGGGCAAAGCCCGCCCTACATGTGCCATTCGTTGGCACTTACTTAAGCTTGCCAGCAATCCACTGAATCGCCGCTTCAATCGCCTTGGGCAATCCGCTCGCATCCGTTCCGCCGCCCTGGGCCATGTCGGGTCGGCCGCCGCCTTTGCCGCCGACGAGCGGCGAGATTTCCTTGATGAGGTCGCCCGCTTTGACGCCGCGATCGACCACGTCTTTGCTCATGCCCGCGAGAAGTGTCACGCGGTTGTCATCGACCATGGCTAACAGCACAGCCGAAGACGGCGACTTCTGGCGAATCCAGTCGATGGCGCCACGAAGGGCATCAACCGGTGCAGCCGGCACTTCACCGACTACCACAATAGTGCCACTGACCGTTTGAGCGCCCGCATGTAGCGACTTCACCTTGTCCATCACCGCATCGCCCGAGGCTGCGGCCGATTGCTTCTCATGTTGCTTGGCGATCTTCTGCAACTCGGCGATTTTCTCGCGAAGCTCGTGACGAACGAGAATCGGAATGACGGCGTCGTTGATCGATTGCGTGAGTGCGGACACGCGAGACGCAAGATCGTAGGGTCCGCCGTGCGGACCACTCGCCGCCTTACCATCACCGGACGAACCGGTCCGCGTGGCGGACCCTACAAGTTCGTTTGCTTCGCGGAGCATGCGTTGACCTTCTTCGTGTGCCTTTCGCGCCGTCTCACCCGTAACGCCGACCACGCGGCGGACGCCCTTGGCCACGCCTTCTTCGGAGACGATGACGAACCGCTCGACCTTGCTGCTGTTGTCGACGTGCGTGCCGCCGCAGAACTCGACGGAGAATTTCATCCACTTCGGATCGTCGGGCTTCTTCAACATTTCATCGATGTCCGCCCCGATCGACACGACGCGCACCACATCTGGATACTTTTCGCCGAACACCGCGCGCAGCGTGTTGATCTTCCGCGCCTCGGCTTGCCCGACCTCCTTGGTATACACCTGCAACTTCGCGGCCACCTGCTCGTTGGTCAGCTTTTCAATCCGCGCGAGTTCTTCGTTCGAAATAGGATGCGGATGCGATAGGTCGAAGCGAGTCTTTTCCGGATCAACCAACGAACCCTTCTGCTGCACGTGATCGCCCAGCACTTCGCGCAACGCCCAATTCATGATGTGCGTGGCGGTGTGGTTTTGCATGGTGGGCTGACGGAACGCTACGTCCACTTCAAGAACACAGTTGCCAGAGGTAATCCGTCCTTGCGTCACTAATGCAGTATGCAAAACAGTTTGACCTGATCGAGATACTTCCGAGATTCGAGCTTCGCCTTGTTCCGTTCTGACCCAACCAACATCTGAGACTTGGCCGCCTTGCTCGACATAAAAGCACGTTTGTCTTGTTGCGAACTGGACATACGTGTCAGTTGAATCGGTTTGTCCGGCATGAACTACAATCGACGTGGTGCACTTCGGGGGATAGCTGTATTTCAAAGTATCGTCACAAATGCCGGCTGCGCTAGTGATCTCCGGAAATACCAAAGTTTGAGTGACAGAAGTACCTCGCGCTTTGTCCTTTGCACACTCCGTCAACCGTTTGTATTCCGTATGGTCAACCCTCAGTCCACGCTCCAGCGCCATGAGTTGCGTGAGGTCAAACGGGAATCCATACGTGTCGTGTAGCCTGAACGCGGCTTCGCCCCCGATGCAGCCTTCCTGATGCTGCAGTGCATGCTCTGCGACTTCGTCGAACAGCTTGATGCCTCGGCCGAGTGTCTTAAGAAAAGCGTCTTCTTCTTCTCGGAGAATATTAGCGACGTACTGAATATTATCGCGCTGCCGCTTTGGATCGGGCCCTGTTCTAAGTTCTGGAAAAACACCACTCATGTGTTCGACTAATGCTTGGACTAAGTCGCAAAGAAACGGCTCACGAGTTCCCAAGAATTGATAACCAAAGCGCTCTGCACGACGAAGGATGCTTCGAAGAGTAGAGCCCCTCTTTTTGTTGTCAGGCACTGCTCCATCGGTAATTGCGAAAGTCAAACTTCGCAGATGATCGGCAATGACACGGTATGTCACGTCGATCATGATCTGTTCATGAGTGACCCCTCCAATCCCTCCCTTACTAAGGGAGGGCGACGGTGGGGCCGCTCCCTCGCGGTCGCGGTTCTGATCACTCTTCCCTACTTCTTTCTTCGTCTCTGTGCCTTCGTGCCTTTGTGGTTCATCAACGTCGCTTGGCAGAGTGCCGCGATATTCCGGCGCATTCGTTCGCTTCTGGATAGCCTGAAAAATCGGCGTAAACACGTCGGTGTCGTAGTTGCTGAAATTGCCCAGCCGGTCCGCTTCCATGCTTTGCAGCACAGAGGAAATGCGTTCGAAGCCCATGCCGGTGTCGACGTGCTTGGCTGGCAGCGGTGTCAGCTTGCCGTCGCTGCCGCGATTGAACTGAATGAACACGAGGTTCCAGACTTCCATCACGCTGGCGTCGCCGGCGTTGACGAGGTGGCCGCCGCTCTTGTCGGGCGTGAGGTCGATGTGAATCTCGCTGCACGGACCGCACGGACCCGTGTCGCCCATCTCCCAGAAGTTGTCCTTCTTGTTGCCCGGGTGGACGTGCGAAGGATCAATATCCGTCACCGTTCGCCACAAGGCTGCGGCCTCGCCGTCGGGTTCGAGACCTTCCGATTCATCGCCCTGAAAATACGTGGCGTGCAGTCGCGACTTGTCGATCTTCCAGACTTTGGTCAGCAGCTCCCACGCCCACTCGATGGCTTCCTTCTTGAAGTAATCGCCGAAGGACCAGTTGCCGAGCATTTCGAAGAACGTGTGGTGGTAGGTGTCCTTGCCGACGTCGTCGAGGTCGTTGTGCTTACCGCCCGCGCGGATGCACTTCTGCGTGTCTGCCGCCCGCTTCATCTTCGCGTGCGGGTCGTTCGGCGAGACCGTGCCGAGGAAGATCGGCTTGAACTGATTCATGCCCGCGTTCGTAAAAAGCAACGTGGGGTCATCGTATGGCACCACGGGCGACGACGGCACAATGTCGTGTGCCTTCGACTTAAAGAAATCGAGGAACTGCTGGCGAATCGCGTTAGACGTTAGTTTTGGCATAGGCACCGAGAGAATTACGAATTACAAGTTACGAATTACGAAAACGAGCGGCAGGCCCGTTCCTCTTACGAAATTAGAGTCGCGAATGGCGGCTTCACGACGCAAACGGCACGGTTCATGGAACGGCGGATTCTAATGCGGAACGGGCGTTCCTTCCATCGCGGGATTTGCCGGTTTCAATGGAAGGCCGATACGCTTGACAGGGTGCAACCGGATTCGTAGCGTCGCTGAATACATGAACAAGGATTCTCTTTGGAAGTGAATATGATTCGCACATTGACATTGAGCGTTGCGGTAGTGGGTTTGATTCTGAACTCGGGTTGTGAGAAGTCGACCAAGAACGGCTCTACCTCATCAACCAAGCCGGCCGCGACGAACCAGTCGCAGGCGTCGAAACCCGTCGCTCAAAAGCCCGCGCCGCGTGTGAAGTTTACTTCGGAAAACAACCCGACTTCGAAGTCGGGTCGCGGGCTGCCTGACCTCAATTCCACCGATCGACCGGCTGCGTGGGCGTTTATCGATGGCTTTGAGGGTGAGTATCGGACAGAAAACGATAGGCCGCTGTTGCAGTGGTTTGTCGATGGCCCGGTTTCATCGAACCCGATCTTTCGCATCGAAGTGTATGAGCCGCTGATCGGTGATCCGAAGGATTTTCAGTGCGCGCTGCAATCGAATAGCGAAGGCAATCCAATGATCTACGCGATGAAGGCCGAGCCCGGCACGTTCAACGTGGGTCAGGATTACAACATGCTCCGCCCGGGCGACAACTTCACGATCCTGAACAAGACGACGAACGAGGTGGTCAAAGAGATTCCTCCTCTGGCTCCGGGTAAGTACGGCTTCGTCGCAAGCATTCGTCGCAGCGAAAAGGATGCCGGCGGTGAAATCACCAGTGCGGTCGAAGCGCTGGCGGTGACTTACTTCACGGTAGGGGAGTAAAAGTAGGCTTGAATGGACTTTGTGGCTGTAATTGAACAAGCGAACGACGGGAGTTTCTCTGCGTACGTTCCAGATCTTCCCGGATGTATTTCGTGCGGCAACACAATCGACGAAGCGAGATCAATGATCGAGGATGCGGTTGTTCTACATATTGAATCGCTTCGTCAACATGGTGAGCTAATTCCAATGCCCACATCAACTACCCACAGGATTCACCTACCGTAATTGCAGGTACATTTCTACAACAACGTAAAATAATTCGCGCACGCCTGATCAAAGCCTTCGACGGTCATCACCGCCTCGCGACGTGAATAACGTGACTGATTGACAATCTGCAAAAGCAAATCGCGCGGGTGGCAGCAGCGGAAGGGGCGATTGTTCGCGCGATAGTGGCCTTCGATCAAGTGGTTCACAGCCGATTCGTTGTATTCCATGTCGTATTTCTGAGCCATGATTTTCATCAAGGCGCGGAATTCTGACTCGGACGGATCCGGCACGTTGATCTTGTACGGAATTCGTCGGAGGAATGCGTCGTCGACGAGCTGCTTCGGTTCGAGATTGGTCGAGAAAATGATCAACTGATCGAACGGCACCTGAATCTTCTTGCCGTTGGACAACGTGAGGTAGTCGTAGCGCTTCTCGAGCGGCACGATCCAGCGATTCAGCAGTTCGATCGGCTCCATTCTCTGGCGGCCAAAATCGTCGATGACCAGTGTGCCGCAATTGCTCTTGAGCTGCACGGACGGCTCCGCGATTTTCGTGATGCGGTTGAATTGCAGTTCAAGACTGCTCATGACAAGTTCGCCGCCCACCACGATCGTCGGTCGTTTGATTCGGATCCAGCGTGTGTCATGCTCTTGCCCCTTGACGAGCGACGATTGGCCGTTGCCGACCATCTCGTGACATTGCGGGTCGAACAGCTGGATGATCTCGCCTTCGACGAAAAGTGCTTTGGGGATCCAGATGTCGGTGCCGAAGCACGACGTGATTCGTTCGGCGATGCTTGTCTTTCCGTTTCCGGGGTAGCCGAACAAGAACAAGCCTCGAGCCGAGTTAACAGCCGGTCCGAGCCGACCGAGCATCGCATCATTAATCAACAGGTCTTTGAATGCGGCGCGAAGTTGGTCGGGCCCAGGGTGTTCGTTCTCGATGCTCTGCGTTTTGATCGCCTTCACATAATCGGCCAAGGGTACTGGTGCGGCGCTGTTGTAGGTGCACTCTTCAAGGTACTTTCGCGCTCGCTCGCGGCCCGATTCGGTGAGCGTGTATTCGAAATCGCCCATCGAGGCGTTGCCTTTGTAGACCACGAACTGCTTGTTCTTCAGGTCAGCCATCAGCGTCATCGTGGGCTTGCCCGGCAGGCAAAGCTCCATCGCGATCCCGCGACCTGTGTTGGCGCCGATAGCTAGCAGATGCTTGAAAATAAGTGCTTCGAAAAGTGAATCGGGAACGCCCATCTGCGCATACGTCTCACACGGCTTGGGCCAGAACGCTCCTGTTGTCATTGAACTGGCGGGCTGAGGCTGGCCCAAAAACGACGGCACCGGTTTGGGCATCGAGATTCCGCCGTTTCCCTCGGGCATGGTAGGAGGCATCGGCACGACGCGCCCGTCGGTGGCGATCGACGTCAGTATGTCGATGTCATCCATCGGTTCGACTTGTTCCGTCTGCATGGCATCCCCGTCCATCATCTGATTATCAAACGTCCCGTCGTTCATTCGAATCCTCCGACCCGGCCTAATCTGCTGAACTGAACACGATGAACCACCGTTCGCAGTGTCTCGTCGTGTTCAGTCCCAAAACCGTCTGCAAAACTACTTGCATCATCGGTATCGAGAAATCGGCGAATCACGCAATGAACTGTTCCAATGTGCGATGGTCAAACGGTTCTTGTGAAGCGGTCAGCACATGGGCGGGCTTTGTCGCACAAGGCGGTCAATAACATGAGTGCCGCGCGGTGGCACGAGACGCGTTCGAAGGGCAGGCCGAAAAGAAACGTTCCGATATGTCGCCTGCAATGGCCACCATTGCAACTTGAGCACAATGGTCCGCAAACCAATGGAACTATCGCGAGTTAATGCATCTCTCTGCCGAAATACACTTTACACTCAATGGTCGTTGGTCTTTCAACCTTTCGCGGTCATCGCGCGTAGTAAACTCATGACACTCACTCAAACGATGCGAATCGGAATGGTCGAAGAAGCCGAGCAAGTCTTGCAGCTCGTCGAATTGGCCCGCGACATGGGCGAACCCGACACCTATCCCGGCAAGCGCGGCTGGTCGCGATACAACGCTGCGTTGCCGTTGGAATTCACCGTTGATCCGCACCAGACAGCGGGAATCGCACCAGCCACCATGCACAACATATCGGGCGGTGGTGTCGCCTTCTGGTCACGCAAGGACATTCCACTTCATTCGATCGTTTTCATCCGGGGTTGGTCCGATGAATCGCCGACGTTGTGGGTGGGGGCGAAGGTTTGCCATGCCACGATCGGCCTAAAGGGGTTCCTTATCGGAGCAGAGTTTCTGAGCCCGGCGCCAAGAGAATCGTAAGATCGGCGGTTCCGGAAACTCAGAGAGCTCATGCTCCGCGCATATCACGAATTTGCCTTCTGTCCGTACAAATCGGTTGAATTGGCTCACCTGCAACTTCCGAATTCAATCCAACAAATTGTACACTTGTTAAAATAGGTAAGCATCGCCTGTTAACGGGATTATTGCAAGTCGATGTCAAGTGCGATAAGAAATCGCATCTTTGCGGCTTGAAGCGGCCGTAGGACGACCCAAGCGAGCGCGACGCGTGGTATTTGAGTAGTTGTCGCCACGCGTTGATTCGAGGGTCATGAAACGAGGGGAAAGAATGCGACCGAAGATTCACTGCGCGCTCGCTTCCATTCGCAGGGCCTCATTTGTCTGCGTTTTCGGAACGTTAGTTCTTGGCCTTTCGATCCATTCCGGATGTGTGCCCGCACCATCCGGTGGCACCTCGGACGACCCGCGCGATACGCTCGGCGGCGGTATCGATGACGATCCCTCGGATGACGTCATCAGCGCAGCCGGATCACTTTATTTTGAAGCTCTACCGTCCTTTTGCTGTGATCCCCTCAAGATCGAATTTGATGCCGTGCTCGGTCCTGATGTGCCGCTGGCGGGCGTCTCATTTCGATGGAAGCTCGGCGACGGTCGCACCGCGAACGGCCCGCATGTCGTGCACACGTATCCCTGGGCGGGCAACTACGAAGTCCAACTGACGGCCGAATTGCCCCTTGGTCCAACGCTCATCAATACGAGCATCCTTACGCTCTCAATCGACGGCAACGGAACCACCGGCATCAGCGTCACGCCGGGACCGGATGCGGATAACCCCAACGATCCAAGCGAGGCCGACACTGGTTTCAACGCCGATGCAGGGCAAGATCAATCGGTGATAAGCGGCGATGGGGTGACGCTCGATGGTTCCAACAGTCACGGTAACCATGACCTGATGAAATACTCCTGGTACCAGACATCAGGAACACCGGTTGAACTCAGCGCCTATGATGCGGCGATCGTTACGTTTACCGCGCCGATGCTGGCCGCACCGGATCTCCTCACGTTTGTGCTGGTCATTTCGCAGGAACCTCTGGAGGATTCGGATCAAGTTACGATCCTCGTCGACCCCTTCCTCGCTCCCGCGAATGGTGAGACTACACCGGTCGTTCTTGATCAGTCCTTTACAGTAAGCAGCATGCAGCCAGTCACGATCACACTAAGCGGCACCGATCCCGATAACGACAATCTCACGTTCTTCATCGCAGACGAGCCCCTGAAAGGAACGCTCGGGCCCATCGACAACAGCGGTTTGGATTCGGCGACCGTGACATACATTCCTGATCCGGGTTACGACGGTTCGGATGTGTTTTCATTTGTGGCCACAGATGGTCAGTCGGAGTCCAACGTCGGCACGATTTCGTTGAACGTGCTCGCGAACGGTCGCCCGCCCGAAGTGCAAAGCAGTGTTTGGCTTGGACAGGTTGGCCGGGCGATTCGTATTCCGCTGGTAGGTACCGACGAAGATGGCGACTCGTTGTCGTTCGTCATCGATACGCCGCCGACCGGCGGGTCACTTGGCCCGATCATTCTGGACACCCCGCAATCGTCTTTCATCGACTTCATTCCGAATCCCGGCTTTGAAGGCACCACGACGATCGAGTTTCATGCGGCGGATCAGCTGTACGAATCAGCCACAGCAACGATCACGATTCGAGTAGACAAGGCTCTGCTTCCGTGGCATGAGGTAAACGCGCCGGCCAACCAAGCGCTTGAGTTCTACACGCCGGCTGAGGGCGCGGAGCCCGGAATGACCATTTTTGATTTTGCGATGGTCGGCTTGGATAACTGGTCGCAGGTCACCAATCAGGCGATTATTACGACGATCATTCAAAACGTGGACGATTTGTATCCCAACTTGATGACCCACCGTCCACCGGGAATGCGCATCATTGGCGGCTTCAAACCGACAAATATTCCGGGAGCGGCGCCCTTTGAACCTGACCGCTACGACTTCACCAACGCGGAAGCTTGGCAAGAAGTCGCCGTGGCCGCACAGCACGTCGTGGACCATACCGGTATCAACATCGTGGTATTGGAAAATGAAGCGGTCTTAGAACCGTTCCACCTCAACATGGCGACAATCGACTATGACGCCCTGTACGACGCGCTCGCGCCGCTTCGCGAGTCCGGCATTGAGTACTGGTGGTGGTTGCCCAACGTGCTTCACGATTGGGAAATGTTCCCCGATCGACTAGCCCAATCGACGGCGCTGACAATTGCGGTCAGAGATGCCGTACCCAATTCAAAATTCATGGTCGCTTATGCGGCGTGGAACGATTGGAACACACCTACCGACGGTCCGGAACGTCAGGCGATGATTGACACCGTCGGCCTCGACAAGATGCAGGACGAGCTCTTCGTCACCCCCGATGGTTGGTGGCACTACACGACGGAACCGTGGCGCCGCTGCTACACGGCTGCAGAAGCGCTGAACCCGACCGCACCGTTCCCCGGCGACACCCGCCGTGTCTACCCCGGCGCGGATTGGATTCGCGTCTCAGAAGATTTCACCGACGTATTGCCGCCGCTGGGAATTATCCTGCCAGACTGACGCTCGACATTCGCGATCTAGCTCGCGAATCAGCGGCCTTGCAATTATCCTGTTGAAAGACCATCGATCTATGTTGACGGTTGATGGCCAAACAACAGGAGATTCGCATGGACCCATTTCTGCAAGTCGCAATCGAAGAAGCCCGTGCCGGTCTGGCTGAGGGCGGTATCCCGATTGGCTCCGCACTGGTCATCGACGGCAAAGTCGTCGGTCGCGGGCACAACCGCCGAGTGCAACAAGGAAGCGCCATCCTGCACGCGGAGATGGATTGCCTCGAAAACGCCGGACGACTGAAAGCCCGCGACTACCAACGCGCCACGCTCTACTCAACATTATCACCGTGCGATATGTGCAGCGGCACGGCCCTGCTCTACAAGATTCCCCGCATCATCATCGGCGAAAATCAAACGTTTCAAGGGCCGGAAGATTACGTGCGTTCGCGCGGAGTTGAGCTAACTATTCTGCAAGACGCTGAGTGCATCGCGCTGATGCGGGAGTTCATTGCGAAACGACCGGAATTGTGGAATGAGGATATTGGGGAGTAAACCGAAATTCCTAGCAAGCATGCGCCTCGGAACGATAGTCACCTGATGGGTTCTAGATTGGCGAGTCCAGGCCGAACTCTTTGAGTCAAGAGCGATGGATCTTCACGTAACGCTTAATTTCGATGACGGCGAAACAATGATTGAGTTTCCGCAAGATTCAACCACTATTGGTGCTCTGGTGACCGAAATTGGACCAGCGTTGTATCGGCTCGACAGCGTGCCGCTTATGGTCGACTCGGCTTCTTTTCGAGACATCTTTGAGGCTGAACGACTTGATGGGGGAAAACTCCGATTCCTTCGGGTTGTTGAAAAATCAAATTGGCGTACCTATTCGTGGTTACTTCCTCAAGATGTTGTCGAGAAACTAACTACGACAGCGTTGCTGGATCGTGTGACAGAGCAAGGTGGACATTGGGAGAGAGTGTTCGGAGGAGTGCTGTTCATTTGTCTTCCCTCAGAAGTCGAGTGGGATCCAAGCCCAGAGATAATGGAATTGGCTGGGTAAGATCGGGCGTACCTTAATAAACGTTGGGGGGTAAGTCGGCAGGCGAGTCGGGACAAAGTGCCGCCCTAAGTTCACGCCGACACGCGGCCGACACGCATCAATACGATGTACAAGCCGAAAGAAGCAAAGAACCCGATAAACCACGCATAACTATACAGCTGCATCCAGATGTCGGGCACGCCTTCAACCCAACGCACTGTTCCCAGAAACCCCGGCGCACAGGGGGCGATTCCAAGCAACAACGCGATGATCGCGCGCGGGTTGAAACCGCCGGTGTACCAATACGGCCCGCCACGTTCATAAAGGCCGGCCAAATCAAGTCGCGTGCGGCGGATGACAAAGTAATCTGCGATCAAAATGCCGCCCAGTGGACCGAGCAGTGCGGAATAGGCAATCAACCATCGAAAAATGTAGCCGGTCGGATCGGCGTAGAGTTTCCACGGCATAATTAGTATGCCAATGACGCCAGTGATTAGTCCGCCGATGCGAAATGAAATACGCTTTGGCCAAACGTGCGCGAAATCGTTGGCTGGGCTCACGACATTCGCTGCCAGGTTCGTAGCCAGCGTCGCGAGACACAAGGCGAACATCGAAATCGTAAGTACAACGGGACTCTTAAACTTCGCTAGCAAAACGACCGGGTCCCAAATCGCTTCGCCATAGATCACCACGGTAGCCGACGTAACCGCTGCACCGATGAAGGAATAAAGGCCCATCGTCGTCGGAAGTCCCAGCGCCTGCCCAACCATTTGATCGCGCTGCGAAAACGCATAGCGGCTGAAGTCAGGAATATTCAGCGAGAGCGTCGCCCAAAAACCGATGCTGGCTGTCAACGCCGGAAAAAAGAACAGCCAGAATTGCCCTTCTTTTTCGCCGCCGACTGCGAACTTCGACGGCTGGCTGAGGATGGGCCCGAATCCATTTGCCTCACGATAAGCCCACGCAAGCAGCAACAACCCCAGCACAATCAGCAGCGGCGCTTTGATATTGAGAAGGAGTCGAATGGACTCGATTCCACGATAGATCACGATCATGTTGATCGACCAGAAAAACAGGAAGCAGATGAGCTGCGGCGCGCTAATTCCAAGAATTGATTTGGGGGCGGCCGCCCAGCTTGGGAAAAAGACAGCAAGTATCATGAAGATCGCTTCGCCGCCGATCCATGTCTGAATGCCGAACCAGCCGCAGGCCACCAGCGCACGCAGCAACGCCGGGATATTGGCCCCGACGATCCCAAACGACGATCGACAATACACCGGAAACGGAATGCCGTATTTCGTGCCCGCGTGGGCGTTGAGGATCATCGGAATCAGAACGATGATGTTACCGATGAAAATGGCCAGCACCGCCTGCCACCAGTTCATTCCGTTATTGATGTGTGAAGAGGCAAGTGTGTACGTCGGAATGCACGCAGCCATCGAAATCCAAAGAGCCGCGATGTCCTTGGTGCCCCAACGCCGCTGCGCAATGGTGGTGGGAGCCATGTCGGCGCTGTAGTGGTCGCAATGCGACAGGTCCTGCGTGAGTTCGTGTATGCCGTTGGAAACATTTACACGTTTGGCAAGGGGTTGAAACGCTGCCGTACCGAATTGATTCGATGCCATCGACTGTCACTCGTAGGACGACTATTATCCGTTGATTATTTCTCGCTGCGATGCGTGATTCTGCCGGGTCCGATGCGGGCAGAAGATCCTCCCAGCTATTCCCAGTTCTAATCAAACTTTCGCGACAGTTTGGGAAACCGTCTCGCCAGATCATCGCTCTCGTCAGACCAGGGTTCGCCTGTCGGTTCATCGGGGCTCTTTAGCCCAGAATCGGGGAAATCATCCATATCATTTCCGGTTTTCTGTTCCCACGCCTTCCATGCGGCATAATGAAATCCCTCGAACTGGCCGTCTCCATCCTCTTCGGTGACGACTGCGGCGAGAGTCTCCGGGTTTCTCATGGCCGCCTCATAGACCGCCTCCCCTTTGGAAATCAGCCAACCCCGAAAATCCATAAACCCGTCATCGCTGCATCCGCCGCCGATGATGTATGCGGCTCCCCAAAGTTCATGTGTGTACGCGCGAACCCAATACTCGTCGAAAATCCGGGCGAAGCTCACGATTTCGTCGGGATCGCATTTATTGAGCTCGCGATGGAGTAGTTCTAATTGTCTATCAAGGTCACCGTTGGCGTGCGACCGTGACGTGTCCATGATCTTCCAGAACGTGGCCTTGTCCATGAAAAACTCCTTGCGCTCTCGGGACCATACGGACAATCAGGTTGGGGCCTTATATGCTTCTTCCCGGCCGCCACACCGGATCATGCGTATCCACCGTCTTCGATTCCGGCCAGCGGGTCATCGTCATGCGCTGTTGTGTGTAGAACATCATGCCCTCGCGACCCTGAATGTGCAGGTCGCCGAAGAACGACGCGTTCCAGCCGGTGAACGGGAACCAGGCCATCGGCGCGGGCACGCCCACGTTGATGCCGATCATGCCCGCGTTGAAACGGTGTTTGAACTCACGTGCAGCCCGACCGCTCTTCGTGTAAATCACCGCACCGTTGCCAAACTCGCACTTGGTACCTAATTCGATCGCTTCCTCGATCGACTGCACGCGAACCACCGGCAGCACCGGCCCGAAGATCTCCTCGCGAGCGACTTTCATCGTCGGCGCTACTCGATCAAGCACGGTTGGGCCGACAAAGAAACCATTGCCGCCGTCGGTGACTTTCGTCTTGCGGCCATCAACCACAGCCACCGCGCCTTCGCGCTCGCCCGATTCGATGTAACTGTGAACCTTTTCAGCATGCGCGCGGCTGATAACCGGCCCCATGTCGACATTCGCTCCGCCGTCCGTTCGACCAACGGTCATCTTCGACACGGTCATGCCCAAACGTTCAATCACTTCGTCCGCGGCTGAGCCCACCGCGAGTGCCAAACTGCCAGCCATGCACCGCTCGCCCGCGCATCCAAACGCTGAGCTTTGCACACCGGCGATGGTCACGTCCATGTCCGCGTCAGGCATGATGATGATGTGGTTCTTCGCACCGCCCGCAGCCTGCACGCGCTTGCCGTGGGCAGAACCGGTTTGATAGACATGCTTCGCGACCGGCGTCGAACCGACGAACGAAATGGCTGCGATTTTCGGATGCGTCAGCAACGCATCGACGCAATCCTTTCCGCCATGCACGACCGACAGTACACCTTCGGGTACGCCGGATTCCATCGCCAACTCCGCGATGCGCATCGAAGTCAGCGGGACGCGCTCGGATGGCTTGAGTATGAAGCAGTTTCCACAGACCAGCGCGATCGGATACATCCACAGCGGCACCATGGCTGGGAAATTGAATGGTGTGATGCCCGCCACGATTCCCAGCGGATGACGAATCGTCTCGCAGTCGACGTTCGGCGCGAGGTTCTCGATCGATTCTCCGACAAGCAGCGATGGCAATCCGCAAGCGAACTCAACCACTTCGATACCGCGTTGAATGGACGCGCGCGACTCAGCCAGCGTCTTGCCGTGTTCGCGCGTGACCGACTTCGCAATTTCCTCGGCATTCGCGTTAAGCAGTTCACGAAAACGAAACATGATGCGCGCGCGGTCAGGCGCTGGCGTCTCACGCCATGCCGGCAACGCTTTCGCAGCCGCTTGCACCGCACGATCAACATCCTCCGCCCCGCACAACGGCGTTCGCGCGATCACCTCGCCGGACGATGGATTCCAAACCTCGCATGTTCGATCTGTACGGGCCTCGACCCACTTACCACCAATCAGACACTGACAAACATTTGTTTTCGACATCATAACCTCTCCAGACGAACGGCAGGAGTATAGCAGGAAATTTCACGGCACAAGTAATTGGGCAACCCTCGCGCACTTGGCACCAACGTTCTATCAACCAAGAAGCGCTATCGAATCTCTCGCATTAGTCGACTATGAATGCTGTCGAAAAGGGTCATGATAATATCAGCTTGAGCATCAACAAATCCAGCGGACTCTAGTATATTTGGTGTGTCGACGCAGAAGAAGTCGATCAGTTCACCCGAGGTAAACCCAAGGTTGAAACCAGATCTCAGATAGTGACTGATGACCTGTTCAGCTTGTTCTAGCTGTCCCTTGGAGTTGCGCAGCGATTCTGTAGTTTCCTCAACGATGAAATCAAGTGCTTCGCGCAACTCTGGAGGATACCCGAATTCTTCCGAATCACCGTTGCGTGCTTGTTCATCTTGTGGTGAACCATTCATCGTAGGAAATAGTAATACAACGGGCAGTTGAAGCGTTCAATGGCGGCCCATGTTCTCGCCACCTATAATGACATGTCGATGGCCAACGTCCTCACTGTCACCGATCTGCAGAAGCACTACCTCAGCGAGGGCGAGCCTGTGCGCGCGGTCGATGGCGTATCGCTCTCGGTTTCGGCGGGCGAGTTCATCACCATCATGGGTGCGAGTGGGTCGGGCAAAAGCACATTGCTCCACCTGATCGGCGGCCTCGACAAACCCACCTCCGGTTCGATCGTCATCGAAGGCCAGACCATCAGTCGCATGGGCGATCGTGAATTGACGCTCTTTCGCCGCCGCCGACTCGGCATCGTGTTTCAGTCGTACAACCTGCTGCCCACGCTGACGGCCGTTGAAAACGTCATGCTGCCCGCGATCATCGAGGGTTCGGACGACCGCAAGGCCGAGCGGAGGGCGCAAGAGCTTCTCGAACTTGTCGATCTCGGCCATCGCAAGACGCACCGGCCCCAAGCCATGTCCGGCGGCGAGCAGCAGCGCGTGGCCGTTGCGCGGGCGATGATGAACGATCCCGCACTCATTCTGGCGGACGAGCCGACGGGCAATCTCGATTCGAAGCACGGCGAAGCCATCTGGCAATTGCTCAGCAAATTGGTGAAAGATGAGGGGCGGACGGTCATCGCGGTCACTCACGAGCCACATGCCTCCGCCTATGCCGATCGCACCGTAAACATTAGCGACGGCAAAGTCGTCAGCGATCTCAAACATTCTGAAGGGAACCATGCGAAGCCTGCGGCAACTCGCTACGCGGAATTGGCGAGCTAGTCGCGGTCGCACGCTGGCTATCGTCGTCTCCATCGCGATCGGCATCACGGCCGTCGTGTTGATCACCAGCTTTCATGAAACGGCCTTTCGCGCGATTCAAGGCGAGGTCGTGAATCGCTGGTTAGGGTCCGCGCACATTTCAATCTCGCCGCCGGGGGCGCATTGGGGCTCGATGGATGCGTCGTTCGCCGAAACCATGCGCGGCCTCGACAACGTCAAGAAGGTGACGGCTCGCGTCATTCGCCGATTGGTCTGCATCTCGCCGTCCGAAACCGATCAATTGCTGAGTTCAAAAGGTTCTTTCGTGGACGCGATCGGGATTGATCCCAGAACAGAATATGATTTTCGCGTGTTCAATGGCCTCGATGGGCGGCTGATCGCCCCGGGTGAACGCGGCGCTGTTTTGCTCGAGCGCGAAATGGCCGACGAGTGGGGCGTTCAAATCGGAGATAAGGTTCAGCTCACGATTACTCGCGGGACTCCCGGTAAGGAACTGACCATCGTCGGCCTTTTCGATTCCCAGCGGGCCGCGCATTTCCAACAACCTATGTTATTCACCGCCATCGAAGACGTCTGGGAAATCAAGGGCGAAAAGAACGCGGCTTCCGGCGTCGATGTCATGCTCATCGATTCATCGCCGGCAGCGATCGCGACCATGCAGGCGAAAGTCGAAGCGCTGCTTCAGGAAAAAGGATTGGCCTACAAAGTCGACTCTGCCAAAGCGAGGCAGGAACTCTTGCTCGAAGCCGAGCGCATCACACGACTCATCCTTTCATTCGCGGCATTCGTGGCCATGCTCACGTCCTTCTTCATCATCGTCACCACGATGAGCATGAGTCTGTTCGAGCGTCGCACTTCGCTCGGCGTCCTGCGCTGTATCGGCATGACGCGAAGCCAGCTGGCGTGGAACCTGCTGCTCGAAATCGCCCCGCTTGGCATCGTTGGGTTGCTCGTCGGATTGGCGGCGGCAAAGATTCTGATCGAAGTGATTCCGCAGCTGGCAGACGATGAAATGCCACCTTTAGCGCTGAGCACATGGGGTCTCCAACTCGCGATCATCAGCGGCCTGCTGACCACGTTTGTCAGTTGGTTTTTCCTGCTGTTTCAAGTCACGCGCGTCACACCCTTAGCGGCCATCTATACGCTGGCGAATCCCGCACGGCTTATCTGGGCGCCGGTTCTTGGCGTCATCGGGGTTGCCTTCATCTTCGCTCATGAGTGGCTGTCGCGAACCAGCGACCCAACACAATGGCTCACGCCCGCTTTTGCGACCCTCGGCATCTGCACTCATTATCTCGGCTATGTTCTCATCGCGCCGGTTCTGGTTGTCGCCCTGGGACCGTTCATCGTTCGGTTCGTCGCGCGCATCATGGGCCTACCCGGCAAGCTCGCATCCGATCAGCTCGTTCGCTCGCCCTGGCGCAGCACCGGCGTCTGTTGGGTCATGATGGTCGGCCTGTCGATCATCGTGTACATCGCGCTGCGAGCCGAAAGCGTGTTAGCCATCTGGGACTTCCCTTCGCAGTTGCCAGATGCTTTCGTGTGGACGCAGGAATATGTGAGCGGCGAGACGATCGACAAAGTCCGCCAGCTGCCAGGCGTCGGCAAATGCACGATCACAACGGACGTCGATTGCGAGATCATTGTCGGCGACCGGAAAACCGTGAAAAAGCCCAAGTCATTCCTTGAGACGTTTCTGAGCAAGCTGAGCCGGCCGGTCTTCGTCGCGGGAGAGGCCGAGACTTTGCTTTCATTGCTCAAGATTTCCTTCGTCGAGGGCGAGCTGGAAGATTGCACACGCAAGATGAACAGCGGCGGTTACGTCACCGTGCCCGTGCAAACCGCGCGAAATCTCGACGTGCATCTCGGCGATCGCGTCACGATCAAGATCGACAACAAGTCAGCCGAATTTGAAATCGCCGGCGTGATTCAGTCGCCCGCGATGGACATCGCCGTCACGACGTTCCAGGCGACAAGCTACATGGACTTCGCAGCCGCCGCGGCTGTGCTGGGCACGCGAAAGGATTTGATCGACAAATTTGGCATCGACGCAGTTTCGATGTTCATGTTCAACTTCAACTTCGAGCACACCGAGCCGCCGCCGGATTTCGCGAAGAGAGACTTGCCAAGCGACGAGGTCGAAGCTGGTAAGCCCCAGAACTTGATGGAATGGAAAATGGGAGCGGCACAACTCGCAACCCATGAGCCCGGCTCCATGCCGCACGACTTCACCAACGATCGCGAGCTGGCTCGACTTGCCTTGAACTGGCAGCCGCATTTGCCCACTGAAAAGGCAGAATACGCGCCGGTCGAATCAAAGCTGCGCGAATGGCTTGCCTCGCCAGAAAGCGAGCCGACGCCCGAAGAATTAAAACCACTTCTCATTCGAATTGGCAAAGCCCTGCGTCACGTCTCGTTCAATTGGGACCGTCGCGAACCGCAGTTCAACTGGAATGTTTTCTGCGAGCGGCTCGTGCTGCTTCGCGTGGGCGAAGTCATGCAGCGCACTGATGTGGTGTCCGGCTCATTGACACGCATGCGTGAGATGGTCAGTCGAAATCTGAATCGCGCAGTGGTCACAGCCACGTGGCTTCCCTCGATCATTCTTCTCGTCGCGTCGATCGGCGTCGCGAATCTCATGATGGTCAGCGTTCAGATGCGCTCGCGTCAGATCGCCATCCTCCGCGCAGTCGGTATGCTCAAATCGCAGATCGTCCGCCTGATTCTGGCAGAAGCGATCACACTCGCACTCATCGGCAGCATCCTCGGCATCGCACTCGGCGCGCACGAGGCCTACACCGTCAACCGCATCGTCGCGGGCCTGCTGCACGTGCAACTCGATTTCGTCGTGCCGGTCGGCACCATTCTCCTCGGCGTGCTGGTAACGGTGTGCGTGTGCCTGCTCGCGGGCATCGCCCCCGCCCGCTACGCGGCGCGAAACAACATCGTGGCTGCGATGCAGGTCAGTTAATTAAGCAGTGGCCGATTCTGACTTGGGCGTGCCACCCATCTGCGGTCCACGCATCACCCATTTGCGACCAAGGATCAAACCGATCGGGCTCACAATCGCGATGAGGCCGTAAATGAACCACATCGTAGCTGTATCCTGTTGGCCTTCTTTTGGGCAATACTTCTCCAGCAGGAATCCTGAATAGAGTCCGGTAGTCATTTTGACGGAAATCCACGGCACATTTGCCAGACCCATATACTGGGCGACCTTTCCCTCGGGAGCGAGTTCCGCCGCGTATTGCAGGAATCGCGGCTGCCAAAGTGCTTCGCCGATCGAAAAGAGAACCAGATAGGTGATCAGCAAGTAAAGATTCGGTTCGCTACAGAGGAAGAACGTTGGAATGGCGGAAACCAGCGAACCAATAATCATCATCGTGTAAACGTTGACTCGGCGGGTCAGAGCGGTAGCAATCGGGACGCCAAGAAAGATGATCCCCGGATTGATCCAGTTGACGATCCATTCCATCCGATCAGCCACACCTTGCGGATAGGCACGCAAAACATAGGCAGGCAGCGTCAGCCACTGATGGGCAAACAGAGTCTGCACGGGGAACAGCATGAAAATGAAAAACAGGAATCGCGCGTTGGTAAATGGACCTTCCTTGAAATAGGCGACGATGCGAGCTTCTATGGACATGGACGACGCCGCTAATCGCTCGGCTGCCTTCTTTTCTTCGTCTTCGACACGTAGCTTTTTCGACTCGACACGCCGTGTGAACATCACGGCGACAAAAAGCAACCCAAGCAGATTGATGAACGTGCACATCCAATTGACGCCGCCGATTCCGCTCGTGACTTTGTCAGCCAGCGGCGCAAGAATCGAAGCAGGCTCCGGTAAACCCTCCTTGCGAGCCTTCAAGATTTCGTCGATCGGTACGCGAACTAACGGCGAAAGCAGGCCGATGAAGAAAATGCCGAGGTTCATGAGTGCGTAGATGAGCCCATAGCCCATGGCGCTCGACTTTTCATCGGTGTATTGCTTGACGCCCGCGTACGTCAGCGGCTGCTGAATGGCTTCACCGGCGGCGATCAACATAAGCGCCGTGATGATGACGGGCACAGCCACCCAAAGTGATGTCGTGAACGACGGCACACCTGAATAGACGATGCGACCTACGACGCAGCACAACAGCGCGACCAGCAAACCTCGTCGAACGCCAAGCCTTTCCGCGAGGCTTCCAAACCCCAACATAAAGAGCGTGACAAACGCGGTGAAGACTGAAACCACCGGACTGGCCCATCGATCGGGCAAACCAACGTCCTGGTTCAAAAACGTGGCGATCAACGTCAACATGCCGAAATAGGCCATCGAGTTGATCATGAAGCCGACGATGATGATCCAGAAACCGGCGGGCAGTTTGAACAGGTCGGCAAAGGCGAGAAAGAAATCTCGAATGCGAGTGCTTAGCGAGTCCTCTCGCTTAGGCGTAAGAAAACTGTCGGCATTCGTCACGCTTTTTCCCTTCCCCACAATTGCGCCAGCTCGATCAATACCTTCACGGCCGTTTCCATTTCTTCCAGGCAGGCGAACTCCAGCGGCGAGTGGAAATTGTACATGCCCGTGGAGAGGTTCGGCGTCGGCAGGCCCATTTCGCTGAGGCGCGACCCGTCGGTTCCGCCGCGAATCGATTTGAATTTCGGCTCGATGCCGATCGCACGATAGGCCTTGGCTGCGAGGTCGACTGCGCGCGGCTCCTTCGCGAGCGCTTCGACCATGTTGCGATATTGCTTAGTCACGTTGACGTCGATCTTCGCTTTCGGATGCTCAGCCATCAGCGTCGTGGCGATGGTCTTCAGCAACGTCGCAAACTCGCTGAGTTCCGCCGTCACAAAGCTCCGCAGAAGAATGCGGATCTTCACCGACTCAACGCCGCCCTCGATGACATAGGGGTGGAGGAATCCATCTTTCAGCGCCGTCGTTTCCGGCGCGAGCCGCTGCCACGGCATGCGCGACAGGAAATCGCCCGCAATGCGGATGGCGTTGATCATGCGACCGGTCGCCAGCCCCGGGTGGATATTGCGCCCCGTGATCGTGACCACCGCGAGATCCGCCGAGAACGTCTCTTGCTCCAGCATGCCCTCGGCCTCGCCGTCGAGCGTGTAAGCCACGGTCGCGTTGATCTTTTTCAGATCGAGCTTGTCCGTCCCTCTGCCAACTTCCTCGTCGCAAGTGAAAATCACGCGAATGGGTCCGTGCTTGAGGTCCTTGTTCGCCATCAGGTGAGCAGCCGTGGTCATAATGACCGCCACACCGGCCTTGTCGTCCGCGCCGAGCAGCGTCGTGCCATCGGTCGTGATGAGCGTCTTGCCCTTCAACTCAGCCAGCCCTTCGGTGTCATCGATGCGAATAACTTTGCTCTTGTCGCCGGGCAAGACGATGTCTTTGCCGTCGTAATTGCGAACGACCTGCGGCTTGACGTTTTTCGCGGTGGTCTCTGGCGACGTGTCCACATGCGCCAGCCACGCAATCGTCGGCGCACCTTGCACCGTCGCCGGGATCGTGCCCATCACGATGCCGAACTCGCTCATCGAAACGTCCGCCACCCCGACCGCGCGAAGCTCGTCGGTCAGCATGCGGGCCATCTCCATCTGCCCCGGCGAGCTGGGATAATCCTTCGTCTCCTCAACAGCCGTGGATTCAACCTTCACGTAACGACAAAAACGATCGAGCAGAGTATCCATTTTCATTCACCCACGAACCGCGTTAGATCAGCGAATATTCTTCCGTACACAAGTTTTTCAGAGCCCCCTGCGCAAGCAGGGGCAAGTGTGGGACCGGCTTCCAACCGGTCTTGACGAGTAATAAACAAGCGCTGTGTCGCAGCTTAATCGTTGGGTCGCCGGGTGGCACGGTCTTGCCGCAGCAAGGCCGTGGCGTCACGCCAAAGTCCATGGCCAAGCTGGCGCTTGACCATGCCCCCCGAAATTTTGGCTGCGATAGAGCACTCGTCCCGCCCAGCAACCACACGTCATCAAGCATTCATATCCGACCAGCGTTTGGCCATCTGCCCGAATACCGCCAGTGCAATGGCCGCAAAAACCCCAATGGCCGCAAACGGAATCCAGACGTAATACTGCGGGTGGTAAGTGTCCCACAGTAGTTTTGTGCAAGTTTGTGCGTCCATCCCAAGCGAATAGCGCAACGCATAAAACGCTTCGCTTCGATTAACGCCAAGCGTCGCCTCCAAAGTCCCCGGAACTCCATTCCAACCCTTTCCTTGCCCCAACGGTGTGTGCTCAGCCAGATACCGCAAGGCAAGTACAGCCTTCTCGCCATAGTTGCCATACACGATGCCCGCGATCCACGCGCCGACTCCCGAGCCGATGCCGGCTGGAATGTTCACATAGCCCAGGTAAAGGCCGCGTTTGCCAGGTGGTGCAATCAGGTTCAGGTATTCGTTTTTCTTAGGTCCGGTGAGCATTTCGCCGAGTGAAAACCCAACGATGCCAAGAAGCAGGAACCATGCATTCATGGTCAAGCCGGCAGCAAGGACGCCAATGGTGCTCATCACCATGCCAAAGAACATCGCAGACAGCGTTCGCATTTTTCGCACCGTCCACGATACGGGAATGATGAGCGCGACAATCAGAATGGAGTTCAACGAAATCAGAATCTGCTGTGGAACTTTGAGCACTCCACCATCGCCGATTTCGCGATAATGCGTCAGTTTTTCCGGAATGTGCTTGGCGATCATCGAGCTGTCGACCCAGTCCTCGATGAAGTTGGGTTGCAAATCCCAGAGCTGGTACATCATCATCCAAAAACAAGACATGATCAGAATCCAAACAATCAGTCGCGGCTCAAACACATTCTTGATCGTGTGCCAGAAAACCTGAAACGGATTGCGATTCATGGCCGCGCCGGATGGAACCGACGGGATCGTAAACAGCATGACATAGTTCAATGCCGTAAACCCGGCGCACGCGTAAAAGAGGGTGCGCCAGCCATCGGCAGAGTGCGGATTCCCGAGAAGGAAGGGCGAGATGTAGTGCCCAATCATCGATCCGACGTTGACAACCCAGTAGAAGATTCCCCATCCCAGGGAGGAATTCTCCTTAGTCAACTGAGCCCCCAGTGTCGCCTGAATGCTTGGTTTGAAAAAAGCTGTTCCGAACGCAAGCAGCAAAACACCGATGAAGAAACCGGCATAGGAATGCGACATCGCCATCGTCAGGTAGCCGATGATGTTCATCGTGACCGAGAACGCCAACATGTTCTTGTAGCCGTATCGATCGGCATACCCGCCCGTGACCATCGGAAAGATGGATTGGAACACAGCCCACCAGAGGTAGATGGTCCCCTTATCCTTGGCAGTAAGATGAAGGCCGCCCGGTTCGGTGGCCTGCATGATGTAGATGGGTGCGACAGGTCGCAGCGTGTAATACGCCAGACGTTCCCACATCTCGATCACGTTCACTAGCCAAAATGAGACCCCGAGCTTGCCTTTGACAGCCTCCCCCGAAGTCGTCGCTGGCGCGTTCAAAGGCTTCAGTTCGCCGCCGCATTGCGCGCAATGGGCAGCGTCCATTCGATTGAAATGGCCGCAATTCGGTTTCGGACACGTGATCCCGTCAGCCGCCGATGATTGCATGAAAATCCTCCCGTTACCCAGCCGAATATTCGTGGTCGCGGAATCGTATCAAGTGCTGGTTGACGCCGCAAAACGAAGGACGCGAATTCGACAAGTCGAATGACCGCTGTGCGAACGCATCAAAGATCGGTTTGAATCCCGCGACCGCTCCTTTGGCATTCGCTTCAAGTTCGCACAGAATAGCCGCGAGATACGATGGAACCCGCTCCGAAAAAACTGACGCTGCACACGGGTCGCTTTGCAGTCTGCAAGCTCGCCGCCGAAGCTCCGCTGCCTGCGTGGGTGCATCAATCGAGCTGGCTCAGCATCACGCGGTCAGCCGAGGAACTATCGATCATCTGCAAGCAAGAATATGTTCCCGCCGACGTGATAGCTGAGCGCGACTTTCGTCTTCTCAAACTCGAAGGCCCGTTACCATTCACCGCCGTCGGCATTCTGGCCGACCTTGCAAGAGCGCTCGCGAATGCTGAGGTTCCTATCCTCGCGGTGTCGACGTATGACACTGACTACTTGCTGGTGCGCGAGACACATTTGAAACGCGCCACCACGGCCTTGAAAGCTGCCGGTTACACAGTTGACGAACAAGGGCCTTAAACTGCACAACACCCGGATGACAGTTCGCATGATGCGAATGGTGGTGCGACCGTTGTTTCACTCGTCCGATTTTGTAAGCATTCCCTGCGTTTTCACGGGGTTTTTGGCCATGCCGATTACAAACGTAGCCGCCGATTCAACTTGCCGATAAATGCGCACTCTCGTACAATTAATAAAACGCGGAGACAGATGAAGAAGAATCCGCGCCTGTGAAGGGAGGATCTCCCGTGACGAATCTAGCTATTCAGAAGAGTCGAGAAATGGCGAGCTGCTGCGTTCACTCCGTGTCTACCTTTGCGGCTTTCTGCAGAGGCTATTCGCGGCGAGTGAATGCGAGTTCAACTTTCCTGCTGCTCTTGATGATTTTAGGCAGCGTCTTTTCGAGCCCGATCGCCCGGGCTAGCACGACGTCAGATGTCGCGGCTCCATCCGCGAGCGTCGGCGTCATCATACCCATTCACGGAGAAATCAACTCCGTGATGGTCGACATGGTTCGTACTCGCATTGACCAGGCGTTAGCCGCGAAAGTGAAAGCGATCGTTTTCGATCTCAACACCCCCGCGGGCACGGTGTCCGAATCCATCGCGATCGCCGACATGATTCGCGAAGTGAAAGATATCCGAACGGTCGCGTGGGTGAATCCAAACGCCCATTCCGGTGGCGCGATCGTCGCTCTTGCGTGCAG
Source organism: uncultured Phycisphaeraceae bacterium (assembly GCA_964494205.1). Classification (GTDB taxonomy): domain Bacteria; phylum Planctomycetota; class Phycisphaerae; order UBA1845; family UBA1845; genus JBBTCX01. Next base: position 78,996 of record CAZBRD010000004.1, on the reverse strand, counting down.
TGAAATCGTCATGGCCCGTTCCTCTCGGCTCGGAAATACGCCCGGCGTTCTAAGCATGCCGCTCGGCGTCGATGCCGTGCCCAAGGAACTACGCCCCAAGGCTTATTCCCAAGTGTTGGCCGAACTCCGCGCGTCCGCCAATCTTCGCGGCTACAACACCGCTTTGTGCGAAGCCCTCGTAGTGCCCGATCGCGAAGTCTGGTGGGTCGAGAACATCGCCAGCGGCCAGCGCGAGTTTGTTGACGGCGATGAATACTCGCGCCGCGTCGGCAGACCCAGGTCCATTTTCGATGAGAAACCAGCGACAGATGAAGCATCCGCGCCGCAGTGGAAGCCGGTTGAGTCTTATCACGATGTTGTGCTCGATCGCGAAGTAAAAATCTCGCAACCGATCAACCGCGCCGATCAGAACCTCGAAATGAACGCGGGCGAAGCCATCGCCTTTGGATTTGCCAAGGCGATCGCGAGCAACGAAAGCGAGTTGCGCAGCCAGTTATCCCTCAGCGATGTCGTCCGACTCAACATTACCTGGTCTGAGTCGCTGGCCGGTTGGCTTACTTCGATCTACGTTCGCGGCTTCCTGCTCGTTGTCGTGCTCCTCGGTATCTACATCGAGTTCCACGCCCCGGGCGTGAGTCTGCCGGGCTTCATTGCGTTGGTCGCGTTGGTCATTTTCGTGGCCGCACCTTATGTCACCGGCCTCGCAAACGTGTGGGAGATCATCGTCATCTTCGTCGGTCTCATGCTCGTAGCCGTGGAGATATTCGTACTGCCGGGGTTCGGCGTCGCGGGCATTTCGGGAATCGCGTTGGTGCTCATCGGCATCCTCGGCACGTTCATACCTAATGAACCTGGTCGTGACTTTCCGTTCTACATTCCCGCATACCAGCGCGGGCAGGATGCGTTGAAGCTCGGCATCATCACCGTCTCTTCGTCGCTGGCAGCCTCCGTCGCGGGCATGTTTGTGCTCAGCAGATTCTTGCCAAAGATTCCGGTGTTCAACCGCCTGATTCCTATGAACCCAACACCGTCGCAGGTGCAGGTTGATGATCCGTACCGCGGAGCGGCACACGTGGGAGATACGGGCGAGTCCGTGGGCCCACTCCGACCGGCCGGCAAGGCTCGCTTCGGCGGGTTGGTGGTCGATGTCGTTTCACAAGGTGCATTTATTGAAGGCGATACGATCGTGGAAGTGGTCGAACGCCGCGGTAACCGCGTCGTTGTAAGGCCACGAACATAATCTAAGAGCGTGTAACAATACCTCCCTCTCCCTCTTAGGGAGAGGGTTGGGGTGAGGGTCTCTTTGGCAACGGCACTCAGTTTTGTTGAAGGCTCGAAGTAAGAAGCGGTATACGATGTTGCCCGTGTTTCAACTGCCGACATTGCAAAGCTGGATTTGTTCGCGTGAATGACGAACTCATCATACTTCTGGTTCTTTACGTCGCAGGTGTTGCGACGCTGGTGGCCGATATTTTTCTGCCGTCGCACGCGATACTCACCGCGCTCGGCGTCGGCTTACTTGGCGTCGCGATTTACCGCACGTTTCAGATCAGCGACACCGCCGGTTGGATCGGTTTGACATCGTGCATCATCGTTTTGCCGACGTCAGCCTACATCGGCGTGAAAAACTGGTATCGCACGCCGTTCGGAAAACGAATCGCGCCGCCGAACCCGACGCTCACGGCAGAACACATCGGTCCTGATCTGGGTGTGCTGCACGACATGATCGGCCAAAGCGGCAGGGCGGTCTCGACGTTGCGTCCGATCGGCATATGCGATTTTCAGGGACATCGATTGTCGTGCGTCGCTGAATCGGGCATGATCGATTCGACCGCGAAAGTAATCGGCGTGGGCATCCGCGGGACAAACCTCATGGTGCGTACGATGGACGCGTAAGACCACGACAGCTCTATAAACCAAGCGCACGGCCGAAAGCAGTCGTGCCTCAAGACTAACGGAAAGGAACAATCGCCATGGAAATGTATCAACCGATACTCGCCGCCCCCGGCAGCGTTTTCACAGTTGTTATGGCCGTGCTCGGCGTAATTGCACTTGTTGTGATTGCGGTGGCCTATCGCTTCTTCGGCCTGTGGGTTCGCGCGTTGGCTAGCCGCGCCGGCGTCAGCATGTTCGACCTCATTGGTATGTTCCTGCGAAAGGTCAACATGGGCGCGATCGTGGAAGCCAAGATCGAGCTGGTGAAAGCCGGCATTCACGAAGTGACCACCAATGACCTCGAAAGTCATTACCTCGCCGGCGGTCGCGTGCCCAATGTCACCCGCGCAATGATCGCCGCGAATCGGGCAGCGATTGATCTCGACTGGAAAAAAGCCTGCGCGATCGACCTCGCGGGCCGCGACATTATCGACGCCGTCAACACGTCGGTGAATCCCAAGGTGATCGACGTACCCAACGCGAAGCATGGCAAGACGACCATCGACGCGGTGGCGATCGACGGCATTCAACTCAAGGCCAAGGCACGCGTGACCGTTCGAACCAATATTCGCCAGCTCATCGGCGGTGCGACGGAGGAGACCATCATCGCCCGCGTGGGCGAGGGAATCGTCAGCGCCATCGGTTCAGCCAACTCATATAAGAATGTTCTCGAAAACCCCGATCGCATCAGCAAAGCCGTGCTCGGCAAGGGGCTGGACTCTGGAACCGCGTTCGAAATTCTGTCCATCGACATTGCCGACATCGACGTGGGCGACAACATGGGTGCAAAGCTGCAAGCCGATCAGGCGGAGGCCGACAAGCGTCGATTTCAGGCGGAAGCCGAAAAGCGCCGCGCGATGGCCATCGCCCAAGCCGAGGAAAACCGCGCAACCATCGAACAGAACCGCGCACTGGTCGTGCTCGCCGAAGCGGAGATCCCCAAAGCCATGGCCGAAGCGTTCCGCAAAGGTCAGATGGGGGTCATGGATTACTATCGTATGAAGAACTTACAGGCGGATACGTCGATGCGCGACTCAATCGGTCGCGACGGCACCAAGCGGGAGAGCTAGGAAAAATATTCACGGTAATTGCAACTCATCCGAGCCCCCTGCGGAAGCGGGGGAATATCGAGATGGGTGGCACGGTCAAGCAGCAGCTTGGCCGTGGTGAACGAAGAATGAGCTGCAACGGATAAGGCGTTGCAGAATTAGTGACTGGGACTCAATCGATGACAATCGGCACCATTCAAATACTTGCTGCTTCTGATTGGGAAGCTGTCATCAAGGTCCTGGCAGCCATTGGCGTTTTGGCCGCAGGTGCGATCGGTAGCTATATCAAGTCCAACAGCGAAAACCAATCAGCGCCCGATGATGACGATTCGCCGACCGAAAGACCAGCAACGCCTCGCCGAGTCCAACCGCAATACCCCAAAGCCCAGCCGATGCCCGATCAGTCGACACCGCGACCGGTCATCGTCCAGCGACAGGAAGAGCCGCGGCGACCCGTCGTCACGCGACCAACTGCACCGCCCGTCATCGCGGCATCTCCGATGCCAACGATCCGCCGAACACCGCCACCCGCGCCAAGACCGACTCCACAACCGGTATCGCAAACAGAACGTCCCGCGCAAGTTCAAAAGCGTCGGGTTGCCAAACCCCAATCGCGCCTCGAACCCGCTGCTCAGGCTCGCAATAAGGATGAAGCGAGTCCTTCCTCGGCGGGCGAAAAGCGCCAGCGCAACCGATTGGGGGCGAAGCTTGAATCGCAACTCTCAAGCCAAGCCGTTGCAGAAACGCGCCCCACCCGCTTGTCGAACGAAACCCTGCGCCTTTCGTCAAAAGAGGATTTGCGTAACGCGTTTGTCTTAAGCGAAATCCTCGGCCCCCCGCTTTCCCTGCGACCGATCGACGAACCGCTCTGGTAGTCCATTCCCAGAATGGCGTTTCACACGCCCGGCAGCCTGTGAATTTTTGCACATCGCCTCGCACGACTCTCTTTTGACACTCTTCATTTGTCCGATATAAGTGGCAGATGGTGCGAATAATTCGGGCTGGGGGGACCGCACCGGCCCAATTGGAAATGAGAACTGCGGTCGCGAGTGGATATTCAGGTCATGCACTTTCAGGGTAACTCTTTCAGTTCAAACAAGTTTGCCTCAATACGGCATTGGCTTCGGTTCGCTGTGATGGCAGCTTTCGCCGGACTCGTTTTCACAGGTTGCGCTGCGCCGCGTTCAGCTGGCATCCAGATGCCGCGAGCCGGTCAGGTCTATTGCATTCGAGGCCTCATGGATGTCTTCTCGCTCGGCATGAACACGCTGGCGGACGAACTTCGCGAGCAGGGTGTCGATGCTTATGCGATCAGCGGTCCCGCATGGCCCGGCCTCGCCCAGGAACTCGGCGACGAATACGAAAACCGCAATGATGTGCCTCCGCTCGTTTTCATTGGCCACAGCTACGGCGCTGACGACGCAGTTCGCATGGCGCGCTACCTCGACGAGCGCCAAGTGCGCGTAAGTTTATTGGTGCTTCTCGATGCCACAATTCCTCCCAAAATCCCGCGCAACGTCGATCGGTGCGTACACTTGTACCGCGCGACGGTCGCGGGTGACGTCCTGCCGTTCGTGTTTGCCGGCAATCCGGTCATCAAGGAAAACGACAACAACCGTACCCATCTGTACAATTGCGATCTGAACGAAGTCGAAGAGAAAGAAGGCTTTTCGTCAGTCGGCCACATGAACATTGACAAAAGTGATAGCATCCACGCCAGGGTCATAAAAGAGGTCTTGGGGGTTTGTCAGCCGAAAGAGGCTGTAGTTCGCCACGCTTCGGGTATACAATGCGAGGTGTCCCGAGGGGTCCAGTGAGGTGAATGGCGAAACGTCACGGTTCGATCCTGCCCAATTGATTGGGCTGACGGTCTGCGCGTACTGGTTTTGTGTCGGTGTCATGGTTTTCCGCGTCCGTCGCCGCGCCCGCAAGCTAAGCAATGTCATTGTGCCCCGCCTGCCTATAGAACGACTCATGTGGCTGATCTGGGTGCCGCTCATTGCTGCATGGATGTCTTTGCCGTTTATCTCGGCTGTTCAGAATCCTGAAACCCATCCGTATCTCGCGCTCCCACGAAGTGTTGTCACAGATTCGACGCTGATCGTCGGCCGGTGGGTCGCCGCTGGAATCGGTGTGCTTTGTCTCCTGCTCTCCATCCTCTGCTGGGCCCACATGGGTCGCGACTGGCGCATGGGAATCGATCCGGCTCAGAAGACGCGCTTGATCATCGACGGCCCGTTCGCGTGGGTGCGTCATCCGATTTACTCGTTAAGCATTTTGCTCATGATGTGCACCTGGCTCGCTGTGCCTATCCTGCCCGTGCTCGTGATGCTTGTGCTGCATATCAGCCTCATGCACATGAAAGCGCACAACGAAGAGCGCCACATGCGAAAAGTCTTCGGTGAATCTTACGTAGCCTATTGTCGCCAAACGGGCCGATTCTTTCCGCGATTCCGCAAGCCCTCGACGTCTGTTCTGCCGGGCGATGTACCCGGCCCGGCCTGAAAAAGGAGATGTAACCGCGTGTCGCTCAAATCACATGGCGATGCTTCGAGCGACGCAACAAGTCCCCAGCGTCTGAACCGCTTCCAGCAGGCGATGGGGCTATGGGAAAAGCTTCAGCCGTACAACGCCGGCCACATTCTTCGCTTGAAGTGTCGGTTCGACCGCGAGCGACTCCAGCAAGTCATTCAACAGCAGTGTCAGAAGTGTGGCATCGAATCACTTGAGCTGAACCAGGCAAAAACACGATTCGCATACAAGTCACTTGATTTCGTCAACATCGATGTTCGCGATTGGTCGGGTGATTTTGACACCGAACTGGAAAGCGATCTGTCGCGTGAACTGAATTTCGAGTTTCCTGAATTCGCACACCATCCCCTCCGGTGGATTGCCTACGTAGCACCTCGAGATAACGAGTGGATTCTGGCCGTTGTTTATCATCACCTCGCGTCGGACGCCCACGGCATCATGGTGCTGCTAGCCGGAATCGTGCGCGCATACTTGGGCGAGTCGATCGACGATAAACGTCTTCGGTTGACCACGCGTGCCCAGCCGTATCGACTGGATCATAAGGGTAGTGCAGCGCGCTTCGGGATTATTCAATCGTTCTTCGCAATGTCGCGATCGTACTTCGCGATGCGGCGAGCTCATCGGCTGCACGAACACCGCGACTCAAGTGATGCGACGTCGCTGGTTACTCGTGCGGTTCCTGATGGTTTCGCCGGCGCACTGGCTGCACGCTGCAAAAAGGCGGATGCAGGCGTGAACGATGCATTCCTTGCGGCCATGACTCAGACCTTTGCCGAGCGCACGCCCGCTCGTCGCAAGCATAATCGCCGAAAGAAAGTTGCTCTTGCCAGCGCGGTTAATCTCAGACCTTGGTCGCGCGATGACTTGTCTGCCTGTTTCGGAACATACGTCGGCCACTCGATCATCCTAATTGATGATCCCGATTCGGACTTCGATACATTGCTTTCCCAGGTGAAACATCAGACGAACATGCACAAGCAGCAGCGACGTGCAGCCGGTCCCGCCTGGCCGCTGATTTTCGCGAAATACCTGTGGCCGATCCTCCGCATCCCCAACAACACCGGCAGCTATCGCAAGCTCTACCCGCTGTGTGCCGGCATCAGCAACGTGCGCGTCGATGCGACCTTGTTCGGCACTTCCGCATCGAGCATCATCGATTACACACGCATCTGCCCACCGGGCCCCGCCATGCCGATGGTGCTGGCGCCGACCACGTTCAACGGCACGATGCAATTAAGTTTGGTATTCCGCGAGGGCGCACTTACAACGCAGGAAGCGCGAGACATGCTCGACCGCGTCCTCGAAATATTGATGAGTTTCGCAAGCTTTGAGCTGCAGTCCGCCCCGATCCCCGCCCCAGCCGCAACAACCCTCGCCAGGCCGAAACCCCGCACCGAACCCGTCCCCGCGCAACGTTGATGCGAATTCCCACGACGCTTTATTGCCTTCTGCCCATTGCTTGCTGCCTACTGTCTAGTTTGACGGTGATCGAGTTTAGTTGATGCGGCGGGTGATACGGGCGGACACTTAACGCTGCAGCCTGAAAGGCTGTTCGTGAATAGCCGTGGGTTGAGTTCGCGCCAGCGAACGAAACCCACGGGAAAAAATCCAGCAATCGGGACCCTGAAGGGGTCCTCTTCTACGTCTCCTACCCTCAACACTTACACGTCTTCCGCTTCTTCCCAATCGATCCGCGCTTCCTGATCTTCTCAATGTATTCAACCGCGTCCGGAGTCTTGCACGACGTGTCGCCCATATCGACTTCCACCTTGCCGATCTTCTTTGCCACTTCCGTCGCAAATTCGGTCAGCTCTTTCACACCCGCCGCAGTCGCAATCACAAAGTTGTTCATCACGTACTTTACGCGGTTCGGCTGATCGTGAATCGTCTTCTGCACGCGTTGCAGCAGCTTCTTGATCGCGGGCACATCAAGCTCATCGTCCTCCTTGATCGCCACCAAACTGCTGATCGTCTGCCATCCCGCCGCCGCCACATTTTCCTTCTTCGATTCGATCCACTCCTGCGCCATCTCCCACCCGTGGTCGCTCTCCGCCGCCACCCACGGCACCGTGTACTCCGACACCATCGCCCAATACGCGCCAGCCATCCACTTCTTCAGGTCCTTCTTGGTCATCTTCTTGTCGTCCGCAAGCAGCCCCGCGAGGTACATCGCATCCGACACCCCCGTGTCATAAAGATCGAGCGAAAGCTGATAATTCTTCTTCTCCCGCTTCACGATCTTTTTCATGTACTCGATACTCACGCCGAAGATCGGCTCCTTCGCTCCGTGCCGCATCATCGTGCGCTTGTACGATTCGCTGCCGTTGGCCTTAAGCTCTTTCAGGATTTCCGCTACGCTCATCACTCGACTCCAAAGGAATTCAACTTATACGCTGCCCGTTAATTATTGGCGCTTGCTGGAATGCGCACAATGTCATTCTCGCCACGATATTTCCACCGCAATCTGTCCTTCCGAGCCGCGGCAGCCGGTAGGTCGGGTCCGCAGCTGGCACGTCGAGTCCGCAGTCGGTAGGTCGGGTCCGCAGACTCGACACCGAAGAAGCCGCGGCAGCGGCGATACGCGGTCAGCCCACGGCGGAAGCCGTGGGGAAATGGCCCAAGAAATTTGCAAAGCCCCGGCAGGGGCGATCGAAGCGTAGGCGCGACCGAACCCTGCGCTATTAATCGGTGGGATGCGTATGACATCAGCGTTGTGTTCACTTGACGTCGATCGTAAAGTTTCCGGGCAAGTCATGTCAAAAACCGGCTGAATTCGTTGAAGTTGATAACCAATAAACCGACCTTACAATAGCCCGTTCGACGGGTGGCACGGTCAAGCAGCAGCTTGGCCGTGGTTGTCGTTGAAGTGCATGGCGGCTTGTCGGCGCATGTACTTAGAGCGAGTAACAATACCTCCCTCTCCCTCTTAGGGAGAGGGTTGGGGTGAGGGTCTCTTTGGCATCGGCTTCCGGTTTTGTTACAGGCTCATAAGAGATTAATGTCGCTCCGAATCAACCTGAGCGGTTGGACGAAGCAGACGCTGGCGGCGTAGCTCAGCTGGTTAGAGCGTGGGTTTCATAAACCCGAGGTCTCCGGTTCAAGTCCGGACGCCGCTATTAAGCTAAATTGACAGAGAACAGTAGTAGACAAACAATTCCACTCCAATGTCGGTTGCATCTTCGAAGGTCACATAGTTGACTCAAGGCTGCCCCCGGCCTAACAGCATAGTTTTCGGCGCCACCGATGCTCAAATGTAAAGCAATCCAACAAAGTTGAGATTTTGGTTAATGCAAAAACTCCAATCAATATTTGCGAAACTGAAGAACCCAGAGCGTGCCATCGATTGGTGCCAATCAAACGTTCCACGTGTCTGGCGTTGGACTATTGGGCTGATAGGATTGCTCATTGCTCTGCCTGCCCTAGATTTCTTTGGCAAACTATTAGACCTCGGGACCTTCCTTGTTTTCGTCTGGTCGAGTCTCGTCAAGCTTGGACCGTGGATTATCCTACCTACACTTCTCGTGCTTCATTTGTTTGCCAATTGGGACAAGCTGATAGCTAAGTTCAGCAAGGTACCGTTCGAGTTTCGGCCAATATGCGGCAATTCCCTCGCAATGAGGCTTGAGCATGACATCGTTGCAAAACTTGCGATCAGGAATGTGAGCGGAAGACGGCTGGAGGAATGTTCTGTGAAACTCGTAGATGCGTTTTTTGTTCATCATGGAGATGTTTGGTCATTTCCTGGAATGGGTCCATCAATCAACCGTCTTCGCGGGGAGAGTTTCTTGCTTCGATGGTCAGCCGAAGAGTCCGCAACTTCCGATCGAAAATATCTCGACATACCAAGCGACGGTTTAGAACGCTTCGTTGACGTTCTAATAATCGAAAAGTGCAATCCAAGTTTTGCTCGCTTTGCTGCCGCCGATCGGAATGACCTGATAGATAAGTGTTCCGGTGTCGGCGGTGACAGATGGTGGAAGCTAACTATAGCTGTCTCGTCTAACGACGGTTCGAATGCAAGCATAGACCTTGCCGCAGCCTATTGCGAGCGTGATCCGGGTCCAATCGATTTGCATTTGTGGGCTGACCGGGGTCAACAGATTATTGATGCTTCGCGTCAAAAGAAATCAGCATAGCCATGCACCCCCAGGACAATCGACAATTGTCTCTGTGAGGTCCAGCCGATCCGCTCACAGATTGAATCAATTGACTTTGCGCATCCGTTTGCGACTACCGCTCAACTCGTCAGCGCAGCTGTCAGGACCTCCTCCAGTTGAAGCGGGGATTTCTTCGAAGGGTTCGGCTTCGTCGCAAGTTCCAGGAAGCGGTCCATCGACGCGTGAAAGGCATGTACGATCACGGGATCAAATTGAGTTCCGGAGAGCTTGTTGATCGTCTCGCGCGCATGCTCATGCGACACAGCCTCTTCATAGACCCGATCTCGCGTGAGCGCGTCGAAAACGTCAGCCACCGCGACAATCCTGGCGCACAGTGGAATTCGCTCTCCCTCTAACCCCTGCGGATATCCCGAACCATCGTACCACTCGTGATGGGCTCGAATAATATCAAGCGCCATCTTGAGGGAATCTGCTTCGGGAACCTTTGCGATCAGCGGTCGCAGCGTCTCAGCCCCGATGTCCACGTGCTTCCGCATGACCGCCATCTCCTCGAGGGACAATTTGCCCGGTTTCAGGAGAATGCGATCTGGAATCGCCACTTTTCCAATGTCATACAGTGGCACCGCGCGGGCGAGATTGCGGAGGTAGGCATCGTCAATGACGTCGGCAAACGCTCGCGTGTCGCGCAGCGTCTCGGCGAGGATGCACGAATACTGCGTGACACGCTCGACGTGTCCGCCCATATCGCCGTCGCGATGCTCCGCCAGCCTGGCGAGCGCGGTCACCACAAGATCGCGCGCATCTTCCTTGGCCAGGCGATTTCGAACAATATGCATAGCAGAAGCCGCGATCCCAACGACGAGCTCAACGTACTCAATCTCACGCGACTCGAATGGCCTTGATTCGATGCGCCCGGTCACATTCAAAACGCCCAGCATTTGCTCGGATGTTCCGATAGGAGTCACCAGCATCGGAAAACCAAGGTACGACTCCGATCGCGGTATTCCGCCATCGAGGCACTCTTCAGAATCGGCGACGAAGCGTTGATGGGCGGCGAAAACCCGTCCCGCTACTCCCTCTCCAATCCGAACGCGCACGTCTTTGGCGTCCTCGTTCGTCATTCCAACCGAGCGCATGATCGTCAGGAACTCATTGTCCGAATCCGGAATCATGACGGAGAGACGTTTGCAGCAGGTGATTTCGCCGACCGTTTCAATCAATGTGTCGATCACTTGCTCAACAGTGGGAGCAAGTCCGACGCGTTGGCAATAATCGACAAGCAGTGTGAGGAATCGAATCTGTTCAGATCGCAATTCATAGCTGCGAACAAGATCACGACGCTCCGCGGACAATCGCGTCATCGATCGCACTCGCGTGACCAATTCTGTCGTGCGCACCGGTTTCGTCAGGTACTCCTCAGCCCCTGCCTCAAGCCCCGCCAATACAGCCTGCGAATCGTTTCGCGCGCTAACGATGATGATAGGAACATCTCGGTATTCTGGGTCAGATTTTAGAACGCGCGTGCACTCGAGCCCGTCCATGATCGGCATCATCACGTCCATCAGGATCAAATCGGGCCGGTCTTTCTTGACCGCCTCGATGGCCGCAGCCCCGTCCTCGACCTCGTGAATTCGAAAACCCTCTTTCTCAAGGCAACCGCGATAGACCAATCGATTCGCACGATTGTCTTCCACAATCAGCACCTTGGCAGCGGCTTCGGTAATCAACGACTGTTTTGCGTTCCCCTGTGTGCCTTTATCGTTGTAGGGCACTACCGGTGGGTTCGATCTGGACGTGGCGGAAAGGCGACCATAAACGATATTGCGACCGCCATTCTTCGCGCGATAAAGGAAGGAGTCCGCCCATCGGAGTACCTCATCCAGCGATCCTTCCTGACTGCTCGCTGCGCCGATGCTCAAAGTAACGCGACCAGCCGGGCTTTTCGGGTGCCTGATCGACAGGTTCCACACGTTTCGCCTGATTCGCTCAGCCAGTCGCACGCTCTCATCCGCACTGGTATCCGGTGTTAGTACAATAAACTCTTCGCCACCATACCTTCCAACGATATCCGTGGCACGACAAGTTCGCGCGATCGTGTCAGCCACTTGCTGTAGGCATCGATCGCCTTCCGGATGGCCCAACGTGTCGTTGAAGTTCTTGAAGAAATCCACGTCCAGCATGAGCACGGCATAGTGTCGGCTGTAGCGTACCGCTCGCTCGTGTTCAATCGACGCAGCTTCATCCCACGCCCGCCGATTGAGCAGATTCGTTAATCCGTCAATCCTGCTTTGCCGCGCAAGCGTTTCGTTGATTTCGGACAACTGCTTAGCCAGCGTCTCTAACTCCCGGTTGCGGTTAACCAGGTCCTGCTCTGCCTCGCGCAATCGCAAATGGACAGCTAATCTGGCGAGGATTTCATCGAACCGGAATGGCTTCGTCACATAGTCCGAACCACCGGCGGCGAATGCACTGACAATGTCCTCGCTTCCGGTGTTACCAGTGACGAAGATAACGGGGATTTGCTCTGTAGCGGAATGCCGTTTTAGTTCCTCGCAGGTTTGAAGGCCATCGAATTCAGGCATCATCATGTCCATGAGGATCAAATCAGGCGTTTGCTCATGGCAGATTTGAATGGCCTCGCGCCCGCTGTGCGCAGTCAGGATCTTGTGACCTGACTTGGCCAGCGATCTGGCCAAGATCATTGCGTCGACCGTGGAATCATCGACGACCAAGATGACACGCGGATTCTGCACGGATGCAATTTCCTTAATCAACAAACGACGCAATCGCCTTCTGCAGTTCGTCGACGCACTGTGACAGGTCAGAAACCATGGAGGCGAGATCCTTGTCGAGTCCTTCCTTGGCGTTTTCCTCGATTTTTCTGGCCAGTTCAGATACACCGGCAGCACCAGTATTCAACGCAGAACCCTTGAGCCCGTGCGCGATCATTCGCAAGCCCTGGAGGTCTGCATTCATGGCGGACTCCTGTAGCTTTTTTAGCTGCGCAGGCAATTGGGTTCGGAATTCGATCAGGACTTCCCGGTAAAGGTCGCTGTCACCGCCAAGGTTGGTGAGCGCTCCGTTCACATCGAGAACAGACGGCGGACAGGCCGCCTTGTTGGAACGCTCCGCTTTCCTGGACTCATTCCCGGTCGCGCCCTCTGAGGGTTTCCACTTTTCAATCATGGACTTGATATCCTCCAGTCTGACAGGTTTCGTGACATAGTCGCTCATGCCCGCCTCCAGGCATCGTTCGCGATCGCCCTTCATGGCATGCGCCGTCATGGCAATAATGGGAATCTTGGCCCAGCGTGCGTCCGCACGAAGTCGCGACGTGGTTTCGAACCCATCCATCACCGGCATCTGAATGTCCATGAAGATGAGGTCAAACACTTGCGAGCTGATCAGATCCAACGCGATTTGCCCGTGCTCAGCCTCGCTGACAGTGCACTGGAGTTTTCGCAGAATTCCCGTTGCGACTTTCCTGTTAACGGCATTGTCTTCAACCAGAAGGACACGCAACATACTCAACTGACTCGCCGGCGCATCGGCTGCCATCGCGGGCCCCAACTCACTCGGCTTGCGTGCCGTCGGCCGTCCATCTTGTCCGCCTAGAACCTCAAGAATTGTGTCCATCAACAGAGACTGCTTGATGGGCTTGGTCAGGCACGCATCGCACAGCGTGTCATTGTGCGGATCGATTTCCCGTCTGTTTCCAAGTGAACTTAGAAGGATGATCTTAGGCGTCCCAAATCCGTCATCGCCGCGAATCGTTTGCGCGGCTTCAACGCCATCCATACCTGGCATTTGCACATCGAGCAGGAGCAGCTCGAACGGCTTGCCGCTATCGTTCGCGTTGCGCAGCAGCGTCATTGCTTCTTCAGCCCCCGACGCAGAAGTTGACTGACAACCCCACGTTTCAAGAATCAAACTCAATACGCGCAGATTCGTCGCGTTGTCATCAACGATCAGAATTCGCTTGTCATTCAGCGTCGGGAAACGGAACCGCGTGCGCAGCGCAACTCCGGAGTTCTCCGTGGTTTCGCTTAAAGGCAAGGTGACCTCAAAGTTGAACGTGCTGCCTTTCCCTTCTTCGCTCGTCAGCCAAATCCTCCCGTTCATCAACTGCACGATTTGTTTGCAGATCGTCAGACCAAGTCCAGTGCCGCCGAACTTGCGAGTCGTCGCGCCGTCTGCCTGCGTAAAGCTCTCGAACACAGCCTGCTGACGGTCCTTGGGGATGCCGATTCCCGTATCCGAAACAAAGAAGCGGATGGTCGCACAGCCATCAGCGTCCTTTTCAATGTTCGTGCCGACGATCACCTCACCCCGCTCCGTAAACTTGATGGCGTTGCCGAGCAGGTTGACCAGAACTTGCCGCAGGCGATGAGAATCGCCGCATACCCAGCGCGGCGTCATGGGGTCGATACTGCAAACGAGTTCCAGGCCCTTCTCAGCCGCTCGGTGAACGACGACATCAACGGCATTCTCTACGGTCAAAACAAGATCGAAGGGCGACGTTTCAAGCTCCAGCTTGCCAGCCTCCACCTTGGAAAGGTCAAGAATGTCGTTGAGTAGATCCAGCAGCGAATAAGCACATTCCCGCACGGTTCCCAGATACTCTCTCTGTTCCCCGTTCAAACCCGTACCCAGCGCAAGCTCGGTCATCCCGATGATGCCGTTCATGGGCGTGCGAATCTCGTGACTCATGTTGGCCAGAAACTCGCTCTTGGCTTTGTTGGCCACCTCGGCATATTGCCGCGCGGTTGCCAATTCACGCTTCTGAAGTTCAAGCTCGGCGTTCGCCTGCAGCGCCAATTGCGCGGATTCCTTCGCCTGCGCCTCGCTCACCGCCAGATCATGCGTTCGCCGTACCACCTCGGACTCAACCCGCTCATTCGTGGTTTCAAGCGTCGCGCGCTGCACGGAGATTTCACGCATCTCCGTCGCACTCTGTCGACACGCGCGAATCAGAAAGACATTCTCAAAAACTACCCAGCCGGCATGTTCCAGCGCGCGCCACGGCGTCGCGGTCAGCACACCAAAGACGGATTGCGGCCAGAACAATCCTCGAACCACATGGTCGAGTCCGACGACGACCGTGGCAGAAATCAGAATGCGCCAATCGCGGTAAAACGCCAGAAATGCCAGCGAGCCGAAGACGTGAAAATGCGTTTCAATCCGCCCCCCGTTCAGGTGAATGAGCAAACCGGACCACAACATCTGCGAACAAGCGACGACATGCCGCGTCAAGACGGCTCCCGGACGGCGCCAGATCAAAACCAGCGGCCCCGCGCTGATCAAACCGCCGAGCAACACCGCCACCCATACGTGGATGTGAATGTTGCTTGTCGCACCGGCCCACGTGCGCGGTGAAATGGTCAGCGCCATCGCGATCCCCGCGAGCCATTGCAACAACATGAGCACCGCAAACAGCTGATCCGCGCGGCGATGAATCGCGAGCGTGTGTTCAGTCAGCAGTTCATTCGCCCGCCGTTGAATGGCGAGATCGCTCGGAAGAGATGTACTTGCTTGGGTCATAGATGTATCGCAGTGATTCAAGATTCGTTAAACAGTGGGCACCCAAAAACAGGTGATTCACGTATCTCAATTTCTTCGCCGTGAAGCCAATGAAGAATCGCGTCCTTTCCCACGCTGCTTCCCTGATGACCTCGACCTGAGGTAATTCCACCGGAAAAGACTAGTTTCCCTTCGACGTCAAAGAGCATCGTGAACCCGGAAGTCGCGGCGCCAAATCGACGTGTTTCAGACCCTTCGGGGTCAGCCATCACGCGGGCTCCGGGCTGTTCGGAAAATTTCTTCCAAAGATCAGTTTGCTCCCAGCCATCATTGAAATCAGCCGGGCGGATGAAAACTCCCACCGTGTCGACTTCCCTTGGAGTCTGCGCCAACAGATTCGAAAGCTCCTCGATGGTTGCCCGTGAGCATGGGCACTGCGGGTGGATGAAGAGCATCAGCGTCGGCATGCCCTGTTTGCGCGTGACTTTAGAGTCTCGCGGCCAGGCAGGCGTTGATGTGTTTCCTGTTCCCGCCGTGGCCGAATAATGAGAAAGCATACCATAGCCCGCGAGCACAAGCACGGCCCACAAGCCAAGCACGAAGACGGTCGATTTCGATTTCATCCTTGCCAATTGGACCCCGATCAATTGGACGATCTAATCTCCACGGAACGAACCTTGCGCAAAGTGCGTCGCCGCCGCGTTTTTGGCGCATCACATCCTTGCGGAAATCTGCCGCGTTGCGGATGTCTTTTGACGCGTCACAACCTTATGGTTCATGCGACATGCGATTTCCGGCCTGCCAAGAGAAATACGGCAGCCATAACACGGCCGGTGACGTCCGCACGGGCATCGTGCCCGCGGATCATTGCATATCAGCTTTATCGATTACAGTTATTGAGTGCTTGTGATGTTGTCAGTCTCGTTTTCGGAACTAGTTACCGGCCGTAAGTGTAAGGCAAGGAACCTCAGTGTTTCTGGGACGTTGACACACTTTCTCCGAACGGAACTGGCGTTAGACCTTGTATCAAGACATCCCTCGTAACAAGACATCCCTCTCCCTCTCATGCACATTCCAATAATTGTTGGCGCTTCCTGAAATGCGCAATGAGAGCCTGTAACAAGACTGGGTGCCGTTGCTGATGAGCCGCTCATCTCAATCCTTTCCCAGAGATGGAGAGGGAGGTCTGTTACACGCTCTATGTCATTCTTGCGACGATATCTCCCCCGCAATCAGTCCTTCCGAGCCGCGGCAGCGGCGACACGCGGTCAGCCCACGGCGGAAGCCGTGGGGAAAAGGGCACAAAAAATTTGCAAAGCCCCGGCAGGGGCGATCGAAGGGTAGGCGCGACCGGACCCTGCGCTGTTAATTGGTGGGATTCGTATTATTGTTTTCGCGCGGAGGGCGAACGAACGCATCAGTTTCCATGATCGGTGAATCAATTAGTTCTGCCCCAACGGGGCTGCATAACAAAGCCCAGGGTTGCCGCGCTAGCGGCTACCCTGGGTTGCGTGAATCCAAAATGAAAGGTGCCCTGAAGGGGCACAGGCACGCACCCGAACGACGGCAACAAGGCTCGTAGGTTGGGTGCTCTGCACCCACGCTTATATCATTCGTTCGAATAGTCTTTCGGCTGATGGCTCCGCAAGCGCGCTCCCATCACTAAATCTCCAGCGATCACCCGCCAAGTTATCCAAGAGGGTTCCCAGCCAGTTTGCGCCCGCGCAAGAACTCAATGACCTCTCGAAAGGAGCATGCCCAATGGCCAAATCACTCGCCCCTGCCAAACCCGCCGTCCCGCCCAAACCTCGCTGGGCGCGGGAAATCAACGACGAAAAGTGGATTCGTCTCAATCACCTCGTCATCGAAAACTGGTCAGCCACCGCCATTTTGCGTGAAATAAAAATTCCCGCGCAGAAAAAACGCTCCCTGCAATACTACGCACGGAAATTCTCTGCACGACGCAGAATCGTGCAATTCGAAACCCTCAAGGATTCACTCCTGCGGGTATCTTTGGAGAACATGCAACACATAAGCAACGCATTTCGCAAAATCGTGCAAATGGCTGGTTCTGAATGGGTCAAAGATTCCAGCCGCCTCCGCGCCTTCGGAATTATTACGGAATTCACCCGCACACTCGACACGCTGATCAAGTCGGATTCGGGAAGCGATGAAGTCTGCGAACACGCCCTCGAAGTACTCGACGAAAAGGAACGCCAACCGTTGCTCGAACAGGATTGGGACGATTCATTAACGAACTTTGTTCGCCACACTTGCAATTACTCCGACCACCGGAATAGTCGCACGTCCTTGCCGAGCGCCGCGCCGAATTCTGACGTCCCATTGAAATTGCCGTAGAAAGCAAAGTAGGGTGGGTTCTCTGAACCCACCTGCTGTAGCGACTGTCGCAGTACATTGAATGTGCAACGCGTTTCAGAATGTCCGCTGATTTGAGACGCCTAGGCTTGCGATGCACCCACGACATCAGGCATCTTTGCCAGTGCATCCGGTCGCGATGATTTCGTCACGGCGTTTCTTCCGCAATCCGCGCCCATGGACATGCCCGCGAAGTATCGCACCGTCCGAATCGCGGAGGTGACAAAGTAGGACACCGGATGTCGACGACGGACGAATTCGGCCGATCGCAACGAGACGAGGAAATCACCCGCGTCTCTAAAATCGCGCATCATCTGAAAACACGGCGCTATGCTCGACGCAAGATGCGAATCGGAACCGACGTAGGTAGGCAAGTTGAATTGGGTCGCGAATCGGGCAGCCTGCAGGTCAGGGCCTCCCCAGAAATTCTGGGCGTTAAAGACTTCGACCGCGTCGATTCGATCGATCATTTCGTAGGACTTTTTCCCAATCGCACAACCAAAAAGTCGAATGAATGGGTGCGGAAGAAGCACGAGACCGCCTTGCTCATGAATAATGTCAGCGGTTGTGCGAGCCGAAAGACCCGGTCGAATACGCTCCTGCAGGAAGAGCCCAACGAGATGTCCATCGCGAGTCGTGACTTCCTCGCCAACGATGACTTTCACGTCGGTCAGCGACGACAGCCGACGAGCTCCCTCGATGGTGTCATGGTCTGTCACCGCGACGCAGCCAAACCCCTCGCGGCGCAAGAAATCCGCCAACTTCTCCAGCGATACATCGCTGTCGAAGGAGTAATCGGTGTGCAAATGAATAATCGTCTTAATCCGCGACATAGCTCTTTCCCGTTGCCCTTTATTATACGATTGGCGAAGTTATCGAATCCAGCGGTTGATGCGGTTTTTCGGACTAATGTACTGACACGGACTATATTGTGGTTCGTAGTGTGCCACTGCTCTGTGAGCAGTGCACTTTGTTGGATAGTCCACCCGCAAAAACGGTCGAGTCACCCCACTAGATTTGTCGTTGGAACGGGGTGGCACGGTCAAGCAACAGCTTGGCCGTGGTTCTGCTGTACCGAGAATCCTTTCTCGGTACACCTTCGCGACGGCGGATCTCCAGAGTCGTCAGGCTTTGATTTCCGCCCTGAGTTTCACGCGGCTGTCGGTCCCCTTGGGCTTCACTGCCACCTGCCAGTCAACCCGAGTAGGAACACACAGGCCGCCATGCTCAGCCGTGCAGTAGGCAAACGACGCAGTCACGTGCCACGGCGTGGCACCGTTCAATTGGTTCGCAGGAATCGTCGTCGAGAGTGGCAGCGAGTCAGACTTGCCCGTGTGCTGAACCAGCGTGCGATCACCAGACCGCACTCTCACCGACCACGGTGCCTCCGAAGTGAAATACGCACCCTTCGGCAGCGAGAAGTCGAGCACGAGTTCGATGTCCCGACCGTCCGCGACCGCCACGTCACCTACCTTGATGACGTCGCCGTCACCGCTCTCGTCGCCCGGCGCATCAAGGCCATCAAAGGTAACCTCATGCCACTTCTTCGTGACAAGATTGATCAGCACAATGCGATGGTTGTTGGTGTCCGCCACAAACAAATCATCGCCCGCCACGTTCAACCCACCCGGATCAAAGAACGCCGGCCCGCCCGCTTCCGTAATCGTGCCCGGCTTGCCCGAACCGAGAATCGTCCGCACCGACCTCGCACCAGGATCGACCACTTTGATCTTGTGGTTGTACGTATCAGCAATGATCAACGCCGACTTCCACGCCGTCACGCCGAGCGGATGCTGCAGCCGGGCATCCGGATACGTGCCGTCAATGTCACCGAAAGAGAAAAGGCCTTCGCCGATGACGGTGAAGACCTGCTCGGAGGCCATGTCGATGCCGCGAATCGCGCTCACTTCACTGTCAGCGAAAAAGATCTTTCCGCCGAGAATGCAAATACCCGACGGTTGCGCGAGGGCAGCCGTCTCTGTAGGCCCATCAACGATATTCTCGCGACCAGAACCAGCCAGCGCTCGCGCGAATCCAACCGGAAGATCAACGCGCCAAATCTGATGCGTGCCTGCCATCGCTACATACAGGGTCGAGCCCTCGATCGCCAAATCCCACGGCGAGTTCAGTCCCTGCTCGACACCCATGCCGCCGCCCGCTCGATCGTTGGACATTTCGCCCGTGCCGCAGACGGTGCTCACATTGTAGGTATTGAGATCGATCGAACGGATCAAATGATTCTCGGTATCAGCCACATACAGTTTGTTGTGACCAGTTGCCAACCCCTGCGGATGATTGAAAGCGGCGCGCTGCGACGGGCCGTCTTCGCGACCAACCTGCCCGCGACCGACGACCTTCAGCACACGCGAGTGGCCGTTCTCGTCGGGCCATTCGGCGATGACGATGCGATTATGATTGGAGTCAGCCACAAAAACTCGTTTTGTTTTTTCATCCGCCAAAACTTTCCCCGGAAACGCGAGGCCGGAAGTCGCCTGCACCATGCCTTCGCGCCGCAGCTCGAGCGGACCCTTCGCCAGTGTGCCGTTAGCGCGACTCTGTTGCAGTGCCTGCGAAATGGTGCTGTCGATCACTTCGCGGTTTCCCTCGCCCGCGACCGCACCAATGACGTAACCGCGCGGATCAACGACAACGAGCGTCGGCCAACTGCGAACCGCAAACTGCCGCCAGATTTTCATGCCGTCATCGACGACAACGGGATGCTTGATTTCATAGCGGAGAATGGCTGCACGAATCGTCTCGGTGGATGCTTCGTTAGAAAACTTCGCACTGTGCACGCCGATGAACTGCACCGGCTGATCGGCGTATTTCTCTTCCAGAAATGCAAGGTCCGGCAGAATGTGAATGCAATTGATGCAGCAGTAGGTCCAAAAGTCGAGGACGACAATCTGGCCGCGAAGCTCATCGGCGAAGCGGAGAGGGCGATCGGTGTTGAGCCAGCCGCGATTTGGTTCCAGTTCCGGTGCACGAACGCCAAGGGACATAGCGGTTCTCCAAAAGAGGCATTGTAGCGGCAAGGGGATTTCAGCACCAAGAAACGGCAGTGGCGTTGGACGGCTGCTATCGCTACTTGGAACCGACGCTCTCAGTGAGAAGTGTTTCGCTATCCTGCATACCGATTGAAAACACGGCGTCCGCCAGCGGTGCGATGTGGAATGATTGATCGTCAAGCAGAAAGATAGCCGGTGAAACGGCATCCATGATCTCTGTGCCGTCGGTGACGTGGTTCAGTCCAAGGAGGTGGCCGACTTCGTGCGATGCCACGTTACCGATCGCCACACCCAAGTCATCGGGTCGCGGTGCGAAACCGAAAACCTGCGAAGTGAATGACTCAGTGAAAATGATCCCGTCGTCGCATTGATCAATGTTGTAGGTGTCTACTCGTTCAGAGACGCCGAACACGCTGGAGTTGAACGAGCCGAAGAGCAGGCGTGAGTAATGTTCGACCGGCGGGGCAGTAACTTCGTCAGAAGTGTAGAGCGTCACGTCGAAAGCAGCGAAATTCTCTAGAAACGTGCTGACGATCGCGGCTTTGATTTCTTCATCGTCGCCTGCGTATGTCGCGGAGATGTCTGCCGCGCTGAACGAAGGAATTGTCGTTACGCCGAGCAGCGAGTTGTCGAGACTTCCGCCGTCGAAGTCGAAAAACACGACCTGCGATCGCGGCGTTGGTGCTGCTTGTCCGCGCTCAATGGTGATGTCGAATTGATAAAAGCCGATGGCGTGCCGGTCGTCGGGGTCGCTCACCGCAAAGTAGTAATGGTCCGCGCTGTGGCGAATTTGCTCGTTCAAGAAATTGTTGGCAAAGGAACCTGCATTCGTGGCCCGCTGTTCCTCGGATGCGATGATTGCTTCATCGCCGTCGAACAGAGCGATCGTCGGCTGGAAGTTGTCGTCGCCCGGATCGAAGTCGATGGTGACGCGATCGCCGGCGACGAGTGGGCCGAGATCAAACACATCCAAATCGACAGCCCGATCAATGCTCCCTTCGAGAACAATGCGAGTACGAGTTCCAATGATCCGCGAAGTGGCGGTGGCGAACGTGTCGTTCGGCTCAATGTCGTTGCCGGAACTGACGGAAGCGAACCCGCGCGATGGCGCTTCCAATGTGGCATCTTCGCTGTCCAGCAAGCCGTCGTTGTCGCTGTCGGCTACCAGCGGTGATGAGCCATTGTCGATTTCATCGCCGTCGATAAGCGCGTCGGCATCGGTGTCAGGGTTGCTCGGATCGGTCCCGAGCAATTCCTCTCGCTCGTCGGATAGACCATCCAGGTCAGTGTCGGGCGATGGGGAAGCAATGGGAGTGCAGGACGATGTGACGACCAGGAGAACGCAGGTCACTGCTACGCAACAGATCATTCGCATAGCGTCACGCACCCATCGCTGATTTGCTGCTGCCGCGTTCTTGCAGATATCCATTAAGAACCCCTCGTCGTGAAAACTCCAACTGGAGATATGATACCTCTTGTCCATGTGTCGAGTCGAATACAAAGGAGATGGCAAATGCGTGTGGCCATAACGGGCGGAACGGGTTTCCTCGGGCGATACATCGTCAACGATCTGCTGCGGGCTGGGCATACGTGCCGTTGCTGGTTCAGACCATCTTCCGATCGTGGCGGTTTCGAGCGCGATGCAGCCGGAATCGAATGGGTCGAAGGCGATTTGACCGACGCGGATTCGATGAGGGCGCTTGTTCGCGGCGCGGACGCGGTGGTTCATGCGGCGCTCTATCGACCGGGGGAGGGGTTTCGTGGGCGCGAGGGTGACGTGCCGACGTTCGTCGAGCGAAACGTCTTGGGGACCATCCGGTTGATTGAGGCAGCACGACGGGCAGATGTTGGTCGGTTCGTGTTCATCTCTACGTGTTCTGTACATGAAGTCGTGTTGCCCGACCGCAAACTCGACGAAGCACACCCGATGTGGCCAACTTCTCACTATGGTGCGCACAAGGCCGCCATCGAAGAGTTCGTTTATAGTTACGGGCTTGGTCAGGGTTACAACATTTGTGCGCTGCGGCCAACGGGAATTTTTGGAGCCGCGCGCCCCGTCGAAAAGAGTAGATGGTTTGATCTCGTGCAGCGCGTCGCGCGCGGCGAGGACGTCGCGAGCGAGAAGGGCGGCAAGGAAGTTCACGCCAGCGACGTCGCAAAGGCGGCGAGGATTCTGCTGACAGCCGACGGCGTGGCTGGGCAGGCGTTCAACTGCTACGACCGGTATGTGGCAGAGCAGGATGTTGCGATGATCGCGAAGCGGCTGACCGGCAGCAAAAGCAACATTCAGCCACTCAATAAGGGGCCGAAGAATCAGATTGATACGTCGAAGATTCGGGCACTTGGGATGACATTCGGCAGCGAAGCGCTGTTGGAAAAAACAATCAGCGAGTTGCTCCCAAACTAACAGGAAAGCCACGTGTAACTGGGTAGGGTCGCAAACACTTTGTTGGACTGGCAAGCCATCAACTCGGAGCTATACTGAGATAAGAATACGATGGAGAAGTTTACTTTTGGCTGGAATCGCGCGACCTAAGCCGTGTTACCTTGATTCGATGACAGAAGGCAAGGTCATCGGTGGCAGAAAAACTTGGCATTCTCTCGATAGGGAATTGATTTATACTTGGGATAGTCTCCACGGCGAAATCGAATTGTTCAACAAGCGGGGCAAACACCTCGGTGTACTGCATGCAGTTACCGGTGTATTAATCAAGGAAGCGATCAAAGGTAGAAAACTGGATGTCTCCTGAGCGCATGACCTTCATTGATTGTTGTCTTGCTGGCGAAGCCCTCGTCACGGATATCGACGATTTCGTGGACGCCTGGCACGAAAGTAATGATTCTAGGCCACTCTCGGAATACCTAGGTATGACGAGAGAGGAATACGAACTTTGGGCACCTAGTCCCGAACTCCTAAAGCCAATAATTCACGCCCGAAAAACGGGTAAACCGCTAGTTGAGGCGTTGGAATTGCGTGAATTCTATGGCGTGGCAGCGCGGGCACCAAGTCGTTCTGAGGCGCAAAAGATCCTTCGGTGGCTCGAAGAAGAGGGTCGCATTCCGTGATACATCCAGAACAGCGTCTCGCCAGTTTGGTAGTCAAAAGGCGCCATCTGGTGCCACCGGTTCATATTGAAAAGTTGATTCGTGAGTATTCCGATGTGCAGGAAGCTAGCTTTCCATGTGACGGTGACGCAATAGTATTACCACGACCAAAGTCAAAACCACTCATCATTCTTGATAACACTAAGTCGTTGGTCCGGCAAAGATTTACACTTGCTCATGAACTTGGGCACTTATTGATTCCTTGGCATGTTGGCACAGTCGCTTGCCATACAAGTTTGGATAAGGTCTTCACTGATATCGACTACGGCGTAGCCGAAGCCGAGGCAAACCGCTTTGCCTCTGAACTCTTGATACCCCAACATTGGGTTCGTCAAGTGGTCGAGTCAAGCAAGGGTCTGAAGGCCGCTTTCAGAGATGTAATGAAAGCGAAGGTGTCACCGGCGGCAACTAGTCTTGCATTGATACAAGTACTCAAACCAGGCTACGTTTTCGCCACTGAAGGATCGACAGGCCTAGTGACGTTGTCGGGCAGATCACCTAAAACATTAGTGATGCCACCTCCTAGGGGAAAGCGTCTGCAACTAGAAGATTACAGCAGATTTCACAATCAGTATGCATTAATAGATGGTGTTCATTGGTGGCAATTCGACAGTGAAGTGGAAATTGAGTTGCCAGACGACGGCAGAACAGCGAGCCTCATGCTTCATGATATTTTTCATTCATTGCAAATTCGTGGAGCGACGGAAGTAAGAATGACTCAATCAATCAACGGTATCATCGGAGCTGCAAATAACACCTCAAAATCGAGTTCACCCTCTGAACTCCTAGCTATACTAATGCAACGCTTTGTAGGTCGTGCGGAATTGCGTCGTGTGATATCTCATAGCGACTTCCAATCGTTTGTCGCGTGTAGAGTTGACGAGATTCGCGGTCGAATGTCCAAGCGTTCAAACTCAACACCGAAACGACGTAGAAAATAACCTACTTATTATTGGCGACGGGCAGGGGGATAGAGCCGTCCTTCCGCGGAAGCGGATCCGGTGGGGCGATCATCACTTTGGAATTGGTCAACACAGCCTCGCCGCGTTCGACGCGCGCAGCAAAGGCGAGGCTCTCTTCGTAGAGGGCTTCGAGCATTTCGCCTTCGGTGACGGTGCGGACCTGTTCACCCTGCACATAGATAATGCCGCGACCTTTGCCGGCGAACACGGCCACATCCGCACCCTCGGCTTCCCCGGGTCCGTTCACCACGCAGCCCATGACAGCCACTTTCACCGGTGTCTTGATCGATGCGAGTTTCTGGCGAACTTCGGCTACGAGCTTGATCAGATCGATTTCGATGCGCCCGCACGTGGGGCACGCGATGAGTTCGGGTTCGACGCGGTTGCGCAGCCCGAGCGAGCAGAGCAGTTCCTTCGCATCTTCGACTTCGTGGATCGGATCGGATGCATAAGAGATTCGAATGGTGTCGCCGATGCCCATCGCGAGCAGCGAGCCGAGCGCGGCGATCGAGCGAATGCGACCCGTCTCAACCGGCCCGGCGTGGGTGACGCCAAGATGCAGCGGCAGCTCGAAGCGTTCGCTGACTGCGCGATAGGCGTCGATGACCATTGTCGCGTCGATGCTCTTCGCGCTAATGCAAACGTCGTGGAAATCGTTCTCGTCGAAGATGCGCATGTAGTCTTCGAGCGTTTCGACCATCAAGCGGATCATGTGCGAGCGATAGTCGGTGGCGAGTTCGTCCATCTGAGTCGCGCGAACATCTTTGTCCTTGCGCTCGACGACGCTGCCCTCGTTGACGCCGACACGGATGGGGATGCCGCGCTCGCGACACGCGCGAATCACTCGATCGACCTGCTTGCGATCCTTAATGTTGCCGGGGTTGAGTCGGATCTTGTGTACGCCGGCTTCGATGGCTTCCAGCGCGCGTTCGAAGTGAAAGTGCACGTCAGCCACGATCGGCACGGGCGATTGCTCGAGGATCGCGGGCAGGGCATCCGTGTCTGCTTTGTCGGGCACGGCTACGCGAACGATATCACAGCCGCCCTCAGCCAGCTTTCGGATTTGCGCGACGGTCGCGTCGATGTCATACGTGTAAGTGCTGGTCATGGACTGGATGCTGACCGGCGCATCGCCACCGATCGGCACGCCGCCGACGAACATTTTTCGAGTCTTTCTGCGGGAAATCACGTAAGTAGGTATTCCATTCCGCGGCCTGTGAGTGCTTGATTAACCCGGTGCAAGTCCGTTGTTACAGGGCTGATAAACGGGTCACGACCGCAAATCTCGCTGCAAAAGTCGCTATACATCGACAGCGATTCTAGCGCCAACGTTCCAAAGGTGTCAAAACCATGAGCAGTATAGCTTGACGGCGGGGACGGTCGATGTTCTTCTAGCGGGTTACGCGTCCGGGGTCAGGTGGATTGGGCGATGCGTGCGCGTCGTCGGTTCGCCGCGATTCGGCCAAACTCTTGGAATTAACCTTTTCTTGATGAAGGAGACTTTGAATGTTCGTGCATCGAGTTCGTTCGGCAGTTTTTGCATCGTGTGTGGGTCTCGCCTTGTTGGCGGGTTGCGCGTCGGAACGGGCGCGCGTCAGTTTCAGCTACGTCGTTAAGCCTGAGCGCGCCTTGCCAACGGGAATGAAGACTATTTATGTCGCGCCTGCCAATGTCGGTCCGACAACCGATCCGAAGTGGTCGGAGATCAGTGCGAAACTGGTTGGAAATCTGGTGAATGAATCACGCACGCAGTTGGGTGCCGAGGTGAATCTCACCGATCGTCGCGACGCGCATGTGACCATGTCGGAGGCTGATCTCGCCGCGGCAGGCATGTCCAATGCCAAGGGCGGCAACCCCGGTCAGCTTCAGGCAGCACAGGGTGCGATTCTCAGCGATATCGATGTGAAGGTGGATCTGCAAGCCGGAAGACAGCGGACGATTACCGGTGTCGATTTGGGATATTTCACCGGCGATCATGGCACCCGTGGAGGCGGTGGTGCGATCCAGACGGGCGAAGTCGAGACCGTTATGCGCAACATGGTCGTTGTTGCTAACTTCAAACTGTTGGACACCGCGAACAACAAGGTGTGGGACCAGCATGCCGCAACGCACCAGGCGACCGAAAAGACGAGCGCCAGTCCGATTTTTGGAAGCAGCAAGACCGCTGCTGAGTTGACGCCGGAAGATCGCATCGTCGGTTCACTGGTTGACCAGGCCGCACGCGAATTCTTGAGCAAGTTCATTCCGGTGAAGATCGCAGTCGAAACAGACATTCAATCGAGCGGCAACAAGAATTGCGCCGAAGGCATCCGCATGCTTCGCGCTCAGAGCTACGATCAGGCGATTGCTTCGTTCGAAGCCGCCATTCGCGAGAACGGAAAAGACCATCGTGCGGCGTTCGGCGCCGGTCTTGCGGCAGAGGCGTCCGGCAAGTTCAACGAGGCGTTGCGGTTTTATCAACAAGCATGCGCAGGCGCGGACAGCTCTCAATATATGGAAGCCCGCGATCGCGTGAAGGCCTATGCCGGTCGTGCGAAGGGATGATAGCGTGATCCGCGAATCGTGGATTATCAGACATGCGACAGGAATGCCCCAACCTTGTGTCGATGTGCGTGTCAAACAGACAGTGAGAGAAGGAAATGGACCGGGCCGGATGAGGTTCGGTCAAAGTGTCAGGGCCGGTTTGGTGCCTGCCATCAGATATTGAAGGAGTCTGAAGAATGAATCGTTTCTCAAGGAAAATCGTAGCGGGCGGAACCGCATTGACTTTCATGATGTCAGCCGGCGTGCTGTTCGGACAGAATCCGGCTGGCGATGCACAGAACAAGCTACTCGCCCGTCGCGCTGCCGAGGCGGATTGTTACCGCAAACTGGCTGAATCAGTTTACGGCCTGCAACTTAGCTCAAACACCTCCGTACGCGATTTCGTGACGGAAAGTGATGAAATCAAGACTGCGGTCGATGCATTCGTGAAGGGCGTGAAGCTCGGTCAGCCGCGATATTATGAAGACGGTGCTTGCGAAGTCGACGGCGAAGTGACGGTGGCCAAGCTCATCACCAAGCTCACCGAAGTTCATGAGCAGCACTACAAGGGCAACACCGTCACCACGAAGGATATTTCGAATTTACAGGAGCGAATCAAGACCGACGTGATCAAGGCCACCGGTTCAGGTGCGCCGCGTCCACAGCTTCCTCCGGATCTTCCCCCGGGCATCGAAGAAGTCATTACGCCGTTGCCGCAAGGCTATGCCCCGCCCAAGACGCTCGAAGTTCCGGGCATCTGGAAGACGCTCGGGCCGCAGGGTGCACAGGCTCGCCTGATGGCGAAGCGTGCGGCTGAGCTCGACGCGCAGCGCAAGTTGCTAGAGCAGATCAAGGGTCTGCGTTTGAACTCGAACACGTTGGTTCGCGATTTCATCACCGAGTCGGATGAGATTCGCACGCAAGCGGAAGGTATCGTGGTCGGTGCTTCGCAGGTCAGCGAGTACTACTATCCGGACGAGCTGATTGTCGAAGTGACGTTGCAAGTGCCGGTCGAGAAACTGGTCACCAAGATCACCGAGCTGCACGAGCAGCATTACAAAGGCAACACCGTAACGACGAAGGACATCACCAACGTCAAGGAGACGCTTCAGCGCGAGTTCGTTCAGGCGACCGGTTCCGGTGTACCGCCGGCCCGAATGATCCAGCAGGTGAAGTCCGAAGGCGCACCCGCGCCGACATGGTTCGCGGAGCGCATCAAGGCAACCGGTCAGGGCACGGATCCGGCGATCGATACCGCCCAGGGCAAGCTGAAGGCCGCCCGCGCAGCTCGATCCGACGCGATGCGTAAACTCGCGGAGCAGGTCTACGGTTTGCAGTTGCAGTCGAGCACCTCAGTGCAGGACTTCGTCACGCAGAACGATGAAATCCGCACACAGGTCGACGCGGTGATCTCTGGTGCGACCGCCAGCGAAGCCACGTTTGACGGCGGCGTCGCCACGGTGGAAGTGTCGATCCCGGCTGCCGAGGTGTGGTCCGTCGTGCACCAGGAAATGCTGCACAACCAGCGCAAAGGCTAAGGATGATTGTCGCGCGAAACACTTCGTGCGGTTTATGGTTAGCAGGTGAAGAGGGTAAGCGAATCATGAAGAATCTAATGAAAAACGTGTCGATCACAGCCATGATGGCTGCGGCGATGATAGTCGCGGGTTGCGAGTCGAACTCGCATTATTCAAAGCACGAGTACTCGTATGATGGTGACACGGGTAACGCCGACACCAATTCAAACGCGAACTCGCGCTATCGCAGCAATCAGCCGCCACCGCCGTCGCAGGGTCAGCGCGGCCAGCAGGACCAACTGAACGAGGAATACCAGATGGTTTCCCCGGGCCAGATGGTCGTCGACCCGAAGTGACGACTGGCTAAACAAACCAAACTCGAAATAATGCGCACGGTCGGACCTCGCAGGTGTGAGGCCCGACCGTGTTGTTTTTGGGAATGAATGCAATGACCCTTGAAGCCCGCCGTGAACGTCGCGCGACCCTGATGCTGCTGGCTGCGTGCGTGGTCTGGGGCATGGGCTTCAATTGGAACAAAGAGGGGCAGGCGATCCTTAGTGAGCAGCTCGCATCGATAGCGGGAAGCCAGGATGTTCACAGTCTCGGTCCGGCGTGGTTTTTGGCGATTCGATTTCTGCTCGCGTCCATCTGCTGGGCGCTCGTGTTTCCCTCGTCGCGAAAAAGCTGGAACGCGTCGACATTTTGGGGAGGCCTATGGGGAGGGTTGTTTCTCGCGGGCGGAATGCTCTTTCAGCATTACGGACTGGCGGAAACAAGTGAATCGCTGAGTTCGTTTCTGACGAGTTTGACCGTGCTCTTCACGCCGTTCATGGCTGTATTTCTGTTCAAGCAACGCATCAGCGTGTGGATGTGGGTGGCGGTCGCCTGTGCGACAGCCGGTGTCACACTTATGACACTCAATCGCCAGCAAGCGAGTTTCGATCGCGGCGCATTGCTGGGACTCCTGTGTGCCGTGGCATTCAGTGCGCACATTCTGGTGATCGATCGATACGGCAAACGCGAGAGTCCGTGGCGACTATGCCTGTCGCAGATGACAGCCGCATCGATCATCTTCGTTCTGTTCGCGTTGATCTGGGGCGCGGCGCATGTCCCAGTCAGTGCGACAACGATTTCCCGAGCAGCGTGGGACGATTCCTTTCTGTTTCGATTGCTTCTCACCACCGGCCCAGGAACGTTGCTGACGTTCGGCTTGATGTTTCGCTATCAGCCAGATACGTCAGCAACGCGGGCGGCGCTCGCGTATCAATCAGAGTCCATCGTGGCCACGGTGTACGCATGGATCGTCGCGGGCTCTGTCATCACCGGCTGGGCGATTGCGGGTGCGGGCTTGATCTTCCTCGGTAATATTCTCGTTGAGCTGCTAGGCCGACGGACGAACGACGATCCTCCCAAATCGACATCGCAAACAGTGGTGGGGCCGGTGTTGGATTAGAGGCTCTTCAATCCAATTGCGGCCTTCTAAGTCTTAAGTCGGGTACATGGGCGACACTTCTGACCAATCGCGATTCGGCAATTACGGACACAACCCAGCACAATCAGCGTTACCAGAGAAGGCCGCAAGCGATTTCAAGATGTCATCGAGGTTGATCATGCCGTTACCGTTGCATGGGGCGAGGTCGGCCTCCGGGCAGTTGGCGGGGTTTGTGAACGCAGCGATTGTGCAAAGGATATCGTCGAGATTGATGAGGCCATCGAGCGTAACGTCGCCGTACGGTGCGGGGACGAAAATCTGCCACGTTCGCGTTTCGGTCATGTGTTGAGTGCGAATGGCCTCATCGCGCACGCGCGTCGTGTTGTCGACCACGCGAACTCGCAGCGTGTGATACCCGAACGAAAGCGCCGTCGTATCAGGAGTGAATGTGTGGCCCGTCGCGCCCGGTACGTCAACATTGTCGATCGACCACTGCACGCTTAGCGCATGACTGAACGGATCGAGCGTGTCGACGAAGAACTGCGTGCATGCCAGCGTGGGTGATGGCGTCGTCGGCGTGGCGTCGTCGATAGGGTTCACCAATTCGTACATGCTCAGCACGAATTGCTCGATATTCACCTGCTCGAATGGAACGCCCAGCGAACGCATCTTGGAATTGAAAGTGGGCCGATAGATGCCAAACTCGTAGTAGGCTGCCCCTTGAAAAGCATCGACATTCGCAAGATCGAGCCATCGCCACCACTTGCGCTGCTGGTTGAGCATCGTGGTTGCGTTATAAATGCTGACGTTTGGCTCGCCGAGCTCAGCACCGGTGTACGTCGTTCCGTCGTCATAGTCATATTCGTCAGCCAAATCCGCAAACGAATGGCCAAATTCGTGCAGAGCGATTTCAAGCGACGAACCGTTGTTGCCCGCTAGTGTGCCCAAATCGTTCGCGGGATAGCCCGCACCGCCATAGCGCGTCGAGTTGGCCAGCGCAAGAATCTGCTCCACATCGGGAGCAGATTGCGCAGCCGAACTGGCTGTGCCGACGTTGATGCAAAGGAGCCGATCGATATTGAAACAACCGTAGGCCATCCCAAGGGCTGTGTTGCGGAAAATGTTCAGATCGATTTCGTCGACACCGGATTCGACAGAGGTAACGTCAACGCGGTGTACGTTGAAGAACGTGCGATAAGCGCTCAGCGGTTCCTGTGAGAAAAACCCGTTGACCACGTTGTTGACGTGCGTGGCATACGTGCCCATCTGCGCACTGGTGTAGCCATCGCCGAGGATGACGATGTCAATTCGATTGCTACTGGGACCGTTGTTCACGATCGTCGTGGAAGGCCAGCCACCGGCGACGGCGGGGCCATCGAGCCCAAACGTGGCGCGATAGACAGGGTCAGTGGGATCGACCATAACTCGACCACCAGTGAGTTTTCCATTCTCGACCGTGTCGTAATAAATGGGAATGCGCTGCGCGTGAGTACGTGAAATGTCGGTTACGGCGATAGCAAGTAATGTAAACAGTGCGAAGGTGAAGCGGCGGGGCATTGAGACCTCCAAGCGAGTTTTGGGTGGGAGTAACGTCGTCGACCGGCCATCGGTCCGCAACATTATAGGGCATTCAGTCGGGGAATTGGAAGTCCAGGATGCGCATTTCCGAGGAACGTCGCCCGTTGAACTCGTTGATCATGGGTTCAAATGCTACGCGACAGCGACGGTGGTGTTTGAGGTCTTCGATGGCACTGCCCAAGCCAAACCCGATGCCGCGCATGCACGAACCATTCTCTCGCAGCAAAACCTGAACATGGTCCTGCTGCGAGCCGACGCATTTGGGCTCAGCCGCAAGTTCGACCCAGCGGGTGGCTAATCGCGGGCGGGGGTTGCCGACGCCGAACGGGCCCAGTGAAAGAATCAGTTCTGTGGCGGAGAGGGCCAGAGAGTCGAGCGGCACTTCCGCGTCGAGTCGAAGGGTGGGCATGAGATCGACGCCGGTGAGCGCGTCGTTGGCTAGCGCGATAAATGCATCGCGGAACAAGTCAACGCGGTCAGTGTTAAGCCGCAAACCGCCAGCCATCGCGTGACCGCCGTGTGTGACTAGGTGTTCGCCGCATTTCGCAAGTGCAGCCGCAATGTCAAAGTGTGGCACTCCTCGCACGGAGCCTTGGCCCTCGCCGTTGGTCAAACTGATCAAAACAGTGGGGCGATGATAGCGCTCCACGAGGCGGGCGGCGGCGATGCCGATGACTCCGCCATGCCAATCTTCGCTGGCGGCTACAATCGCGCGGCGCGAGTCGCTCGCCCAGTTGTTTTTCTCGACCATGTCGCACGCCTGCTGAACGATCTTACGTTCGGCAACTTGGCGCGAGCGGTTGTGGTCTTCGAGGTAGATCGCGATTTCGCGGGCGCGCTGATCGTTCGCGCGGGTCATGAGTTCGACGGCCAACCGCGCATGGCCCATGCGTCCAGCCGCGTTGATACGCGGGGCGAGTTTGAAGCCGACGTCATAACAATTCACTTCGTTGCCGCTCAGACCGGCGGAGGTCATCAGTGCGCGAAGCCCTACAAGTTTCGTGTTCACAAGTTGCGCGAGGCCATGCTTGGCGATGATGCGGTTCTCCCCGACGAGCGGCACGACGTCGGCGATGGTGCCCAGCGCCGCGAGCGGCAGCAGCTCCATCAGCAACGTGCGGAAATGCGGCAAGACTTTTTCGCCGCCACTGAGTTCCTGAGCGATGCACCACGCAAGTTTGAACGCCACGCCTGCCCCGCAAAGGTGCGGGTTCTCGTAGGATGCGCTAAGAGCGGGATGAACGATGGCATCCGCGTCGGGAAGCGAATCGTGGATGGCGTGATGATCGGTGATGATGAGAGAAACGCCACGGCTACGCATTTCAGCGGCGACATCGATCGCGGTGATGCCGCAGTCGATGGAGACGATTAGCTGAGCGCCTTCCTCGACGAGTTTGCGGGCGGCTTCGAGGTTGAGGCCATAACCTTCTTCGATGCGGTGGGGGACGTAGAACGAGACGTCCGCGCCGGCAAGCGTGAGCAAATGCCAGAGAATTGATACGCCAGTCGTGCCGTCGACATCATAATCGCCATAGAGAACGATCTTCTTTTTGGATTGGATCGCGCGTGCCATCAGCGAGGCCGCTTGTGTCGCGCCAGGCAACTGTCGTGGCGGAATCAAATCCTTGAGTTGTGGCGAGAGGAAGTCACTACCCGATTTTGAGGGTGACAGTCCTCGGTTGCAAAGCAGCTGCGCGACGATCGGCGGCACGCCCCACGCAGCCGCCGCGTCGGAAAGTCCGTCGATCGGTGATGCCACGACCCAGCGCTTGGCCACTCGCTTCGCCCCCAAATAGAACGTGTTCAGGATTACATCGCAACAGGTTCGCCGAATTCGCTGAACGAGGGGTGAGGCTACCTTCGTGAATGACGCGAGTAAAGGATTGGTAGAGAATGACGTTAATTTGAATAACTTACACACCGTCGTGCACGACGAAGAAATCACGATGCAACTATCGATTCTTTGAAATTGATCCCGCCAGCGCTCGACCCGCGACAAATCCGCCCGACCACGCCCATTGGAAATTGAATCCGCCGATGCGGCCATCGACGTCGAGGACTTCACCAACCAAAAAAAGTCCTGGGCAGCGGCGCGATTCCATCGTGGAAGTATCGATCTCGGTGAGCGGAATGCCACCGGCTGTCACTTCGGCGTAGTTGTAGCCGCGACTGTCGATGACCGTCAGCGGCCAGGCGAGCAGGGCGTGAGTGAGCTTGCGACGATGCTCGCGCGAGAGCTGCCCCATGTTGCATGAAGCATCGATGTTCACAGCCGCGAGCAGGGCATCGGCAACGCGGGCGGGCACGATCTCCGCGAGTGCGTTTCGCAAATGGGCCTTGGGTCGCGCGGAGCCGAGCTGGGCCAATTGTTGATCGAGGTCGTCAAAACCTGAACCGGGTAGAAATGAGGCCGTCAGCGTTGCATCTTGTCCGGCGAGTTTAGCCGCGTGCCAGTACCGAGAAATATCGAGCACGACCGGTCCGCTGACGCCGAAATGCGTCCAGAGCATCGCACCTTGCTGGCGGATGGGCTTCTGCCCAGGTACGGCCAAAGTCAGTTCAACATCCTGGGCTGTCCCCGAAAGTTGTGCATGGAATTCCCCCGACAATTTCAGTGGAACCAATGCGGGTATTGTTGGATTGAACGAATGACCGAGTGATTGGGCTAATTGATAACCGAAGCCGTCGCTGCCTGTCTTAGGAAGGGATTGCCCGCCGGTCGCCAACACGAGACGCTTTGCTCGCAGTTCTGATTGCGTAGTGTGAACGACAAACTCATTCTCGCGACGAGAGACTTGTTGCACGCGGTGGTCTTCGAGGATTTCGACGCCGACGCGATAACATTCGCCGATCAAGGCTTGCAGTACGGTGTTCGCATCATTTGAATCGGGAAAGAGTTTGCCGTGCTCTTCTTCGTGCAGCGTGACGCCGAGTTCGTTGAAGAACTGGATCGATTGGCCGACAGTGAATGCATCGAGGACTTTGCGAATCGAGTTGCGACTGCCACCGCGAAAGTCATCCGTCGTGACGCGTACGTTGGTAACGTTGCAACGACCGCCGCCGCTGACAAGAATCTTTGCGCCGAGTTTCTTTGCACCATCTACGATGGCTACGCGAATGGCTGGGTTATGCCTTCGCGCGAATATCGAAGTCGCGAGACCGGCGGCCCCACCTCCGACGATGACCACATCCCTGACATCCGCGATTTGTTCCATTCAGTTCATTCAGCGCAAAGTCACGGTCTATCAATGAAAACAGCGCCCGCAAGACTGCGGACGCTGTGTGTTGGTCGAGCATTCGCGACCGAGAAGCGAGCTTCCCAGGCTATCTTAGACAGCCGGCATCTGCTTCTTGTCTTTTTTCTTCGGCGGCGTCTTGTCGCGCGATTCCTTCTTGGGAGCCGCGGCTGTGTCTTCTCTGGTCTTAGTTTTCTTCACTGGTCCGGTCGCTTCATCCTGTTCCGCCGGAGTTTCCTCGCGAGTGGATTGCTTCTTGACCGTCTTCGCCTCTTCGGCACCATCTTTGCGCGAAGTTTTGGTGACGGCTGTCGGCGCGGAAGTCGCAACGGGGCCGCTGCTGTCACTGTTCATATACCAAACGCCGCCCGCGCCTAACGCACAGACCACAAGCACGGCAATCATAACTTTCTGTTTCTTGGCGCTATCCATAATCGAATCCTCCCGTCGTATTGGGTCAAAGGATGAAACGCAGATCAGGGCGGCAGGACCGCCCCTATCAAAGTATCTGCAACTTCCTAGTGCGAGTCAAGTTAGGTGACACCTTCCGACTCGCGACGCACCGGTTTCCAAGGCATTAGACGCCCCGAAACCGGTGTCGGTTCCTTTGGGATTCGAAAACTCGCCCAAAACAGGTGTTATGCCGCCTAGATTCTCAATGGTGACCTTCGAAAAATCACACCGCTGGCGTCTTTTCGTCCTTCTTGGGCTTGTGAACGCCACGCCCCCGCAGGACTTTCTCATTCAAACCGCCACCTGTTGGCTTCTTGATCGTGGTCTTAATTGGTGGTTCATTCGTTGTGTCACCTTCGGGACGCGCGACTAATGTGGTTGGCTTCTTGGGCGCGTCCTTTTCACGGACGATTTTCTCTATTTCGCCCTGCGCTGTTTGTTTAGTCGCGGGTTGATCCCCGCGGCAGATCCAGACATAGCCTGCCACCATCGCCAGCGTGCACACAGTCGCCCCTAGAGTGAGGTTCTTTCTAGATGTCGCGATCATTGTTTTCCTCCTGTTGAAATGAAGCTTGTCAGGTCCATGAGTACTTAGTCGATCGAGCTGACGAGAAGTTCCCGATTCGTTCAGTAAGGGCCGGAAATACTGCACGACATTGACGGGCGCGTTCTACCTGATAGCCTGCCCCACCAACGTTCAAGCGTGGTGAACGGCCTTCCGATGCGCTTGGGAATGGGCCTTTGGGATTGATCGGGAATCAGCAAAACGATGAAGATCGGTTTTAGCACACTGTCTTGTCCGGGTTGGGATCTCGCGACGGTTCTCGCGAGCGCGTCGAGCATGGGATTTCAGGGTGTCGAGCTGCGCGGCCTCCGCGGCGAACTGCATCTTCCGCTCGTTCCGGAACTCGCCGGCAAACCCGACAAGACCAAAGAGCTATTCGCCGAGAAAAAAGTCGAACTGGTTTGCCTCGCCTGCTCTGCGACGTTGGATTCCAAAAAGCCGCGTGAAGTAGCGCGCCAGAAAGCGATTCTGACTGAGTTCATTGAACTCGCGGGCAGGCTGGAATGTCCATACGTCAGAATTCTGCCTGGCGAGATTCAGAAATGGGATAACCCGCGCGAAGCACTGGCGCGAATTGCCGGGCATGTCAGTTCGCTTGTGCCGATCTTGAGTCGCTGGGGCGTTACTTTGCTGGTCGAAAACGGCGGCGATTTTCCTGGCAGCGCCGACCTTTGGTTCGTTGTGGATGCCGTTGAACACCCAGCCGTTCGCTGCTGCTGGAATCAATGCTACGCGATGAGCGACGGCGAGCGACCGACGACCTCCATTCCGCGACTTGGCAACAAGATCGGGTTGGTTCACGTGTGCGATGCCCAGTTTGATTCCAACGGCGTCTTGCTTCAGTACACGCAACTCGGCGAAGGGCAGTGCGAGGTGTCTCGTCAAATCGACCTGCTTAAGGGGCAGATTTACGATCGGTATGTGATGTTCGAATGGCCGAAGATGTGGGTGCCGAACCTGGACGAACCCGAGGCCGCTTTGCCCGCTGCGGCGAAATATCTGACCGATTGCATCAACGCGAAGCAAGCAATCCTTTCCGCTTACAAGGGCGACCGCAACGCTCCGAAGTTTACGCGCCGCGATGCCGCAGCAGAGCCGGCCGCCGGTTGACCAATTCGGAACAAGTCCATTGAAACTGTCATTGAACTGATGATGATTGCCGCTGTCGATTCGAGCGCATTCATGATCGGTGCCGCTACACCACGCGACTTCACGCTCCTGCTGGAAAACCGAATTGCCTGGCCCTGTGCGATTCTCAGCCTCATATTTGTCCTCCTCGCGCGGATCATCTCAAGCGCATCCTCATCGCGAGAGTCAGGCAAACCCGAAACATCCACACGCTTTCTGCACACCGCCGGTTTGCTGCTTGGCGCTGTCGCGGCGATTGTCATCGTCTTGCTGTTAACCGTGCGCGCGGTCTTTGCAACCGTAGACCTCACACGCGGTTTTGACGCAACCGCAAATGAAATGCCCCCGTTCACTATCAGCGGCGTTTGGGTGATAGGGATTCTGAGTCTTGCCTGTCTGGTCGCATGGCATTCGTCCGGTCAGCGAGCGCTCACAACCTGCTTCTACTGGCTTTGTGTAATGCTGGCCTTGTGGGTTTGCCTCTTGATGCCGGTGTACGAAACGTCGCGCACCGGTCGTCCCGAGCGCACAGCCCTCACACTTTGGATGATGGCCAGTCTCTCAGTGATCACGCTGATCGCGGTCGCCCTCGTAAAGTGGTGGCAGGCCCGGTCGCGCTGGCTCGCCACATTTTGCAGACCGGATGAACTAGCCACCCCCGCAAACGTCACGCGCGGCTTTCGCATCAGTTGCGGTGCTGTCGCGATGTTTGTCCTGATGCTCGTCAGCTTTCACCTCGCCGTTCCGACCGCCATGATCGGGGTTGAGGCGGGCAGAGTACTTATGATTACAACTCTTTCCGCCGGTGCTTGCAGCTTGGCCTGCTTTTTGCTCGTCGAACGATCGTGGAGCGCCGGAGTCGCCGACGTTGGGATCGCGCTCGCTTCGCTGATGCTTTGTTCGTTTTGCCTGGAAAGGGTCCCCGCGAGGTCTGTCGCGTTGATTGACTTTTACCCGATCGTGTTCACGTGCATGATCATTGCGTTGTCAATGTCTGCGTGGCTATGTGCTTGGCTGTCGATCTACTGGCGACAGCAATTACTTGAAAACGCCCCTTGGACTACGGCAGGCCGATTGATACCACACGCGCGCAGTTTCGCCTTCGTCAATTCCTCGCTTGGACTAGTGATTGCAGCCCTCCTGGCTGCGTGGCCCCGGTTGCCATGGATCGCTACATCGGATGAAACGCTCGGGCGATTGCTGGCAGGAGTGGGTGCGAACCTTTTCCTTTTGGTCGTCATCCTTTGGTGTGCGCGCAAACTTCGGCGTTTCACCTTCCTCATCATGGCTCTGGTGGCGATGGCGTCGGTCATCAGCTTCATCGTGCTGCGGACTCTACCTTTTACGACTTGGTCCGGCTGACCTAGGGGCGGAATCTTCGTGATGGAAACGGGTCGTGTCGAGCGATTGCTGGGGCTGATCCAGGCGCTGCAATCGGGGCGACCCAGCACGGCGGAGGAGTTAGCCGCTTCCCTCGGCGTGAATCGCCGCACGCTCTTTCGCGACCTGAAGGTCCTCACCGGCGCGGGCTTGCCGTTTGAATACGATCGCAAAACCAAGACGTATTCGACCGCCCGCCGCGCATTGCTGCCTCCCGTTTCATTCACGCCCGCCGAAGCACTCGCCCTCTGCTTGATTCTGCGAACAGCCGGTTCACATCCCTCCGTCATCTCCCAAGAAACGACCTTTTCGGCAGTCATCAAAATCGAAGGCACGCTTCCGACCCATCTTCAGGATCACTGTCGGCCGTTAATGGAGAATATCTCCTTCCGTCACGCGCCGTCATCGGAAACATCGGCGGTCGCACCCAATCTCCCGTTAATCCAAAGCGCGATTGCGGAACGCTGGCCGATCCAAATGAGATATGATTCCTTCTACGAGAAACGCGAAATAGAGGACGTCGTTGAGCCGTATCACTTGGCGTTCATCCATCGTGCGTGGTACCTGATTGGTCGCTCGCGCGAGGCGGGCGGAATGCGCACGTTCAAGGTTGAGCGCGTGATTGAGATGCGTCCGCTCCCTGATCAATTTACCAAAGACCGCGACTTCTCGCTGGACAGGTACTTCGGAAACGCATGGTCGATGATTCGCGGCAGCAACCGCTATCACGTCAAAATTCGTTTCTTGAATATGGTCGCAGGAAATGTAAATGAAGTCATCTGGCACAAGACGCAACGGACTTTGCTTGAGCCGGACGGTTCACTCTTGTTCGAGGTGGATGTAGATGGAATCACGGAAATCGCATGGTGGGTGCTGGGTTACGGTAACCAGGCACAAGTGTTGGAACCGGCAGAACTAATTGCGATTGTTTCTAACCATGTCCAAACGATGAGTGATTACTATCGGAAGGCGACTGACCTTAGGGGCGAAGTCGCGCCGCGTGATTTACCCCGTGATGGTGTCGTGCGCAAGTTCGACACCGTAGCGCCGACACCCGACGACCTGATTCCATCGTAATCTACATCTGCGTGAGAAAGCCGGCCTGATCCCGAAGACGCTTTAACGATTCAAACAGCCGCGATTTGATAACTGATTCCGGCACGTCGAGAACTTCGGCGATCTCCGCCCGATGAAGCCCTTCGACATAACGAAGGCGCAGAACTTCTCGTTGGGTTTCCGGAAGCGATTGCACAAGCTGTCGTAGCTTCTCGCGGATCTCGTCGTTGGCCAATCTTGTAAGCTGACCGGTTAGCGCCTCCGATAGCTGTGTATCGATGGCGCCGCCCTGAAGATCTCGCCGCCGGCCTTTTGTGCGAAGCTGATTGAAGCAGTGGTTGCGGGCAATCTTGTACAACCACGGTCGAAACGCATCGGGTATGTTGTTCGCGCGAACGACTTTCATGCAGATTTCCTGCACGGCGTCCTCAGCTTCTTCAAGATTGCTGAGGTATCCCCAGCAGAACCGAAGCAGCGGCGTGCGATACAACTCCGTAAGCAGTGACCCCGCTTGCGGGTCTCCCGCGCGAAGAAGCGTGACCAGTGTGGTGGCTGTTTCGGGCAGCCCCTGGCGATCTGAGCTGCCGGAGGACATTGGCGTTATTCTGTACATCCAATACGACGCATCTGGAGTTAGGGTTACAACACAGGAACTATACTATCCGTTTACACTTGGAATCTCACCTTTTTCTATGGTTGATCGAGCATCAAGTTCACGCAGCCTACTCTCTATCTTCGTCAATTCTTCTTCCCTGTTCATACCGTCCTTCGCATACACTTCCATCAGAACAAGTAAGGTCTCGCGGATTTCCTTGGTCAAATCACCCTCGCGGGGAGCTTCAAACGCCGTCATAGACGCCAAGGCCAACTCCTCGGCTTCAAACAGCATGCCTTCGAAGTCGCGTTCCCCGGAGTCGTTCGGCGCCTTCTTGGCGTTCTTGATAATCGCAAACGCCAACGTCGTCTTAATTCGCGCGAGTCGCACTGGGTCAACTTCGTGTTCTTTGCGACTTAGAATTCCAAGAGCTTCCCTGAGGTATCGCTCGGCCTGCTCAAAGTGGCCTACGTCAATCGAGTAGGTTCCCAACTTAGCCAGTTGCCCCGAATAAATCAGCGTCTGTTGTCGGATCTGCATTTCTCCAATGTCGGTAATCTCCTTCGATACCCGAATGATGGAAAAAGCCCCTACAACTATGACGGCAAGAACCGCTACGAGAAAGATGAACACAAATCGCTGACGACGTAGCAACTTGATGAACTGATAAATGACGCTTGACCGCCGCGCCAATACCGGTTGATCAGTCAAATAGCGATTGACGTCCTCTGAGAACTGCGCCGCGCTCTGATACCTTCGCGATGGTTCCTTCTCAATCGCCTTCAATGCAATCGTATCGAGGTCACCGCGAAGCGAGCGCTCGATGCTGCTCGGTCGCCGCGGCGCTTCTTCACAGATCACCCGCACAGCCTCATGCAGCGCAGCCTTTCGCACGCTGTAGGGCAACTGCCCCGTGATAATCTCGTAGAAGATGACACCCAGTGAGTACACATCGCTTCGTGTATCGATTTCTTCCGAGTGACCACGTGCCTCTTCCGGGCTCATGTACGGCAAGGTGCCCATGATCTTTCCGACGGCCGTGATCGTAGTCGTGTTAATGTTGTCATCGGAGCTGGTGATTCGCGCCAGGCCAAAGTCAAGAATCTTCGGTTGCCCCTCAGAATCGACGAGGATATTCGATGGCTTCAAGTCTCGATGGATGACTCCGCGCTGGTGTGCGTAGTTGATCGCGTCGCAGATTTTGCGGAAAAGCTCGAGTCGCCTCCGCCTGGGCAGGTTGTTGTCCTTCACGTACGTATTGAGCGGCACCCCGCGTACCAGCTCCATCGCGAAGAATTCCTGGCCATCTTCCGTCCTCCCAGCCTCGTAAATCGATGCAATGGCCGGATGACGCAACCGCGCCAAAGTTTGTGCTTCTCGCTGGAACAAACGCAGCCGATATTCATCGATGTGGTGGCCGCCGCGAATGACCTTTAGTGCGACCATTCGCCGTGGTGTTTGCTGCTCGACCTCATAGACAATGCCCATGCCTCCCTCGCCGATGCGTCGGTGCACGACATAGCTGCCGATGCGCGATGGGATAGGTAGGGTGGGAGGTGCTGATGCCGTCTGAACCGCGTCAATGCCAGCACGAAAGAACTTCGCACGCGAGCGACATTCGTCGCACTCTACGACATGCTGCTCGATTTCCGGCTTCAGCCGATCAAGCCCGCTCCACAGTTCTTCGTCAGTTAACGTACAGGACACAGCCAACAACCCAGAAACGGAAGCCGCAGACGGACGCAAGGGTCGAAAACGTCAGACTCCACCCTATATATTATCACCCCGCTCAACGGT
This sequence comes from uncultured Phycisphaeraceae bacterium, assembly GCA_964494205.1. Lineage (GTDB taxonomy): Bacteria > Planctomycetota > Phycisphaerae > UBA1845 > UBA1845 > JBBTCX01. Next base: position 37,131 of record CAZBRD010000004.1, on the reverse strand, counting down.
TTGTGGCGCATTCGTTACCTGATTTTTCCAAAGATCACACCCGCCAGATTTCATCCGCCGGTGTTCTAGTAATAGGGAAAGACGCCGAATTCTCAAACCGCGGCAGCGGGGTGAGGTTTGAGTGAATGGGGCCGATAGTTTCGGCGGTTTTTGCGTTGATTGTTTCGTTTTGGTACGATAAGGTTTTGAAACCGGTTGCGTTCAACAGTACCAGACCTGGAACCAACCCAAAACCAACAACAGTTTGTTAAGTGAAACTTTGAGACCGGCGGCTTGGAGTCGCCGGGTGAGTAAGTCTCAGGAGATTACCATGACATCGCGTGTGAACCAGTTAAGAGCTTCGCGCGGAAAGACGGCGGGTTTTACGCTCATCGAGCTCCTCGTCGTTATTGCGATTATTGCGTTGCTGTTGGCCATCTTGCTTCCTTCGCTGGAAGCGGCCCGTCGAAACGCTAAGCGAAATGCGTGCTTGGCGCACATTAAGAATATCGCCACCAGCAGTCGCGTGTACGAAGCTGATGATCCTCAGGGCTGGGGCATTCCGGTTCACCCGTTGCAGTATTTCCAGAACCCCAGCGATCCGTCGTTCATCGGCGCATACGAGTGGGGCGGCAAGGCAGGTCGTGGCGGTCCGTTCATCGGCTCCGCTCCGGGTGGCGCAGCCTTCCAATTCCTCGCCAGCAAGTATGGAACCAAGAACGGTTACGGTCCGGCCTCGCGTCCTATGAATGAAATCCTCTATCCGAGCGGTTTCAAGGACAGCACGATTCCGACGTTCGATCGTATCGGTGCGGAAAACGACACCAAATTGACCCTCGACCTGTTCAAGTGTCCGGGCGACGACGGACCGCCGCGTGCGGCTCACTGCTCGGATTGGGTAAACACGCCTGAAGTTTCATCCTTCGACCACTTCGGAAACAGTTACTCCGCCAACGTATTCATGACCGCACCAAGCGGCGGCGGGCCGATGGACAGTAACTCACCGTATATGCGTCCGGTCTCTCGCGTCATCACGCCTGCCCGTACGCTGTATTACGAGGAGAACATTGGTCGCTGGGCGTGGGCAACGCGCAAAGAGAATTGCGACTTCCTCCAGCCGGGTATTGATCCGGGTCCCAACAAGGCCGTTCGCGGCTGGCACGGTCCCGACTGGTCCTACAACCGCGCGTTTGTCGACTCGCACGGTGAGTTCCAGCGAATTTACATTGAAGGTACGGAAGACTCGGCCGGTTACGCGCTGCACTATCGCACCGAGCAAGTGTACATGGATCCTGATCTGCAAACCCAGAATCGCTGCATCATCGTTCGCGGCGACGGCTGGCAGAAGGATACGCTTCCCAACGAGCCGATCGAAACAGGCCTTACGCACAATGGCAACGGTCGCCCGTCGTATGAGAACTGCGTAGACAACGGCTAACCGACAGCATACGAAAAGAGCATTGAAGGCCCTCAATTCGAGTAATCGAGTTGAGGGCCCTTTGCTTTTTACGTGCGGGTTCGAGCCATAGGCTGCATGGCAAGTGGGGAAAGCAATCTAGGCTTACGCGATATGGTTCACGAACGGTATATCAATGGATACGGTTGTACCTCGTCCCAATTCTGACGAGAGGTTGATCGAACCGTTGTGTCGCTCAACGGTTCTTCGAACCATCGCCAAGCCCATTCCGCTGCCTTCTGGGCGGCTGGTGAAAAAGAGGTGGAACGCCTTCTCTACTGTCTGCGGAGCCATACCCGCTCCGTGATCAATCACTTGAATTCGCAATGCTCGATGCCCATTGCCGCCAGCCGTGGAAACAAACTCTCCCCTGATCGTCAACGTGGAATTGTCTGGACTGTGGTGCGTTGCGTTGAGAACCAATTCGGCCATCGCTTGGACCATCGCGTCTTTGTCCACATACAACTTTCGCTCGCCGCACAAATCCTCAATGACTAACAATAACGATCGTTGCTCCAGCTGCGCCTGCACTTCCGTACGAACGGATTCAGCCAACTCATCAAACGACCATTCGCGCGGGTGCAGCGTCATTGGCCGACTGAACTGGAACAAGCGTGTGATGCGTTGATCCACGCGATCAGCCTGAACGAGCACATCACGAACCAGCTCCTGCACTTTCGGCGTGTCTTTCAACCGCCGATGGGCAAGCTCAGCCGTCGCTCGCAGCGCCGCCAACGGATTACGCAAACCGTGTGCGACGTTGGTGCACAGCTCGCCAATGGCACTCAGCTCGCGAGCTTCAAGCAATTCTCGTTGGTGCTCAGACAATCGACCAGCCATCGTCTCGATCCCGCGCGCAAGTTGGGCCAGTTCATGCTGCCCGTGCAGCGGCACCGCATAGTCGAGTTTTCCTTCGCCGATTTTCTCGGTGGCCTTCTGAAGCACTTCGATCGGATAAACCAGCCAGTGTCGAATGACCACGAGATAAATGAGAAACGCGAAGACCGTAAAGAGGCACGCAACACCCACAGCTACCTGTGCCTGAAAGGCAGCCGCTGAAACCACGCGAATCGACTGGAACTCAGCCACATCGTAGTGATCACGCAGCAGTCTCAAGCCCGTTTCCATTCGGCGAACCAGCGGGTCGAGGTCCACCTCTTCGCGCGGGCGATGAATGCTCACTCCGAATTCCTGAACCGATTGGCGCATCTGCGTCCAGAGTTCCCGTTCCTTGTCGGACTCTGCGTGGTGAATCTGAACGTCGATGTCATCAACCCAGTACTTCGACCATTGGACATCATCGTGTCCGGCAGGCGGAGTCATCAATTTCGCGGAGATCGCCAATTGCTGATAGATGGCCGTGCGTAGATCGGAGGTAAGGTGTGATACCTCGCGCACCCGGCTGTATTCGTGAACGTGCTCGCTGCTGCGTTGGACGGCGTTCAGTGCGAAACCACCTGCCAGCAGAAGAACAACAAGCAGTGCGGTGAAGGCGAGGCTGAGTTTCCCGCGGACGGTCATGCATTCACCGTCCTTCTACGGAGTCGGCGGTGGAAACTGGACTCGCTGGTTGTAACAGAAAGCCCGCCACACGCGGAAAATGTCCATCTCATCGCCGTATTGGTCATCGGAGACAGGGGCGCTCGGTTGATAGAGCGTTTCGTAAGTCACGTCGTCGGTTTCATCATCCCAATGAATCGCTCGATGCCAGATGCTCTCATCGCGGTCATCGTACCAACTCGCGCTTCCATCCGTGTACAGCACGTTGTAGCCAACCTTGTGCGACGCCTTCCCGTTTCCGGCTGTCGCGCCCAATCGCGCCGTGTAATCATCGGACGCGATCGCCAGGTGTCGAATCGCACCCATCACCGGGCCTTTTCGCGCAGGAATGTGGATCGAATACGCGTAGCTTCCCGCTACGGTCCCAGCCGGTATCAAGGCTGGATCGCTCGCATAGGCAAATTCGCTCTGACTCGGACAATAGTAATTGGAGGTCTCAGGGAGAATCCCTGACTTGCGAAGCAACCCAAGGTTGACATATTTTCCTGCCCTCGAAACCAACGAACGCGGCGCCGTCGTTCCCATCGGGTCCATGACAGCCGGACCATGATCCTTATGATCCAGCGCATAGCTGAACACGCCCGCGCCAACCTGCTTCAGGTTGGCCACGCAAATCGTCCGCCGCGCTTGCTCTCGCGCCTTACTGAACGACGGCAGCATAATCGACATCAGCAGCGACATGATTGAGATTACAACGAGCAACTCGATCAGCGTCACCGCCTTCACAAGCGTTGTTCGCATTCCTTGTGCTGAGAGAATGTAACAATCCCTCCCTCTCCCTCTTAGGGAGAGGGTCGGGGTGAGGGTCTCTTTGGCAACGACACGCAGTTTTGCCATTGGCTCTAAAGCTGTCTTTCTGGATTGAACCATCGCGATGTCGATCGCTTTCTGAGTTTTCGTTTGACGCCCAGCATTTCCGGGCGCGCGGCACCGAATCTGCACGGTAGAGAGATGGCAGACGGCGTGCCGGGGATCGAAAACAATGTAAGTCTTTGTAAATAGCCGTGTTACGAAGTTTGGGGAGACAGGAAAACTTTAATCACATGCGACTTTTCTCGCACACTGTGGATACGCTCACACGATCGAAAAGCAACAAAATGGCAACAATACTGATAGTCGAAGACGAAAAATCGCTCGGAACCGCGTTTCAAACCAGCCTGTCGGACGACGGCCACGACGTTCACTGGGTCCCGAACGCTGAGGTTGCAACCACCTGGCTTGAGAAGCGTCAGATCGATCTCGCCCTCGTCGACGTCGGCCTCCCGGGTATGGACGGCCTCGACCTCCTCAAGCAGCTTGCCCGCACCCACCCCGACACCAACGTCGTCATGATGACCGCCCACGGCGAGGTCTCAACCGCGGTGGAAGCTATGAAGCTCGGGGCAGCTGACTTCCTCTTGAAGCCGATCGATCTCGATTCCGTCTCCCTGGTAGCGACGCGAAACATACGTCGCCGCAAACTCGCGCAGACATGGAAGCACGAACAGAAAAACCGCGTGCAGCAATTCGGTTTGCACCAGATCATCGGCGATTGCGCCGAAATCGAAAAAGCAAAGTCGATGGTCCGCCGGTTAAGCCAACTCGAATCCTCTGACGCCGGCCCGCCCCCGCACGTTCTGATCACCGGCGAAACCGGCACCGGCAAAGACCTGCTCGCCAAAGCCATCCACTACGAAGGCCCGCGCCGCGATGGCCCTTTCGTGCATATTAACTGCGCGGCCCTTCCTGCATCGCTGGTGGAATCAGAACTTTTTGGCCACGCGAAAGGCGCGTTCACGCAAGCCTGCGCGAGCAAGCGTGGCCTGTTCGACGTCGCCGATGGCGGCACGCTCTTTCTCGATGAACTCTCCGCACTCGATATGCCCCTGCAGGCGAAAATCCTCGTCGCCATCGAGACCGGCCGCATCCGTCCGGTCGGTTCCATCGAGGAAAAAACAGTGAGCGTTCAACTCGTAGCCGCCATGAACGAAGACCCGGAAACAATGGTTCGGGAAGGGCGCTTCCGCGAAGACCTCTACCACCGATTACGCGTCATTCACTTGCACTTGCCGCCGCTGCGTGAACGTGGCCACGACCTCAACGCGCTGGCCGAGCACTTCATCACCACGCATTGCCACAAGTTCGGCATGAAACACAAGCCGTTCACGCCCGACGCGAAGAAGGCCCTGAAACGATATCACTGGCCCGGCAACGTGCGCGAGTTATGTCACCGCCTCGAAAGCGCGGTCCTGCTCAGCGAAGACGCCATCGAGCCGGACGTGTTGCCGATGCCCAAGATTCGCGCGCCGAAAGTCGAATCCCAGAACGGCCAGGACTTCATCCGCGTCGACTTCTCACGCGGACCGATGCCGCTGGAGCACGTGGAAAAGGAACTAGTCAGCCGCGCGCTGACAGCCGCCGAGCACAACATTACCCGCGCAGCCGAACTGCTAGATGTCTCGCGTGATGCACTGCGTCACCGGGCCGAGAAGTTCGGACTTATGCTGAAACGACCGGAAACCACGAAGATTTGAACACGAAATGAGCACTCGCCTCTTTCATTCTCCCGGTCACCAATCGCGAACTCACATCGCCAGCGATGAGAAGCACGAAACGAGGGACGATGGGTGGCACGGTCAAGCCGCAGCTTGGCCGTGGAAAATGTCGAAGACTTGGCGGGGAGCAAAACGCTGCCATGCAATTGGGCATAGCAAGCACTTGTGTGCGATTTTATTCGTAACCACCTTCGTAATGGTGGCTAACCTTCACGCCCAAACTACCGTTGTCGTCGAAGACTTCGAGTTCGCTACGTCGGATCAGGCCGCCGAAGGCGGCGTCATCGATCTGACTGACTTCGCGAACACGCCCGCGTTCTATATCAGCGGCGACACACCGGGCGAAGGCGCCTCACCAGCCGAACCAAACGGAAACTACAGCATCGGTACGGACGCCGCTTTTTGCGTGCAGTTCTGCCTGCCCGGTTCTCGCATTGGTTTCCGCAGGAATTTGAGCGCAGCCGATTTCCCATCCATCTGCCCTGGCTCGACTCGTCATTACTTGCCGTTGGAAAACACATACGGTGACCCGCAAAACCCCGGCGACACCGCACCGGACTTTCCGCTGGACGAACTAACATTACTCAACGACGTTTACGGCGACGGCGCTTTCTGCGATGGCCTCAGCTGGACCAACTACTGGGTCAGCCTCGTCGACTGCGAAGGCGAGATATTCGAGTTCGCCAACATCGGAGAAATCGCCATGTGCTCCACCGCATGGACGCTCGATCTCGCGATGGGCTCAAGCTTCACGCGCCTCGCTCCAGAGTCGCTCATCGATGTGCCCAACGGCGATCGCCTGCTCACCGAAATCGCAGCCATCGAAGTGTTCATACAGGACGAAAACGATCCGCCCGTCGCGATCGGAAAGTGGTACATCGATTACCTCCGCGCAGTCGAACCGCCTGCCCCCGCGATTCCCGGCGACATCGATCAAGACGGTGACATTGATCTCGACGATTTTGCGACACTGCCGGATTGCCTGCACGGTCCAAATGTCGCGGTGTCGACAGCATGCACTGAACTGCAACTCGATGCTGACATTGATGTCGACCTCCGAGACGCAAGCGTGTTTTTCTCGTCCTATGGAGTAGGGGAGTGATGCTTTGGTTTGAGGTCAGGAACTCCCTCTCCCTCTGAGGGAGAGGGTCGGGGTGAGGGTCTCTTAGATTAGTTCAAGTAAACAGAGTGCTTAATGATGAGACGCACAACGACTATTACGCATCCCGCTAATTATTGGCGCTTCCTGAAATCCGTACTATGTCATTCTTGCCACGATATCTCCGCCGCAATCAGTCTTTCCGAGCCGCGGCAGCGGCGACACGCGGTCAGCCCACGGCGGAAGCCGTGGGGAAGTGCCCCAAGGAATTTGCAAAGCCCCGGCAGGGGCGATCGAAGGGTACGCGCGACCGAACCATGCGCTGTTAATGGGTGGGATGCGTATAGGTCAGCAATCCTTCTCGGTATTTGGTTTCTTGTCCTCACATCAAACCAAACTTTGGCCCAATTCGTCCAAATCCAAGGCGGCGGCACCTATTCATCCATTCAATCCGCGATCAACGCATCCTCAAACGGCCAGACAATCATCGTATACCCCGCCACGTACAACGAGCGCATCAACTTCAGCGGCAAGAACATCGCCGTGCGATCACTTAACCCGACGGACCCGGAGACAATCGACGATACGGTCATCAATGGCCAAGCTTTGGGCTCTGTCGTCACCTTCAATTCCGGTGAATCAGCCGCTTCAATTCTCGAAGGCTTCACGATTCTCAACGGTGCAGCCGCGAACGGTGCCGGCATCACCTGTTCTAACGCGTCCAGCCCGACAATTCGCAACAACGCCATCCGCACAAACATCGCGACCGTAAACGGTGGGGGAGTCTTTGTTTCCGGCTCATCTAATCCAACCATTATCGACAATCGTATTTCAGACAATCGCAGCACCGGCCGTGGCGCTGGTATTTACATCGAAAACTCCAGCCCGCTCATTCGTGGCAACGTAATACAAAGTAACATTTCGCAGGGTAGCTCCGGCGGCGGTCTACACCTGGGCGTGGGCAGCAGTGGGGCAACGATCACCAGCAATACCATCTACCTGAACACCGCACTTTTCGGCGGCGGTCTGCACGTGGAGAATGCATCGCCCACGATCAACGGCAACAAGATCCTCGGCAACTTCGGCACACCGCGCGGCGCGGGACTTTCATGTACAGCCGGCTCACCTCTCGTCACCAACAACATCATCGCAGGGAATCAATCGAACCTCGCAGCCGCCATGGACCTCAACAACGCCTCGCCGAGTATTCATTACAACACGATCATCAGCAACCGCGCCGCCCAGTCCGCGATCGTCCTCGCCGCCAATAATTCGCACCCGATATTCCACGGAAACATTCTCGCGTTTCACGACAACGGCTTTGCGTTGCACGTAGTCTCTGCTTCATCCATCGACGCGGATTACAATTGCTTCTATCAAAACGTCGGCGGCAACAGCACGGGTAACGTGCAGCTTGGTGCGCACAACCTGCAAGCCGACCCGCAACTCGCTACGATCGGCACATGGGTAGAAGGTCAGCTTCCGGTCGGCGGCAACGGTGGCGATATTGATCTCGTCGCCACGTTACAAGGCACCGCCCCGGCCAACGGCATCGCCGAATACAAGCTCAAGCCCGATCGCGAGCGTTTCCAGGTAGAAGTCTTCAACATGCCGCCGAATCAGACACTACCGGTGACACTCAATGGCATGGTCGTCGGCCAGCTGCATACCGGCAGCCAAGGCAGCGATGAAATCGATTATGACACGGACGACGGCAATTTCCCGGCGTGGTTTCCTGAGGTGCAAACGTGTGACGAAGTGGCTGTAGGTGGCCTCTTAGTCGGCTCATTTCAGATCGAAGGTGCGGGCATCAACTGCGACGCCCTCATCTGGCAACCCGGCGACGAACATCTGACCCCAACATCGCCATGTCGTGACAACGCCATGCCCCTTAACCAAGGCAACCTTGCGACGACCCTGGATATGGACAACCAATTACGACCCTTTGCGCTGATTTCCGACATCGGCGCAGACGAATACACCACGCCAGGTACCGGCGATTTCGACGGCGATATGGACGTTGATCTTTCAGATTTCCGCGAGTTTCAGACTTGTTTTACTGTCACAGGGGTTGCGTGCATCGCTGGCGACTTCGATTCGAACGCATCAATTCAGCATTCAGATTTTCAGCAATTCGCCAACTCACTATCCGGTCCCAGCTAACCAATCGAGGCACAGATTTCGTACGTGATACATAAGTCAGAATCGGGAGCGCAAGCGACCGGTCGCATTCGCCATGCCTCGGAAAAACATCACGTCTTCCTCTCTTCCTGCACCACACCTAGTCCCACCAACAACCATTTCTCGCCCACCACAAACAATATGAACACCGGCACCAGAGCCATCACGCTCGCAGCCATCAGTAGATTCATCCACGTCCCCGCGAGCGACTGATACATACGCAAACCCAAACTGACCGGAAACGTCTGAAAATCATTCAGGTAAATCAGCGGATCGAGAAATTCCCGCCAATGGATGACGAAGCTCAGCAGCGCGGCCGTCACCGTCGCCGGCCTCACCGCAGGCAACAAAACGTTCCAATAGGTTTGCCAAGGCGTCGCCCCGTCCAGCATCGCGGCCTCATCAAGCTCGCGCGGCACGCGCCGGAAGAACTGTCGAAACAGCAGAATATTGAACGCCCCGCCACCGAGCCACGCTGGCACAATCAGCGGCTTGTACGTCCCCACCCATCCGAGACCGGAGAAAAACATGTAACGCGGAATCAGAAGAACCATCGTCGGCATCAGCATCGATGCGATGACGATCACCATGCAAAGCGTCCGCCCGCGAAACGAAAACCGCGCAAGGGCATACCCAGCCATTGAGGATGTCAGCACCGCACCGGTCGCTGCCGAAATCGAAATCACCAGCGAGTTTAAGAGGAATCGAAACAAGGGAAGTCGCGTGGCTGCCTCGGCGTAGTTCGACCATTGCGGATCGATCGTCCAGAACGAAGGCGGAAACGCATAGACCTCATCGAGCGGCTTGATCGACGACGCAACGGCCCACACCAGGGGCAGCACCATCACAAAGCACGCTGATGCAATCAAACTGCCGAACAGAACGCCTCGAATCGATTTCATGGTTTCCTTGCATCGCTTATGTACAGCAATGAGTTTCGCACGGAGAACTCCGCAAATGTTTGAAACTCGTAACTCATGCGTTCCCTACGCGAGTTTTGCCGTGATTCCTGTTAACATGCTTGCCGATAAGCAACATGATTCTACAGAGGTCAGAGCAGGACAAAAGGAAATACTGAAATTAGGTCTTCCACCAGTTCAAGCGGTAACACGTCATGAAACTCTCGATGAAATTCACCCTGTGCTTTCTCGTGGGCTTCGGGGTGGTCCAGGCCATCTTCTCTTACCTGCGTGTTCAGCGCGAAAGCGCCTTGTTTGAGGAAGATTTTCGCGGTGACCACGAGACCATGGGGCGCGATCTCTCCGCAGCCGTGATGCGAATGTGGAAGCTCGGCGGCATTGAGGCTGCCCGCTCCTTCGTCGACGAGACCAATGCCAACAAGAGTCAGGTGCTCGTGCGCTTGGTGGAGCCCGGCGAATCAGTGTCGGACGATCCCGAGAATCCAGTCAGCGCAGCCACCTTGAAGGAGTTATCCCAGACGGACAGAGTCTTCTTCCAGCGTGTGAACATCCATGGCTCGCCGTCACTCCGTACATACCTGCCCGAAGGAACAACTTCACTTCGAACCTATATCCCTGTTGGATTGGGAAACGATTGGCTGGGGACACTCGAGCTTACTGAGTCGTTTGAGAAAGCCCATCAATACGTCAGAATGAGCACGTTCCGCACGTTGTTGAAGGACGCAATTATCATCGTGGTTACCGGGACGGTAGCTCTCGTGCTTGGCTTGGCACTTGTCGGCAGACCCGTGCGACATTTGGTAGACAGAGCACGGAAGCTGGCATCGGGGAACATGACCGACCACATCGATTTGAAGCAGTCGGACGAGCTTGGCGACCTTGCACGAGAGATTAACGCCATGTTCGATCAGTTGGCTGAAGCCCATCGACGAGTGGAAGAAGAGACCAATGCCCGCATCTCTGCCATCGAGCAGCTTCGCCACGCGGATCGATTGAGGACGGTCGGTCAGCTCACCTCCGGAATCGCCCACGAACTGGGTACGCCGCTCAACGTTGTTTGGGAGCGGGCGAAAATGGTCGCGCGTGATCCCGCCAGCAGCCCGACAACCGCTAATTCCGCACGTATCATGACCGAGCAATGCGCCCGAATGACCGCGATCATCCGGCAATTGCTCGACTTTTCGCGACCCACGCAACCGAAGAAAGTGCGAATCGATTTCCGTCAGGTCATACGCAGAACGTTGACGCTCTTGCAACCCACGGTGGATAGTTGCCACGTGACCGTTCAGACGGAGAACGGTGAAGAACCTGTGATGGTCGATGTGGATGTTGACCAGATTCAACAAGTTGCGTCCAATCTGATCATGAATGCGATTCACGCCATGAGCGGCGGTGGAACCATGACCCTTACAATGGGCACGCGCCGCTTGCGCCGAAAGTTCGATGCGGATTCGCAGCTCGGCGATTTCGTATTCTTCACCGTGAAGGATACCGGGCACGGCATTCCTTCGGACGATGTTCCGCGCGTGTTTGATCCGTTTTTCACCACCAAAGACGTAGGTCAGGGCACGGGTTTAGGTCTTTCAATTTCGCTGGGAATCGTCAAAGAGCACGGCGGTTGGATTGACGTTGAAAGTGCACCGGGCCAGGGAGCCCGCTTCACTGTGTTTTTGCCCAAAGAGGAAGCAGCGTGCCTGGTCGCGTCCTGATTGTTGACGACGAACTGGAGATGTGTGAAGTCCTCGCGGCTGGCCTTCAGGCGCGGGATTTTACCGTTTCGTATGCAACGACTGCCACAGACGCGCTGGCCAAACTCGAAGCGGAGGAATTCGACACCGTCGTCACAGACTTGTACATGCGCGGTCAAACCGGCATTGAACTCTGTTCACGGATTTCAGCGAGCTTTCCCAGCACCCCCGTCGTCGTCATCACAGCTTTTGGCAGTATGGAATCCGCCGTCTCCGCCATCCGTGCCGGCGCTTATGACTTCGTGACCAAACCCCTCGACACCGACGAACTCGCACTGATCCTCGATCGCGCCATTCAGCTCCGCGGCCTTCGTGAAGAAGTGAAACGACTTCGCCACGCGCTGGATCAATCGGGTCGCCGTTTCTCATCGTTACTGGGTGATAGTGAAGAAATGAAGCGCCTGACAGCGCTGCTTGCCAAGATCAGCGACAGCGATGCTTCGATCCTCGTCACCGGCGAAACAGGAACGGGAAAGGAACTCGTTGCCCGCAACCTTCACGAATCCAGCCGACGAGCGTCCGGCCCCTTCGTGCCCATCAACTGCGCCGCGATGCCCGAAACGTTGCTTGAAAGCGAACTCTTCGGCCATACCAAAGGCGCGTACACCGACGCCCGCTCGCAACGCAAAGGCCTGTTCGTCCAGGCGAACGGAGGGACGCTCTTTCTCGACGAAATCGGTTCGCTTCCACTATCGATGCAGCCAAAGCTTCTTCGCGTATTGCAAGATCGTCGCGTGCGACCTGTCGGCGGCGATAGTGAAGTGTCCATTGACGTGCGTGTAATTTCCGCGACGAATCGCGATTTGGACTCCGCCGTCGACGCCGGCGAGTTTCGCGACGATTTGTATTTTCGAATCAACGTCATCCACGTTGCATTGCCACCTTTGCGCTCGCGCGGCAATGACGCATTGTTGCTCGCTCAGCACTTCATTTCTCTCTACGCAGAGCGTGCCGGTAAGGGCGTGGTCGGACTATCCGCAGCCGTAGCGCAGAAGCTCCTCGCTTACCCCTGGCCCGGTAATGTTCGCGAACTTCAAAACTGCATCGAACGGGCCGTCGCGTTGTGCCAATGCGATAAACTCACGGTCGAGGACCTGCCGGACAAGATACGGGCTTACACGCCGGCGCATGTCGTCATCGCCGGTTCAGATCCCACCGAACTCGCCACCATGGAAGAGGTCGAAAAGCGGTACATCCAGAAAGTCCTTGAGACGGTGAGCGGCAACAAAACACTGGCCGCACGCATTCTCGGTTTCGATCGAAAGACTCTTTATCGCAAGCTTGAAGGATTTTCCGGCGACGCCAAGTCCGCTGACTGATTCCTGCCCTTCGACATACCTGATTTCATCCCCTTAAGTCCGCGTAGCCTCGCAACCGTTGGCCGTGGCATTTTGCCGCGCGCGGGTAACGATGCAGCGCGCCGGTTAATGCCGTGTGCGATGAAGTAGACCGCATAATTTTGCGAAGGACCGCAAATACCCTATGAAAACAGGCGTACGCCGCGATGAGTCAATGATTCCCTTTGACCGTTCGGAACTGGCACAGTCGTTGCACTAGTCACCTCCGTCGAGTTCGTGCGTCGCTTTGAGTGGGATGCACGAAGTCAGGTTTCCGGACGCGAGCGCAGCATGGGGAACCGAGAGCTGGAGAGTAAATTGGTTAGCTGCTCCTTACACACGACTGATCTTGAAAGTGATTTGCCGCTTTCTTCGGAAGCGTCTTCACGCTCTCTGGGCAACGGAAACGTTCCTCGCATTGTTCTGGCTGAAGATGATGCAGAGCTGCGCTCGTTGATGGCTGAGGTCTTGCGATCCGCCGGTTACGACGTCATCGAAGTCTGCGACGGCGTCAGTCTTCGCGGACGACTGACCTATTCTCAAATGAATCATTCGGAGCAGTCGGATATCGACCTCATTGTCTCCGATATCCGCATGCCCGGTCTGAATGGGCTTGATGCGTTGGCGGACGTCGGCGGCCCCGCGGCGCTTCCGCCGATTATCTTGATCACCGCGTTCGGCGATCAGCAAACGTTTTTGCGAGCGAGTCGATTGGGAGCAGCCGCATTCTTCGACAAGCCGGTCGACCTCGACAAGTTTTGCGCCTTCGTCGCAGACTTGTTGAAAACAAACGCTCCCGCGCGAATTGGAAAGAACGGTGCACCTTGCAGGGAACTGGACGAGGTTTGCATCGCGACGGAGAAACGGGTCGATCGGTGACATTGCATCGACCCACGAAGAAATTGGGGAACAACAAACGGAAAAGAACACAGGGTCGATAAGCAAACGCTGACAGACCGCTTCCACAAACGGCGCCGGCGGCGTAACCGCGGAACATTCGAAAGTGATCGGTCAATCGAGGGCGGCCGGTTACAATAAGATCGTTCTGCGGTGGGACACAACGCCGCCGGCGCCAACCTCTTCCAAAACACCTGCTCACCAAACCAAATCGTTCCTGCATGCGCCTGGTGTGTTATTTGATTGGCAAACACGCCGGAACTGTGCTGGTGAGTATTCCAATGTCAGCTATCGGTTAGTGATTCATGACAATGAATTGTTGCGTGGCATGGCTGTGTGCCACTGCTCTGTGAGCAGTGCATTACGTGCAGGCTTGGGTGGCATGGCCAAGCGAAGCGCCGCCATGCTTTTCGAGAGCATCGGCGAAACGTGTCAAAACAGATGCAATGGTGCATAACTGCACTTAACGAACAACCGTATCGTGCACTGGACTCTTTCCCCCCTTACTAAGGGGGGATAAAGGGGGGTCGGAGTGCGCCACAAAAACGCAGATTGCTGGAGCGAACCACCCGCGTTTCGAGATTGACCGTCGAAACAAAATCGCCGGGATTCTGCGTAATGTTTTTCTCCTCACGCAGCAAAACATCGTTTTCGATTCGAAAAACCACGATTTAGTTGGCGTCGTGCAAAACCACGCAGAATATTGACCCGGTTTGTCGCCCCCAAAGCGCGGTGTGCAGTCAAACGCAGGTCAAATGCAGCGCGACGCAAATCTGCGGTCCCCGAACACCTTCCTGATTCACCGCAAGAATCGGGTTGCGACTTTCCCGACAACATGCGATTTTCATCGCAGATCAAACATGAGTTTGATAGGTGATTCGACGATGCGACCCGAAAAGAGGAACGACATGGTGAGCGACTACAACCGCGTGGCACAGGCCATCAACTATCTGGACACCAACTTTCAGGATCAACCCAACCTCGCGGCTATCGCAACCAAGATCGGTCTCAGCGAGTTTCATTTCCAGCGTCTCTTTCGCCGCTGGGCCGGCATCAGCCCCAAACGATTTCTCCAATTCCTCACAGCAGAGTACGCCCGCGACGTGCTCGTGAAATCGCGCGACCTCTTCGACGCGACTTGCGGCGCGGGACTCTCAGGACCTGGTCGGCTGCACGATCTTTTCGTCAACATCTACGCAGCCACCCCCGCCCAGGTCCGCGACGCAGGCTCAGATCTCGAAATCCGCTACGGATTCGCGCCGACTCCGTTCGGTCAATGTCTCATTGCCGAAACCGATCGCGGGCTGTGCGGCCTATCCTTCATCGAACCCGACCAACCGAACGCCGCTTTCGAAAGTTTCCGTTCACGATGGCGCTCAGCTACGCTGGTGCAGAACGATCGCCGCGCCCGTACGTTGACTTCCAAGGTTTTCTCGAAAGCAACTCGTTCACCACAAGAACCCGTGACGGTTCACCTTCAGGGAACGAATTTTCAAATCCGCGTATGGGAGGCGCTGCTCAGAATCCCCGCAGGTATAGCCGCAACCTATCAGGACATCGCTAGCGGAATAGGAGCGCCCGAAGCCGTCCGCGCCGTCGGCACCGCCATCGGTCACAACCCCATCGCTTACCTGATTCCGTGTCATCGAGTCCTGCGAAAAAGCGGCGCGCTCGGTGGCTATCGCTGGGGCGTTGATCGCAAACGCGCCCTGCTTGGTTGGGAAGGTGCGAAAGTGGAAGCGACAGTAAAGTCAGCAACGAACCGCAACTAGGATGCTCTATGAAAACGTCTCATGCCTATTCTGTGCTCGCGCGCACGCTCGACCATTCCTTCGCATATCTCGATGACCTAGAAAGCGCCCCTGTGGGTGCGGTTTCCAGCGTCGAGGAACTGCGAAGTCGCCTCGCCCGACCTTTGAATGACAATCAGATTGAACCTGAAAAAGTCATTGATGATCTCGTCGCTGACGCAACGCGCGGTCTGCACAGCAACGCAAGTGGCCGCTTCTACGGCTGGGTCTTTGGCGGTGCCGTGCCCGCGGCGTGCGCAGCCGATTGGCTCACCACCATCTGGGACCAGAACGCTGCACTTTACGCGTGCAGTCCAGCCTCAGCGGTTGTCGAAGAGGTTTGCGGAGATTGGCTGAAAGAGTTGCTCGGCCTGCCACCATCCGCAAGCTTCGCCCTTGTAACCGGCACGCAAATGGCTCACGTAACTTGTCTAAACGCCGCGCGATATTCTCTGTTGGCTGCGCGTGGCTGGGACGTCGAGCGCCGCGGACTTAACGGTTCTCCGCGCATTCGCGTTCTGACCAGCACGGAACGCCACGGTTCGCTCGAACGCGCGGTTCGCATCCTGGGCCTCGGCCTGGATTCCATCGTCTATCTTCCGGTCAACGACAACGGCCAACTCTCCGCCACCGTACTTAGGAAGGCTCTCGAAAGTGATCCGACTTCACCGACCGTCGTCGCACTTCAGGCGGGCGATCTGAACATCGGTGCGTTCGACTCTTTTTCTGAGTTGATCCCGGTGGCGAAACAATTCGGCGCATGGGTTCACGTCGACGGCGCGTTCGGATTGTGGGTAAGCGCGAGTGACAGGCATCGGCACTTCGCAAAGGATATCCATCTTGCCGACTCGTGGGTCACCGACGGTCACAAGTGGCTGAATGTCCCTTACGAGAGTGGTTACGCGTTCGTAGCCGACCGCGCCGCGCATCTCGCTTCCAATTCCCATCGTGCTGAATATTTGGTTCACGCGCAGGACGCCCGCGATCAGTTCGACTGGAACCCGGAATGGTCGCGCCGTGCTCGCGGTTTCGCGACGTACGCAGCCATTCGCCAGATGGGGCGTCGCGGAATCGCCGACCTCATTGACAGAACGTGTCGGCACGCACACTCAATTGTTACACGCATCGGCGCGTTGCCCGGCGCCGAAATGGTCTGGGAGCCGCAGATCAACCAGGGATTGGTTCGATTTCCTGATCCATCGCCAACCGCCGGCCCCAAAGAGCATGATGCGCACACAAACAAAGTAATCGACGCCATCGTCCGAACAGGCGAAGCCTATTTCACCGGCACAACATGGCGAAACAAACGCTGCATGCGCGTATCAGTCGTCAACTGGCAGACAAACGAAACCGATGTTGAGCGAACGGTAGCCGCAGTGAAACGAGTCCTTAACGAAATGAACCAATCATAGTGGTGTGTATGAGAATTAATCCCTCTCCCTCTTAGGGAGAGGGCAGGGTGAGGGTCTCTTTGGCTACATGACACAGTGCTGTACAGGCGCGAAGTTCAATTCGCCGCGATGCAATAAAGATGCTTCCTGCCGCGAACGAAAAGCTCCTTGTCGACCGCCGAAGGCGACGCCGAAAAATCATCGTTCAGCTTGTTTTTCGCGACGACTTCCAATGTCGGTCCGTGCTTGATCACATACGTTACGCCGTTTCGCCCAAGCACATAAATGCGACCATCAGCACCGATCGGCGACGAATACACACCGTCAATATCTTCTAATCGCTGCTGCTCGTAGAACGCCTCACCCGTCTTCGCGTTCATGCAGGAGAGAATCTGCGAGTTCTTTTGCAGGTAATACAACTTGTCATCGTACAGCAAGGGGGATGGAACGTAGGGAGTTCCCTTGTCAGTCTTCCAAACGACAGACGCTGAATCCGTAATGTCGCCTTGCGCGCCTTCATACTTGATCGCCATCAGTTTTGGATCCCTGTGGCCGGTCATCGCAAAAACGAGCCCAAACCCGGCGACCGGTGTTGGAACAGCGTTCGCACCCAATCCACCGCACTCCCAGATGATGTCGCCTGTTTTGAAATCGTAGCCGCGCACGCGCTTCGTAGCCGGCATAATGACTTGCTCTTGCCCTTTTGATTCGATGACCAGCGGCGTCGCCCAGGTCGTAGATTCACTGCGAGGTTTTCGCCAATTCTCGTTACCCGTGGCCTTATCGACCGCGATGATGAAACCCTCTTCTTCATGGTCCCACGGAATGATAATTGTATCTTTGTGCAGAACCGGAGTGGTGCCTTCACCGAATCCGTTTCGCGTCTTCATGTTTCCGTAGTCCTTCTCCCACAACAGTTTTCCATTCATGTCGAAGGCATACAGTCCGCGCGAACCAAAATAGGCGTAAAGATTCGTGCCGTCCGTAAACGGTGATGCCGGCGCGAGACTTCCATCCGTGTGACTGCCTTCATGCGGTTTTTCCTTCCGCGCAACATGCCGCCAGACTTCCTTGCCCGTCTTGCGATCGAACGCAAGGATCACGAACTCATACGTGTCCGCCGGAGCTTCCGATTGTCGCCCGCGTCCACCTGGCCCGCCGCGCCCTTCGCGTGGTGGACCATCACCGCGAGGTGGTCCGTCGCCGCGCGGCCCATCACCCGGCGGTCCGTCCGGCCGCTCACGTCTTTCGCCGCGCTCACCATCGCGCCGTCGCTCGCCATCACCGCCGCGTTCGCGTGGCCGTTCACCTTCTCCTGCCGCAGGTTTCTCTTCGCCTTCCTTTTTCGGTGCATCGTTTTGCGAGATCGCTACCTGAACGTAAACGCGATCGCCCCACACGATCGGGGTCGAATGACCATCGCCGGGCAGATCGATCTTCCAGCGTATGTTTTTCTCTTCACTCCATTCTGTCGGCGGTTGCGCATGCAGCGCAACACCGTTGAACGTGGGTCCGCGCCATTGCCCCCATTGC
The DNA here is from genome assembly GCA_964494205.1 of uncultured Phycisphaeraceae bacterium. GTDB lineage: Bacteria > Planctomycetota > Phycisphaerae > UBA1845 > UBA1845 > JBBTCX01. The sequence goes on along the minus strand of CAZBRD010000004.1, from coordinate 18,706 downwards.
TTGTCGGCATCGACCTTGTTTTCTGCAGCCGATTGGGAAGAAACTAACGCCATGAAAGGTACGACCAAGAATATTAAGGCATGACGCATATACCGATCCTCACAGGCAACTGAATGAGCGAAGCGAATCGACCTCAGCTGACGAAGCCGAGGCTCACAACACGCGTGATACTGTAGTCAATTCGCCAAGTGAGTTCCATTCGCGGGCGCGCACTTGTTACGAAGTGAGACGAACGCGATTTCTCGGATGAAGGTATTACGCTGGTGCCGACCTAGGCGCCGGAAAGCGCCTCACCCGCGTAACGAAGAATGGAATGAACCGGATACTTCCCCAATTTGCTGCGACCATTCAGCGAGGGTAGCTCGATCAAGAAGGCAATGCCGATGATCGTTGCACCGAGCGATTCCACCAGTTTGCAGCAAGCAGCCATCGTCCCGCCGGTCGCCAGCAGATCATCAACCATCAGCACTCGGTCACCGGGTTTCACCGCGTCGTCGTGCATTTCAAGTTTGTCAGTGCCGTATTCCAGCTCGTATTGCTGCGCTCTCGTTTTCGAAGGCAATCGACCCGGCTTTCGAATCGGCACAAATCCGGCCGAAAGATTCCGCGCGACAGCCGTCCCGAAAATGAACCCGCGCGATTCGGCACCCGCCACAACGTCGACATGCTGAGCACGAAACGGCTGCGTCAAATATTCGACCGCCAGCGACAACCCGCTCGCGTCGCGCAGCAGGGGGGTAATGTCCTTGAAGATGATCCCGGGCTTCGGAAAATTGGGCACATCGCGAATCAGTTCGCGAAGATTAGAAACGCCGGAAGGTTCATTCGGAATCACGTATGTCACGCCTCGAAGTTAAACGCCAATCGGTCGATCATCACACGTGACCACGGAAACGTCAAACTAAATCGTCGGCTCGGTCGGATTATCCCCATGACCAGGCGAACTTATCTTTGAAATAGTAGTAATACGCTCCAATCGCTTTGAGTGCGACGACGGTGAAATAGAGCTCGACACCTCTCGCAAGTGCAATCCAAAGCATGACAATGCCAAAAATGTCCATAAAGGAAGTCGCGCCCGCGGCCTTGGGCATGACGATCGTTCCCTTGAGGTATTCCTGTAGCAAGCCAGATGTATATTCAGTTGCCAGAAAGATTCCAGCGGTTAGCAAGTAAACCGGCAGGGTCTTTACGATCGTTAACATGAGCAGGTCGATCCGCCCGATCGTACTGAACCCGCCAAGCGCGACGCAGAGAATAACCATGGGCCACATGGCGATTCCCCCATAGAACAGCACATAAAAAACGACCTGTCCGTCTTCAAGTTCATCTGCGAGAGCACCAAAATCTCCCGAGGCAATGATTGAAGCGTTCGCCGGGTCAGAAAGAATGCCTGCCGCTTTGACCGTCAAATAAATGATGGCAGGTGCGAGTACCACAAGCCAGCTACCGATCCAACTGAAGAACGGAATGATAATGTCATCCATAAACCCTTGATCGAACGAAATCTTGGGCAGGTCGTCGCGATTTGCGGCGGCTTCACCGACGATGTCGAAACAAAACGTGCAATACCAACCACTGATAATGATGATCGCAAGCAGGCCTACGCATCCCGCACGTGGAAGAATCGTTCCCTGAACGGCGAGGATGAACCAGATAATCATGAACACAATCCCGTTGTGGATCGAAAACGGGAACTGCAACGCACGCAGCAGTGCATGCCCGTAACCGGTCGCAACACTGGGTGTCTTAGTCGCTTTCGATGGGGCTGACGGTGTAGCTGTGACAACCGCCGGTCCATACGCAGCCGTCATCGCCGCATACGGATCGACAGTCACGCGTTCTGTGGCCGTTTCCGTCTTACTGCGAGAAACCGCAGCTTCGATATCCGCAAACAAATCATTCGGATCGGACTCGATTTGCTTGGGCGCTGCCTGTTTGTCATCTTTTACGACAAACACCAGATTGCAGTGCTTGCATTTCGCCTTCTTCCCAATCGAGGTTTCAGGGAGCTTATATTTCGCTCCGCACTTGCATTTGTACGAGGGCATAGAATCACCACAAATTGAAGAGACGACACTTCGAGAATTAATGGGACAATTTCGAGTACAGCCTGACGCGATTTTGTCGGAGGCAGTTTATCAATTATGTCAGGCTTGTGTAATGGGACTTCAAGAATTGTGTATGCGGTTGTGATGCAAATGCACCAAGATTGAGCACTGGAAGTCGCACGTCGCGCGACTGGCAAATCGTTCCATGATTACGCCCCGGCGTGACGCCATTAATGCGAACTCGAACTACATCACCCGGCTGCACAGAGTCTGATTCGAAGTGGATAGCCACGAACCGATCGGCGCGCCCCCATCGAATCTTCTGATTATGTGCATTGTGGATGGAGTGAAAGGGTTCATCATTCCAGTCAGTGTGTTCAATTGAATGCTTCGGGTCGGAAAGCTCATCCTCCTGTGCGTGGCCAGCCTCCACGATGACGCGCTCAACCGTGCCGACCAACCTTCTGCGAAAAGCGAGTGAGCTTTCGGCTTCCACTTCCGCCAATCGCCGCATTCGCGCTTTGCTGACGCTCGGATGCACGAACTCCTTTTGCCAGCGCGCCGCCGCCGTCTGCTCTCGCGGGCTGAACGGGAACGCATGAACTTTGCAAAACTTTGCATAGCGGGCGACGTCGAGGCTGTCTTCAAAATTCTGATCGGTCTCGCCGGGAAAACCAACGATCATGTCCGTGGAAATCGCCGGCTCGCGTAAGGCGTTACGCACTCGATCAATCATGTCGAGGAAATCCTGCCGAGAATACTGCCGGTTCATTTTTCGCAGGATTCGCTCGCTCCCCGATTGCAGCGGCAGGTGCAGGTGCGGGACGCAGTTGCGACTCGTTCGTATGACTTCGAGTAATTCATCATCCACATCGCCCGGTTCGAGACTTGATAATCGCAGTCGTTCAAGGCCATCGACTTCGTTGAGTGCCTCAACCAAACCAGCGAGCGGCTGCCTTACGCGACCGAAGCGCTTGCGGATGGCCGTCTCACGACCGTAGGCCCCGAGAAAAATTCCTGTCAGTACGATTTCCTTGAAACCCGCTTCGACGAGTCCACGCGCTTCCTCGACGACATGCTCGATCGGTTTCGATCTCAGGTTTGGTCGCAGACGCGGGATGATGCAGTAGGTGCAGAATGCATCGCACCCATCCTGAATCTTCAGGAACGCGCGATGCCTGCCTTCGAAGCGATGAATCTTCGATTGTAGTGCATCTACAGTATTGACAACGGTGAGTGAGGTGGTAACAATCTCACGCGGCGAGCTGCGATTTCGCGATGACGTTTGATCGTCCGACGATTTAGCCGCAATCATTCGTAGATCATACCCTTTTTCTTCCGGACGCTTGCCGTAGGTCGCGGAGACACGCAGTAACTCGTCGGAGTCCGAAACGTTCGATTGGTTCACTGACAGGAGTCTGCGCAGCTCGGTGCTGACATCGACATCATGCCCCCACACGGCCAGTACGCCGTCGATGTTGCTCATTTGTTCCCGCTGAGCAGACGCACCACACCCGACGACCACGACGGAAGTTTGTCCACCCCGAGCCAAACGTCTGACGGTCTGCCTGCTTCGCCGCAGCGCGTCCGATGTGACGGCGCAAGTATTCACGATGGCGATATCCGGCGTTTCGTTTGGTTGCGCCGGTCGTAGTCCCATGGTCTCGCAAACTTCGCGATACTCCTGGGACTCGTATTGGTTGACTTTACAACCAAGTGTCGTGACAACATACTTTCCGCCCATGCTTGAGGAATCTACCTCCCTCAAGTACTGATTGGAAGTCGTTTCTACGCGACTGTCCCAGCGTTGCGAAGGGGCAATCTTGGCGGAAGCTTGCCGGTTGTTGCGGGCCGGATGGGAATGGCGTGCGTGCGCTACTCAATGGCAGTAGCCCGCCGCATGTGAATCGGAGAAGGGCTTATGGCCGTTGCACAAACCATCTGGGGAATTGACCTCGGTCGCTGCGCGCTGAAGGCGATCAAGCTTCGCTCAGCCGGCGACGGCAAGGTCGAGATCCTCGCCCATGACTATGTTGAACATGCCAAGATTCTTTCCCAACCCGACGCCGATCGCCCCGCGCTGATCGCAGCCGCCCTTGAGAAGTTCCTCTCAAGAAACGACATCACGAAAGATCAGATTGTCGTCAGCGTGCCGGGCCAGCACACGCTCGCTCGATTTACGAAATTGCCGCCTGTTCAGCCAAAGAGAATCCCCGATATCGTTCGCTACGAGGCTGACCAGCAAATCCCGTTCGACATGGATGAAGTCATTTGGGACTACCAGACGTTTCAGGAAGAAGGCGCGCCCGATATCGAAGTCGGCATCTTCGCCATGAAGCGCGAACTGATTCGCGAGCATCTGCTGCACTTCGAGCAGGCCGCCATCGAGCCGATCGGCGTTCAGGCGGGCCCGTTAGCGGTCTACAACGGTGTCGTTTTTGACAGCTTAATGGCCAAGGACACGACGATCATTCTCGACATCGGTGCTGAGAGTACGGACCTCATCATCGGCACACCGAACAATCTCTGGACCCGCACCATCAACATCGGCGGCAACAGCCTCACCGAGACACTGGTGAAGTCGTTCAAACTCTCCTTTGCCAAAGCAGAAAACCTCAAGCGCACGGCTGCTACGAGCAAATACGCCCGCCAGATTTTCCAGGCTATGCGACCGGTGTTTGCTGATCTTGTTCAGGAGCTTCAGCGCTCGTTCGGCTATTACTCGTCGATGCACCGCGAGGCGAAGTTTGAAAAAGTCATCGCGGTCGGCAATGCGATGTTGTTGCCCGGTCTTCAAAAGTACTTGCAGCAAAACCTCGGATTGACTGTCGACAAGCCGGAGTCATTCAGAAACGCGACCGCTACCGCTCCCGCCGGTTCACAGTTGGCTGAACAGCATCCTTCGTTCTGGGTCGCGTACGGGTTGGCTTTACAAGGAGCGGAGCTGACCAAGGTCACCAGTAATCTACTCCCAACAGAAATCGCAAAGCAGGTTGTCTGGCGCAAGAAGCGTCCGGCGTTTGCAGCCGCGGCTGCGTGCCTTCTGCTTTCGGGCGGCATTATGTGGTTCCGCTACACGACGGATTCAAGCGTGATCGCGGCCTCATCTCTCGGTGCTGATGACGTCAACGTGAAACCAGATCAGGCGCTTCCCATTATTGAAGATGGACCAGGCAGTGGTCAGTCCGATCGCGCTCATGCGGCAACAATTCTGCAAGCTGCCGAGCAGATGAAAAAGCAGTACACCGCCATCGCCTCGCAAGGCAAATCGGAACAGGAAGAAATGGAGAAAATCGACGGCCTAATGAAAAACAAGGCCGTTATTCCTGCCATATTCCAGGTAATCCACGAATCACTCCCGAAGCAAAAAGCCCCGGTCCGCACCGCAGCCGACTACGCGGCCGCCGCTGCGGCGACGCCCCGCGCTCAGCGCGAGGAAATTACCATCCAGGAGCTCTCCACAGAATATAAGGCCGACGTGAATGAGCCGGCGTGGGAGAAGAGTCTCATTGACGTTCCCCCAAGAACGGAGAAGGACGACGAGGTCGTTCCGGGGTTGATTGTCGAGATTATTTGCTCGACGCCAAACTCTGGCGGCCAGCAATTTGTGAAATCGACTTTTGTCGATGCCTTGCGAACCAATGGCCGCAAACCGGGCACTGGCTTTTACATCGATCGCGTGTGGATTACCCAGGGTGGAAAAGGCGAACTGCCGAAGCGGGGCGGGGTAGGATCCCATCAGGGACGGCCCGACTCAGCTGACGAAAAGAGTGCAAAAGACTTCGATCCTGTAACGGGAGAGTCCGCAGCCGAAGATTGGGTCTATCGCATCTGGGCCGACGTGATTTTCAAAGACTTCGCACCGCCTGAAGAAGCGGCTGCAGAGGAGCAACCTGAAAAAGGTGACGATGGCGGTTGATGCATTGTCGTGTGGGCTGGTTCGTGCATTCAAGACGACGAAACTTAATCTTGCATAAGGTAAAAACATTGTGTCATCAGTAGTCGATTTTCTTCGCAGGCAGCTTTTCCTGATTCTCTGCGCCGTCGGCGCACTCATCGGAATCGGCCTCATGGTCACGGGCTACATGGCGATGCCCAAAGTCCTTGAGCAAATGAAAGCAGCCGAGACTATCTACACCGGCCTTGGTTCCGTTCAAAATCAATCCGCGAACGGTAAGTTCATAGAAGCCGCCGAAAAACACATCCGCGAAATCAAACAGAGTCGCGATGAGGTTGTGGGCAAGGCAGCGAGCCTTCACCAGTTCAAACCGCTGGTGGACGGGGTCTTTCCCGACGGCAATACCGAAAAGCGAACGGAATTCCAGAAGAAATACATGCAAGCGATGACGGAGTTGTTCATGTCGCTTCGCCCGGGTGAACCGCCGGACGCAACAGAAATACGTTTTTGGGAAGACAAGATCGAGGAGGAGAGGTACAAGAGGGCGCAGCAGGAGAAGGACCCGTCGCAGCCGCCCCCTCCGCCCATCGGCCCCACGCACAACGAAGCCGGCGTACTCACGCCCGACGGTGCCCGCACATTGCCCGAAGAACGCGCGTCCATCGCCAAAGCTCAGCAAATCGATACCTACGCCATCCGTTGGGACAACGTCAAAGCAGGCAACAAAGAAAAGGTCTCGAGTCTCCAATTCGACGACAAGATGGTGCCGAAGGCCACTTTGGAAGCGCCCGAGATCGACGAATGCTGGTGGGCGCAGGTCGGCTACTGGATACAGAAGGACGTCGTCGACGCCATCGTCGCCACCAACAAAGAAGCTTCGGAGCAGTTCCCCGAAGAAACCCGAAGACGAGATACCTGGGTCGCAAACCTGCCCATCAAGGAGTTGATTTCCCTTCGCGTCAAGCATGGCTTCGTGGAAGAGAAGCCGGAATCGGCAAGCCAACCCGCCGCTCCCGGTGGATACAACGCCGCCGACCCGCCCGATTCTTGCACACTATTCTTCACGCAGACGTGCTCCAGCGCTGAGTACGACGTGATTCACTTCACGGTCAAGATGGTTGCTGACCAGCGGGATCTCCTGAAGTTCGTTGAAAAGCTCACCAGCAATCACTTTTACAACAACCTTCGAATCGATTACCGCCGCGTTCCGCCAAACCGCGGAATGAAAGGAAAAATTTACGGCCCGGAACCGGTCGTGAACGTCGTTATGGATTTCGAGGCGATCTTCGTCTCCGGCGGTGTCGGCGAAGGTGAGAAGACATTCTCAGAATTCCGCCGCCTGATGCCGCCCACCGTCTGCGAGGCGACTGGCGTCGAATGCCCGGAACCGGCCGAGCCCGCCGGGGGCGAAAACAAAGAAGGCTGATTGCAACTTAAGAAACTTCGGATGAATCACTGATATGGCAAAGCAACTCGTCAATCCGATAGAACGCCACGTTGAAAAGGCAGTGCTGGGTATCACCGGTCTGCTCCTGCTCGGTGTGGTGGCCACCTATCTCTTTTCGACGCCGAACAAACTGGAGTTCGGTCAGGAAGTTGTCACGCCGGCCAACATCGATTCAAAAGTCGCGCAAAAGGCCGACGACGTGCTCGCTTCCGTCCGTAATAAGAAACCGCCGGAGCCGGAGCCCGTTCCGAAGCCCGATTTCAAAACGACAATCGCGCTGGCCGAATTGCCGGCCGCCACGCCATTCCTGCCCATCGTTCCCGTAGTGGACACTCAATCGCGCATCGGAGCCGCGGGCATCGCACGGGTCGTGCAACTGCCCGCACCAGAATTGAAATACGGCCGCTCCACGATCGAGCTTCCGCCCGATTGGCCGCGATACGCGGAGCTGCAAGGCAAAGACGTGACCGATTGGGTAACCGTTGGCCAGATTTATGATATTTCGGAAATGTCCAGTCGTCTTGCGACCGAGTATGGTGGAACCCGACGCAAAGTAATACACGCCGGCATAGAGCTCCAGCGCAGAATGCAAAAAGAAAACGGAAGCTGGTCAGATTCCGACTGGACCAACGTCGAGTCTTGGCCCGCATTCACAATCCCGCCGGTCCCCCCGGTCCCTCTCTTTGAAGACGAGGGCAAGGTTCTCATCAAGTCGACCGATCACCAGGAAATCCTGAAATTCGCGGAAGAATTGGAAGTACCGGCGAAGCAAATGGAAATCATCCGCCCGCTCATGCGCAAGGTATTTAATGGCGATTGCTGGACGTTTCCGCTCGTTAAGCCGTTGAAAGAGCGCGACGTGTTACTGATGGATGATGAATTCCTATTCCCAAATCAGGCACAGCCATCCGCCAATTTGAGCAATCGTTATCCTTGCCTCGCCATCGACAGTCGTACCGTTGAGATTACGAACGCAAAGAAGCTTTCTAACTTGGCAGACCGATTGAAGACGGCGAAGGACAGTTGTGATTCCGAAGGAGCAAAGTCGGTTCTCAAAGACGTTACAGATATCGAATCTGATACGAGCTTGTCGGGAGCAGACAAGAATATTGCTCGAACTCTTCTGACGCAGACCCGTCAGCTCATTGACGATATCACATACAACAAGTGTAAACAGAACACAAAAGCGCTAGCGACCACTGGGAAGCGCGAACCATTGCCGAAGCAGTTGGTCTGGGCGATCGACGGCAAACCCGGAAGCCTTACGCCGGGTAAGTCTTATCAATTCCGCATCCGTCCCGTGGTGTACAATCCGCGAACAGGTGAACCCGATCAGTTCGCGAAACCGCACGACGCTGAAGTCGTCCTCCTCCGCGGTGATTGGTCGCCGCCATCGGAGATTGTGACCATTCCGCCAATGACAGCATATTTTGCTACTTCCAGCTCCAAAGAACGCGATTCGGTCAGCATGGAGATATTCACCTGGTTTGGTGGTTACTGGGTCAAGCCGAAGTCCAGCTCTCGTATCGAAAAGAAAGTCGGCGAGTGGGTGAAGACTGAGGCACGTGTGGTGGTTCAGGGCATCGATGGAAAGCTTGCCGAACCCAACGTCAATTTCGACACTCAGCGAATGATCGCCGACATCGACTTCGATCGACCATTCCGGGAACGGCAGAAGACCGGCAAGACGGGCGTGAAGTTCGGAAAAGTTGCGCCGACCGCGGCGATCCTCTTGGTCAATGACCAAGGGGAACTGGAAGAGCGATTTGAGTCGCTGGACAAGGTTAGCCCCGTCCTCACCGAAACTAGAGGTTTGGTCTATAAGCCCGAAAAAGAGAAACCCTAAAGCGGCAGGCGCACCGCACACTGCAGAGGGAAAACTCGGGTATCCCTCAAAGCAGAAACGCATACGTTGATTGGAATGGAATACCTTGCGGGGTCTGGGGATGGTCCTTAGAATCCCGCGTCACGCAGGTGTAACGGACCTATGGTCGTGGTCCCGAATCACCGACTACGAGCGTCGCTGTGTCGACGGACGGGCCGCGTCCGAAGTCACCGATGGATGGCAGAGAAACTGACCTATGGCGCTGTGCCCACACCGGTTGAACCCTACCGGGCCGCGCTTGGGCTCTTACGTTAGTTGCGGAGGTTGCCTTGCTAAGTCGATGGATAACTAGCAGCGTTGTTATTGTGTTCGCTCTGTCCCTGTCCGCGACTAGTTTCGCGAACACCGCTGCCGAACCCGCAGCGGACCTCGATCGAGCGATCAAGCTCTTCGACGAAAGCAACTACGTCGAAGCTCAACAAGTCCTCGTCGGTATCGATCGCTCCAAGTTGAACGCGAACAATCAGGCCCGTCGCGACGATTACCTCAACCGCGTGGGCGTCGCCATCACCATGCAGGAGAAAGCAGTCCGCGATCTTGAAGACGCGGAGCTGGCCATCTCCAACAACGAAAAAGACAAAGGCGTCCGCCTTCTCGAATCGGTCATCGCCAACGAGTACTCCGGCGAAGCCCTTCGCCGCGCCGCCAAGATGAAGCTCAACGACGTCAAGGGCGCAACTCCCGACGCAGGTGGCGCAGCCAAGAACGAACAACCTATCCCCCCACCGACCCAGCCGAAACCCGGCGAGTCCGTTCAAGCAACGACAAAGACAACCGAAAAGGTTGAGGTCATCTCGCCTATGGCGCAACAGCCTGAGCAACCCGCGCCTCCGCCCGTCCGTCCGCAGGACGTCGAACGCGCCCGCGCGTTGACGCTCGAAGGCGACGAATTCCGTGAAGCTTCACGTTACGACGATGCTCTCGCGCGTTACGAAGAAGCGCTGGCTCTCGTTCCGGGTTATCCGGAAGCGGTGGCTGGCCTTCAACTGATCGCCGATCACGTAGCAAACGCCGCTCCCGGTGGCCGCACCTCGGATATGCTTACTCGCGTTCGCGTGGAGACTGAGATCAGTTGGCAGCGCGCCGTCGTCGAGTATCGTGACGCTGAGCGTCAGATTCGCCTTCACGTTTCCAATGCCGAGTTCGACCAAGCCAACCAACTGCTCATTCGCGCTCGTCAGATCGTCGAGTCATCCAAGCAGTTCGCAGAACCGGTCACCAAGTATGAGTCACTTCGTGACGAGCTGTCTCAGTTGGAACAATCCGTCTACAACGACGAGCGTGTCTATAACGAACAGAAAGTCCGCGATACTCAGGTCCAACTTGAAATACTCCGCAAGCAAAAGATTGATCGCGTAAAGGAAGAGCGTGATCGCCAGATCGAAGCCCTCATGGAGCAGGCCGCCCAGATGAAGAAAGAGGGCGACTACGATGGCGCGATCAACACCTACAAGCAGATCATCGTCATTGATCCAAAATACAAGCCCGCTCGCTGGTCGCTGGATGACGCGGAGAACGCCAACCAATACCGCCGGGAGAAGAAGATCCGCGACACCATGTATGAGCAGCAAAGAGGAACGTTCATCGAGGTGGAAGAGGCCAAGATTCCGTGGTATGAGCAGCTTCGTTATCCCTCCGATTGGCCCGAGATCATCAACAAGCCCGAGCGAAGTCGCGGTGGTCGCTCGCGTCGCGATGCACTTTTGTTTGGCTCGCTCGACAAACCAATTCGGGTTGATTTCAAACGCGAACCGTTCGAGAACGTGATTGAACGCCTCGCCACGGCCAATGACGTGAACATTTTGATTAACTGGGCCGACCTCGAGCGTGCCGGTGTCCAGCGCGATGCGAAAATTGACCTCAACCTTCCCAAGGAAATCACTCTCAAGCGCGCATTGACCGAAGCCTTCAGCCAGGCAGGCAAAGGCATGGTGGACGTTGGTTACGACGTGGGCGACGGCGTCATTTCCGTCGCGACACAGGAAACGCTCGATCGCCACACCTACGTCGCGGTGTACGACATCGCCGACTTGCTGATGGAAGTCCCTAATTTCAATGACGCGCCGATGAGCGATCTGCGAAATGCCGAGATCAAACGACCGGTTCTAAAGACTTCGGCGACCGCCCAGATGAGCGAAAAGCCCTGGCGCGTCGGCGACGACGACGACGATGAAGCTGAGCCGCTCGATCCCGAACGCCTCGATCGCCTCAAGGAGATCATGGATCTCATTCAGACGAACGTCGAGAAAGATTCGTGGTTCAGTCAAACCGGCAAAGGCAGCATGCGTGAGTTCAACAATCAGTTGGTTGTCACGCAGAACTCTTCCGCCCAGCGGCAGATCGCCGACCTGCTCGGCAAACTTCGCGAGCAACGCGCCATCCAGATTTCGATCGAAGCTCGCTTCCTCACCGTATCCAGTCACTATCTGGAAGAGCTCGGCATCGACCTCGATATCATTCTCAACGCCGGCAACGCCGGTTTCGACTACCTGCCCACCGGCGGCGGTCCGTTGACCGATGCGGTCACTGGTGCGCCCGTGCTCCTCCCGCGCAGCTTCTCTAAAATCGGCACAACCCCGGCCACGCCTGCCTTCGGCAATGCGTTGGCGGCAGACCCCAACGCCGGCAATCAGCCTTTTGGTACGGTGGGTGCGGTTCCGCAACGAGGGGGCGGCAGCGGTTCGCAGTTCACGCCGGTGCCGATCTCAAACGGTGTTTCCTCCATCACTGACCCGCGCAACCTCGGTAGCGATATTCCGGGCAGCTTCGCGGGCACTCCAATTCCCCCCGCGTTCAACCTGTTCGGCAGCTTCCTCGACAACATTCAGGTTGACTTCCTCATCCGCGCCACACAGGCTGATTCGCGCACCACGGTGCTCACAGCCCCGCGCCTCGTCCTATTCAACGGCCAGCGTTCTTGGGTAGCCGTCACGATCCAACAGAACTTCGTCAGCCAGTTGACGCCGGTCGTTGCTACAGGTGCCGTCGCGCAAGCGCCGCAGATCGGTACGATCGACGCCGGTGCCGTGCTCGACGTGCAGGCGACCGTGCAAAACGACCGTCGCTATATCTGCATGACCCTCCGTCCGGGTGTCACGCGCCTCCTCGATTTGCAGACGATTCCGTTCAGCGGTGGTGCGGGCGGCGGCGGCTTCGGCGGTGGTGCAGCCAACCAGGCGTTCATCCAGATTCCGACACTTTCCAGCCAGCGTCTGCAGACAACCGTCTGCGTGCCCGACGGCGGCACGTTGCTCGTCGGCGGCCAGAAGCTCGCCAGCGAAACCGAAATCGAAGCCGGTGTGCCGGGCTTGTCCAAGATTCCGCTGCTCAAGCGACTCTACAACTCGCGCTCGATGGTCAAGGACGAACAGACCCTTCTGATCCTCGTGAAACCGAAGATTTTCATCCAGTCGGAGCAGGAGGAATCGGCGTTCCCGTCCTTCGGTACTGCTTCGGCTGCTCGCAACTAGCTCGTCGCTACGCTTAGTTTAGAGGGTGTCACGGTCAAGCAGCAGCTTGGCCGTGGTGGACATCGATGGTGCTCAGTGTTTCTGCACCCCCGCGAGATTCGGAGTGTCAGGTGCGCGCCACGAACGATCGCGCATGGATAATTCCTTGGTGGTTGTTGCAGATGCCTCACCACTTGTCATACCGCGCGACGTTTTCACTTCAAGCGATTATCTGTTTTGTTACGCTATTTGCGTTGCACTCTACCTTTGGTCTTGAAGACAAACCCGCCGAGCAAACCGCGGCGAAACGTCCACCCGTCGAATTCGTCACCGGCCTGCGCATCGACTGGTCCGACCGCCACATCGAAATCGACGCCAAGGTTGTCTTTCGCGAGGGCCCGCTCGAACTTTTCGCCTGCATTGCCCAAACCCGAGAGCATGAGAGCATCGTCATCGTCAAACCGCGCCCGTTGCACGTTTTCCAAGCCCTTGGCCTCATCGGTCTGGACTTCGGCTCGCCCGTCACCTACGACGAAAAAACAGAAAAATGGAATTCCGCCTCCGGCGACCGATTATCCATCGAAGTCAAATACGCCCGTGCAGGCGTGGAGCGCACTGAACCGATCGAGCGCTGGATGCTCGATGCCAAAACCAACAAATCGCCCGATCCAATCGAATGGGTCTTCGCCGGCTCGCGCTATTTCGACAAGAAAAAGTTTGGCGCCGATTTCGAAGGCACCGTCATCTGCGTGGTGGATTTCGAAACCGCCATCATCGCCCCACGCGATCTGCATTCGTCCAGCAACGAGCAACTCTGGCTCGTCGCCAACACTGAAGAGATTCCGCCGCTCGGCACTCCCTGCACCATCATCATCCGCCCGCGCTCCGACCTAAAGGAGTTGTCGATCGTCATCATGGAAGACGGCACGCTCCGCCGCAACGATACCGTCATCAAACCCGTCGATGTCGTCCAGCTTCGCAAGACAGCCGGCAAAACCGAGAAGGATGTGAAAGTAATTCTCCGCCACGCGCCATCGCTAAGCGACGAACAAATCAAAACAGCCGTTGAATCCCTGAAATCGGCCGGCGTTCCCGCAGACTCGATTTCAACCGAGAAAATCAAGCCAGAACCGCCCACCGAGAAACCGCCACCCAAAGAATTGGACAACTTCCCCTAGCTCGCCATAATCTTCCGCCATGGGCAAAGTCCACGCCGATCCAACCCCAGCCAGGCCCCAGACCGCACGCAGACAGTCCGATGGTATCCTCGCGCGCGGCCAAGCTGTCCTTGACGCGGAAGCTGCCGCCATCAGGGAAGCCCGCTCGCGTCTCGGTTCATCGTTCGTTCGCGCCGTCGAGACGGTACTGCAATGCCATGGCCGCGTTTGTGTGACCGGCGTCGGCAAAGCAGGCCTCATTGGAGCCAAAATCCAGGCCACTCTCGCCAGCACGGGCACACTCGCTTACTCGCTCCACCCCGTCGAAGCCCTGCACGGCGATCTTGGCATGGTTCATTCCGATGACGTGGTCATGGCCCTCAGCAAGAGCGGCGGCTCAGAGCTCGTTGAACTTCTCCCGCGACTAAAGAAACTCGGCTGCTCAATCATTCTTCTGACAGCCAACATGGATTCACCAGCCGCAAAGTGTGCAGACATCGTTCTCGACATCGGTCAAACCGCCGAAGCTTGCCCCCTCGGCCTCGCTCCGAGTTCATCGACAGCCGCCATGCTCGCGCTGGGTGACGCCATCGCTCTCGCCACCATGGAGCTTCGCGGCGTCCAACCCGAGCAGTACGCCAGCTATCACCCCGGCGGCGCACTGGGACGCTTCCTCATGAAATGTCGCGAAATCATGCGAACCGGTCCCGACTGCCCGAGCGTACTAGAAAGTGAGACGCTCGCGGTGTGCTACAACGCCATTCGCTCCGCACCGCGTCGCGCAGGTGCCGCAGCCGTAGTCGATTCGTCGAATCGCATGGTCGGCATCGTGACGCAGGGAGACTTCTTCCGCCTGATAAGTTCCGGAAATGGTTTGAAAGACCTCATGGTTTCGGACGTGATGACCAAATCCCCCAAATTCGTCGAGCAGGAAACGAAAGTGGTCGATGCCATTCGCACCATGCGCCAGTACGCCATCGACGAACTTCCCGTGGTCGACGCCGATCATCGCCTCGCCGGCATGATCGACATTCAGGACCTCATCGCCCGCGGCTTCTCGGTCTTCGACGCTTCATAATTTCCAATCGTGTACAACACTCTCTCCATCGTTATTCCCGTGTTCAACGAGGCCAAGACGCTCGAAGAGCTCCTCTCGCGCGTGCTCGCTGTTGAGACGGGCCTCAAGCGCCAAATCGTCATGGTCGACGACGCATCGAGCGACGGCACGCGCGACCTGTACCCGAAGCTGAAAGCGCGCTGGCCGAACGAAGACATCAAGGTCCAGTTGCAGCCGGTGAATCAGGGCAAAGGTGCAGCTCTCCGAGCAGGTTTCGCAGCAGCCACCGGCGAAATCATCATCATTCAGGACGCCGATCTCGAATACAACCCGCAGGATTATCCGATCGTGTTGAAGCCCATTCTCGATGACCGTGCAGACGTGGTCTACGGCTCGCGCTTCATCGGCGGCAACTTCCGCCGTGCCGACCGTTACTGGCATCGCGTCGGCAATCTCATCGTTACGCAACTCTCCAACATGTTCACCAACCTCAACCTCACCGACATGGAGACCTGCTACAAAGCCTTCAAACGCGAAGTTTTGGACGGAATGGTTCTTCGCGCCAATCGCTTCGATTTCGAGCCGGAGTTCACCGCCAAAATCGCCCGCAAGAACAGGCACGGCAAACACTGGCGCGTCTACGAAGTCGGCATCAGCTACAGTGGCCGGAGTCGCGACGAAGGCAAGAAAATCAGCTGGCGCGACGGCCTCCCCGCCCTTTGGACCATTATCCGCTGCAGATGGTTCAACTAACTTTCGCCGCAACTACTTCTCGACGAAGTCTATGGGTGGCACGGTCAAGCGGCCGCTTGGCCGTGGTGAAATAAGAACGGCATGCGATCGGCATCTTCTTGAAACGATGCAATATACTCTCTTCCCACAAAAAAGATTCGCGGAATGAACTCTCGCTCATCCCGCGAATCTTTTTGATAACCGCTAACTTCACGGCTTCGATCAGCGACGATCAAACACGATCCGAACTTTGGTCATGTGCCCCGATCGAACTTCGAAGCGAACCGTGGCCGTCCCCTCGACGCGATGCGTTGCCTTCACCTCATAACGTCCAGGTTGCAGATCACTTACCTTGAACACGCCGTTTGCGTCTGTCTTCATGGTCGCAACCGCTCTGCGATCCCCGAAGTGCCTGACCTCAATCGTGGCATCGCTGACCGCTTTTCCGTCGTAGTTGTAGACGATTCCTTGAACATACCCTGGACGATCGCGATCCGGAGTGGTCGGAACGCCATACGATGGGCTTGTCAGCGCCAAAGTGCCAATGGTTGTCACAACGGCCAGGGAAAGAATGCTGATGCTCTTGGTAAGTGTCATGGGAGGGACTCCTTTCGTAAATCTGCTTCAACTCTTGGGATCGCACACAACATTGCGTGCGTTACCTTCTTCTGAAAAACTCTTGTACGCCGGGCGTCGAGTGCCACCGCACGGCACTCCTAACTTGCGGTTGGCTGTCGGATGAATCGTTTGTTCGTTCAATCGTCAGCCGAGTTCTAGTAGGGCAAAGTGCGTGCCAGAACGCCGAATCAAGAAATAATTGCATCCGCTGCACGAAGGAGCGGTTTATCGATGCCTCTGCCAGATTGTCGCGGCGGGGACCCTGCGACTCTGTTCACGATTCGCGCACAGGCTCGCACGCAGGCAATTTCCCGCGACCAGGAGGGCAAAAATCAAGACAGAGAATGGCGACAAGATGTCGCGACAAACGTGCGCGTGGATTGTCGACAGGTTGAATAGCACGTGACGACGCGCACAAGGCGCTTTGCCGACCTCCGTATCTTCTCGATAATTAACCTATGGCCGGTCGTAAGCGCGAAAATGCGAAGAACCCCACCGAACCGTCGGACGGTTTCCTTATCAAAAGCATGCTTGGGGGGGATGAAGCCGCTCTGCGTACTCTCATGGCTCGCTACGATCGCCTCGTCCGCTACACCATCTTCAAGCTAAGTGCGAAGTGGGCAGCCGCAGATCCGCAATGGATCGATTCCATTGCCGCGACTGTTTGGACTGGCTTCATCGAATCCATGCGGCGGCAGGGCGGCCAATCGCCGGATTCCGTACCAGCGTTCCTGTCCCAAACTGCGCGCAATCAGACCATTTCCGCCATCCGCCGGGTGAGTAACCCTCGCGAAGCAGCAAGTTCTCTGGAGTCCGTAGACGCCGTACCTCGGGACGATCCCAAAGTAGTCGATCAAGGCAAATTATTATCGGACCTTGAAGAACTCGAAGCGCTGCACGAGTCGCTTGCAGCACTCGAATCCGGCGATCAGTTGATGCTGGCCCAATTATCAGCCATTACCGAACGCCGCTGGCAGGACGCCGCCGCAGCCCTCGGCTGGAGCGAATCCACGCTCCGCTCCCGCTGGAAGCAGGCCCTCGAACGTCTGAAAACCTTGATGAATCGAAAATTGGGCCGCTAGTTCGCGCCGAACCCTGCTTTTTGCGACTAATGAAATGGAAAGTCACAAAGATTTACTATGAGTCACGATCAACACCATCTTGAACCCGCCGAAAGATTGCTGCTTGAGCATCGCAATGCGGACGTTGCCGGCGTCTTTAGACCCACTCAGGTCGACGCCCGCGCTCTGCTTCACTCGCCTGCGCCCGCGCGAACCTCGCTGAGAAATCTCCGCTGGGTTGCCACATCGCTGGCCGCTTGCCTAGCATTAGCAGTGTCTGCAAGGGTTTGGATCGCCACGACAGGAACGCACCCGGTTGAATCGGGCGCTTCTGCACAACCCGGCGACAAATCTGGTTCAAACGCGAAGAATCCCTTCGTGAATTGTCTCACCGGCCCGCTGGCCAGCGTCGGCGGAACTCCCTGCGACCGTAACGACGTCGATGGAGACGGTGATATAGATTTGGCTGATTTCAGCTTGAGCCAGGCGAGGATTCAAGAGCGATCGTAACTCACTAGCCGTCGTCGATTTGTCATGGTGTACATCGACGACGTCACAATAGATCGGGCGGTGCACTGCTTTCCCGGCAGTCACCGCCCGGGTTCTTTTTACACCGTTGACGATTTGCAGACAATTCAAGTATAAGCAAATCAGGTCATCAATTCTTGTAATCGGTCTGGCCAAAATACGGAGCCAATTGTGTTTGAGTTCGCAAAATTTGAGCAGTTGTCTATTAAGGACCACCCTGAACTCAGCGAGCGATGGGTTCAAGACCGGATCGCCGAAGATCCGTCGATTCTTGGGTTGGGCGACATTGTTCTGAAAGACAAAGAGAGAATTCAACCGCGCGCCGGACGACTTGATCTATTGCTGCAAGACGCAGATACCAAACTTCGTTATGAAGTTGAAATTCAGCTTGGTTCTACGAATGAGAGTCATATCGTTAGGACCATCGAATATTGGGACATCGAAAGAAAGCGATATCCTCAGTACGACCACGTTGCAGTTCTGGTTGCAGAAGACATTACCAGCCGTTTCTTGAATGTGATCAATCTTTTCAATGGAATGATTCCGATTATTGCCATTCGAATGAGTGCACTTCGATTTGACGGGAGAGTGGGGTTAGTTTTCACGACAGTCGTCAACCAGATGACTCTGGGTCTTGTCGATGAGGACGAGGAGGTTCACGAAGCAACGGACAGGGCATATTGGGAGTCACGTGGTTCAAAAAAGACTGTTCAAATGGCGGACAAGCTCCTTGAAATCGCAAAACAATTCGTAAGCCCACTGGAGCTAAAGTAAATAGCTCCACCTTATAGGGAAACTGGCTCAGGCTGCCTTCGATCGCAGGTAC